>NZ_CP183215.1:2500-1202500 GCF_048537565.1 Maribacter sp. X9
CGCCCTATTAAGACTCGCTTTCGCTACGGCTCCGTTCCTGAAGAACTTAACCTTGCCAGTAAAAGTAACTCGTAGGCTCATTATGCAAAAGGCACGCCGTCACCCATATGGGCTCCGACCGCTTGTAAGCGTATGGTTTCAGGATCTATTTCACTCCGTTATTCACGGTTCTTTTCACCTTTCCCTCACGGTACTGGTTCACTATCGGTCTCTCAGGAGTATTTAGTCTTGGCGGATGGTCCCGCCGGATTCATACAGGGTTTCACGTGCCCCGCACTACTCAGGATACCACTATCTAAATGTTCTTTGCCTATACGGGACTATCACCCTCTATGGTCGCTATTTCCAAAGCGTTCTAGTTCATCACATCTCGAATGTCGTGGTCCTACAACCCCGTTATCGCCGGAACGACAACGGTTTGGACTAATCCGATTTCGCTCGCCGCTACTATCGGAATCACTTTTGTTTTCTCCTCCTCCGGGTACTTAGATGTTTCAGTTCCCCGGGTTTGCCTCCTTGCGGATACTATATCTTCAATATAGTGGGTTGCCCCATTCGGATATCTGCGGATCATATCGTGTGTGCCGATCCCCGCAGCTTTTCGCAGCTTATCACGTCCTTCTTCGCCTCTGAGAGCCTAGGCATTCCCCATACGCCCTTTTCCAGCTTGTCGCCAGATCTTTAATCTATTCTAATTTATTCGTACTCTTTACTTAATAAAGATTCGTGTTTCTTTCTTTTTTAGGTCGGTAAGGTTTAACCTTACCACCTGTTCCAATATGTCAATGAACGATTGCGAGTCGCAACAGACGATTAAATCATCCATGCTCGTCACGGCAAGCTCTTGAAGATACTATTTCATATCCCCAGGCATTGCCTGGTGGAGAATATCGGAGTCGAACCGATGACCTCCTGCGTGCAAGGCAGGCGCTCTAGCCAGCTGAGCTAATCCCCCGTGTTTCAGTTGTCGGTTATCAGTTAACAGTTATCGGTTAATTGATGACTATACGCCAACTGGGGTTACCCAACTTCTAAAATTTCCTTCAATATTTCAATCTAAATGAACGTAAGCCCTTTTGGGCTTTGTAGTCCCAGGCAGACTCGAACTGCCGACCTCTACATTATCAGTGTAGCGCTCTAACCAGCTGAGCTATGGGACTGTCCCTACTCTTTCCTCTCGGTATAAATACCTCCTTGAAAAAGCAATTACTTATATATCATAATTATGGAGATGTTTTTAAAGAACTTGATAAAGGATAATCAATATTAAATCAAAAGACCGGGACCGTGGAAGGTCTCAACTTCGTCAGGGACCGTCCTTAAAAGGACAATCTCTAGAAAGGAGGTGTTCCAGCCGCACCTTCCGGTACGGCTACCTTGTTACGACTTAGCCCTAGTTACCGATCTTGCCCTAGGCCGCTCCTTACGGTGACGGACTTCAGGCACTCCCGGCTTCCATGGCTTGACGGGCGGTGTGTACAAGGCCCGGGAACGTATTCACCGGATCATGGCTGATATCCGATTACTAGCGATTCCAGCTTCACGGGGTCGAGTTGCAGACCCCGATCCGAACTGTGACAGGTTTTATAGATTCGCTCCGCCTTGCGACGTGGCTGCTCTCTGTACCTGCCATTGTAGCACGTGTGTGGCCCAGGACGTAAGGGCCGTGATGATTTGACGTCATCCCCACCTTCCTCACGGTTTGCACCGGCAGTCCCGTTAGAGTCCCCATCATGACATGCTGGCAACTAACGGTAGGGGTTGCGCTCGTTATAGGACTTAACCTGACACCTCACGGCACGAGCTGACGACAACCATGCAGCACCTTGCAAATTGCCCGAAGGAAAAGGTATCTCTACCCCTGTCAAAATGCATTTAAGCCCTGGTAAGGTTCCTCGCGTATCATCGAATTAAACCACATGCTCCACCGCTTGTGCGGGCCCCCGTCAATTCCTTTGAGTTTCATTCTTGCGAACGTACTCCCCAGGTGGGATACTTATCACTTTCGCTTGGCCGCCCAGGTCTCAAGGACCCGGACAGCTAGTATCCATCGTTTACGGCGTGGACTACCAGGGTATCTAATCCTGTTCGCTCCCCACGCTTTCGTCCATCAGCGTCAGTATATGGTTAGTCACCTGCCTTCGCAATCGGTGTTCTATGTAATATCTATGCATTTCACCGCTACACTACATATTCCGGCAACTTCACCATAACTCAAGACCAGCAGTATCAAAGGCAATTCTATAGTTGAGCTACAGACTTTCACCCCTGACTTACCGGCCCGCCTACGGACCCTTTAAACCCAATAATTCCGGATAACGCTCGGACCCTCCGTATTACCGCGGCTGCTGGCACGGAGTTAGCCGGTCCTTATTCTTACGGTACCGTCAGTAAGCTACACGTAGCTCTTTTTCTTCCCGTATAAAAGCAGTTTACTACCCATAGGGCATTCTTCCTGCACGCGGCATGGCTGGATCAGAGTCTCCTCCATTGTCCAATATTCCTCACTGCTGCCTCCCGTAGGAGTCTGGTCCGTGTCTCAGTACCAGTGTGGGGGATCCCCCTCTCAGGGCCCCTACCCATCGTAGTCTTGGTAAGCCGTTACCTTACCAACAAACTAATGGGACGCATGGCCATCTTCTACCGCCCGGAGGCTTTAACCATATCATGATGCCATGATGTGGTACCACGGGGCATTAATCCAAGTTTCCCTGGGCTATTCCCCTGTAGAAGGTAGGTTCCATACGCGGTGCGCACCCGTGCGCCGGTCGTCAGCGGAGCAAGCTCCCTGTTACCCCTCGACTTGCATGTGTTAGGCCTGCCGCTAGCGTTCATCCTGAGCCAGGATCAAACTCTTCATCGTTGTTTTGTAAATATTCGTCCCAACGAAGCTTCGTTCCTCCCGGCCCCGACTCTCGATTCAATTCCTTCCATACATCCTTCTTTCGAAGGACGTACATATAGTATTGTTATGTTTCCTTAATTCTTGTTCCTCTCGAACAGGTCCTCACCTGTTCTCGATTCTTATCTCCACAATATTTCAATGAACTTCCACAAAAAAGGACCTTCATCTTCCGACTCCCGGACCTCTTTTCGCTTGGGCGTTTGCCTAAGCGGCTGCAAATATACAACTGTTTTTCAACCCGACAACTTTTTTCAAGAAAAAAAATAAATCTTTTTTTTTCGCCGAGAATCACAACATCTATATGAACATTTCCCCCAACGATTCTCTGTTACTCTTTCCTCGTTAACGGGCTGCAAATGTACAACCGTTTTCCGTTCCCACAAGACTTTTTTGCAACTTTTTTCCAGATAATTCCGAGAAAGGATATAGATGATTGATTTACTGCCAATTATAAAATGATAAAATTGCAAAAATCAAAAATACAATTCAAGTGCCTGCAATACAGGCAATTATAATTGATTATGTATAACACAAAATTATAGAAGTCATATAATCAATAGGTTACATTGAGGAGGTGAAATGCTAAGAAAAGAAATTCCAAACGAGGCCGAACCTTATTACAAAATCCCGGTACGGATAATTTGGAGCCGAATAGTAATCATAACCTGAAAAAGAAGCATTGAAATGTTCTGCCTTGAGATAAATTCTGGTTTGTTTCACCCTCGCGTTTATGAAAAAATCCAACAAAGGGTATCCCCCCAACTCTTGTTTATTCTGAACATAGAACTCTGCTAAAACAGGATTGTATGCATTCATCTTATAACTTGTGAAATATTTAAGCGTGATTCCCGTCTGCAAAAACATTGCCTTCTTAAATACATCCGAAGAAAAATAGAGGGTATTTCTTGTCACAATTTGGGGAAGATTCAAGACTTGGTTCTCTTGTGTGACATTTTGATACATCACTGTGTTGTTCAAAGCGAACATACCTACTTTGAATTCCTTTGCATACTTCACCTTTAAATAAGATATCCCATTACTTTCCTGCAACGGTTTTATATAGGCGTTATCCTGGCCGTCGCCCATCGCATTATCGGATATCGGAGCGAAATAGCTGTAATTATCCAAATTACTATACTTCACCATTAAATTACCCCACGTATTGGAAGTAAACTCGCCCTTGAGACTACTTATGCGTTCTTTATCAAAGGTTCCTGTATTATCCCAATTATAATTCAAATACTCGCTCTGGTATAATAGATAATTAAAATTTGGCATCCTAGAGGATGTATGCAGGGACAGTTTAAATTTATTATCCTTATTAAGGGCATATGATGCGGAAGCATTTAATAAGTTACCCGTTAAGCTTCCTGAAAGGCTATAATTTAAACTCCCATCAAAATCAAAACCTCCAATACGTTTTGAATATTTTCCGCCCAAAGCAATTTCAGTGCCCTTCAATTGATTGGGAACAACAGTACCTTCTTGATTTATAAAAAGACTATTGAAATAGTAGTCATAATTGTACATATTAACACTCCCGGTGAGTCTTCCTAATGTGCTATTATAAAACTGAGCGTTTACCTCATTATAAAAGGTTTTCAAATAAGCTTTGTCGTCTACATCTGTAAGTATAGCATTGCCGAATAACGTATCATTGGGAGATTGCACGAACTGATAATATTTTGTTTCATAATCAAAAGCATGCCCAATGGATAGTGATGTTTTCTCAACTCGCGAGGAATCAGATTGTTTTCTCACCAATTTGTAGGTATGATCAAGGTAATAGCGCTTTCCAAGTATTTTATTATCCGCATTATCTAAATAAACATTTACCCTTGGTCTATTCTTAAAATCAGGATCACCAGACTCAAATTGACGTTCCTTATCTGAAAGACCTCCATTTTCTTGAGACAGAATATTTTGGGCAGCGATGTGTGCCCTTACGGCGTATCTAGCATTCGTAGAGCGATAATTGGTGGTCGTGGTAAAATTACCGGACTGTATTTGATTATGATCATATTTACCCAATGATCGATGACCGATATAGCCGATAGAAAAATTAAGTCTTGGGGAGGTATTAAATGCCAAATTCGCGTCTAACAATTGCCCTTGCTCCAAGGTCGTCTTAAAAAAAAGCTCTGTCATAGGAGTAGGAACATTATAATAGACAATCTGCTCCTTCTCTAAATATTTTCTGTCTTTTGCCATGGCCCCAAGATTCGGGTACAAAGTATTGCGGTCCAAATCAACCCCAAGGGAATTATAAGCCTGACCTATGTTTGAAAATGACATTAATTCAAAATCATCTTGCCGCAGATAATTGTATTTATACTCCTTCTGTATCGTAAGCGTGGTATCTAAATATGTTGTGTCACGTTCAAAAGAGATTATTTTGTAATCTTTAATAGTAACACTAGCGGTATCTTTATTTTTTCGATCGGTTGACTTTTCGGATTTTGACTTTTCCAAGGGAACAGTCGAATCAGTTTTCCTAACCGCTTTTTGATCCTTTTGCTGACCCAGCATTATTGAAGAGGTGAAAATCAAAAAAACTATAACTATATATTTCATGTAGTATGGTTACCCTCGCAAAGTTAATTTTTTTGTTCCTAACTAAATGTGAAAGTTTGGGGTATAAAAAAACCCCTCACGTTTTTTGTGAGGGGCTTTCCACTTAATATTAAACAACCCTTACCAGCCCGGATTTTGTTCCGCAGCTAACGTAGGGTTCGCATTAACCTCTACCTGAGGTATTGGCCAAACGAATTTATAATCATCATAAGGAACTGCTGGAACACCATAAGGCCCATCATAAGGGGTACCTAACACATACAATGATTCCTCAGCTCCCCCATTAGAAACTTTTTGGGGAATACCATTTACAGGAACTAAATCATCTCCTTGCAATCTATGTATATCGGACCATCTTCTACCTTCCATCAAGAACTCTATTCGTCTTTCAGCAATAATGCTTTCCACTAAGTCAGTTGGATTTCCAAAATCACTAGCGACATAAGCTTGTGTAGCTGAATCGGCCAAAGATCTATTCCTTACTTCGTTCAACAGACTCAAAGATTCAGTTAGGTCAGGAGATACCATTCTTGCATACGCTTCTGACATGTTAAGTAACACCTCGGCATAACGTATAACAGGTGACGCATCGGTATAATTGACAACGTCTTTGTATTTAAGGGTGAATTTAGTTCCATCAGCAGTAAAAACCATACCCGTACCCACATCAACAGCTGTAGAATTATCTTCACGACGTAAATCGTCGGCCAACCAATATGGGTTTCTCCAAGCAATGGGACTAATTGCCACCAACTGCCTTCTATTATACTGAGATGCTAAAGCTGCATTCACGCCAGGATTTTGCGTCGCAGCTTGCAACATTGAAAATATAGACTCTGTATTTCCATAACTATCTATAAAAGGACCATTTGGAGTACTTGTCAAAGTGTATTTTCCAATTATTTTATTTCCTTCTGCAATCACTTGTTCCCAGTCTCTCATATGTAGATAGACCCTAGTCTTAAAAGCTATCGCTGCATTCTTTGATGCCTTTACCAAGTCTGTGTTAGTAATCAAACTTTCGGCATCATCTAAATCACGCAGTACCTTTTGATAAACTTCTGCAACAGTACTTCGGCCTACTTCAATCTCTGAGTCGATTTCCGCCTGCGTATCAATACCCACTTCCCTGTAAGGTATTCCTGGATGCGAGGCTCCAGATGTATGTTGATAAGGTCTTGCGAAATGAATAAGCAATTCAAAATGAGTAATACCGCGTAAAAATTTGGCTTGCCCAATATAATCATTAGCCACTGCCTGGGTGATGATTCCATTCTCTACCGCCGTTGTCACCCCTTCGATAATCAAGTTACATCTATTAATCAGCCTGTAACCATCAATCCAATAATAAACGTTATTGGCCGTAGTTGGATCGTAAGTTGCTGTGTAAGTAAGCTGATAAAAGGTTGCCATGTTTACAACATCTTCACCACGGTTATCTCCTTGCTCAACAAAAGCAGCACCCCATACGTAACCCCTACCACCGTTAGGATTAGTAGAGTTGTACTGTCCAATAGCAGCTGCATTATACATGCCGTTAACCGAACTTTCAATCAGAGACGGGGTTGAAAAAGCATCATCCAACGAGATATTGTCTACAGGACTTAAGTCCAAAATGGTATCATCCGAACATGAAATCATATAGACTCCACAAAGGGACAAGATTAGAAATTTGAATATTTTTTTCATTTTGTATAAATTATAATTTAACATTTAAGCCTAAGGACAATACTTTTGTCCTTGGAGTTCCATTTATATCCACGCCATTAGATTCCATTTCAGGATTAAGACCTTTATAGTTTGTAATGGTAACAAAGTTCTGAGCTTGAACGAAAAACCTAACTTCTTTGATATTTAATTTGTCAGTTGTGATTGTTGGAAGTTTGTACCCTAGGGTCACATTATCCAAGCTTATAAAATCACCTTTTTCCAAGAACCTTGTGCTAGCATGTCCTGTAAGATTAGTAAAAGTATTACTACTGGCATAAAGTCTTGGAGTTACTCCATCTCCAGGATTTTCAGAGCTTTGCCACCTTCCCAAAATTTCAGTAGAATTATTGTTAAGATTTTGGGTTACCAACTCCCTTCTCGTAGAATTAAACACCTTGTTACCTCCACTATAACGGAACATAAAGGTTAAATCAAAACCACCATAATTAAACCTATTAATCAAAGAACCATAATAGGTAGGTAGAGAGCTTCCCAATATAAACTTGTCATCGGCTGAACTTAAAGAAGAATCTTGTGAGGTATCTCCTGGATTAGCAGGATCAAAAACAGAATAGCTTTGAGTTTCTAAATTACCTTGCACCAAAGATCCATCTGCTTTATAATAAACAGGGTTTCCATTGTTTGGGTTTACTCCCCAATAACGGTATCCATATAAGGAGTTAATAGATTCACCTTCCCTTATGATTAGGTTTGGAGCAATATTGGTATTTGTAGAAGTACCTCCAATAATATCTTGTCCATCTGGAATCCGAGTCACAGTATTTTTGTTCAGTGTTAAATTTGCAGACACATTCCAATTAAACTTCTGGGTGCTAAAAGGAGTATAGTTCAGTGTAAATTCATATCCCTCATTTACCAAGGCTCCGATGTTCTTTTTGATCCTATTATCAGGAACTCCTAATGAATGAGGAACAGGAACATCTAAAATAAGACCGTCTATATCATTCTTATAATAGTCGAAATTAAAAGTCAGCTTATTGGCAAATAAACTCAAGTCCAACCCATAATCTATCTTCTGACTCGTCTCCCAACGCAATTGATCATTCCCGAATTGCGTAAAGGCAATACCGTTCAAAGTGCCATAAGGCGAGGCAGAAGTTAGGCCTAAATATGGATAATTGCCAATATCGGTATTTCCAACCTCGGAGTATGACCCCCTGATCTTAAACAAAGAGATTGTAGATTTCAAATTTTCGAAAAACCTTTCATTCGCTATGTTCCAACCTGCCGAATATCCAGTAAAATTATTCCATCGGGTGGCTTCACTCAACTTTGATATACCATCCCTACGTATAGAACCTTGTAAAAAATAGCGTTCCCTAAAATTATAACTTAACCTTCCTACATATGAACTGATTCCATTTTCCGTTACGCTTCCACCAGAGGTTTGTGTTCCATAAGCCCCAGTCACTAAATTCTTATTATAAAACTCATCTAATAAATCAGTACCTGTACCGAAGAAATTTTGATACTTATTCTTTTGATATTCGGCAACGGCAGTAGCTGCAACGTTATGCGCATCATTAATCGATGTGCTATAATTTAAAATATTCTGTGTATTCCATCGTAACGTCTCAGTATTACTATTTTGCAATCTACCGTTTGCTCCAGCTCCATCACCATGAACAGGACTATAATATAGAAAACCAGAGGTAATAGCATTATCGGCACTTGCTTGAAACCTATAATTTAATCCCTTTAATAACTTCACATCGGCAAAGGTATTTACTAGAGTTCTATTTTCTTTTGACTGAAACTTGTTATTAGCAAGAACATATCCAATATTTGAAATATTATCCCCTACAGGACTAGTATTGTCCCATCGACCAACAACGGACCCATCTTCGGAAATATTGTAACCTGTGGGATGATTGGGATTAAAAATTGGGGTATTGGGCAATTGTCTTGTTGCGTTGAAAATATTGCCCGAAAGCGATCCTGATCCAGTATTCAAACCATCATATTGAGTTCTAGTGACCCCAACATTAGCACCAATAGTCAACCATTTATTTACATCATGTTCAATATTAGTCCTGATACTGTGCCGCTTCATACTATTGGAAACAGCCACCCCGTTCTGATCCGTAAATCCAAGGGACATATAATATCTAGTTTTATCCGTACCTCCATTAACGGACAAACTATGATCCATTTGCAAGGCACTAGAATTCAGAACCGCCTTTTGCCAATCAGTATCAAACTCACTTCCAAAAGCCCAAGGATCTTGACCTCTGTTAGTTCTCTTTTCATTGGCGATTTCCAAAAATTCCTCTGTATTTAAAAGATCAAATGTTTTGATTGCAGAAGCAAAACCGGTAACCACATTATATCCAACCTGCATGGATCCTTTCTTCCCTTTTTTAGTTGTGATTAAAATCACCCCATTGGCGGCACGTGAACCATAGATTGCAGTTGCAGCACCATCTTTAAGCACTTCGAACGACTCAATATCGTTTGGGTTTATCGCCCCAAGACCATTTGCCGAAGCATAACCCCCGACATCTCCGGAAATTATTGGCATACCGTCGACGACAATCAATGGCGAAGTTCCAGACCCTATAGATGCAACACCCCTTATCCTGATGCTTGGAGCCTCACCTATAATTCCCGTGTTCGAGGTTACCTGCACGCCAGCAGCCCTACCGGCAAGTTGGCTTTCAAAGCTTGGAGTAACCAACCCTTGAATAGCCGACCCCGAGACACTAGAAATGGAACCGGTTATCTCTTTTCTTTTTTGAACACCATATCCAACGACCACAACCTCGTCAAGGGCCTGGGCATCCTCTTCCATTTGAACATTGATAGAATTACCTACACCAACGTTCTTAGTGATTGTTTTCTGTCCTAAATAAGAAAATCTTAGGGTTTGTCCCTGATTTACATTTATGGTATAATTACCATCAAAGTCTGTCTGGGTACCGTCGGTTGTACCGACTACAACAACGGACACACCTGGAAGAGGCAACCCACCCTGATCCGTCACGACGCCGGTCACTGTTTTATCCTGTGCAAAGGAAAAATTGATGAACAACACAAATAGAAGTGTTAACATCCCTAGAAATTTCTGTTTCATAGAATTTAGTTTTTGAATTAGCTTGCGCCAAAAATCTTAAAAAATGTTTAAGATTCCTAGCCACCTTAACAAGGTTTTGATACAGATGTTAAAAACAAACTACTTATTATTGAATTAATAACCCATAACAAATAACCATGAAAAATTTTTATTTTTTTAACTTAATTAAATCTTAAATTAATTTTCACTTTAACAATTACTTTTAAAGCATGCTAAAGAAATATTATAATAATGTTAATGAAACAGGTTTGGATGAAGCTGGAAGAGGGTGTTTGGCCGGACCTGTAACCGCTGCGGCCATTATATTACCCCATTCCTTTGAAAACCTAATTTTAACAGATTCGAAGCTGTTATCCGAACGAAACAGGGAACTTTTGCAGCCTCTTTTAAAGAGCGAAAGTATATGTTACGGAATAGCACATATATTTCCCCAAAAAATTGATGAAATCAATATTTTAAACGCATCCATTTTAGCTATGCACAAGGCCATGGACAAATTAACTGTAATTCCTTCGTACATCATCGTGGATGGAAATAGATTTAAGCCTTATAAGGATATTCCATATTCTTGTATCGTTAAAGGAGACTCAAAGTACTATAGCATTGCAGCTGCTTCTGTTTTAGCCAAAACGGCCAGGGATGCCTATATGTTGAAACTACACGAAGAATATCCCATGTACAATTGGAAGAAGAACAAAGGCTATCCTACAAAGGAGCATCGGGCCGCGATAAGAAAATATGGTATCACTAAATATCACAGAAAGAGTTTTAAGCTTTTACCGGACCTTTTACCTTAATACCTCAAATAGTATAACTTTGCAAAAACACGATGGCATGAGGTATACCTTATTATATGTATTGACGCTTTTACTTTTCACTACATGTACCACAAAACCTAAGAATGAAAATTCTATTTTAGATTTTGTGCCAAAAACCTCCTCAATCTTACTTAAAATTAACGATTTTGAGTCTTTAAGGGAAGGACTCTCATCCAATGAGATTTTGGGTGAACTTGAGTCCACTCGAATATATTCGAAAATTTCCGACAAAATTCATCCTCTTGAATTTCTCTCTGAGAAAAAAAAGGGTCTGCTAGCATTTTCGGTCCGCGACAGTGTCGACTTTGATTTCACTTTCATCACGACCGATAGCCTATCTTTCATAGATTGGGAAAAATCGCCCAATAAAACCATAGAATCCCTAAGCTACAAAAATGCCAACGTTACAAAATATCAAATTAACAAAGAGCTTTTTTACACCGTTTACTTGGGAGGCCATGCGATCCTTAGCTCGTCATTAAATCTATTGAAAAACCTTATTGATATACCTGTACAAGAGAACATCAACCCGTCATTAGATAGGTTTTATACCATTTCTAATCCACAAAAAGCATTGAATATTTGGATTGATTTGGAACATGGTGAGCCCCTATTCAATCAACTGTTTCTCAATGACCATAAACTCTCAGATTTCGCAAGTTGGATGTCACTTGACCTCAGCTTGAACGATACTGAAATTCTCTTAAACGGCATTACGCAAACCGATACGGTTCAAAATAATTTTCTAAATCTGTTTAACGATAGTAATCCTATTCCCAACAAGGTTTCTGCCTTAATTCCCCGTGATGTACGTTATTTGAAATCATACACGCTGGATGATTTTAAAACTTTTTCCAAAAACAAAATATCAAATCATATTGCTGCCACGGCTATGGATTCAGTATTTACAACCGTCGAAGAAATCGGGGTTTCTAGAATTAACAATGAGACTATTCTAATTTTAAGAACCTATGGTACGGCTTCACTATTAGATTATATAACTGAGGATAAAATAGATACTGAAGAATATGGTGGAAATGAAATTTGGGAATTAAACCCGGATACTAAAATTTTCAAACCCATTGAATCGTTACTAACCGGCTCGCCTTCATTTAAATATGCCAGCATCATTGAGAATAACTTCTTATTTGCAGAAAGTAAAGCTGTTCTTCAACGAATTTTAAACGATTATAAAAGTGGCGATGTATTCGGTAAAACCGATTTATACAAAAATGCAGATCACGAACTTACTTCATCAGCGAGCGTATTAACGGTTTCCGATTTGGACGGAACCGTTGAATTATTGGAAGCTTCCGTTTCAAATAGAATGGCGAAAATCATAGGTGATATCGACCTGAAAAATTATGTTTTCGGTTCGCAATTCATTGCTGATAAAGGCTTTTTCCACTCTAATTTCTTGATAAAAAAAATCGTGACAACTGCCGATAAAAATACAGTCTCATCCGTGTTCGAGGTTCAATTCAGTACCGACCTTTCCAACAGCCCGCAATTTGTGACCAATCACTATAACGGTAAGAAAGAGATTCTGGTTCAAGATCAAGCAAATATTCTTTATCTTATTTCACCGGGAGGAAAGATCATTTGGGAAAAACAATTGGAAGGAACTGTACAAGGTAAGGTGCATCAAGTAGACCTGTTCAAAAACGGAAAACAACAATTGGCTTTCACGACTAACAACGAGTTTTTAATATTGGATAGAAATGGTAAGGAAGTCGCACCATTTTCGATGAAATTTGAAGGCGGAAACTTAAACCCTCTTGCCGTATTCGACTATGAACGAAAAAATGAATATCGCTTTTTGGTGACTCAGAACAAAAAGGTGTTCATGTACAATAACAAAGGTAATATTGTCAAAGGTTTTAAATATGATACTGCTGAAGCCAACATCTTAGAAGCGCCCCAACATTTTCGAATTGGTAGAAAGGATTATCTCGTTTTTAAATTGGATAACGGACAACTTAGAATACTTAACCGGGTAGGAGATACCAGAATAAAAGTTAAGGACAAGCTTTCCTTTTCCGAAAATCCTGTTCAACTCTATCAAAATAAGTTTACGTTTACCTCTACCGACGGAAGGTTATATCAAATCGACACTAAAGGGGCGATCTCACAAAGCAATTCGAATTTGGTCAAAGACCATGGTATTGATGCCACTTCTAAAACACTGGCCATTATGAACGACAATGTTTTACAGATTCGTGATAAAAAAGTAGAATTGGAACTAGGGGTTTATTCCAAACCCACGATTTTTTATCTGAACGATAAAATATATGTGAGCGTAAGCGATATTCAGAATCAAAAGGTCTATTTGTTCGATAGTCAAGCCGAAGCTATTCCGAACTTTCCAATTTATGGTAATTCTATCGTAGACATGGCCGATATCGACAATGATAAAAATTTGGAGTTGGTCGTAAAGGACCAAGAAAATTCAATCAAGGTCTATCGAATTAATTAATTGGTACAGGTTTTATTGAAAATGGTAAATCATTCTTTACAAACCACACAATGGAGCTTTCTTCAGAATCAGAAATTAGATATTTTTAATCAGTTAGGCGAATCAGTAACTTGAAATTACTGCTTTTAGAACACTTATCTTTTTAAACTAAAATATCTATGAAAATGAAACAACTCTTTTATACAGTCATTACCTTCTTTGCTGTATTGAATTTTGGTATTGCCCAAGAAGGATGTAGTAAATTTTACCCCATGACAAAAGGGGTTTCTATGGAATATACAAATTATAACAAAAAAGGAAAAGTTGAAGGGGTAAGCTCATTCAAGGTTACAGAAGTAAATTCGAATGGCGCAACTACCAATGCTACAATGGCCATTAACCTTACAGATGAAAAAGGGAAAGAAATTTACAATACTGATTATAAGCTGTCCTGTACAGGAACTATGGTTACCCTAGATTATGAATCTATATTACCAAGTGAAATGATGAAACAATATGGTGATATGGATATTGAAATTACCGGGAACGATATTGAAATACCCAATGACTTGAGTGTAGGTCAGAATCTAGCCGATGCCAATGTGAGCATGAAAATAAACATGGGGGCCATGAACATGAATATGGCCGTGGATATGCTCAATAGAAAAGTTGAAAAAAAAGAAAGTATCACTACCCCTTCAGGAACCTACGACTGTTATGTGCTCTATAGTGAAAATCATTCTAAAGTAATGATGGCCAATCAGGTATATCCTTCACGTGTATGGCTATCCGAAGGCGTAGGAATGGTAAAACAGGAAACCTATAAAAAAAATGGGGACTTGATGAGCAGTACTATGCTCACAGCCTATTCAAAATAAAAAGCGACCATTCCAAAAACAAAAAACCGAAGTTTAAACTTCGGTTTTTTGTTTTAATAACTCCGCCTCAAAGAGCGTTTCAAAATGACTGAGCAACTTTTCTTTCACTTCTTCAACATCCACTTCTCTTTGCCCTAATTCAACATTTAGGGAAGTAACGGCCTTATCCTTTATGCCACAAGGAATCATCATATCGAAGTAACCCAAATCAGCATTTACGTTCAAGGCAAATCCGTGCATCGTTACCCAACGACTGGCACGAACTCCCATAGCGCAAATTTTACGTGCAAAGGGAGTATCTCCATCCAACCATACTCCAGTTTCCCCTTTAGAACGTTCTGCTTTTAACCCATATTCGGCCAAAGTGAGAATCACAATTTCTTCTAAAAAACGAAGGTACTTATGAATATCCGTAAAGAAATTGTCCAAATCTAGAATAGGGTAACCCACTATTTGTCCCGGTCCATGATAGGTTATATCTCCTCCCCTATTAATTTTGTAAAATTTCGCACCTTTCTCTTCTAGCGTCTTTTCATCGACAAGAAGGTTTTGCATATCGCCACTTTTACCTAAAGTATATACATGCGGATGCTCTACCAATAAGAAATGGTTAGGAGTGCTTACATTAGTTTCTTCTCTTCGATTCTTGATCTTTAAATCGATTATATCCTTAAAAATCTCCTCTTGAAAATCCCATGTCTCCTTATAATCCTTCAGACCTAGATCAGTAAAAATTACTTTCTTGTTCATAGATACAAAGATACAAAGCAAAGGGTTCTTAAAGAAGATTAGAAAACCAACCTATCAATTAGGATTGTTAAGAATGACCAACGCAGCAATCACGCCGGGCACCCAACCACAAAAAGTCAATAATAGGACAATTAAGAAAGAGCCACAACCTTTACCCAAAACGGCGAGCGGAGGGAAAAATATGGCCAGTAAAACACGGATTAAACTCATTTGATTTTTGATTTACTTGATTGATGTACCTATTGGACGTAATTTTAATGAATCTGTTACAGATTTATATTTATTTCTGCAGTCCAAAAAAGGATAAAAGCAAAATATCTACAGAAATAGATTCTTACGATTCCATTGCAAAAGAAATCACCCATACTAACGGTGCCATTTTCGTATCAATCACAGACATTACCCGTAAAGGAATTGAAGAACCCGATTTAGTGTCTATGGATGGCCTTCATACTTCAGGTAAAGCCTATGAAAAATTTATTAAACGTTTATATCCTTTAGTGCTTTCCAGATTGAAAGATTAATTCATATCGATTATATTTGCCAGCTAAATAAACGACGGCATGCAATTATCGGAGCAAGAGCTTATCAGAAGGGAAAAATTGGGTAAATTACGAGCGTTGGGGATCAATCCATACCCAGCTGCACTATATCCTATAGATGCTACATCTAAAAGTATAAAGACCAATTACGAAGAGGGTAAAAAGGTAGTCGTTGCCGGTCGGCTAATGTCTCGTCGTATTCAAGGAAAAGCCTCCTTTGCCGAACTTCAGGATAGTACTGGGCGTATTCAGGTCTATTTCAACCGGGATGAAATCTGTACTGGAGAAGATAAAACTTTATATAACGATGTCTATAAAAAATTGTTGGACATTGGCGATATCATTGGTATTGAAGGAGAGCTTTTTACTACCCAGGTAGGGGAAAAAACAATCATGGTGAAAAAATTTACTATGTTAAGCAAATCATTGCGACCTCTACCCCTGCCTAAAAAAGATGCCGAAGGAAACGTTTATGACGAATTCAACGACCCAGAACTGCGCTACCGACAACGGTACGTAGATTTAGTGGTCAACCCAAAAGTAAAGGAGACCTTCATAAAAAGAACTAAAATCACTAATAGCATACGGGAGTTTTATAATCAAAAAGGATATTTAGAAGTAGAAACTCCGATTTTGCAACCGATACCGGGTGGAGCGACCGCACGTCCTTTTTTAACACATCATAATGCCCTTAATATACCTTTATATTTAAGAATTGCGAACGAGCTCTACCTAAAAAGATTGATTGTAGGTGGGTTCGACGGCGTCTACGAGTTCTCTAAAGATTTCCGAAACGAAGGTATGGACCGTACCCATAACCCCGAGTTTACGGTAATGGAACTTTATGTGGCCTACAAGGATTATAACTGGATGATGGACACCACAGAACAGCTATTGGAAAAAATTGCCATGGATGCCAATGGAACTACTAAAATAACCGTTGGCAAACATGAAATAGAATTCAAGGCTCCGTATGCCCGGGTGCCTATATTGGAAGCTATAAAAATACATGCCGGTATTGATGTAGCCGGTATGCCAGAAGACGAACTGCGTGCCACTGCCAAAAAATTAGGTCTAGAAGTAGATGAAACAATGGGGATAGGCAAGCTTATTGACGAAATTTTTGGAGAAAAATGTGAGCACCACTACGTGCAACCTACGTTCATTACCGATTATCCAAAGGAAATGAGTCCGCTCACCAAAGAACACAGAAGTAATCCCGCCCTTACAGAACGATTTGAATTAATGGTAAATGGTAAGGAATTGGCGAATGCCTATTCTGAGTTGAACGATCCTATTGATCAACGTGAACGTTTTGAAGAACAACTGAAACTATCAGAAAAAGGGGATGATGAAGCCATGTTCATTGATCAGGACTTCTTACGAGCTTTGGAATATGGAATGCCTCCCACATCCGGTATCGGCATTGGTATTGATCGTTTGGTCATGTTGATGACCAACAATGCGTCTATCCAAGAAGTGTTGTTCTTCCCTCAAATGAGACCGGAGAAAAAACCATTGCAATTATCAGAAAACGAAAAAGTAATCTTTGAAATCCTTAAAACTGATAAGAAACTTGAATTGGCGGAATTAAAAAGCAAAGCCGATTTAAGTAATAAAGCTTGGGACAAAGGAATCAAAGGAATTACAAAGCAACAGTTGGCCAAAATCTATAAAGAAGGTGACGTCCTTTTTGTTGAAATTTACAGTTGACACTCTGACAAATTCATAAATAATAGTAGTTTAGAAGCTGGCTAAACCAACCAGCATGAACCTAAGCAGTAAAGTAGGTCTTTTTTTAGGGCCCATTCTATTTTTAATTGTAATCAGTTTACCTCAAGTAATCGTAACCGAAAATGCCGATGCCGTGATCGCCGTCGCACTTTGGATGATTATCTGGTGGGTGACCGAAGCTGTATCCATATCTGTGACGGCACTTTTACCCTTATTATTATTTCCCATCTTAAAAGTAATGCCAATCGGTGATGTAGGCGCTAATTATGGGAGCCCCATCGTATTTTTATTTTTTGGTGGCTTTGTCATGGCATTGGCGCTAGAAAAAGTAAACCTTCATAAGCGCATTGCCCTGAACATCATTCTGCTTACAGGTACCACCGCTAACAGAGTAGTTTTAGGGTTTATGATCGCTACGGCAGTTTTGAGCATGTGGATCAGCAATACGGCAAGTACCGTGGTCATGTTACCCATTGCCATGTCCGTTATTACCCTATTAATCGAGGATGCGGATGGATTTACAAAACAGGACCGTAATTTTGCATTGAGCGTTATGCTTGGAATTGCCTTCGCCGCAAATGCCGGTGGAATAGCGACCGTTATTGGCACACCTCCGAACTCGGTTTTAATAGGGTTGCTTGAAAATGAATATACTATTGAAATTTCATTTTTAAAATGGATGGTCATCGGTTTTCCGTTTGCCATGGTAATGATTGCTATTTGTTACTGGGTGCTGGTCAAAGTTTTCTTTCCAACCAAAAATTTAAAATTCAAAGCTTCCAAAAAAATCATCCAAGAAGAACTATTTAAATTGGGGCCAACTTCAGGAAAAGAGAAAATGGTACTTGCTATTTTTGGGGTGACCGTTTTTCTATGGGTCTTTCGAACGTTGATAAACGCATTCTTGCCAAGTCTCGGATTATCGGACACTCTAATTAGCATTTTTGCCGCAATAGCCCTCTTCACCCTACCGTATAATCTTAAAAAGGGTGATTTTATTTTAAAATGGCAGGATACCCAAAAACTGGCTTGGGGCATTTTAATCCTATTTGGCGGCGGACTGTCTTTGGCCAACGGTATGTCAGTTTCCGGCATTGTAGATTTGGTCGCCGATGCAATCGCCCGAGCAAATCTTAGCATACTACTAACTGCATCTTTATTAATTGTCTTAATGCTATTTATGACCGAACTGATGAGTAATGTGGCCTTGGTCGCCGTTTTGGCTCCTGTTGTGGCCGGTATAGCTCTTGGTCTAGGAATACCTATCACCTATCTATTGATTCCCATAACCATTGCAAGTAGTTGCGCCTTTATGTTACCCATGGCCACCCCTCCTAATGCCATTGTGTTTGCAAGTGGGTATATTAAGGTCCATGAAATGGCTCGTGCCGGACTCATCCTAAATCTGATTGCCGTTCTATTGCTAATCGGGATGTTCGAATTTATAATTCCTTTACTATTCTGACCTTTCTTTTATAAAAAAACAAAGCCTTTGCAACTGCAAGGGCTTTGTCATTGACTAATTCAAAAATAATAAAAATGATTATTCCTATTTAATAGACGCTAAATTTTCTAGTTTGTTACAAACATGCTTAAGAAATTATTAACTACTCACTCAATTTATTTTTTTCATCTTTGAAAAATTACCGAACTAACTTGATATGAAAAGAAAATTACTATTGAAATTATTCCTACTGGTCTGCATTTTTGGCTACCAATCTTCTGAAGCACAAATTTTTAAAAAGAAAAAAAAGGATACGGAAAAAGAGGCCGAAAAACCAAGTAAGGATAAAATACAACCTTATGAAAAAGTAATTACAAAAGACGCTGTAACTGACGATGGTCTCTTCAAAGTACATGAAGTTGAGGATAAATACTACTACGAAATACCAGATTCCCTATTAAGTAAAGAAATGTTGATGGTAAGCCGTATTTCTAAAACAGCTTCTGGCATTGGATTTGGCGGTGGAAAAATAAACACCCAAGTATTACGCTGGGAAAAGAAGGATAAAAAAATACTACTTCGGGTGGTTTCGCATGATGTTGTAGCGGCAGACTCCCTACCTGTACACGAAGCCGTAGTCAATTCGAATTTTGAACCTGTTCTTTATGCGTTTGACATAAAAGCTTTTAAAAAGGACTCTCTAAATCCTGCCACGGTAATCGAAGTCAATGATATTTTCACAAAAGACACCAAAGCCTTTGGGATGCCAGAACGCTACCGAAAACAATACAAGGTATCACGATTAGATGATGACAGAGGCTATATCGAATCCATAAAAAGTTATCCCTTAAATGTGGAAGTACGCCATGTAAAGACATATTTGGCCGGTGAAGCCCCCAGTAACGGAAGTTTGGGTTCTATCTCCATAGAAATCAATAACTCTATGGTTTTGTTACCTGAAGAACCCATGAAACGCAGGTATTTCGATGAACGGGTGGGCTGGTTCACAAGTGGCCAAGTAGATTACGGACTGGAAGCGCAAGAGAGTAAAAGCATCAAATTCTTAGATCGATGGCGCTTAGAAGTGAAGGAGGAAGATTTGGAAAAATTCAAGAAAGGGGAATTAGTGGAACCCAAAAAACAAATCGTCTACTATGTGGATCGGGCAACGCCAAAACAATGGGTACCTTTTATAAAACAAGGCATCGAGGATTGGCAGATCGCTTTTGAAGCGGCGGGCTTTAAAAATGCCATCATCGCAAAAGAACCGCCGTCTATAGAAGAAGACCCAGAATGGTCTCCTGAAGATGTACGCTATTCGGTAGTGCGCTACTTGGCCTCGCCCATACCTAATGCCAACGGACCGCATGTTAGCGATCCACGTAGTGGTGAAATTTTAGAGTCGGACATTAATTGGTACCATAACGTAATGAGTTTATTAAGGAACTGGTATTTTGTACAAACAGCGGCCATCAATCCGGCCGCAAGAGGTGTTTCCTTTGATGAAGACGTGATGGGACGGTTGATCCGTTTCGTTTCCTCCCATGAAGTCGGACATACACTAGGGCTTCCACATAACATGGGCAGCAGTGTTGCTTACCCGGTAGACTCCCTCCGCTCTAAATCGTTTACACAAAAGTACGGTACTGCTCCCTCCATTATGGACTATGCACGCTTCAATTATGTGGCCCAACCTGGTGACGACGGCGTAGCATTAATGCCCAATATCGGAGTCTATGATAAATATGCCATACAATGGGGCTATAAACCGATCTTAGACAAATCTGCAAAAGATGAAAAATCAATTCTAGACGATTGGATCATGGCCCATTCAGGAGATCCCCTGTACCGTTTTGGCCATCAACAAGTGGGTGATATCGTAGATCCAAGTTCGCAAACCGAAGATTTAGGCGACGATGCAGTAAAAGCAAGCGAATATGGCATTGCCAATTTAAAAAGGATTGTCCCAAAATTGATAGAATGGACCGCCGAAGATGGTAAAAACTACGAAGACCTTGATAAGTTATACGCACAGGTATTTGCCCAATTCAATAGGTATATGGGCCATGTCTCCAATAATATTGGTGGGGTATATGAGAACCATAAAACCTATGAACAAGAAGGAGCTGTCTATACCGCAGTGCCCAAAGCACACCAGATGAAAGCAATGGCCTTCTTACAGGCCCAGTTGTTCCAAACTCCAACATGGATGTTGAATCAAGAAATACTAGATCGTATCGAGTATTCAGGATTTTTAGAGCAAATACGATCCATGCAGGTCCGCACACTGAACAATATAATGAGTTTAGGCAAATTAGCCAGACTTATTGAATATGAAACTTCAAACGGCAGAGAAGCGTATTCTTTATTGCAAATGATGAGTGAACTAAGGAAAGGGATTTGGTCAGAATTGAATAATGGCATCACCATTGATACTTATAGGAGAAATTTACAAAAAGCTCACATTGATCGTTTAGAATACTTAATGACAGCGGGTAACGAAGATAAAAAACCAGATTTTGGTGGATATCGTAAATCGACCGCGATCAATACCAGTCAATCTGATGTTAGAACTTTAGCAAGAGCGGAATTGAATACATTAAAACGTGATATCAGAAATGCAAAAAATAGAACTTCTGATACCATGACCAAGTATCATTTGGATGATGTTTTAGGACGTATAGACTTGATTTTAGAGCCAAAATAGGGGAAGTGAAATTTATTGAATTTTTGGCCCACTCGATGAAAAGTCAATAAATCCGACGAATGGAAACACTAAACCACATCCTATAAACGATTGACATCTAAAAAAGCCCGTTTCACAACAATGGGCTTTTTCATCTCCTTTAGTTTTTTAGTTTAGTATTGAATTAAAACCCCCAAATCATGACGAATAAAATAAAAAGTCTCATTTATTTAAGCTGTTTTATCGTAGCATCTGTAGTATATCATGAAGCCATGAACTCAGAACCGAAAGAAGAGTTAGCTACAAATACTATAGAACAAGAAGCGGATATAATCATAAATCCTTACAAAGAATATGCTCACAGAATAGAGACAAACTAAAAAATTATAGTTCCTACTTACTACAAAGCGCGGCCGATAGCCGCGCTTTTTGCATTCTATAATCATTCACTGCCGAGTTAAATGTTTGCCAAAGCATGTCACTTTCTTAAACCAATGCGAAGTAAAACTGTCCAATGAACAAAGCAATAAAAATTATAAATATGAAAAAATTAATGTTAGCCATTTTCGTAATGGTAGGAATATCAGCCGTAGCACAGGACCATAACATGAAAGGTAAAAGAAATGCCATGATGGATTTTACTCCAGAACAAATAGCAACGCTACAAACCAAAAAAATGACCTTGGCCTTAGATTTAAGCGATTCGCAACAGTCAAAAATTGAAGCTATGTTTATGGAGGATGCCAAAATCCGAAAGGCGAAAATGGAAACATTCAAGAAACGAAAGGAAAGTGGCGAAAAAATGTCTACAGATGAAAAATTCAACATGCTTAATGAACGTTTGGATCGCAAAATTGAACGTAAAAAAGAAATGAAATCCCTTCTATCTCCTGAACAATATGCTCAATATGAAAAAATAAAGCATAGCAAAGGAATGCATCATAAAAAAAATAGGGATGGTCGCAAAAAAGAGATGGGCCCAAAAAGAGGTTAGTTTAGTCAGTTTTCTTTAAAAAGGTCTGCTTTTAGTAGGCCTTTTTTATTTTTCAACATCAATTGAAAACCTTAAAAACTCTATTATAAAACAGTACAACATGAAAAATCAATAGTTTCATAGGGTAATTTGCATATTTAACGAATAAATTTTCCTGTAAAACCGTTCATGAGTTACTTAGAAGTCCCAAAAAAAGATGCCGTTAGGGCCACCTACGCTATCCTATGAATTGAACTTTGAATATAGTCCCTTATGAGAGGAAAAATAATAGGTTATATATGCCTTTTTACCACTATTGCTCTATTTACAAGCTGTCAACAGGAGTTATATAAGTGGAATAATAAATACAATATTCCAGAAAAAAGTACAGAAGCCCCACTCGTTCAATTTTTAATAGAGCCAACCAACTACAGTGCTATTCTAGAAACTGAAAATTTGGCGAAAGCGTACGACTATTCGAAAATTGCGCATAAAACCTTGTGGATTAATCAGTTTAACGAGAAGTTAATCATTGCACCGACCACTAGGGTGATTACATTGCCAGAGACAGTAGGGTTGACCGATGTCGCCCTTGATAGTATCTTAAAATTTGTATCTAAGGGTGGTACTTTGTTTGTAACCAAAGCCACAAAAGATGAGCGAATGTCATTTTTATACGGAATGACACCAGAAGCAGATTGGCATACGAATATTAAAGCCTCGGGAATACATTTTAAAAAGCCTTTATTTCCAGGAATGCAAGGTTATGCATATGACAACAAAACAGTGCATCTCGGTTTTGATGGATCTAACTTTTCCAGTGAAATAAATGTTCTGGTATGTGCCTATAATACTGAAGAGTATCCTGTTCTTCTTGAAAATCGAATTGGAAATGGAAAAGTAGTATTGTACAACTCTTCTGAAATACTAAAAAAAGAAATGAGAGGGTTGTTGTTTGCAGCAACTTTATTAGGTCTCGAGGGTGTACCCTACCCTATCGCCAATATGGCCACACTATTTTTAGATGATTTTCCTTCGCCTGTTTATGATGAAAACGAAAAAATGATTTCTTTAAAAAATGGGGAGAGCAAATCGGAATTCTTAAAATCTTATTGGTGGCCCAAAATGAAGGAATTCGCCAAAGAGGAAAATATTAAATATTCGGCTTACATCACTTTTAAATCGAACAAGAATAAAACTGTCAACCCTGAATTTAAAGGTTGGGACAAGGGTAGGTCGTTGGATGTTAAAAATGTGGATGGAACCAATGCTTGGATTGAAAACGAATTCTTTAAGGAAGGACATGAAGTAGGGCTAAAAGGCTATAATGACCTACCCCTATTGAATGAATTATGGAAGGATACCGATTTAATGCTAGATGCAACAAAGGTATCCGAAAAGAAATGGAAAGAAAGCGTTTCCAAAGAACTGCCCATTTCCTATTCTGCCCCCCACAACGAAATTGATAGTCTAGGGATGGTGGCACTTAAAAAAGGTTTCCCTAGTTTAAATTATGTACACACCTCATTTTTAGGTGATTTAGATAAAGGAGGAAATCGTGAGTTCGATCCAGACCCACTCAACAGTAGATTTTTTGATTTTCCGAGATTGAGTAGTGGTTATACTATATCTCCCAAGGAAAAATGGGCATTAGAATCTACTTATTTATATACCGGTATTTGGTCTCACACTTTAAAGGCTCAAGATATTATAGATTCGGGAAATTCTGAAGAGGCTCTCTTAAATTTTAAGAAGCACGTGGTGGATTACAAAAAAAGACATCCATATATTCAGTTCTTAGGTGCTAAAAAATCTACCGAAGCAACCATGGATTGGCGCTATCAGAGCGTGCGTCATCTTATTTTCGAGGGACAGTATGAAGTTTCAAGTTCAATAAACGCCGATGCCAACAAAGATTCGTATTGGTTAATGTACGTAGATTCTAAAAATGATGGAAAACTGAAAAAAAGTTTGAACGATGAGCAAATCGATTTTGAATCAGTTCCGCTATTGAATGGTTTTCTTTATAATATCAAAACCAAATCTCCCAGTATTACAGTTCCAGATATCAGACCCGAAATCAGAAATCTAACCGGTACTACCTCATCGTTGATTTCAAAAATGAACAACGAATATAAGCAGTTTAATAAAAGTAAACAGACCTTGGTACCGTTGAAGGAAAAAATAGATAGACTGGTTGCCGAGGAAAAGAATGAAAAGGCATCTGAATTGATGGAGGAACTTTTTGAGGGCAATAAGTTTATAAACACCCAACAAATCGTTGCCTATGCCAAGTTTATGAAAGAACGTGGAAAAGAAAAAGAGCTATGGGAACAATTGAACAAATTATACTTGGCTAATCCATCCGTATCCTACGCCAATTTTGCAAACCGTATTAGCACCCTTAGTGACTATCCTTCTTTGGCCCTTAAAAAACTTTGGATCGAAAGACAATTGGAGTGGGAAAGCGAAAACATACTCCTTTTGAAAGACTATTACACCAGTTTCAATACTTTAGAAAACGCTGAAATTATAGAACAAGTTCTTGAGGTTTTGAATACGGTAGAACCTAACGATGAAAATAGAAAAAATTATATTCATTTTCTGATTGAGCATAAAAATGATAATGTTATAGTAAAGCTTGACGAAGTAGAACCCTGTTCAATTACCGATAAAAATCTAGTCACAAAGATTAGTCTTACCTATGCAGATCGATTAAATTTTGAGAAAGCCTTAATATGGCAAAAATGTGGAGCTGATATAGACCCCGATATCGTAAATGGATGGATGGAGGAATCGAATTCAATTGAAGATAAAAAATTAACCGATTTTCCTTATTTCATTGAGTTTTTACTTATAAACGATAGAGATCGGGCTATTTCTGAACTACAGCAAATTGGTACTTGCAGGCCTGATTTAAAAGATCTTTCTAAAAACATTGCTATGCTCTTTGCTGAATATGCACAGTTTCAGAAAGCATTGAGTTGGAGTGCTTGCGCGCCTGACCTTCCTATAAAATATGTAATGGATTGGAATTCTGAAATTGGAAATCTGCTCCAATTGAAGCAGGTATATACAGCATATCTACAAAAAAATACACATGATTTTCAAACCATGAACCATATGGCAAAATTGCTGTTACTACACGGGGATATTGAAGGCGCAGGAAAGATTGCATTAGCTATACCTGCTAAAAAATTAGATTCCGATTTTAAAATAGCTTTTAACAAAGCAGTGAAGAGTGATACTGATGATCAACAAGCTTTTTATATAAGTAAATTCAAAATTCTAATGGATGATGCCATTGTTAGAAAATCTGCAATAGAAGTAAGAAAGAAGAAAGGACACTCCATCGGATTTTCGTCCTCTGCGATTGCGGATAAGTTCAATCCTACCCTATTTAATAATTTCTTCCATTTTGGTATTTACAATAAGAAATATGATTTCCATCGTTTTTCCATAGTACATGGAACTTCCTACTCGGTCTTAAAAGATACTTTAGTTGCAGATGATATTGGTCGGGATCTTTTAGGAGTGGAGTATATGTACAGAAGAGAATCTAAAAAGGATAATCCGTTTTGGATTAGCAGCAGGCTGGAGTTGGACAACTACAATAAGTTGTTCGTACATTTTAATTCTGGAATTGACTTTATAGGTAAGAATAAAAAAACCACATTTAAAATCAATGCCCATCCCGTTTCAACCGGGCCTGGATATGTCTTGAATATTTATAATCTCAATTTAAAAGCCAAGCTAGAGTTCGACTATTCCTCCACATTAAAACAGGTGTTTTCCGCGTCGGGCACGTATTATACAGATAGCGAATATTATACTATTGCGAATACAAAACTAGAATACAATTTGATCAATATCAATAATTTTAAGCTTGGACCCATAATGGAAGGCTCATACGCATCAGGTTCGGCGGAACGAAGAAATGGCTTCCCCTACTGGCTGACCAAAGAGAGACTATTTGGTGGCGGGGGTCTGTTAGTACAAATAGGAAATGAAAAATCAGATTTTAACCTAAAAAGTAATCTCTCCATTTTTGCAGAAAAGGAAGAACCATCTTTTCAAAGATACAATGGCATAATTTCCTATAGAATTAAGGACTTCACCACAATAAACTTCGATTATACATATTTTACCATCGATCACTTTTTTTCAAATGCCTTTCAATTAGGTATTCAATATAACTTTAAATAACAATACCCATTGATAAGCCGTAATTTTCTTAAAAAAATGTATCGGAATATCCATAAGTATTTATTTTTGGCTCAATACTAAGAACATTAGTAAATTTAACTTCTAAATAACAAAGTATATTCGAATATTTTAACCCCTTCGATTGTTGAGGGATACAATTAAACCATTAGAATGCGAATGAATAAATTGATCCTAGTCGTATTGACCACTTTTTTATTTTTTGGTTGTCAACAAGACCCTAAAAGGAAACAGACTCAAGTTGAACCGAAAGGAGTGGACAACATAGCCTACAAATGGGGAGAAATGGCTCTAACCGCAACGGCAAACGATACAGAAAAATTTAAACCAAGACCAACAATTACTTCTAGATACTTAGCCTTGATATTCGTTTCTGTTTTTGATGCTTGGTCAAGGTACGATGAAAAAGCTATTCCCGTTTACTTAGATAGTGTTAACAGAAGACCTGTTGGGGAACAAACGTTGAAAAACAAGGAAATTGCAATAAGTTATGCTGCATTTAGAACTATGAACGAATACTATTATTCGGACAAAGAGCTTTTCACAAACTTTATGAAAAAAATGGGTTTGGATCCAACCAACGAATCTTTAGACCCAAACACCCCTGAGGGTATTGGCAATTTAGCCGCCAAAGCAGTTATACAGGCGAGAAAAGGTGATGGAGCCAATCAATATGGAGAGGAAGACGAAGAAAATCACCAGCCCTACTTCGATTATACAGCTTATGCCCCTGTAAATTCGGCAGATGAGAATGTTGACCCCAACCGTTGGCAACCTAAATATTTTTCAGATGGCAAAGGAGGCACATATGCGCCAGGATGTTTAACGCCCTATCAAAAAGCATTGGTGGAGTTTATGAATTATATTATACAGCTTATGCCCCTGTAAATTCGGCAGATGAGAATGTTGACCCCAACCGTTGGCAACCTAAATATTTTTCAGATGGCAAAGGAGGCACATATGCGCCAGGATGTTTAACGCCCTATTGGGACAAGGTAAAGCCAGTAGCACTCAAATCAGGAGATCAATTCCGCCCAGGTCCACCACCCTTAATTGGTTCTGAACAATTGGAAAAAGAAGTTAAAGAAGTGGTTGAAATGCAAGCTAATCTAACCGATTATCAAAAAGCATTGGTGGAGTTTATGCGCGACGGGCCACAATCTGTTCAGCAGGCAGGACACTGGTTAAAATTCGCACAAGATGTTTCGCGTAGAGATGACCATACCTTGGATCAAGATGTGAAAATGTATTTCTATAATCAAGTAGTTGCCATGGATGCTTTCATTGCTTCTTGGGATTCAAAAATGTATTATGACTATGCCAGACCCTATGCCTTGGTCCACAAATATTATGATGACCAAAAAATCATAGGATGGGGCGGTGAGGGAAAAGGTATGGTTGAAATTGAAGGTAAAACATGGAGGCCATATTCTCCAGAAGTTTTCCTTTGCCCACCTTTCCCAAGCTATGTTTCTGGACACAGTACCATAAGTGGGGGATGTGGTGAAGCCTTAAAACTTTGGACCGGAAGCGATAATTTCGGTTCTACGGCAGAACTTGTGGCAGGTGCTATGACCGATCCAAATAATTTGGGTGACACCATTACCCTAGAATTCCCAACCTTTACCGAAGCAGCAGAAATGGCGGGTATCTCAAGGGTCTTAGGTGGATATCATATTCAATCTGATAATGTTGCCGGTTTGGAATTAGGAAGAAATGTCGCCAAAGAAGCTTGGAGGTTTTACAAAGCACATATTGGAGAATAAAAATTTGAAGAGGTAGGTTTAACCAAGAGTAAAGCAACCTTTGTTCGGCCCCTAAATAATTACCCTCTTTATTCAAATTCAAGAATTAGCTAAGTCTGGTAAATCTATTATAAATCAACTATATTAACCACTGTTTGTCGACCACCTACAAACACAACAACCTTTATTGTTATAACCATGATAATCTTCTCGCTCTTTTAGTTATTAAATATAGAAAATAGAGCGAATCGGGACTTTTTGTTTTAATGCTGATTTTTCTACCCAACCAAATTCGGGATTTGACCAAAGAAATTCCTGCTGTAGGTTCTAAATTGGCGGGAATTATAAGATTAGCGATACAATTTGTATTGATTGCCACTGGATGGTGGATTTATTAAACCAGTCCATAAAAACCCTAAAGATCAATCCCTTTAAGGGCATCTATTGTTTCATCCAGATCCGCGTAGCTTAGTGCGTCATTTAAAAAATAGCTTTCAAAAGCGCTCGGTGGTAAGTAAATGCCTTTATTGAGCATACCGTGAAAATATTTTTTAAATGTTTCATTATTTCCTTTTGCAGAAGTTGCAAAATCTACCACTGGTTCATCTGTAAAATGAACCGATATCATACTTCCAAACCGATTGATTTGATGTACAATTTCCTTCTCCGCTAGTACCAATGCAATACCCTTATGTAAATATTCACATTTATCGGATAAACTTTGGAATACCTCAGGGTGATTATTCAATTCGGTCAACATAGCTAGACCTGCACTCATGGCCAATGGATTACCACTTAAAGTCCCTGCTTGGTACACGGGTCCGTCGGGAGCCAAATGATCCATTATCTCAGCCTTAGCAGCAAAAGCGCCTACTGGCAAACCTCCACCTATAACCTTCCCATAAGTAACGATATCCGCTTGTATCCCTAAAACTTCTTGTGCTCCTCCCCTTGCCAAACGGAATCCGGTCATTACCTCATCAAAAATCAAAAGAATACCTTCCTCAGTACAAATACCCCTTAGGCCTTGTATGAACATATCGGAAGGAACAATACATCCCATATTTCCGGCAATAGGCTCGATAATAATTGCGGCTATCTCTCCTTTATTTGCCTGAACCAAGGTTTTGACCTCTTCTAAATTATTGTATGCTGCCAACAGCGTATCTTTTGCCGTGCCTTGAGTGACCCCCGGACTATTAGGACTACCAAAGGTTACCGCGCCGCTACCTGCTTGGATTAAAAAAGAATCTGAATGACCGTGATAGCATCCTGCAAATTTTATAATTTTATCCCGACCTGTATATCCTCTTGCCAAACGTACCGCACTCATACAAGCTTCGGTTCCACTGTTCACAAAACGAATCTTATCAATATTGGGAGCCATGGAGATGGCTAGTTTTGCCAACTCGGTTTCTATTTCGGTAGGCATTCCAAACGATGTTCCGCTTTTAGCTTTTTCGATTACCGCTTTGATTACCGGTTCATGTGCATGACCCAAAATCAAAGGTCCCCAAGAGGCTATATAATCAATTAATCGATTACCGTCCTCGTCATAGAGGTAAGCCCCTTTGGCTTCTTTTACAAATATTGGGTCTCCACCAACGGCCTTAAAAGCCCGTACTGGAGAATTCACACCACCTGGAATATATTTTTTTGCCTCTGCGAACAGGGCGCTACTTCTTTGATAAATCATTGCCGTTAATTGATATTGCTAGTTTTCACCTTTATGCGTTGTCCTATGGACAAGTCAGCGTTACGTAGATTGTTCAACTGCATCAGTTCGTTAACACTCATATAGTATTTTCGGGAAAGTGAATACAAGGTATCGCCTTTTTCAACCGTATGCATTTTTTCAGATTCAGTAGCCACTACAGTCGTATTGCTATAACCAGCTTGCTTTACTTGGATATCATATTTATGAAGCCCATACTTTTCAATCAGGTAAATCAGTTTTTGCGGATATTTAGGATCTGTAGCATAGCCTGCTTTTTTAAGGCCTTTGGCCCAGCCTTTATAATCGGTATGGCTCAAATCAAAAAGAAAGGCATACCTAGACCGCGAGGTAAGAAATTCACTATGGTCTCTAAAGGAATACATCGGGTGGTTATATTTTCTAAAACACTCCCCCTTTTCATCATCATCGTGAAAATCATAATCGCCCTGCCAGCCTTTGTGACATTTGATCCCAAAATGATTATTCGTTTTCATGGCCAATTCCCCTTTTCCATATCCACTCTCCAACAGTCCTTGAGCCAAGGTTATACTAGCGGGAATTCCGTAGCCCATCATTTCTAACTGAGCGGTCTCTGCGAATGTTTCGATATATTCTGAAACTGATTCTATTCTAAAGGGAATAAATGCCGAAGGTTCTTTTGGCAACTCCACATCTGCAACTTTATCCGAGGTATCGCTTTTTCCTTTTTCTCGCTCCTTCATTACGTTTTTGGTGCGTAACTGATCGGAGTATGCTTTTTTTGATTTACAGGACGCAAAGCAAATCCCAATAACTAAGAGCAGTATTATTTTCTTGTTCATATATGCAACAAAGGTAAATTTTTCTTTTTCAGTACACTATTCATGCCGTGAATACCTTGTAAACCTCCGGTATGAATAGCTACTATTTTAGTTCCCTTTACAAAAGTATCATGCTTCACCATATCTAACAACCCGAACAACATTTTTCCTGTATAAATGGGATCCAATGGTATTTGGGTCTGTTGTTTAAAATTATTGATAAACGCAACAAGTTCTGCCGTAATCTTTCCATAGCCCCCAAAATGATAGTCTGGTATCAGCTTCCAACGTGGGTTAGTTGTCATCCTTTCGATATCGGTCTTTAGAAAATCACCTTTCAGAGCTGAAAAGCCTATGACTTGTTGATGTTCAAAAGAAGAATTCACCAATCCTGAAACGGTACCACCCGTACCTACCGAGGTACAAACTACATCAAACTGCCTATCTTCTTGTGTTAGAATTTCTTCACATCCTTTAATGGCAAGCTCATTGGTTCCTCCTTCCGGAATTACATAAAAGTCACCGAATTCCTTTTTTAAGTTGAACAAAAATGAAACTTCTTCTTTATGCCGATAGGTTTCCCTACTCACGAATTTAAAAACCATTCCATTCTCATATGCTTTTAGTAAGGTAGGGTTATCTTGCCAATTACGTTCCAATTCCTCACCCCTTATCACTCCGATAATCTTAAATCCCATTTCGCAGGCCGCAAAAGCCGAGGCAGCTATGTGGTTGGAAAATGCACCTCCAAAAGTAAGCAGGGTATCATATCCTACTTTATTTGCCTCCAAAAGGTTGTATTTCAGCTTTCTATATTTATTTCCCGAGATAAATGGGTGAATCAAATCCTCTCGTTTTAAAACAAGGGTAATTTGTTTTTTGTTTAATAAGGGAAGTTGTACGAGTTCATTTTTACTTTGCAAACAGGCCGTTTTTAGCGGTAAAGATATTTAATAAAGCTAAAGCATTTTCTTTTAGACAGATAATCCATCTGATCCTCATTGACGTAAGCCTCCCTTTCAAAACTGATATTCTGGTAGGCCCTGTAAGAATCCATATACCAAACCGCACGCAGTAGCCATTCCAAAAGATAAAGAATATAAAAAGGAAAAATCAATAACTCTTGTTGTTGTCTCAAGTGAATTTTTTCATGATTGATCAGAACACTATCCTCTTTTAAACTTACGTTTTTTAAAAAAATAAATGGCCATAGCGATAGACCAACATAATTTTTATAGAAGAAATGTCTAAAAACCAATATCATAGATTCACTTTGATGATGCTATATCAAAGATAAAGCCATTTTTAATTATGCGGAAATTACCAGATTTTGTTACCAACAAAACCGTTCAACCGTACAAGCACACTGAAAGGTTCATCAAATTGCGACTTTAACAAGCTTTAAATACAGTTATCAACAGAAAGAATTAACTTTATTACGTAAAACATAATTAAATTAATGAAGAAAATTATCCCAATGGAAGAGGGAGATTTTTATTGGTCTGAAAATGGTTTTCGGGTTTTTACGGAACAATACCATCTCAAAAGAGGATATTGTTGTCAAAGTAGCTGTAGACATTGCCCCTATGGCTATAAGGCAAAAACCAATCAGCGGCATTAACCCGCCCATGCTTCGGCATGATTATTGAGATATTTTTATTAGAAAATTAAGTACTTAAAAAATAACGTTATGAAAAAAATTAAATCTTTAGGTGTTCCGCTCCTGCTTTTAGTCCTCATCGCTTCCTGTTCATCGGTTCGTGTGTTGTCCGATTATGATCAGAAAGCAAATTTTACAGGCTATACTTCCTATGCTTTTTACAAAACAGGTATTGACAAGGCACAAATTTCCGACTTGGATAAAAAACGGATTCTCAGGGCCATTGAATCGGAAATGAGCTCAAGAGGTTTCGTAAAATCTGAGGATCCAGATTTATTGGTGAGCATTTTCACAAAAGAACAGGAACGCGTCGACGTATACAATAATAATTTTGGATGGGGAGGCGCCTGGGGCTGGGGATACAACCCTTGGGCTTGGGGTCCTGGTTTTGGATGGGGACGTGGCGGTAGTGCCGTTAGCACAAGTACTCAAGGTTCTCTGTATATTGATTTAATAGACAACAAGACCCATGAATTGGTTTGGCAAGGTAAGGGAGAAGGAACGCTTTCAAATACGAGCAATGTGGCCAAAAAAGAAGAACGCATCAAACAATTCGTCTCTCAAATATTGGAGCAGTATCCACCCAATACGGTCGCGTTAAAATAAAAGTTAGGTTTAATTATATATAAAGGTGGTTGATAAAAATGGATCAGCCACCTTTTCAATTTATAGCAGCGGAAAATTGGTATCGTTCTTGACCTCGTTAAGAACAAAAGCACTTTTTACACCTCCTATACTAGGTAACGAAGCAATCTTAAATTTTGCGAAATTATAATAGGCATCCAAATTTTTGACCACCACTTTTAGCAGAAAGTCGAACTCTCCTCCTACTACAAAACATTCTGTAACCTCAGGATAATTCTTCACTTCCTTAAAAAAATCATCCATCATTGCCCCTTTTTGAGTCTCCAACGAAACAAAACTAAAGACCGTTATACTCTCCTCTATTTTTTCCTTGTCAAGTATAGCAACATAATTTTTAATAAAACCCTCTTGCTCCATACGCTTTATGCGCTCATAGACCGGTGTTTTTGTTAATCCTAATTCTTCTGCGATAGATTTCGCCACCGTTTTAGCATCCTTCTGAAGAATCTTTAAAATCTCCCTATCTATTTGATCTAGTTTATCTACCAAACTTTTTCCTGTTTAAAGATTAAAACCACTGTTTAAAAATAACTAATTACTTTATATGTACATGAATATAGTTCTTTTTCCTGATTTATTATTCTATATTAATTATTTAGTCCAAATACCTTATATTTAATAGAAATAAAATTAATATGTTCCATATAGCCCAAGCCAATGTGGCGCGTTTCAGAGCCCCTTTAGATAGTCCGATCATGAAAGAATTCACCGATTTTCTAGAGCCGGTGAACAAACTTGCAGAGGAAAGCCCTGGGTTTGTATGGAGACTTACAGATTCAGAGGGCAGGTCAGCTTCTTATATTGAATTTCCATTCAAAGATGAACTAACGGCGATCAATATCAGTGTTTGGCAAGATTATGAGTCGTTATCCAATTTTGTCTATACCACGGTGCATAGTTATTTCCTAAGAAACAAAAAGAAGTGGTTTGACATACGTGGCCATTCGCAATTTATCATGTGGTGGATTCCAGAAGGTGAACTTCCAACACTTGAAATGGTAAAGGAAAAATTAGAATTTCAAGAAAAACATGGCGATACACCCGAAGCATTTTCAATTAAGCAATTGTTCGATGCCCAAGGCAACCCCCTAAAGAAGTAGAAAAAATGAACACCTCAGGTTATGAAAGCAATCCGATCCTTGATAAACTCCCTAAACATTTACGGCAATTCATAAAACCTCAAAATTACGAGGATTATACCCCAATTGATCAAGCCGTATGGCGCTATGTGATGCGAAAAAATGTGGCCTACCTCAGTAAGGTTGCCCACAAATCCTATGCGGAAGGATTAAAGAAAACAGGGATTTCTATCGACAACATCCCCAATATGTACGGCATGAACCGTATTCTAAAGGACTTGGGTTGGGCAGCAGTAGCGGTAGACGGGTTTATACCTCCGGCAGCTTTTATGGAGTTTCAAGCCTATAATGTACTCGTTATTGCGTCAGATATAAGACAATTGGAAAATATTGCCTATACCCCATCACCGGATATTATACACGAAGGTGCGGGACACGCACCTATTATCGCAAACCCGGAATATGCTGCATATTTAAGACGCTTTGGTGAAATTGGATGTAAAGCAATTTCAAGTGCCAAGGATTTTGAACTGTATGAGGCCGTACGGCATTTATCTATCATAAAGGAAGCCAAAGGAACGGACCCCATTGAAATCAAGAAGGCAGAAAAACATATTGAATACCTTCAGGAAAATATGGGCGATCCGAGTGAAATGTCATTTATACGAAACCTGCATTGGTGGACTGTTGAATACGGACTTATAGGAACTGTGGAAAACCCTAAAATATATGGGGCAGGCCTGCTTTCTTCCATTGGGGAAAGTGAATGGTGCATGACCGATAAGGTTAAGAAACTTCCATATTCGTTGGAAGCCGCAAAGACTTCCTTTGACATCACCAAGCCACAACCGCAGCTATTCGTAACGCCAGATTTTGCTTTCTTAAGTCAGGTTTTAGAGGATTTCGCCAACACAATGGCCCTTCGTAAAGGCGGACTAAGTGGCTTACAAAAGTTGATCGACTCCAAAGAATTGGGTACCATTGAACTCAGTACAGGATTACAAATATCTGGTAATTTTGAATCGGTCATCTCACACGAAGGGAATCCTATTTACTTCCAGACCAAAGGAAAATCTGCCCTAGCTTATCGTGAGCGAGAATTAGTGGGACAGGACACAAATCAACACAAAACCGGGTTTGGCTCCCCAATCGGCCGCTTAAAGGGTATCAATATCCCCATAGAAGAAATGAGTCCACGTGACCTTAAAGCGTACAAAATATACGAAGGAGAAATAGTTTCTTTAGATTTTGTAGGTGGTATTAATGTAACCGGAAGAATTATTACCGGTACGCGAAACTTACAGGGCCGAATTATACTGATCACGTTCGAAAATTGCAAAGTAACCTATCTGGACAAAGTTCTTTTCGAATCTGAAAAAGAACAATACAATATGGCCATTGGTGAAGAAATAGTTTCAGCCTATCACGGATCTGCAGATTTAAAAAGTTTTGATTTACTTGACCACACAATAAGTACAACGACCAAAGATCCATCTAAAGATACGTTGAATGAATTGGAAGCGTATTACAAACAAATACGGGACTACAGGGAAGGACGAAATAAAATCATCTCGAGAACCAAGGTATTTCAGGAAATACAGCAAAAATTTCCATTGGATTGGTTGTTGCCTGTTGAAATTTATGAAATGGCAATGGAAAACAACGATCAAGATCCTGCAAAAGAGATTAGATCGCATTTACACGGAATTAAATTAGACAATCCTAAAGCAGGCCAACTTATTGATGACGGTATTTCATTAGTTGAAACTAATTTCAGTTTAAAATCTTAAAAAAAACAGTCAACCATCAAGCCATAAAAGCTTTATGGTTGACTGTCTATGTTTAACTCAAATAAAAAGTTTCTTATATCCTCAGCCGCATAAACAATTCATGGGAGTTGTTTTCAATATCACTTACTTCCCGCTGCAAGGCCCATTCATAAGCATAGCCAACTGAAAAACCATTAGAAACCTCAAAAAGTACCAGGCCTCCAAGTGCTTCATTATAACGGTATGTTGCCCCTAGTTTAAAGTGATTTCCAAAATCTACCACAGTAGTGAGGTCCAACGAGAGTGGAGCAGCGTCTACATAGCGTAACATACTGGTTGTTTGTAGAGTTACTCCTTTCCCTAAAACAAAATCATAACCGCCCACTAGATACACATGCCTACGATCCACCCCTACCAATGCCTGACCGTCTCGTTCTTGTAAACGTTCTGGGGTTAATAATTTAGGTGCCGACAATGATAAAAAGTAGTTGTCCCCTTTTAAATATGCACCAACACCAACGTTAGGGGTGAAACGGCTCTCATAATTCATTAAACTACCATCCTGACCTACACCATAGGTAATCAAGCCTTGCGTATTTACATCATAATTATTTCCACTCGCCTTTAGCCCAAAAAAAAGGTCGGTATTCTCATTTAGCTGTAACTTGTATGAAAAGTCGATAGCTACCCATGTTTGGTTTTCAATAAAAGTCCTGTCGTTCAAAACTGACAGTCCCAAACCTACATTCTTTCCAATTGGTGCGCTAAAAATAACACTTTGACTTTCTGGCGCACCTTCTACACCGGCCCACTGGCTTCGTAATCCAAGAACGACCTCTGGTGCTTCAGCACTACCGGCGAAGGCCGGATTAAATAGGTTCATACTATAGCGATAAAAAGTATAGTTAGGATCTTGTTGTCCAAAGACAGGTACTAAACACGCCCAGAATAAAATTACTGGCAAGTATTTTTTAAAGTTCATGTTTTCTAATTTCTGATTGATTTTAATAATTCAAATACACCCAACCTTGTATTGAGGCCGAGCCATCGCCTAAATCGATAATGAATAAATAAGGGCCAGCGGGTAATCTCTCCCTATTCCCTTTATGAAATCCTTCCCAATCATTTTTATAGGTTACCGTTTCAAAAACCTGATGACCCCAACGGTTAAAAATCCTGACCACATTAAAAGGGTAGTTTTCAATACCAGGAACAACCCATGTATCGTTAACTCCATCACCATTTGGGGTTAATGCCTCTGCCGGTATCACCGTTTTTTCGACAGTAACTTCTTCTTTAGTATCATCAGCTTCTAAAGGATTGGTATCTTCAGAATCTTCAATACCATCATTATCATCATCGTCATCGGCGTTATTACCAATTCCATCTCCATCGGTATCTGTATCTTCATTAGAATCCAACGGGAAATCATCCTCACTATCGGGTGTACCGTCATTGTCGTCATCCGTATCGAAATTATCTCCTGTTCCGTCTCCATCGGTATCGGTATCCTCGTTTTCATTCAAGGGGAAGGCATCCTCACTATCGGGAATACCATCATTGTCGTCATCGTCATCGTCAACGTCCCTTATTCCATCACCATCAGTATCAATAGCGGCATCTTCACCTAAAGGAAAATCGTCTTCACTATCGGGTATACCGTCATTATCATCATCCATATCCGTATTGTCTCCTGTTCCATCTCCATCGGTATCCGTATCTTCATTTGGATTCAAAGGAAAGTCATCCTCACTATCTGGTGTGCCGTCGTTGTCATCATCGGTATCGCATTCATCACCATCTCCGTCATTATCTGTATCTAGTTGGTCTGCGTTTGCGATGGAAGGGCAGTTGTCATTGGCATCAGAAATGCCATCATTGTCTTGATCTATATCCTTGGTTGCGGAATCTTGTACGGGAGTACCTACGTTAGCACTACTATCGGTAAGGGTAACGATTAGGGTTATTAAACCGTCAGCCAATCCGCTAAGATCGATTGCGGTTATTTGGTCTGTGGCGGAAGTTATAGTTCCGGATCCTGTGACCGTTGTCACCCCATTGTCGCTACTAAAGCTATAATTATAGGTCGCACCTATTTCAGCACCAGCAAAAGTAAAACCGATCGTAGTTTGATTTGAACTATCTATGGGGTCCTGATCAATGGTTACCGTGTAGCCGTCAGGTGCAGTATCGTCGATTACCGTAACGGTAAATGCCTTGGAAAAATCATCGGTACCGTCATTGGTATTGATTCTTACACTGTAACTGCCCGGAGAAAGTGCGTTATTAGTTCTTAAGCTTGAGGCATCAATGTTAAAACTAGCAATGTCATCGTCACCTGTCCCTGCTACTAGTGAATAGGTATGAGAATTGCCAGAATCAGCATCAGTACTGGATAAAGTACCTACCGTGGAGTCTACACCTGTAGCACTCTGGTTGATGCTGTTAGTATCTAGCGTAATGTCGGTTGGAGCATTATTAATCGCTTGAACCGTAATTTGGAAATTATAAGGCACATTATCTATACCATCGCTCAGTGTAAGTGCTACATTGTGTACACCTACATTAGCGTTGGTTGGCGTACCGGTTAATTCAGCCTTGGTTGCTACCTGGGCAATAAGTGTAGTTGTCAATAAAAACAACTCACTCGCATCGGATATTACCAAGTCGTCTGCAAAACCGCCTGCAGAAACTGTAAAAAATGTATCAATATCACCGTTGGTATCAATTTTTCTTATCCGCTTGCTTAACCGCTCGGAAATGAAAATTTCATCTTGTCCGTTAATGACCAATCCCGATGGGTCGGAAAAAGTCGCACTGACTGCAGGTCCGCCATCTCCAGCTTCCGTTCCTGCTCCTTGCGTACCCGCTATAGTTTCAATGGTGTCTGTCGATAGATCAACTCGCCGGATGATGTCGTTAAACCGGTCGGTAAAGACCAAGCGCCCAGCACTGTCAAAAGCCATACCGTGCGGTTGATTAACTTGTGAGGTTGATGCAGTACCTGTATCGCTATAACCCGTTGATCCCGTACCGACCACTCGCGTCCAGTTCGTATTGGGGTCGCTATTGGTAAGGTCAATTTCATAAATACCGCCATTTGCAGACGCATACAGTTTAGTACCGTTAGCGTTAACCAGCAATCTGCGCATAAACGCTTCTGGCAAATCAGACAGAAGGGTTCGGGTACCCCTATTATCAATTTTCAAGATGTCTGTCTTGGCATAATCTCCAACATAAACTGCGTCATTTACCGCATCATAAGCAATCCCTACTGGATTTAGATTCGTATACGTTCCATCACCTTGATACCAGGTTTGCACATTTCCGTTCGCATCAACATAGCGAATTCCATACTCTTCGGTATCGGTGAAAAACAATTTATTATCGCCATGAGCGGCAGTGCCTGTTTGAATAACCGCACTGGAAGCACTGGTCCCATCCGGCGACTGATTCACCCCATCCCCTGTATTGGTTGGCGTTGCACCAGTACCTACAAAACTGGTTTGCAGTGTGCCACTGGTAAAGGTCAACCAAGCCGGAACGGTGTTTGCCGTCCAAGTTATTACATCGTTATCGGCATCTGATGCTTTAATATCATAGTAATAAAGTGATTGCGCTGTTCCTGATGTGATTGCCGTAGAGGTTACCGTGGGCGGTATATTCGCCTCTTCTCTATATATCGCATACGCATTATTACCACTTAGGTTCTCACCACTTAGGTTGGACGTTTCATCTAAATTATACCTAGCGCTGCCAGTACCACCAACCAAAGAGGTTAAACCTGTACTGTTAGTATTAGAACCACTAAACAGTTTTGCTATACCGCCAGCTCCTGTGGTAAGGGTTGGGGTTCCAGATACGATGATATCACCGCCCGTTGCCGTACCAGCTGAGGAAGCTCTACCTGCATTCAAGATGATAGCATCATCTGAAGTCGAAGTGGTATTAACACTTTCAGAAAGCGTAAGGTTTCCGGTTTCCGTTTCCACCAAAACAGTACCTGTAGAGAAAATTCCTGTTGGGTTTACCGTGCCAATTTCAAGCGCATCCGCATCGCGGTAGGCGATATAACCAAGACGTTTAGTTGCATCGCCACCGGCCAGCACATCAATATTATTACTGCTGTTCTGAAGGGTAAAGCTGCCCGTACCGAACAGTGCCAAATTGTCGGCCGTAATGGCCGCACTTTGTGTCACATTGCTCGAAGCGTTTAGGCTGATGGTGTTGTTTGATGAAGCTGTCAAGGCTTGGTTAATGGCTATATCGCCTCCATATATCGTAATCGGGCCAGCAATACTTGTTGTAGAACCAACAATTACAGTTGAGGTATTCGTTGATTTCCCTATAGTAAGACCGGTTAAATCTGAAGAATAGGTCAATTGAGAAGTATCGAAAGTATTTGTAAATGAATTTCCGAACGATTCAATTGCTAACGTTCCTGCTGTATTAAAGTTAAATCCAGAACTTAAGTCAAAATCGTCTCCGGTAACCGTTATATCACTCGTAGAGCTGCTAACCTCAGAACCTGATTTATACCCTATTGTTGAACCAAAATTAGCGTTAAAAATCTTTCCTGTACTTGCACCAGTTAAATTAATATCTCCGCTATTTGCTAGTATATTTGCTCCTATTAGTAGAATATTATATTGCGTACCCGTACCGCCAGGAGTACCTAAGAGATTAATATTACCTGTACCGGTACTTTGGATAAACAATCCTGCGCCTCCTCCAGCTAAGGTTAAACCTCTACTTTGAGCTGTTGCATCTGAGGCACTTCCAGTTAACGTTATATCTCCATCTACTGTTCTTATAGATGAAGCTGTCCCTCCTGCAGTTGTTGCATAATTTCCAAGATTCATACCATCTGAAATTGACGCATCAGAACCGCTAACATTACCTTCTAAAGCTATATTTCCTGTTTGGCCTGCATCAAGGATAAAACCTTCATAAGCATTTATACCTGCCGCATCACCGTTAAATACAGATGTTTGTCTGCCTTTGAGCGAAATATTTCCTCCACCTGAAATAATAGTAATATTACTATCGTGTCTAGCACCGATTCCGCTCTCAGTTCCTAGGTTTATACCCCCTCTAAAGGAATTCGCATTATTTAAGGCATATCCTGTAGGTACGGTGGTTCCGCTTCCTCCACCTAATGTAATGGCTCCGCCAGATGTGTCGTTTGCTGTTCCATCATTTGCAGTTCTATCAGATGAAGTTCTTGTATCTAATGATGTATTATCTTGAAGATAGATATAGCCACCATTAGTAGTCTCATCATCACTGTTCGACCACAGGGTAATATCCGCCCCACTAGTTGTAATAGATTTACCCGCCGCTTGAACGATATTTCCTGAAGCTTTCAGTAAAATATCACCATCGGCACCACCTGCGGTGGTAGTCAAGTTTTCGTTAATAGCAATATCACCGCCATAGACTTTAATAGATCCGTTAATTGTTGCAGCCCGTGCCAAGGTCAAGGCACTGCTGTTTCCCGGCTTACCTAGGGTGATGCCTGTAGCGGTACTTTCCACATTCACGTTAGCTGTACTGATACCCGTACCAAAAATAGCCCCTACTGGACGAATGGTTAGCGTTCCACTTATGTTAAATCGTGTGGGCTGCACATCAAAAGTCGCACGGTTAGCCTCAATGACAATATCCGAACTACTGCTAGCTACCTCCGCGCCATTGGCGCCGAACAAAATGGTGTTAGCCGCATTAGGTCGTAGGTATAAACCCGTATAGACCCCTGTTAGACCTGCTGGCTCAAGGTCACGAATGGTAATGGTGCCCGATGCAGACAGTAACTGCATGCTATTATCATCCAAGGCCAAGCCTCTTGAATTATTACTGGCAGCACCACCCGTCATGGTCAATGTAATATCACCCGAATCGGTGATAATTCTTGCATCATTCGGTTGCATACCCCAAGCAGAGATGGTTGTATTGCTACTGTTCGTAGCATCTCCCGTCAGGCTGATTACTCCACTGCCCGTTGTAATTAGATCAGCACTATTAAAAGCAATAACCCTTCCGCTAGATGATGTGCCCGCATAGCTCGCGTTTATATTAATATTTCCACCGTTTGCATTGACAATAGCTCGGTTGACACCACTTCCAGTGATTGCTAATACCGATCCGGTCGTTATAGCAGATGCCGTATAGCTGATATCCGCGCCTGAAGTGGTCACATCTATTCCATCATCTTGAAGGATGCGCTGGCCTTCGATGGTAATTCCAGTACCTGTAGTCGCATTAGAGATTAGGTTGGCATCGATGTTTATCTCTCCACCATAAACCGTAATCGGGCCGGCGATGTTGATAGCTTTATCTAGAGTAACATTTGCCGCCGTATTATGATTTTTACCCACTTCTAGTCCAGTTAAGGTAGAGGCTGGGTCAAAAAGGCTTCCTAATGTTAAAGGAGCAGTAAAGCCATCTCCACTAGGCAATATGTTTAACGAACCTGTGGAAGCAATTGTATTTGAAGCTGTAAGAAATTGAATACTGTTGGCTATTAAATCAATATTAGCAGAAGACACCGCCAAAGGCGTAATACCTTGAATAGCTGTTGCGGACGAACGTAAACCTAAATCCGTATTTCGTAATAATTGACCCCCATTAACGCCTGTACCTATTACATCAATCTTACCATTTGCTGATAGTATTTGCATATTGTCCAAAACAATACCTTCGTGTAGCGTTGAAGTACCAGCGATACGTATTCCACCCGTTCCCTCTGACTGTATAAGTGAGCTACCATTACCTAGGTGAATAACCCCCCCTTTACCTGATGCCGTAGTTGAACCATCTATAGAAATTGCGTTTTCAGCATTACTGGCCGATCGAAATGCTATATTTTGAGTAGTAGCAGCAAAACCCAGTTCAACACCATTCCCAGTTTCTGAGGTACCGATAATCGAGATTGTACCACTTCCAGAATCAATCACTAAATTTTCCTGCGTTAATAAACCGGGGTGACCCGAAGCATCACTCGTTTTTCCTCGTAGCAAAATATCCCCTCCGTTTGATAGTAGACTTATCAATGCAGGCCCGGATATTGTGCCCTCACCAATAGATAACCCACCAAAATCAGGGTCACTTGTCTTTCGCCATGCGTAGCCATCTGGAATACCATCATTGCCTACTCCCCCATTCGCTCCATCATCTAGGCCGCCTGCCAAAACCAAATTACCGCCTTGGGTAGTTATGGTAGTACCTGCGTTTATTGTAATAAAACCGCCATTTGCATCGCTATCTGCCCAAAAGGTAACATCGCCACCATTGGTGGTTATCGACTTACTGTTTGCTAAAGCAATATTACCTGTTCCTCTAAGTGAAATATCACCAGCAGCAGTACCTGCTGCGGTGTTCAGGTTTTCATTTACCGCAATATTACCCCCATAAACGGTAATAGGACCGGCTATGGTGGTGGCACTTGCCATAGTCACATTAGAGCTGTTATCTATGGTTACCCCACTCATACCGTCATAAAAGCCTAAGCTTAACCCGGAAACACTGGCAATATTATTGATAGTAATATCATCAAATGTACTACTCATATCAAGGTTAGTACCCCCACCATGTTGCCAAGTAATAGTTGCTGAATAACTCCCGCCATTTGGTGCCAGAACCAATTGCCCCGTAGTATTCAGTGTAAGTGCCCCTACAGCATCAAAATCATCCGAAATTAGAATAATATCACCGCTACCTGTACTAATCGTTGAGGAAGTGTGAGTTTCGATACCCGCCAAACCAGCGCCCGTGCCATTACCGGCCCAGAACAATGCATCGCCACCTCCTGTATTTAAAACTACAGAATGAAAATCAAGCGCATTTTGGTTTGAGCTTGAAGCATCTACACTTGGTCCATTACCAACGGTTAAACCATTCCAAGTAGCCGTCCCCGCAGGCGATGAGCTACCTCCCGCCCAGAAGTGACCTCCATTAGTATCAATACTTGAAACATTAGAGTTAAAAGTACTTCCTCCTCCATTTGTATTATTATAATCTGACCAAAAAACAAGATTTAATTTGCCTGAAGTAGAAATATAATTAGCCGTATTATTTATTCTACCAGATCCCTCTGACCGAATCGTAAGCGTTGCATCGGCTCCAGCGGTTTTTTCAATGTCCCCTGTCTGAGCAATCATACCATCGGTGGAACGCACCAAAACGCTCACACCTGTATTCAAATATCCTTCAATAACAGAAGTATTAATACTGGCATTACCCGTTGCTGAAATCGTAACCGGGTTAGTACCTGTTGTAGTCCAGTTAGTACCGGAAGTACCTGTTTCACCTCCATTTTCAATAGTTAAGGTTTGTGCACCGGCAATTAAGGAAAACAAACCTAGTATGATTACTGCTATTTTTTTCATTTGCTGTTTGATTACAAAAAGGCTTTAACCCTAATCCAAGAATGCTATAAAACTTGATGTAATAATCATCGCAAGTTTTAAACAAAACAGCTATTGGAGAGAAGGCAAATTCTATACATTTTTAAGGTTGTCAAAAATTGACATTTCAAAAATGTAAGATTTTACATATAAAAAATAAGTTTTGTTGTGAACAGATTAAAACATGTGGTAATTCCTACATTTCATAGGATTTGAATTAATAAGTCCTTTCGTCAAATTGGTTAATCAACTCTAATTTCGGTTTAAAAAAGAACGAATCTACAAGGAACAATTCCCAGATTGGTAGTCATGGCAATAGTGAATCCAATTTTTGTAATTCACTCGCATTATGTATTTTATGGCCGGCGTAAGTTAACTGCCAGCCCAGAGAATTAGTAAGAATGTAAAACTTTTGCAGTTCACTGACCAACCTATTCTCGGCGTTGGAACGTAAAGAAGATGCCTCCACTTTTTTCATCAACGAATTCGTCACGGTCTTTTTTATTTTATTATAATCTGCCTCATCGAACTGGTTAAGATAATCAGCCGTGACATCATAATATTCAAAATCCGGATTTAGTTTTATTTCAGGTTCAGGTATGCTTTTTATTCGTAACGTTTTGGCTTCTTCATCAATTTCAAAATCGATTTCACTTAAATCAAAGGCCACGGTCACATCTGCATTTACAACCACCAAGGCCTTCTTTTCGGCACGCAGTAATTGCCCGAACAGTTCTTTGGAATCTTTATAATTATAGACTTCTGAAAAGTGCCCTTCGGTAACTATCAATTTAGAAACATTCGCAATTTCCTGCTGAATGAGCATAGAGTTTTCTTGAAGAATGGATTTGTCTTTCTTATCGGCCGTACAAGAACGTACGATAAAGACAAAAGCCAAAGTAATAAGAACACCTGCTATAAATTTTTTCATAATACTCAGTTCAATACATTGTCTCTTTAAAAAGCTAATGTGATGCTCAAAAGTATTGAATCTTTTATCAAATCAAATTGATTCGTTTGGCCTTTTCTACAGCCTCCAATTTATTGTGTACATGAAGTTTCGAATAGATATGTTCGATGTGCTTACGTACCGTACTTGGTGATACATGTAGATTATCGGCAATTTTAGTATAACTCAACCCACTGCTCAATTGCTCTAAAACCTCTTCTTCCCTTTTCGTAAGTGCTACAATTTCTTCATTTAGAAAGTACTTTGTTCCCAAAGGATTTCTCAATAACCTCAGCGCCTTAAGTGCGATGGTAGGCGTCATTGCAGCGCCTCCTGTCATGGTTTCGTGAATTCCCCTCATTAAACTTTCAGGATCAATATCCTTCAGCAAGTAACCATCTGCACCCGCCTTTATCGCATTGAAAATATGTTCATCATTATCAAAAACAGTTAACATCACAATCTTAATTTGAGGGTATTTATTCTTAACGATTTCGGTCGTTTCAATACCATTCAAAATGGGCATTTCCACATCCATTAAAATCATGTCCAAACGAGAATCTACCTCTAACTTTTTCAAACAATTTGAACCACCATCCGCGGTCCATTTGACACGAATATTGTGAAAAAAAGATAATTTATCCGTTATGGCCTTAATCAGAAATGAATTATCATCTACTAGTGCCAATCTAATTTCTCTTTCCATAACGTACAGGTAATTTTAAATTCACAATGGTACCTTTTTGTTCATCAGCATTGATTTCCAATTTACCGTCAATCTCTTGTGCCCTTTTGTGCATGTTGTTAATACCATTTCCCAAAAGCACATGTTTTTGGTCAAAGCCAGATCCAGTATCCTCAATTTGAATATGAAAAAAATCACGGGTCTGATATATATGAACGGTTATCTTTTTAAATTCCTCGTCATCCTTCGAGAATGCATATTTTAAAGCATTGGTTACAGACTCCTGAATTATGCGGTAAATATGGATTCCTTCATTGGCGGTAAAAAAGTGGTTTTGATCAATAACGGTGTCGAACACAAACTCAAAATTGATATCTTTTGAAGAGGTATCGGCCTGACTGATGAACGAGATTATTCGATAATGTAAATCTTCGAAACTTATAGATTCCTTGTTCATTGCCCAGATAGTATCCCTCAACTCATTGATGGTATTCTTTGCGAATTTGCTTAATCGACTTAATTGTGCCTTTATTTCTTTATCACCATTTCTAAACCCGTAACCCAAGGTGTCGATGGTGGAAATTATAAAAGTTAAATTGCTTCCAATACTATCATGCAAATCCCTTGAGATATGTAAACGTTGTTCCTGTAGTTGATTTTGGGTTTCTATACGCAATAAGGCGGTCTTCAATTGGGCCTCCTTTAGTAATTGAGTGTTTTTAAGAAGCTGCTGCCCGTAAAACAAATAGCCAATAAGACCTAATAAAAAAGCTAGAGCCAAAGAACCATAAATCATAGTATTCTTCCTTTTGATTTCCAACGCCCTTTTCGCCAATTGCTCGCGTTGCTCGAACAACTCCTTTTCTTTCTTGGCCGTTTCATATTTGGTTTCCAATTCTGCCAATGCCTTGGCATTACTCTCCGAGAACAAAGAATCTTGCAGCGCAACGTACTTTTCCAAGGATTTTCTTGCAATATCGTCGCGATCGAGCATGAACAGACTTTCAGCCCTATTCAAATGGATATCTATGGCGTAGGTCTCAAGGTTTGGGTTTTTCTCTAAAATCCTTAGACCTTCTTCGGCATATTGCAAGGCTTTTTGGGGTTCTTGCATTTTATTATACAAGGCCACGATATTATTATTGGCGCTTAATTTACCTCTACTGTCATCATGATTTCCTTCCTTCGTATTCAGCGCAGATAAATAAGAGTTCAACGCATTTGTCAAATCTCCCTTTAGGCTATAGACATTACCAAGAGTGTCGTACAATTTATAGAAGTCCAAATAATTTCCAGAAGACTTCGCCAATTGAATCCCCCTATTCAAAATCTCTATCGCCTGATCCAACTCACCTAGGCTTTTAAGGCAAATACCAATATTGTTCAATGAGGCTACTTGCTCCCTTTGCAGTTCATATTTTTCCCGTAGGTCCAATGATTTTCGATGGTATTCGAGAGCATCTTCGTACATGTTCATCTCTTGATAGATCAAGCCGATATTATTCAAAGGGGTAGCCGTTGCCTTTTGATTCCCCAAATCTTCGTTCATTTTTAAAGAATCAAAAAAATAAGCCAAGGCTTTTTTATAGTTAGAGCGGTTCCAATGGAACATTCCCAAATTATTCAAGCATTTTGCTTCTATAAGCGGAATTCTCTTTTCCCTACTTAGTTTTAGGGCTTTTGAAAAATAATAGTTTGCAGAATCTGATTTACCAATAACATCCATATAAATACCATGGGTATTTGTCATTTGGGCTATCCCGAAGTAGAATTTGTTTCGATAGGCAATACGCTCTCCCTCTTCGATAACGGCTTGAGCTTTTGGTGCGTCACTAAAAATATATCTAAACGCAATAGCATTTAAAGCTTCTATTTGAAGCGAATCGTTCTGCGACAATCTAGCTACTTTTAACAAGCTATCTAATTCTGATTTTTGAGAATGAACCCCAAGAGAACAAAATATAAAATAGAACCAAAAAATTCCTCTCATGGGACCATACGTTTAAACGGGCATAAATTACTTGAAATTAACCACATGAAAAACCTCATCTATATTCTACGTATTAAAATTATAAAGTTTCATACAGGTTAGCCGTCTCTCAATTTAGCCCTTCATGTCTTTCATTTCTTGTGGATACAATTTTACCTTGGTACTAGTTTCCTTAAGATAAATTGATTTCCCAATTTTAAAAGACCGAAAACATGCCTAAAGTAACGATGATTGTACCCTCTAACTACGAACCAAGGCAATCGCATCAAAAAGTACTTAAATTTAAAAAAGCCGAAGACTTTCAACATCTTCGGCAGTGCGAACTTTAACCAAAAAAAAACCAATGAAAATTATTTCAATGCCTTACTAAATTCATTTAAATGATATTCCAAGAATTTTTTACCCGCTGCCGTGACGCCTTCGATGTATTTTTCAGTGTCCACGTCTATGATAGAGGTTTTTGAAGAGGTTCTGTTTTCTGCTCTATACGTCTTTCCAAAATAATTGGAGGTCCCAATAACATCTACCTCTCCTTGCGCATAACTTTGGATTTTCTTTTCGTCTAATACCCCGCCAATGGTGAAATCCTTTTTTAAGGTACCCGTATATGTGGACTCTGGACTACCCCCAATATTATATTTGCCAGCAACAAAATAAATGCTATTAGCGCCAGTCGCATACTCGACTTTTTTTCTGAACATCAAACCTTTATCATCGCTTTTTGCAGAAACCGCCTCATTGGACACTAAACTTAATCGAGTCTTGATTTTGATGTTGGCCGTATTACCTTGAAAAGCATATAGATCTTTCATGAAAAAAACATATAAATCAACATCTACGACAATGGCATCGTCAAGATCTTTGGAAAGATTTTGAGGTGTTTTATCCATTGCAGAAAATTTTTCCCCAAAAAACTTGCCCACTTTAGACTTTTCCTCATAGTAAAAAGAATAGCCTTCTGGGTAGGCGATGATCATACCTGGCATTGCCGAAAGTTCTACCTTGGGCCCGGCGTCCTTTAACCAGCCACTATAGGTCTCTGTTTTTCCGGCGGTGTCTACCGGTATGATTTCGAAACCTTTACTTTTAAGGTCGGCCACAAAGCCTTGATAAAGGTTGTCTGCAATAGTCTGGAAGTCAGCTTCGGTAAGATTTCCTAATCCTACCATTAATTCTGCCGTTGCGTCACCCCTAACACCTCTATCCCTGAACAAGGCACCTCCCTTTTTCGTTTTTTCCTTTTCATTGAATAACTGATAGTTAATGGAAAAATTGGAAATGTAGATCCGTTTATTGCTCGCTTTCAATTTCCCTAGACCAAAGGTGGCATCCTTTGGATTAAAATCTCCTAATTGCTGTGCGTGAGAGGTAAAACCGATAAAAAAAAGAACACTCCAAATTAATTTAAAGTTGATTTTCATTTAGATTAAGTTTTATGATTTACACAAAACTCATTAAAAAGAGTACACAAGAAAATAGGGCAATTGACGTATTTTTAATCGAACTTGATAGCAGGATGCCTTTTCTGTAGTTCTTCTATCTTATTTCCTAACTTTCTCAAAAACAATTGATGGCTTTGAGATTCTTCGTTGAAAGGCCTATGTACCAATCCTTTTTGAACGGCGTCCACTTCACCCATTAGTTCATACGTACTTTCGGAAATATGTGATTGCCTAAATCTTTCCCAGATATAAGCGATAGCCGTTTCACTTGGGTGAATCATATCTGAAGCGTAAAAACGGTAATCACGCAATTCGTCCATCATGATTTCATAAGACGGAAAATAGACTCCCTTAACCTCTGAAGGAGATGCACCTTGTGTTTCGACGGAAAACGTAAGGTTACGATGTATAGCGCTAATTAAATTCGCCTTGCTCCATTGGTTTTTTACAAAGCCGTCTTTTAAATGACGGACAGGCGAAACAGTGAAAATTACTTGCGCACTAGCATTTACAGAATGTAGCAGAGATCGCATCGTTTTTAAGCTTGCTTCAATTTCTTCTACACCCAGTAATTCTTTACTAAAAGTCGTTTGCGGTACTTTATGACAATTCGCAACCGCCTTGCCACTTTTTTGATGACGATAAACCCAGGCCGTTCCCAAGGTTATAATGACATGGGTCGAGTGCCGTAAAGACTCCAGAGTATCTTGTAGTGCTTTATTTAACGTATCGACCAATTGTTCCTGTGACGCGCTACTCACATCAGAATGAGCGTCAAAACAATGCCATCGCTCATTTAAATAGAAAACTTCTTCTTCCGTATATTCTTGTTGATGGATGGCCCTCGTAATTAGATTTTCTATCGCATGTGGATGAAAAAGAATCCCGAAAGGATTACGTAAAACCTGAAACTTATAATAATCGAACTTCGCACCGATATTTTCAGAAAAGCAAGAACCTAAAAGTAACAACCGACTATCATAATCGATTTGAAGTTCAGCTTTTGTAAGGGGTACTTGGATCTGAAGTTTCATTTTGGACGCACACTTTCGTTCAATTTATGAAATACTTGATAAGGATAGATTTCATAAATGGCATTATCCTCGTTAATCGAGTTTTGTCCATTTTCAAAGGCTAACTTTTCAAACTCTGCTCCCTCTTCTAAATGACCCAACTTGGTCATACTTCTACCTTTAAAATACAGGGCATCGGCAAATAAATCATATCCTTTTAAAGACATATCAAAAGAATCAATTGCGTCTTGGTAATTTCCCAGTTCAAAATCAGCTACACCCAAATAATACCAATCCAAATAATGACAGGCTTCCTGTGGGGGATCCTTTGGAAAATCGGCGAATTGCTGCTCTTTGCTCAACAATAAGAACTCTTTCGCCCTCTCGAATTCATTAAGCTGTAAATAGTTCAATCCTATGTAAAAATTATAGGTATGATCCATCACATAACCATCTCCATAATCATTCTTTGCCTGAACAAATTCAGTGATAGATTTAATATAATCTTTGGAAAAAATACATTTCATAAAAGCACTGTAATCCAAGTATTTTTGAGGATCATTCTCCACCGCTTTCGCTAAAAAAGGTTTCCCCAATTGATACTTTCGAGTCTTGAACAATGGCATTGCTTTTTGTTGCCAAAGCCACGCGTTCGTTGGTTGAATGGATAAGGCCGAATCTAACATTTGTTGATGTTCCATTGAATGCAGCGGAGCTTTTAACGCTTCGCTGATAAATACTTTCAACCTCAGAGAATCCTGCTTTGTCAACATCGATTCGGCGGAGATATCACTAGACTTTTCTTGATCGCGTTTTGGGGAATTGCAGGCTGCTACAAGTAGTAATAGGAGAATGTACTTTTTCATAATGTAAGCTTTTTAATTCTCCTTTGGAACTCCTCCAAAGAAATGATTTTGACTATTTGATAGCTTAGCCTAGAAAGGATTTTGCTTTTTGGAGCGCCTCTTCTATGCCCGCCGGATTTTTACCCCCAGCCGTTGCAAAGAAAGGTTGGCCACCACCGCCACCTTGAATATACGTACCAAGCTCACGTACAATACCACCTGCGTTTAAGTCTTTGGCAGCTACCACTTCTTTAGAAATATAGCAAGAAAGTAGTGCTTTTCCATCGTGTTCGGCCGCGAACAAAAGAAAAAGATCGTTTCTGTTTTGGCCCATTTCAAAGGACAAGTCTTTGATTCCTGCGGCATCCAAATCTATCTTTTTTGCTAAAAAGTGTATGCCGTCTATGACCTGTAATTCTTTCAACAGGTCCCCTTTAAGGTTCATCGCTTTATCCTTCAACAATTCAGCAACCTGTTTTTTGAGTCCACCGTTTTCTTCTTGGAGACTTGTCAACGCTTTGAGAGGATCTTGGCTATTACCCAAAACTTGCTTGATACTGGACAGTAATTGTTCATTTTCCGAATAAAAATCCTTAACCGCATCACCCGTAATCGCTTCTATACGTCGTATGCCTGCAGCCACAGCTCCTTCAGAAATAATCTTGAACTGCCATATTTCAGAGGTGTTCTTAACATGGGTACCTCCACAAAGTTCTATCGACTGGCCAAACCTAATGGTACGTACCGCATCACCGTATTTTTCGCCGAAAAGTGCCATCGCACCCGCCTCAACGGCTTCTTTCATGGGAACATTACGCTGTTCTTTCAACGGTAACTGCCCGTCTATTCTCGCGTTTACAAAATTTTCTACGGCGTTTAGTTCATCTTGGGTCAGTTTTGCAAAATGGGAAAAATCGAACCTTAAATATTTCGAATGTACGGAAGAACCCTTTTGCTCTACATGTTTCCCTAAGACCTCCCGTAGTGCCTGATGCAGTAAGTGCGTAGCGGTATGGTTGGCTTCGGTACGTTGACGTTGTTTATGGTCAACAACAGCTTTAAAGCTTTCCTGTAAATGCTCGGGCAGGTTTTTGGTAAAGTGGACGATTTCGTTGTTTTCCCTTTTGGTATTCAAGATATAGACCACATCACCGTGTACGTCTTCCAAGTAACCCTTATCCCCCACCTGACCGCCTCCTTCCGCATAGAAAGGAGTAAGGTTAAAGACCAACTGAAATTGTGTTCCTTCTTTTTTAGAAACGATTTTGCGGTATTTCGTGATTCTTACTTCGGCCTCCAGAGTATCATACCCGACAAATTCTTGTTCATAATCAGTTTGTAAAATTACCCAATCTTCTTTTGAGATTTCTGATGCCGACTTAGATCTTTTCTTCTGTTGCTGCATGGCCGCATTAAAACCAGCCTCATCCAATTCATAGCCTTTTTCACCCAATATCAAGGCCGTCAAATCTATAGGAAAGCCAAAAGTATCGTATAATTCGAACGCTTGTTCCCCATTTACAGTCTTGCCTTTGGTGTTATCTAAAATAGAATCTAAAAGCACCAAACCTTGATCCAATGTCTTTAAAAAAGAATGTTCCTCTTCCTTGATTACATTTTCGATCAATTGCTTCTGCTCTTTTAATTCTGGATAAGCGTCGCCCATGGTTTTGGTAAGAACATCGACCAACCTGAACATAAATGGTTCTTTCGTATTCAAAAAGGTAAAACCATATCGAACGGCCCTTCTCAGAATCCTTCGAATTACATAACCCGCTCCCGTATTGCTAGGTAATTGTCCATCGGCAATAGAGAACGACACCGCCCTAATATGATCAGAAATTACACGGATGGCAATATCGACTTCCTCTGTTTTACCGTATTCTGAATTCGTTATAGTTTCTATTTCACGGATCAGCGGGGTGAATATATCGGTGTCGTAATTGGATTGTACACCTTGCAATACCATACAAAGTCGCTCAAAACCCATACCGGTATCTACATGCTTGGCAGGGAGACTTTCTAAAGACCCATCGGCCTTACGGTTGTACTGCATGAACACCAGGTTCCAAATTTCTACCACCTGCGGATGGTCTTGGTTCACCAAGCTAGCACCCGATACCTTCGCTTTCTCTTCTTTAGAGCGTATATCCACGTGGATCTCCGAACAGGGACCACAGGGACCTTGATCGCCCATCTCCCAAAAGTTATCCTTTTTATTCCCTAAAATAATACGGCTCTCGGGCACTATCTTTTTCCAAAGTTCAAAAGCTTCGTTATCCATTTCAAGCTGATCGGAATCTTTACTTCCCTCGAACACTGAAACATACAAACTTTCCTTATCTATTTTACATTCTTTGGTCAAAAACTCCCAAGCCCAAGAAATGGCCTCTTCCTTAAAATAATCGCCAAAACTCCAGTTGCCCAGCATTTCGAACATCGTATGGTGATAGGTATCTTTACCTACTTCTTCCAAGTCATTGTGCTTACCACTTACCCTAAGACATTTTTGCGTATCAACGACCCTGGCATTTTTAGGTTGGGAAATACCTAAAAAATATTCCTTGAACTGGTTCATTCCCGCATTGGTGAAAAGCAGGGTCGGGTCATCTTTTATGACCATGGGTGCAGAACGTACGACCTTATGTTCCTTACCCTTAAAAAAATTAAGAAATTGACTACGTGTATCCTTGGAATTCATCTAAAATGCTAAGCTTTTACAAATTTTAACCGTTTCTATAAAACAATTTTTATATTTGTTTGTTCTGTTAAAATTAAACCACAAAAATAGGATAAATTACATTCATGTCTAAGGTAAAATACTATTACGACCCGGACACTTTGTCCTACCGCAAAATAGAACCTCAAAAATCTAAGCGCTATAGAAATATTGCCTTCTTTATTTTGGGAGCTTGCCTGTTTGGATTTTTAGCATTGATTCTCCTTTTAAACACAAACCTTATCAATACACCAAGGGAACTTTCATTGGCTCGTGAGGTTAAAAACTATGAACTCCAATACGAATTGCTGAATAAAAAAATGGAACAAATAGAAGATGTTCTTGGCAATATTGAAGAGCGTGACAACAATATTTACAGGCTATATTTTGAGGCGAACCCTATTCCCGATGAGCAACGTCGCGCTGGTTTTGGCGGCATTAACCGGTATAAATCGTTAGAAGGCTTCAATAATTCCGAAATGATCATCTCCACAACAAAACGGTTGGACATTATAAAGAAACAAATGGCAATTCAGTCCAAGTCTTTGGACGAGATTACCAAGCTGGCAGAAGAAAAGGAAAAACTACTTATGTCAATACCGGCCATACAACCCATAAACAACGAGGACCTGACCCGTATGGCTTCCGGTTACGGTTGGAGGTCTGATCCATTTACAAAAGCACGAAAAATGCATTATGGCATGGATTTTACCGCTCCCAAAGGCACGCCTGTTTATGCCACCGGTAATGGAACCGTAACCCGAGCCGATAATAATTCATCGGGGTATGGTAAGCATATTCGTATCGAACACGGTTATGGTTATTTGAGCCTGTACGGCCACTTGAGCCAGTACAACGTAAGACCTGGTCAAAAAGTAAAACGGGGCGATCTTATAGGATTCGTCGGAAGCACAGGCCGATCAGAAGCCCCCCACCTACATTATGAAGTTTGGAAAGATTCTGATCGGATTAACCCCATTAATTTCTACTACGGAAGTTTATCTCCCGAAGAATTTGAGAATATGTTGAAATTCGCTAATCAAGAAAACCAATCATTGGATTAATGCAAGTAGAACTCCCAGAAAAAAGATATTATGGTATTGGCGAAGTGGCCAATGCATTTGGGGTCAATGCCTCTTTAATTCGTTTTTGGGAAAAGGAATTTGATGTACTACAGCCTAAAAAGAATGCGAAGGGTAATCGAAAGTTCACCCCTCAGGATATTAAAAACCTTCAGTTGATCTACCATTTGGTAAAAGAACGTGGATTTACGCTAGAAGGTGCAAAAATTCATTTGAAGGAGGAAAAACAAAAAACCTTGTCTAATTTTGATATTATCCAAAAATTGGAGCGGGTAAAAGCTGAACTGATTAAAATAAAAGACCAATTATAATAACACTATCATGAAAAAAGGAATTATTGCGCTTATTGTAATAGCGGTAATAGCGCTCGGACTATACCAATGGGGTAAAAACTTCAACAATACGGCAATTGCCCTAAAAGAAACATCCACTAAAACATGGGCCAATGTAGAAAGTGCCTACCAACGTAGGAATGATCTTATCGGTAATTTAGTGAAGACCGTGCAGGGCGCAGCAGATTTTGAAAGAGGCACCTTAACGGATGTTATCGAGGCGAGGGCAAAAGCCACTTCTGTGAGTATCGATCCCTCTAATATTACACCAGAACAGTTAGCTCAGTTCAACCAGGCACAAAGTGGTTTGAGCAGTGCATTAAGTAAACTATTGGTTACCGTAGAGCGTTATCCCGATTTAAAGGCGAATCAAAATTTTCTTGAATTACAATCACAATTAGAAGGCACAGAAAATAGGATCAATGTGGCGAGGGATCGTTTTAACGCTACCGTAGAACCCTATAATCTACATATAAAAAAGTTTCCGAACTCCATTTTGGCAGGTATTTTCAATTTTGATGAATTGGCCTATTACAAAGCCGATGCAGGTTCTGAAAATGCCCCTGACGTGAACTTTAAATTTGATTAATCGGCCCATGTCAAAAGTAGAAGATTTTTTAACCGCACAGGAAGAGCAAGAAATAGTCGATGCCATCCTGAAAGCTGAAAAAAATACTTCGGGTGAAATAAGGGTACATCTTGAAGCGCATAGCAAGCTAGATCATTACGAACGTGCCCAAGAAGTGTTCCATCTTTTGAAGATGGACAACACCAAACATGAAAACGGCGTATTAATTTATGTTGCCGTAAACGATAGAAAATTTGTTATCTGTGGCGACAATGGGATAAACAGGGTAGTACCACCCAATTTTTGGAAAAGTACCAAAGACGTCATTCAAGAGCATTTTAAAAAAGGAAGTTACAAAGATGGTCTCGTGGCAGGAATCTTAATGGCCCGCACTGAATTGAACAGTCATTTCCCTTGGCAATCTGACGACACCAATGAATTAAGCAATGAGATATCTAAAGGTTAGCCTTCTTTTTCTTCTACTTTGGTGCAAACCAGTTTGGAGTCAATTTGAAATCCCTGAAAAACCGACCCTGCAAACCAGTGTCTACGACTATGTTTCTTTATTAAGCGAGCAACAAAAACAGACCCTTAGCCAGAAACTGGTTCGCTATTCCGATAGCACCTCGACCCAAATTGTTGTTACCATCATTGCAAGTACTCAAGGAGAGAACATTAATTATCTGGGAGCGCAATGGGGACAAAAATGGGGAATAGGGCAGAAAGGAAAGGACAATGGTATATTAATTATTCTCGCAAAAGAAGATAGAAAAATAGCTATAAATACAGGTTACGGTGTTGAAGGTTCATTGACCGATGCACTTTCTAAGCGCATCATTGAAAATATCATATTACCTGAATTTAGAACAGGTGATTACTATGCAGGACTTGACAAAGGTTCCGATGCTATTTTTCAGGTGCTCACTGGTGAATTTCAAGAAGACAGAACCTTTGACAGTAGTGAAGGGTTTCCTTTTTCATCGGTATTACCGTTTATCATTTTCATCGTTATCCTCTTTATCCTTTGGAGTAGGAAAGGCGGCAACAATGGCTCGGGCGGAAGACGTAGAGGTTTAAGTCCTTGGGACATGATCATCTTAAGCAACATGGGCCGATCCAGCGGGTCAAGCGGAGGCTTTGGCGGTAGCGGAGGATTCGGCGGCGGATTCGGCGGCGGATTCGGCGGCGGCGGATTCGGCGGCGGCGGTGCCTCTGGGGGATGGTAAAACCATCATCAAAAAAAATCTATAACCTCATAAATCTTGATCCTTTTTTTTCTGGCGGTCCACTACCTCCGAATGAGTCGAACTTAAGCGTAAAACTGGCCATAAAATACCTCTTAAGAACCGTACCTTGATAATCTTGGACAAAATCTTGCCCTGTAGTTCGTCTGGTATTTATATTTTGGTTCAATAGGTCATACCCTAAAAGTTTAATAGATCCTTTGTTTTTAAAAACCTGCAATCCTAAACTCATGTTCCAAAATATGGCATCCTTATCAAAGCCAGGGCCCACATTCCCATTAAATGAGTACGTAATATCATTACCCCAAATAAGATTTTTGGGCCAATAGGTCGTTGTCTTAAAAGATAATTTCTGTGAAATAAAATTAATGTCCTGTCGAGTACCTAGATTATACTTTGTAGTATTGACACTATACGTATATTCAGGTTCAATTTCAAATTTCTCCTTGTAATTAAAGGTCAAACCAATTCTTGGTGATACACTAAGTTGTTTGGCCTCCAATCGAAGACCATTGGTAAACCCAATATTTTTTTGCAGATTAACATAGGGTCTTAAATTTAATTTCAATGTATAGATACTATCTTTCTTGATCTGTTTAGAATAATTTACGGCACCGTAGTGGTTATAACTTCCATTGACGTTATCATAGGTCGTAGTCCTCACTAAATTTTCATCGGTATCGGTCGCATTAACAATTTGGTTCTCATTAAAATTAAAACCGGCATAAATAAAGAACCCTTCTCTGTCTTTCCAATTAAAATTGTTAAAATTAAAATAAACACTATGATTTATAGCCGGTAAGAGATCAGGTTTCCCAACGATAATGTTCAAAGGATTCGTGACATTGGGTATCGGTTGAATTTGATTTACCGAGGGTATATTCAAATCTGAGTCGTAGGATAACCAGAACCGTGTATTCTGACCAAAATTATAGCTCACGTTCGAGTTAAAAAGTACTTTCCCATAGCCTTTTGAAAAAGACACCTGTTGCAAACGATCCTGGTTTTTAAGGTCTACTGTATTATATTCCGCTTTTAATCTAAACCTAAGTTTTTTACCGTCCGTTCGAAATTCTAACGAAGGGATTTGCTCTTGCGTCTCAAATTCAAAATCGGAACTCAAGCTTTGATCAAAAATTGAATACTGCATTGTATTATCATCCAACTGAAATACAGACCTTTCATTTTTTTGGACCCTATCTTCAAAGCTATATTCAAAATCTAAAAAGACATTCTTGGCTAATGGTTGACGGTATCCGGCTCCTATTTCATAACGATCATTAGTGTTGTTCACCCTGGTTTCTTGATCTAGATTATTCTGGGTTGGATTATCCCCGAAAATCTTACTTTCAGAGCCTAGATTGGAAACCGTATTACCTGCAACATTGGTATTCTTGAACGTGACCCTAAAATACCTTCCAATCGTATCGAGTTTTTTCATAACCTCAAGTTGATTAGAAAAATTTCGTTGAAAACCATCATTCGTCTGCTGGCTAATGTTGGTGTTGATCAATTCCGCGTCCTCATTCGAATTAACCGTACGGGAAAAATCCAGTGAAGTCGTACGGCTTACGCTCATAGAAGGCTGTGCCGTAATCCGTAACGTTTCATCTAAATCAAATTGTAGATTTGCAGCGCCTTGATTAGAATTGGTAGTTCCACTAAAACTTGATTCCATATCGGTAAAGAAACGATTGTCAGGTAATAGGTTTTCCCTTGAGGTCTTCTCGTTGTTGTAGGAATCGCTGTAAGAAAAGAAATAGTTGGCATCTACTTCATATTCTTTCTCCTTTTTATTGGCATAGCTTCCTCCTAAATTAGATGAAGTTGTTATACCCTGCCCAAAACCGAACGATAGATCCCCAATGGAAAAGGCACCGCTATTATTAAAACTCACCCCTCCCCCTCTTGAATTACCAACCATTTCATACACCTCATCAAAAGAAAAACCAGAGTTGTTTATATTATTGCTACTCCCCAAAAAGCTTACTCTCTTTGTTTTATTGAAATAATTCAAAAGTCCGTTGGCCTGATATCTATCATCTTGCCCGTATCCTGCAGAAAGACGGCCCATAAATCCATTAGTCTTATCTTCTTTCAGTGTTAGGTTAATCGTTTTTGTCTTACCATCCCCTGCATCTCCGGTAAATTCCTGTTCTTTTGTCTTGGAATCTAAAATCTGGATTTTACTGATTAGTTCCTTCGGAAGGCTTTTGGTGGCGACTTTAGGATCATTACTAAAAAAAACTTGGCCGTTTACCAAGACTTTATCCACCTCTTTCCCATTCACTGTAATTTTACCATCACTATCAATCTCCACCCCTGGAAGTTTTTTAAGCACCTCTTCTACGGTCGCATCCGGTCGTGTTTTAAAAGAGTCAGCATTGAATTCTAAAGTATCCTTTTTTATGGTAATCGGCACGCGTTCCCCTACAACATCGATTCCTTTAAGTTCCTGAGCTTTTTCATCTAAAGAAATGACTCCAAGGTCTATGTTCTTTTTTAAAACAATATCCTTTTTTAAAAGTTCATACCCGTTGTATGAGAAAAAAATGACCACATTCCTATAATTGGTTTTTCCATCCAACAAAAATGAGCCATTCCCTTCAGAAATACTGTAGGTAATCAATGTACTATCATTCGAAGTTTCTAAATAAACCGTTGCAGCTTCCAAAGGCGATTTAGTACCTGAATCAATTAACTTGCCCTTTATTTGAAATTCTTGGGCAGGGACAAAAGAAAAAATAAAAATGATGAAAAAAATAGAAAGTGACTTTTTTAGCATCTCAAATTGGTTTGGGCGGTTTGTTTGAATAAACCAATATACCAATTCAACTAAAAAGTTAGTTTATAATTAACCTAAGATTATACTAAAATTCAGAATATGCCATTCGAACAAGTAGATCCTTACGAAAAACTTACTTCTTACGCATAAAAACGGTAATGGGCACTCCTGTAAAATCGTATTCCTCTCTAATCTTGTTCTCTAAATATCGCTTGTAGGGTTCCCGAACATATTGCGGTAGGTTACAGAAAAACGCAAATTGGGGGTACGGCGTTGGTAACTGTGTGCAAAACTTTATTTTAACGAATTTTCCTTTATAGGCCGGTGGTGGGTAATTTTCAATAATGGGCAACATGGTTTCGTTGAACTTTCGGGTAATAATTTTCTTGTTCCGATTATTATATACCTCGACCGCCGTTTCTATTGCTTTAAAAATTCGTTGTTTGGTCAGAACGGAAATAAAAAGAATAGGCACATCTGTAAAGGGTTCAATGGCCTTTTTTATTTTTTGGGTGTAATGCTTTATAGTGTTGGTTTCCTTATCCTCTACCAAATCCCATTTATTCACCAAAATCACAATTCCTTTATGGTTACGCTGGGCAAGCCAGAAAATATTCTCAACCTGACCGTCAAAACCACGGGTTGCATCTAGTAGCAATATACATACATCACAGTGCTCAATCGCCCTAACCGATCGCATTACTGAATAGAACTCAAGATCTTCTTTAACCTTTGCCTTTCGACGAATACCTGCGGTATCTACCAAATTAAATTCAAATCCAAATCGATTATATTTCGTATCTATACTATCACGGGTAGTGCCCGCTATGTCGGTTACAATATATCGTTCTTCTCCAATAAGCGCATTAATAAAGGATGATTTACCAGCATTTGGTCGTCCAACAACAGCAAACCTTGGCAGTTCGCTTTTTTCCTCTTCAATCTCAGGCAATTCTTTTACAAGGGCATCCAACAGGTCCCCGGTGCCACTTCCATTGATACTTGAAAGTGTAAAGTATTCACCTAGCCCCAAGGAATAGAATTCAACGGCATCTTCGGCCCGCTTGGCATTATCGACTTTATTAATTGCTAAAAACACAGGCTTTTTAACACGTCTCAGCAGTTTGGCAACATCTTCATCCATTCCGGTTACACCAGCTTCAACATCGACCATGAAAATTATGGCATCAGCTTCCTCAATAGCCAATTCGACCTGCTTGTCAATCTCCTTTTCGAATACATCATCACTACCCACAACATACCCACCGGTATCGATTATGGAGAACTCTTTACCGTTCCAATCGCTTTTTCCATAATGACGGTCACGCGTAACACCACTAACGGCATCGACGATAGCCTCTCTTCTTTGAATCAATCGGTTGAAAAAAGTTGATTTTCCTACATTAGGTCTCCCTACAATGGCAACAATAGCACCCATAGCTTAAATTTGGCGCAAAGGTAGTATTTAAAGTATCAATAACAATAGTTTATAAATTACAGCTCTCCGTTTCAGATTTTTTTGAGAATTTTTTCTTTGGAGATTTGTTGTTCTTTACAAGAATATAGATAAGGCTCACCAACCACTCTTTTACGAACTACCTTAGCCGGCGAACCATAGGCAACCAATTCATCTCCAAAACTATTAACAACTAGCGATCCAGCACCTATGACGGTATGACTCCCTATTTCAATTCCGTTTATAATATTCGCTCCTAAACTAATAGCAGAAAACTTTCCTAATTTCAGATTTCCTCCTGTAGATACTGAAGGCGCCAAACTAGAATAACTTTCCATTATACCATCATGCCCTAGAGAAGAATTGGTGTTGATTATACAAAAATCGTGAATGATGGAATTAGCATTGATAATCGTTCCTGGCATGAATACATTACCACACCCCATCATAACATCTTTACCTACTACCGCCTTTGGATGTATCGTATTGACGAAATTGAAATGAGGAACAACCTTGATTATTCTGTCGACAATAAGTTTTCTTGTCCAATTATCACCAATTGCAACGATTCCACCATCCAAATTAAATCTATTCATTAAATAAGGAAGATCAAATTCGCTTCCTAAAACCTCATATCCATTGATTTTAGTTCCTTTTCGTTTAAAGGAATCAACAAAGCCAATTACATTATATTTACCCTCTTTCTCAATACAATCTAAAACTACACTTCCGTGACCGGAAGCTCCAAAAACTATTATATTTCGCATTTCATCGGGATTTTACGCATTTTGTCGATAAATCAAAAATAGTATATTCCATCCAAATATCAACATTAAAATATAATTAGAGATAAATCTTTTATTTTAGAGGTCAATAATTAATACAAAACATGTAATGAAAATCATACAAATATTTGAATATCAATTATTTAATTATTATAACCAAACCGCTTTAACTGCCTTGCATCGCTTCGCCAATTCTTATTGACTTTTACATACAGCTCCATGTGGACTTGCTTTCCGAAGAACTTTTCAAGGTCTTTTCGAGATTCTACCCCAACACGTTTTAAAGCCGCGCCTTTGTGACCAATGATAATACCCTTCTGAGAATCGCGTTCAACCATGATTACCGAGCGCATACGAATGATGTCATCGTCTTCAAAAAACTCTTCAGTTTCTATTTCAACCGCGTACGGAATCTCTTTTTTGTAATGAATTAGAATTTTCTCACGAATCGTTTCATTGACGAAGAAACGTTCTGGCTTGTCAGTCAATTGATCTTTTGGGTAATACGGAGGTGCTACAGGCATCAGTTCTATGATGCGCTCAAAAACACCTTTGACGTTAAAATTGGATAAAGCAGAAATAGGATGTAATTCTACATTAGGCAACATTTCTTGCCAATATTGCACTTGCTCCTCCAGTAATTCTTGTGTAGCGGTATCAACCTTATTCAATAATAACAAAACCGGAATTTTACTATTCTTAATTTTTTCAAAGAACGCTTCATCCTTAAGGGCTTTCTCCCCTATTTCAACCATGTATAATAAAACATCGGCATCCTCAAAAGCAGATTTCACAAAATCCATCATACTGGATTGTAGCTCATACGCCGGTTTGATGATTCCTGGCGTGTCGGACAAAATCATTTGAAAATCATCTCCGTTGACGATACCCAGAATACGATGTCTAGTAGTCTGTGCCTTTGAAGTAATAATGGACAGCTTTTCACCTACAAAGGCATTCATCAAGGTAGATTTACCCACATTAGGGTTACCGATTATATTTACGAAGCCTGCCTTATGATCTGTCATCCTTTAATTTTAACAAGTATTTTTTCATTTCACCATTTACCTTAGGGGCCAACAAAAGTACGGCAATCATATTGGGAATTACCATAAGTGCATAGGACAAATCAATTAAATTCTTAACCAATTCCAACGAAGCCACCGCAGCAAATACTATCATTATCACAAAATACCAATTATAAAAGTGCCCAATTTTCGCATTGGTCAAAAAGGAAAGTGATTTTACTCCATAATAAGAATAGGTAAATAGTGTGGATAGTGCAAAGGCGGTCACAATGACCATCAGTAAGATATCTCCCCATCCAAATAACGTAGTCTCAAAGGCAGAAAGCGTCATTACAATACCACTGGCATCTTCAAGATAAGCCCCACTCAATATGATAACGATTGCGGTAAAGGTACAAACCAAAATAGTATCTATAAAAGGTCCCAACATGGCAACCAAACCTTCCCGAATAGGCTCATCGTTCTTTGACTGGCCATGATACATGGGTGCACTACCCAATCCCGCCTCATTGGAGAACATCGCCCTTCGAACCCCGATAATCACCAGTCCCCAAAATCCTCCGGTTGCTAAAGATTTAAAATTCCAGGCTTCCGTAATTATCATTTTCAGGGAAGGTATAATTTGTTCCGAATTTAAAGCCATAACGACCAAAACCGCCACCAAATAAACCGCCACCATAAACGGAACAATTGCCGAAGCGACTTTAGCTATTTTTGTCAATCCACCAAAGATCACAAAGGAAGTAATGATAGCTAAAACAATGCCGATGGTCCATTTCCAGTTCTCATCACTCATCTCGAAAAATGCAGAAGAAGGCTCCACTACACTCATAAAAGTCTCCGTAAACTGATTGGCGGTAAAAACACCAAGGAAACCGAACAACCCACAAGCAGCAAAAAAAGTAGCTAAAGGCCTGGCCCTTTCACCTAAACCTTTTGTTATATAGTACATTGGCCCTCCCTGCAGCTTGCCGTCCGAATCAGTTCCACGAAACATTATGGCCAAACTACAGGAATAGAATTTTATACACATCCCTATCAATGCGGTCATCCAAATCCAAAAGACAACCCCTGGCCCACCGTCATGGATTGCAATGGCCACACCAGATATGTTCCCCAAACCGACAGTAGCCGCAACAGCAGCAGATAGGGCTTGGAAAGAACTAACATCACCGTCCGATTTTGAATTATCGTATTTTCCAGCGGTAATGGCTAAAGCATGCCCAAAATAGCGATAGGGCATCAATTTAGAATAAAGCACCAGAAACAGTCCGCCACCTATAAGCAAAAGAAACATAGGCCATTCCGTATAGGGAAGTGCACTTGCTATAAAATCATTGATTGTATCCATAAAAAGCTAAAAACCGAAGTTATGGATTTTATGTTTTTTTACTGGCTAATGGTTAAAAAAGATTATTGAAATAAGATTTGACAATAGTAAAAATAGATTGTATATTTGTCGCCCGTTACAAATAGTAGCACTCATCTTGTCAGCGTAATGACCTGAAGTTGAAAAACAAATAAGATGAAACCCATATCGCGGGGTAGAGCAGTAGGTAGCTCGTCGGGCTCATAACCCGAAGGTCGCTGGTTCGAGTCCAGTCCCCGCTACTAAGGCTTAAGGTCAATGAAAACAACGGTTCGTGTTCGCACGAACCGTTTTTTTATGTCTTCAATTTCCGTACTTTTATTAAACGTACACGAAAACGTACACGTTTTACGCATGAAACTGAACTATTCAGAGCCTAAGATCTACACCGGAGGAATTGAAATAGACCAGTGGCCCAAGTTGTCTAAAAAAGATAGAAAGGCCGCACTGGATAAACACTGGTATGTCTATTATTCATTTAGACATCCTGAAACCGGCAAATTGGTACAACAGACCAGGATAAAGGCCGGAGCAAATAGGTTTAAGGACAAAGCAAGTAGATACCACATACTGAAACAATTGCAACTTGCCATGTCCATTGTCCTTCAGGAGGGTTACAATCCATATGGAGATAATGGGGACCTAAAGGTATATCTGAAAAATCGAGGTAAGGATAATACGGAGACAGTAGAAAAGCCGCAACCTACAATCCCAAAACCAATAGAAGAACCAACTTTTACTATTGGGAACGCCATAAGTCTAGGCCTTGAGATAAAGGAAAGTATTCTAGGCAGGGATTCGTTTAAAAAATTCAAAAGCCGGGTATTACGTTTCCAAAAATGGCTTATTAGCAATGGTATTACACAAAAACAAGATATCAAAGTGATTACCAAAAAGACCGTAATACAATATCTCAACCATGTAGTACACGAAACAAGTCCAAGGAACAGGAACAATACACGAACGGACCTGGCGTCATTTTTTCAGACCCTCGAAGATAATGAGGTCATCAAATACAATTACATAAAGACCATTAATAAGGTCAATGCGGTTCCGACTAGACATAAAACGTTCACCCCCGAACTTTTCTACAAAATCGATGAATATCTAATTGAGGAAGACAGAACCCTGCACTTGTTCATTCAATTTATTTATTATGGTCTTCTTAGGCCAATCGAAGTATGTAGACTCAGAATAGGTGATTTAAATCTAATAGAAAAAGAATTTACCGTGAAGGCCAAGAACCAAGCTGTAAAAACTAAACTAATCCTTGATACCCTATCTGAAAAATTACCCGACCTTTCAAAGTTCGATAAAAATGATTCCCTATTCAACATGAATGAAATCGGAGGGTCCTGGACAATAGACGAATCCTCCAAAAGGGACTTCTATACCAAAAAATTCAAGAAAGTTAAGGACCATTTTAACTTAGATTCAAACTATACACTATATAGTTACCGGCATACTGCAATTACGGATCTTTATCGGGATCTAGAAAAGACACTTAGTCCTAACGAAGTAAAAAGTAAGTTAATGCATATTACCGGCCACAGTTCAATGGCGGCTTTGGAATCCTATTTGAGAAGTATTGATGCAAGTTTACCCAAGGATTTTTCAAAACATATGAAATAAATGAAAAATGCATACTTTGGTCACATTAAGCGTTTCAGTTTTCCAGAAGGGAATTACGATTTAGAAATTAGATATTTACAAGAAAAATCCATTTTAGAAATAAAACCTAGCCTTTTTTCACCTATATACTTTGATGAAAACACCAAATTATGGTCCGCACCAGTAAACGAAAATTATTTAGAACATCAGTTTTATAATTTGAAGCCAAATGTATTACAAGCGTATTACAACTTTTTAATAAAACACTATCAAGAAAGAATTGATGCCCCATTCATTCGTTTTTCATTTGAATTGGATGAACATCTGTATGGTCTTGATAAAAAGGAACAAAAAAAGATAGCCCTTAAAAGTTTTAAAAAAGTATTTTCCACAATTGATTCTATTTTGGTAGTACCAGAAATTAACTTATCCCCAGAAGGTATCGAGCATCTTAAATCAATATCGAGACTTGACCTTTTAAAAAAATATAGAGACACTCTTAAAGCGACTCATAATATTTATGATGAATCTTTTAAAAATTACTTATTGGGGAAAATTGATTTTTTTAATGATTCTTTAATTGAGCGACATGCCAATTTGAGGTTTACTATCGATTTTGAATCCAAATTAAAAAAACTATTGAGTCTTAATGATCGTTTTAAATTTGAAGAGGACTATTACTTCGGTATTAATAATCAATTAAAAGAAAGATTTGAAAGACATCCCGAGTTATCATTTAATTTCCAAGTATTTAAATTCATCTATCAATGCATAACTAACATTGAAAAATCCGAATATGCTAATGTAGTTAGCTTATATTATTTTCTTTTTGATAATAAAATAATCAGAGAAGACGCAAATACCTTTAAATATTTTATAAATAATGAATTCAATCGGGATATTTCAAGAATAAAAATTGACAATATCACAAATAGAAAACATCAGCAAAGAATAGAAAATTTCACTGATTTATGGAGAAAATTTGAATCTCCAGAAGGCGAATAAGCAATTTGACCATAAAACCTTCCTGTAGTCCATAAAAAACCATTTCATGACCATGATTTTGACCATATATTTTTATGTAAAAAACATAAGCTTGCCGCTAAGAAAAAGCACAAGTTATTATGAAATCAACTATCAATCTGAGAATTGAGGAAGACCTTAAAATTTCTCTGCAAGAAATGGCCGATGATTCCGGCGTTTCCCTTTCTGATCACATCAGGGATATTTTACTCAAGCATTTGGATAATTTTATTGAAGAAATTCCCGAACCATATGAGGAAGAGGAAGATTTTGACGATTTGGATTATTTTACTCCCACCCCCTTTGAGAGAACATTCGAATTCACGCATTTACTTACCTGGTTGTTTTGCCGACAACTGCATCCACAGGATAATAATTCGAAAATAGTCCTTCAAGGTTTTAAAATCAAAGTAGAAAAGGTCCTTGCCGAAAGTACATTTTCCAATGAACTTAAACTAGAGTTCCTTAAAGTTCTTGGTGATCTGAACAGGATCATTATAGAACCTGACTACGAAAACAAACAATTCCTATTTCCAGTAATGGGTAATCATCTGTCTTTCAATTATTACCTATTGATTAATGAGATTTGGTCTCTTAAAACTACAATGCTATGATAAAGAAAAATAGTATTGAAAAAATCGGAAATCTTATTGAATCAGATGTTCAAAATCTAGAGAAGGAATTAACCAAAAAGTCATTTTCCCAAAATTGCCTAATCGTAAAACCGGTAAACCAATGGGTAGAGGAAGCAAAGACCCGCCCTATTCCTAATATGCTTTTCAGCGAACTATGGTACGAAAATGAACTTTGTATTCTCTATGCGGACACCAACGTAGGAAAGTCGATTATGGCCGTTCAAATTGCTGAAAGTATAAGCTCTGGTAAACCTATTGAAAATTTCAAATTCGAAGCATTCCCACAAAAAGTACTTTATCTGGATTTTGAACTTTCTGATAAACAATTTGAAAAACGTTACTCGGACAACTATGAGCGACATTTTAAATTTCATCCAAACTTTCTAAGAGCCGAATTAAATCCCTTGGCCGATATCCCTAAAGAATATAAGGGTGTAGAAGATTACCTCTGTGCTGAACTAACCAACATAATAAAAAAAAACGGAGCCAAGGTCGTAATAATCGATAACCTCACCTTTTTACAGAATGATAATGAAAAGGCTAAATATGCCTTAGAGTTAATGAAGCAGCTCAAAAAAATCACAAAGGAACTAAATGTTTCAGTGATGGTGCTGGCACACACACCAAAACGCGACGAAACCAAACCAATTAGCAAAAATGATCTTGCAGGCAGTAAGATGCTCATCAATTTCTGCGATAGTGCATTCGCTATTGGTTTTAGTACAGAGGACCCTTCTTACAGGTACATAAAACAAATTAAACAACGTAATACAGAACATTTGTACCATTCCGGTAATGTTCTGATTTGTGCATTGGGGAAAAATTCAAATTTCTTACAGTTTCGTTTCTTGTTTTACGATTCAGAATTAAATCATCTGAAACAGCCACAGAATAATAGTCTGAAGAATAGGGATATTGAAATGACCCACCTTATTTCTGAAGGATTATCTAATATGGCTATAGGGGAAAAATTAGGTATACACGAATCAACAGTACGTAAGAGACGGAATAAACTGAACATGTAATACATGAAAGCGTCCGATGTATATAATATAGCTAAAGCACTTCCTCAAGAGGAAATCGCCAGGTTGTACGATATGCTAAAAAAAGACGTGAATCAAAATTCGAAAATTAAAATCCGCAGAAAAAAATTACCTGATTTCACAGTTGAAGATGGATTAAGACATCTGCTGGAAAATTATATAAAGTAAAATCGATTCGTACCCTCGTACCATTTTAAAATGGTACGAGGGCACGACAGTACGAATGCAAGCAATTAAAGAGAAGTTATGTACAAATTCAGTCTAGATAAATCAAGCAAAAAGTTCCAATGCCCAAATTGCACTAAAAGAACATTTGTATATTTTGTAGATAATGAAACCGGAAATTATCTCGAAGAAATATATGGTCGATGTGACCGTGAGAGCAAATGTGGTTACTTTAAATCCCCTACCCTTAAAAAATCAATTATAGCTCCATTTCAAAACATCATACCCAGACCTACCACATTTCTATGTGAAAATGTTATTGGAAAATACTGTAATAACTATGACAATAATAATTTCGTTCAATATTTATTGAAACACTTTCCCGAAAAAGATGTAATACAGGCCATAGAAATGTATTACATAGGAACCATCGGACATTGGGTAGGTTCAACTATTTTTTGGCAGATTGATAATCTTCATAATATACATACGGGTAAGGTTATGCTCTACAACCATAATACAGGCAAAAGAGTTAAAAAACCATATTCTCATATTAATTGGATGCATAACGTATTACGAATTGACTCGTTTGTATTACAACAATGCCTTTTTGGATTACACCTGATAGAAGACAATCCCATAAAAAAAACTATATGTATAGTAGAATCTGAGAAAACGGCCATAATTATGAGTATGATATTACCTAATTATCACTGGATGGCAACTGGTTCAAAGTCCAATTTAAAGCAGGAATTATTATTGCCAATAAAAGATTTTAAAATAATATTATACCCTGACAAAACCGAATTTATAGATTGGAATAACAAAATGAAATTACTAATAGAATCAGGTTTCAAAATGAAATGTAGCAACCTTTTAGAAACGATAGATATAGAAAAGGGAAGTGATTTAGTAGATTTTATTTTAGATAAATAATAACCTTAGAAACTAGAGTTGCATTTTTTTACCGTTCTGAATTTAATACGAAATCTTCTATAATCATATTTTTGACATCCATAGTTGGAAGTAAATATTGATTAAAAATCGTTCCTTCCGTTTTTGCATGTAATACCCCACGAGCAGATCCAATCATTAAAACGGCGAAATGGGTCGCTAAATCTTTTGTAATTAAAAATGAATTATCTGGTTGTTTGACTTTTTCAACAAAGTCATTTTTGTTAATTTCAAAAAAGCCTTCTAATTCTAGAATGAGAAATGGTTGATCTTTCTTTTTTTCAAAAGAAAATTTAGCCGTACAAGTTATAGTATGATCTTCTACATCAATACCATAACCAAGAGCAGTAATTAAATCTGTTTCACCAGTTTTTTTATGAGCAGCCTCAATTTGTGCAAATGAATTAGTATGTAAGCCTATAAATGCAAAACCAAGTTTATTATAGGTCATAACCTTAAATTTTTTCAGCCGTGTAGGCATATCTTTCAACACTTTCCAATGTAGTCTCTAAAATTGTATTTTTTGATGAACCAATGCTCTTACTGTAATCCGATTCAATATGTTTATGGCTTGATTTATGAACCAAAGTCATTATGGAATTTATTGTTTTAGATTGAATCTTATTTTTATTGATTATCGTTGGAGTAGAAATAGTAACCCCAAGAGCAACCCCAATCTTATCAATTGTTTCAAAAGTCAAATTGGCCTTTGCTCGAAGTATTTTATTAACCTGTTGTGCGCTAACATCCATTCTCTGAGCTAAATCCTTTTGGGTGATTTTATTGTCCTCTAAATAATCTAAAAGTTCTAATGCAAATTTTTGAGCTCGACTAATTTGCTTTCTATTAGTCCTATCTCTCTTTGAACGCTCTTTCCACTGCGATGCAGTTTTAGTTGCAATTTTATTAATATTTATACTCTTTTGTGTCATGTTCCGAAGTCTGTGGTGTCAGTGATGTTGTTTGTTTCTAGCCATTCAACTAAATAACTCATTTTTTCTAACTCTAATTTTAGAGCAGTACTATCATTCATTTTATCAACCAGTTTAATACCTGCGCCAGTAATAATAAGGCATTCATTACCTAACAGCACTCCATATAACCTAAGGATTGAATCATGATTATAAGTGTACATTTTACGCCTGCCTGGATCATTATACTTTTCTTTTTCTGATAATTCTTTAAAATTGTCAAATAGGACATCAAAACAATTTTCGCTTTGAGCTTGTTCTTTAATTTCAACTAATTTATCAAATAAATCACCTGTTTCCTCTAATACGTCATGTGCTAAATAAGTTAGGCTTACATTTTTATAATCTCCTTTTTTCCAACCTGAAGCTGTTGACTTAATGAAGTTACGAACAAAGAGGGGGTCTTGAAATTCATCTTGAATTTTATCAAGTTCTGTTTCATAGGTTTCCGATGTATTATAGAATGGGCAATTTACAAAGCGAGCTAGGTATATGCCTTTGGTTTGCTCATCAAATGTAGTAAATATTTCCATAAAATCAACCTATAGGTTTATTTTTGATGTAAAATTAACAATATATGTTGTGTATAATCTAAATCTTGGATGGGAGTTATAAACAATTAAGGCATAAAAATATTTCTATTTTGGGAAATTACACCCTCTTGATTTTGATAATTACTGTATAAATTAATATAACAAAAAATTTACTTCCCCAAACCTTCCCCAACACCACAAACCAAACAACATAAGAAAAGATTGGTCAACCATATATATTTTTTTAATGCCGAGAGAATGTCAAAAAGTTATTGAGATTCTTACAATTCATTCTTATTACTAAATATTTTAAATGGTAACGAATTATTATCTATTTAGAATTGCATTAATTTCTTCTTGTTTTTCCTTATCACTTGTTAGCTTTTCTATCTTAAACTTGACATTCTCACTTGGCTTTAAATTAATTCTAATGTTCAATTCATCTTTATATGCCATGAAGGGTTCATAAAGTTTATGAAAGGCTTTTGCAACTGCTCCTTGAAACATCAAAAGTTTTGGACGAACACTTTCATCTTTACTATTTGTCATAATATGTTGAGAAGCTATCCCTGGATATGGGTCAATATAAAAAATACTTTTAATACCCAATTGAAACGCCTTTTTCGAGCATAATTCACATGGACTTGCAGTTGTAAATAAGTTACCATCTTTTAGACCTTGTCCTCCATATTTCGTTATTTGTAGCATGGCATTTTCTTCTGCATGCAAAGATCTAGTATGAACCTGATTTTTTTCACCTTCGTAGGAATTATGAAAAGTCTTAAAACAAAATGAGCAATTCCTACCCTCTAAATCATCCAAGTTATTCTTAACCTTCTTGAAATCTTTTTCTATTTTTTGTTTGAAATTTTCATCGTCTTTGTAAGCACCATCATCACCTTTTTCAAAATCACTATAATGCTCATTATTATCGCCATTAATTAAATCCTCAACACTCCTTAAACTACATGGAATTTGAAACCTAGGTATATCATTCCATCCAACAGCTTTTATTGAAAAACTACTGTCTGTTACAACAGCACCTACCTGCCTAGAAATACATCCAGAATTAAGTTTGGCATTATAAGCAATTTGCATAATTCGTTCAAAAGCAGTGGGCATTACTATTCCTGGCTGCTGAATTAAAGCCATTAGTTTTATTAACTGATGATAAATCCCTAATTCAGTATAACCTTTTAACTCATTAATTAACTGCTTTTTTTGGGTAATACCTAAAATGCTACTCTCATTAACTCCTTTTTCATCAAGAACTTCTAGAGGATTAACAAAGTTTGAGAAAAATATATGAAAGTCACTTTTTTGAATACAATTTTCTATATCCGGCGAGGAAAAAGCACCTTTATTCACGTCATTCCCACGATACTCAATATCACTTAAATTTAAAAGATTTTTTGAATGTACATTTTCATATTTACTATCATACTTTTTTATAATTGATTCGGAAATGTAACCTTTTCGTTCAATTTCTGATTTATTAGTAGCTATAGTATAAAATGCTGAATATTTTTCTTTAAAAAACATTAACTCCAAACTATTTTTTAAAGAATCAATTACAATTTTGTTTTTAACGACCCCTTGATAGTATTTCCAATTCTTAATCAATCTATTTATAGTTTCTGCAACAGTGTAAATGTTAGATAGATTTTTATTGTCCTGACCTTCTTTTGTAAAACCAAATTGCCTCAAATTATTTGCTAAATCATGGGTTAGAGCTAATCTTTTAGTTAAATCCCAATCATTAATCTTTCCATAAAAGTTAGATGAAAAGACTTCGAATCCATTTTCAAAAAAAAATCTATTTAAATCTTTAGATTCTTTAAGTTTTAACAAACAATCCTTGAGTGATGAATACTTTGAATTCTTCTTTAGAAAATCATACCAATTAAAATCACTCTCATTGAGAAACGATTTAATAATTTCTATTATGGTAATATCTTGTTTACCAATACTTTTTATTTTTTGATGATTATTCCCAAATTGAGTTAAAATGTCAATAACATAATCTATAGCCTCTTTCTTGTTTTCAGAAAAACATACGGCCTCATAAAACAAATGAAAAAGCAAAACGTCTTTATAATGCAAAATCTTAAATTCACTCCAATTATTTTCATTCTGCAAGTATTTAATACAAATATTCAGTTTTAACTCATCTGTTTTACTGGTGTTTTTATTTACAAATTTTTCAAGTGATTTATTAAATTTCTTTTGCGATAATATTTCAGCAATTTGAGAACACCCTGCACCTGTTTTGCCAGTTAAACCAATAATTGTAAAATCCTTTCTAAGCGAATATAATTCCTTCATTTATTACTTTTTAATTGTTAAAACCCCATCAACAAATTTTTATTACCATTATCCGTAGGTAATTTCTCCACGAGCTCACCTTTAAATGCTTTATGCAAAATAGCTTGGCCTAAAGGGTTTAATTTCAATTATTAGGTTTTTAATTTATAAGATTACCAAACAAGAAACTCGCACTAATCCCAACAAGATAATTAGATTCAGTCAGAGTATTTACTTTCTTCCATTGTAACTCAAAATTCACTTTCGGCTTACCATCTTTATCCTTTAAACTAATTGGCACACCTAACTTCCAATTAAATTCGTCATATGTACCAACGTTTTTTTCAAAGGAAGGGCTAACTCCAATGTTTTTTGTAAAAAAATAGGTGAATTCCGCACCGAAACTAGGCGTTATAAATTCAGAATATTCCTTATAAACACTTTCTGTTGTCTCTAATTCAGAGCCATTTCCAAATATTTGTCTTTCCACAATTAGAGTTTCTGCGGTTAAATCCTCCAAAAGAATATTATTATTGTTTTGAACACTTATCTTGGGAGAAATGAACCATGACCTATTGTTAGAATATTTACGAAAGTAACTCCAACTTAAAGAAGCCCTCCAGGGAACGAAAGTTTCTGCTTTAAAGTTTCCGGAATTATCATTTATTAAAATATTATATGTAGTATTTGTTACGGGAAGGAATCCATCTAAAGATACCCAATCAGAGCTTATGAAGCTATAAGCTTTATTTTCCTTAATATATTTAATTTCATCCTCCGCGAGGCTTTGATAGAGACTAGCCCCTTTTTCCTTATAAATTTTGGATATATCTGGCTTATGTTTATATCCTCTCATCTGGTTTTGAATTGCTCGAATTGAATCCTCTTCTTTCGGTAAAGTTTTTACTTTGTACTCTTTTATTTTCCCTCTGTAATCTGCATATAATTTTTTTCTGTACGTTTCGATTAATGCTCGTCTGTTAAAAATTATATTATTGTTTCCATCCTTAACAGAAGAAAAATTTATAGCTCCTGCAATAAAATGAACTTTAGTAATATTAAATGATATACCTAAGTCACTTTTTTGATTGAAATCTCCATTTTCAAAAATTGATGCAAATTTATTTTTCGCCTTCACCTTGACACCAAAATTATAAACCATATTAAGTGGCCTAAGTGCATTTTTACCACGGCTATTAACTGTAAAACCTAGACTTAAGGATTTATCATCTGCACTTACCGAAGCAAAATACTCTTGAAGAGTCAAATTATCAGAATTATTAAAAAAACTACCAACCTCCTCTGCGAAAAGAATATTTAACATCTTATCATTAAAAATATAATTTTCATATTGAGCCTTTTTTTTGTTAATCAAATCTAGATTAGGATTTTCTACTGATTCAAGTTTTGTTATTTGTTTTAGCAAATTTTCCCTACCCTTATCTATTTCAACTTCATATGCCTCAATTACTTTTAAATCCCTACTGAAATCTTGAGAAAATAACGTTGCTGAAAAAATAAAGGTGATCATAAAAAAATGACTTTGTTTAGTTTTCATATGGTTGGTTTAGTAATTAAAAATCAATTCACATCTAAAATGCAAATAGGTCTTTTCGACAGTCATTTTTTTTGGGGGAGATAGAGTATTATAACCTTGTCATATCGTATTGACAATAGCTACTTAACTCAGCTATTAGATTTGAAACCTTCTAACTTTAATAAATGTAAGAAAATTTAACAATATTTACATTTTTGAATTTATTACAAAGCAGGTTAAAATTATGACCAAAGAAGAATACGAAAATTTTGCGAAAAAAAGTATATCGGTCTTAGTAGAAAGACTTGTAAATTACAACGGAGAAGAAAAATATATAACCTATTCTGACTTAGCTAACGAAATAGAATTCCCCTTACCACACAGAGGGAGTCAATTCGGGAAGTCTATTGGTGAGGTTTTGCGTGTTATGGGTCATTTATTCGACACCATTAGTGTCCCAAACTGGACAAGTCGTATTCCTTATATTCAAAGTATGGTTGTTGCTAAAAACACGAAGCAGCCTAGTGATGGTTTAAAGGAATTTTATCCAAAATTCCCTTATTTATCAAAAAATCAAAAAAAAGAATATTTAAAGAAAGAATATAACTTCATTTTTGAGTTTGGTACTAGATGGGAGTATATTCTTGAAGAGTTAAAAATAGCCACATTCACTCTTATCAATCCCAATAATAGACTATTTAATCCATACGGTAGTGAAGGTTCACCTGAACATAGAAAATTAAGAGACCACATTGCCAAAAACCCCCAACTCGTTGGTTTGAATTCAGATTTAGTTGGAATCACCGAATTCCTGCTAAAATCTGCTGATTGTATTGATGTACTATTTGATAATGAGAAAAGAGTATTGGGTGTCGAAGTGAAATCGGTAAGGTCTGGCGAAGACGATCTTTTACGTGGAGTTTTTCAATGTATTAAATATAGAGCAGTCCTAGAAGCAGAATCCATAATCAATAAAAAAGAAATAGAAATTGATTGTTATCTAATACACGAAAAAGATTTGCCAAAAAGGGTTGTTCAAACAGCACTTAAACTGTCAGTAAAAACCATAAAAGTTAAAGTCAATTAAAAATCTAACTTTTAGAACTAGAGGAGAAACATTCAAAATCTATAGCCCAAAATATTTTATGATGTTATTAAAACAATCAAAATCCTTTGATTCAAACTCTTCTTCCCTTTCTATTTTACCTTTTGCCAATGCCGGATGTACAGCACTATTTCTTAGTTTTTGAACATCTTTAAAATGTACCAAAGGAAAATCCAATATTTCTCTATCTACAAGATATGCTTCCGCTAAACCTATTATTGCTCCTAATGTTTTCTGATTAAGCAATTGTTCGCTTAAACCAACCTCCAATAAATAATTATGTAAAAATGTTTCTGCTATTGCTCCTGCCAATATTGCAGATGTCATAAAATTACCTTTTTTGAAATTATCTAAATATTGTTGGTAATATTGGTCCAATAAAATTCTAAATACGGAATCATTTGCATGTAATATGATTTCGTTGATTTTAGGATTTTTATTTCTTTTAGGCAATGCAATCTCAATCTTGTAAAATACCTCTTTCGGAATATAAGTAAAAATTGCACCAACCCCGTAACATAGAATATATTCCTTAACAGGTTTTTGATCTAAAAACCATAGAAGGTAATTTGGTGTTATAGCGCTATCTAATATCTCTAATTTTGTGTAAAAATCCTTACTTGTATATTCTTTTTGAGAGATGAAAATGTTTATGTCTGCAGTTGGTGAAGGCATATAACAAAGGTCACCAATTCCAATTTTATCGGTTTTAATAAAGTTAACTACATCAGAAAATAATTTTTTTCTATGTTTATTATATTTTCTATTTATGAGTAATCTGTATTTTTTTTCAGCCTGTTCTATAGCAATATTAAACTCTGAGGTAAGATTAAAATTTTCGATTTTTACATCTCTAAATTTTCTTGAGGTTATTTGCATCAAAAAAAGTTTTCAATTATAATTTATATCGGGCTCAAATTAAATCAAATGGATTTTGTGATAAGGTTCTATTAATTAGTCGATCAATCGTATTTTGATACCAATTAAGCGCTTGCTGAAAATTTGAATTGGGATTACCCGAATTAGCTCCACGCCTGGTAATTCTCGCTAACGGAATTTCTAAATGAAAATGCTTATCAATAATCTCCAATACACTTTGCCTTTGCCAGTTAATGTCCCTAATACTACAAATTACCACGTCCGGCTTATTTGCTGCTATATTAGTCCTCAGCAAGTTAATATTGTCCATATCATCTGTAGGTGAGTGTATTAATATATTAACTTGTTTTCCATTAACATCTACTCCTTGAAGTATAGCTGAAAAATCCTCAAAGGGATTTGTTGGTGGTGGAGAAGTAAAAGGATGTACGTTTATAACTGAAGAATACCTTGACGATAGAACTATAAAGAGACGAGCCATAGTCTCACTTTTTCCTGTATTTTGTTGCCCTCCAATTAATAAAAAAATCATTCTAGTTTAAATTTTTTGTTTGCCTAGTTATATAGTGTAATGCAACTTCTTCATTTTCCTCAATTGCTATTTCAACTGCTTTTTTTGCTACTTCCAAAAGGTGTAAACTTTCTTTTTCAAATTGGTGAGATTTCTTAATTTTTTCAGAAACTTCATTTCTTATTTTATCATCAAGTTTTGGAATGATTAAATTACCAACTGAAACATTTGTAATATGCCCAACAGTTTGAGCTATTGTCATTTCTCTCATTAATTGAGTTTGTCCAATAACAGAATTAATAATCATTAATACCAATTCTGAATCCATTTCAGAGTTTTCTTTTGGTGTTAAATGACAAACTCTTTGGTTTATATAAACGGATTCTTTTATTAACGAACCATAAAAGTATTTTATACCATCCATACCAATAACAATATCATTGGCTTTAGCTTTTTCAACTTTCTCAGCTTTTGCATAATCAGAATCTAATGTTGTTAAAGTTTCATTGTCAATATAACCTGGTTTACAATTTCTAATTCTTACAAATGGTTCGCCTTTTCCTTGTTCTTTGAAATACTTACTTTTCCAAGGGTAACCATTTCCGATATCAAACAACTCTTTAACTAGATAGTATTCTTTTTTCTTTAATTGGTCTATTAAAAATAATGGTTTTGGGTGGTAATATTCAGCATCTAATCTGGTAGTTGTAATTAAAGATTTTGTTAAACTTATTTCTTGGAAATTATTTGTTTGTATCGATTCAAAATCATCTAAAGAAATTTCTTTTAATAATGTTTCTTTAGCCGAAGAATATTCTTGTTTTGATTTATTGTTTAATCCCTCAAACTTTAGAATTAAAAGTTCTATTTTTTTTTGAAAATCATTTGAAATATTTGGTATATGAAAATTACGTATTACGTTGTAGTCAAGTGCTGGTCTAGTGACACCAACTATGTTCTTATCACTTTGTAATTTCCCGTGCTTGGAATTAAAAAAAGTAGAAAGAAAATAAGGGTTTAATCCTTCGTTTAATGTGATTTTTACAGAATGTTGGTTAATATTAGCACCTTCCAATTCTGCATTAACAGTTGAGCTTTTACCATATGAAACACCTGTTATTGTCAAAAGAACATCTTTCAATTTAAGCCTACTTCTTTTTATTTCTGCATCTTGTTTTTCATTAAGAAAGACAACATCTTTCAAATTGAAATAATTTTGCATTATATTTTGAACTCTTAAAAATGGAATGCCCTCTTCTTCATAATTTGCACCTAAAGGCGTTGCTCCACCAGATAGATACTTAATATATTTTGAAAGATGATTAAAACCTTTTCTATTAATTGCTTCCAGGTTTTTTATATATCTTTTCTGAAGATATTCACTATCAAATCTTCTTGAATGATTTTCAAATTCTAATGCAATTTTATTTATTATACTTATTTCAAGCCCTTCTAATAATCCCCGATATCGCGTCTCATCAAAAGGGCCTAGAGCTTTCCCACAAAAGACAGCTTTTCTTTTTTCGCAAATTCTATAAAGGCCTCGGCAATTCCATCCTTTGTTAAACCGTTATGATTATATAAATCGTGTTGCACATATTTATGTCCGTGTTGGTCCAATAAATCTTGGCCAAATTCATCTTTTACATAAATTTTATCACCACTATTATCTTTGCTCGGCTCTTGCATTGTTGCAAAAAAGATAGGATAATCCTCAACTTTTGGACATAATTCATCATCCCATTTTTGAACTAACAAAACAGACGTTTTTGTTCCTGTATGTGGTTTGAAAAAATTACCGTGAAAACCAACCACGGCTAGTATTCTACATTTCTCTGCTATATAATCTCGTATGTTTTTATCACTACTATTGTTAAATCGACCTTGTGGTAAAACAACAGCCATTCGGCCACCAGGTTTTAAGAAGTCTAAATTTCGTTCAATGAATAAAATATCTCTACCCACTTTGGTTTGGTATTTTCCATTTGGCTTTTTACCGAGTTCATATTTTGCTAAAATTCTACTCTCCTTAATGTCGCCTGCAAATGGTGGATTAGCCATTAATACGTCAAAATTGTAATCTCTATTTATGTAATTGGCGTTTTCTTTTGTTTCAGTTTTAATTTTTCTATGCTTTTTAATGTTTCTCCAACCATTGCCGTAAGTATCTAGCCATTGTTCGTCTTTGGTCTTTTCATCCCAACGTTCATAATCTAGTGTGTTTAAATGCAATACATTGGTTTGACCATCTCCTGCGATAAGATTTAAACAGCGAGCTACACGAACTGCCTTTTCATCAAAATCAATTGCAAAAACATTATTCTGAACATAATCTAAAACTCTAGGAATAGGCGGTTTTGTTGTCATCATCTCATCATCCGCAATTCCCAATTCTTTATGTATTTGATTTTTTACATAGAAAAATGAATGTACTGGAAAACCACAACTTCCCGCCGCTGTATCAATAACCGTTTCGTTCTCTTGCGGATTAAGCATTTTAACACACATATCAATACCGTAACGTGGCGTAAAGTACTGTCCTTTTTCTCCTTTACTACTTTTGTTTATAAGGTATTCGAAAGCCTCATCTACAACATCTAAGTTAGAATTGAAAAGTTTTACCTTTTCCAACGAACTTACACAAATTGAAAGGTGAGAAGGAGAAAGAGCAATTTTTGAATCTTCTGAAAAAACGCCTTCCCATTTTCTATTAGCATTATTAAATAGCAATTGAATTTTTTCTTTTAATTCCGATTCTGTGTCTCCATGGTTTCTAAATTCTAAATAACGAGAAGCGTTTCTTCCGCTTTCCATCTCGTCATACAGTTTGGTGAAAATGAGTTTAAATAATTCTTCAAATACATCAACACCGGCATTTGCAAGAACTTCATCTTCCATTTCCAAAATCAAATCTTTCAATGATTTTTTCTCGTTTACTAATTTGTCTTTATCGATGAGGTCTTGTAAAGTCCAAGGTTCATCCAATATCTCTGATAATTTTTGAGAAGCCTTTGGAATACTTGGTATATCCTCAAAATAATTAGGGTCTTTTCTATGGTAGAATGAGATTGAATCTCCATTACTCCAAATCCCAATTTGAGCACCAGTAGCATTACAATAGGAGTGTAGCTGCTCTTTTCCGTCCTTTAGTTTTGGCTTTTTTAATTCAACCATTATGTAGACAGCACGAGTATCTTGTTTGTCAAAAATTACAATGTCAGCTCTTTTCTTTTCACGTCCGAAACTTACGGAATACTCAATTTCCATTCTTTCAAAAGGGTAGTCATATTCTTCATTTAATTTTATTAAATAAAGTTGTCTAACAGCTTCTTCTGGTGTTAATTTTATGTCCTTATCACGAACTAAACAGTTTACGTAAGGAGTGTCAACCCCTCTTATTTCTTTTATGAAAAGATCATTTTCTAGTTTTTTAATTTGCTCTTGAGAGAACTGCGTAAGTTTATAATTGGAGTCTTTTAGTATTTCGGCTAGTTTCATTTATAATTTTGATCTAGTTGTTTTGTAATTCTATTATAGTGTCATTTTTTAAAACACATTGTCAAGTGAGTGTGCGTTTAAAATTCTATTTTTTGAAGAGTATCTAGGGCTTTGAGGTGCTTTTCCTTTATTTTTACCCAATACAACTTTTTTGATTTTCTCTGCTGGCTTAGAAAAGTAAAGTATATATTTATTAGTGTCTTGCCATTGTTCGATTGATTTTATTTCCGCTATATAAGTAATTGCAGAAATGGGTGCAACTTGGTACGTTGCTAAGTATTTAATCTTGGGTATCATGGAGGCATTCAATCTGATTGCGTACCAACAATGCTCTTTTAAGAATACATTATTAAAACCGTCTTCTCTTGCGGCAACTACAATTGTGTCAATTTCTGAAATGTCTATTTTTTCAGTATCCTCAACAACATCATTTAAAAATGGTTCAAATTGATATAGTGACTCCCCTTGTTTATTTTGATGTTTTTTAAGAGTGATAACTTCCACAGGAAATTTAAATTTGCTGATAAGTACAGTTTCTAATTCTTCACCGAGTTCATCGATTATTAAAAGCGCATTAAAGGAATTCGGTTTGTGTATGATGGATTCTAGAAGAAAATCTACGTTTTCAAAACCGTTCCTTTTAGCAAATTCTTCACACTTTTTCCATTGGTCTGGTCTTTTTTGAAGCATGCCTTTTACTACATTTTTCACCTTTACTTTAGAGGTTTCAAAGGATAGGGAGAATTCGAGTATTTGAACTGCTATGTGTTTTAGATGCTGATGACTAGCTAAATCATTTTCAACAACAAATATTTTAGGGTCTTGACTATTGGTTAAATCTATAAGATAACCGTCAGGCAAATTATTTGTCCCACCTATTTTTCCTATTTTCTTTTTGTCATCCAGATATATGCGTGATGTTCCAAATAAAGCCTCTTTTACTTCATTGACCGCTTCCTCTAGTTCGGCTTCCTTCTGAAAAGGTGTTTCTAAATACTTATCATTTTTGTTCCAAAGCATCTAGGCAATATTTAAATTATTTTTTAATAAAATTATGTAGTAATCTAAATTCGGAGGTATTGCGAAAATAAGGAAATGTGGAGACATTTAATTCTAGAGAATCAGATAACTATGAATGAATATTAAAATGATATTTATATCACCTTGAAAATTATGACTTAGACCGTGAAGGCTATAAAATATAATTGACTAATTAAATAAAACCATCCCGGATATTTACCGACCTTCAATAACACTACAAATTAAGGCCTTAGCCCTAACCTATTTAATTTTTCAAATTCACTAGAATTAAAAAAATCCATCCGACCAACTTCACCCGTGGCCAATGCTTATCTAATCTAAAATGCTAATACTTGTTATATATTCCCGATTGCAAATGAACATCTATAACTTGTTGGTCATTTTCAAAAGAATGACTAATATTTTTAACGTAAAACATTGAAACGCCCAATTTCCCTTCAAAAAAAGAAATATCTACACTTTCCCCAACTGTAAGTATAATTTGGAGATTTTCACATTTGAAAGAAGCATATTTTTTAAGGAACTCGGCAGTAAAGACAATTTCCGTTACATTAAAATCAAGAGATAACCATTGAACCTATCAACCAAGTTCAAATATAAATTTTTAATCTGCCTTCTTAATATATCAATTGAAATACCAGTTTCCTTTGAGATTTCTTTCAAAGAAGGTATGGATATTTCTTCATTTAAATAGTAATTTTTGGGATTTAGAAAAGCTAACAACTCACTATAATTGGCATTTCCTTTTACATATAAATTTGCCTGTAGCAAAATATAGATAAGGTCTATTAACATTTGTTTTAAGGATACCCGCCTATTCATGATTCACTAAAATTAAAATGTTTTCAAATATTAAAATCGGCCCATATCACATGGTGATCACTGGCCACATGAATTTCCTTTTCAATTGATTCATAAACCTCCCATTTTGGTTTTCTCTTACCGGGCCAAGCTCCTTTTCTGAATAATCCACTTGATTTAATCTTTTCAAAAAGTATGGGAGAAACAAGCATATAATCAATTTTATATTTATCTCCGCCTAAACCATAAGTTCCTTTTCCCTTATATTCTCCAGGGTCAAAGGATGGGTGTTCAGAAACATCTTTCAAATTAGTGTTTTCCAATAAAGGTATAAGTGGTTCACTATCGGGAGTGTCATTTAAATCGCCAAGAATAATTATATTTTTTTCTCCGTCAGATAATAATCCATTATAAATTTCAGCAGTTCTTGCTGCTTGTGTTTTTCTCTTAGCATCTGATGCGTTTTGATTAAAACCATATTTACTTTTAAAATGATTTGGTAGAACTATAACCTTTTCTCCGTTTGGTGTGAATATTTCATATTCTGGACAATCCCTACTGAATATAGTCTTACCGGTATCATCCAAATCATAAATATGACTTTTAACAGAATGGATTTTATATCCATTTTTACACATTACACCCACATCTATACCCCTTTGGTCGTTGCCATCAATTAGCATAACCTCCGAGTAAGGGCTCCCATTTACTGTTTTTATGGTGATATGACTAAACATATCTAATAAAATCCTGTTTTCCGCTTCAACCACAGCTAATATATCAGCATTCACATCCCTTATTACTCTTCCGGTATTTAAAATCGCTATTTCGTTAACTGGCTCAGTTTTCAATTCAACCCAACCTATCCAATCCTCTCTACCATTTGCAATTATTTCAATAGGCTTATCCTTTGGCCTTTTTGCCAATTTCCCTCTTATTTTTCTAATACATGCATATTTTCCAATATCAGATTTCTCGAATCCTAATAACTTAAAAAGTTGGACTATGTTTTCCTTATCAATATCTGAATAATTACTCTTTTCAAAAATGTTATTAAGTTCAGATACTCCGGTAATAATTGGATTACTAATTGTAGCCTTTTCGTTAAAGGCCTTGGCCCTATCGAAAAGATTTTCAACATTAAATGCAGCTATTTTCATACTTCAGTTTTTAAATAAGGGATATTAGTAATATCCAACGATTCTTACTTTGGGTCTTCACCGAAAGTCACTATGACAGTCTGAATGTTTTTGCGTATAAGAATGATTTAAAAAAATATAATTTTTAAATACACATGTTATTTATATAGACCAAGTGTATCTCAGAAATCTATAATACTGGGGAAGAGGTTTCTAAATTAGAAAAAAATAATTTATTACAAATTTTTTTGAAATAATTTATTACATCTATGGCCTTTTTTGATTTATCGAAATCACCTATTTAAACCTACTCTTACAAATAAACATTTCTGTAGATAAATTTGAATTATTTAATGTTTAGATGAAACTAGAATATGATATCTATCTCGATTATTACCATAACTTTAATCAGTTCAAACTAGACCAGAATTAAACTATTTTGCTAATTTTGAAAGAAATCAATAATAATTAGCGTACACGGAAACGTACACGTTTTCATTACTGCAAGTCAATAAAAACGGGAAAATAGGAGTTTTTCAGTGAGCTCATAACCCGAAGGTCGCTGGTTCGAGTCCAGTCCCCGCTACTAAGTTTAACGTATTCAAGAACAACGGTTTAGTTTTCGCTAAACCGTTTTTTTATGCTTAGTTTTAACGAGTTACTTACCTTTGAATACGAAAATGAATACGAAAGTGCATACGATTTGTCCGTAAAACGAAACTTTTCCATCCCCAAAATATATTCCGCTAATGGTGACCTATCAAAGCGGTGGTATATCTATTTTTCTTTTCGTGACCCCAAAAACGGCAAATTAGAGCGACAGACCCCGTTCTATGGAAATGCGAACAAATACAGGACAAAGGAGGACAGAATGTCAGTACTGGTCACCTACAGGAAAGTTTTGTTAAGATTACTTGGGCAAGGTTACAGCCCTTATTCCGATAATATCGAGCTGCATAAAAGTCTAAATGCTAAAAATACTGTAGGCATCATCTACGATTTGCCCGATAATAACACTACCCCTCCATCGGAGAAACCAAAAATGACCGTAAAAGAGGGATTTGATTTTGCGATCAAGCTCAAGGAAAAATTGGTCAGCATCAACACAAAAAGGGATTATGAAAGTAAAATAAAGAATTTTTTAAAATGGCTTTCGATCAACCATCCGGAAATAAAGTTCATCAGCGAACTCAACAAAAAGCTCGTTGTTGAGTTCTTGAACGATGTTCTGAATAGAAATAGTGCACGTACCAGGAATAATTACAAAACCGACCTGAGCAGTATTTTCCAGGTATTGGTAGACAATGAAATCATCGAACAAAACTTTATAAAGAAAATCCCTAAGCTAAAGTCCATTCCGGAACGTAACAAGACATATTCCCAGGATACACAAGAAGAAATATTCTGTTATTTAGAAGAGAACGATCCCATATTACTTCTTTATATAAAATTCATCTCCTATAATTTCTTACGCCCAATCGAGGTTTGCAGAATAAAAGTCAAGGATATCGATACCAAGAATAAAACGATACGTTTTAAGGCCAAAAATAGTCCACTTAAGACAAAGATAATTCCTGAACTACTATGGACCGATTTACCAGACCTTAACAAATTGGATAAAGACGCCATATTGTTTACGCCGGACAAAATCGGTGGTACTTGGAATACCATGGTCGGCAATAGAAGAGATTATTTCAGCAAACGTTTTAAAAGAATCGTTAAGGATCATTTTAAATTGGGAATTGAATATGGCCTCTATAGTTTTAGGCACACCTACATTACGAAGGTCTATAGGGCTTTAATGAGGGACTCCTCACCTTTTGAGGCAAAGAGCAAATTGATGCTCATTACGGGGCATTCTTCCATGACTGCATTGGAGAAGTATTTACGGGATATAGATGCCGAATTGCCCGAGGATTACTCGACCATGTTAAAGAACGTATATGAATAACACATCCTTGGAAATAATGTACAACGAAATGATCTCAAATCTTTGGGAAGAACTTTTGTTTTTCATTCCCGACAATGAGGTTGTAAACGAATTTTTAGAGAATCATAAAGAAATGAAATTCGAAAAATTTCGCAACAAGGTACTGATCATCGATTATCACAGAGGGCCTATTATTTATAAAAAAGGTAGGGAAAATAAACGCGCAATCCTAAAAGCGAGTACATTACAGAAAAATATCCGCCAATTATTGAGCAAAAAAGTAAGCGCCCATGAACTGGAGTTCAACTATGTACTAGAGCTATACTATGAGCAAGCCGAGTGTTTATATTTTATTACCGATTGGCTGCTCGATAACATACAACAAGTCCTTCCTCAAGAGGATACGGTTAAAGGATTGTTTAAAATGCAGCACATTTTTTTCAAGGTACACTATGAAGCTGTTTTAAAACAATTTTATCCGGACATGCAATCCTTACCAAAAGGTAATTTTAATATTGGGAAATCGATAGAATCCTCTTTCCCCAATATATCCAAACTCTATGACGCTAGGAACAGACAATTAGTAACCACTGAAACTTCAAGCCTGAAGAAGAGTTTTTCCGACCCTTTGAACAATAAAATGAAATCTATAAAAGCCAAAAAACAGCCTATACTTTCTGATTCGGAAGCGGAAATTATTTTATTGCAGCGTATTTTCAATATGAATCATAAAAATTTATGCGTAAATTAAACGTTTAATTTACGCATAATCATGAAAAAAACTGAAATTTGTCTGTATTGTGGTGGCGATTATCTACCAAAAAGAAGAGGGGCCCAAAAATTCTGTAGTAACTCGTGCCGAAGCCTTAATTGGAAAAACAAACAACCAAAGGAAGAAGTAAAACCGACAGCTGTAATACCAAAAAATGTTAAACCTTTGGCACAGAACAAACCCGATCAACGAGATAGAATTTCAGTAGCGGGTGTTGGAAATGCGGCAATTGGCGCAGGTCTATTTGAGTTTGGCAAAGAAATTTTAACCCCTCAACAAAACAAAGCGGCGACTAAAAAAGATATCCAGGATTTAAAAGTATTTTTCAGATCTCGATATTTGTTGGTCCACAATCTAAGAAAAGATCCGAACGGCAGAACACCTTACTATGACGTACGAACTGGAAATCTTGTCTATCTATAACGTGCTTTTAAATTTGCCACCCATATATTCCTGCCAAGTGACAAGCACATATTTTTCCTTCCCGTTCTCGGTCTTTTTAAGGAATCCGTATTCATAGACGAACAGGTACACCTCCCCTTTTTGGTTCTTCCAATAGTGGGTGAAAAAGTTCGGGTCGAATCCCATTTCCAACAACACATTGCTCCTGATCGTTACCTTGCCCCCTTTGTTATGTCCCTTTAAGATCTTCCGGTTCAGTCTCAGCTGGTTGTCCACTTTATTGTAGAAACGTTCCGGCCGTTCCTTTTCCTTTTGGTACTGGTAGGCACTCTTGCAGTGCAGGTTGCAGTATTTCTTGTCCGTCCTACCGGTAAGTTGCCTTTTACAGTACAGACATTCATGTTGTAATCTCATTTCCATTAACTTAAGTGAATCCCTATGCGAACATTATTCGCTTAAGATACGACTAAATCATTTTATTGATCGAAATTGCACATAAACCGTACCCGTCATGCAAAAACCCGTTATAGTCTTTCTAAAGGCCAACCATAAGGGCCAAGAGGTTCTTCTGGTAAATTTTAAATATAACCTTGAGCTCAAGGAATATTTAAAAAAGTTCGAGGGTATTCGCTGGAGCACCGAGCTACGGAGTTTTTATCTTCCATTCGATAAAGAAGTCACCAATGGACTGTTCAAATATCTTAGGGCCAAGAATTATTTTATCGATTATTCCTCACTTAGGACCAACAAGAAAAGTATGGGAATGGAACGATCCGTAAACAAAGTGACCATAGGAACCGAGATCTCGCTAGATACATTGAGCGAAATAAATGAATTCAAAAGATGGATGGGTCAAAAACGCTACAGCAAGAACACTATGAATACCTATGAGAGTATGTTGCTCCTCTTTTTTCGCTTTCAACACCCAAAAGCAGTGAATACCATTACCGAAAAGGATATCATAAGATTCAATACCGATTATATTATGGCCAACAGCTTCTCGTACACCTATCAGAACCAGGCCATTAATGCCATTAAACTTTTTTACCGCAATCAAACCAGTTCACAGCTCATCCCTGACGACCTGGAACGTCCCAAAAAATCAAGGAAGCTACCCGATGTCCTGGCCTTGGAGGAAGTGAAATCGATACTAGGGCTTACGGCCAACCTTAAGCATAGGACATTGCTAAGTTTACTGTATGCATGCGGACTGAGAATCGGTGAGGCCTTAAAACTTAAGATAGGGGATATAGACAAGGAACGTAGGTTCATGCACGTTAGGTCCGCCAAAGGGGCAAAGGATAGATATGTGCCGGTACCGGAAAGGATGATCGCCCTTTTGAACAAATATATCGAATCCTATGCCCCCGGACATTTTTTATTCGAAGGGCAAAATGGTGGTATGTATTCAGCAGTAAGCGCAAGGCAGGTTCTTAAACGCTCATTGCACAAGGCCGGAATAAGAAAATCGGTCACCCTGCATACCCTAAGGCATAGCCACGCGACCCATTTACTGGAAAATGGAACCGACCTCAGGTTCATTCAGGAACTACTTGGACACAATAGCCCGAAGACCACCATGATATACACCCATGTGAGCACCACCAGTCTGGACAAGATAAAGAACCCTTTCGATGATTTCGACATCTAAAATATTGAACGACACTTTTCATCCATTTTATTCCTATATTAGTGGTATATAGATGTATTATACATCTATATAAACAAGTTAGCAAACATATTGCATTAAAAGTCCAATCGGTACGCAATTAGCCTGAATATTTCAAAATAATAAGAGTTTGGTCCGGGCAGATCCGCATTTTTAAAATGGTTTCTTTGGGATAGTTCCCTTCTCAAACTCCAAGTGTTATATTGAAAAAATAGTTTGCCAAAGTTCCCGTTCGGACGGACTTCAATCGGACTTAACTCTTGCGCGGACGGACTTGCGAATTTTTTGCCAAAGTTCGGGCGGAAATGAAAACCAAAATCTTTGACTTTAAAGTACGGCGGACTTTAAAAAGAAACCATTTTAAAAGGGTTTAAGGAATATAACAATGGTTTGCGGCCAATACCAACGCCTGGGCCGCAACACGTTCGCTAACAATATGTATAATCTATACTGGCCGATTTTCCAGCGGAAAATCTACGTATTTTCAGTATGTTTATCGTACGGCTGGAAATCCTACGGATTTCAAAGCCGTACAGATCATACATGAACCGTTGTGCGTCATTTAGAAAAACCGAGAACACATAATGAAATTTAGTCTAATAGTCATAGCTTTTTTCCTTCTAGTTTCCTGTCAAAACAACAGACAGGAAAAACAAGATTACGATTCAGACTTGTCATTAAAAATTGACTCGATAATTAGCGGACAAAAATTCAATGGAGTGATTTTGGTTGCCACTGACTCAACAGTCATCTATTCAAAAGCAATTGGTTTTTCTGATTTGGAAAACAAAACTAAACTTTACGTAAACGACCAATTTGTAATAGGTTCTATAAGCAAACAGATTACGGCAGTATTGGTTTTGAGAGAATATGAAAAGGCAAATCTTAAACTAGACGATTCAATTGGGAAATACCTTACCCAAATAAATCAACCTTGGACAAAAGATGTAACCATTCATCACCTACTGACTCACACACACGGAATTGTTGATTTGAACGAACCTTTAGAATTTGAACAAGGTTCGCAATTCCATTATTCTCAATTGGGATTTGAACTACTCGCTCAAATCCTTGAAAAGGTTACAGAGAAATCTTTTGAACAATTATCGACCGAACTTTTTGAAAATTATGGACTTAAAAATACATTCCATCCTAGCAACAAAAAATACGAACATCTAGTAAAAGGCTATGAAGAAAACAAAAATGGAATTTTGGTTTTTGCTACTAATAGTTTAGACAATTATGTTCCAGCCGGTAGTTTCATATCAAATGCAGCCGACCTTAAAAAATGGAACGAAAATTTATATTCAGGAAAGTTAGTTACGAAAGAAAATCTGAAATTAATGACAACCAAATACGCAACTCGAATCCACCCGATTTTTGAAACAGTTGAATATGGTTATGGACTGCTTTTTACTGACGGAGAACAAAATATTCAAATTGGTGCATTGGGTTATGCACCTGGATTTGTATCTGCCTGCTATTATTATCCACGGGAAAATATCAATCTTGTTATTTTGGAAAATACTGCAGATAATTTAGATAACTTTAAACGGACATTTGAGGTACATACCGAAATTATGGGATTGATAAAAAAACGAACGCACAACAAAACCTATAAGCAATAGCGCCCTGCGGGACGCTACTGCTCATAGCCAAACCGTTGTAGCTAATTTAAAAAAATGAAAAACACATTTATTATTATACTTCTGACTATTACAAACTTCATTTTTGGACAAAATAATGTATCTGAAAAAGTTTCGGAATCTTTTAATGTTGACAATAGAGAAATACTTGATAGCATTGCAAAACAACTTAACTATAAAGGTGGGGACAAAATAAAAGTACTGACTATTTTCACTATTAATGAGGAAGGAAATGTTGTTGACATAAAAGCTCGTTCTGTTCATCCTTTATTTGAAAAAGAAGCTATTAGAGTTTTGAGCGAGCTTCCTAAAATGCCTCCAGCAAAAAATAATGGAAAAGCAATTAGCCAAAAATACTCAATGCCAATAGTTTTCGAAATAGAAACTGAAAGCGCTAAAAAACAAAGAATTAAAAAGGAAAAACGAAAAAGAGAAAAAGAATTAAAAAAAGAAAAAAACTAGCTACAACACAGTATATAAAAAATTGCTGGTTTGTGCTTAATCAATGTGAGTTGCTCGTTTACTAGCTTCTGATTTTCCTTCGGAAAATCCTCGCACGCAAACTCGCAACTTTTCATACACAAGACCGTTGCGTTTAATTTGGTCAACTTATCGTTTTTGTGCAATGAATTGCGCCAAATGAAGAAGTTCAGGGGTCCAGACATAGGGCTGAAGGGCCATTTTTGGGGTACAAGTCTTTTCTTTGCGATTGCATCGTTGAGAGCCCGCTCTCAGAACGTTGGGAACGTTAAAAGACTTGAAGAAGTTAGTTAAAAAAAACCGGAAAGTCAAATGAATGCTCCCGTCCATATCGATTTTGGCCCGTGGGGACCATGGTTGGCACAAAGCCTGAAAAATACGTCCCATAGCTCCGGCTATAGGTCATTCTTTTAAGGTTCATTGAAATGCTAGAGCGCATTTTGCGATATATGGGAAAAGCAGACCAAACTCCGTTTTTACTTTAAAAGGTAAGTGGAATTAGAAACTAAACACAACAGCACCTAAGAACAATACCCGTACCTCTTCTTTTTTTAACGCTATTAGTTTAAAATGAAATTAATCTTAATTTAGACGAGCAGGTAAAACAGGTACTGTTCTTAGCTGCGAGACGTTAGCATTAATAGTATAAAAACATGTTTAATAAAATTAGAAGGGAGCATAGAAAATTTTATTATCAAAATAAATATGGCAAATGGATTTGGAGAACAGTATTGCTTCTTATTCTGCTAATTTGTCTTTTCGACTTTTTTGGTATTACAAATAAAATATACAAAGCCAAAATTTTCAATCTAACTGAAAAAAATCCAAATTAAAAATTAGTGCTTAATATTACTCCTTCTTGAAATATTGAATTAGACTATATTTTTCGGTCGAAATAAAATGAACTTTACTCTTTTGGACTTTAATCCAAAGAAAAAATTGAAAACGAAAACGTGGGTGATTATTCAAACGTATAGCTACTAATGCTAACAACACCTATAATTAATTGCGGTCGGATTTTCCCTTCGGAAAATCCACGCTTATTTAGTATGTTTAGTCTGCGGGCCGAAATCCTGTCGGATTTCAAACCGCAACTAATCATAGCCAGAACGTTATGCCTCACCTAAAAAGAGAGTAGACAACAGTAATAAAAGAGATAAAATGATGGACAAAAACCCAACACTTCAGCAAAATAAAAAGAGCTGCAACCAACCGCACAAGGCAGCGCTTACAGCACATTTTTTTTGCCCCACCGCATGACAACTCATAATACAATCAAGAAATGAACGAAATTGATTTTTCAAATATTGGCTTTGACTATGGTGTAAAACCCTTTTTCATGCTTGTTGGAGATATTGAATTCTCTGACTTATTTAAAAAGGCAGACTGTAGAGGAATGCTATACATATTCGAGAAGGGAGAAAAAGAAGAAATGATTCCAGTGCAAATGGCATTTTTATTTCAGAATGAAGAACCTGCCGAAAAATTTCTTGACATTCTTTTAGGTTGGATAGAAAAGTCAAACAATGATGGAGAAGCAGTTACGATAGATTTTATTGAAAACAATAAAGGAGGCTACACTTTATCAATCTCTCCTGAAATAAATAGGTTCGTTGAACGGATGATACCCAAAAATCTAAAAAATAAAGTAAGCCCAATAATAATGGTTCAAACCCACTATAAAGAAATTGATACTTTAGGTAAGAACTATTTAAATTTTAAGGCAAATTATAAAAGAGCCGAAAAAATTTCAATCGGATATGTAATTGGAACAACCACAAAAATTATTAAGCAAAGCAAAAAGTATTTTACAAAGAAAGAATTCAACTTTTATAAAGAAAATGAAATCCCTGCCAACTCTATGGCATTAGGTTATAAAGCAACCAAAGAGATTTCAGATTTTGACCCTAAAAATCTTCCGAAACCACCAAAAGAATCGGTTAAAGAAATAACACTCCGAAGAACTTCAGAAATGAAATCATTCCTGCCTTTGACTTACAACAAGCTCAATAATCTTTGGTTGGGAGAAATTCAACAGAAATTGAGTTTGAAATATGATTCAGAAATTATAAAACAAGCGATTTGTAACCTAACAGTATTTGAAAGGTTGAAACAAATCAAAGAACTATCTCCTGACTTTACAAAAGAAGGTTATCCCAACAGAATTTTGGATTACTTGCTTTCAACTTATGAATCATTTGATAGCTACTATCCAACTGATGATTTTTATTCAGAACAAAAAATTATTAAGCAAATACAAAACGACAAAAAAGAATTAGAAACTTACTTAAGTAAATAAAAATATGGAAACAGAAATGGTTACAATATTCTCATCAATTTGCTCATTTTTATTGGCAAACAAGGCCGCTATTGCTTCAAAAGTGATTGCAAGCGCAACCTATGACGGATTAAAAAAAGTACTTGACTTTTCATCTCTAAAGAGTAGGATTAGCAAGTTCTTCAAAAAAGACGAAGATGCGGAAAAATATTTGGAAACGATTTGTAATACTGAATCTAAGAACACAACAAAGCCATACAGAGACATCGAAGATAGTTTTGAAGAAATAACAGGTGAGACATTTGACAATGAACTTTATGAGGAAATAAAAAATTGGGTTGAAGAAAACCAAGGTCAAATATCGAATGTTTCAAAAATGGAATTCAAAAATGAAGGTGGAATTAACATAGGAATACAGAATGCTGGTAAAAACATCTTCAATATTCAGGGTGACTATAAGCCAAAAAAAGACTGAGAATTAAATGGATATTGAATCACAAAATGCCGAAACGATTTATAATGTTGCGGGAAATATGCACTTGCATAATTCTCCAGAAGTCGCTGCGCTATTAAGTGAGGACAAGCAAAAAAAGCTTAAAGAGCTTAACTCAATTTCCTTTTTTGAAATTCTTTCCAAAGAATATTCTGAAAGGAATCTAATAGAAAGAGAAGTCGAAATAGAAAAAATAAAAGAACGATTAGATGAAACCAATCAATTAATTCTTTACGGTGAACCTGGACTAGGCAAAACAACTACATTATTTCAACTTTCAAAAAAATTAGAAAACCTTGTTTACATTTCAGTAAAAAGCAAATCTCCAATTTCCATTGTTTCATATTTAATCAATAAAATACGCTTGTCTAATGGAGATGACTTGTTAGAGATTAAAGACATAGATAGTGCATTTGAATGGTTGCAATCAAGTTTGCAAAAATCAAAGCAGTGTTTCATTATTGATGATTGTGAACAAGACAAGGAGACAATCAGTAAAATAATTTCACTTCAAAAATTTGATTCTACTTTTCTTTTTGCGACAAGAAACAAACCTCTTTTTGAATCAACGGGTGTAGCGTTTTATCCTTGCTCTCCATTTTCCGAAGATGAAGTAAATCAATTTTTAAAATCACACGACCTTTCTTTAAGTAAGTTAGAGTTCAACAATATTTTAAAAGCTTCAAATGGTAATCCACTTTACTTATTTTACTTTTCACAATTTCAAATTTCACCACTTCCAGAGAATTTAGTAGAATATCAAAGCTCGATATGGAGCGGACTAAATTCAACCCAACAAGAAATACTTGCTCTAATTTCAATTCCTTATTTCAATATTACAACCACAGAACTTGCGGAGGTATTGAAGTATGAATCCGTTTTAAAATTTTCAGAGGAAATAGATGAATTATCTGCCCTAGTCAAAAACTACGAAGGCATCTTAGAGTTATTCCACCCTTCTTTTAAGGAATTTGTTCTTGAAAAACTTAACAGTAAAGGGGTGCTAAATTCTTACCTGGAGAAACTAGGAGATTACTATTTAGCAAAAGAAGAAATAATCCAAGCAACTTATTTACTCATTGATATTGCACCAAATAAAATTGATAAATATTTATTTGATGTATTTCCAAGCCTTGTCAGTTGGGGAGAGTTAAATTTTGCAGTAAAAGTATTAAATACTAAACTTCAAACTACTGACAAAAATCTTGATAAAGGATATTTGTATTATCATTTGTGTCATGTTCATCATTTATTGGGTAACAAAGATGAATCTACAGTATCAATTGACAAATCCTTAGAATACCTAAAGGCGACCAAACATAAAAAGTTTTATGCAGCTGCTTTAATGTTCAAAGCAATGAACCTTATTGAAAAGGGAAATATAGGTGAAGCAACAAAAATTGCAGACAAGGTATTCTCAAATATCAAAGAAGATGACAAGGAGTTGAAAGCTCCACTATTAGTCAATCTATCCAAAATCTATGTTGATTTATCTGAATTTGAAAAAGGAGCTAAAGCGTGTAAAGAAGCTTTTGAAATTTTTGAAGAGAAAGATGTAACAGATGGCATGATATCTAGCTTGGTGAATTTAGTTACCTGTTTATCCCAAATTGATGGATATAAGGATGAAGCAGAGAAATATGGCTTGCAACTTTTAGAAATAACTAAGAAATCTTCTGAGTTTTCCATTGAAATCATTGTCTTAAATGCTTTAGCAAGTATTTACAGAGAAAAAAAAGAATTCCCAAAGGCAAAGGAATTTAACAGTCGAGCAATTGAACTATGTCAGAAGTTTGAAATGAAAGATAAGGTTGTTCTTAATTTGATAAACTTTGGGAATATTTTAAGAGATGAAGGAGATATTGAGGAAGCAAAAAAAGTCTATGAGGAGGCACTGATTAAGGCTAAAGAATACAAACTAAAAAGAGATGAAGGCAGAATCTATTGGATATTATCAAGCATTTACAGAAAGGAAGGAAAATCAGACCTAAGTATTGAGTTTGCCGACAAGTCAATTAATAACAGTAAGGAAATAAATTTTTACTACGGAGTGGCAAATGCTTTGAGAGAGAAATCAGATACATATTTGCTAATGAATGAACCACTTAGAGCAGCAGAAGCATTAGTGGAAAGTGGAGAATTTTTTGGAAAGATGGATCAGTTCTATGAATCCTACCAATACAACATTTCAAAGGCGATAGGAATTTATACAAAAGAAGGAGAAAAAGTTAAAGCAAATGAACTAATAAATAACCTACTTGATAACACAGCAAAGAAAATTGATGTAGGAGAAGTAGTGGATTTGATTTTGGATAATTCAAGTGAGGAAACAATTACCTCAAACTTTGAAAAATTGTTCAAGAACTATTTCACGAATGAGAATAACAATTTGAATATTCTTAAACAGTTCCTGTCTTTCGTTAATTATTGTGATGGACTGGGCAAAATTGAAGGCAAAAAATTATTCAAGAAGATAATTGACTTAATAATTAAAAATATAGGCAAGGCAAAATTTTCTTTTAGCATTTTGGGTATTGCAATTGAGCAATCAGGCAGCCTACTCAGCCAAGATGACTTAAATGATATTTCTGATTTACTCCAAGAAAAGTTACCTATGTTCTCAACAAGAGAAATAGATGATGATAAAATCTTTATCACATCTATTGCTGGTAAAATCAATTTAGAAATTCATGCCTTCACTGATGAAACGACTTGCAATAAACTTGCTATTGCTTTAATTCTAATTCTACATGAGCAACCGGAACTTGTAATTGAAGACAACCCATTTAGCGAAAAGACTTGTGTTATATGGCTTCATTCTTATTCAGAAGAAATGAAAAATGCAATTGGCAAACATCTTTCAGACAAAGGAACTCTTTTCCAAGAAAGCTTACAGACATTACACATGAGCAAGGACGGGTATGACATCCATGAAATGATTATTGTAAATCCTAATTATGAAGTCAACAGTAATCTTAACAATCATCCCGACAACAAAGCATCATTATATTTCTTTGTATCAACAATCATGGGAATAAAAAGTCATTTCTATCATTCAAAAGTTCAAGAAGATAATTCTCAAAGAAGGTTTATCCTAAATTCAGTGGCAAGATTTTTTGATTATACTAACACAGACCTTAATAACAAGCCAACTAAATCTAAAATTGAAATTAATATTGACAAAATCAAGGCACAATAGCCAACGCATTTGATAGCACATTTGCATTTTTTGCAGGCACACAAATCAACGTTAAAAAATGCAAAAGAGCTACCAAGCCAACTCCTAAGATCGCAACGAAGCGACTAGAAATATGGAAAATAAAATAAGGCGAAGGCATAACAATGGCTAAAAAACATAGGGGATTTAGTGGTAATTCAGAAGTTTTGATTTTCTAGCAAGTCCGCCAATCCAAAATTTTGATATTGAAAAAAGAAAAGTAAATTATAAAAATATTTGGCTTGGCTAAGTAGTGAATCGAAAGGGCAGCGTTTCAAACTCCCCTACGTTTCTTAGCCGGGTCGTTAATAGTATAAAAACATGTTTAATAAAATTAGAAGGGAGCATAGAAAATTTTATCATCAAAATAAATATGGCAAATGGATTTGGAGAACAGTATTGCTTCTTATTCTGCTAATTTGTCTTTTCGACTTTTTTGGTATTACAAATAAAATATACAAAGCCAAAATTTTCAATCTAACTGAAAAAAATCCAAATTAAAAATTAGTGCTTAATATTACTCCTTCTTGAAATATTGAATTAGACTATATTTTTCGGTCGAAATAAAATGAACTTTACTCTTTTGGACTTTAATCCAAAGAAAAAATTGAAAACGAAAACGTGGGTGATTATTCAAACGTATAGCTACTAATGCTAACAACACCTATAATTAATTGCGGTCGGATTTTCCCTTCGGAAAATCCACGCTTATTTAGTATGTTTAGTCTGCGGGCCGAAATCCTGTCGGATTTCAAACCGCAACTAATCATAGCCAGAACGTTAGCGTTCATTGTAAAAAAGCATTATAGAAAATTTCAAAATCAATATATGAGTATACGTTTATGGACTGTTTTGATTTTGGCGATTTTCTTTCATTCATGTAGTACAACTTCTCCAAATGAAGTTATAGATGGCATCCTAATAGTTCCTGAAAACCGACTAAATCCTGATTCTCGAACTCTTAAATTAGCATATAAAGTTCTTAAGGCAAAAAAAGCCGATTCGTTAAAAGCACCTATTTTATATTTACAGGGTGGACCAGGTGTTCCTACCTTAATCATGGAAGAGAATTGGAAAAATCATCCTTTTAGGAAAAATAGGGATATTGTACTTATGGATCAACGTGGAACAGGTGCGTCGTCCGATGCAGACTGTAGTAATATAGGTAAAGCTATTATTGCTGTCCTAAGACAAGACTTAAGTGCTAAAGAAGAATTGAAAGCCTTGGACTCAATCTTTAATCAATGTAGCAAAGTACTCAATAAAAAAGGGGTCGATTTGGCAGGCTATAATAGCCAAGAAAATGCTGCTGATTTCGAGGCCTTGCGCAAAGATTTGGGATATGAACAATGGAATCTATTAGGAGCATCTTACGGTTCAAGATTAGGATTGACCATCATGCGCGATTTTCCAAGTAGTGTTCGTAGCTCAATCTTCGTTGGTGTTTTCCCCCCAGAATCTCAATTATTTGGAGAAACGATTATCGATTTTGAAAAATCCCTTTTTGAAGTTCTCAAGCGTTGTGAACAAAGTGAAAAATGTAATAGCCGATATCCCCATCTTAAAAATCGTTTATTAAGTATACTAAAAAAATTAAAGTCGGAACCCTTGCGTTTAGACTACGATTCAAAACCTTTTATTTTGAACCGTCGAGATGCCTTACTATTATTGCATCAATCACTTTATAGTCGCCAGACAATAGCTGAAATCCCTGAAATTATTCAAGCGATAGAGAAGGGTAATTCGGAACCCATAAACAAAGTCCTTCAACGTATTGAGTTTATGTACAATCTTGTTCATTGGCCTATGAACAATTCTGTCATGGCCTATGAAGAACTGCCATTTATGGATAGTGTTGAAATAATTAATGCTCAGAAAAAATCTGAACTGGGATTTGACATTATGACCTTTGAAGGGTTAAACTCTCTTTCCGATTGGCACGCATTTAGGGCAGAGGCTCATGAAAACCAACCCGTGATTTCAGATATTCCAACATTAATGGTTTCAGGCGGTTTAGACCCAATCACTCCCAAAAGGAATTCCGTCGAAGCTTTAAAGTATCTAAAAAATGGTTACGGAGTCGATTTCCCAGATGAAAGTCATGATTTGGCTAACCCATGTTTCCTTCAAATTACCCAAGATTTTCTTAACAATCCATTCCATAAACCAGATTTAAATTGTAGCACGATAAGACAACCAGTTGAATGGAACTTATACCAACAATCTAAATAAATGGCCTGCTCTAATGGAATTTTCACTCGGGCTGAAACAACGAACGCTAACAAAGCCTAAACGTAATGCGGACTTTAGGGTAAAACCGAAAGGTCTGTGTATATTTATGAAGTCGCTAAATCTTATGGATTTAGCTGTGGACAAAAAAAGAAAAAGCAAAACAATAAGCTTTAGCTTCGTGCGCAGACGGAAACGAAAAGTCTCCTTGCCTCCGCACTACGCTTAGCCCAACCGTTGGGCACAATATCCACGGAACACTAAAATGAAAAAAATACTGATTTTAATATTAACTATTTTACCTCTGACCTTACTCGGACAACAATTGGAATGTTGCAAATCTGTTGAGGAAGTCGGAAACGAAATAAATGGATATTGGAAAATGAAAAGTCCAGACAAAAATGAACAGTTAAGGTTTGAATTTAATAATGGAATTGGAAAATTTTGGAGGTATAAGTTTAACAAGAAAAACGATTTAATAGAAACCAAAGAAATCGACCAAACATTAGAGATTTTTGAAACTAAATCTGGATTTGAAATGGACTGGAGCAACGGAAATAGAATTGGAACTTCAAAAATTAAAGTGCTAAATACGACAACTCTTGTCTTTGTGCGAAGAGACGGAAAAGAAACGGAATATTATAAAATTGCGGAATAAAAATACTGTACACAACACCGGCTATAGTTCATTGCTTCTGACTTTCCTCTCGGAAAGTCCTCGCAAATTTGCTATCTTAAGTTTACTGCGGAAAATCCGCGCGGATTTTCACGCAACGAAACCATAGCCAAACACGTTACCTGCAAGCTTAAAAAAAGACGAAATAGACCATGTTTGACATTTTTAAAAAGAAAAATAAGACAGTTGACCAAGCGGCAAGGAAACCCAGAACCGTACTTTGCATTCCTGGAAATTGGAATGACAGGGATGAAATTCTGACTTCAATTACAAAGAACAATTTAAATGAGTTCCTTTTTGCTGGTATGATACTAATGAATCTGAGAACAAAAAAAGGATTTGAATTAGAAATTTGTGAAAGAGATGAAAGAATGAAAGAATCATTCAAATTCGCAGGAATGGTAAATAAAGTTTCTGAAGAATTTCTGAATGAAATAGACAAACACAAATTTGTTATTTACTTAATTTCCGAGACAGGTGATTTAAAAAGTGCCAAAGAAATTGCAGAAGCAGGTAATGCAATTTTAAAATCTGGGGGAACAGGGATTAAGATTGAATCAACAGGTAAAGCATTTACGAAAGAAAAATGGACTGAATTGTTAACAAACTTTGAGGAATCAAACCTTTATAAAATGTTTGTTCTTGATTCAATTAGTGATGGGAAAGGTACTACATATACTTGTGGGATGCATAACTTAGGACTTAAAGACTGCATTGTCTATGGAGAAGAATTTCAAGATTCTGTTGATTTACTATCAATTTTCGGATATTATCAAATAATAGACAAACCTGAAATAAAAAATGGACAAACATTTAGTGTAGATAATGATTCTCCAATTTTTGAGATAACAGATGAGAACAATCAACCAAATAAAGGAGATGAATTATTTGAAAACCCTTATGGAATGTGGAAATTAAAACAAAAAGCCAGCAGGTAACAAAGTACATATTGCAGGGCGGGGTTTGGTGGTACGCCAACTGCGGATTCCCGTTTCGCAGTTCCGTGTCCTTCGGACAGGAACGCTCTCCGAAATCCGCCCCGACAACATGTACCAACCGTTGTAAAACATTACCTACATAAATAAACTCTGTTAATTTCTTAAGATAACGATTCAAATTTTTTGTGGGGAAATTATACTAAATTTAATCGTTAGTCAGAATTTTAAAGTGAATTGGAATAAAATTTCAAATATTAAGCCTGCAATGATTGTTTTTCCAATCATCTTCGTGGCACTGTCCGTTGGATTTTATAGTACTTTTCAAAAGGAAAAATCTCTCTCAAAAAATAATAAAACAACTTTAGGGAAGGTAACCAAATTAAAATATGGTAAAAACGGTTATATAAAATACGAATTTTATGCTAATGGAAAGTTATATCAAGTAAGTGACCCCGATGACGCAGGTTGGCCTAAATATGTTAGAAATACGAAAGCAATCTTAAATAGATTTTATCAGGTAGAATATGATTCCAGTAAACCTTATAACGCAAAAATTCTAATAGATATTAATTCTAAAAGTGAAAGGGAACTCTTAAATAAAGGTGTTAAAATAAATGCTATAATCGATAAGGCTTTTGCAACATCAGGCACTTATATTGATCTATATATAAAATACACTTACGATAAAGGAGATTTCTCCTTTAGAACACGATTACATAAAGATAGTCTCCCATGTGGAAAAATAGAGGATTGCAAAGCCTCAAGAATTGATTTGGTAATAGCCAAAGAATATCCAGAATTAAATAATTTATATCATAAAAGTTATGACCGTCAATCAATGAAAAATGCTAAACTGAAGAAATAAAAACGTTTTACAACACAACCTAAACGTAATGCGGACTTTAGGGCAAAACCGAAAGGTCTGTGTATATTTATAATGTAGCTAAATCTTATGGATTTAGCTTTGGACAAAAAAAGAAAAAGCGAAACCAAAAGCTTTAGCTACGTGCACAGACGGAAACGAAAAGTTTACTTGCCTCCGCACTACGCTTAGGTACTGTGTCAAAAAACAAGTTTTTTCTTTAAAATTTTAGGAAGCAAGTTGATCTATCAAGTTGTTATCCCGCGCAGCAAGGGCTTCATGCTTTTGCTGCTTTTTTGTCTCAAATGCCACGTCATAGACTTCTTCGTTTTTCCATAAGGTGTACATCAATATCAACAACTTTCTTTGAACCGCTATTAAGGCCACCAATGGCTTTGCTTTCTTGGGTTTAAGTCTATCATAGAATTGTTTCAACGTTGGATTACAGCGCACGCAGGTCATCGACGGCATATGTAGAACTGCCCTGATATGGCTGTTCCCCTTTTTGCTGATCCTTGTTTTCCCTTTAAAGTTCCCGGACTCTCGCAATACAACATCATAACCGGCATAGCTGGTCAGTTGTTTTGCGTTCTCTATGGATTCAAAACCTAAGGTCTCTCCAACAACGGTAGCTGCCGATATGAAGGAAATACCCGGTATACTCACCATAAAGTTGATCTTGTTCCGCAGCACTTCATTTTTAGATATGAGTTCGTGCATCTCTTCTTCTATTGTTTCTATTTGAACTTTAATAAGCTTCAAGCGGTTCTTATGCCTTTTCAATGCTTTGGCATTATGATGAACACCCGATATGATTGCCCCCTGGCGGTTGTTCTCTATTGTTCTATCTTTTATCAAAGAACTTCGCTCCCTACTTAACGCTTTTAATCGTTGAAGTTCTTCACTGGGCGGTTGCCAAAGACGGATAGACCTTTCCAGACCGAGCATACTGAGCATTTTACAATCCAAAGCATCTGTCTTCGAACGTTGGTCCAGACTCCGAGCGTAACTTTTTACCCTGCCCGACTGCATTACACAAACCGAATAACCTTTGGCGTGTAGATAATGGGCCACGCCTTGATGGTATACTCCCGTGGCTTCCATGACCACCAAAAGCTCAACTTTGGTATCCGCGGATTTTCTCAACCATCTCAATAGCTCTTTGTAACCTGATAGATCATTGGGTACATCTGGATGGGAGGTGAATTCTTTATCAAGTCCATCTGTTAGAAAACCTAGGGATAATGACAAGTTCAGTTTGGACACATCGATACCCAAACATTGTTTTAAACGTTTTTCCATAACATCGTTTTTTTTAGCTATAACTTTCCTCAGCATCCTTGCTCGCATTTGATTCGATCTCTGTTGAATAGGACCTAGGTACTGTCCGGATTCCAAGAAAATTATAGAAGGGCGGGATTCCTATGAAACGATATCACCATAGGCGTATCTAGCCGAGACCTCTCTGTCCCTTCTATTTTAGCATATTGTTGAGTATACAAGCTACCGCTTTTAAAAGCGGTAGCTTGGTTAGAGTGTAACCCTAAGCGACGATATCATTATTCTGCATCTAGCCAAACCACGAAATCACTCTTCTTTACCAACTCTTTTATTATTCTATAATACCTTATCTTCAACTTAAGTATCAAACATACGAGCCGATAACGTTGGGGCACAATATGAAAAAATTATGGATGGAATAACTATTGGATTAACTGTCGGAGGAATTATTGTAGGTGCAGTAATAACCTACATAGTTTCAAAATACTTCTTTAATAAAAGCTTAAAAGAGAAATCCCTAACACCTTTTTTACAATTCACAAGCCGACTTTTTTCTGATTTAGACCCGGAATTAAAAGAGGAATTAATCGTAACTTATAAAGACCATAAAATTGACAATATCAATCAAGTGCAATTTTTGATAGCCAATGATGGAGATATTCCAATTAAAGATATTATTGAGCCTCTACGGTTAATAATACCTAAAGAGAACAGAGTCTTTAGCGCCAACATCATTCATATTGAACCTGAAGGTAGGAATATTGATTATGAAATAATCGAAACGGAAGACCAAAACATAATTGAATTTAGTATTCCCTTATTAAATTCAGGAGAATTTTTTGTTGTAAAACTATTACTTCAGGATTCACTTCCATCAGAATCGAAAGAAGAAAAGGAAAAACAAAACAAAATAACATACTCATTTACAATAACAGCAGATGATTTACAACCTAATTTAAAAATAAGCAGACTTCCTTATTCATATTACGAAGAAGAGAAAAAGAAAAAATACAATTGGACAGGCTTTTGGTTTGGAATTATCTTTGGAGTCTTACTTACAGCAATTATTGGAATAATTTATTCTTTTAAACATTTCGCAAAAGAACTTTATTTATTCTCTTTCAATAACTTCTTTAACGGTGAAACATTTAGTATTTACAATGTTTTCATTTTGCTATTAGCATTGTTAGCAATTGTTTTCCTGTTAATTACAATTGTTGGAATCGTACAAGCAATAAGTGAACTGACACCTAATAAAAAGCCTAAATTTAAAGTACCAAGTAAATTAAGAAAAGGGAGAGCACGATCTTATCCTTTTGAAATTTTTGATTAATAAAATACTGTGCCAAACAATGGCTATAAGCAATTGCTTGTTCTCGCCTACTTTGGAAATTCCTGCGGAATTTCCAACTCGGTGTTTACTTGCAAAGTTACATGCTAACCCACGCAACTACTCATAACCGAGACCGTTAGCCACAAGTAAAAACAACAACACGAATGAAATTTAAATTGTCAGAATTTAGTATTAAAAATTTTCGCTCGATTTCAAATATCAAACTGACAATAAATGATGGGAATTTAATAACTATTTGTGGTTCGAATAATGTTGGGAAAACGAACTTTTTACGAGCTTTAAATTTGTTTTTTAATCCAAACACTGAAAATTTTAATGCAGAAGAGGATATCCCATATCACATTGCGGAGGGGTCAAGAGGTCAAGGTTATGCAATTTCATTAAAAGCAAAAATTATTGAAATCGAAAGTGGTTTAGCATATTCATTCTCACAAAGTTTTACTGAAAAAGCAGGTAATAAAGAGATAACATTAAAAGGCAAAAAAGAAAATGTAGATTTAACTGAAAAAGAAATTCGAGATTTTCTTGCTAAAAATTTCAAATTCTTTTTTGTTGAAGCAAGTAATGTTAATATACCAAAACTGGTTTCAGAAATAGTAAATGATGAAATACTTCCATTGGGACTTGACCAAAGAAGAGGAAAAAATCAAAAAGAATCATTAGCTAAATTGGACGAATTTATAAAGTTATCTAAACAGTCTGTTGGCAAAATTGAAACGGAATTAACGAAAATTTTTCAAAGTCATTTAAAAGATGTAGAATCAATAGATTCTAATGATTGGAAACTTCAAATAAGATTTCCTGAATATTTATTTTTAAGAGATGCAATTTCGAAGATTATTGAATTTACATTGTTTGATACTAATGAACGAAAGCTTGAAACAAAAGGTAGTGGTATTCAAAGAACAATTTTATTATCTTTAATTCAATACGTTAATTCAAGGACAAAAAGAGATATAATTTGGGCAATTGATGAACCAGAAGCATTTCTCCAAGCTGGTTTACAGAAAAGTCTTTATAACAAATTGATATCCGAATCAGATACAAGTCAAATAATTATTACTACTCATTCTCATTTTTTTATAGATGTTAATCAATTAGGTAACACCTTTTTATTTGAAGGTACAAAAGAATTGAAAGAATATTCTCGAAAAAAAGGGTTGCTCTTTTATAAATTAAATACGGTCATTTTCAAAGGTTCTAACTTTGAGCAGGCACAAAAAATTAAAGAAAATTTTGGGATAGGCAGAAATGATTCTTGGGAGGTTATGCCTTTTAACTTGCTTGTTGAAGGTCAAGAAGATAAAGACTTATTTGTTGCTCTATTATTAAAATTTAACTTACCAATTCCAAACATTTTAGTTGGTGGTGGTGTTGACAAATACCCAGGTTTTTTACAATTTTTAAACGATTTCTGTTCAGAATTAGAATATAAACCTAAAATAGTGGCAATCTTTGACAGAGACCCTGCTGGTAGAAGTAAATTTAACACCTTAAAGGATAAAGCCTATGAATCCATAGAGCTTGAATGTAAGTTTATTAATCGTTTTGATGATGAAAAATTTAATGATATTGAATTGGAAGACTTCGTATATCCTGATTTATTTTTTGATTCGGTAAATAAGTTCTTGCGAAAGAAAAAATATTCTCAAATTAAAAAAACAGATAGAAAAAAGAGAACTCTTCCTGCATATAATAGAAAGGCGATTTTAGATTTTGCAACAGAAATGTGCAGACAAAATAATGAAGATAAACACGAAATTGACTTTAATACTTTAAGTATGAAATTATTTTTGTCTAAAACAATATGTGAAATAATATCAAAAAAAGATATTTCAACTTACGACATAGAATATCCAAAAGTAAAACAATATCTGAAAGGAATAATAAACACCTGTGGCTAACAATGTATATAAAAAATAGGCGAAACAGTAATAAAATCAAGGCTTTTGGCTCGTATCAAAGTAAGTGCTTAACCGAAAGTTTTGTGCTTCGAAATCGCCTACTTTTCATATACTAAGCGTTTTGTGTAATTTAAAAAATGAAGTATATAGATAAATTCATACGGAATGAAATCAAATCTGATGAAAAGATGATTTGGGAGTGGATTCTAATAACTTTGTTGATTATTGGTGTCTTGTGGTTTTCAATTGTGTTTTTCTCTCTTTCATATTGGGTTGGTTATGGAGCTACTGCAATAATATTGTTGACTTTTTTAAAAATTAATATTGAGTTGTCCCATTCTAAAAAAGATTGGAGAGAAATTTTATATAAACTTGAAAACGAACAAAAAAAAGAAAATGAAAAGAAAAACTATAGAAGTCTTCCCTTATTTGATTATAGAATTCCAGAGCATAAATATGAATTGCTAAAGAATGTAGAAGGTCTTCAAATAATCTTTTACAATAAGATTTCGTCTTTAAAAAACAGAGAAAATATAAATTATCAATACTATGAAGAGTATTTAAGTACAGCTATTAGAGATTTAGACGAATTAAGAATAGTTATTATTCAACATCAATCTCCTCAAATTCAAAAGGAATTTATCACAATATTCTATTTCAGATTGAGTAAAGTAATGGAGTCAATTTCAAAATTGGAGTACGAAAGCAAAAAATTGGAAGAATGATAAAAATTTTTAAGAAAATAGGATTTTTCTTTGCAAAGAAAATTCACCTGTCGAAAATCAAAGTTTTATTAACGATACCACTAATTCTGGCTATTATTGCTTCAATAACTTTAGAAATTGATTTTGAAAAATATTTTTTAAAATTTTCAAAAGATTCAAGTCCATATGGTGAATTTTTAACTTTATGTATTTTGATTGTTATTCTAATAATAATTGATTTAATCCACGATAGAAGTGAATCGAATAAAAAAGGACGAAAAATGGAAATTGACGCAAAAGTACTTGCTGACCCAAATATTTCTGAAGAATTGAAAGAAAAATTCCTTTCGAAATATGAATAAAACTAAACACAACAATGGTAACCGTTGCACAAGCCCCTAACCAATTAAATTACAGATGAATATCAGCCCCTTTACGGGGCTTTTTTCTTGTCGACTCAGAAACGGAAGTCCAAATTCCGATGCGTCATGGAAGCTTGAAACAGGTTTTGTAGCACACTTTTGGCCACTGCCATCAAAGCAAGCTGTCCCGCCCCGCTTTTTACCCGTTTTTGGTCGAATTTCAGGTACTTCTTCAGGTTATAGGCGATGGCCGAGAGGTGCATCCCTTTTCATGAGAAGGGTCGGCTCTAATATCGGTAATCACATTTTTTGCGGCGTATACAGTACGTTGGATAAGGTAGTTCAAATTGCTTCACTTACTTCCTGAATTTACGATCGATCAAGGGATCACCAATGATTACCAACCGATTTTTTCGCTAACTTGTACAGCAGGCTTAATGGCCATAAGTAATTGCTTTAATTGAGACCTAAAAAAATGAATTCCATAAAAAAAATCCTTTTGCTAATCATAACCTTGACTGGCTTTTCATCCTGCGATACAGAAGATGCAAAACCGGAAACGGAATACTTTTTTACATTTAAGAGCCCAATTGATTTGAATATTGAAGAATTTAATATTCTGGTTCAATTTGTTAGAGTATATGAGATGAATGGAAATGATGAAGGAATCAGAACCATTTATATTGGTGGAGAAAATTTGGATTACCGAAAAAATGATTCAAATGAAGCAGTATTGGTATTCAAAGCAGATAATGATTTATCCAAGGCGGTTGCCTTTGACTTCGGATTTGATTCAGGTTTTTTAACCGTCGATGGAGAGCAATTTAACTATCAATTATTAGATGCTGCAATTTCAAACAGAACTGATATAGAATTGGATTTGTCAAATGACATGAAGTCAACACTAATATTCGAATTAGATTTAGAAAATGGTCTAATCCAAGAAGAAAACGGCGATTTTAAGTTTCTGGAAAAGGTGAGTTTGAAGCAATAATTATTGCCATCCACAGTAACGGTCGCAGAAATCCAGATAAGGTAATGTTCATTAAAATTCAATCCTAAATATGAAAACGATAAAACTCCTACTGATGCTGGTCGTAGCCTACTGTTTTTCTACAGCGGCACTTTATGCCCAAACCGATAAGGAACAAATCCTTACCCTTAGAGATGCTTCCAACCAAGCCCTAAAAGCCCTTGACCACACCAAAGTGCTGTCCTTCTTGACCGAAGATGTCTTGACCACTACCGGCAGCGGAACCTTGCTTTCCGGTAAAAAGGCACTGGAAGACTATATTCTAGAGGCTGGCGATAGCAAAATGTACTGGGTACGCACCGCACACGAAATTGAGGTCAACGAAAAAAGAGGATTAGCCTGGGAAAACGGCATTTGGAACGGTTACGACCCCGATGTAAGTGAGAAAGCCATTGTCGGGGGCAACTACTCCGCCCAATGGACCAAAGCCTCTGGCGTATGGAAAATAAAGGCACAGCTTTTTGTGACGTTAAGGGAGCACTAAAAACCCTCCAACATTACGAACGGATTCCGAATTCAAAAGACTTGCTAAAATTGCTTACCTACCAAGAATTGGCGGCAATCCCCATAAATTGTAAATTCGTGATTTACACAAATCCTACTGCCTTGTCCACGGTTTTAAAATTTGAACGGTTCTATGTAAGCCTTAAAAGCAATAGGTGGTATTGGCTTTTTGCGCTGTTTTGCCGTATAAGTTTGGCCTACGCCTTTATCGTTGCCGGTATGGTGAAGATTTTGGGCGAACGATTCGCTAGCGGACTTTCGCCCCTCCACCCCATGGGCGCCTATCTTGAGGCCCTACATCATACCGGTTATTATTACACCTTTATTGGAGTTGCCCAGGTGGTCGCCGCCGTTCTTTTATTGATTCCTAGAATGGTTCCATTAGGTGCATTACTTTACTTTCCCATTATCGTCAATATTTGGATACTTTCATTCGCCGTACGCTTTGAGGGCTCCTATGTTACGGCACCGCTCATGGTGCTTGCCAATCTGTTCCTGCTGGTCTGGCATTATGACCGACTCAAATTTCTGTTGCCCTTTAGAAAGTATACCCATGTTGGCCTATTCGAAAAGCCGACAACCTACAGCAACAGCTTTCCATGGCTATTTTTTATCGGGGTCATCATTACCGTCGTACTTACGGTAGTATGGGCCGAATTTGGATTGGAAGTGATGCCCAGGAATTCCCTATCGGACTGTAAGAAGCAGTTTGAGCATACCAAAAACGAAGAAGCCGGATTTACGTTTTGCGAATGTATCCATACCAACGGTGCTCCGTTGGATGCGTGCCTATCAGCCTTTGAAAGTTCCAAAAAGTAGGGACAGGGTCTGCTTCTCAAGGGGTAAACAGTTCCTGCGCCGGGTATTTCTTCATGTTTTATTCACACACATTCGCCAATGCTTTTCAAAAATTGCTCGTACCTTGTTCGGCACGAACAACACCACCAAACATGATACATCGAACTAGTCCATCGGTACTACTCTATTTTCTGGGCATTATCCTCCTAGCTTCCTGCCATCAAAAACTTGCTCCTACCGCAGCCAAACCTACCGCTCAACAAATTACGACCCTCAACTCTAAGGAGGCGCAGGAGAAACCCTACCTCATCTTGATTTCCTTAGATGGTTTTCGTTGGGATTATGTGGAAAAGTACGATCCGCCCAATTTGTCGGCCTTTATCGATGGCGGGGTAAAAGCGAAATCCCTTATCCCCTCCTACCCTTCCAAAACCTTTCCCAACCATTACACCATTGCCACCGGGCTGTACCCCGACCATCACGGTATTCTAGGCAATGTTTTTTACAGCTATAAACACCAAAAGGAATACAATATCCGGGACCGGGCAACCGCGGAAGACGGCAGCTTTTACGGAGGTTCGCCCATTTGGCTGGAAGCGAACAAAGCGAACATGGTTACGGCCAGTTATTTCTTTGCCGGTACGGAGGCCAATATCCAAGGGATTACCCCCACTTACTATTACAAATACGACGGCAAGGTTAAAAACGAGACCCGTGTGGCGCAAGCCATAGCTTGGCTCCAACTTCCCGCCGAAAAAAGACCACATTTGATTACCATGTATTTTAGTGATACGGACGATGTCGGACACAAATACGGTCCCTCCAACGAAGCGCAAATCAAAAAAGGCCTGTTCGAATTGGATAAAAGCTTGGGCAAACTGTTTCAAGAGGTGGCCGCAACGGGGTTGCCGGTGAACATCATCGTGGTGTCCGACCATGGGATGGCGGACCAGCCCACGACAACCCTCATCCCCATGGATGACATAGAAAATGATAGCCTTTTTACATACGTAAACCAAGGCTCCCTCGTGAACATTCACCCGAAAGGGCAGGTGGATATCGATCAGTTACTAACCTACCTGTCCACCAAAGAAAACCATTTTAAAGTCTACCGAACGGCGGATACACCCGGGTTTGAAAAAACCCCGACTCGACAAGACTGGGGAGTGTTGCAATTGGTTCCAGACAAGGGCTATTATTTTGCTCCCAAAAAGGCCATTGCCACCAGAATGGAAAAGAACATCAACACCACCGGGGTTCATGGTTTTGATACCAACCTTATCGACATGCACGGTATTTTTTACGCCAAAGGCCCCGCTTTCAAAAGCGATATGGAAGTCCCGTCCGTAAAGAACATCCACATCTATCCCTTGATGTGCAAAGTGTTGGAGTTGGAAATCCCTGCAGGTATCGACGGGAACATCAATGCGTTGAAAAGTGTTTTGCGTAGTAACTAAACCTTTCATTAAACAATCGCTTTAAAAGACGCATTGTCAGTTCGAGTGGTTTTAGGTTGTAGCGCAGCATCAACCTAAAATTGTATCGAGAACGATGGGGACACGCAAGGCTTCTCGATACTAATTTTTCGTGCCTCAAAATTCACTCGAAGTGACATATGGCACACAACGATTTATATTACAATCAAAACAATAAAACCTACTGTCAGTTCGAGTGAAACCCTGAAAGAGGTCTTGTATCGAGAACCGTTCGGAACACGCGAGCTTATCGATACATTTTTAGATTCGCGATGTTGATCTAAAAAACACCCGAAGTGACAGATGAACCAAGTAAGGGACAGGAAAACATAAAATGAAGTGTCAGTTCGAGTGGTTTTAGGTTGCAGCGCAGCATAAACCTAAAATTGTATCGAGAACGATTGGGACACGCAAGGCTTCTCGATACTAATTTTTCGTGCCTCAAAATTCACTCGAAGTGACATATGGCACACAACGATTTATATTACAATCAAAACAATAAAACCTACTGTCAGTTCGAGTGAAACCCTGAAAGACGTCTTGTATCGAGAACCGTTCGGAACACGCGAGCTTCTCGATACATTTTTTAGATTCGCTCTACTCATCTAAAAAACACTCGAAGTGACATACGGCATAAGAGTTCGTTATAATTAGACCCATAAAACGCACTGTCAGTTCGAGTGAAACCATGAAAGACGTTTTGTGTTTCGACCACACTCAGGACAGGTATTTTATTTATGCTCATATATATGAATGAGAACACTCGCCGTAACGGACAAGAATTGCTAGGAGAATATGACGGACAACAAAAAAGACTGGCGGTAGATTTATTCACAAAAAGTGGTTGGTACTGATAAAACAGGCTAGCGAAACTGCATTACATGATCTAGAATAAACCAAAGTTCCCTTATCTTAGGGACAGTAATAAATTCTTTACTGGAGACCAAACCATGAAAAAATACCTTCCGATCATCTTGGGTTTATCCTTGGTCAAGTTCATCATTCAATGCTTAGGCAATCGCAACTACGGCTTTCACCGCGATGAATTATTACACTTGTCCGCAGGCCAGCATTTGGATTGGGGCTATATGGAATTTCCCCCGTTCATAGGTTTTATCGGAAAAATAGCCCATTGGATTTTTGCGGATTCGCTATGGGGCATTCGGCTTTTTCCGACCTTGGCCGGCGTAGGCATCCTTATATTATGCTGTCTCATGGCTTTGGAATTGGGCGGAAAAACAAAGGCCGTTGTACTATCGGGCATCTGCGTACTCGCCTTCTTGCTCTTTTACCGGAATCATACGCTTTTTCAACCTGTGGCGTTCGACCAATTCTTTTGGACCTTAGGTTTCTATCTACTCCTCAAGTTCATCAACTCGCAAAACAAAAAATTCCTACTACTATTGGGAGTAAGCTTGGGGTTGGGGTTATTGACCAAATACACCATTTTGGTCTGGGCATTTGGAATATTCGTCGGGCTGTTTTTATATCAAAAAGGAAGCCTATTTAAAAACAAATGGCTTTATGTTGCCGCATTCCTTGCACTGCTCATTTTCCTACCCAATCTTATCTGGCAAATACAACACGATTTTCCGCTTTTAAAACACCTACAGGCCCTGTCCGAAAACCAATTGGAGGAAATAGACCCTCTGGAATTCGGTTTGGAACAACTCTATTTTCCGTTTACGCTCCTTGTCAGTTTGTTTGGATTGTTCAGGTTACTCATCAGCAAAAACTTGAAGAAATATAGGTCGCTGGGTGTGGCGGTCGTTGTCATTTTCAGCACGCTTTGGCTACTCAATGCCAAGGCCTATTATGTATTTGGAATCTATCCCGTTCTTTTCGCAGCGGGCGCCGTTACCCTAGAAACCTTGCTTTCAAAGAAACCCATTTGGATGTATGTCATTTCAGCCGTTGTCCTTTTACCTTCGCTTTATTTCATTCCCGAAGCGACGCCTGTTTTACCTATCGACACCTTTGTGGACTATGCCCAGCTAAAAGAGGAAGATGGCCGCATTACACTAACTTCTGATTATGCCGATATGTTCGGATGGGAAGAACAGGTGAAATTGGTCGACAGTGTCTATAAAACCTTATCCCCAAAGGAAAAACAAAACTGTGTTTTATGGGCGGAAAACTATGGGGAAGCGGGCGCCCTTAAAATCTTGGGTGAGCGATACAATTTGCCCGACCCCATTAGCAGGCACGGTAGTTTTTGGACTTGGGGCTATGGAAATCCCAATGCCGATGTATGGATCAGCCTTGGCAATGAGAAAGCTACCGTAGAAAAAGTTTTTCAAGAAACGGAACTGGTGAAAATTATTACCCACCCCTATGCCATCGACGAAGAAAACGGAATACCTTTATATCTCTGCCGAAAACCCAAAGTTGATATAGCAGAATGGTGGGCCAATTATGAGGATCATATTTTTGATTAAACCCAAAAACCATGAACCCAAAAGTATTTAAAACGCATACGGCAACCACTCCGGTCGAATTCCGGAAGATATATGCTTAACGCAGCACTATTCGTAATTGAAGCACTAAAAAATAAATATCCCATGAAAAAAATAAACGTATTGATCATCGCTTTTACCCTGATTACTTCCCTTGCCTTTTCCCAATCTAAGGATGAACAACGCATACGGGAATTGGAAAAACACTGGACCGCATTATTGGACCAAGGAGATACCGATGCTTTGCTGAAAATTTGGACAGAAGAGTATGTGGTCAACAATCCCAAAGGAAAAATCGTAACCCCAACCGACATTGTGGCCTTGATGAAGAGCGGTCATGTATTTCCCAAGGTGGAACGCATCATAGAGAAAATCACCTTCAACGGCAACATGGCCATTGTCATGGGCAAGGAACTGCAACAACCCGCAGATATGACGCCCGATCAAAAAGATTGGATACCAAGACGATTCACCAATGTTTGGGTCAAAAACAAAAAGGAATGGCAATTGGCAGGGCGACAGTCCGCCCAGATTTGTGAATAGGGAATTTAGCGATTCTATGGAAAAGTCCCGGTAAACGCCTTACTTCCTCAAGGAAGGATTGCGAAGAAATCGACCGTTTTTACACCTGAATTAATCCGCTAATTCCATTTCTTTGTTTTTGAGGTGCCGTACCTTTGCAACATGAACAATGTGCAAACGGCCATTAGGACGACATATTTCAGTATCATCGGGAACACCGCCTTGGCCTTGATCAAGGGACTGGCCGGGTTTTTCGGGAATTCCTATGCGCTTATTGCCGACGCTATTGAGTCCACCACGGATATTTTTTCATCTATCCTAGTCCTAGTAGGGTTTACCTATGCCAAACGCCCTGCAGATGATAACCACCCCTACGGCCACGGAAAAATTGAGCCCATTATCACCTTTTTAGTCGTGGCCTTTTTGGTGATTTCCGCAACCGTCATCGCTTACGAGAGCATAGAGAATATCCAAACCCCCCATAAAGTGCCCAAACCTTGGACTTTAGTTGTTTTGGGCCTGATCATTTTATGGAAGGAAATCTCCTATCAGGTCGTGATTAAAAAAAGCAGGCAAACCAATAGTTCCTCCTTAAAGGCCGATGCCTGGCATCATCGAAGTGATGCGATTACCTCCGTAATGGCATTTATCGGCATTTCCATTGCCATCTATTTTGGAAAAGGCTTTGAGACCGCTGATGACTGGGCCGCCTTAATTGCCGCTGGCTTTATTTTTTATAATAGTTATTTAATCCTAAGACCGGCCTTGGGCGAAATTATGGATGAACAACGATACGATGAGCTGTTGGAAGAAATACGGGTCAAATCCCTTGAAGTGAAAGGGGTCAAGGCCACGGAAAAATGCTTTATCCGCAAAGCGGGAATGAAATTCCATATCGATTTACACGCGGTGGTGGACGGTAAAATATCGGTTAAGGAAGGCCATGATATTTCGCACCATCTTAAGGATTATCTTCGGGCAGAACTCCCTAATATCGGTCATGTATTAATTCATATTGAGCCGGACGACCTTTTAGAATAGATTTACAACGCACTTAATATTTTTAATTTTTCAGGCCGCATTCTCGCCACAATTTCTTTTTTATCCCCCATAAATTCCCCATCTATTTGAAAAGGAAGGGGTTCCTCGCAGGTTATTCTGGCTTCGGTCGTTTTGATTACGGTTACAAATTCACTGTTGGGTGCTATTTCGCCGTAAAAGGTTTTCAGTATTTCCGATATATCAAAATTCTTAAACAGCAATACTTCAAAAATACCGTCATCCAATTTCCCGGTGGGATTGATATTGGCACCGGTGCCAAACTTTTTTGCGTTGGCAATGGCAACCAATATCACTTCTTCGTTAATTGTCTTATCATTGGCTTTTACCGTTACGGCAAACGGATATTTACTGGTGGTCAGGGTAGGTATGGCTTGTAGAAGGTATCCCAACTTTCCACGAACATCAGATTTCTCATAGTTTTTGATCAGGGCCGCATTCACCCCAAAATCGGAAATATGTAAAGAAGTATGACCTCCAACCTCTAGAATATCTAAAGTTAGAAACGTACCGCCCATGGCTATTTCTAGTTGTTCCTCTAAATCTTCTGGAATATTAAGATTCAATGCCAGTCCGTTGGCAGAACCACTTGGAAAAAGGCCGATTAAAAGGTCCCGGTCCTTAATAGCGTCGGCCACTTCGCGTATGGTGCCGTCACCGCCGGCTATAAAAATCCTTGAGAAATCTTCTTCATCCAAAAGGGAAAGAATCTTGACCTTATCCTCTTTACCGGTGGTCTTATACACCTGTAGTCCAAAGTTATTTTTATTGGCCATCTGCCGTACTGCATCCTCAATATGCTCCTTATCCTTATCCCCTGCAATGGGATTTAGGACCAGCAGTATTTTATTTTCCATATAGACCCACTATTTTACCCAAAATTAAGTATTTTCCAAACCGATGATTACCCCTAAAAAATGAAATTAGACCTACAATTGTATAGAGGCTATGCTAATGACACTGAAATCGTGGTCTTTGGACACGTTTTCGAATCATGGGGACCCAGTAACTACGAAATTGACCGCAACGGATTCTACCACATTCTAGCCCTGTGGAACATGTTCAGCATACGCCCCTTAAAAAATGTCGAGGTACAATTCAGGTTTAGAGATTTAAACGTAATCAGCAGTACCAATGCGAACGGATACTTCAGGTTCAATTTGCCCTATAATTTTCCGTTGGAGCCCGGATGGCATAGTTACGAAGTAATCTGTAAATTGGAAGGCCATCGATACGGAATTATCGAGAAGGCAGAATTTCGTAAACCCTTCGAAACCGGATTGACCATCATCTCAGATATTGACGACACCTTCCTGATTTCCCACAGTGGTAATATTTGGAAAAAACTCTATGTGCTGTTAACCCGAAACGTTAACCAACGTAAAACCTTTGAAGAAGTGGAAGCCCACTATAAGGCCTTGGAAAACAACCCGAAAAACAAGAATTCACCCAATTCCTTTTTCTTTGTATCGAGCAGTGAATGGAACCTCTACTACTTTATCGTACAGTTTTCCATCTTGCAAAAATTACCCAAATCCGTTCTTAAGCTTAAAGCACTGAAAACAAGGGTATTCGATTTTTTAAAGACCGGTGGGGGAAATCACGATCATAAATTCGATAAAATAGAACGGATCATTTCCTTTTATCCGGATTCACAGTATGTGTTGTTGGGAGACGATTCACAAAAAGATGCCAATATCTATGAACGCATCTGCACCAAGTTTCCAAAAAACATCAGAGCGGTGTATATACGGCAAGTTTCAAAACGACCCAAACCGGCCATTTTGGAGAAAATGAAGCAGATAAAAGAAAAGAATATTGAAACCTGCTATTTTACCAACAGTGCGGAAGCTATTGCCCATTCAAAACGAATAGGACTAATAAAAGCTGATTAAAGGTGCAATAGCGCCAATGCATCTTCCGTATGCCCCTCATTGATCCATTTTTGGGCCAGTTTATGCTTTTCCGTCACCGTATCGCTTAGTTCCAATACTGATTTTACCTCTGGATGTCCCGCAATACGGTCAATGGTCTCTCGGGTGGGAATTTCCTCCAAATTTCCCAAACGTCCTAAATTATTTCCGGTCAGGACGCTGCTCTCCCGTACTTCCTGGGGTAGGCTATCCACGCCTATGCCATGGGTACGGATGGGTTTTGGGATTTCAAAAAGTGCATCGCCATTTGCCCGGCAATACCAATTACCGCCCATACGGGCTACCAAATCCAGTTTAGGCGTATCCAAATTTCCTTCTTTATCCAAAAAGGCTTCGTTGATATGGATCTTAACCACTTTGGCCAATACCAGATTACCGGCACCACCTTCATCCCCTAAAGCAATTACTTGATCCACCACACATTCAAACGCTACCGGCGCCTCCCCTACTCGGGGTGGTTTTACCTTTTCACTGGGCACCTGAGTAAATCCGGCTTTTACAAATTCATTGACCCCATGGGCATATTCGGTACTGGACAAGGACATTTGCTCCACCATATCATAATTCACGATATTGATGACGGTTTCCTTAACCTCCAACACATTGTCCAAGGTATGTTTGGTAGTATTATCCCGACCTCTTCTGGAAGGAGAAAAGACCATAATCGGCGGATTGACACTGAACAAATTGAAATAGCTGAACGGACTCAAATTCACGTTCCCATCCTTATCGATGGTACTTGCAAAACAAATAGGTCTTGGCGCCACGGCAGAAAGTAAATAGCCGTGAAGTTCTTGCTGGGAAATGGAAGTTGGGTCGATGGATTTTATGTTCGTTTGCTTTTTCATTCGTTACTTTTAATATTTTTTGAAGTTTTCTTTAATTATGTACTAGGCAGGATGGTACCCTTAACTTCCCCGAAGCCAATGCGTATACCTTCCTTTTCGGCATGCCCACGCATGATGACCGTATCATGGTCCTCAAGAAACCTGCGCTCACTGCCATCATTCATTTGAACCGATTTCTTGCCACCCCAAGAAATCTCCAGCATAGAGCCATAGGAAGAGGCATCCTTACCCGATATCGTTCCCGAGGCCATGACATCGCCCACGTTCACATTGCAGCCGTTCACCGTATGATGTGCCAACTGCTGCAGCATGTTCCAATACATGAACTTGAAATTGGAGGTACTTACCACTTTCTCGGTAGTACCTTTGGGCTGAATCCCCACCTGTAATTGAATATCGAAATTGTACTCCCCCTCAAACTCCAAATAGGGCAACACCTTGGGGTCCTGTTCCGGGCCGGAAACCCTAAAAGGTTCCAAGGCTTCCATGGTGACCACCCAGGGCGACATGGACGAGGCAAAACTTTTTCCTAAAAACGGACCTAAAGGCACATATTCCCATTTTTGGATATCGCGGGCAGACCAGTCATTGAACAGTACCATTCCAAAAATATGTTCTGCCGCATTTTTGGTGGAAATACGTTCCCCCAATCGTTTACGTTTCCCGACGATGAATCCCATTTCCAATTCAAAATCCAATCGCCCGGAAGCTTGAAAAACAGGCTCGATTTGGTCCTTAGGCAGTATCTGTCCCATCGGTCTACGAACGTCAGTTCCGCTTACTACGATGGACGAAGCCCTACCATGATACCCCACGGGAAGGTGTTTCCAATTGGGCAACAGGGCATTGTTCGCATCCCGGAACATTTTGCCCACATTGGTGGCATGTTCGATGCTGGAATAGAAATCCGTATAATCGCCGATATGTACTGGGAGGTGCATTTTGGCATCCTGCTGTGGCACGAAAACTTTAGGGTGATTTTTTAAGGGTGAATTTTCCAAAATCAGCAATTGTTGCACATCCAACCGGACTTTATTGGTAATCTCCTTGCCTAGGCCGATAAAGTCGTTCAGGGTACTTTGCCTAAAATAAACGCCACTGACTTCCAACAGACCCAAATCCGCCAAAGCGGCCAAATCCACAATCTGCTCGCCAATGGCAATACCCGCTTTTGGCGCTCCTTCCTTCACGGAAAAAATGCCGAAGGGCAGATTATAGATGGAAAAATCGGAAGTATCGGGTACCGTTACCCATGTCTCTAGTTTTTTCACGAACTTTTCTTTGCTTTTAAATTATTCCCTGCCACTGTGCTCCGGGTGAAAGGTAAAACGCTTAAAAATCAACAGCTATTTCTTTTCCAGCCAGGATTGATAGTAATCCCCATCGTCCAATTTCAGGGCATTTTCAGTCACCATTAACGGTTTAAACGTATCGATCATCACCGCTAATTCCTCAGAACCTTTTTGACCGATACTTCGCTCGGTAGCCCCTGGGTGCGGACCGTGTGGAATACCTGCCGGATGCAGGGAAATATTACCCGGTTGCACCCCATTACGGCTCATAAAATCCCCATCCACATAGTACAACACCTCATCAGAATCGATGTTGGAATGATTATAGGGTGCAGGAATAGACTTTGGATGGTAATCGTACAAACGAGGCACGAAGGAACAGATCACAAAGGCATTGGTCTCGAAGGTCTGATGTACGGGTGGCGGTTGATGGATACGACCGGTAATGGGTTCAAAATTATGGATTGAAAATCCGTATGGAAAATTATAGCCGTCCCACCCTACGACATCAAACGGATGGCCAACATACACCATGTCATGGATTACCCCTTGCTTTTTCACTTTCATCAAATGTTCGTCGGTATCGGTAAAGGTTTCCAAATCCTGTGGAAGTTTATAATCGCGCTCACAGAATGGGGAATGTTCCAATAACTGTCCGAACCAGTTTCGATAACGCTTCGGCGTATAGATGGGTGAAAAAGACTCAGCATAAAATATCCGGTTATCCTCCGTATCAAAATCGATTTGATAGATAGTCCCTCGGGGAATGATCAGATAGTCCCCGTACTCGAACGGAATCTGTCCAAAAATCGTCCTTAAGGTACCGGTCCCCTTATGGATAAAGAGCACTTCATCCGCATCGGTATTCTTGTAAAAATAAGCCGTGAGCGATTTACGGGGTGCTGCCACCCCGATATGTACATCGCTATTGACCAATAAGGGTTCACGGGCCTCCAAAAAATCATCTTTGGGTGGCGCATTGAAACTGACCAATTTTAACGAACGTATGTTTTTATCCAAGGCGATTTTTGGAGAAACATCCGTACTCTTTAAGATCTCCTTGACCATCGTGGGCCTGTTGTGGTGATATAATAAAGAGGACATGCCATCAAAACCGATGGTGCCGAACAACTGTTCTGAATACAGTTCGCCGTTGGGTTTCCTAAACTGCGTGTGCCGCTTAGGGGGTATTTCTCCTTGTCTGTGATAAATGGGCATAAACGTTCGTTTTACGAGTTAAACAATGCTTCCTTTAAAATTACGCTATTCTTATTGGTTCCAAAAAATTGTTGGCCTTATAAAGTCCCTCTCAATTCCTGCTCACGCTCGATAGCTTCGAATAAGGCTTTGAAATTTCCCTTTCCAAAAGAGGTAGCCCCTTTTCGTTGGATGATTTCAAAGAACATGGTAGGTCTTGCCTGAACGGTCTTGGTGAAAATCTGAAGCAAATACCCTTCATCATCGCGATCCACCAAGATGCCAAGCTTACGTAGCGATGCGATATCCTCGTCGATTTCTCCCACTCTTTCGGTCAAGACATCATAATAGGTGGTGGGTACATTTAAAAACTCAACGCCCCTACTCTTTAAATCGGACACGGTCTTTACAATATCATCGGTGGCTACGGCGATGTGCTGTACGCCTTCCCCTTCGTAAAATTCCAAATACTCATCCACTTGGGATTTCTTAAGTCCGGCAGCAGGTTCGTTGATCGGGAATTTGATACGGCCGTTCCCGTTACTCATCACCTTACTCATTAAGGCGGTAAATTCCGTTGAAATATCCTTATCGTCAAAAGACATAATTTGGGTAAAGCCCATCACCTTTTCATAGAAATCCACCCAATAGTTCATCTGTCCTTCGTTGACGTTCCCCACCATATGATCTACGAATTTCAATCCGGTAGGTGCAGGCTGGTAATCAGATTCCCAAGCGCGGTACCCTGGCAGGAACGTACCCTCATACTCCTTGCGCTCCACAAAAATATGTACCACTTCTCCGTAAGTATGTATCCCAGAGCGTACCACTTTACCATGGTCGTCTTCCTCTACCTGAGGTTTCATATAACTTTTAGCCCCTCTTTTCATGGCCTCTTCATAGGCATAGGTAGCATCATCAACCCAAAGCGCGGTCACTTTGACCCCATCGCCATGTTTGTCGATATGCTTTCCTACCTTGGTACCACTTTTTAAAGGGGAAGTCAATACCAATCGGATCTTGTCCTGAACGACCACATAGGATTCCAAATCCCTACTCCCGGTCTCCAGACCTTTATAGGCCAAGGATTTAAATCCGAAGGCAGTTTTGTAATAATGTGCCGCCTGCTTGGAGTTACTCACATACAATTCCAAATAATCGGTACCATTGATCGGCATGAAGTCTTTGGTGCTTGCTTTTGTGTTCGATACTGCTGTTGAAGTTGACATAAATTTTAATTTTAAATTTTTAGTATTGTTGTTGACGCAACATGTGCATTAAAAAAAGTTAGGCTTTAAGGGTTTCCGATTTCAATAAAAGCTCCATGGCGGCGATCAAGGCTTTGTTGGCTTCGCGCGTTCCAAAGGAAATACGCACCTTGCCCGGAGCGCCAAAGTTTCCTACGGGTCGGACCATGATTCCCCTTTGCTCTAAAAAGCTGACGAATTCCGTATCCGGAACCGGTGGGTCTATCATCACAAAATTTCCTTGGGTGGGCCAATAGGTAATCTGCATGGCATCGAGCGCATCCAGCACGAATTTGCGTTCGGTCTTTACCAAATCGACCGTTTTCTGGACAAAATCGGTATCCTTCAATGCGGCTATGGCACCTTCCAAGGCCAAGGAAGAAAGCAGGAACGGTTTGCATATTTTACGGATGTAGCTACTGATGGCCACCGGGGCATAGCAATACCCTACTCGCAGGCCTGCCAGACCATAGGTTTTTGAAAAACTGTTGATGCCGATGACGTTCTTGTCTTCCACCACAAAGGGTAAGGCCGATGTATAATCCTCAGCTTCGGCAAAATGCCGATACACCTCATCCAATACCAAAACCACATGCTCCGGTAATTGGTCGATAAATTGCCGCAACTCCTTTTTAGGAATATAGTTCCCGGACGGATTATTGGGAGAGGCCAGAAAAATCAGTTTGGTCTTATCGGTAATGGCATCAAGGATTCCCGGAAGGTTATAGTTGAACTCTGGCGTCATGGGCACATTAATGGCCTTTGCCCCCATCCATCGGGTAAAAGCGGTATAGGGCAAGAAGCACGGCTGACTGACAATGATCTCATCGTGCTCACTTAAAAAAGCCCTGGAAATCATGTCGATGATTTCAGAGCCGCTATTGGCAGATATAAAATTATCGGCCGCCAAAACCCCTTCAAAGTCTTTCACCAAAGCCTGCCTTAAACGTATATCTGTATTATCTGGATATAAGCTCAAGTCGTTCAACGTATTCTCCAAGGCTTGCTTTACTTTAGGAGAATAGCCTAACGGATTTTCGTTAGAAGAAAGTTTATGCACCTCTACCCCATCTGGCATTACAATTTTCTTGCTACCCCCTTTATAGGTACTATCTTCTAAAATATATTGTTTAAAACCTAATTGCATAAACCTGTTTTTTGACCTTTTCGTAGGTAGTAAAATTACAACTTTTTTTTAATTTTGTTGCATTAACAACAATTTTAACGGTAAACTCCTTTACTTTTGAAAGAACAACCACATAGATTATGGACAGGACAGAAGGATTTGGGGTATATATAGACCGTACCCTAAAAAAGGTACAGAGCACTTTTTTACAGGTATTCGCCGAGAATAATATCGACCTCACCATTGAACAATGGGTCATTTTACAGCGGGTACACCTTGAAGGTAAGGATGCTTCCCAAGCCGATATTGCCAAATCGAATTTCAGGAATCGCGCTACGACCTCAAGGGTTATTAGTGGCCTGTGCAAAAAAGGACTTTTAAAAAAATCGAGGTTCCGTGATGATCAAAAGCGATTCAAATTGGTGATGACGGACGAAGGCAGGGAGCTCATGAAAACGGTTATGCCCTTTATAACGGATCTTCGGAAGGCCAGTACTCAAGGAATTACGGAGGAGGAATTTGAAACCTTCTACAAAGTTTTAGACCAACTCTGGGAAAACTTTGACCAATATGAAGGCCGGCCGTAGGCCCAATTCTTAGGAAGCCTTAAATAATCGCATTTTAATCACTTTTTGGTTTTACCAATGTAGAAATTTCACTAAGTTTGCACCCACATTTGAAAAAATGGTGTCGGTCGCATAGCTCAGCTGGATAGAGCATCTGCCTTCTAAGCAGACGGTCGGAGGTTCGAATCCTCCTGCGATCACTTAATAAAGACTTAATTAGCTATATTTTAGCTTTTTAAGTCTTTTTTGTTTTTTAAAATGTACGGTGGCTGTATGGTAAGCTCTTAATTTTAGTGATTACTTAATAGCATCTTGGGATCTATGACAGGTAAGACTACCCCCTGTAATATACTACCTCTCAATCTTTCAAAAACAATTCCTCTTGATGTCGAAAATGATAACCCTAGTAAAGTATTCGTTATGGAATCATCAGTAATTATAATATTTCCAGCATCATCTCTTTTGACTATTTCTTCAAATGGTGATAAATCAAAAGTAGTTTCAACTAAAATTTCAAAAAAAACTTCAAGCACATCTTTTAATCTAAACTCAATTTTAAGTTTTATAATAATAACTTTAAGTTCTTCATTTATATCCACAGTAGTTTTTGTATCAATTAGAAGATTTTTGATTATTTCGTCAAAACTTTTATTTGAAATATGCTTTTCATTATAACTGTAATCTAAAACGTTAATTTTAGATAACCTTAAATTATACTCTTTTGGTTTAGACATTGTCATAACATTTATTGAATATAGTATCTGTTTCAACTGTCATTGAATAATTGAACATATCAATGGTTTTAGTTTGATTGATACCATTAAGTCTTTCCAATTCATCTTCAATTTTTTCAAAACTAATTTTAGGTACCTTATTTATGGCCAAAGAAAGGTCAATTAATTTGCCAAGACTATGGTTGAAATTTCCATTTAAAACTTGTGAGATATAGCTTTGTGAGTAACCCAATTCTTCAGCTAATCCCTTTTGATTTAAATGATTTTCATCCATATAAATTTTTAATTCATTGAATATTTCATTCTGTATTTGATCTAACCAATATCCTGTATTACTGATTAATTCCTTGTTCGTGAGCATGGTGTGATGGTTTAATTAATTTTGACTGTACTTAAAATGAGCAAATAGGTGAGTATTTATGGAAGCTAACTTGATTGTTCAAAGTATGCTTTCTTCCATTTCCGCATTTTTTCGATGTCTTTCTTTTGAGTTTTTTTTAAGCCTCCTAAGGTTACTATTTTACCTTTTGCTTTGTCCAAAAATAAATATACTCTAAGATCTTTTGTTTTGATTTCATAGTCGATATATTTGTCTTTCTTGTTTCTCCTCAATGCTTTGAACTTACTTCCTGGTATCTTAGATTCTTCATTTTTTCCTATATATAAAAGAATACTTTGAATTTGTCCAATTTGGTTTTATATTGAGAATCATCTTTATATTTCTGTATAAATTCATCAATAGGTTTTTTTCCATTGACCAATAGCCGATATACATTGACTACAATGCTAACTTCTTTTATTGGTTCAATCACAAACATAACGATAATTAAGTTATTACTTAAGTAGTAAACAAATAATAAGCAAATATCGAGTTTAATGACTAATAAAACTAATTAAAGTTACCGATAATTAATATACAACTAAACTAATAAACTCATAAATTATTGTGAATTTAAAGAAGAGCTTAATACTTGACATTGATAAAAATTAAGATCTTTATTTTTTGTAATTATTCCTAATCTTCTCATTAAGCCAATTGCCTATGAACCACACAACAATAAAAACAGGAATGTACCACCAATGAAACTCGTCCATTATAAATTGTTTATATCAATACTTCCTGAATATTTGTCTAAAGAATTGTAGCCTTCTTTTAATTGTTTTCTCAAGTTCGTGTGTGCAATTGCTTTCTATTAATGATATTCATGAAAAACGTATTCTATATTCATATATAAATTCCGCACCATCTAAGTTACATTGAGCTAGTTCCTAAAGCCATACAACTGATACTAAGTTTTTCGTCTAACTTTTATTGTTTGGTTAAGGTATTTAACCTTTCATTAATCTTTTTGATTTTTCATTAATTCTTAGGTGCTCGAAATGTCTTTAATTTCGTTTTCAAGTTGAGTTAGTACTGATGATGGTTGAATACCATCAAAATAATAATGAAATGACCGGCCAACTTTGGTCGGTCATTTTCATTAAACAATCGACCAAAAACCAATTCCTAAAATGACCGGACCACTACTTTTATTCTTCCGTTACGGACGAGAAACTCAGAGGGATTTAAATATCCTGATTTTATTACTATTTACGATTGTCTTCGCACGTGGACAGACTCCTACCGATGCCCTAATGATGCCATCCAAGAATATATGTATTCTTTTAAGTTACGATTCTGGTCATTTTGACCGGTATTGGGAAGGTGATGAATTACGGAGAAACGAGACCATTGCAACTGTAAACCGAACTACAATATTACCGATGGCCGCTGTAGGAATTTTTGATAATCTCAATTTTTATATTGGATTACCATACGTTAAGACAAAATCGTCCGAACCCAATGGGGGCAGGTTTGAAGGCGCCAAAGGTTTTCAAGATCTACTGTTTGCCATAAAATATAAAGCCTATGAAAAATCGATGGGCTCCGGGCAATTGTCCCTTTTCACCACAGCAGGCTATTCAACGCCGGCCACCAATTATTTGTCAGATTATATGCCCTACAGCTTGGGCTTTGGAGCTCAGGAATTTTCACTTCGGGGCATTGCCCAATACCAACTGAACAATGGTTTCTATGTTCGGGGTATGGCAGCCCATTTATGGCGAGGCTATACCGAAGCCGAACGGGATTATTATTATAATGGCGGCAGTTATTACACCTCGATTATGGACGTGCCGAATGCATGGAACTTTGAGGCGGTTCTCGGTAAATGGATCATGAACAATTCATTAAAGTTCGAACTGAATTATACGGGTCTAAAATCGACCAGCGGTGACAATATTAGGACTTACAACGCGGCCCAACCTACGAACAAGGTACAATTTGATAGACTTGGGGTCGCTGTCCAATATTACGCTCCCAATCTTAAAGGTCTCGGTGTGGTAGCTTATTACAGCAATGTGGTAAACGGATTAAATACAGCGAAGATCAGTAATGTAGGATTAGGTTTGACCTATCAATTCAATTTTATCAAGAACACTAACAACAAAGAAGATGCGCAATAAACTAGTTATACCATTTATTTTTATTTGTGGCTTGGTTGCATTCGTTTCGTGCGAAAAGGATCTTCCCACCTTTCTCGAATATAAGGACTATGCCTACTCAAGTGCCGATGAAAATGGTGGTGCTTGGAAACCCATTTTAATCGATGAGGGTGCTGCTATAAACATAGAAGCACCGGAAGACATCTCATCACAAAGCTATCAGGCTGAAATTTCGGCATTAAAAGCGTCCATGAAAGAAATAAACTCCTCACAAAAAAAAGCCTTGACCTACTGGGGTAATAATGCCGTGGTGAGATGGAATGAAATAGCTCTGGAACTTATTGCTAAATATAACCTGATTCCAGGTCCAAATGATGACGGCACGTATACGCTTCCTAACCCAAGTAACCCTGAAGGACCGCCCGGTTTTCCTTTTGCACATCCGCCATATGCCTCAAGGGCATTGGCCTATCTTTCAGTAGCGCAGTTCGACGGATTGATTACCGCATGGCATTATAAATATTCGTATAATAGAGCTGCCCCATACCAACAAGATGGTTCTATCACCTATGCATATGAACCAAACGATATCCCTTCGTACCCATCTGACGGTGCTGTTTTGGCTAGAGTGTCCAGCAACATACTTTCAGCCATGTTTCCTTTGGAGAAGGACTATTTACAAAAAATGGAGGACGAACATTTAGCAAGTCTTTTACTTTCCGGAGGAAATGTTCCCAGTGATATTGCCGCAGGTTCTACCATAGGCGACGAAATCTCAGAAATAGCCTTGGCAAGGGCGGCGACCGATGGTATGAAAAATGCACAAACACCTAAAGCCGTTTCTGATTCTATAAAGGCTGCAGCCTTTGAACGATTCGGCTGGCAATGGGATAACCTCGAAATTCCCGTACGCCCCGTAGGCCTTACACCTTTATTCGGAAAAGTTAGAATGTGGAATGTTGCCAATGTCGAAGATGTACGTCCCATTCCACCGCCAGGCTTAGATTCGGAAGAATTCCAAAAAGACGTCGAAATTTTAAAAAATTACGCGGACAACATGAATGAAGAATACCGAGCCATCGCCAATTTTTGGCAGGATGGATTGGGGACCTATACTCCTCCCGGACATTGGAACCGTTTTGCGAATGAGTTTATGGTAGAATACAAAATGAACCCATTACGGTCAGCCAGAACAATGGCCTATATGAACATGGCCATCATGGACGCCGGAATCAGCTGTTGGGATGCAAAATACTATTACCACTATCCCAGACCCATACAGATGATAAAAGGTTTTAAGACCATAGCCGGTACGCCAAATTTTCCGAGCTATACGTCTGGCCATAGTGTTTTCTCTGCAGCGGCATCAGAAGTTCTGGCGTATATATTTCCGGAAAAAGCAAGTTTAGTTCGGGGTTGGGCCGAGGAAGCGGCTATTTCAAGGGTATATGGTGGAATTCACTGGACATTTGACGCAACCATAGGGACGGATCAAGGCAGGGAAGTCGCCAAGTTTACCATTGATCTCGCCAAATTGGACGGAGCCAATTAGATATACTCCGAATTCTTATAAAATTATTTAGAGAAGGATATTATTACTATTAGAAACCGTATTCAGTATTTTAAAAAATTAAGTGCCCACTATGGAATTAAGAAAAAGGACCCCATTATTATTTTTTGCATTACTTTTTATTCAACTACAAGTAGTTGCCCAAATTACGGTAACAGGTAACGTTATTGAAGAAGGAAATAACGAACCGCTTATGGGTGCACAAATTGTACTGGATAATGGAGGTGGTGCTGTAACGGATAGAAATGGCCGCTTTTCGATTAATTTAAAGTCTGGCACTTATTCTGGAACAGTCAACTTTTTGGGCTATGAAAAAAAAGAAATTACCATTAACACACAAAATCCAGACCTTGGCACAATTGCACTCCGATTGGGCAATACGACTTTAGATGAAGTCATTGTGAGTGCCTCCCCAAAAAGTTTTAAAGATGAATTCAAAGGAAGTAACTTTCGCATTACTCCAATTACACTTAAAAATAGTAATCCTCTGAGCACCGAAGAAGTGCTTAAAACCGTTCCAGGGGTAAATATCGTTGGGGATATGGGGTTATCAAACCGTCCTAACATCAGTATCAGGGGTTCATGGGGCAGACGTTCCAAAAAAGTGTTGCTCATGGAAGACGGCACACCTTCAGCTCCAGCACCTTATATTGCCCCAGGCGCCTACTACAATCCGGTAAGCGACCGCATTACCGCCATAGAAGTATATAAAGGAGCGGATATGCTGCGTTATGGCCCGAACAATATGTATGGCGCCATTAACTATATTACCGCTTTACCACCTCAGAAGCCTGAGTTGAGAGTGAAATTGATCGGAGGACAACGCAATTACAGAACAGGTTTGATTTCATATGGTGGCACCTGGAACAATCTTGGGGCATTGGTAGAAGGCGTGTATAAAAAATTTGATGGGTTTACCGATAATTCCTCCGTCGAAGTGTTGAACTTGAACGCTAAAGTTTTTGCCAAACTCTCCGATAACCAATCGCTTTATTTTAAAGTTAGCGGTCAATCGGAAGACAATCAAGCCTCTCTAAGCTCACAAACCCCCTTTACGTTTGATACGGACCCTACTCAAAACCCTTTAGATGCAGACCAGTTTACCATGAGAAGGTACGGGTTGGATATTATCCACAAATGGTTGCCCTCAAAAAAATTGAGCTTTACTTCAAAAGTATATGCAAGTGACTTTGAACGTGATTGGTGGCGACAGACTACCGCCAAAATAAAAGCCTCCGAAGTGAAAAATTATGTTGGCGATGCCATTTTTAACGACCGATACAGCTATTTGAACCGACGAACCTTTGGGGAAGAAGATTATGTAATCGTCGGTAGAGTTAACAACAATGGTAGGGAAAGCACTACGGACAGCCGTTGGACCTATACTGTATCAGGAGTGAAAGAAACCATGGACTACGAATGGAAAGCTTTTAAAAAAGCACAGCATTTAGAAGCTAGTTTTAATCTGCACCGAGAAACTTTCAAAGACCGTTTTCTGGTTGCCGACAGTAGCCGCTGGGCAAGAAGTGGTCGTGCCACCACGGATCTATGGTATCGACTTTGGTCTGCTAACGGATTTTTACGTAACGAATTCAATATTGGGAAATGGGGGATTACGCCGATTCTCCGCTTTGAACATGTAGATATGTACCGCCAAGATTTAAGAGCCTTGGCTCAAGATCCTAATATCAATAGTACTGAAGAAGGTCGGGAACCAAACGTGTATACCCAATTCCTACCCGGAATTACGTTGGATTATCAAACAAACTATGGGGAATTCTACGGAAGTATTTATGAAGGAATGACCGCCCCCTCTAAAGTTTTCGGATTTTTAGTAGAACAAAATGGTATCGTTACCAATCCACTTGCGGGGCAAAGCATCAATATAGACCCAGAATTGAGTTGGAACAGAGAAATTGGATGGCGCGGAAATGCATTCGATAATCGCCTAGATGGCCAACTTACGTACTTTAATAACACCAGCCGTAATTACTACGCCGGCGGACGAAATGAAGTCTTTCAGGAATTGGGAAAAATAAATGTACAGGGCTTTGAAGTGGCTTTGGGTGTTGAACTATTGAACAAAAACCAACATCAACTTAGACTTGTAGGCAATCTTAATCTCATGCGTTCAAAAGTATTGGCCGGCAAATTAGTGGATAAAGACCTTTTTTCACAGGTAATCCACAGTTCGGCCACCCAAAACGAATATATCAATACGGTCAATGCGAATAGAGCAGCCTATGAAGTATATGTTTCAGACGGTGTAGGCGGTGAAACTTTGTTAACGGACCAGACCATTGAACCATCCACTTTCCAAAATATCACCAAAAGTGTCATCCAATTTGGTAAGCAGGGACTAGTTGATGCAGAGGCTCCCTATACCCCAAGGAGCACTACAAATATTGGATTGAATTACGATTACAAAAAATTGTCGCTAGGAGTGAGCGGTAATTTTGTGAGTAGTCAATTTACTGAATTTCATAATTTCAGCAACGAATCTGCAGATGGCGCTATAGGCAAACTGCCAAGCTACCATACGTTTGATGCTTTTGTGAACTATGACTTTAGTATTGGTGATAATGTTCACATGAACGCTTTCATCAACGGTAAAAATATCACCAATAAAATTTATAGGGCTTCACGATTGAACCGTGCTACTTCGGGTATATTTGGGGGTGGTTTTCGTCAGTTTGTTTTTGGGGTTAACATTACTATTTAGTCAAAAGGGACTTTACCATTGAGTTACTCCATATTTCAAAATTAACTTTTAGCTTTTGGCTCCAACTTTGAAATTTCCAATGTTGCCGATTTGATTATCTGCTTCATGCTGTTCTTCTTTTGTCTACAGCTAGCGGTTTTTAGTTCAAATTTGATTCTTTTGATCAATCGCTGACAGTACTCCCTTCGAGTAGTAATAGGTAATTGGCATATAGCTTTGGAATAGATTTCGTCCAATTCAACCAAAGGGCTGCAACTGGGCGCTTTACTCCTGAAAAAACGTAGTTTTTTGATCATGAACCATACCTATTTATTGTTTCATCTAAATGCCTCAACAAGCTTGCCAATATTGAAAAAAATTATTTAAGATCAAAAGCGAGTGCTGGTGACATAGCTCTTTAAATGTATTTGATCAGGAAGGGCGCGAGATGGTTACAAAGTAATGGGGAAAGGAAATTATTCCAAATCAGAAGTGGTGTACCCCATAATTTCAATTTACAGTCAATCAATAATCCACCTCAATCTGACAAAGTTATTCCGAGAGAAAAATTATTTTATGGACTGTATTTCAACCTATTAAACCAAACTTCCTATATATTTTCAATCAGGCAACCTACCTTGATTTCATCAATTGTCTTATCAAGCTTATATATTATTGATTTTAACAAATACAACTCTGTGTTTAACTCTGATTTACTTTATTTACAATCTTGGCCTTTGTTAGACAAAACTGATTTTTTGAATATTTTATTTTTCTCATTCCATTCTTCAACAGAATGAGAATAGAGCAGTCTTAAAATTCTATATTTTTTATGATAAAGCCACAAAGCTATTAGATATAATACTACATTCTTTTTTGAATGCTTGCGACGTTTAAAATTGACCTAGTCCTTACCCTATTATTTCAGTTTCAACTTAACGATAATATAAAAATATGCCTAGTTTTAACCTGGATTAAAATAGAGTCAAATTACACCATAATCAATTAAACCATTTAATTCCAACATTTTATAATCAATATAAGATGATTTATCTTAATAAAAGTCACCTTCTAAGCAGGCGTTCGGAAGTTCGAATCTTCCTGAGATCACTTTGTTAAAAGACCTAATTTTATATGTTTTTTTCCATTATATATACTCTTTACCATTACAGCTATTTGTTGGTATTAAGAGTCCAAAAAATACTATTTCTTATTTTATTCGAACAAACCAAAGAAAATCATGGCACATTGGCCCATGATGATTAATTTGCATACCAATACCAACCGAACATAAATGAAAAACAACATTTCTTTTTATCTGTTATTTATCCTTTTTATCGCTTCCCCTATACCATCGATATCGCAAAGCGAAAACTCGTCTTACGAAAATTTAGTTGCCCTTTTTAAGGAATGGAGAGCTTTTGAGCATCCGCCATTACTGAACGGAGCTCCCGATTACACCAAGGAGACCTTCCAAAAACGAGAACCCGCATTTAAAGCTTTACAAGAAAAATTACATACTATCGATACCACGGCATGGCCTATTCCCCAACAGGTAGATTGGCGAATCGTGAATGCGGAAATGAACGGTTACGATTTCAACCAACGCATCCTGAAACCTTGGGAACGGGACCCGGCGTTTTACACCACCATTTGGACGGACCGAAGTGACGTACCCGCACATGAAGGGCCCACCCACCATGCTGTTTTAGACGTGTGGACCTATAATTTTCCGTTGGATTCCGATAGCCGAAAAAAAATGCTCTCAGCATTGGCGGTAATTCCGTCCTTAAACGAACAGGCGAAAACCAACCTTACCGGAAACGCCAAAGACCTTTGGATTGCCGGTATTCGCGATGTTCAAACCCAAAGTAAAAACTTGGAAAACATGAAAAACCTTCCGGGGGTGGCCAAGGACAAAAAAGTAGTATCGTCCCTAGATAAAGCCATTTCCTCCACGAATGATTTGGTGAAATGGCTAGAAACGGAAGCCCCCTCCAAAACAGGCCCGTCCGGTATCGGGAAAGAAAATTATACCTGGTATCTTCAAAACGTACATTTGGTCCCATTGACCTGGGAAGATGAAGTCATGCTGTTAAAACGGGAATTGACCCGCGCTTGGGCCTCCCTAAAACTAGAGGAGCATCGAAATAGAAATCTTCCCGAAATGACCGACGCCAGTTCCCCGGAAGAATATGACACTCGGGCTAAAGCATCCGCAAAAAGTTTATTGCGCTTTCTTGATGAACAGGAAATGGTGACCGTAAAGGACTATTTTGAACCTGCCCTGAACGCCCATTTGGGCGCCTTTGTCCCCAAGGACAAACGAAACTTTTTCTGGATAACCGCACATTACGACCAACGCCCCTTGTATTCCCATTTTTACCATTGGTTTGAATTGGCCCGTATGGATACGGAACCAAACTCCCGTGAAATCCGAAAAGGTCCGTTATTGTACAACATCTTCGATTCCCGAAACGAAGGCACCGCCACTGCCGTGGAAGAAATGTTCATGGATGCCGGACTTTACGATGATTCGCCTCGGTCGCGGGAAATAGTCTACATCATGATCGCCCAACGTGCCGCACGGGGCCTAGGTTCGCTTTATGCCCACGCCAATATCATGACCATGGAGGAAGCCGGTAGTATTCATTCTAACTATACCCCAAGGGGCTGGATGAAGACCGAAAAGGAACTCCTGCTTTTTGAGCAACAACTGTATCTAAGACAACCGGGGTATGGAACCAGTTATATTACCGGAAAGTACCTGTTGGAAAATACCTTGGCAGAATATGCCCGCATGAAGGAGACGAAAAACGAAGCTTTTGAAATGCGTGAATTTTTCGACAAGTTAAATTCCGTCGGTAATATCCCTATTTCTTTAGGGCGATGGGAAATGACCGGGGTAGAATCCTATTTGGGCCAAGAATAGTGGAACGGCAACACCCCTGAAATGACCAACCCGAAACCTAAAAGACTAGCCCGACAAATGGGGCTGCTTGCCCTGACCGCCACTGGCGTCTGTTCCATGCTGGGCGCTTCCATCAACGTGGTGCCTTTTATGATTCAGCGCAACGTGCCCGGTATTGGTCCGTATGTACTTCCTGCCTTTGCCTTTGCGGCCATCCCGGCCCTATTTGCCGCCTTGGCCTATGGCATCTTGGCATCGGCGATGCCACGGGCAGGCGGTAGCTATATATATGCCAGCAGGGGTCTTAATCCGTATTTGGGATTTGTGGCCAGCTTTTCGCAATGGTTCGGACTATCGATAGTCATTGGGGTCATCGCTTATGTAACCGTTCCTTTTATCCGTGATGTCACCTTAAGTTTAGGTTGGGAAGAAATTTCGAAGGGCCTTGAAATCGGCTGGGTACGGGTCAGTCTTGCGCTCATGTTGATCTGGTTCTTTGTGGGCATCAATATCCGAGGGATAAAATCCTATGAACGCATATTGCTCCCCATGATGTTCCTGATGTTCGCCTTGGGCGGAATCGTCATTGCAGCGGGATTGCTCTATGATTCCACCGATTTTTTAACCGGATTACACGAAAAAACCGGACGCACATTTGACCCTACACCGAATATCGATTTTGACTGGCGGATATTCCTATCGGCGGCAGCCCTCCTGTTTTCAAGTTTTATTGGTTTTGATTCCATTGCCCAAGCGGGTGGCGAAGCTAAAAACCCGACCAAAACCTTACCTACGGCCATTCTTTTGGCCATTCTTGGGGTGGGCTGCTTTTACTTTTTATTTGCGGCCTCGGTATACCATATCGTACCTTGGAGTTATGTCGCGGAAGAGGCCATGGTGAAAGACATTTCCGCTCCCGGACTTTTAAGTTACGTACTACCTTCCCCCTTGGGAATCGCTATTTTGGCAGGAGCGGCCATCGCCCTGATCAATGATTTGCCCGCCATGCTATTGTCCGTTTCCCGATTAATGTTCGCCTGGGCGAAGGATGGTATCTTTCCAACATCCATTTCGCGCATCCATCCGAAAAACAACACCCCCCATATCGCGTTACTGGTAGCGGGCAGCATGGCCAGTATCGGTGTCCTGGGATCACACTTTGCCGGGGATTTCTTCTTGGGCATCGATATCATGGTCACCTCCATGATGGTCAATTTTCTGTTGATGTGCATTACTCTGGTAGCGATTACCAAAGTGAATCCAACAGTGGCGAAACGTATATCGGTCCTTAAAAACAGAACAGTACAATTAACCATAGGGTGGCTTGGCATCCTTACCCTAACCGCTTTTTTAGGCATCCATACTTACAAAGACATCACGGCCCAAACGAGCGCTTGGTATTTTCACTCCACCCCTATCTGGTTGATCGTCATGGGGGTGGCCAGTATGATTTTTGGCTACAATTGGAGACGATTGAAGAAAAACGAACAGCACATAAAAGAACGATTTTTAGAACTTCCAGAAGAATAATATATGGGCACAAGAATTGAATTGGCACCAGGATTAGAAATATCCCGAGTCGTCACCGGATTATGGCAAATCGCCGATATGGAACGCGAAGGCAACACCCTAGACCCCGTCGCTACGGCCAAATATATGTCCCCGTATGTGGAGGCTGGTCTAAGCTCCTTCGACATGGCGGACCATTATGGCTCCAGCGAAATCATTGCCGGTACTTTTAAAAATAGTCTTGAGGACCAAAACAAAGTGCAACTCTTTACCAAATGGGTGCCCAAACCGGGGAAAATAAGTAGGGAAGACGTTCGTGGAGCCATACAGACCGCTCTGGACCGCATGCAACAACCGTCCCTAGACCTATTGCAATTTCATGCGTGGTACTATCCTGATGCCAGTTGGTTGGACGGACTATTCTATCTAAAGGAGCTACAGGAAGAGGGACTCATCAAGCATTTGGGGGTTACCAATTTTGATGCCGCCCATTTACGTATCGCCCTGGCCAGCGGTATTCCTTTGGTGAGCAACCAAATTTGTCACTCCTTGATAGACCAGCGTGCCTTGGGCAATATGGCAGTGGTTTGTGAGGAATACAATGTAAAACTTTTGACTTTTGGAACCTTGGCCGGTGGATTTTTGACCGATAGATGGTTAGAAAAAACCGAACCTTCCTATGAAGAATTGACGACTTGGTCGCAGATGAAATACAAACGGTTCATTGATGAAGCCGGCGGATGGGAACCCTATCAACATGTATTGCAAACCGTACGGAAGATTGCCGATAAACACGAGGCCTCCATTGCCAATATCGCCAGTAGATTTATTTTGGAAAATCCAGCGGTGGCGGCCGTAATCGTTGGTGCCCGATTAGGTGAAAGCGAACATATTCAGGACAATCGAAAAATGCTCGACCTACACTTGGATGCTGAAGATATCGAAGCCATTAAGAATGCCCAGGCCGATTTAAAACAGATACCTGGAGATTGTGGCGACGAATACCGAAAACCTCCTTTTTTAACCGCCTCCGGAGATTTAAGCGACCATTTGGAAACCATTCCCAAAGCCTTTACCCCCGTAAAAACTAGAAAAAATAGAGAACAAATTTTCAGCGGAACGGAATGGGAAGACTATGCCGGTTACTGCAGGGCCGTAAAAATCGGGAATACCATACACGTATCGGGTACCACGGCCACCCACAGTAGCCAAATGATCGGTGGCAAGGATCCGGCAGCGCAGGCCCATTTTATCATCGATAAGATTGAAGGTGTCATCACCTCATTTGGAGGTTCGTTGGCCGATGTGGTCCGCACCCGTATTTTCGTCAACCAATTGTCAGATTGGGAACCTGTAGCCCGAGCCCACGGCGAACGTTTTAAAGGCATCAATCCGGCGAATACCTTGGTCGAGGCCAAATTGGTGGGCGAAGGATATCTGGTCGAAATCGAGGCAGAGGCTATTCTAGGATAATCTGATTTTAAGTTATTCCTACTTCATGATGAAACCGGACTTTTGCATTTCGGATGCAAAGGCTTTCCAATTGGTATCCATAAATTTTCTGACCGATTTGGAAAACTCGGCAATCAACGCAGTAGCCTGTTCAAGCGTTTCCTGGTTTTGGGGTGAGGGAACCGTTGTTTGTGCCGCCGCAATACTGAGGGCCTCCTGGATTTTGGAATAGGGGGAAGTTTCAAAGGATTGCCATGCCCCTACCTGTCTTTCCGGTTTTGGAATTTGTCCTTCGGCCCTCAATTCCTTTAAGGCCTGCTTCATTCCCCTTGTCTTTTTCACCGCCGATTTATGGGTTTGAGTGGAACCATCTTCCAACTCTTTCCATACTTTATCGACCTGTTTTATTTTTCCGTCAATGGTTTTCAAGGTTTCCGATAAAATCGCTACCTGTGCATCCGCTGCCTTTCGATAGGCGTATAAGGCAGTGTCCACCTTGGGGTCCAAATCGAATCGGGGATCCGGGATGACCTTCACTTTCGTGGTGTCCCTTGAGGAACCCTGTTGCAGTACGATAGTATATTCTCCGGGCATAACGGAGATATCCCTCGAAAAATCATCGGACCACCCTCCTTCGAAGGAACTCGATTTTTCATCCAGTTTCCAGACCAAATAATTGAGGCCTTTTTGAAGTTCTTTAGTTTCCAAGGTATTGATCAGTCGGTGCTCACTATCGTAAACCTCCGCTTTTACGATGCTATCTGCGGATGAATCTTGCGAAATATAGAACGGAATTTTTGTTTTTTGAAACACCTTGTTTTCCCCTTCAAAGGTCGTATGGAAACCCGTCCAAATATTGCCCGGTGGATTGATGAACAGTCCCTTTACCTGTACGGCGTCGTTCATGGGTAATGCGGTCAATCCTGACTTCAATCGGTTTCCAGCAATTTCACGGAGTGACAATAAATCGTCCAACACCCAAATGGCCCTTCCAAACGTGCCCACTATCAAAGAAGATTCCGGCTCTTGGATTTTAAGGTCCATCGTAGAGACGGACGGGAAACCGTTTTTGAATTGGGTCCAACTGTTGCCTTCATCAATACTTATCCACAATCCGTTTTCGGTTCCCAAAAATACCAGATTCGGTTCTACAGGGTCTTGAATGATACTTAAGGCATATCCTTTTACCGTGTCACCCGTTACCAAACGCTTCCAAGTTTTACCAAAATCATCGGTTTTGAAAAGGTAAGGCTCATAATCGCCCTTTCTGTAGTTGTTGACCACTAGCCAAGCGGTAGCGGCATCATATCTCGACGCTTCTATTTGTGCGACCCAACCCTCCTTGGGCATACCCGCAACATTTGCGGTCAAATTGTCCCAGTGTGCCCCACCATCGGTGGTCAATTGCACCTGACCGTCATCGGTCCCTACCCAAATTACTGCTTCGTTCAATGCACTGGGGGCAATGGTTAAAATGGAATTGTAGCGCTCCGCTCCAGAAACATCCAAGGTGAGTCCGCCGTAATCCCCTTGTTGATGGGCTGGATTATTGGTGGTCAAATCGGGAGAAATGATTTTCCAACTGGCTCCTTTATTATTCGTCACATGCACAAATTGGGACCCGTAATAAGCCGAATTCGCGTCGAAGGGATTTCTAGCAAAACCGGCATTCCAATTAAAGCGAAGGGGCGTTTTCAAATTTGGGGCCGGCGGAATGATGTTCACATAATACCCCGTTACTTTATCGTAGCGATAGAGGTTTCCATTCTGCGAAGAACCATATCCAAAACGGGAATTATCCAAATCGGGGGAAATATCGAATCCATCACCGCCCACCAAATACTGCCAATACAAGGTTCGTATGCCACCGCGTTTCCAGGTATAGGCCGGGCCGGACCAATTGCCATTGTCCTGCATGCCCGCATAGACATTATATGGAGTATCATTGTCCACACTCACATGGTACAATTGCGCCACGGGAATGGTTTCGGGGAAATACCAACTTTTACCATGGTCATGGGTGATGCCTAGACCGCCATCGCCGCCAATAATAAAATGCTTGGCATCCTTGGGGTTCACCCAAAACGCATGGAAATCGGCATGGATCCCCTTGGTTTCATCCGCAGGAATCATGGGTATCGTATCGAAGGTAGCTGCACCGTCATAACTGACGGATAAGGGTTGATAGATGTTATAGACCCGATCGGCGTCCTCGGTATCCACGGCCAACTCCTGAAAATAAAACGGACGGTTATTGGCGAATTTGGGATTGTCGTTGATCATTTCCCAACTGGAGCCCCCATCATCACTGCGGTAAATCGCGTTCTTTTTGGCCTCTATTTTAGCGTACATCCGTTTTGGGTCCGATGGCGCGATGGCGATACCGATACGCCCTAGGTTACCTTCGGGAAGTCCTTCCTCTTTTCCGATTTTCGTCCATGTTTTTCCGGCATCGGCAGTTACGTAAAGCCCAGATCCTTCACCCCCCGATGTGAAATAGTAGGGAGTGCGCCTATGGTCATACAAGGCCGCGAATAATCGATTTGGATTCGTAGGGTCCATCACCAAATCGGCAATACCGGAAGTTGTGTTCGCATATAGTATTTTTTCCCAGTGCGCTCCCCCATCCATGGTTTTATAAAGCCCTCTATCTTGATTTGGCGTAAACGGGTCCCCCATAGCCCCAACATAAACGACATTCGGATCATTAGGGTCTATGACTATCCTATGAATGGTCTTGGTCGCTTCCAAGCCCATGTGTTTCCAGGTAGCTCCCCCATCGGTACTTTTAAAAATACCCATGCCCAAATTCATGGAATTTCTTGGGTTCCCCTCCCCAGTTCCTACCCAAATCACCTGGGGATTACGCTGTTGAATGGTCACCGAACCGATATTTTGGGTCGGCTGTTCATCAAAAACCGGCTGCCACGCAGAACCTCCATTCTCCGATTTCCAGACTCCGCCCGAAGCCGCCCCCACGAACATAATATTCGGATTTTCGGTCACCACATCGATAGCGGTAATACGTCCGCTCATATTCGCCGGACCTACGTTACGTATATTGAGGTTCTTTAGATTGGTGAAATCAATTTGCTGGGCTGTTAGCGTACTCGTAATAAAAAAAATGGAAAAGGTGATTTTGTTAATGAGCCTCATAAGATTTTTGAAATAAGTCTTTCAAAAATAAAACTACATAACTTAAAATTGCCCAAATACTTATTTTTTAATTCCTCGAATTAATATAGGACTTTTGAGCGGAGTGTAATGTCCTCACAGGATATAGCATGTATTTAAACAAAAAAGCTGCAGATGCCTGATTCAATTTTGAGTCAACCAATTGACCCTCAAAATAGGCGATCAGCCAAAAGAACCAAATAAATACTTCCCCTAACAAACCCCGCATCTCAAATTTCATGAAGATCAGAATAGACAGTTGTCTATACTATTTTTAAATGTAAAGCTTATTCTAAAATTGCATTTTTCAATCAAAAAAGAGCAAATAACCCTGAAAATTAGTCAAAAAAATCACAAAAACGGCATTTTCCTTGGATTTCTGCCAAATAATGATAAGTTGTATTCATAATCAAAAACTATTGTATGCGACAACTGAAAATCACTAAACAAATTACAAACCGAGATGCCAAGTCCCTAGAGAAATATTTTCAAGAAATAAGCAAAATAGATTTGATTACCGCAGATGAAGAAGTAGAACTTGCAAGAAGAATTCGTGAGGGAGACCAAAAGGCACTGGATAAATTAGTAAGTGCCAACTTACGTTTTGTGGTTTCTGCGGCCAAGCAATATCAAAATAGAGGCCTACGGCTTACCGATTTAATCAATGAAGGCAATCTAGGTTTGGTCAAAGCCGCCAAGCGATTTGATGAGACCAGGGGGTTTAAATTCATTTCTTATGCCGTATGGTGGATCAGACAATCCATTTTACAAGCCCTTTCCAAAAAATCAAGGGTTATTCGGTTACCTCAAAATAAGATAGCGACGAATTCAAAAATTTATAAGGTTTATTCCTCATTAGAACAAGAGCATCAAAGACCCCCGAGTGCAACAGAAATCGCATCAGAATTGGATATTAGCGTTTCTAAAGTTAAAAGTTCCATTAAGAATTCAGGAAAGCATGTTTCTTTAGATGCCCCCTTTAATGATGGGGAATCCTCTAACCTATATAATGTTTTAGAGTCTAAGAAACTGAATAGTCCAGATAAGGAAATGATCGATGAATCATTAGAAATGGACATTGATGAGGCGCTCAAAAGAATTCCTGACAGGCAAGGTGATGTACTGCGTCTTTTCTTTGGTCTAGGTAACCAACCCGCCATGAGCCTCGTAGAGATCGGAGAGGTATTCGACGTTACCCGAGAACGTGTAAGACAGATTAAAGACAAGGGAATTAGGGCTTTACGCCGTAAATCAAATACAGAAGTGTTAAGAGCATATTTGTAAGAATCAACCTTTGTTCACGAATTCAAAAGTCTCTTTTGGTTTACGTATCAACCTATTATTTTAACATCATAACATAAGCTTAACACTTCACATTTGGATGTGGTTAGGCTTATGTTATGTTATGACCTCAAGAATCGGAAAATGAAATTTATTTATATCAAAAGACATAGTGTCACACAGGAAGTATACAGAACGAAGGCAGGCCTTTTAAACTCAAAGGTAACCTCGATTACAAAGTACTTTATAGGAATTCCTATAAAGCAGTTACATAGGTACAAACAAACGTATTATGGCAGAAAAAATAACGCTATAGAGAAAATGCTATTTATTTAAAGATCATAAAAACAATTAATCAATTAAAACAAACACATGAAAATTTTAGTAATAGGCGCTGGAAATATGGGATTGACCTATGCAGAAGGTATGTCTAAATCAAAATTACTGAAGAAAAAGAACATTATGGTTTTGGATACGTCCGAAGCTAAACTAGAGGAGCTACGCGAGAATCCGCAATTCGATGCTTTTGATAATTTAAAGGAATGTGCGCCACAGGCGGACATAATTTTCATTGCGGTAAAACCGTATCATGCAGAAGGTGTTTTACAAAAATTGAATCCATTGGTAAAGTCGGGACAGATCGTTATTTCTATAATGGCAGGAGTTACCATAGATACCATCAAAAATTTAACGGGCCTTACAAAGATTGTAAGGGCGATGCCCAATTTACCGGCACAGATAGGGAGAGGGCTTACCTCTTTTGTTGCCTCTGAAGAAGTATCACGAATTGAACTGCTGACCATCGAAAGCCTTTTGGATACCACAGGAAAGTCTGTCTTGGTCAGTGATGAAAATTTCATTGACGCCTCTACAGGTATATCCGGAAGCGGACCCGCCTATGTTTTCTATTTTATGCAAAGTATGATGGAAGCCGCACTAAAGATGGGCTTTTCCCCAAATGTTTCCAAAGTTTTGGTAGCCCAGACCTTTACGGGAGCCATAGAGCTTTTTAACCAAAATGAACTATCACCGAATTCTTGGATGGACAAAGTGGCCAGTAAAGGGGGAACCACCCGAGCAGCTCTAGATTCCATGGAAAACAACAATGTAGGCGAATTGATAAAAGAAGCCGCTTTTGCCGCTTTTGAACGTGCCGTTGAACTTGGAAAAGAAAAGGAAGCATATGTATAAACAGAAAATTGTGGTCAAAGTAGGTACCAATGTAATGACCAATAAGGATAACCGTATCGTTAGACCGGTACTGCGTAATTTGGTACAACAGATTGCCGAACTTTACGAGCGCGATATTTTAACGGTATTGGTTTCATCGGGTTCTGTAATTGCAGGGAAAGAGGTTCTAGGGACCTCGAGTATCGAAAACGATACGCAACGCCGACAAGTCTATTCTGCTATTGGACAACCACGGATGATGCGCCATTATTATAATATTTTCAATGATTATGGCATGAAGTGCGCACAAGTACTTCCAACGAAACGTGATTTTACACCCGGGGTACACCGGCAAAATATGATCAATTGCGTTGAGGGACTATTATCCGAGGGGGTCATTCCTATTGCCAATGAAGATGATGCCGTTTCTGTTACCATGAGTATGTTTTCTGACAATGATGAGCTGGCCAGTTTGATCGCTCAACTGATCGATGCCGATAAATTGATCATACTTACCGACATTGACGGACTCTATACGGGGCACCCCAACGCCGATAGTAGCGAACTTATCGACCATGTGAATCCAGAAGAAAACCTGGATAAATACATCAAGGACAGCAATAAAAAACCAGGCGAAGGTAGAGGAGGAATGGGTTCTAAATTGGACTACGCCCAACAAGCAGCCGCCAATAACATACCCACCTATATTGCCAACGGCAAAAGAGAACGTACGCTTATCGATATTATAGATGGAAAAGATGTGGGTACAAAAGTGACCCTTGAAGAAAAAACCGAAGCATAATGAAACTAATAGCAACAGCAATAAAGAACGACGTTTTAAAAAGCATGATGCGCATTTTAAATGAAAATCGAAATGCAATTCTTGAAGCGAACAAAAAAGACCTGAATCTTTTTAATAAAGAGGACCAGGCCATGTACGACCGATTGATCGTTACCGATAAAAAGATAGATGGCATGATTGCTTCCATTAAAGAAGTTCACGCACAAGATGATCCAATCGGCACGACCATTTCTACCAAATCTTTGGATAACGGATTGGAAATAAATAATAAAACGGCTCCATTTGGCACCATTATGATTATTTATGAGTCTAGGCCAGATGTGACCATAGAAGCTGCAGTTCTGGCCTTCAAGGCGAATAACAAGATATTATTGAAAGGTGGAAAAGAGGCTTTGCACAGCAATTCCATCCTCACAGAACTTTGGCATAAGGCCCTGGAAGAAAACAACTTGCCAAAAGATTATATCCAGCAATTGACCATGAATCGTGAAGAGACGCAAGCTTTTTTGAAAAACCCAACTGAAAAATTAGATTTAATCGTTCCCAGAGGTGGTGAACGTCTTATCAATTTTGTAAAAGAACACGCCAAATGCGCTGTTCTGGTAAGCGGTAGGGGAAACAATTTTCTATATGTGGATGCCGATGCAGATTGGGAAAAAAGCGTAAAAGTTATCTTGAATGCCAAAACGGATAAAATTTCGGCTTGCAATGCTTTGGATAAGATTTTGATCAGTTCAAATATTGAAAACTATGAAGAAAAACTAACCGACCTCTATAACCTATTACAGATCAATGGAGTAGAAACTTGGGTCGATACAGATGTTAACCGTTTGATCAGCGAGGCCCAACTTATCAAAGATCCATCGATTTGGAAAGAGGAATTCCTTGCCATGAAATGTTGCCTGGGCGCAGTTGATTCGCTGAACGAGGCCATCGAAAAAATAAATGATAATTCTGGTGGACATTCGGCTACCATAATGACCACCAATAAAGAGGCTGCCAGAAAGTTCATGGAAGAAGTGGATTGCGCGGCCGTCTATCAAAACGCTTCTACCCGGTTTACGGATGGCGGACAAATGGGTGTGGGGGCAGAATTAGCCATTAGCACCGATAAACTCCACCATAGAGGACCCTTAGGTTTAGATCAATTAGTCACCAATAAGTATTATGTCTTTGGAGATGGTCAAATACGTGAATAATTGGTAGCAAAATCCTTTAGATTAATCGAAAATTATGTTTGAAAAAATAGAAACTATAGAGGGTGCATTGGTATATCATGGCAACATGCACAACAGAATTTATTTCTCTGAAGCCAAAGAAGTCGATCTAGGTATTTTAGTACCAAAAATGAAGGAGCTTGCAAAATCAAAAAAATATGAGAAAATCTTAAGCAAGGCTCCTGAAAGGTCCATGGATGTTTTAACATCAAATGGGTTTACCGTTGAGGCCAAAATACCGGGGCTTTACAATGGTACTATTGATGGTTATTTTCTTGCCGACTATGTAAATGAAGATAGGCATATAAAAGATGAAAAAAGTCTAAAAACCATCACTTCGGTCAAAACCATAGCACTTGCTGCCAATAAACCACAGACGGACTCTCATTTTGAAATGGCTGCCGAGTTGACCATCCGAAAATTAACACCGAATGATTTTGACCAATTAGAGGACTTGCACAAAAAAGCCTACAAATATCATCCTAATCAAATAAAGGATGTGGCTTATTTTACCCATTTAGCTGCTTTGAACCATGAATTTTATGGCCTGTTCGAAAAAGATCAATTGCTAGTTTCTACGATTTTAGCCGTTCATAAGGAAGAAGCTAATATGGAAATTGTAGATTTTATAACCCATCCAGATTACAGGGGCCAGAACCTGTCATATTTTTTGGTCCAGCACATCAAAGAAAAAAAGGTGAATTCATGGTGTAAAACAATTTACACTATGGTTAGGGCCACTTCATACGGATTGAATATCACTTTTAGCAAACATGGATTTGTTTTAGCAGGTACACTGACCAATAATTGTATGGTTCGAGACACCTTGGAAAGCATGAACGTTTGGTACTATAAAGGTTTTTGAACAACACTTAATGTCCTTAAAACCCTCAAGGATTATAAAATGGACTCATTAAAATGAAACCGTGACCCATGTGTTACGGTTTCTTCATTTCCTATAAAGCCCAGCGTTTAAAATACGACATTACCAATGAAGGCCGTAAGCTGAGAATAGGCCAACTTCAATAATTCGACATCCCATTGTCTCAATTTGTGACAATATATTTTGATTGCTTAGGAATTTATGCTTTATTTGATATAACCATAAAATTTTAGCAATTCAAAAAATGGAAGATACAAAAAATGAGAATTTCTTACCACATCTTTCCTTTGACTGTGTCATATTTGGTTTCAATGGCACTCAATTGAAAATTCTCGTTTTAGAATATCATGATACCAATCTCTTTGCCCTACCCGGCGGTTTTATAGGCAATAACCAAAATCTTCAGGAAGCGGCACAATTGGGCGTAAAGGAACGCACCGGCTTGGACAATGTATATCTAGACCAATTTCAAGTTTTTGGAAATTTAGAACGCTCCGACCCAAAAGCAATGAAAAAGATATTATTGGCCAATAATGAGGATTTGGAAGATAACAAGTGGATGTTAGAACGATTTGTTACGGTTGGCTATTATGCACTGATAAATTACGAAAAAGTTACCCTGGTACCAGACCATTTATCAGATTCCATTGAATGGTATTCCATTGATGAATTACCACAACTAATGATGGACCACAATACAATTGTGGACAAAGCGCTAGAAACATTACGAAAGAACATTGACGAAAAGATAGTGGGCATGAACCTGTTACCCCCCAAATTCACAATGAAGCAATTACAATCGGTATATGAAGCTATTTTAGGACAGCCACTGCGGCGCACTACCTTTCAACGCAAAATATTATCGTTGGATATTTTGGAACGACATGAGAAACTTTTTACAGGAACGGCCCATAAAGCCCCCTATTTATACAGCTTTAAATAAGAACTCAAACATCAGTATTAATCAGTAAATCAACAACAATGAAAAAATTATCGAAACAATCAATTTTAATGCTTCTGGCCTCCGCTTTATTTGGAATGGGAACATTTACCACCAATGCACAGAACAAATTTGGTGGCCTGGCTCTTTATACCGTTAGAGATGATATGGGTACCAATGCCAAGGCAACTTTACAAGCGGTTTCAGATGCCGGATATAAAAATATCGAGGCCGCAGGTTATGAAGACGGAAAGTATTATGGGATGACACCATCCGACTTTAAAAAAATGCTTAAAGAAATGAAGCTAAAGCCCATAAGTACACATCAAAGTTCTGCAACCTTAGAAAATGCTGAACAACAAATGGCAGATGCAAAAGCGGCAGGATTCAAATATTTTGTGATCCCTGTTCCTCCAATGGGCATGTTCGAATTCAATAGGGAAAAAATGAGCATGGGTATGAAAGGTTCAGTTCAAGAATTGGCCGATGTTTTGAACACATTGGGTGAAAAAGCGAAAAAAGCGGGCCTTAAACTGTTATACCACAATCACGATTTTGAGTTCAAGAAAAACGAAGATGGTATTGTACCCATCGATTACTTATTGGAGAATTTAGACCCTAAACTGGTAAACTTTCAAATGGATCTGTATTGGGTGACCAAGGCCGGAGCTAACCCTATCGCATATTTCAACAAATACCCAGGGCGTTTCAAAATCTGGCACGTGAAAGATATGGATGCCCAGGGAAGATTTGCCCCCGTAGGTCAAGGCAGCATAAATTTCGCCAACATTTTGGACAATAAAGAACTTTCGGGTATGAAATATTATATGGTAGAACAGGATATGACCTTTGACGGAATGAAGCCAATGGAAGCGATTAAAATTAGCCATGAAGGATTAAAGAAATTCGGATTTAATTAATTGAGGATAAGCATCGGTATTTGATGCCGAGTTCAAAAAGGGATGAAATGAAGCGAAAGCGATTCAGAAAAACCTCGACCTCATGTACCAATGCTAACACCTTATTTTCCATGTTCTTCTATAAAGAAGCTAAAGAAATCAGAAAACTAGAACTATACTAATGAAAAAATTAAAAACAATTTTACTACAAGTCCTTATCCTTACTGGTGTAAGCACGATGGCACAAGAAGACCTGTTCGGGGGACAACAGATTGTCTCCCCAGAAATACATGCAGACGATTCGGTCACCTTTAGGTTTTTGGCCCCTAATGCTGATTCCGTACGGTTGACCGGAGATTTTCTACCCACCGAAAAAATAAAGACCCCTATGGGAGAAATGGACGCCCCGATCAAGGCTGACCTTACAAAAGGTGAAAAGGGCGTTTGGTCGTACACCACAAAAACGCTAAGTCCAGAATTATATACCTATTCTTTCATCGTTGACGGTTTGAAGACGATCGACCCCAACAATCCTTTTTTAATAAGAGATGTAGCCTCGGTCACCAATATTTTGTTAGTAGGTGATGGTCAGGCCGATCTGTATCGCGTAAACGATGTTCCCCATGGTACCGTGGCGAAAAGATGGTATGACTCCCCTGGATTGAAAATGGACAGAAGAATTACCATTTACACCCCACCAGGTTATGAGTCTTCCAATGAAAAATATCCGGTTTTATATTTACTGCACGGTGCAGGCGGCGATGAAGAAGCTTGGATGGAACTGGGTAGGACCTCGCAAATCATGGACAACCTTATTGCCCAAGGCAAGGCCAAACCGATGATCGTGGTAATGCCCAATGGCAATGTATCACAAGATGCCGCCCCGGGTTTGGGTAGCGATGGGTACTTTAAACCTCAGTTCATGGCCCCGCAGACCATGAACGGTACCTATGAAGCCAATTTCATGGACATTGTAAAATTTACCGAGGACAACTACAGGGTGATCGCAGATAAAGCACATCGGGCCATTGCGGGTCTCTCCATGGGCGGTTTTCATTCCTACCATATCTCCCGTTTCTATCCCAATACATTTGATTATGTAGGATTGTTCTCGGCCGCGCTCATGCCAAGGGAAGATGCCTCAGGCACCGTTTATACAGATATTGACAAAGGTCTAAAACAGCAAATGGAAAACGGTTATAAATTGTATTGGATCGGTATTGGCAAGACTGATTTTCTTTACAAAGCCAATCAAGAATACCGCAAAAAACTAGATGACATGGGCATGCCCTATGAATATGTAGAAACGGATGGCGGACATATATGGAGAAACTGGCGCATCTATCTTTCGCAATTCGTACCTAAACTTTTTTAAAAACACTCAAAATTTTTAATAATCAACAAACTAACAACAACATGAAAATTCATTTAAAATTGTTTCTAATGCTTGTCATCACTTTGACCGGCATACAAATAACCGCTCAAGATGTTGTGTTGACCGGCTCCCAAGTTCCTGTTACCGATACGGAATACGGACAAGTTCGCGGTTACATCCATAATGACATCAACACCTATAAAGGGATTCAATATGCCACGGCAAAACGTTTTGAAGCGGCCGTAAAACCGGCTAGCTGGAAGGGGGTAAAAAGTACGACCATGTACGGACCGGTATCGCCCTTGCTGAATGAAACTGCCACTATTCAAGATGAAACGGAGTTTGTATTCGACCACGACTGGGGTTTTCCTAACGAAGAATGCCTAAGTCTGAATATTTGGTCACCCAGTGTAACCGATACTAAAAAAAGACCGGTTTTGTTTTGGATCCATGGAGGTGGCTTCACCACCGGATCAAGCCATGAACTTCCTTCCTATGACGGTGAAAACCTCGCTAAAAAGGGCGATGTGGTCGTAGTTTCCATCAACCACCGCTTGAATGTATTGGGATTTCTAGATTTATCGGCCTATGGGGATAAATACAAGCACTCTGCCAACAACAGTATCTTGGATATGGCCATGGCCTTGGAATGGGTAAAGAACAATATTTCCAATTTTGGGGGCGACCCCAATAATGTGACCATTTTTGGCCAGTCCGGTGGTGGTGCCAAAGTGAATACTTTAATGGCCATGCCCAAGGCGAAAGGACTTTTTCATAAAGCCATCAATCAAAGTGGTTCTTTCCGTAGCGCCATGTTGGAAAAAGAGGATACTCAGGACATCGCCAAGGAAACCATAGCGATTTTAGGATTGGAAGATGCTAATATCGATAGTATCCAAACCATGCCTTTTGAGGTCTTGGCGGATGCAAGCACCAAGGCCTTGGCCAAGGTTGCTGAAAAAATGAAAGCGGCGGGAAAACCGGTCATTGGATTTGGACTTAGTTGGGGCCCAAGTAGGGATGGGGTTGACCTACCCTACCAAGTGAGCTCTCCGGAAGCTTTGGCACTTTCAAAAGATATTCCGCTATTGATCGGTACCGTTAAGAATGAATTCGCGCCATTTGCTAACATGCGGTTCGCTGGTGCATCCGAAGAAACCATCATGAACTATATCCAAGAGACCTATAAAGAAAATGCGGATGCCTATATCAAGGCCGTGAAAAAAGCCTACCCTACCGATACCGACCCCAAAGATTTGTTGGATGTAGATACCATGTTCAGGCCAGGAGCCGTTTTACAGGCCAATGAAAAAGCCGCCTTAAAAGATGGTGCACCTGTCTACATGTACCTGTTCACTTGGCAGTCGCCCGTTTTTGACGGAAAATACAAGGCCCTGCATTGTATGGAACTTCCCTTTGTTTTTGACAATATCACCCTGGCCAACCAAATGACCGGTGGTGGGGAAGAAGCCCATGTGCTGGCTGAAAAAATGAGCGGTGCCTGGATCAATTTCGCCAAAACGGGGAATCCCAATTATAAAAACTTACCAGAGTGGCCGGCCTATACAGGCGAAAATACCGCCACCATGCATTTCGATATCGAATGCAAGGTGAGTCCGCAAATGGACAAGGAACTTTTTGAACTGGTCAAGAACAATTAAGAAAATTCATGTTGAAGAAACACACACAACTTAGTTTACTATCCGCCGCTGTGGCCGGGGTACTCCTGGTGGGCTGTGGAGAAAAATATACCACGACCGCAAAGGAAGGGGTTACCACCATCAGCAATGAAGATGGGGCAACTTTGGGTTACTCCCCAGAATCGGGCATCAAGATCCTGACCCAGGACCGTTATGCCTTTAAGGACCTGAATAAAAATGGAAGTCTGGATGCCTATGAGGATTGGAGACTTCCGGTGTCGGAGCGCGCCAAGGACCTGGCTTCCAAGATGAGTTTGGAGGATATCGCCGGTTTAATGCTGTACAGTTCACATCAATCCTTACCGGGGAGTAGCCGTGGTTTTGGTGCTTCCAATTATGACGGAAAACCTTTTGAAGAAAGTGGGGCTATGGCCAGTGACCTATCGGATGAACAAAAGCAATTTTTGACCGATGACCATTTGCGCCATGTGCTGATCACCTCGGTGGAAAGTCCGGCCGTAGCCGCCCAATGGAACAACAATGCCCAGGCCTTTGCAGAAGGTTTGTATCTTGGCATTCCCGTAAACACGAGTTCTGACCCACGTCATGGTAGTGATTCCTATGCGGAATTCAATGCCGGTGCCGGTGGAGAAATTTCCATGTGGCCGGGAACCTTGGGTATCGCCGCTTCTTTTGACCCAGACTTAATGAAACAGTTTGGTGAAATTGGGTCTCAAGAGTATAGGGCTTTAGGAATCGCTACCGCCTTATCGCCACAGATCGATATGGGTACCGAGCCCCGTTGGAGCCGTTTTGATGGCACCATGGGCGAGGATCCAGATTTGACCACGGACATGGCCCGCGCCTATGTGGACGGGTTCCAGTCGACCGATGGCGGTGATTGGGGCATGGAAAGTGTCAACGCCATGGTCAAACACTGGCCAGGTGGCGGACCTGAAGAAGGGGGCCGCGATGGTCACTTTGGGTATGGTGCCTACGCCGTTTATCCCGGTAAGAATATTCAGGCCCACATGCAACCCTTTACCCAGGGTGCCTTTAAATTGGAAGGCCCTACCCAAATGGCCTCCGCCGTTATGCCGTATTACACGATTTCCGACGGTGAAGGGGAAGCGGTGGGTAACGGCTTCAACAAGTACCTCTTGACCGATGTCTTGCGTGGCGAATATGGCTACGAGGGTGTAATTTGTACGGATTGGGGAATTACAAGGGATGTCTCCGCGGTGGATAAATTTGAGGGAAAAAGCTGGGGCGTGGAAACCATGACCGAAGGGGAACGGCATTACAAGGCCATAACCGCCGGGGTGGACCAATTTGGTGGTAACAATGCCATGGGTCCGGTTTTGGAAGCCTATAAGATGGGCGTTGCGGAATTAGGGGAAGATGCCATGAGGGCCCGTTTTGAAGCTTCGGCCGTTCGCCTGTTGACCAATATCTTTCGGGTGGGACTCTTTGAAAACCCCTATTTGGATGTGGAAGAAACCCAAAACATCGTAGGTAACAGTGACTTTATGAAAGCCGGTTTTGATGCACAATTGCGTTCTATTGTCATGTTGAAGAACCAGGACAAGACCCTACCGATGCAAACCAAGAAAAAAGTCTATGTACCGCAACGCTATATTGCTCCAAGCACCAACTGGTGGGGCATTACCACCCCGGAAAAAATGGCAGATGCCTTTAATATGGAAGTCGTCGCCAATTACTTTGAGGTGGTCGAAACTCCCGAGGAAGCCAATTTTGCCTTGGTGGGCATTCAAAGTCCCGATGGCGGCGTAGGCTATGACCGTGCCGATCTGGAACAAGGAGGTAACGGCTATGTGCCCATCAATTTGCAGTACAGCGATTATACGGCGGATACGGCCCGCGAAACCAGTCTGGCCGGTGGAAGTCCGTTAGAGGACTTTACCAATAGAAGCTATAAGGGCAAGACCGTTACGACGAATAATACACGAGATATGCAGTTGGTCAACGATACCAAGGCTAAAATGGGCGACAAACCGGTCATCGTATCGGTAAAAGTAGCCAAGCCTTTGGTATTCTCAGAAATTGAAGGAAGTGCCTCCGCAATTTTAATCCATATGGGCGTACAGGACCAGGCGCTGATGGAAATCATTTCCGGTGCCGCCGAACCCTCTGCCCTATTGCCCTTTCAAATGCCGGCGGACATGTTGACCGTTGAGGCGCAATTCGAGGACGTACCACGGGATATGAAACCTTATACCGATGCCGATGGCAACACTTATGATTTTGCCTTTGGCTTGAATTGGAACGGGGTGATACAAGACGAACGGGTAACGGCCTATAAATAAAGAGAACAAACAACAGCCAGCGAAAGCCCCTAAAGAAATTTCTTTAGGGGCTTTTTTTATGAGGTTCAATGCGCACGTTTTTTATCACATTGTCACTTCGAGTGTTTTTCAGATGAGCAGCGCGATTCTGAAAAATGTATCGAGAAGCTCGCGTGTTCCCTTGGTTCTCGATACAAAACCTCTTTCAGGGTTTCACTCGAACTGACAGTACATATTATTTTTTTAATTGTAACGTAAATCGTCTTATGTTCCTATGTCACTTAGAGTGAATTTACGAGATGGTCGCTGAACTTGCCGAAGTGTACTCGGGAGATTTGTATCGAGAAGCTCGCATGTTCCAAAGGTTCTCGATACTAAACCACTTTCAGGGTTTCACTCGAACTGACAATACGGTTTAGCCCCACACCGCCGAAATAAAACAAAGCCTGGGTTAAACCTTTTTACGGCCTAAGTATCTAATCGATATTAAGAATATTTGAATATTTTTGCGACTTCAAAACTGAAAACCACTAAAAAGAATACCATGAGAATGACCACCGGATTACGCATGCGCATCATACACCGTTATTTAGGCTTTTTTCTGGCCGGCATTATGGCCATGTATGCCATTAGCGGCATCATCATGATCTTTAGGAATACTGATTTTCTAAAACATGAGGTCATCGTGGAACAGCAATTGCAACCCAATCTGGCCGAAGGGCAACTGAGTGCCGCCTTACGCGTCAAGGGCGGAGTAAAACCGGAAAAAACCGAAGGTGATATCGTGTATTTTAAACAAGGGGAGTACAATTCCAAGACCGGATTGGCCAAGGTCAAAAAAATGGAACTTCCGATCATTTTGGACAAAATGGAACACCTGCATAAAGCCACCACCAACAGCCCGGTGTATTGGTTGAATATCTTGTTTGGACTGTCCCTGCTTTTTTTTGTCATCTCTTCCTTTTGGATGTTCCTCCCCCAGACCTCAGTATTTAAAAAAGGGGTCTATTTTTCATTGGCGGGTATGGTCTTAACCATTATTTTACTGTTCGTATAAACACCCAATATATAGCACTATAAAAACGGCCCTTGGGACTTCCTAAGGGCCGTTTTTTTGTGTTTTATATTCCTAAGCGGCACTGCCATCAATCTAGCTCCGTTCAATTTCATTTTTTATAGCGCAATTTTTCTGACATCTTTACGGGTTTCTGTAAGAAACTGCTACGGTTTCTTTTTATCTTAACCCAAACAAAAATAACAAGACCACAATCGCTTTAAAGTCGTAAGTACTTATATTCCATACTATTGGGAGATAAAGTAACTTGTTATTATATACGATTGTTAGCGGTAATAAAACCAACACTAATACATCATATGCCAATTTAACTACTTTTCTTTATTGAATTAACAAGACTTTTGCACAACAATAAAATTAAAAAAAAATGCAAAATCAAATTAAAGACAAAGTAGTTGTTATCACAGGAGCTAGCAGTGGAATAGGAAAAGTGATTGCAAAAGCAATGGCAAAAAATGGAGCAAAAGTTGTTTTAGGTGCTCGTAGAAAAAATCAGATGCAAACCATTGTTGATGAAATTCGTAACAATGGAGGAGCAGGTGTTTTTTTAGAAACAGATGTTACGAAAAGAACCGATGTGTTAGATTTAGTTGACTTAGCTTTGAAAACTTATGGTTATTTGGATGCCATAGTAAACAATGCAGGAATTAGTGAACTCAGCCGTATGGATGAACTAGATGTAGAAGGTTGGGACAAAATGATTGATGTCAATCTAAAAGGGGTTTTGTACGGAATGGCAGCTGCAATACCTATTTTTAAAGCGCAAAAAGAAGGGCATATCGTAAATATTATTTCTACATCAGGAATCAAAATTGTACAAATGCAAGCTGTTTATGCGTCCACAAAAAATGCAGTAAGAACTATCACGGAAGCTTTCCGGCAGGAATCGGATGGAACTATTCGAATTACTGGGATTTCACCAGGTTTTGTAAAAACTGGATTAGTAGATGAAATGGAAAATCAGGAGATGAAAAAAGTTATCTTGAAAAAAATGGAGCAATTTGCCATCAATCCTGAAGCAATTGCCAATGCGGTAATATATGCTATCAGTCAACCTAAAGATGTGGAAGTTGGAGATATTGTTATTCGCCCATCAGCACAGAATTGAGTGATTTAGAAATGTCATACACAAATAATGAATAAGAAATCCGGCATAACAAATTTCAGTTGTATCTCAAAGCTAATGCGTTATTTGGGTCAGCCGGCACCATTACACCCTTTGGTTACGTTAGTGAATTATAACGAAACACCAATTCATTCATTTGAAGCAGGTATAAAGATTAGTCTTGACTTTTATAAAATTTCTTTCAAAGACCGGTTTAAGGGGCAAGTAAAATATGGACAGGGCTATTACGATTTTGAAGAAGGCGGCTTAGCTTTTTTAAAACCTAAACAAGTAGTTACTACTTCCAATAATACCGAAAGTTATGAGGGCTTTGTACTCTATTTTCATCCAGATTTTATTCGTAATAATTCATTAGGTAATACCATCAATCAATATGGCTTTTTTTCCTATGATGTTTCCGAAGCACTTTTTTTATCAGCAAAAGAAAAAAATATTATTAATCATTTATTCAATACTATTTCTAATGAATTGGAAATGAATCTTGACCAATTTAGTCAAGATGTTTTGGTGACCCAAATAGAGTTGCTTCTTAATTATAGCAATCGTTTTTACAATCGTCAGTTCATTACCCGAAAAAACATCAATCACGAAATTATAAACTCGCTCGATATTTTAATAAGCGAATACTTTGATGAGGATAATGGTTTAAAAGATGGTTTGCCAACTGTGAAATATATAAGCACAAAATTAAATGTATCGCCCCGCTATTTGAGCGATATGTTACGTTCACTTACGGGGATAAATACGCAACAGTATATTCAGAATAAAGTAATCGAACAATCCAAAGATTTACTAAGTTCAACTACCCTTTCTGTTGCAGAAATTTCCTATAAATTGGGGTTTGAACATCCTCAATCCTTTAATAAGTTATTTAAGACAAAAACAAACCTTTCCCCATTAGTTTATAGGCAATCGTTTAATTGACAAAATACTACCGCTAACAATGTATAAGAGTAATAGCAGTTTTTGGTATTAAATCAAAGAGTCAATGCTTTCAATTTAGTAAATTGTAAAACGTAAAGTTAGTACATATTAATCCGCTACTGCTCTTATACTAAACGTTGGCGTGTATTTTTATGACAGACACTTAAGGATACACATATTTCGCAATTAAAACCGAAAATGAAAATTTCAGACTCTCGGACTTTAACTCTTATCTGTCAATCAAACCGATTGACTTTAAGCAAAAATTTGAGAATGGAAAAACACCAGTCTGTACGATTTGGGAATATTCTTCTGTAAAATTAACAAACCCATTTTATTTTAAAGAAATTGAAAAACTGATTGACCAACTTGAGAAACATAAAAATGAATTAATCGGACTTAAAACACAAACCCCTGACTTTGAATATCTTCTTGAGGTTGTGCTTTTTCTAGGAGATGAGAGTCCCGGACTTCATTTCAGTCAACGGACAATAAAATTTATGAATGACATTGGTGGAACCATAGATTGTGACATTTATAACGAAAAATAAAAAAACGACACGCCAACACGGTGCTATAAAAAATTGCTTGGTTCTAGCTTGCTTACGTAAATACTCGCTATTTTACTATTTGGTTGGTAATTGCTAAATTACCGGCATTAACCAAGTAATCGATCCAACCGAAACACGATGTTTCTAATCTAAAACCACCTTCTCGAAACCCTAAACATGACCCCATCCGAACTCCTTCTTTTCAATTTTACAGAAATCAGGAAGAAAAGCATACGGCTTTGGCAGGCACTTCCGGAGCGCCACTACCATTGGAAACCAGACGAAAAGGCGATGACGGCCATCGAGATGGTCAGACATGTGCTGCAGGCCGATTATGGTTGGAACATCATCATTACCCAAAAAAGTATGGAAAATTACAGCACCCCTTGGGAAAACAGACCCTTCCTTAGCGTTCAGGACGAACTTGAGTTTGCCGCACCCTATAGGGCCACCTTTTTAGAAAGCGTAAGGCAATTTTCAGCAACCGATTTGAACCAAACCGAAATCATTCACCCCGGAAATGGGGAAAAGAAAATCTTGGGCACCTATTTACTACGGATCGGGTATCACGAAGCGGTACATGCGGGACAATTCCTTTCCTATTTAAGGGCCATGAATATCGATCGCCCAGCCATTTGGGACTGAAAAATGAACAACGCCATAGCCAAACTGGGTGTCCCTATTCAGCATTCGATGGTTGACCCCATCTTTCCGACGCTGTTTCGAAGTCCCTAAATTTTAAATTCGGTTTGTGGTTAAGCGAAAATATATGTATAATTTGTACACCACTAATCCAATACAAAACATACCGTCATCCAATACAAAATGGTCGATAAAATAAAATGCCCGAACTGCGGGAACGAATTTGATGTAGAAGAAGCACTATCCGGTAAAATGCAAGCCCATTTTAAAGCGGAGTACGAGCGCAAAGTCGCGGAGCAAGCAGAAGTTTTCAATAAGGAGCGCCAACGTCTGGCCAAGGAAAAGGAGGAATTCGAACAGAAAAAGGAAAAGGAGAACGAGCTTTTCAAGGAGAAATTGGACCAACGCCTCCTCAAAGAATCGGAACGCATCCAAAAACAGACTTCCGAACTTTTTGAACAGCAGCTCAAAGCACTGCAGGACGAGAACGAAAAGAAAAAAGAGGAAAATAGGGCTTTGCGGTCCGCCGAAATCGACCTTTTAAAACGGGAGAACGATCTCAAGGAGAAAGCGGAGGACCTGAAACTGAACGTACAGAAGGAATTGCTGGAAAAGCAGGCGGAAATAGAGGAAAAGGCCAAGGCCAAGGAACGGGAATCCATGGCCATGAAGGAAAAAGAATACCAGAAACAATTGGAGGACCAAAAAAAGCTCATCGATGAAATGAAGCGAAAGGCGGAACAGGGATCCATGCAAATGCAAGGGGAAGTGCAGGAATTGGCACTTGAAGAGCTTTTAAGGAACACCTATCCGTTCGATAACATCGACGAAGTAGGTAAAGGCGTTCGTGGCGCAGATTGTGTACAGACTGTTATCAATTCGTTGCAACAACCCTGTGGTTCGATTGTGTACGAAAGTAAACGCACCAAGAATTTTTCCTATGACTGGATCAACAAGCTAAAACAAGACCAGATCAACTGTAAAGCGGATCTTGCGGTCATCGTTACCGAAACCTTTCCGCCCGACATGGACCGGTTCGGAGAACGCAATGGTGTTTGGATCTGTAGTTTTAACGAGGTAAAAAGTGTATCGTTAGTGTTACGTGAGTTATTGTTAAAAACACAATCGATAAAATCATCCGACGAAAACAAAGGCGAGAAAATGGAACTGCTCTACTCCTATTTGACCAGTAACGAGTTCGTACAGAACATCAACAGGATTATCGAAAACTACGATTCTATGATCCAGCAATTGAACTACGAGAAAAAAGTGGCGTTTAAAAACTTCGCAACACGTGAAAAACAAATTTGGGGTGTACAGGAAAATATAAGTGTGCTGTTCGGCTCCATTAAGGGAATTGCAGGAAACACGTTGTCAACCGGTTCCATTTTAGAGCTACCGGACACCGCCATTGATGAGTAAGATGGAAAATCAAATTCTATCTGAATTAGCTATAGTAAGTGCTGTTAAACACTCATCCATTTCTTGAAATCGGTCGCCTTTGCTTTGCTTACCACGATAGGTTCGGTACAGGGTGGGGCTACGGTCAACAATAATTTGCTGTTAAAATAATACTTGATGTTTACGATAGCATCGCGATGAATGATAAACTGACGGTTGGCCCTATAAAAAACAGTGGGGTCCAAAGATTCTTCAATTTCTTCCAATTTACTGTCCAAGGCATAGGAACTTTCGTCGAACAACACGGCTTTTACCACGCCGGTATCAATAAAAAAGTAGGCTATTTTTTCAGTTTTAATAGGAGTCAATTGATTGCCCTGCCCCGCCAAAAAAGTACTTTTATAGGATTTGCCCGCTTTTTTTTGAATCAGTTCCAACAAGCCTTTCACCTGATGTTCGTCCATCCCTTTTTGTTGTGTTTGAATCTCAAAACGATTCAAGGCATCTTCCAATTCCTCTTCATCAATGGGTTTTAATAAATAATCGATGCTATTGACTTTAAACGCCTTCAATGCATATTGATCATAAGCCGTGGTAAAAATGATCGGGATATCGATCTCAACTTGGTCAAAAATTTCAAAGGAAATTCCGTCCGCCAGATGAATGTCCATAAAGACCAACACCGCATCGTAGGGTCTGGAAAAGAACTCGACTGCCTCTTTTACGGTATCTAAAACGGTAACTACCTTAATGGCAGGATTAATTTCGTTCAATAAATAAGATAGATTATCACTTGCGGCAAGTTCATCTTCAACAATGATTACATTCATGCCGATGTATTTAAAGGTAGTTCCACTTTAAAGATATTATTTTCTGTAGTTAAGGTCAATTCCCTTTTTAGCAAAAGTAGATACCGTTTTTTCAGATTCAGTAATCCGGTACCCGTTCCCTCGGCAAGGGTACTTCTCGATCGTATGGGGTTCTCCACAAAAATAGAATCCCCTTTGGAATATACGTTAACGGTCAAGGGATTCGATGCCGAAATCTCATTGTGTTTTACAGAATTCTCCACTAACAACTGCAGGGCCAAGGGTGGCAGTTCTTCATTGAGTAGGCGTTCATCGATATTCACCACGATGGATAAACGGTCACGGTACCGCGTCTGCATTAAAAAGGTATAGCTTTCCAAAAATTTCAATTCTTCTTTGACACTCACCACATCGGTATCACTACTTTGAAGGATATAGCGGTACATGTAGGACAATTTTTTTACGAACAGGGTGGCCTTTTCATTTTCGCGTATCAAGGAGGTCAGTGAATTAAGTGAATTGAACAAAAAATGGGGATCGATCTGATTCTTCAAAGCCGCTAACTCATTCTCTAGGTTCTGTTGTTTAAGCTGTTCATTTTCAATCCTACTTTCCTGCTTATCGGTAGTTACCCTTAGTAATCTGGCAATAAAGAACAGTACCACCGTAAGGTTGATAAAACTAAAGTTGATATACCCTTTTTCTGCTTCTGATAGAGCGACCGGAGAGAATACCGCATAGAGCCACTTATAGAGCGTAAGAACCACGGTCAAAAGAATGACATCTACAACGAGTATAATCATTATTTTAAGCGCGGCAGGCCATTTATAACGTTCAAAACCCACATTTGAATTAATCTGTAAGATTGCCCAAGAAAAGATCGAAAAGAAAATATAGCGGTATAGTAAATCTGAAATCAAGATGGATGAAAAACTCAACTCACCATCCATAAAACGGGAATACAAGTAAATAGATTTAGGTAGTGATACCAAGATTCCCAAAAGCAAGGCCGTCTTAATAATTTCTCCCTGTTTTACTTTTTTTAATGCCATGGCGAGTTATTTATAGGATATAAAAATTTCAGATTCATAGATACTGGAATACTACCATTTAACGAGGTAGATAAATATAAGAAAGCCTATATGATAAAGAAGGCCCTCCATATCGTATTCAAGTAACTTCTTAATTGCTATAAGGGTTAAAACCCTTAGGTAAATAGATGGATGTATCAAAACCCAAATCCACCGCTTCTTCAACCTCGATTACTTTTAGGTCAATCGACTCAAATTCCATTCCGTCATAAGCATTAAAACCTAGGGGTAAATAAGCGGAAGTGTCAAAGCCCAAATCGACTTCCTCTTCCACTTCAACTACATCAAGGGTCTTAGGATCTAAAAATCCAGTTTCTGAAAAGCTAGCGAATTGTGCTTCATACACTTCGTTAGAAGCTGCGAATAGATTCGTCATTTCTTGGTGTTCCGCTTTTTTGTGATGTTGTAGCCCCCTGAAGGAGATAAATACTACAGCCAATAAAAATAATAGGGCAATGATGCGTATGTTTTTCATGATTCTTATGTTTAAAAAGTATACTTATGTTTTTATATAGGCCAAAGATAGGATCAATTAGGTCTGTATTTGGTTATATATTGGTGAACCGACCGAATAACTACCTCAAACAGCCCATGACCAAAATGAAGTTTTTAACAGCTTGAAAACGAAGGTTCTATACCATCCAAATTAATTAATTTCAAAGGAGTTAAATCGACCCTTAAATAAATTATATCAAGTGGAAAAAATAGGAATTACCTTTGCCGCTATCTTACTCGTCATTCAATTCATAAGGCTCGAAAAGATTACATCCGCCAATGAAACATACGCCATAGAGAACTATATATCATCCCTGATGATGTAAAACCTATTGCAGGGCGTGTTATGACCGCCCTACGAATAGGGCCAAATATCCTGGGTATTCTAATGTACAACTTTCGTCGGGTTTTTGGTCACTCACGTAAAGAGAGGTAAAAAGTACCTGAATTTTTCTGAATTCACCAAGTTGCCACTCTTTGTACAGAACCATAAACTCGAGAAGACCAAAGAAATGGTGTAAAAGAAAGAAATGCCATTGGACTCTATACCCGTTTTGTACGTTACCCAGAAGCAGACGTGACCGAAGTACAACGGCAAAAAATCATAGATTGGGCAGATGCACGAATGGGCTACCTAAAACAAACCTACCCAGCCGACAGTTTGGCGTTTCCAAAGCAGAAGCAATTTTAGGTGGCAGTTAAAAATATTATTTAGCAAACCAGGTTCTAACCGTCTCTTCTGCCAACTTATTATTGGGCGTAAACGCATTGTTATCGGTTCCCCGGTATTCTAAATAGCTAGGGAATTTCCACCATAGGATACCTTGGCACCAGGGTTCATTTTGTATCCCCTTAAAAACGATTTCATAACAGCGCTGCTGGGCCTGTTGATTTATTGATTCATCTGCCTCGGCATGTGGATTTTTCCAAGGATGGTCTATACTACGAAAACCTATTTCAGTAAACACAATGGGTTTTTCAAAACGATCATAAACTTTTTTTATCCTGGTTTTTATGGTATCGAACTTTAAGGATAGTTCCTCATCGGTGGGATTATCTTTTTTACTTAACGGATAATAGGAATTTAAACCAATGAAATCAAGGTCGTCCCAAAATTCGATATTCTCGAACTCCTCTCCCCAATTGGCGGCATAGGTCAATTGACCCGTAAAAAGTTTCCTTGTTTTTTGTATCATTTGCCGCCAAGCCTCAGGGTGGGCCAAAGAAGCCTTTGTAAACTCAACCCCCAAACAGAGCGCATCCATATGGTGTATTTCTGCTAAAAATGCATAATGCCGTATCCATCTATAATAATGGTCAAAGAACGTTTTCCAATCGGCTTCGTTCAGCATTTCTATGCCTCCAGGCCAGCTACCCCCTACGAATATCTGAGGTTTCAAAAGGGTGAACATGCCCATTTCCCCAGCTTTAAAGGTAGCATGTACTATGGCCTCGTCATTTTCATTACCTGCACTATCGCTAAACCTGAAAGGAGAAGGAGTATTCATATCTTGAATAAAACTGTACGGCACAATGGCCATTGCATTACTACCCAGTTCTTTTTGTTTTAAAAGGGATGCTGTCGCCTTACTTGAGCCATATCCGTTATAGATGCTATATCCTTCATGGGCAAAATTAAATCCCTTAACATATGGCAATTGTTTTTCAATCACCTTTTCTGCGGGATATTCTTTAGGTAATTCATTTAAAAACTTCTGCCAATCTGCTTCTAATTGTGAAAGGTTCAATCGTTCAAGATTAAAATTTTTGTAGACATTTAGAAATTCATTTTTACCCCAAGATTTTATTAAAAAATCTACCAATATCGCTGCCAGACAATCGCGTATCAGGGGAGACTCCATGGTCATATAGGCTGGGTCGAATAGTTGCTTTACCCTTAAAGTATTGTTCGATTCTACAAGGCGCGCCGACCAATACCTATATCCTTTTACTTGCCAAGTCTCGGTAAAATAGATGGGCAGGCCCGTTTCTAGTATGTCGCTTTTCGACGGCCCTAATATATGCCGCAGCACCAATGCATTCTCCATCTCAACATCATTATCTTTATATATTTCGTTGAAGATCGTATGAACCGCACTGTTCACGGTATCTATGTGCGAATGATCCGTATTACCGGTAATCAATCCTTTTTCCTCCATATTCCTGTACAAATGATAGGAAATGACGGGAACGGTTTTGTTGGTATCGACAAAGGTCATCAGTTCTGAAGCGGTACGTTCCATTCGTACCGACATATCTTTTATCTGTGCCAATTCGGATGCATTTTGATGATTTATAAAACGATAATGATCGGTTTTTAATACCACCTCAGGTTTGGAAGAAAAATCGAAAAAGGTGCCCGTTCCGGTTTTCCAGAAAGGATCGAAGTCTCCCAAAACCACTCTTTCGTGCTGTCTATAAAGTTCGTAGTCTAAATTCTGCCGGTAAAAGGATGAACCACTCTCCTCTACCTTTACTGCAAAAAAATCGAAAACCTCTTGCGCATCGGTCCCGGTCAAAAAACTATACGGGATTTTAGGTTGCAGGGGATTGGGATAAAAACTAACCGCTAAAAGTAAATTCGTATTGGGAAACTTTTTCGAGCCAATTTTAATTTCTTTCTTATGTACACCGAACGGGGTGTTCGCAATAAATCTCTGAAGGATTGGGTTTTCACTAATAGCTCCGACAAGAAAAAGACTATTGCTTTTCAGTTCTTCTTCCGTCACCGTAGTTACGTTCTTAAACTTTATTTTAGTGCTCCGCCAAGAATCGCTCTGCTCCTCCGATGAAAGTTCTTGCAGCAACACCCTGTAATTTTGGGCAATTATAGAATCCTTTGCTGCATAAAGCACCAATAATTCACGCTTTTCAAAAAAACTCCTTCGCAAATCACGCTTGGTAGGAATGGAATCTAACTGATCTACGTTAAAAACTTGACCGTCATCAGGAAAGTATCGAACACCTACAAAGCCTACCACCAATACAATCACTACAGCGAACAATAGATGTTTCTTTTTCATAACCTGCACGAATTCAAAACGAAATGTTCAAGGTAATAAAAGTGTTAATCGTAAACGAACACCTTGCCATTATTTAACTTTTCGCCCTTTTACCTGTATAAAAATTATTCTTAAGCACAGAATTATTGAATTCAATTGAAAGGAAGCTTAACTTTGAAACTATCACCAACGTGACCACCAATGAAACTGATCTTGACCACAACCCTTCTGCTATGTTCAACGCTTTTCTGTCTTGCACAAGGCACCGTTACCCATACTTTAGGGAAGTTTACCGAACTTAAGGTCTATGACCGTATAGTCGTGAACCTCATCAAGGGTGACGTGAATAAACTAGTCATTTTAGACAAGGACAAAGCGGATATCAAAATATTGGAAAGTGACGGGACATTGAAATTAAAATTGCTACGGGAAAATTTTTTGGCCAGCAGTCCTGTTGATATTCAATTATACTATACTGAACCGCTTACCGTTATCGATGCCAATGAAAATGCTAAAATCACTGCTAGCACTGTTTTAAAAGGCCTGGAAGTAGAAATTATGGCACAGGAGGCAGCCTATGTTTCGTTAGCCCTTAATACCGAATTCGCAACTGTAAAGAGCATTTCGGGTAGCGAAATACAACTAAAAGGCACTACTAAAGTACAAGATGTATATGTTAATACAGGTGCAAAGGTGTTTAATAAAAATTTAAAAACCGAAGAAACAACGGTTATGGTATTGGCAGGCGGATATGCCGAGGTGCATGGTACCGCAAAAGTAATCACCAAAGTCAAGGCCGGTAGCACCATCATTGTTTACGGTAAGCCAAAAAATCTAGAAAAAGACGATACGTTCGGTGGTAAAATAGAGGTAAAGCAATAATCATTGCTCAATACTTTGAGCATCAAAAGCGATAAGTTCATTGTCTTCAAAGTGTGGTGTTACCTCAATAGGATTGCAGCACACCTCACAATCTTCTACATAGGTCTGTTTCGTAATAGAGGGATCTAAAAGCATAGAAACCTCTTCCCAACAATACGGACATTGAAAGAAATGCTCGAACAAAAATTATACGCTTTTCATTGCTTTGGTCAGTTCCTGTAAGGTCAAGGTTTGGACCAAATTATCTGCATTAGACGTAAATATAATATGTTTACCCAACTTTAAATAAAGCGTGTCTTCATCAGATTCTAAAAACAAGTCAGTGGCACTTGAGGTTAGTTCCTCCAACTTAACATCAAAGCGCTTTTTTAAGGTGATCATGCCTTGCCTATTTGATAGTTGAAAACCAGCGTAGTCGAACAGGCGTTTCAACCCACTGAAAAAGGCTATCCCCACAAATACCAAACCGGCAATGGCAAATTTGAAGCCCAAGGTAAAAACATCCAATTCATCGCCATTCATAAAAGTAATGACGAGATTAATGCAGCCATAGATGCCCGTTAAAAAAACGAGTACCCCCATGAAAATTGCAAAGGCATCTGTAAAAATGGCCTTTTTGGTTCGGGTGACCAGTATACCTTCTTCACTTCTATTCGCCTCAAAACCAAAATCCTTTAAATAATCCAAATTCTTTATTTCGGCCAATTTGTTAGCGATTGATGTCTCCAAATCAGTCGTATCAACTACTATAGCCCTTTTCTTCAACTCATTCTTCAGGTTTATCTGAGATTCGAAAGTAAGCATTGAATGCTGATCCAAAATCTCTATAAGTTCGCTATTTGTTCTATTGCTATACATGTTTGTTATCCTTATTATGATACCATTAGAGTTCAATGTTCAACAATTGTCCCGTTAATTGAAGTAATTGAAGCTCGGCCAACTTCGCATCATATTTGGCCAAGTTCTTATTGGTCTGGGCATTCAATAAATTTATTTGGGCTTGTCTAAATTCGATGGAAGTGATACTTCCCAATTGAAACTGTTCCCTAGAGCGCTCAAAGTTGTTCTGGTTGGTGATTACGTTCTGTTCCTGAATTCGATAAATGTTCAATTTATTATCATAGATGGCCATGGCATTCTGCATATCCCTATTGACCTCTAGCTCCACTTGCTTGCGCAGCAACTCTTGATTAGCATAAGTAATTTTCGAGTTCTTGACCCGAACTGTGGTTCCCCCACCATCAAAAAGGTTCCAAGTTAGACTGGCACCTAAAGCAAAATTATAACTCGTTCTATTGTTCCCTGGAATTACTGACCCGGGAATAAAGGAAGAGTTGGCACTTTGGTTTAAATTCCAACCATACGTACCTGTAAGACCGACCGTGGGTAAGTATCCGGATTTATTTACCTTGATATCGTAGGCATTGATGTTCAAGTTTGTTTCCGTCTGTAAAATGGCCACATTATTGGAAATGGCCTGACCCATGAATTCAACGATCTGAAACTTGGGAATGAACACCACGGTGGTATCCACTTCATATACTTCATTCAAGTTTTGATTCAACACCACATTCAAATCTCTTTTAGCATTGGCCAATTGTTGTTCGGTATTTAAAAGGTTGATACTGTCATTGGTAACATCCACTTGTGCGTTTAAGATGTCCAACTTCGTATTCTGCCCATACTCAAAAGAATATTCTGCCCGTTTGATGCGATCATTTGAAATTTCCAATGCTTTTTTTTGAACATTCCTATTTTCGGTTAAGCGCGCAATCTCGAAATAGACACTGAACATTTGAAGCATGGTATTCTCAATGGTTTCCCTTGCCTGTAACGTACTTAGTTGGTATTGCTCCTTCAACCTTTTAAAGTTATAGAACCTTCCCAGACCATCAAAAAGCGTATAATTCAGGTTTAGACCCGAGCTATATGATTGTGATTCCGCCTTTGAAATCTCCAAATCTGGAGTTGGGTTTCCGTCATTTGTAAATTGACCTGGATATTTAGTATTGCTGTCCAACCTATTATAATTCGCTCCGGCGGTACCGGTCAATGTCGGCAAATATCCCGAATTAAGAATACTGGCATTATTGTCTGCAATCTCGATTTCGTTTTTCGCAATCTCAATACCATAATTGTTTTCCAATGCCAATACCACCGCTTCTTCTTTCGAGAGTGTTTTATCTTGTGCAAAAGCATTACATAATGGGAACAAAAACAATAAATGGATGAATCGTAATCTAATCATTATAATATACCTTCTAGTTTTCTGGTTCCTTTAAATTTTTCGTTCCTCCCTCAATTTGTTCAGGATCTTCAGCTTCATTACCGTGTACCAAATGACCTTCTAAATGGGCGGTTTCCTTTCGTTCTATAATTGCTCTTTCAACCTCTTCTTTGGTAATTTTATGACCAGAGGCCAACATCCTGTTCTTGGATTTTAGATAATTACCAAACGATAGAAAAATAGGTAGCATGAGTAAGGTAAGTATGGTCGCTATGGCGATACCATACGCTATTGATATTGCCATTGGCTTTAAAAACTGTGCCTGTCTGCTGGTTTCTGCCATTAATGGGGCCAAACCGGCAATAGTGGTGATAGACGTTAGAAATATAGCCCTAAAACGTGATCTGCCTGCCTCGTAAATGGCGTTATCAAAGGTCATACCATCCCTTAAGTTAGAGTTGAACTTACCTATGAGCACCAACCCATCATTTACCATTATACCAACTAGGGCGATAATCCCCAATAAAGAAATCACATTAATAGGGAAATCATGGATCCAGTGTCCCCATGCCACTGCTGTGAAACTAAAGGGCACTAATAATAAAAGCATTAAGGGTTGACTAAAGCTTCTAAACGTGAAAGCTATGGTTATATAGATCAACAATAAAATGGTGAAACCTACTACTTTCAACGATCCTGTCAATTTACCCAATTCCCTATTCTGCCCTTCGTACGACGCGCTTACCGTTGGGTATTTGGATTGTATTTCGGGCATTATCACATTTTGAATTTCGGTCATAATCTCTGTAGGACTATCCTTTACCTCTTTCATATCGGCAGAAACCTGTATCTCACGGCGTCCCTCCAATCGATTGATGGCAACATCACCTCTTTCGATCGTATATTCTGCGATTTCCTTTAACGGTACGCGCTCACCGGAAGGAGTCACAATACGCATGTCATCAAGGTTGGTGATTGACGAACGTTCATCCTTTTCATACCTTACCCACACTTTTATCTCATCTTGCGATCTTTGAAAACGTTGTGCCTGTACCCCAAAGAAACCTGAACGCACCTGCGTCATTACCGTACGTAAATCGAGACCTAATAGATAGGCATTCTCTTTTAATTTCAAGCGTATTTCTTTTATCCCTGCAGGGTCGTTATCTGAAATATCCTTTAACCTTGAATTACTTTGTAAAATGGTCTTTAGTTCGGTTTTGGCAGCCTTAAGTTCCTCGATGTTATTCCCCAATAAAGAAACCGAAACCGGAGATCCCCCAAAATTACCTCCAGAACCATAAATAAGGCTTTCTACGCCGATTACGGGCCCAACAAGCTCCTCTAACCGACTTGTAACCATATCCGATGAAATTACGTCTGGTCTTTCCTCACCTGGCAAAAGATTGATATTCAATTGTGCCGTGGAAGAGCCGGGTCCTATTCTCCGGATCATGTTCTCAAAAAGCACCTTGCCCGTTCCTTTCAGATACTTCTCGGTTAGTTCTTCATTGACAATATTTGCCTTTTCCTCTATCATGGAAATAATAGAGTCGGTAATTTTTTCATTCGTACCGTTGGGCATCTGCAACTCTATACCCACCCGATCACTCGCAACCCTGGGAAAAAATGCCGTTCTAATGATACCTCCGCCTGCTGCACCGAAAGTTAAAATAAGAGCACCTGCAAAGAAACTGAAGGTCAAGACCTTATATTTCATCGAAAAATGCAATGCTGGACTGTATAGTTTATCACGCATCCACGTCATTAATCGATCTCCGAATTCATTGATTACCCTGAGTTTTGCAAACGCTTGTGCAAAGCCGCTTTTTGGTTTATCATCCAATGGTTGCAAGGCCTTTGAATGTGCCAAATGCGCGGGTAAGATGATCAATGCCTCAAATAGGGAAACCACCAAGGTCAATATTACGATTACGGATACTTCACCAAAGAACTCCCCGATCCTACTATCCAAGAAAAGAAATATGGAAAATGCTAAAATAGTGGTTATAATAGCGGATATAATAGGAGGAAGAACTTCCATAGTACCGTCTACCGCAGCCTGTACTGGAGATTTCCCTCTTTCATAGTGCTGAAAGATGTTCTCTGCGATAACAATACCATCATCCACTAAAATTCCAATCACGATAATCATTCCAAAAAGGGAGAGTACGTTGATGGTGACATTAAAAAAGCCAGCGAAAACGAACATCCCCAAAAATGCCACAGGAAGACCAAAAGCCACCCAAAATGCCAATCGAGTGTTCAAGAAAAGTGAAAGAAAGATCAATACAAGGATCATGCCCATTATCGCATTCTCGGTCAACAGTTGGGTACGTTGTACCAATGTGGTAGACTGATCGGAGACAATATCAAGCTTTACATTGTTATATTTCTGATTGAATTCTTCTATATATTCCTTTACCTTTTCTGCAGAAACTATAAGATCCTCTGTATTGGTACTCGTAATAGATGTATTTACAGATAGGTTACCGTCAAAATAAGTTGCATTCGGGTTTTCTGCAAAACGGTCCCTAATAATGGCCACATCCCTTAAGCGGATTACACTACCCGAGGCATCGGCCCTTACCACTAGATTTGAAAGCTCATCACCATAGTACGAACGGTTATTGGCTCGGATCAAATATTCTTCTGCATCGGTTTTAATATTACCTCCCGTAACCAGAATATTGGCGTTACTTACGGCATTGGCTACTTCTGAAAAGGAAATACCATAGGCCAGTAAACTGTTCTCGTTTACCGCAATCTCTATTTCTTCATCTGGAAATCCTGAGATTTCTATTTGAGAAATTCCATCAATGGCCCTTAGGTCGTTTTCAATTTCCCTTCCCACACTTTTTAAAGTGGCCAACGGAATATTTTCCCCACTAATGGCAAAAGAAATGGTTTGTCTTACCGCTTCCAATTTAGAAACGATCAACGGCTCCATACCGGTAGGAAAAGTTGGCACGCGGTCTACCGCATTCTTCACTTCCAACAACATGAAATCTATGTCCCTACCCTTTTCAATTTCCACATTGATAGAACCGCTATTTTCCCTTGAAGTAGACGTTACACGATCTACGCCCTCTAGTCCTTTAAGATTATCCTCTATTTTGAGAACGATACCTTCCTCAACTTCTTGAGGCGATGCCCCTGGATAGGTTATCGTTATAGAAATATTTTTAGAATCTGCAAGCGGAAAAAAGGAAGATTTCAAGGATTTTGCACCAACGATACCAAAAAGCGCAAATGAAATAACGACCACATTGACAGCAACATGGTACCGTATGAAATATTCTATGAGTTTACGCATTATCCTTTGGTATTTTCAGGTTGCTCTGAGTAAATTTTAACGGCCATGCCGGTATAAGCACCTATTAAAGGTTTTGACATGATGGTCACCCCATCAGGCACATTCTTAAGTACGACACGCTTATCGGAAAAATACACGGGATCAACATCTATAATATCTAAAATAGAATCGCGCACCACAAAAATTTGATTGCCCTCTAAAAGCAAACTTCTATCTATTTCGATGGCGTTCTCTTCTTTTTTAGCATCCAAATTAGCCTCTAGGTACATGCCTTCCCTTAAATTTTTATCATCCACCTCAATATAGGCCTTAACGGTTTGCGATGCTTGATCGATACTCCCATTAATTCGGGTCACTTTACCTTTATACTTCGAATTGTCATCTAAATTGGTCAGTTCGACCGACTCCCCTACTTTTAAAAGATCGGTATAGGTTTTACTAATGGAAACTTCTAGCTCATAAATTTCTGGATTTATGAATTCACCGAGCTTCTGACCAGATCTGACCAATGTACCTTCGGTAACCAAAGCCTCTGTAAGTATCCCAGAAAAAGGAGCGGCAATCCTATATTTCGAAAGACGTTGTTCTAAATTCTTTACGTTGTAGTAACTCGTCAATATGCCCCTACCGGAAATAAAGAATTTTTCCTTTTCACTTGTCATTTCGGGAAGTGCGGGAGTACTTTTCGACATATCAAAATCATTAAGGTAACCTTGCCATTTTGAATAAATATCAGGATAATCTAACCGTAAATCGGGCATAACCGCCGTAAGCTGATTAAAGAGGTTACTTTTTGCCGATTGCACACTGGCCGAATATTCATTTGCATCAATACTGATGATGGTTTCCCCTTGCTTATAGGACTGGCCCTCTTTAAACAGCTTACTACTCCTATTAAAGACACCTTGAACTTCAGCATACAGTTCTACGCGTTGTTTAGCGGTCAAATTACCGTTCGCCGTGACCACTATAGGAATTGTTTTGTTTTCAACCACCTCAGTAAAAACAGTCTTTACCACTTTTTCAGATTTAGGTTTAAAAGTTTTTTTACTATCAATGATTACCTTAGATAAGACTATGGAAATAATGATAAGTAGAATACCCAAACCGGTAAAAATAATTTTTCGCATTATGTTATTATTTATAAACTTCTTTTAAAAACACAGGGGTAAATATACTTTTTTAGACCCTTGTGGATTTCTTTATTTAAATGAAACGACCAAATTTAATTGTGAAACGACTCGATTTACCTTTTAGGTAAAAGCTCCATTCCTAATTGAATACCCTAACAAATCACCAGTTCAAAAATTCATGTTAAGTTCTACTACATAATCAAACCACCGCTCTTGCCCATTCGGGCCACTATTTAATTTTAAAATGGTCGAAATCGATGACATTGGACATGACGATAAAAAAGACCTATAGCATTTGAAGCATATTTAATTAGTTCCTGGATGAGTGAAGAAACAAAAAAAGAGGTGTAGTACACCTCTTTTTTGATCAATTAAAAATATCCTAATTCTTTACATCCTCAAATTTCGTGTCCACTAAACGGGTTCTGTCTACAACTCCCTTTTTAAATTTAAGGTTCAGGAATTCATCATCACTATCGAAAACGGCAAGATTTTGACTTTTTAACTGCATCAGCGCGTTTAAGGACCTAAAATCATTACCCTGCAATTGAACAAATTCTAGATTACTGAGGCTAGCCGTACTACTTGGTAAATCACCTTCAAACTGATTATAGGATAAAATCAATTCTTTTAAACTGACCAATTTACCTAATTCAACATCAATGGATCCGGTCAATTTATTCCCGAATAATTCGAGTCGTTCCAAATTTGTCAAATTCTCAAGGCCCTTGGGTAAATTACCCTCCAAATAATTACTAGAAAGATTTAAAGACCTTAACCTTTTTAAGCTACCAATGCCTTCGGGAATGGTGCCGCCCAATAAATTATTGAACATCGAAAGCTCTTCCAAGTTTTGCAACTTAGCGTAGTCATTCGGTAGCGTACCGCTCAATTTATTCATCTCTAATCTAATCGAAATAATTTCTTTTAGTTCAAATAGATCAGGAGGAATATTACCCTCAAGTGTATTAAAAGATAAATTTAGGTTTTTAAGGTTTTTAAGGTTTCCTATTCCAACGGGAATTTTTCCTTCCAACTTATTTCGGTATAAATTCAAGCCCACCACATGCCCGGCTTCAATTTTGACCCCGTACCATGATGATGGGTCTGCGTTTAAATCCCATGTATGTTGCCAATGCTCTCCCGATGTACTCTTGTTCAAATTTATTAAAAACTCTTTCTCTGTATTTGAAATTTGAGCTTTCGTGCCTTGACCTAATGCGATGGAAAGGATAAAAAGGGCGTATTTTAAGAAGTTATTCATAATTGAAAGATTAATTGCTTCAGTTCAAAAGGTGTATCCCTTCAAAATGAGATACACTTTTAACCGTTCTTTACTCCAAAAAGAACCTTAACTATAACGTTCGAAAAATAAATTTATGATAACCCGAACAGGTTAATTGAGGGATATTAAAAAAGAGATGTGAAGTTCACATCTCTTTTTTTCACCAAACTAACTAAAAGTGTAAACTACTCTTAATTTTCAACATCTTCAAACTTCGTATCTGCCATTCTGGTCTTACTGAAGTTAACATCTTTGTACTCTTTTTTTCTGTCTTCTTTATCGTAATCAAAGACTAAATATTCTTTTGTTTCTAAAAATTCCAATGCCTTAAAGGAAGAAAAATTATTATTCTGAATCTGAAACACCTCAAGACTTGCCAATTGAGAAAATTCATTAGGTATTTCACCATTAAGATTATTGTTTGCCAAAACCAATTCCTTTAAGTTTCCAAGATTACCCATATCTCCAGGAATAGTTCCTTGCAACTTATTTTCAAACAACCCTAGGGTCTCTAATTGTGACAACTTCCCCAAAGAGCTAGGTATAGTTCCGTTAAAAGAATTACTCGAAAGGTTCAATATTTTTAACTCTGACAAATTTCCTATTGTTGCAGGAATCTCACCGGATAAAAAGTTATTGAATGCCGATAATTCTTCCAACTTACTTAAGTTGTCTATTTTCATTGGAAGCTCGCCATTGAGCCTATTCATCTCTAATTTCAACACCTTTAAATTGGATAAATAAACAATGCTTTCCGGAAGCTCTCCTGTCAAAGAATTAAACGCAAGATTCAAAACCTCTAAATATTCCAAGTTTCCAATCTGAGAAGATATCGGTCCCATAAGGTTATTATGGAACAGATTAAGCCCTACTACCTTATCATTTACAATTTTAACTCCGTACCACTGAGAGACCGGAGAATTCAAATCCCATTTCTTAACCCAATGATTACCATTGGTGGAAGCATAAAGATCCAGCAAGGCTTCTTTCTCTTTCTTAGATATTTCCGCAAAACACATTGTAGTGAGAAAAAATAAACAGAAACTTATGTTGTATAGTTTTTTCATATGCTTTCGAATCAGTGAAATTCTTTTCAACTAAGAATTATCCTACAAATTTCAACATTTAACGCTAAATAAAGAAATTTTATCGTTGACTGACCAACGATTGTTGTGAAAGCGAGAAAATTTGTTGTGAAAAATCCTATGAATCAAAACTTTAGACCCTTATTCATCTCTAGATTCTATATCTAGTGTAATTGATTCCCAATGCTGCATCAATTTCTCAAGCTTTTTCTTTTTAGCTTGGTAAGTATCAAAAAAGTTGGGCTTTGCTATAGTAGCATCATACGCCACCAGTAAGTTATGGTCAATTTTCTTAATCTCCTTTTCAAGACTAACAATTTCGCTCTCAACCGAACTCAATTGATTATTTAAACTTTTCAGCTTTTTCTGATCTTGGAATGAATTCGAATTCTTAGGTTTTTCTTTTTCTGCAACTACCTCTTGTTTTTTCTCAATGCCTCTAAAATTTTCAACTTTACGTTGTTCTAAATAGAAATCCACATCACCTAGGTATTCCTTGATTTTATGATCTTTAAATTCATAAACCTTGTTGGTAAGGCCTTGTAGAAAATCCCTATCGTGCGAAACGAGAATTAGGGTACCTTCAAAATTCAAACATGCTTGCTTCAGTACATTTTTTGATTTGATGTCCAAGTGGTTGGTAGGTTCGTCCATCACCAGCACATTGAACGGCTGCAATAGCATTTTGGCCAAAGCAAGCCGGTTACGCTCACCTCCCGAGAGAACCTTTACATATTTTTCGACCTCATCACCTCTGAATAAAAAAGAACCGAGAATATCTCGAACCTTACTCCTATTTTTTTCATTGGCGGCGTCAATCATGGTATCTAAAATCGTTTTGTTGCCATCTAGATATTCAGCCTGATTTTGGGCGAAATAACCTATCTGAACCTTATGTCCTAATTTTAAATGGCCCTCATGTTCCAAATCTCCAACAATTATTTTAGCCAATGTAGACTTACCTTGTCCATTCTGGCCTACAAATGCCGTTTTACTATCTCGTTCTATCAATAAATTAATGTCGTCAAGCACCAAATTTTTACCGTAGGCCTTTGAAAGGTGCTCAATCTCTACAACAACTCTACCCGGTGTAACAGAAACAGGAAATCTCAGACTCATTACACTATTATCATCCTCATCAACCTCGATACGCTCGATCTTATCCAACTTTTTGATGAGGGACTGCGCCATGGAAGCTTTCGTCGATTTAGCCCTAAATTTCTCGATCAAACGTTCTGCCTGCTGAATCTCCTTTTCCTGGTTCTTTTGTGCGTTCAGCTGCTGCTGTTTTATCTCATTACGTAGCACTAAGTATTGGGAGTACGGTTTGTTATAATCATAAATACGGCCTAAGGAAATCTCAATCGTTCTATTCGTTACATTATCTAAGAACATTTTATCGTGGGAAACAATCACAACCGCCCCCGTATAATTATTCAAAAATTGCTCGAACCAAATAATGGATTCAATATCTAGGTGGTTTGTAGGCTCATCTAATAGCAGTACATCGTTACTCTGTAATAATAATTTAGCGAGTTCTATTCGCATACGCCACCCACCAGAAAAAGTTTCGGTCTTTTTTTCGAAGTCTTCCCGCCTAAACCCTAGACCTTGTAAAATCTTTTCTGTTTCACCTTGATAATTGTAGCCTCCCAAAATTTCATAATGATGGGAAACATCGTTTAAATCAACTATCAATTGGCTATAGGAATCGGTTTCGTAATCGGTTCGTTCTGCCAATTGGTGGTTGATTTCGTCCAATTTAAGCTCTAAAGACTTGATTTCTTCAAAAGCCTGATAGGCCTCTTCCAACACCGTTCTACCTTGAACAAAATCAATATCCTGCCTAAGAAAACCAATTTTTATGTCCTTCTCAACCGCTATCACGCCTGTATCCAAAGCCATATCCTTGTTCAGCATTTTCAACAAAGTAGATTTACCCGCTCCATTCTTACCTACGAGACCTACCCTGTTTCCGGCGTTTAACCTAAATGAAATTTCCTCGAAAAGGTATTCCCCACCAAAGGAGACAGAAAGGTTGTGAACGTTTAACATAAATTATAATCTTCTAGTTTATTAATAAAAAACCTTCTACCTCATAGAAAGGTTTTTTTCAAGCAAAATATTATTTTGAGCGGTTCTTTACCGGATGAAAAGACCCTAATTAATGTACCTTTGCATAAAGTTTTGCAAATGTTAAAAAAAGGAAACAAACTCTACAGCATTTTAACAGGAAGTTGTCCTAGATGCCATGAAGAAAGTATGTATTTGGATAAAAATCCCTATCACTTGGGTAAAATATTCAAAATGAATGACCGATGTAACACTTGTGACCTTAAATATAAAATTGAGCCTTCATTCTTTTATGGCGCCATGTATGTTAGCTATGGCGTAGGAATTGCATTTGCAGTTGCCGCCTTTGTAATTGCCAAACTTTTTATAGGTGCAGATTTAATACAGACCTTTATAGCCATCGTCATCACCATGGTCGTATTCATGCCGGTCATTATACGATTATCAAGAAATATCTGGATTAATATTTTCGTAAAATATGACCCGAAGGCAAAAATGGCAGCATCTACCAAAAGCTAAATCGGCCTAAATCGTTCTACATCCATTTCAAGTAATAAAGGTTTCCCAGATTCGATACGTTCAAAAAGAGCCAACGAAGCCCATGGTGCTATCATAATTCCGTGAGAGCCAAAGCCATTCAAGACCCAAAGGTTAGAATGCTTAGGATGTCTACCAACCAACGGCCTTCTATCGGTAACGGTTGGGCGAACTCCTGCTACTTGGTCGACAATTTTATAATCGCAGTTCAATAGGCTATTCAACTTTTTCATCATTTCATTTTTAGCCTCTTCAGTAGTTCGGTGATCCTTTTGATTTCTGTTATAGGTAGCACCCACCTTATATAAATCGCTCCCTAGCGGAATTAAAAACAGGGAAGACTTAATAATTTTGCGTTCGTTCAAACCCTTAACTTCAATAATCACGTACTCTCCTTTTGAGCCCAGCATGGGCAAATAATTAAAATATGGGTTTTGCATCAAGCCAAAGCCTTCTGCAAAAACTATCTGTTTTGCACGGTGACCTTTGTAAACGACATATTCTGGTAAGATTTGTAAATTATCATAGTCGAACGTCGATAAATCTATTTGTTCTTCGTACTTCAACCATTCGGTATAAGCATTTAAAAGTGTTTCCGTATTGAGTTTACCCGTATGCAGCACTTTTCCAAAACCAAATGGAATTTTAAGACTTGGGTTGTTATTGGAAATTATTTGAGCATCCAAATAATGCTTTAATTGATTTTTGTCAGCGGCCTCGAACCATAAATTCTGCTCTTGAATGGATGCGAATTTTCGAAGAACGTCTAATTTTTCGTCAAACTGTATTCCTAAAAATCGTTCAAGCTGACTATAGAAATCCATTGCGACCGAAAGTTGCTCATCAGCCTTCCACGAAAGTGTGAAACGCTTTAAGATTATCGGATTGTAGAGTCCGCCAGCAACACGAGAAGAAGATTGCGACCGATCATTGATCACCCTAAACGTCTTGTTATTTCTTCTCAAGGTCTCACAAAAAGACATACCCGCCAACCCAAGGCCAACCACTAAATAATCTATCATACCACAAAAGTAACGAAATGAGTAAGGATGGCAGATGACAATAAGCAAAAAAACCCGATCCAAAGATCGGGTTTTAATTTTTTGAATTGGAAGTATTCTAAAGCTTAATAAGCCCACATGTCTTGTTCTTTATCCCTAATTTCTTCTTTAATGCGTTTGGCCTCTAACAATTGGAACAATGCATTGTCTGCAATGTAATCGTCTATTTCTCGATCACCTTGAACGTTATCCTCTTTATAGATAACGGCGTTGAACCTTCGTGCGTTCAACAACATATCAAAAGAAATCGGTTGAGCTGAATTCTGTTGGTTGAACACCTTTGCTTCATGAAGGATCTCACGTGCATCTGGATACCATACCCAAAAAAGTTCAACTTTATCTGGATTTTCATCGTCAATGAAATTTACGTCTGGCGCAACTGGTGCTATTCCTAAAAGACGATATTTCAATTCTCCCTGTCTTTTATCGAAATACCAAATTCCTTTAATATGATACTCCTCGATTTCAGAAGCAGTAATGTTTCTACGGGTAATATACTCTTCTGATACAGTTTCACCTGCGTTCATTTGCTCATACCCGTAATCTAACGTATCTACCATCTGTAAGGCATCCTTTAAATCGCCAAAGTTTCTTTTGCTTGTAAAATAAGAATCTGTGTAGGCCTCTAAATTTCCACTCTTTAAATTTTTAATCAGCACTTGATACAAAGACCTTCGGTCGGGTCCAATATCCATGGTGTCGGTCGGGTAATATAATGGGAAGTTTACGCGCTCATCCAAATCTATGGTTTCCCACAAGGTTTTGGACCACAGAATATCCCTATCATCAACATATCCGTAAGGTAAAGGAGCATCATTGTCAACAGCCTTTTGAGCTTCTGTACGGACACCGACCTCTTCGGGCTTCTTGGCATTCAATACATTGGCTTGGGCCATGATAGCCATAGGCAACAGGGTCACCACACCGATTACTAAAACATTTTTCCAATTCATGTTTGTTTCACTTTAAATTTAACCGGGCAAAACCATATGGCGTACCCGGTATCATTCCATTTCTATTAGTTTGTTATCTCCACTACTACAGGAGATACTTTCTTCAACTTGTAACTTTTATTATTTGTGATATATGCTTCTATATCGAAAATTTGAACAACATCACCTCTACCGGCACGTTGTAAAGCAGCTTTAGCTTTTGCATCCAATTTGTTACCTCTAACCGATACGGTCGGTTGACCTGGAACTTTAAATTTAAATCCGCTAACAGCTAGGTCTAAATCGAAATCAAAGTCTTCTAAACCAGCTCCGATAGTCGATATTTCAACATTACGTTTAGGAAGTTTTAAACTACCCGTTTGCTTACTTACACTACCTTCTGGTCTTGGAATGTCCTTAATTCTAAACTCGGAATTAGAAGAAATGGTTTGCCCGTCTGGCAATGTTCCGGAAGCCGTAATTGTAACCGTTCGTCCGGTACCAGGATTCATAACATACTTACTACCATTCACAACAGAAAGACCCGGGGCAGAAGCTTTTACTTTGTTGTTTGGAATACCGGGTATCGAGATAGACATTGGGTTAGCAACGCCACGGTAAACAACATTCATTTTGTCAGCTGCTATCAAGGCGGCGTTCGGCTTGGAAATCGTTGCAAATGTATTTTTAACCTCAACAGGTATTTCTTCACCATCCTGCATGAAGTAGATAGTCCCTTTTACTTCATGGTCACCAGCATTACCAGAACCAATCAACATTTTAACTCCACCCGCTTCTAATTTATAATCAGAACCTTCAGAAAGTTTTCTTCCGTCTAAAGTTAACTCCGCTTTTACTGGAGTAGATGAATTATCGGTTTTACTAATGATAATCTTACCGTCATATTTCTCACCTGTATAATACGCAGATTTAGACCCTTGTAATGACGTAGCAAAATTCTTCAATGAAACTTGGCTGGTCAACTCGCCTTCTAACATAGATTTCAAAGCGGCCTCTTCGGTTACCTTAACATCAGCCTGTAGTGCGGTCAATTTAGCCAACGAAGCAATTAAAGGATACCCTTCGTAATGATAGTTGATCCAATCTTGCATGCCATCTTTCGCCTGTACCTTACCTTCTTCGTTTCCTGTATCAAAACGATCGGTAACAGAACTTTTCAAAGAAGCCGGTACAATTGCAGCTACATTATCCCTATAATCGGTAAGTCTTTTCATGAATTCCTTTCCACCTTCGGAAAGATTATCCCCTTGAAAGAATTTTTGATCCAAGTAATCAGAATTATCCATACGGGCATAATCCTTAGGATTTTCAAGACCTTCGGTCATCCCAGTTTTCAATGATTCCAAGTAATCGTAATATTCTTGGGACATCGATTTTATCTTCTGGGCATCTTTATACAGTTTATCGTATTTCGCCGCATCTTCAGAGGCTTTAGTTTCAAGACTAGCCAAGAACGCCTCATTACTTGCGGTGGTCATTGCATTCGAAGTCTCTAGCTTTTCATTCATTATACCGAACGCTGCCAATACTTCTTTACTCATGTTTAATGCCAGCATCGCGATGAAGATCAAATACATTAAGTTGATCATCTTCTGACGTGGTGTTGCTTTTCCTCCTGCCATGGATTTTATTTTAGATTTTAATTAATAATTGATTTGGGCTTGCTTAAAATCTGATTAGCTTTTACTCATTGCAGATAACATACCACCATAAACACCATTCAATGAAGAAAGGTTAGTCGACAATGATGCCATTTGATCTTTAAGTGCACTTGCATTTTGAACCACTTCCTCATTTACGGAAGCTTGTCTACTAGCACTTTCCAATTGTACTTTATACAGACTGTTCAACGACTCCATTTGAGCGGCAGCCTGAACCATTTCATCAGAATATTTTCTAGTTGATTCCATTGCATCTACAGTTGGGGCGATACCTTTGGCAGCACCTTCAAAGTTCTTGATACTTGAACCTAAACTTTCCATAAGATTTGCATCTACACCAGCTTCTTTCAATAAATCATCCAATTTTTTGGACAAAGAAGTCTCAGCTTCCTTTATTTCAGCGAGTTGACCTTTTTTAGCAGCTTTGGTTTCTCCACCAGCTAATTCTGGGTAAACCAACGACCAGTCCAATTCGTCATCTACTGGTTCGAAAGCACTAATAGCAAATATAAGGGCCTCTGTAATTAGACCAACTGCCAATAACAGACCACCTGTCAAGGGTCCGAATTCCCAGTGAAGAATTTTAAACAATGCGCCAATGATTACTACCGATGCTCCAAGACCATAGGCCATGTTAAATAGTTTTTTTGTTGATTTTGACTGTGCCATGATTTTAATTTAATTAAGGTTTAATAAAAAAGATTTGGTTTAAAATTTGATTTGATTATATACTAAAACTGTTAATATGTTTACTTATTGTGTTGAATCCTCTTCGCCCATATAATCCTGTACGGTCCTGAACCCAATATAACTACGGGCCGAATCTGCATATTCATAATCTCTTGTACTTACTTGTAAAAAGTAGGCTACGTCTTTCCAAGAACCGCCTCTAATTACTTTTCTTGTATTCGACTGATCACCACCGTTAGGGTTCATTGTTGATACGTAATCGTACGCACTTGGATCGTAACTCGAATTGGTCCATTCAGAAACGTTACCTGCCATGTTATACAGGTTATAGTCATTTGGCTCATAGGACTTCGCCTCTACCGTATACAATGCAGTATCTGCAGCGTAATCTCCACGTTGTGGTTTGAAATTCGCCATGAAACAACCAGTATCGCTTATCACATACGGTCCGCCCCATGGGTAGGTTCCACTTTCGATGCCACCTCTTGCGGCATATTCCCATTCTGCCTCCGTGGGTAATCTAAATTGGTTCACAAATTGTTTACCACGACTCTTGTTATCATCATTCTTGAACTTTGTTCTCCAATTACAGAAAGCTTTGGCCTGTTGCCAAGTGATTCCCACTACTGGGTAGTCACTGTAGGCGTCATGCCAGAAATAATCGTTATGCATAGGTTCATTGTACGAATAGGAGAAATCACGTATCCAGACCGTTGTATCTGGATAGATTTCAACCTCTTCCGTCCGGATAAAATCTTTTCTACTACTAATGCCTTTTGTGGAAGCCCTTGCCGCAGCTTGAATGTCCATCCAGTTATATTTGTACTTCAATTTCTTCACATCAATAGTACGCTGACCGTTATAAGATTCTTCTTCGGACAAATACATAGAATCCATAACCTCTGTATAATACTCATCTGGATAATCTGAGGTGTCCCAAATTAAATCTTCATCTTTGCTCAAAGCCCTTCCTTCATAACCTGTCTCTCCCATGCCAGAATAATTATCCAACATATATTTATCGTAAACTGAAGCTCTAGTGGTATCGGCATCTCTAAATGCATAATCTCCAATACCTCCTTCTTCAGGCCCTATACCTAATTCATCAGCCAAAATGGCCAATTTCGTTCTAACAATAGAATCTTTTACCCACTCAACGAATTGACGGTATTCACTGTTCGTGATTTCGGTATCGTCCATATAAAAAGAACGTACGGTAACCGTTTTGGTGGGTGCATTCAATAATTTTGCTTGATCTTCCTCACTTTTACCCATAATGAAAGAACCTCTTGGGATAAGTTCCATTCCATATGGTTTTTCAGGATACCATTTTTTTCCCTGGACACCGGTTAGCTCTCCTTTCGTTTTAGACCCACAGCTTGTGAGCAAAAAAACAAACGCTATAGATGATAACAATAGCTTCTTCATACTTTAGGTTAAATTTCGATTATGGTTTAAACTCAGAATACAATGGTTTATTCTAACATCTAAAACTATGTTTTATATAAAATATTGTATTAAAGTCCTTTAATGCCTTAAAATTATTCTCGTTAATTAAAGCCTTTCTTATAAGCTTTAAACCACCTTTCTGGAATGTCTTGATTACATGCATCTAAATAATCCTTCTCGGTGCAAGGTAATAACGCAGGTGTCTGGGCTTTAGTATGTGAAGTAAATATAGATGGGACTTCCGTCCACCAACGTTCTGTTAATAAACTTTTGTAGAATACGAGCTCTTCATCTTCTGTAGGCACATTGTATTTGACGAAGTCATCGGTTTTAGAATAGGGCGATTCCTTAATCCTATAATTCATCCCTTCTATAAAGTACCATATTATTTGTGCGATCAATTGCTGGGACTGAACCGTATTTTCCATTTCATAGATACCGAAAACGGAAACTTTATCGCTTATACCGGCATATCTGGCAATGGTACAAATTTCACGACCGGTAAAACCATTGGGTGAAAAATTGGGTGAAAGTGAAATCTCACTCGCCTTAACGGAGCGCATGTCCAAACTGACCATATGTGCATTTCGTAGCACTGGTTCGGCCAAAGAAAGATCATTGGCGACCTCCCCTAATCTATACGCATCAAAGAACAATTTCTCCATTAAATCAATTTCCTCTTGGGCATTGAAGTAACTCTGATAGCCAATATTTGAAAAATTGAAAAGATTGTTCGGTTTATCGGTAATAATCTTACTCATGTACGAATGCGAAGAAATCAATTCATCATCGATACCAAAATCGAACCGACTATCAATAGCCACCAGATTAACCATTTCCTTTATCCCATCGAAAGCTCTGTAGGCCGGATAGGTAATATCCTGTGTTGCGCCAAAAACTATTGGGATAATATTTTCTTCCAGTAACCCGGCAACGATTTCCTTAACCACGAAATATGTATCCTCGACTGCGGCACCTTCTTCTATATCTCCTAAATCGATCAAAGTAGCGTTCCAGTTTCCCATCAATAGCTTATAAAGCTGCAGCCTAATAGCAGAAACATCTAATTTTTCATGCTTTTTCTCATAAGCGTTCCTTGACTCCCTAACCCCTAAAAATGCAACGGTAGCGTTTGCCAATACGGGCAATCCTTCCTTTTCGGTATGTATATAGGTGTTTTTACCAATGGCTTGGTCAGGCAATAACTCATTATGGGCCAAAACTTTGTCGGAGACTGGAACTAGAAAATCAAAGGCCATTTACAAGAAGTCGTTTTTATTCTGTAATAAATTAAGGATTGGTATTTAACTAATGAATTTTGAAAATCAATACCTCGAACCACGTCTTAAAAATAGCTTACTTTTTTGATTTAGATTTCGTTTTTGCCTTTTTCTTTGGGGTTTTTTGCTCAATCATTTTCTTAGCCTCGTCTAAAGTAAATTTGGTAGCATCAACAGACTTTGCCAATTCTACTTTTATCTTACCTTTTATGATATTATGACGCCCCCATCTGGCCTTTTCGATGCGGATACCTTCTTCTTCCCAATTTTGTACTACCTTATCTATTTCTTTTTGCTTTTTAGCTTCGATAAGTTCAACTATATCATCATTCGAAAGATTATCGAAATCATATTTTTTGTTCACATTAATGAACATTCCGTCCCATTTTATGAACGGACCAAATCTACCGACGCCTTTCGTAACTTCTTTATCCTCATAATGCGCTACAGGTGCATCTGCTTTTTGTTTTGCCACGATCAGTTCTATAGCCCTGTCCATTTCTATTTCGAAAGCGTTCTCGCCCTTGTCCATGGAAATGAACTTATCGCCAAATTTTACATACGGACCGAATCTACCTACATTGGCCAACACTTCTTCACCTTCGTAGACCCCAAGTTTTCTTGGAAGTTTAAAAAGGTCCATGGCTTCTTCATAGGTAATCGTGTTTAGCGACTGTTCGGGCAATAAACTTGCAAAAGTGGGTTTTTCTTCATCATCAACAGTACCTACTTGCACCATTGGTCCAAATCTTCCCAACCTTACCGAAACTTGCTTTCCACTTTTGGGATCTTTGCCTAAAATACGCTCTCCGCTTGCGCGGTCTGCATTTTCTTCAACATCGAGCACGTTTGGATGAAAATCTTTGTAAAAGTTCTTCATCATTTTCTTCCAATCTTCATCACCGGAAGCTATTTCATCAAAATCTTCCTCTACCTGAGCGGTAAAATTATAATCCAAAATATTAGCGAAATTACTGACTAAGAAATCAGTAACGATAATACCAATATCGGTAGGTACCATTTTTCCCTTATCGGAACCCACATTTTCCGTTAGGTTCTTCTCTTGAATCTTGTTAGATTTTAATAGAAGTTGTTGATATTTTCTTTCGGTACCTTCTATAGTTCCCTTTTCTACATACCCCCTATTCAAAATAGTTGAAATGGTGGGTGCATACGTGGAAGGTCTACCGATACCCAATTCTTCGAGTTTTTTGACCAAAGAGGCTTCCGTAAAACGATATGGTGGTCTGGTAAAACGTTCTGTAGCAGAAATGAAGTTATTCAACAAGTGTTCTCCTTCTTTCATTGCAGGCAACATCCCCTCTTGCTCTTCGGCAACATCTTCGTCATCTACACCTTCCATGTAGACTTTTAAAAATCCATCAAATTTAATGACCTCTCCGTTTGCACTGAATTCCTCTTTATGCTTGTTGGCTTTTATTCTTACATTGGTACGCTCCAATTCGGCATCACTCATTTGCGATGCGATGGTCCGTTTCCAGATCAAATCGTATAATTTGGATTGATCCCGCTCCAATGAAGGGGACTGATTGTTCATTTCCGTAGGCCTGATCGCTTCATGCGCTTCTTGGGCCCCTTTTGATTTCCCCGTGAAATTTCGGGTATTACTATATTTTTCTCCGTAATTCTTTACAATGGCTTCTTTAGCGGCGGTCAAAGCCTCATTAGATAAGTTTACGCTATCGGTTCTCATATAGGTAATCAAACCAGCCTCATATAACCTTTGGGCCACCTGCATGGTTCGTCCTACTGAAAAATATAATTTTCTTGAAGCCTCCTGTTGTAATGTTGAGGTCGTAAATGGCGCCGATGGTGATTTTTTTGCCGGTTTTTTATCCAAAGAGCTAATTGAAAAATCAGCAGCTATGTTTTTTTCCAAAAATGTCTCGGCCTCTTTTTTGGTTGCGAATGTTTTGTTCAGTTTGGCCGAAAAAACACTTCCTTCCTCCGTTTGAAACTCCGCGGCAATTCTGAACGAGGCTTGAGGTTCAAAGGCTTCAATATCACGTTCGCGCTCTACAATAAGTCTAACGGACACGGATTGTACGCGCCCTGCGGATAGACCCGGTTTTATTTTTTTCCAAAGTACAGGAGATAATTCATAACCCACCAAACGATCTAAAACTCGTCTTGCCTGTTGGGCATTCACCAAGTTAAAATTAATTTCCCTTGGGTTTTCAATTGCTTTTTGAATCGCTGCTTTAGTAACGGAGTTAAACACAATACGTTTGGTTTTTTTCTTATCCAAACCTAATTCTTCGGCCAAATGCCACGAAATAGCCTCTCCCTCCCGGTCCTCATCACTCGCTAGCCATATAGTTTCGGCTTTATCGGCAAGATCCTTCAGTTTCTTGACCAAGGCTTTTTTGTCCTTGTCAACGATATATTTCGGGGTAAAATCATTTTCAACATCAACTCCCAACTCCTTTGAAGGTAAATCCGCAATGTGTCCAAAGCTTGATTCAACCTTAAAATCTTTCCCCAAAAACTTTTCAATAGTTTTGGCCTTTGCAGGAGACTCAACAATTACTAAATTCTTCGCCATTAACCGTATTTATAGCTACAAATGTATACTAAAAATTAAACTTTAAAATTTCAAGCCTTTATTTCTTCCCTTATTTTACCTTAAAAACACCCGTAAAATCAAGAATTCCATATAAATGTAAAAATTGACAGCCCTTATTTCATAGTACTTATAAATAATTCTATTTTTAGAGTAACTAACTCAAAAAACCTTAAAATGAAGAAGCGCTACCTTTACCTTCTACTCTGTTTTCTTTTTTTTCAACCTTTTCAAAATGCGACCGCACAACGAAAAAAGAACACAGTGAGCTATAACGATTCCTTATACAACAGCATGGAATACCGTTTGATCGGTCCATTCAGGGGTGGTAGGGCAGGCACGGTTACGGGTATAGCCAACAATCCCAATCTCTATTATATGGGCACCGCAGGCGGAGGGGTTTGGAAGACCACCGATGCAGGAAATTCCTGGATCTGTATTTCCGATGGTTATTTTGGCGGATCCATAGGTGCAGTGGCTGTTTCCGAATCTGACCCGAATATCATTTATGTAGGTGAAGGCGAGCAAACGCTCAGGGGAAACGTATCTTCCGGTAAGGGTTTGTGGAAGAGCCTGGATGCCGGGGAAACTTGGAAATTTATCGGCTTAAAAGATTCCGAGCACATTTCCCGAATCAGGATACATCCCAAAAATCCTGATTTAATCTATGTAGCGGCCATCGGTAATTTATGGAAGCCCAATGAAACCCGGGGCGTTTTCCGCTCGAAAGATGGTGGTGAAAATTGGGAGAAAATACTTTATGTAAGCGATAAAGCCGGAGCCGGTGATCTAATCATGGATCCAAATAATAGCAGAATTCTCTATGCTAGTACATGGGAAATGAAAAGAAACGGCTACCGGATGGACAGCGGAGGCCCAGATAGCAAATTATTTAAAAGCACCGATGGAGGTGACAGCTGGACCGATATTTCAGAACATTCTGGATTGCCAGGATTCCCTTGGGGAATTGTAGGCATTACTGTTTCTCCATTAGATTCCAACCGAATTTGGGCCCTCATCGAAGCAGAAAAAGGAGGGCTATTTAGATCGGATGACGCAGGGGTCACTTGGAAAAAAATTAATGAAAACAGGGCTTTACGCCAACGTGCCTGGTATTACACCCGTATTTACGCCGATACTGAAAATATTGATAAACTATATGTAATGAACGTAAGTTATGGGGTTTCTACAGACGGTGGAAAAACATTTACCCTAAAAAATGCACCCCACGGTGACCATCATGATTTATGGATAGCCCCCAATAACAACAACCGAATGATCATTGCCGATGACGGTGGTGCGCAAATTTCAAATGATGGAGGAAACAACTGGACAACTTATTACAACCAGCCTACTGCTCAATTCTATCGTATCGCCACCGATAGTATTTTCCCCTATAGAATTTATGGGGCGCAACAAGATAACACCGCTTTACGTATTGCGCACCGCACGTCAGGAGAATCGATCACAGAACGGGATTGGGAACCTACGGCAGGTGGCGAAAGTGCACATTTAGCACCTGACCCCAAGAACAATCAAATTGTTTATGGCGGCACCTATAAAGGCTATATGAACCGCTTGGACCATACCACCGGCCAAGAACGGTCAACCAATGTTTGGCCAGACAACCCTGCAGGTTCAGGTGTCGAAATCATGAAATATCGCTTCAATTGGAACTATCCGGTCACCTTTAGCAGACACGATTCAAATATACTATACGCAGGTTCCAATTACCTACACATGACCACAGATGAAGGTCAATCTTGGAAAACTATATCTCCAGATTTGACAAGAGCCCTTCCGGAAACCATTAAATCTTCCGGAGGCCCTATTACCCAAGACAATACAGGGGCGGAGTTCTATTCCAACATTTTTGTGATTAGAGAATCCATTCTTGAAAAAGGAGTGATCTGGACGGGTAGTGATGACGGATTGATACACGTGACCCGTGATAATGGCTCAACTTGGGAAAATGTGACCCCTCCCGCTTCCCTATCGCCAAAACTGAACATGATCAATTCCATCGATGCAAGTCCGTTCGAAAAAGGTACCGTTTATGTAGCGGCCAGTGCTTATAAATTCGGTGATTACACACCTTACCTTTATAAAACCGAAGATTATGGAAAAACATGGACATTGATCACTAACGGCATTAAAGAGAGCGATTATACCAGAGTGATCCGAACCGATCATGACCGCAAAGGTTTATTGTATGCAGGTACGGAATGGGGCATGTACCTTTCTTTCGACGATGGAAAATCTTGGTCAAAATTTCAATTGAACCTCCCTATTACTGCCATTAGGGATTTACAGGTCAGGGATAACAATTTAATCGTTGCCACACACGGCCGAAGTTTTTGGATTATTGACGACCTTACACCCTTGCATCAATTATCCCCCGAAATCTCCAATAGTGATTTCTATATATACGAACCGGATAGCAGTTATCGGATGGAACAATCGGGCGGATGGTCAAAACCAGATATGAAATTGGCGGGTGAAAATCATCCTAACGGAGTCATTATCAATTATTATTTAAAAAGCTATAACGAAAAGGATACCGTAGACCTGGATATTATGGAGGCGGACGGCACGTTGATCCAACGCTTTTCTACCATCGCCACGGAAGACAAACTCAATCCTGAAGCTGCAAAGCCTTTAAAAGTAAATGCCGGTGGAAATAGAATGATATGGGATATGCGTTATCCTGGGTTCAAGGCATTCGAAGGAATGATTTTCTATTCATCACCCAATATCGGTCCTAAAGCCGTACCCGGAACTTATAAGGTGAAGCTAACCGTTAATAGCGAATCTAAAGAACAGGAGTTTAACATCATAAAAGACCCAAGGCTACCGAACACCCAGAAAGACTATAAAGATCAATTCGAGTTTTTGATCGCGGTTCGCAATCAGGTCAGTAAGGCCAACGATGCGATTATCAAAATTAGGAACATTCAGAAAGATCTAAAATATCTAAAGGGAAAAACAAAGGACAACCAAGAAATTCAGCAACTGATCAGTGACTATGAAAAAGAATTATCGGTCATTGAGAATAATATACATATGACCAAAAACCAAAGTAGACAAGATCCTTTGAACTATGGAATACGGATCAACAATAGATTGGCGTTTTTAATGGTAGATTCTCAACGTGGCGACTACCCGCCTACCCAACAGGCCCAAGAATTTTTCAAAGAAGCCACTCAAGAACTGAATACGGAGGTCAACGCTTTGAACGCCCTTATTAAAAGACAAACAACGTTGGTGAATGAAAAAGTAGACCAACAAGATATCAAAATGATATCTTCGGAAGGGTAATAAAAAAAAGGGGGAGCTATTGGCCTCCCCTTTTTATTTCACGTGTACTATTCCTGAATATAAAATGAATCGATCCTATTCCTCATTTTCAAACCCAACACCATCTTTATAGATATAATAAGTGGGCACTTTACTAAGCATAGCGGTAAAGAGTACACCTATACAACATAAAAATAGCCCAAGTTGGGCTATGATACCCGTAACGAATATCAATCCGAAAATTACCAACCAGTTCTTGTTTCCAAGCATAAAACTTGCTTTTACAATTTCTTTTGGTGATAATTCTTCAGAGAAAGCTAAAAAAGCTGGTATTAACGACAAGGGAACTATGACATAAAAAATACCGATACCACAGGCCAATAGGCCTAATAAACTTATCCCTAGGGTGTACAGTGCCAATATAAAGACCTTACCCAAGCGCCCATCCCTAAAAAAGAAAAAATAATCATCTTTAGACATTTCCTCCTTATCCTTTTGTTTGCAGATTTTTAAAAATGCGGCATTCAACGCCAATCCGAATGTGGCTACCCCAATCGCAAAAACAGGACCCAAGATACTCATAGCAATAGTTACCATTGTAGGTAGTTCATTATCACGTAGTGCTTGGGGATCAGTGATACCCGCTGCAATCATTGGTATATAAAAAATAATGTAAAATGGCAGAATGGTGGCAAAAGTCAGCAACAAGGTAACAAGCCCTTGTAACCATACTTTTTTGAACAAGTCAAAAGACCTACTGAATATTGTTCCAAAAACCAATTCGGGTTTTGATTGAATACGCTCTATACTGTTTTCCAAATTCATCTCTCAATGGTTGATTATAAGTTGCGGCAAAATTATATAATAATTGAAGGTAATGCTTAAATATACCCTAAAAAACCCTGTCATCTTGTCATATTTTTGATTATAGTAGTATCTTTGCCAACCCAAAATATTTTTGGTAAATGAAAAAGACAATGGAGAAAACCATAGATGAAAATGTGCAGGGCACGACTTTGGCATTGGAAGCAAAAGAAGCCAATCAACGTAATCTGTACATCGAGAGTTATGGGTGCGCCATGAACTTTTCCGATAGTGAAATCGTCGCATCTATATTGGCTACGGAAGGTTTCAACACCACCCAAACTTTGGAAGAGGCAGATTTGATTCTTGTAAACACCTGCTCTATTAGGGATAAAGCAGAACAGACCATTCGCAAAAGGCTAACGGAATACAACAAGGTAAAAAAAACTAGACCCCATTTAAAAGTTGGTGTTTTAGGATGTATGGCAGAGCGACTTAAAGATAAGTTGCTGGATGAGGAAAAAATTGTGGACATGGTCGTTGGCCCAGATGCCTACAAAGACCTGCCCAACCTCATCAAGGAAGTAGATTCAGGACGGGATGCCGTTAACGTTATACTTTCTAAGGATGAAACTTATGGAGATATTGCTCCGGTACGGTTGAACAGTAACGGAGTTACGGCCTTTGTCTCCATTACGCGCGGTTGTGACAATATGTGTACCTTTTGCGTGGTTCCTTTTACCAGAGGTCGTGAAAGGAGTCGAGAACCTCAATCGATTCTAGCAGAGGTAAATGAACTTTGGGAAAAGGGATTCAAGGAAATTACACTACTCGGACAAAATGTAGATAGTTATTTATGGTATGGTGGCGGACTCAAAAAAGATTTCGAGAAAGCTTCGGATATGCAAAAAGCAACGGCTACCAGCTTTTCAAAATTATTGGAAATGGTCGCTTTGGCCCAACCCAAAATGCGCATTCGGTTTTCAACATCCAACCCACAGGACATGACCTTAGATGTTATTGAAACCATGGCAAAGCACAAAAATATTTGCAACCACATTCACCTTCCCGTACAAAGTGGCAGTAATCGTATCTTAAAGGAAATGAATCGTTTGCATACGATTGAAGAATACTTCGAACTTATAGACAACATTAGGAAAATAATTCCAGATTGCGCTATTTCACAAGACATCATCAGTGGATTCCCAACCGAAACTGAAGAAGACCATCAAGCTACCTTAAAGGCTTTGGCATATGTAAAATATGACTTTGGGTACATGTACGCCTATTCTGAAAGACCTGGAACCATGGCCGGAAGAAAATTGGAAGACGACGTGCCGGAGCCTACCAAAAAAAGACGCTTATCTGAAATTATAGCACTACAACGAGAGCACTGTCAATTTAGAACCGAAAAACACGTTGGCAAAACCCAGGAAGTATTGATCGAAGGTCCGTCCAAGAAAAACAAAGATGAATGGATGGGAAGAAATTCACAAAGCACCGTTGTAGTTTTTCCAAAAGAAAATTATAAAATAGGTGATTTTGTGAACGTAAAAATAAACGATTGCACTTCGGCAACCTTACTGGGCACTGCCGTAGGATATTCAGATAATAATTAATTTCTCTTTTAGCAGCCATTATTTATGGAAAGCATACAAAGTATAAAACAACGGTTTGAGATTATTGGCCAAGACCCAAAACTCAATAGAGCATTGGAAAAGGCCATGCAAGTTGCCGCAACTGATATATCCGTATTGGTCACCGGTGAAAGTGGGGTGGGTAAAGAATCGATTCCAAAAATTATTCATTCCATGTCCCACAGAAAACACGCTAAATATATAGCGGTAAACTGTGGCGCAATTCCTGAGGGAACCATAGACAGCGAACTGTTCGGTCACGAAAAAGGGGCTTTTACAGGAGCTACCCAAACCAGAAGCGGGTATTTTGAAGTTGCCGACGGGGGCACTATATTCTTAGACGAAGTAGGCGAACTTCCATTGACCACTCAAGTACGGTTACTTCGTGTTCTAGAAAATGGGGAATTCCTAAAAGTAGGTTCTTCACAAGTTCAAAAAACCGATGTGCGCATCGTTGCGGCCACCAACGTGAACATGTTCGAAGCCATAAAAAAAGAACGCTTTCGTGAAGACCTGTACTATCGTTTGAGCACGGTCGAAATCAATATCCCGCCATTAAGGGAACGCCAAGAGGACATTCATTTACTTTTTAGAAAATTCGCATCTGATTTTAGTCAGAAATACAAAATGCCAACGATCAGATTAGATGACAATGCCATATCACTTTTGAATAAATATAGATGGCCAGGAAACATCCGTCAATTACGAAATATTGCCGAACAAATCTCTGTCTTGGAAGAGAACAGAGCTATTTCCGCCGCTACTTTAAATGGATATATCCCAAACAACACGACCAGTAATTTACCGGCGGTAGTATCCAGTTCAAAATCTGAAAGCGATTTTAGTAATGAACGGGAAATTTTATACAAGGTTCTGTTCGACATGAAAGGAGATCTGAACGATCTTAAAAAACTGACCATGGAACTTCTTAAGAACAATGATTCTCAAAAGGTGCAAAAGGATAATGAAAACTTGATCCGCAAAATATATGGTGATGATGATGAAGAGGATGTAGACTTAGATATGGATACCCAAGAAGAAACTGCAATGAACGTGCTGCATTTGCCTGAACCAAAAAAGGCAGAACAGTCGTACTCGAATGATTCTTATGAAGATAAATATCATTTTGCAGAAGAAATCGAGGAAGAAGAAACCTTATCTTTACAAGAGAAGGAAGTGGAACTTATCAAAAAATCTTTGGAACGCAACCGCGGAAAAAGAAAGGCCGCAGCTTCTGAACTAGGAATTTCCGAACGTACTTTATACCGCAAAATAAAACAATACGACCTTTAAAAAATGAAGTTCAATCCACTAAGATATCTAAAAAAAGTAGTTCTATTTCTATTACCGATGCTACTTCTCTTCGCTTGTGGCGTGTATAATTTCACGGGAGGCAATGTCGGTGAGGCAGAGACGTTTCAGGTGTCCTACTTTCAGAACTATGCCACCCAAAGTCCCGGATCCACCTTTGAGCCAGGGCTCGACAGGGATTTTACCCAAGCCCTACAGAATAGGATCCAGGACCAGACAAATCTAAGCTTGGTAAATAATGGCAATACCGATTTATTATACGAAGGTGAAATCACAGAATACAAGATTTCACCAATGTCGGCAACCGCCCAACAAACCGCGGCGCAGAACAGGTTGACCATGCGCGTTAAAGTTCGATTTTACAACCGATTAAAAGAAGACGCCGCATTCGACCAGAGCTTTTCGTTCTTTTACGACTATCCTGCAGACACACAATTAAATGCAATTAAAAGTGAAGCGCATGAAGTTATATTTGAACGACTTACACAAGACATTTTCAATGCCTCGTTGGCAGATTGGTAATCTAAAATGAACGTAACCGATTTTACATATTTTCTTGAACATCCTACTAAAGTGGTAGATCCCATCCACACGAAACATCTAGAAGATATTATCGCAGAATACCCTTATTTTCAAGCGGCAAGGGCCTTACATTTAAAAGGTCTCAAAAACTTGAATAGTTACAAATACAATAAGTCCCTTAAAACCACTGCGGCATTTACAACCGACCGTGATGTCCTTTTCGATTTTATCACTTCAAAAGATTTTTTACAGTATGAAGGCGCAAAAGAAAGGACAGAAGTTATAGTTCCTTCCAAAGAAACTTTTTCAAAAGCTGAACCTACCGCTATTATAGAAATCTCCGAGGACAAACCATTGCCACAAGACGAAAATGATGCGGACCAAATTCTGGACCCAGAATTATTTCAATCTAAAGATACTACGATTTCAAAAGAAGAGGAAGAAGAAGAACGGCTTCTTTCAAAAGAAGAAGAATCCTTAGATTTAGGAAAGCCCTTACTTTTTAATGCCAAAGAGAAATACTCGTTTTCTGAATGGTTAAATCTTGCTTCCAAAAATCCGGTAGAACGTAAAACCGCAAAACCGGATGTAAAAAATGTAGTGCCCGAAAAAAGCAAGACAAAAGTTGATTCCGTAAAGAAGAAGAAATTCGACCGTATCGATAAGTTCATCGCCAACAATCCTAAAATTGTACCTACAGATCAAAAGAACACAAGTATCGATGTATCTGGTTCTTCCAAAATCGACAAGAACGAGTTGATGACCGAAACATTGGCCAGGGTTTATTTAGAACAGAAAAAGTACAAAAAGGCCATACAGGCTTACAAAATTTTAAGTTTGAAATATCCGGAAAAAAGTAGTTTCTTTGCAGACCGAATTAAGGCAGTAGAGAAAATTCAACAAGATAATAAATAATTTAGAATGAGTACATTTTCAATATTCTTGATCCTTATCATCATCGTTTGCTTATTGTTGATATTGGTCATTATGGTTCAAAATCCTAAAGGAGGTGGACTTTCTTCTTCTTTTGGAGGAGGAGGCGCCCAAGTAATAGGCGGCGTTAAAAAGACAGGTGACTTTTTAGATAAGAGTACATGGACTTTGGCCGGTCTGTTAATTGTTTTGATTTTAGCATCTAACATTGCCCTAAAAGGAAATTATGGGGATGCAGATTCTAAATTATTACAAGGTGATGATATCGAAACCACGGTTCCAGAAACCTTACCAGAGGAGGTAACCCCGCCCACAACGAACGAGGCCACCCCTAACGACAGTCTATAAAAAATTTCGAAATATATTGTAAAATGCCAGCTTAGTGACAAGCTGGCATTTTTTGTTTACAATTTGGCAGTTATAAGGCAATGGCATAATTTCTGCCCTGTTATATCTACAAAACTTTAAAAAACAATTTAAAAATTAATAATTATGGCTAAAGTTAATATCAAACCATTGGCAGATAGAGTTCTTATCGAGCCAATGGCAGCTGAAACAAAAACTGCGTCTGGAATTTACATTCCCGATACTGCAAAAGAGAAACCACAGAAAGGCAAAGTAGTTGCCGTGGGGCCTGGCACAAAAGATGACAAAGTTACCGTTAAGGTTGGTGATACCGTTCTTTATGGAAAATATGCCGGCACAGAATTAAAGTTGGAAGGTTCGGATTACTTGATGATGAGAGAAAGTGATATTCTTGCAATTATCTAAATGGTCATTGTTTATAGGTACATTTAAATTTCGTTCAAAAATTAAAAATAATTTTATTGGCCGAGGGCGAATCGCCTCAGGTCAAAATCTAAATCACAATTAAAAATGGCAAAAGATATAAGATTTGATATTGATGCAAGAGACGGCCTCAAGAGAGGTGTTGATGCATTGGCAAATGCTGTAAAAGTAACATTGGGCCCAAAAGGTAGAAATGTAATCATTAGTAAATCTTTTGGTGCCCCACAGGTAACCAAAGATGGTGTTACTGTTGCAAAAGAAATAGAATTGGCTGACCCACTAGAGAATATGGGTGCCCAAATGGTGAAGGAAGTAGCTTCTAAAACTAATGATTTGGCAGGTGACGGTACCACTACCGCTACCGTTTTAGCACAAGCCATCGTAAAAGAAGGTTTGAAAAACGTTGCCGCCGGTGCAAATCCAATGGATTTGAAAAGAGGTATCGACAAAGCTGTTGAAGCAATCGTTGCTGATTTGGCGAAACAAGCTAAAAAAGTAGGTGATTCTTCTGAGAAAATTAAGCAAGTAGCTTCTATTTCCGCTAACAATGATGAAACCATTGGTGAGTTGATCGCCCAAGCTTTCGGAAAAGTGGGTAAAGAAGGAGTGATTACGGTTGAAGAAGCCAAAGGAACAGATACTTATGTAGATGTTGTTGAAGGTATGCAGTTTGACAGAGGTTACCTTTCTCCATATTTTGTTACCGATTCAGAAAAGATGGTAACACAATTGGAAAACCCATACATCTTATTGTTCGATAAGAAGATTTCTTCCATGAAAGATTTACTTCCTGTATTGGAGCCAGTAGCCCAATCTGGAAAACCACTTCTGATCATTGCAGAAGATGTTGATGGTGAAGCGCTGGCTACATTGGTTGTGAACAAGCTAAGAGGTTCTTTAAAAATTGCAGCCGTTAAGGCCCCAGGTTTTGGAGACCGCAGAAAAGCAATGCTAGAAGATATCGCAATCTTAACAGGTGGTACGGTTATTTCAGAGGAAAGAGGATTCTCTTTGGATAATACAACTCTAGATATGTTAGGTACTTGTGAAAAAGTAAGTATCGACAAGGACAATACAACAATCGTAAACGGTGGTGGTGTTGCCAAAGATATCAAAACAAGGGTGAACCAAATAAAATCTCAAATCGAGACGACCACATCTGACTATGACAAAGAAAAACTTCAAGAACGTTTGGCCAAATTGGCCGGTGGTGTTGCCGTACTTTATGTAGGTGCCGCTTCTGAAGTTGAAATGAAAGAGAAAAAAGATCGTGTTGACGATGCGTTGCATGCCACTAGAGCTGCCGTAGAAGAAGGTATCGTTGCCGGTGGTGGTGTGGCATTGGTAAGGGCTAAATCAGTTCTTTCTAAAGTAGCTACCGAAAATGAAGATGAAGCAACCGGTCTACAAATAGTAGCTCGTGCCATTGAGGCTCCTTTGAGAACTATAGTTTCCAATGCTGGTGGTGAAGGTTCTGTTGTAATCGCTAAAATTCTTGAAGGAAAAGGTGATTACGGCTACGATGCCAAATCAGAGAAATATGTGGATATGATGAAGGCAGGTATTATCGACCCTGCTAAAGTAACCAGAGTAGCTCTTGAAAATGCGGCTTCTGTATCGGGAATGATCTTAACCACAGAATGTGCCTTGACAGATATTAAAGAAGATGCTCCTGCCGGACCACCAATGGGTGGTGGCGGAATGCCAGGCATGATGTAAACCGTAGCAACACGGTTAGGCAATTATTAATTTGATTGTTATATCGATTATATTAAAAACCGCTCTTGAAAATTCAAGAGCGGTTTTTTTATACCTATTTTCAAATAAAAAAACCACCTTCTTGTTACAAAAGGTGGTTTAATGTCCAAGGTTGAAGCTTATTCCAATAAGCCTTAACGAACTACTTCTTTTTAGGAGCAGCTTTTGGAGCGGCCTTTTTACCAGCTTTTGCTGGAGAAGGCTTTGCAGCTGGTTTCCCTGCTGATTTTGCTTGTGCCATTATAGTAAAATTTAAATAAATCTAAGCTAATGTATTCCAGTTTTGGATTCGTGATAATTCCATTGGCAAAATATTAACTAAAATTTTTGTCCATCCTCTAAATAAAAAATTTAAATAATTTCAATATACTGAATTTCAATTATTTAAAAGTTTGAAATTCAAAAGAACATTAGGACATTCTTTGCTCGAATTATAAAACTCAATCCTAGTAAAATACCAAATGAAGCTTGTTGTTTCGTCCATTGGAATGGCAAATATATTAGATGAGAAATTTAACGAAAAGACCGCCCAACAACCAAGCATAACATACAAATGCACTATATTTTAAAGAAGTTTCCAAAAGTTCGCTCTTCGGCGCCATTTCTTTCATGTGCATGACATCATCCATTTTAAAAAAGCCCAAGTAGATTAGATAAGCCGATACCATTAGAAAGCCGATATTCAAAAAGAAAGAATAATCTACTTTAAAATATTCAGTATCGGATATTTTCACCTGATCTGGATCTGGTAGCATTCCGAACAAATCAAAACCATAATGAAGCAACAAGGATGCCCCCACTAAAGAAGTCAACAATAGGAATAAAATAAAAAAGGCCATTTTCCACCCGTAATATTTTGCGTTAATCCGTAAAACAGGAAATACTACTAAATCACTGAAAATAAAAGCCATCACCCCTGCGAAACTAACTCCTTTACCAAATAGCAATGCGGCCAATGGTATATTTCCCATTGAACCGATAAAAGTCATAAAGGCAGCGAGCGGGCCTACCAATACATGTTCTAAAATTTCAAGAAAGGTGAAATCGGTATTTCCCTTACCACTATTGATGAACAAGGTTTCAAAGAAAGCATCGGGTACAAATGCAGAAACCAACCCTGCAATCGTAAAGCCTAGGGCAACATCTTTCCAAACCATTTTCCATTCCATCCCGTATTGCTTGGCAACTTTGGCCCAACTTTCCGCAGACTTCACTTTCTTTTTCCAAGACTTAGAATCTTCTTCTTCGTCATCTTCACCATCCTTTAAATTTTGCCGAGCAGATTCGATCAATTCCTTGGGGTTGAAAATTTTTATAAGAATCCAACTGATACCAATTAATAAAATGGCTCCGACATATTCTCCGACTACAAATTGCCATCCTAGAAAAATGGAAATCACAATTCCCAATTCAATGACCAAATTAGTACTGGACAATAGATAAGCTATCGAGGAGACGAAACCCGCGCCCTTTTTGAACAAGGACTTCGTGGTCGCCAAAGCCGAAAAACTGCAGGAACTACTGATAAACCCAAAGAAAGTACCTAACAATACACTTTTAGCATCATCATCTCCCATGGTTTCTTGCATCTTATCCTCCGTTACAAAAATTTGAATGGCACTACTGATGATATAGCCTAGAACAAAAGCCCAAAGGGCCATCCAAAAAAAACCGACACTCGTATAAGCGGCCTCTCCCCATTTCTTTAAAAAATCCTCCATATGAATCTTAATATTAATTATTCAAACCCAAAAAATCGGCATCCTTGTCAAACTTTAAATTACGATTGTTTTAAAAATTAAGCGAATACGCTTCACCTCCTGCGCTAAAAAAAAGAATTACTAGGCTCATTTTGAGCATTTACTACTCTATTTAGCACTACCATATCTCGAATACACTGTGATAAGCTTCATTTCAAAAGAATGTAGGAGCCATTATCTTAACGAAGATTTATGTTCAATCTATTGTAGATATTGCTTTTATAATGGATTTTTGTGCCTGTAACTAATTTTAAAATATGTTCGATTCCTTAAGACCCTTAGTGAAATCAATTGTAGATTCACATAAGAATACAGAAGAGAAATTACAGGAAATCTGTAACCTTCTTAAAGAAGAAATTCCTCATTATGACTGGGTGGGATTTTATTTCAAAAACGGCGACAAAAGAGAATTGAAATTGGGACCTTATGCCGGAGCACCAACTGACCACACTATTATTCCTTTTGGAAAAGGAATTTGCGGTCAAGTGGCAGAAAGCAATGAAAATTTCGTGGTGCCCGATGTTAATGCACAGGATAATTACATTGCCTGTAGCATTACCGTTAAAGCTGAAATTGTAGTTCCCTTGTTCGTGAACAAAGAAAATATCGGTCAAATAGACATAGATTCTAACACCGCTGATCCGTTTACCGAGGCAGACGAGCACTTTTTGGAATTCGTCAATTTTGAAGTCTCGAAAATTCTTTAAAACTTTCAGCCTTTTGTTGATAACCTGAGGTATTTGTTAGCCGCAAAAAAATTACTTTTGCTTGCTTATTAGAAACTTTAAGCATCCTACAATGAGCAGTGTAAAAAAAGCATCTTCCGCCTTAATTTCGGTATTTCATAAAGACGGTCTAGAGCCTATTGTCAAAAAATTCCAGGAACTTGGAATAACCATATATTCTACCGGAGGTACCGAAAAATTCATTAAGGATTTGGGAATAGATGTTGTTCCCGTAGAAGATGTGACCAGCTATCCGTCCATTCTTGGGGGCAGGGTAAAAACATTACATCCTAAGGTATTCGGTGGAATTTTAAATAGGCAGGACAATGAAAGTGATGTCGCTCAATTGGCAGAATTTGAAATTCCACAAATTGATATTGTCATTGTGGACTTGTATCCATTTGAAAAAACAGTGGCCAGTGGAGCTTCTGAACAGGATATTATAGAAAAAATCGATATCGGAGGAATTTCTTTAATCCGTGCGGCCGCTAAAAACTTCAAGGATGTGATTTGTGTTTCATCCATGGAAGATTATGCAGATTTTCTATCCGTAATTTCTGAAAACAACGGATCAACCACTTTGGAAGACAGAAAACGCTTTGCCACAAAATCTTTCAATGTTTCTTCGCATTATGATTCTGCAATATTTAAATATTTCAACCACAATCACGACATCGCCGCTTTAAAAATAAGTGAGACCGATGGTAAGGTTTTAAGGTACGGTGAAAATCCACACCAAAAAGGGTTCTTCTTCGGTGATTTTGATGCGATGTTCTCCAAATTACACGGAAAGGAACTTTCTTATAACAATCTTTTGGATGTTGATGCAGCTGTTAACCTGATGCTTGAATTTAAGAACGATGCTCCGACATTCGCAATTCTTAAACACAACAATGCTTGTGGCTTGGCCCAAAGAGATACTTTACACCAAGCCTATGTAGATGCTTTGGCAGGTGACCCTGTTTCTGCCTTTGGCGGTGTTTTGATCAGCAATAAAGAAATAGATAAAGCTACCGCTGAAGAAATTCACCAATTATTTTGCGAAGTGGTTATCGCGCCCAGTTATGCCCCTGATGCACTTGAAATCCTAAAAGGCAAAAAGAACAGAATTATTTTGATTCAAAATGAAGTGAAAATGCCACAAATGTTGGTAAGAACTTGTCTAAACGGTATTCTTTTACAGGACAAGGACCACAAGACCGATGCCTTGGCCAATTTAACCTATGCCACGAACAAAAGACCATCAGAAAGTGAAATTGCAGATTTATTGTTCGCTTCTAAACTTTGCAAGCACACCAAATCCAACACCATCGTTTTGGCCAAAAACAAGCAACTTTGCGCAAGCGGTACAGGACAAACTTCTAGGGTAGATGCTCTCAACCAAGCAATACATAAAGCAAAATCTTTTAAGTTCGATTTAAAAGGAGCCGTAATGGCAAGTGATGCTTTCTTTCCTTTTCCAGATTGCGTGGAGATCGCCGACAAAGCAGGAATCACCAGTGTCATTCAACCGGGCGGATCTATAAAGGATCAATTGAGTATTGATTACTGTAATGAAAACGAAATTTCTATGGTGATGACGGGCACACGTCATTTCAAGCATTAATTTCATTACTTTTGTCGGTAAAAAGCATCCTTTTATCTAAAATTTAAATATTACACATGGGATTTTTTGATTTCTTGACCGAGGAAATAGCCATAGATTTAGGTACGGCGAACACCCTTATTATTCATAACGACAAAGTAGTTGTTGATAGCCCATCTATTGTAGCCAGGGATAGAATCAGTGGTAAAATTATTGCCGTTGGCAAAGAGGCTAACATGATGCAAGGCAAGACCCATGAAAATATAAAGACAATCAGACCGTTGAAGGACGGGGTAATCGCAGATTTTGATGCCTCTGAAAAAATGTTGATGATGTTCATAAAGAACATTCCGGCATTAAAGAAAAAATGGTTTCCACCGGCCTTGAGATTGGTTATCTGTATCCCCTCCGGAATCACGGAGGTTGAGATGCGTGCCGTAAAGGAATCTGCGGAAAGGGTAAACGGTAAAGAAGTTTACTTGATTCATGAACCTATGGCTGCAGCGATTGGTATCGGTTTGGATATCATGCAGCCCAAAGGAAATATGATCGTTGACATAGGGGGTGGTACTACAGAAATCGCTGTAATCGCTTTAGGGGGTATTGTCTGTGATAAATCGGTCAAGATTGCAGGTGATGTATTTACCAACGATATTATCTATTACATGCGTACGCAGCACAACCTTTATGTAGGTGAAAGTACGGCAGAAGCTATAAAAATCGAAATTGGTTCGGCTACCGAAGACCTTCAATCCCCACCAGATGAAAAATCTGTTCAAGGTCGTGATCTTTTGACCGGTAAACCGAAACAAGTTCAGATTTCCTATCGAGAAATCGCAAAAGCGTTGGATAAGTCCATTTTACGTGTTGAGGACGCCGTTATGGAAACGTTGTCGCAGACCCCCCCAGAATTGGCAGCCGATATTTATAATACCGGCATCTACCTTGCAGGTGGTGGTTCTATGTTACGCGGTTTGGACAGAAGATTATCCCAAAAAACGGACTTACCCGTCTACATTGCCGAGGATCCGTTGCGCGCCGTAGTGCGCGGTACCGGTATTGCCTTGAAAAACCTGGAACGCTATAAGAGTATTTTGATCAAATAACAATTATATCAAGGAATAATCCTATTCTAATTGACGTTAAAAATTTAGGGGTGAATGCAACAGATCATAAATTTTCTAATTAGAAATAAAACGTTTTTGCTCTACCTTTTTCTATTGCTTATCTCCATTGTTCTTACGTCTCAGTCCCATTCTTATCACCAATCAAAATTCCTAAATTCCTCTAATTTTATATCTGGAAGCATTTATGCCTACTCTGACAATATCACTTCCTATTTTGGGCTACGCGAAGAGAACAAAAAATTGATCGAGGAAAATGAAATGCTTAGAAATAAGCTCTTCAATAACGTTGAACAAACCTATTCAAGCATAGATTCTACAGATATTAATTACGAAGTTATAAGAGGTAGGGTCATCAATAATAGTTTTGCCGATCAACGAAACTACATAACAATAAATAAAGGCAAAAATGACAGTATTACCCAAGATATGGGTGTTATTACAGATAAAGGAATCTTAGGAATCATAGAAAACACTTCAAACAATTACGCCACGGTTCAAAGTATACTAAACGAAAAGTCGAACATAAATGCTAAAATCAAGAACTCCAATCATTTTGGATCCTTGGTTTGGGAGAACCCTCAAAATTACAATGTAGTTCAATTGATCGACATACCTAGATTGGTTCCATTGAACATTGGTGATACCATTGTTACAGGAGCCATGAGCAGTATTTTTCCTGAGAATATTCCCATTGGCACTATAAAGAAGTTCGATTTGGATAGTTCTAAAAGTTTTTATTTTATTGATGTTCAACTTTTTAATGATATGACCAATATTGGAAACGTATATATTATTAAAAACTTGAACCGAGAAGAAATATTACGACTAGAAGCACAAACAGAAACCAATGATCAATAGTAGCTTCTTTTTAAACGTACTTCGCTTTATTCTATTGGTGCTCGTTCAGGTACTGGTCTTCAATAAATTGAATTTCTTCGGGTACATTAATCCCTTGATCTATATACTGTTCATCTATTGGTATCCGATCAAACAAAATCGAACGATCTTTATCGTTGTATGTTTCTTTTTAGGCCTTTGCGTGGATATATTTTCTGATACTCTTGCCATCAACGCAGCGGCCACAATTACGATTGCCTACTTACGGCCCACTATAATGCGTTTTGTTTTTGGAGTTAACTATGAGTTTCAAAGTTTTAAGTTAAACAACAGTACTAAGGCACAACAATTTACATTTTTAGCGTTATTGATTATAATACACCACTTAATATACTTTACACTAGAAATTTTCAGCTTTTCAAATAGCTTTTTAATTTTACAGAAAACAGTAACTGTGGGTATTGCCACCTTGATTTTAAGTACATTGTTCAGTAGTTTATTCAGCACTAAAAAAGAATGAGAAAAATTCTTTTATCATCTATAATTATCATCATAGGAATTACCTTTTTGGGAAGACTGTCCTATTTGCAAATTTTTAGTTTCTCCACCGAACATCTTATGGAAGACCCTGCAATCAAGGCTATATATGACTATCCTGAGCGCGGCTATATTTATGACAGAAATGGAAAGTTATTAGTCGGCAATGACCCTGCCTATGATGTTATGGTTATCCCTAGGGAGGTGAAGCCGTTAGACACCCTTGAATTTTGTAGTTTATTAGGTATCGACAAAGAAAAATTTATAGATAAATTGAAGAAGGCCCGTGTATATTCACCACGTCTACCTTCTGTATTGGTGCCGCAACTTTCAAAACAGGATTATGCCAAGCTACAGGAGAAAATGCGAAAATATAAAGGCTTTTATATTCAAAAACGTTCTTTACGTTATTATGATACACCAAGTGCCGCCAATGTTCTAGGTTATATTAGTGAAGTTAACGAAGGTGATCTTGCGGTCAATGAAAACTATAAACAAGGTGAGCTTAAGGGGCGTACGGGCGTAGAACGCTATTATGAAGATCTGCTAAGAGGTAGAAAAGGTGTTCAATATATTCAAAAAGATAGATTCAACAGAGACATCGGGCCGTATAAGAACGGCGCTTTGGATACCTTACCCGAACAGGGAAAACAAATAAGCCTTACCTTGGATAAAACCCTTCAGGAGTATGGAGAACTATTGATGAACGGAAAAAGGGGAGGTATAGTGGCCATAGAACCTTCCTCTGGGGAAATTCTATCCATGATTTCAGGGCCTACGTATGACCCTGCACTTTTAGTCGGTAGGGAACGTTCAAAAAACTATACAGAATTATATTACGATACCATTGCAAACCCAACATGGGACAGATCTATTCACGCCCAACAACCTCCGGGATCACCGTTCAAAACACTTAATGCCTTGATCGCATTACAAGAAGGTGCCATAGATGAAAACACTACCATTCAATGTTTTCATGGATTTTATGTAGGAAAGAAGAAAAGAGGGTGTCACTGTGGTGGCGGATTACGAGATATGAACAAGGGAATTTATACGTCCTGTAATGCCTATTTTGCCGGTACTTTTAGAAAAATATTTGAAAAATTCGAGACTACCGATGAAGCCATGGATGTTTGGGAAAAACATATGCGTAGCTTCGGTTTGGGTGATTATTTGGGGTATGACCTTCCATTTGGACAAAAAGGTAGAATTCCCGATAAAGAATTCTATGACAAGTGGTATGGTGATAACCGATGGTCGTCGTCTACCATAATCTCAAATTCAATAGGTCAGGGAGAAATTCTAGCTACGCCGGTTCAATTGGCCAACATGACCGCAGCAATAGCCAATAGAGGACACTACTTTACCCCCCACATCTTAAAAAAGATTGAAGGACAAGAAATTACGGAACCAAAATTCACCGAAGCCAAACATACCACCATTGATCCAAAATATTTTGAGCCGGTAGTTAGAGGAATGGCAGATGTATACAAAAAAGGTACAGCCAGTAGATTACAAATACCCGGTATTGAAATGGCAGGTAAAACAGGTACCGCTGAAAACTATACAAAAATAGACGGGGTACGCACACAACTTACAGATCACTCGGTATTCATTGCATTTGCCCCCGTTGACAACCCTAAGATCGCCATAGCTGTCTATATTGAGAACGGCTATTTTGGTTCCCGTTTTGCCGGACATATTGCCTCTTTAATGGTTGAGAAATACTTAAAAGGTGAAATCACCCGAAAAGATTTAGAAAAAAGAATGCTTGAAAAAACCTTAGAAAAAGAATACGCTAAACCTTACAGTGGGGAAGAGTTCAAAATAAACGAGCGTGTCTGGTAGAAGTATCTTAAAACGCATAGATTGGTTAAGTGTGTTAATTTATTTCGCACTAGTATTCATTGGTTGGATCAACATTTATTCCAGTACATTTACAGAAGCCCATAGCTCCATTTTTGATTTTAGCACACTGTACGGCAAACAATTGTTCTTTATCGGTGTAAGTCTAATCGCTATTGTAATTATCCTTGGTTTGGAAGTCAATTTTTATGAACGATTTTCAAGTATTCTCTACCTGATAACCATGGTCTCCCTTTTAGGTCTTTTTGTTTTTGGCAAAACGATTGCAGGAGCCACTTCTTGGTATGACTTAGGATTTTTTAATTTACAACCATCAGAGTTGGCCAAAGTGGCTACCGCTCTGGCTTTGGCAAAGTACTTGAGTGACATTCAAACCGATATAAAACGGAGAAAAGATCAGCTCTACGCTATATTGATCATCATTATACCGGCCATACTCATTGTACCACAGCCCGATCCAGGAAGTGCTCTTGTGTTTTTTGCTCTGATTTTTGTGATTTTTAGGGAAGGTCTACCCCTATTCTATTTATCTATTGGTGTTAGTTTTATTTTAATATTCTTAATTACTTTGATGTTCGGAACCATTTGGCTCGTAATTGGTTTAGCCCTACTCATTATTCTACTATTCACCTTTAAACGTAAAACCTTTAAAATACCGGTAATACCCCTTACAATAGTAAGTATAATAACAATTTTATTTTCGCTATCTGTAAATTTTGTATTTAACAATGTTTTTGAACAGCGACACAGAGACCGGTTTAGCTTATGGTTACGCTTGGAAAATGATCCAACCAAGTTAGAGCAAATCAGAAAAACTATCGGATATAATACCTACCAATCTGAAAAAGCAATTGAGTCTGGAGGTTTTTTCGGAAAAGGTTTTTTGGAAGGAACACGAACAAAAGGTGATTTTGTGCCGGCACAACATACAGATTATATTTTTAGTACGGTTGGGGAAGAATGGGGTTTTATCGGTACCGCAAGTGTAATCCTACTATTCTCCATTTTATTCTTAAGACTGATCTCCTTAGCGGAGCGGCAGAAAAATGACTTTGCGAGAATATATGGATACGGAGTCATTTGCATCTTATTGATTCACTATTTCATCAATATTGGAATGGTAATAGGCATTTTACCCACTATTGGTATACCACTACCCTTCTTCAGTTATGGGGGGTCAGGTTTAATTTTCTTTACCGTCTTACTATTTATTTTCTTACGCCTAGACACCAATCGATTAAAGGAGAGTTTTTAAAATTCCCAATCGGACACCATTGTAGTTTTTTCCAATGAATCCTGTTCATTTATGGGTAGCTTATAAAAGAAATCAATACTTGTAATGGTCTCCACCTCATCTATGGAAACCACAAAATTACTTAAAGGAAAGGCCTGCGGCTTATTGGGAATCACAAAGGCAATCCCACTAAAATCATTTCCAGTTTTACGCACAATGATTTTATAGAATGCATCTGGCACATCAACATCTTCTTCCCCAATCTGATCCAGTCCCTTTTTAAGAACCCCTCCCGTATATACATATAAAGTACCATATCTTTTTGTCCATCGCCTTGTTTGTTTCTCTAAATTGTTCCATATACCCGTATTGAAAGCTCGATTTTGCGGACTAATATTACTGGTATAAAAGGTCTCATTATATGCCTGTTCAGAAAACCTACGGTCACCTGCAGGTACTAAATGTCCACGATCATAACCAGAACCTTTATAATTTCTCCAATCCGCAGATTTAGTGGAAACGAAAGGGTCTTCAATAAAATAGGGGCGTTTTCTATCGTCGGTGGTTAATTGACTTTTATTCAGTTCATAGGCTACCCATTCTGCCTGTTCAAAAGGTTCATTGTAAGAAAGGGAAAAATAGGTATGATGAACAATTTCACCAGTGGTAGAAGTTGGTAGTAGTTTTTCTGGGAAACTACTAGAAATACCATTTTCACTACTTTTTGAATATGTTGCCGGGGTATAGAAATTCTCAAAAAACCAAAAAACCACTACACAGACCAGCATTAAAATACTATAAATAGCTCTATTGCCCATACGATATCCCATACGGCAAAATTACCTTAATTTTGTAAGAACCATAAGCTCCTACCGACCAATACTAAGATTGAAAAAGAACAAACGAAAGGAAAATTTATGATGCTAACGTGGAAAGATGTAATTCATTTTTCGGTGAACGGAAACCCAGAGCCCGACAAACGAATAGAAAAAACAGAACAGGAATGGAAGGAAATCCTTACGCCTGAACAATTTAGAATTACCCGTAAAAAAGGGACCGAAGCTCCACATTCTGGGGCCCTTTGCTCCGTTCACGATGCCGGCAAGTATGAATGTGTTTGCTGTGGCACATCATTGTTCGATTCTACCATCAAATTTGAATCTGGCACAGGTTGGCCCAGTTTTACACAACCCATAAAAGAAAATGCCATTAAGTACCATAAAGATGTTTCCTTTGGCATGGTCAGGGTCGAGGTACTTTGTAATTCATGTGATGCACATTTAGGCCATATTTTTCCTGATGGACCAGAACCAAGTGGCCTGCGCTATTGTATCAATTCAGAATCTATGCAATTGGAAAAGGAGGATGTTAATGGATAACTCTAAATTAGAAGTCGCAACCCTTGGGGGCGGATGCTTTTGGTGCACCGAAGCCGTCTTTCAAGAAGTAAAAGGTATAGAAAAAGTTGTTTCAGGATACACGGGGGGAAATGCCCCAGGTAGACCTACTTACCGGGAAATATGTTCGGGACTGACAGGGCATGCCGAAGTGGTGCAGATTTCCTTTAATCCTGATTTGATTTCATATAAAGATATACTGGTTATTTTTATGACCACCCATGACCCGACCACACTGAACCGTCAAGGAGCCGACCGAGGCACACAGTATCGTTCGGTCATTTACTACCATACTGAATACCAAAAAAAAACTGCACGACAAGTTTTAGATCAAATGGCTTCTGTATTCGATAATCCAATTGTTACCGAATTAAGTCCGTTAGGGGTTTTCTATAATGCTGAAGATTACCACCAAGATTATTACAGGAATAATTCAGAACAAGGGTACTGTCAAATGGTCATTAATCCTAAGTTGGCTAAGCTTAGAAAACTACATTCGGATAAATTAGCAACCTCCTCTACTTAACGGCTCAGCTTAAAATTCTTTTAAAGCACGAAAAATTCAACTGGGCTATAGCTTTATTCCATTCACCTATACCTACTTATAGAATTTAATGGGTGTTTTTACTTTTGGGGTATAATCACTAAAACCCATAATCATGAATTCTCAAAAAACAAGCTATTACATTGTCTTAGGACTTTTTTCTGCAGCCGTTATTGGATCCATTATCAATTCAATTATAAACTATGATGAAATAGCACTGGTATTCGTTAAATTAGGATACCCCACTTATCTCATCTATATTTTGGGCTTATTTCAATCTATAGGCATACTTTTGATTTTATTAAATAGACCTCATTGGTCCCTTGAGTGGACCTATGCCGGTTTTTTTATGAATTACTTTTTAGGTGCTATAGCCCATTTAGCAATTAAGGATGGTAATGGTGCCTCTGCAGTAGTTTGTATCATACTTCTTTTTGTTACTTACGTTCAAAGTAAAAAAATGAGCGATATGAAAACTGAAGTCCGTTTTTTAGAAAGACCAGAATATAGTTAACCTGATATTAAAGCAAATAAAAACTGCTATACCATATGCCGGTATAGCAGTTTTTTCATTTATAGATTAGAATTGAAAATATATTTAATCTTTTACACTTGCAAGTTTCCCCTGCTTAATATTATTCATCTTTAAATCTTCTAATACATTTACGGCTTCTTCGACATATACATCTTTGGCCAAATTTTTATGCCATCTATCTCTTTTTTCACGTAGAACCGAATCTTGCACAAACAATTGTTCTTCATAACCTAAAGACTTAAAAGTTAATTTGGAATCGTAATCCGACAGCTCTTTAAAGTAATCGGATTGTTCTTTATCTTTTTCTTTTTCCTCTTTATAGGTGTTATAGTTCAAAGAAATTTCAGTTTCATCTTGTTCAGACTTTAGCCATTTTGCATTCTCCTCGATCAATTTTATTTGAGGATTAGAAGCCATTCTTTTCTTGCTATCGGCAATCGTCTTATCGTAATCTATATAACCGTTCCAAATCTTATAGTCTGCAGGTGTTATTTTGTCCCATCCTAACGGATTGGCTTGATCTCTTTCACCTAAATCGATGTAGCTATATCTATCTGGCACTACAATATCGCTTTTTACGCCTTCCAATTGTGTGGAGCCACCGTTGATCCTATAGAATTTTTGTGTGGTAACTTTAATAGCCCCTAAATCTCCCTGATCGTTACTGCGCAGCATATTGTTCAACGGTATTACATTTTGAACCGTACCTTTTCCAAAAGTCTGCTTACTTCCAATAATTATAGCTCTTTTATAATCTTGCATCGCAGCTGCCAAAATTTCAGAAGCGGAAGCTGATAATTCGTTTACTAAAATCACCAATGGACCATCCCACTGAATTCGTTCGTCATTATCATCATAAACATCTTTATTTTTATCCTTTGACCGCACTTGAACGATAGGGCCGTCTTTAATAAACAAACCTGCCATCTCCACTACGGTCTTTAAGGACCCTCCACCATTATCACGTAAGTCTAATATCAGCCCTTCGGCACCTTCTTCCTTCAATCGTTCGACCTCTTTGGCAACATCGGTAGCCGCATTACGTTCACTATAATCTTCAAAATCCACATAGAATTTAGGTAGGTTTATGATTCCGAATTTTTCGTCCCCTTTAATGATCGTCGCAGATTTAGCATAAGATTCTTCCAATTCGACAACATCCCTAGTTAGGGAAACCACCTCTAAAGAACCGTCAACTTTACGTACGGTAAGATCAACAATGGTACCTTGAGCGCCTTTTATCAATTTGATGGCATCATCTAATCGCATACCCACAATATTAATAGGCTCTTCACCATTTTGACCTACCTTGATGATTTCGTCACCAACCTCTAAACGTTGATCTCTCCATACCGGTCCGCCCGAGATAATCTCTACAATTTTGGCCCCTTCGGTCTTTTTTTGAAGTCGTGCACCAATACCTTCGAACTTTCCTGACATACTAGTATCGAACTTCTCTTTCTCTTCAGGAGCAAAATAGAAGGTATGGGGATCAAATTCATCAACAATGGTATTTATATATTGTACAAACCAATCTTTACGCTCCAAGTCGTCCACAAAATCGAAGAATTCATCCAACGTAGCTTCTGTAGATTCCCTAGATTCCAATTCTGCTTCTTTTGGGGTATGGGCTTTATGATCATGTTCGTCGCTTGCTACCAAAGAATCATCTTCCATATGGGAAATCTTAGAATCATACGTACCTAAAGTTGCATATTTCAATTGCTTTCTCCATCGTTCCTTTAACTCTTCCTTATTAGCCGCAAAGGGTTCTTCATCATACTTAATGTTGATGGTTTCATCTTCGGTATAATCAAAAGGCGTTTTTAAAACATCCTTATAAATTTCCTTGGCATCGCCCATACGTTGCATCAACCTTTCGTAAACCAGATTAAAAAAAGTGATGTCCGTATTTTTGATCTCATCATCTATTTGATATTTGTATTGCTCGAACTCCGCTATATCCGAAGCGATGAAATATCGTTTTGTAGGGTCTATGACATCAATAAAATCTTCAAAAACATTGGCAGAAAAATCATCATCAATATTCTTCGGCTCGTAATGTCCCTTTTCCAGAACATAGGTTATCAAATCCAACAATAATTTATCTTTGTCATCATTCTCAAAAGTCTTATTGGTAAAACTACACGACGCCACGGCAACAAGCATCAATAGTAAGATGTAGGCTAAGTTTCTTTTCATAAAATTATCTTTTACTTTCCTTTTCAAAATCTCCTAATTTAAAGGTTATTCACAGCTACTTGAACTGCATAATTCTCTAAGATAAAGAAAAAACCATGCCAACTAGAGGCCTAGGAATTATTTTTTTGTTAAACGGCCCTTCGGGCATATTCTTTATAAAAACGTATTTTTACTATAGAAAGTATATGCTATGGAAAAACCATTGATTTTGGTCACCAATGATGATGGTATTACCGCCCCGGGACTACGTATGTTGGTATCAATTATGAAAAGAATAGGGGATGTCATTGTCGTTGCACCAGACAGTCCGCAATCTGGAATGGGACACGCCATAACCCTCGACAGTACTTTGTACTCAAAAAAAATGAAGATAGATTTACAAAATGAAGATATTCTGGAATATAGCTGTAGTGGCACCCCGGCCGACTGTGTAAAATTAGCCTTACAAGAACTATTACCTAAAAAACCGGATATCTGCGTAAGTGGCATCAACCATGGTTCGAATTCCTCCATAAATGTCATCTATTCAGGCACCATGAGCGCTGCAATAGAAGCTGGTATAGAAGGGGTTCCTGCCATAGGTTTTTCATTATGTGATTATAATTGGGAGGCAAATTTTTCGCCAGCCGAAGACTTTATACACGCCATTGTCACCCAGGCCTTACATAATGGCATCCCAAAAGGGACTGTGCTTAATGTCAACATACCAAAACTTGAAAAAAATGAATTGAAAGGAATTAAAATCTGTCGACAGGCCAAAGCCAATTGGAAAGAGAAATTCGATAAGCGTACCAACCCCATGGGTAAGGATTATTACTGGCTTACAGGAGAGTTCGAATTATTGGATAAAGGTGAAGATACCGATGAGTGGGCCTTGGCAAATGGATATATCTCCGTTGTTCCTACTCATTTTGACCTGACCGCTCATCATGTCATACAAGAATTGAATAGTTGGGGACTTTAGTACTTCATATAAAAGAAAGAAAAAAATAGATTCAATTTTTGCACAACATTTACCAATGAATACCAAAAAAGAAATCCTTATCGGACTCCTAGTAGGCATTATCGCTAATACGGTCGGTACCCTTTTATACATCGTATTGTTTTCCGATTTGAGCATATCGGAAACCTATGCAGCGGCGGTGGCCCAAGAACATATCGGTAGCCTTTTAGCACTTGGCGCTATTTTAAATTTGGTAGCGTTCTTTGGATTTTTGAGAATTAAAAGGGACAACCGAGCGAAAGGAGTGTTGATCGCGACCCTATTGACAGCATTTTTAATTCTCTTGTACAAAGTTTTTTAAAATGAAATACTACATTATTGCTGGGGAAGCCTCTGGAGACCTACACGGTTCTAACTTAATAAAAGCCCTAAAAAAACAGGATAAGCAAGCCGATATTCGGTGTTGGGGCGGTGACCTTATGCAACAAGCGGGTGGAAATTTGGTAAAACATTATAAGGAAATGGCGTTCATGGGTTTTTTAGAGGTACTTCTTAACCTCAATGCTATTTTTAAAAATATTAAATTCTGCAAAGAGGATATTCTAGCTTTTCAACCTGATGCCATTATCTTTATTGATTACTCTGGTTTCAACCTAAGAATTGCGAAATGGGCCAAGGAAAACAATTTCGGCACCCATTACTATATCTCACCTCAAATATGGGCTTCTAGAGAGGGTCGAATCGAAAAAATAAAGGCTACTGTGGATCATATGTACGTTATTCTTCCGTTTGAAAAAGAATTCTACGAAAAAAAACACGGTTTCCCTGTCCATTTTGTTGGGCACCCTCTACTTGATGCAATTTCCAATAGACCCGAAGTTAACGAAACGTCCTTTAGATCCATAAACCACTTAGATTCCCAAAAACCTATTATCGCCCTATTACCCGGAAGCCGTAAGCAAGAAGTTCAAAAAATGCTCTCCGTGATGCTTTCATTGACCCAAGATTTTCCTGAATATGAATTTGTAATTGCCGGAGCACCTAGTCTGGACAAAGAATTTTATACCCCATTTTTAACGGATGCTAACGTCAAATTCATTCAAAACAAAACCTATGACCTGCTCACGATTTCCGCAGCAGCAATAGTTACCAGTGGGACTGCAACCTTAGAAACGGCTCTTTTTAAAGTACCTCAAGTAGTTTGTTATAAAGCCAATTGGATATCCTATCAAATTGCAAAACGCATTATTACTTTGGACTATATTTCTTTGGTAAACCTTATTATGCAGAAAGAAGTAGTTAAGGAGTTGATACAGGAGAAACTCACTAAACAAAACCTAAAAAAAGAATTGACACTGATATTGACCGGTGATTCTAGGCGAAAACAGTTGAAAGCTTATGATGAATTGATTAAAAAACTTGGAGGAACCGGAGCTAGTAAAATGGCCGCTTCGTTAATCATAGAAAACACCAATGCTTAATCGCTTTTAAGTTTTTATAAAATAATTCTATAATTTTGAAGTTCACCTATTAAATTGAATACCTTGTATTTATGCGCTCACTGCCCTATCTGTTTGTTGTCTTGTTATTAGTGAGTTGTGGCTCAAGCAAAAAATTAAGTCGTTCTGATCAAGAGCGAAAAATTTCGGTTGCAGCTGCCAACAATGTACGCAAGGGTACGGAGTCACAAAGAAAAGAGTCTAGTAAGCCTTCTATCAATACAATCAAGAACACCTCAAAGGCTGATAAAATCATCAACACTGCTCTCACCTTTTCAGGTGTTCGCTATAAATTTGGGGGCACCACTAATAAAGGAATGGATTGCTCTGGATTGCTTTACATATCATTTGGAGAACATAATGTGCAGCTTCCAAGAACGTCCTATAATATGGCGGAAGAAGGCAGGCGAATCAAAGTCAAGGACGTTCAAAAGGGGGATCTGCTATTTTTTAAAACCAGTAGAGGCTTAAAACGAATAAACCATGTAGGTATGGTGGTAGGGATAGATAACGACGAAATAACCTTTATTCATGCTTCCACTTCTCGCGGGGTCATTGTTTCCTCACTTCGTGATGGGTTCTGGAACCAAGCTTTTGTAAAAGCCACAAGAATACTCTAAGATGAAGTTACTGGCGTTTATTCCCATAAAATTAACGCTACTACTGATTCTAGGAATTTTAATCGGATGGGTATTTCCCTTCGAACCTACCTTCCTTTTAATTATAACCGTCGGGTTATTTCTTGTTTTGGCCACCATTTACTGGCTAGAAAAGAAAACCAGACCGATTATTTTCGGTCCCATAGCCGCACTCACCGTGATTGCGTTAGGGGCGTATTCCTATTCGGCAGCCCAACCCAAAAACCACCATACCCACTACAGTAGATTGGAACCAGAGCAAACCCGGCTTTGGAATTTGAAGGTAAGGGAAGTGTTAAAACCCAACTCCTTTTCTAACCGTTACTTAGCAACGGTTAAAAGTATAAATGGCCTACCCGTCACCGGTCCTATTCTAATTAATAGCGGTTTAGATTCCACTTCACAAATATTGAAGGTTGATGATGAAATTTTAGTCTATGCAAACCTACAACCGATTCGCCCACCTTTAAATCCGTATCAATTCGACTATAAAACCTATTTGGAAAACTTGGGCGTTTACCACCAACTACGAATTGAACCGCATCGTTTCATTGTAACGGACCATCCGCAGAAAACAGTTATTGGAATTGCTGCAAATGCTAGAAATTACATTATTAAAAAACTGAAGCAAGCTGATTTTGGAGTTGACGAACTTGGCGTTATTCAGGCCCTTTTACTAGGTCAACGTTCAGACATTTCACAAGAAACATATAGCAATTACCAAAAAGCCGGGGCCGTACATATATTGGCCGTATCCGGACTTCATATTGGGATATTACTTGTATTGATACAATTTATTCTAAGACCAATAAAATACATTCCCAAAGGTAGAATTGTAACATTAATACTCACCGTGGCATTGATTTGGGGGTTCGCTTTTCTGGCAGGTTTGTCCGCCAGTATTATACGCGCTACAACGATGTTTACTTTTGTAGCCTATGCGCTATACCTTAATAGGCCCAGTAATTCCTTCAATATTTTAGCGTTATCGGTATTGTTCATTCTCCTTTTCATTAACCCCTATCTGTTATTTCAGGTCGGGTTTCAAATGAGCTATGCGGCCGTGTTCGCCATATTATGGATTTATCCCTTACTTCAGAAAGTTTGGTTTCCAAACAATAGAATCGTTCGCTATTTTTGGCAACTACTTTGTGTCAGTATCGCCGCCCAACTAGGCGTTCTGCCTATCAGCTTATTTTATTTCCATCAATTTCCCGGGCTTTTCTTTATTTCGAACCTTATTATAATACCAGTACTGGGCATAATTTTAGGGGTGGGTATTTTAGTCATCTTTCTCGCCGTACTCAATTGGCTTCCCTCACCTTTGGTTTGGATATATAATGAAATCATGGGTCTTATAAACCGTCTAATCGGTTGGGTTGCCGAACAAGAAAATTTCATCTTTCAATCCGTGCCGTTTGATTTTGGACAACTTTTACTATCCTTTCTAGTTCTATTTCTTTTCATCAATGCCTTAATGAAATTTACCTATAAACCTATTGCCTACTTTCTAATTGGGCTTATCTGTTTTCAAGGATGGACCATTTATCAAGAAATTGAATCCGCTGGCAAAAAAGAGGTCGTCATTCTACATCAAACCAAAAACAGCATTGTACTTATTAGAAATGGAAAGGAATTATCCGTTCTAACGAATACCAAGAACAAATTGAACAACCTCTTTCAAGCGTATCAAATTGGTGAGCGGATCGAACATATCACCTACGATCCCCTATACAATAGCTACAGTACACCGAACTCATCTTTTGTCATTTTAGATAGCACCGGAATATACCCTTCCAATGTTTTAAACAGTCGTATACTCCTGACCCAATCCCCCAAAATAAACCTAGAACGACTTATTCACCTTGCCCGTCCCACCGAAGTCATTGCCGATGGTAGCAATTATACAAGCTACATCACGCGTTGGAAATTGACATGTCTAAAAAATAAAATCCCTTTCCACTATACCGGTGAAAAGGGAGCTTATTATTTTAAATAAGATTGATTAATGATCGGCCAATTCAAAATCTTCGGCTTCCTCATCAGAAATTTTAGATTCACCATCTTCTGCCCCATGTGCTAAACGCTTCAATGGCTTGAGCATTACGATTACTAAAACACCTATTAATGACCATATCACCGCTATGCCTGTAAATATTTCAAATTCACCCAGTTCTTGCGATGCCTGACCTATTAAGCCCGCCACTTTATTCCCTAAACCCGTTGCCGCCCAATAAAGCCCCATAATGATGGATGCATATTTCAACGGAGCCAATTTAGTAATATAGGAAAGGGATACAGGTGAAGCACATAACTCACCAATCGTATGAAGCAGATAAGCTAAAATCAACCAGTACATTGCCGATGATCCATTTGCCTCATATTGCAATGAGGCCGCGCTCATAAAACCAAAACCAAGCGCCATAATAATTAAACCAACTGCTATTTTAAACATCGAGGAAGATTCTTTCCCTTTTTTTCGCCATTTTAACCAAAATGCCCCTACTGCTGTAGCAAGTGTAATGATAAAAAAGGAATTGACAGATTGAAATACCGAAGCTGGAATTTCAAAAAGACCGAAAAAGCTACGATCCGTTTTTTGAGAAGCATAGAGGTTCATTAGTCCCCCGGCCTGTTCAAAAGCTGCCCAAAAAAGAATGATCAATAAAAATGAAATCAATAAAACCTTAATACGGTCTTTCTCGATTTTCGACAACGGACGATCCAATAATTCTCGGTCCTTTTCATTTTTCCTACTGATTAGATTACCGACATGTGTTAAATACTTCTGACCCCATATATAAACAGCCTGTCCGAAAAACATACCAATGGCCGCTAGGCCAAACCCGTAATGCCAACTGATATTCTCCCCAACATATCCACAAATTATAGGAGCCAAAAAGCCCCCAATGTTGATGCCCATATAAAAAATATAAAAACCAAGGTCCCTACGTTCATCCTTTTGCTTATATAAGCCCCCGACCATAGAAGATATATTAGGCTTTAAACAGCCAACTCCTAGAATAATGAAAAAACACCCTATATAAAACGTAGTTTCGGAGTTTAAGGCAAGAATGGCGTGACCGATACATAATAACACCCCACCCAGCATCACCGTTTTCTTCTGGCCCAATAACTTATCAGCAATCCAACCACCTGGTACGGATGATAGGTAAACCAACATGGTGTACCAGCCGTACAACGCCAAGGCCTCATCGTTCGTCCAGCCAAAGCCTGCATTACTTGACGTGGTCTCTGCTACCAAAAACAAAGTGAACAAAGCACGCATGCCATAATAGGAAAAGCGTTCCCACATTTCTGTAAAGAACAAGATATAAAGGCCTACCGGATGTCCGAATAATTGCTTGGTATGTGCTGGTTTAACAACTGAAGTCATAGAATCTTTTTTTGGTTAAAGGTTTTCTTTTATAAAATTGGTCATTTTGGTAAACAAGTGAATTCTGGTATTGCCTCCATAGATACCATGGTTTTTATCGGGGTAAATACCCCAATCAAACTGTTTATTGGCCTGTACCAATGCTTCTATCATACGCATGGTATTCTGCACATGAACGTTATCATCACCAGAACCATGAATCAGTAAAAATTTTCCTTCTAATAATTCGGGATAATTAAACGGGGAATTATCGTCATATCCACTAGGATTTTCTTCTGGAGTTCGCATAAATCGTTCTGTATAAATAGTGTCATAGAAACGCCAAGAGGTAACGGGCGCAACGGCTATCGAAGTTTCAAAAACATCATTACCCTTTAAAATGCAATTGGTAGCCATGTGGCCTCCAAAACTCCAACCCCAAATGCCCGTTCTTTCCTCATCAATATAATCTAGTTCACTCAATTTTTTAGCCGCGGCAATCTGGTCTTCAGTTTCGTATTTTACCAAGTTCAAATAGGTCACCTTTTTAAAGTCGCTACCTTTAAATCCTGTTCCCCTACCATCTACACAGGCAATAATATACCCTTCTGAAACTAGCATCTCATGCCAATAATCATTTGCCCCCAGCCAACTATTGGATACATTTTGAGAACCCGGACCACTATATTGATACATTAAAAGCGGATACTTTTTAGAAGGGTCAAAATCCTTTGGTTTGATCATATACATATTGAGATCATTACCGTTGACAGTAATTGTAGAAAACTCTTTGGGACTAATCTCGTACCCTTTTAATTTATCGGACAATTCTTGATTATCCTTTATATCCTTTATTTTTTTTCCGTTTATAGCTTGATGTAGGGTATATACTGGAGGAGTTTCTGCACTTGAGAAAGTGTTTATGAAATAGGTGAAATCCATACTGAAAGAAGCCCTGTTAGTTCCCTTTTCAACCGCTAAGGCCTTTTTATTTTTCCCACTACTATCTATATTATAGACCCCCCGGTTTATCGACCCATTTTCGGTAGACTGATAATATATTTTATCCTTTTTCTGGTCATATCCATAATAATCGGTTACCTCCCATTCACCGGTGGTCACCTGGTTCACAAGTTTACCCTCCTTATTATATAGGTAAATATGGTTCCACCCATCTTGCTCACTGGTCCAAATGAAACTATCATCTTTCAAAAAGGTGAGGTTGTCGGTTACATCAACGTAGGCATCGTCTTTTTCTTCCAATAATATCGATACCTCTCCTGTGTTGGCATCAACAGTGTGCACTATCAAATGGTTCTGATGCCTATTGAGGGTCTGTACGCTCAACTTATGGTTCTGATGCTTCCACTTGATCCGCGGTATATAATAAGCACCTCCTAGATCGATAGCCGAGATCTCACCACTGGCTACATCCATTATGTGCAACGTAACCACAGAATTATTTTCTCCAGCTTTTGGATACTTAAAAACATAAGGTTGTTGATAAAGACCTGTGCCATAAATATCCATAGAAAATTCTGGTACATCGGTTTCGTCAAAACGAAGGAAAGCAATTTTGGTTCCATCGGCATTCCATTCAAAAGCACGTACAAAAGCGAATTCTTCCTCATAGACCCAATCGGTCACCCCGTTGATAATCTTATTTTTGACCCCATCAACGGTTACTTGTTTTGTTTCCTTGGATTCTAATTCGAATAGATACAGATTGTTATCCCTTACATAAGCTACTTGTGATCCATTGGGAGACAACATAGGTTCTTGAATTTTAGCATCACTGATTTTTATTAGATTTTTAGAATCAATGTCGTACACATAAAAAATTCCCAAAGTGGATCGTCTAAATATGGACTCGACTTCAGTGGAAAGTAAAATCTTTTTTTCATCTTCACTGAAAGTATATGATGAAAAATAAGGGATGTTTTCTAATTCTTTTGAAGTTAGGATCGTTCCTATTTTATTCAAGGTCTTATAATCATATTTGTCTATGGACGATACCTGATTGGAACTGTCGAAATTAAGCACGGTATATTGCTTTCCACTGTTCATAGAGCGTAGCACATCCATCCCTTCGGTTCTAAACGCACCTTTATAAATATCTTCAACAGTAATTTGTTTTTCCTGTGCCCAGGTAAGTACCTGAAAAGTGAATGTGATCAGGACCAACAAGCAAGTTTTTTTCATAAAAAGTATAATTTTGTTAAAACTCTCAAGTTTACCACTATTTCCTTAAAAAAACACGGTTTGCAAAGAAAAAGAACCCAGTTTTAACGCTTTGGCAATCCCTGATGAATTCATGTCAATATGCTTATATTTACTTGCAAAAATTGACGAAGAAGGAAAATACGTCAAGAGATAAAATCAACCTTTAGAAGAAAGTCGTACCTAAATGATTGAGCCAATAAGCGGTTTTTCAAAACTTAACAAGGAAGAAAAAATAGACTGGGTAGCCTCCCACTATTGCCAAAACAAAACGCAGGCAAAAAAAATAATCAAGACCTATTGGAACACCAACAGCAGCTTACAACAATTACATGATGAGTTTATAGAAAATACACTTACAAATCTATACCTTCCTTTAGGCATTGCCCCAAATTTCCTCATAAACGGAAAATTAGTGGCGATCCCCATGGCAATCGAAGAAAGCTCTGTCGTTGCCGCGGCAAGCAAGGCAGCCAAGTTTTGGCTAAAGCGTGGGGGCTTCAAAGCACAAGTTTTAGGCACCGAAAAAATAGGACAGGTGCATTTTCTTTATATGGGTAATTATAAAAAACTGAAATCGTTTTTCACTTTCCTAAAACCAAAACTTTTGGCAGATAGTGCTTCACTTACATCAAGCATGGAAAAAAGAGGTGGGGGAATTACAGATATAATTTTAAAGAATAAAACTGAAAAACTCGCAAACTACTATCAGTTGCACGCCACTTTTGAAACTAAAAATGCAATGGGGGCAAATTTCATCAACAGCTGTTTGGAGCAGTTTGCAACTACGCTAAAAGCGGAAGCAACTAAATATGGTGATTTTACCGCACAGGAAAAGGACATTGAGGTAATCATGAGTATTTTATCCAATTATGTTCCCAATTGTACTGTTAGAGCCGAGGTGAGCTGTCCTATCGAGGAACTGAAATTAACGCCGGAACTTACCCCCCAACACACGGCTGAGAAAATAATTCAAGCCGTGAAAATTGCCCAAATCGAACCCTATAGGGCCGTTACACATAACAAAGGCATCATGAACGGAGTCGATGCGGTTGTCTTGGCCACCGGTAATGATTTTAGGGCCGTAGAAGCCGGCATACATGCTTATGCTGCCAAAAATGGTACCTACAGCAGTTTGACCCATGCTAAAATCGACCACGGAATTTTCACATTTTCAATTGAGCTTCCTTTGGCATTGGGAACGGTCGGCGGACTTACAAATCTACATCCTCTAGTGAAACTTAATTTAGAAATCTTGCAAAATCCCTCGGCGGAGGAGTTGATGCAGATTATTGCAGTTGCCGGACTCGCACAAAATTTTGCGGCAGTGAGTTCATTGGTCACTACGGGAATACAAAAAGGGCATATGAAAATGCATTTACTCAATATCTTGAACCAACTAGGGGCCTCGGAAATCGAGAAAGATATCTTAGTCGCATATTTTAAAACGAATACCATCACCCATCACGAAGTAGAACTCCAATTACAGACGTTAAGAAAATAGATCATGAAAAATGAATTCTATAGTAACGGAAAATTATTACTGACCGGAGAATATGCCATTTTAGATGGAGCCAAAGCATTGGCATTACCCACAAAATTCGGACAATTTTTAACGATTAAGAATACAGCATCCAAAACTTTGGATTGGGTTAGTTTAGATGAAAAGGGAGAAACTTGGTTTTGCGCAAAATTTTCAAAGGTTGATTTGAAAATAATTACCACTTCTGATGCTGATGTTTCCAGTCGTTTGGCGCAGATCTTAAGAGAGGCGAAAAGGTTAAACCCCTCCTTTTTATCACTCACTGATACATTTAATTCCATTGAAGCGAAACTTACATTTCCAAGAAATTGGGGGTTGGGTTCTTCCTCAACTTTAATTGCGAACGTTGCGGTCTGGGCAGACGTTAATCCGTATCAGCTTTTGACGGCAACGTTTGGTGGTAGCGGTTATGATATTGCCTGCGCGCGCCATAACAGCCCCATTCTATACCGTAGCAACAGATATAAACCGATGGTGCGCCAAGTGGATTTTCATCCACGTTTTTCAGATCGGTTATTTTTCGTATACCTCAATCAAAAAAAGAATAGCCGAGATGCCATTGAAGCATATCGAAATCTAGACATCGACAAAAAAAATCTTATTGCAAGAATCGATGCTGTTACCGAACGCATTTTAAATTGTACCGAACTCAGCGAATTTGAAATTCTGTTGAGTTTACACGAACATATTATTTCAGAAACCCTAAACATACCCACCAGTAAAGAAACTCTTTTCAACGATTACCGAGGCACTATTAAAAGTTTGGGGGCTTGGGGCGGTGACTTTATTTTAACGGTTGGAACTACAGATGCCATGGGGTATTTCAAAGAGAAAGGATATTCGACCATTCTTACTTACGCTGAAATGATAAAATAAAAAAGGCGCCCTATTTGGGCACCTTTTTATTTTCTATCACCAAATTTCAATTAATAGAACGTGGCTCTTTTATCTTCAATTTTTGCGGCATCTTTCAAGGCATTATAGACAGCGCTATTAACCCTATTTGCCGCATTATTTTTTAAGGTATTCGCATACGTGCTATAATTATCAAGTTTTGGAGCCTCTGTTTTCTTTACAAGCTCAATTTTAAAAACTCCCGTATTTCCTTCTATTAAACCAGAAGTTGCTCCCTGTGAAAGTCCATAAGCCGTTCCTACGACTACTGGTTCACTACCAGCCCCTGGAATAGTAGGAGATTTAACAGTAAGTGCCGATGCCGTTGAAACGGTTACGCTATTATCCTTTGCAATCGCATCCATATCCTTGCCTTTGTTGGCCGATATAATCTGCGCCGCTTTACGTTCTTTTCTAAGGATCGGTAATACCAATACAGATGCATCTTCAGGACTCATCACTCCTGCGGCATATGTTCCGGTCAATTGAACTATGGCATAGCCGTTATTTATATTGAACCTTTTAATATCACCCACTTCTGTATCATCGTTGAATGCCCATTGAACAATGTTTCTTTGATTTGAAAGTCCTGGTAAATTCTCGTCCAAGGCCTTTATTTTGTTAACTGGGCGAACTACATATTCTTCTTTCTTTGCCAACTCTGAAAAGGCGCTTTCATCAGCAGTGGTTTCCATTTCAAATTTTGTGGCATTGGTGAACAACGTATTGATCGTTTCTTCGGACGGAAGGATTTCCCTTGACATCGTAGCAATTTGAACCACATCTTCTTTATCATCTATTTTGATTACGTGAAAACCAAAATCGGTTTCGACCAAGCCAATAGTACCAACGTTGTTATTAAATGCAAAATCATTGAACTTCGGCACCATTACTCCTCTTTGGAAGTAGCCTAAATCTCCCCCGTTTGGTGCAGAAGGCCCATCAGAATTATCCCTTGCCAATTCAGAGAATACAACACCAGATTTTTTAGCTTCTTTCAATAATTCTTTTGCCTTAGCCTCTGCTTCCTCCTTTGTTCTTGTGACATCAGGATTTGCCCTTGTCGCACCTTCATAAGATAACAAAATGTGACTTGCCTTTACAGAACCGTTTGGTTTTCTGTCCATCATTTTAGAAATCTTGTAGGATCCACCGTCCTTGTAAGGTCCGTAAATCTCCCCCACATTTAAACTCATTAAGGTATCGGCCACACTGGAAGGCAAATCTTTTTTAGCCTTAAAAATGGTATCGAATTTCGTGTCAGAATTACGGTCTAGGAAAACTTCCACATCCCTTGTATTTCTGAAGCCTTTTATGGTATCGTTACGGTCTGTTTGCGAGTTGTATTCTACTGTGTCATCCAAAAGTTTGGTAATCGCCTCTTTAATGGCCGAATCGTCAGCTTCGGACGGCTTTTCCTCAAAGTAAACATATTGCAAATCGCGTGCAGGTTCTTGTTTGTACTCTTCTTTATGATCGTTAACGTAGTCTGCTATCTCACTCTTAGTAACGGTGATCGTACTGTCTGGAATAGAAGTGTAAGGAACTCGTACATACTTGATATCCATTTTTTCGTTGGCCAATTTATAATCCAACTCCCCTTCTTTCAAGGTTGCACCTACACCGGCTTTCACCATGTCGAAATAAGTCTGCTCCTTCGCAAGTTGAATAATCTCATTCTCGGTTTGTAACCATGCTTCATACTGTGGAGGATTGTTCACTTTCCAATCAGCAACGGTTTGTCTAAAACGATTAGGATCAAACTGCCCGTTCTCATCTTGAAATTCAGGATTCTGGGCATACCCCGTTGTTCGTAAAAAATCAACGATTTGATCTTGCTCAATACCAATGCCCAAGTCCTCAAACTGTTCACCTAGAATCGTCTTTCTTACTTTGTTCTCCCACACTTGGTTGACCACTTGCATTGAAGATGTAGTCGGACCCATTCTCCTAGAAGTGTTCTCGACTTCTTGTCTAAATTCATCGATAGAAATATCCTCACCATTAATTTCGGCTACGGACGACCCTACTTTTTCGCCTCCAAATTTACTACTGGTAAAAACACCTGAAATTACAAATGCAAAAAGCGCCAATCCTATTATTAGGATCAAGACCGTAGTACGTTTCCTTATATTTTCTAATACTGCCATTCTAATTTAACGTTTAAAATAATCCTCAGTGGTTATCGGGAGGCAAAACTACCATTTTTAATTGAAATAATAAAAACTAAAAAGACACCTAATTTATTGATTGATGCACGGTTATTCATCCTCCAAAAGTTCTATGGAAACCAAATCAATTTTGGTGTTCGACACTTCTAAAATCGTAAACTTATAAAGTTCTATCGTAAGCTCCACATCCTTCTCTGGAATCTCCCCCAATGTATGCACCAATAGTCCGCCCAAAGTTTCATATTCATCGGATACCGGAAGGGCTAATTTGTAACTCTCATTGATATAATCAACCTCTAAACGTGCCGAGAAAAGAAAATGGTGCTCATCTACCTGTTCTTCCCTTAAATCAGTGGTATCGTGCTCATCTTCTATTTCCCCAAAAAGTTCCTCAACAATATCCTCGACCGTAATCAGGCCAGATGTACCTCCGTATTCATCCAATACAACCGCAATACTTTTCCTTTTTTTAATAAGCACATTGAGGATATCCTGTATCAACATAGTTTCAGGCACAAATTCAACTGGCAATAATATGCTTTTTATAGTTTTAGGTTTCTTGAACAACTCATAGGAATGGACGTATCCAATAACATTATCGACCGTATCATTGAATACCAAAATTTTCGAATACCCAGTTTCCGTAAAAAGTTTTGCTAGATTTTTTGGGGTTTCGTGCATTTCAACGGCTTCGATCTCTGTTCTGGGAACCATTACCTCTCTTGCTTTAACCGCTGCGAATTCTAATGCATTCTGAAAAATCTGAATCTCGGTATCAACTTCATCTTCCTCTTCCACCGTTTCCATTTGTTCGGTAATATAGTCGCCTAATTCTAATTTACTGAAGGCCAATTGAACCTCATCACCAGAAGTACGGAAAACATATTTTAGGATTAAATCTGAAATCCAGATAATAAAATCAGAAATAAAGGAAAATAAAATATAGAACAAGAACGCTGGAATTGCCAATAGCTTCAACAGGCTATTCGCATAAATTTGAAACATCACTTTTGGCAAAAACTCTGCGGTAACTAAAATGATAAGGGTCGAGAGGATAGTTTGGGTCACCAAACTAAAATCGGTAATCAAAACCTTTAGAACCTCATTTTGAGGCATCATTGCCGTAAACCAGTTCATAAGGATCTCTCCCATAAAAAGACCATAAATAACCAATGCAATGTTATTACCGATCAACATCGTGGCTATAAACTTAGAGGGCTTTTTGGTCAACTTGGTTAGGACCATGGCCAAAAAGCCGTCCTGCTTTTTTTCTATTTCAATATGAATTTTGTTCGCTGAAATAAAGGCAATCTCCATTCCGGAGAAAAAAGCTGAAAAAATTAATGAAAGAATAATGATAATACCCGCTGTACCCACTATTTGTTTTTATTATCCCGTTCGCGTTGTTCAAACTTTTTTCGATAATTTCTCCTGAAAAGGAACATACCAATTGACACTATCGCAAAAAATATGAACATATAGGCCATACTTCGATCGGTATGCCAATCTGTGAAAATCCTATAAATAGAAAACCCTGCTACTATCACATATAGGTATTCTGTATACCTCAAAACACTAATCATCTTTATCTTCTTTAATTAACATTAAACCATAGGTCTTATGTGCATTCAAAAATTTAAGGTCTTTTTGAATATCCATTCCTTCACCATCCATTACAGTACCATCCTCGGGATTGGTAAACGTAAACTTTTCTTGTGTAAACGCCCATTCATTAGCACGGTCATAATACAGTTGTGGGGTTTCTAATTTTTTGCCGTCATCGCTTTTTATAATGACATTACCCCGCAAATCTACGATGGAAGTTAACGAATACAATACCCCATAGTCAGCTTCTATGGTAGTCCGTTCATTTTTTTCGTTGAACAACTCAAGCAACAAACCCTCTGGGAAGGTTCGATATGGAAATGAAAGTTGTTCAAAATCATAGTTGGTAGGGCCTGACAATACTGCAAGAACTTTGGAAGAGCCCGTATCTTCGCTACCTAATTTCTCCACAGATTCGGTATAGGTTAGCACAACATCCTCCGCGACTCCTTGTGGAAACACCTTTTTTGCCGCCTCATCACCGACCCTTTTATAGTTATCTGTACAAGCTAAAAAAAGCATTGCCATGGTACATACCATGGCAATGCCTCTATAATTAACTAATTGTTTCATTTCAACTATAACGAAGGTACCTTAATACTACCGCCTACCCAGCAGGAAAACGAAACCGTTTTACCGGCCATACCAGAGCTAAAGATCATTTCTTTACTAGGTGCTTTCGCTTGGTAACTTGCGGCAGATTGACTAGCAGAACCACTCAAAGAAGGATCCACTCTTCCCGCTTGTCTTGCCATATCTGCAGCTTTCCAATAAATCGCTCTTTTTTCAAAAGGCGTCTCTCCACAATCATTTGCGCTGGTTGCGTACAAATTAGCAATCAACAAGTAAGCCCTACCATTCGCCGGGTTGAAATCAATTGCCTTTTGAGCGTAGTTACGCGCTGTAGATTTACTTCCTTTTCTTTTATTTATGGTCGCAACCTTATATGCAATATTCGATTTTTTGGTATTATCTGTTTCCAAAGATAATGCCTTATCGAAATCACTCAAGGCCCCTTGGGTATCGCCATTCTTCATTTTCAAAGTACCACCGTAAACATAAGCACTAGCCGAAGGATCTAAAGCCAATTGTGCTTCGAACAATTTTTGAAACAAAGGATCATCGGTACATTCTTTGTTGAACATTAAACCTACCGCTCTCTTTACCCAAACAACATCTCCTTTTTTCTCTTCGAAACTCTTTTCGTACAACGGAACCAAATTACCACAATCGGCCAAAGGACCTAATTTAGAGTCGATACTTCCGGCAATTTTACCGTACACTTCAGAATATGAATTATACGACTTTAAACGTGACTTTTCTTTTGAAGTCAATGTACCGGCCTCTTCTTTCGGTAATAATTTTGCTATTTGATCCGTAATCTTCTCGTTCTCGGTTTCAATTTTTTCAGTTACCGCATCGTACACATCAAACACTTCCTGTAAATCTTTTTTACCGGCATTGTGCAAATCGACCAAACTTGAAAAATAGATATAAAGTGCTTTTGGATTGGTAAAGTTCTCTTGGTCCTTATTGAAGGCATCATTCAATATTTGATACATTTTGGCATCGTCCGCCATTTTGTTGTCATATAAAACCAAGGCCTTATCAACTTCGGTTTCGGCGTAATTCGTTTTAGAAGCGAAATGCTTCATTTTATTATCGTAAAGCCCTATTAGTTCATTAGCGTACTTTTCTTTGTCCGCACCTGTAGTCTTTTCAACTTTGTCTTTTAGAATACGCTCTCCATAGACATAAATGGCATTATTCAATTGAGGACAATTGGTGTAAACCATTTTCCAAGGCTCATAGGCCGCATCATAATTTTTAACTTTTGCATGTTCGGAAAATATAGACAGATTCGTCATACATTCAGGATTCTGCGCCTGCGCATTACTTACCCCCATCATTCCAAGGAACATAATTGCCGTGAAGTAAAGTTTCGTTTTCATGTTTTCTATTTTTAAAGTGGTTAATGTACTAAATTTTAATTAATTGATTTTCCTTTTCAAGAACCAACGATCGTTCAGAGAAAGCCCTACATTAATTTTAAAATAACTCTCTTCTACCAGATTCGCCCGAGTGGTTCCCCTTCTTCCCATTTCAAAACCTAAATTAAGATTGGAATAACCACCCAGTGGTAACCCTAATCCAAAAGTTATGCCAAAATTATTTATATCAACATCATTCACTATCATTCCCGTCTTATCCAACCGTAATCCTGCACGGTAAGTGATTCGTTTAAAGTAACTTGAGAACGAACTATAGTTCGGTGTAATAAAACCACCAAAAGCATAAGAACTTGCATCTTGGTAACGTACATTATCAGCTCCAAGAAAAGAATTCTCAAATGAGCCCATTCCTTGAAAACTATATTCGGCACCAACAAACCATTTTAAATCTTCACCGTACCCTAACCCCAAAGTAGTTGTGGTCGGAATTTTCAATTCGGTATTCTTAAGGTTTTGCGCCGCCAGATTAACATTCAGTTCCTCAATATTACCACGGGTAGCAATAGAGAAGGAACCTATTTTTCGATTATTTTCGGAAGCTAAATTGCCTTGAGTATTTACCCGTATGGAAGAATGCAATCTATATTTATCTTTTATAATAGGCCTATAGTTTAAGGCATAGTTAAAATCTACCCCACTAATTCTAGAACTACGCCTATCGAAAGTACCAAATTGAATTCCTTCTATTTGCTGCAAACGCTCACTATCCATTGTCCCAAAATTGAAGTTAATGGTCGCGCCTATGCTAATATCTTTCCACACCTCATACCCAACGGAATAAAAAGCCCGGTTCAACCCGCCTTCTCCAGAATAGATATTGACCAACGGTCCATTTGCATTGGTTCTTTCATCAACCAAATTATACCCAACACTTGAATAGGGCATAATACCAAAACCCATCCCCAAGCCTTTTCCTAAACTAAAGCCCAAGGCCAGGTAATCTAAACTGGTTATCGAACTTTTCTGCTCTTCCGTAAAACTTTTTAATTGATATTGCTTATGAGATACCCCTGCGGTGTAGGTTACAAGACCTACCTTGTTCATGGCATCCAATCCTAATTCACCATAAGCCGCTGGGTTTTTTAGATTGACATGGATACTATCTGCATAAACACCAATGCCCCCCATCATTTGATTTTCTACTGTGGCCGCGTTCTTTAGATCACCAATTCCAAAAAAAGAATAGGGAGATAACGTAGCGTCTTGAGCGTACAGACCAAAGGCGGCCATGTATACAATTGTAATTACAATTTTTTTGATCATTTAGTGCTTGTTGTATTCCAGCAAATAATTAAGCCCTTTCAGGAGAAATTTGGAATCCGCAAATATGGTATTTTTTACCCGTTTAGACAAAAATTGGGCATCGCCCCCTGTTAAAATAACTGTTAAATCTTTAAAACGCTGCTTATATTGATTGATGACCCCGTCCAATTCAAGCGTTATTCCATTAATAACACCGCTATGCATACAGTTCTCTGTAGTATTACCTATAAAATCTAAAAGATCCTTCCCCTTCAAAAGGGGCAATTTTGCCGTTTCATGATGCATGGCATTATAACGCATTTGAACTCCAGGAGAAATGGCACCTCCTAAATATTCATCAAAGTCATTGATTATATCGTAGGTTATGCAGGTTCCTGCATCGACCACTAAATGATTATGATGCGGATTATGGTAATAAGCGGCCGTTACCAATGCCAAACGGTCTACCCCTAGCGTTTGCGGCGAGGCATATGAATTTTTAAATGGAACTTTAGACGCATGCGAAAGCTCATGTAGCTTGCAAAAAACCGCAACGACATTTATTTGTTCCCTTGAAAGCGAACCAACACTAGAGACTATGGCATCTTTTATATTAGGGAATTCTTGAAATACTTGCTTGATAGATTCCACAAAGGCCTCCTGACCCACAGTAGCTTGATAGATAATTTCCTTTTGCTTAAATACCGCCAGTTTTATACGTGTATTACCGGCATCAATGATCAAATTCATACTGCAAAGATTATAAATTAAAAAAACATTCCGCTTTTTTTCTGATTTAGTTTGTATATCCTAAAATTGAAATTATATTTGCAGCCGCTTACGGCGATATGGTGCCTTAGCTCAGTTGGTAGAGCAATGGACTGAAAATCCATGTGTCCCTGGTTCGATTCCTGGAGGCACCACAAAAAATCCTTACTTAACAGTAAGGATTTTTTTGTTTTTAGTTGTACGGTTATTGTACAGATTTTTTTTAATATGACCTCAACTTAGCTTTTTGTATAATATTTGCGTGCATATCAAAAATTCTTAAAATGATATCTCGGTCATAATTATCTAACTCATTCATCTCCAATTCTGAATAAAGAGGCATTATTCCATCATTAAATCCTAAATAATGATATTTTTTCATTAGAGTTGAAAGTCTATGTTGATACCATATTTCCAAATTGTTCTCTTCATAAAGATTTTTATTTCTTTCTGCGAATAATTCATCAACTAGAAGTATTAAAATTTCAAAGTTTCTTTCGATTTCAAGAAGCGGATTCTTAATTAACTTTTCTAATCGTTTACGATAGTCATCGTTTATATTTATACTACCCGCTATGGACTTTGCGTAAATTGCTTCACTAAGTTTTGTTCTCAAAAACATTACCCAACTTCCCGTTTTTGGAGCTCTCCCTTCAGTGATTTCAAAATTTCTTTCGATTTCATCAAACAAACCTTTCAAATATTCTGCACGCCTATCAAGTCTAATTTCTGCTATCTGCTTGTCAAAATCTTCCTTTTGTTGAATATTAGCTGCTATTTGTGCTGTAAAAGACCTGTAAACTAAAAAAGCTGCTAAAAGATTAATAAATGGTGCTGTAATACCTCCAATCGTATCACCAATATTTCCAGTTTCTGTAAAATCAAATATGGGAGGGAGTTGAGTAAAAATAATTGGCGTAAGTAATATTAAAAGGACAACCGAAATTAATAGCAACCTTTGTTTTTTGGTATTACCTGTTAGCCTTTTGATTTTATCTTCGACAGTCTCCTCTTTAGAATCTTCCATTTCTCATATTATTTCTAATTTTCACGTTTATCTAACTACAATTCAAATAACAATAAATATCGCAAAAACACTACTAGTTAAATTATGCCATTATAACTTTAGTTTTGTAAAGGCCGAGTATCATTTGCTAAAATGAACCTAAGCTTAGAAATCTCAAACCACAATAATCACCAAATTCGCTGCACCTTTCTTTCTGTAAAATCATCGATGTTTACTGGCTTATCCGAGTTATTTTCAATGGTACATTCTGTATAATCGGCATTTGGGAATACCTGATTCGTTAATACATATTGCCCTTTATTAATGAACAATTCTATCGAAGAGTGGTCTAAAAGCATCCGTATTTCAATGGGGTCTTCCGGTAGATTGGTCAACGGTATTTGCTGAATTCCTTCCGCAAATTTTTCACTGAAATCGGTCTTACCCGATTTTGCCCTATCAAAAGTGACCCTTTTATTATACCGGTCAAACGTAATATCTAAACTGTCCCCTGTTTCGTTACTAAAGAGAATTTTCATATTCGGGTTGTTTACCGTAAATGTTATTTCAGATTGATTACCATATTTAAGGGCAATTATTTTCTTCTGATTTTCTTTGAGCTCAAAGGCATTTTCAGGATAGGCTTCATCAATAATTTCCTTCAGTTGGGGTATGGGGTAGTTGTACAATTCTAAAACACCATTGGTGCTCTTCAAACTCAAATTTCGGGGAACCGTCATGGCACTACGCCATTTTTGGGTCGGGGTTTCACGGGCATAATCCCAATTGCTCATCCAACCTATAAAAATACGTTCGTTGTTTGGTGTGTTATTATAGGTGACCCCAGCATAATTATCCCTTCCTAAATCGATCCATTTATTTTCTATTTGTTCGGTGGTAAAGGTCGTTCCATCAAAATCACCGATAAAATATTGGGTTCCGCTACCCCCGTTCGGGGCACCGGGATTAATACTGATCAACAACACCCACTTCACCTCCTCTGTTCCTTCAATTTTCAAGGGGAACATATCGGGACATTCCCAAACGCCGCCATGCGATCCTTTGTCCTTTCCGAACTCACTTACTTTTTTCCATTCTTTAAGGTTTTCAGAATTCCATATTTGCAGATGGTCCCCCGCTACTAAGAGCATCGACCAAAGCTGTTCCTTTTCGTTCCAAAAAACCTTGGGATCCCTAAAATCCTTTATTCCTGGATTCTTGATCACAGGATTATCCTCATATTTGGACCAACTATCCCCGTTATCCAAACTATACGCAATACCCTGAGTCTGAAAGTCGGTTTTCCCAGCTTGCTCGCCTTCCATGTCATGATATGTGAATATCGCGACCATCGGGGGAGTTGTATCTGTTCCAAAGCCGGAAGTATTCTTCGTATCGACCACGGCACTGCCCGAAAAAATAAAACCATTCTTGTCCGGAAAAAGGGCAATGGGCTTATGTTGCCACTTTACCAAATCTTCACTTACCGCATGGCCCCAATGCATGGGTCCCCAAACCGTACTATCTGGATAATATTGATAAAATAAGTGGTAGGTTCCGTTGTGATAAACGAGTCCGTTCGGGTCGTTCATCCACTTTTCTTCCGGAGAAAAATGAAACTGTGGCCTATAAGGTTCCGTATATGAGGACAAGGTCGACTTACTTGTTTCTTTATTTTCTTTTTTGTTTTGCCGTTCACAACCAAAACTAAAAAACGCCAAAGCAACGACTAGGATACCGATGCCTATTTTACCTAACCTTTTAACCATATATTCACTTTTATCTCTACGCCCTTGGACACTAAAAATACTACCTTTACAGGTATGAAATCTATCAAAAATAGACTAATTTTTAGTTTCTTATTTTTCATTGCCATTCCAATGGTTGTGTGCGCACAAAGCGGTTTAGACCGTGCTTTAAGAACATGGAACAAAGAATCGGTTCCTTACATTTATCCAGAGAATTTACCGATGCCAGATTCTATTCTTTATTTAGACACGCGTGAAAAAGAGGAATTTGATGTTAGCCATTTGAAAGATGCCCTATGGGTTGGGTATAAAGATTTTGATGTAGCGCAAGCACTACGAGAGATTCCAGATAAATCACAGGCCATCATTGTTTATTGCTCCATCGGGGTGCGTTCAGAGAACATTGGGGAAAAATTGAAGTCGCTTGGCTATGAAAAAGTACTTAACCTTTATGGTGGAATTTTTCAATGGAAAAATCAAGGGGGAGAAGTGTATAATGGTAACGGAATGCCTACCGATAGTGTTCATGCCTTTAATAAACATTGGGGGAAACTATTGCGAAAAGGAGTAAAGGTATATTAGTTAGGAGATCGAAAAAATAAATTATTACGTTGGGAATACTACTGAACAATAGAGAAGAGCGAGATGAAAAGGTCATTGATTTCACATTGGCCAGTTCAAAAAATTTATTACTTATTTTTACCCGAAATCCCGAATTAGGAAAGGGAAAAAGACGCTTGGCAGCCACCGTTGGAGACCAAGCAGCATTGGACATCTACCAGTTTTTGTTGCACCATACCGTAAAAATCACGAAGAATCTCTATGCCGAAAAAATGGTATATTATTCCGAAGAAATCTGGGAAAACGATATTTGGGACAATTCCAAATTTGGCAAAAAGCTGCAACAAGGTTCCGGTTTAGGGGAACGTATGGCGAATGGCTTCCTGACCGGATTCGAAAACGGATTTGAAAAAATCATTATCATTGGCAGCGACATGTACGATCTCTCGCAAGATGATTTGGAAGAGGCCTTTAAAACACTGGATAAGAACGATTTTGTCGTTGGGCCTGCTGAGGATGGTGGTTATTATTTGCTAGGAATGAAAAAATACACCCCTAAACTGTTCAAGAACAAAGATTGGGGAACAAAAAGTGTTTTAAACGATACGTTAACCGACCTGTGCGATGAAAAAGTAGCCCTGATGCAAACCAGAAACGATGTAGATTATTATGAGGATATAAAAGAAGTAGAAGCCTTCAAACCCTTTTTAAAACATATGAATTCATGATACAAAGTCAATTAGAAGAATCTGTAGCCTACCTTAAAAACAAAGGTTTTGACAAGCCAGAAATAGGGATCGTACTAGGTACGGGCTTAGGCAAATTGGTCGATAAAATTGAAGACCCCGTAGATGCCCACTATAACCATATTCCATTTTTTCCATTGGCGACGGTAGAGTTCCACTCTGGGAAATTGGTCTATGGATCCATTTCCGATAAAAAAGTGGTCGTCATGCAAGGTCGCTTTCATTTATATGAAGGATATGACTTTTTAGACATTACCTACCCCATACGCGTGATGCACATGCTGGGTATTAAAAAACTTTTCATCTCCAATGCCGCAGGAGCTATAAACCTCGACTTTAAAAAAGGCGATATGATGTTGATCGAAGACCATATCAACTTACAGGGCGGTTCGCCTTTAGCATTCAAAAATGTCGGTCAGTTCGGCGAACGTTTTGCCGACATGTCAGAACCTTATGATGTGGATATGCGCAGCAAACTGATGTCCATTGCCAAAGCGAATGATATTTCAGTAAAAACGGGGGTGTATGCCTCAGTCGTAGGGCCTCAACTCGAAACGAAAGCGGAATATAGAATGCTGAAAATTCTTGGGGCAGACGCGGTAGGCATGAGTACTGTACCCGAAGTGATCGTAGCGAACCATTTATCCCTTCCTGTTGTGGCAGTGTCGGTATTGACGGATGAATGTGACCCGAATGATCTTAAACCTGTAGATATCGGGGAAATCATTGCTATTGCAGAAAAAACGGAACCTAAAATGGTTAAGCTTTTCCAGGAATTGATAAAACAATTGTAAGATTGCTGAACTCCTTTACTTCCGTAAGAACGTACATCCAGTGTCATGGGTTGTCGATTACCGCGAATAATCATCATCATCCCTGTACTTAACGAGGTACCTTATATTCATGAAGTGCTGCTAAGCATTTCCAAAAATTCTGGCTCCGATTAAATTAAGGGAATTTTAGTTATTGATGGCGGAAGCGTGAATCGAACCCCGTATATCGCCCAGAACTTGAGGAAAACGTTATTTCCGGCAATACGGGAAGGACCGGGTCAATTGAATCTTGGGGCAAGAAAAGCAACGGGTGAAATCCTGTATTTTTTGCATGTGGACACACTACCTCCCAAAAATTTCGACCTGTCCATTTTAAAAGAGATTGAAGGGGAGAATGAAGTCGGCTATTTTAGAATGCGGTTCAATAGCACCGGTACCTTTCTAAAATTCTTCAGCTGGCACACTAAGATCAACCATCAAATCTGCCGTGGTGGCGACCAATCGCTTTTTATAAGTAAAAGATTTTAAAATTATCATTTCTACCATCACCACATCGGCAAGAATGTATGAAGAACTAAGAATGGTAAAACTTCAATGGCACTTTGCCATGATTCACTTTAAACATATATGTAGGAGCCAAGCCAGAAACCTTATATCATTATTACAAAAAGCCCATTACGCTGTAAAAACTTCTATTTTTCCTCATAATCCAACAAAACCCCTTCAGAAATCCATTTGGCCAATGCTTGGCGGTTATCCGGATCTAAAATCCTTCGTTGATCCTTTACATTTCTAATGTTTCCAATTTCGATAAACGTCATGGCAGGATGTGTCTTTTTTACCAAATAAAGTGAGGTACGATCTTCAAAAGTACCGGCATAATTTCTATTGGGTTGATACTTTTTATAGTTGGCCTCAAAGGTCTTGTGAATACTTTCAGCTAATTTTTTACCGTTAGTGCTTTTTTCATGATGATAGAAAAACACGTCTATATTCTGCCCCTCACTTCTACTATCTACATGGGTAACGATTAAACGCTGGTATTTTCCCTTGTTCTCCTTGTACAGATCATTCACAATTTCTACGCGCTGTTTTAGTCGGGCGACTTGGTTCAATGGAATGGTCTTATCCCCTAAAGCAACCTCATCATGGTCTATTTCCAAAACATAATCATCACGTATACCATCATTTTCATCTTGAATGATGATATATACCGAAGCCCCATGTGCCAACAACTCGCGTGCCAAGCGCAGGGTAATATCATAGGCATACTCATCTTCTGCAATTGCCTTGCCTGCATACGTTCCCATTGCCCCGGGATCCGGGCCTCCATGACCTGAAACCAGGTAGTAGACCGTTCCTTTCAACCGTTCACTCTTAGTGATGACCGTTTTGTTCTTTTCCCCAAATATCGCGTAGGTAGTACTTTCGAGTTCCTTAATTTCGTTGGACAGTTTTTGAATGGAATCTACAATGACAACCGTATCTAAGGCAACCTTGGGAATCACATAAGACTTTCCTGCAACAAGATGGATACTATCGCGTAATTGATCACTGTTCATGGCTATAAAATCCTCAAGAACATCATAGGGATTTACGCCCTGTTTACGCAAAAGCGAAAGAATACCGTCGCCAAACTCGGCTTTGACGGTTTTCAACGTATCCTGCGAAGTTGTGGTTTGAAAAATGAATAGGAATAAAACTAAATACTTAACCATGGGTAAACGAAAACAAAGGTTGTGCCATTTTTAGACAAGGGTAATTGCCTACAAAATTCACACTATTCACTGTACTTTTTATAATTCTCGCTAATTATTTTTAAAGATGGCTTATTCTGCGGTGTAAAGCGGTTATCATTTTCAGCACCCGCCCTATAATGGTCTACGAACCATTTCTACACATAACCCACTGAAAACCATTTATCTACTCAAAATTCTAAGAAAACAGACTTTTTACAATTGGCTTGTGATTCCATATTTGGCCGTTCCTCTTTACCATCTACCAGCCGAGGTTTTTTAACGGTATAATCCATACTTCTATACCCGAACTCGGGAAACAAAACTGGTTGTTGCATAGCTGTATAAAGGTCGATAATTTTGGTCTTCCATGGCTGCCAACCCGCAATAAGTTCTTCAGCTGTTGGTGTTTGAGCTTCCGATAGTGGGAAATAGGCATCGATACCTATATAATCCAATTGTTTCCAGAACGGTACGCGATCAAATTCTTCCCAATTGGAGGTATAGGTCAATTTCCCTTTATAGGTACCACGTATCTGCTTTATGAGTCTATTCCAGTAGGCAGGTCTGCTTTGCACGAATGGTTCAAGTTCCGTACCGATACAAAGAATATCCACATGAAGTGTCCGCGGTCAATTGCATGAAGTCACTGTAAAATAGCTCTAATTGCTGCCATTCAGCCTCGCTTATCCATTTGAAGCGTTCCGGTAAAATACCCTTGAGAATCCAGATTTGTGGTTTTAACATGACTGACATACCGTTTTTGTGAAGGATATCGATATACTGCTTAGTTCCCTCTCTAGTCTCACCAAACCCCTGCCGATCTTTATCAAAAATGATTTTTAAATCATTCACCTCATGAATAAACCCAAAAGGCATAATCGCCGCACTATTGGCATGAATACGAACTACCGCTTCCATTTGCTCTTGAACAACTTCATTACGAGAAGCTACCAAACTGACACCATTTATTTTTTTGGGGTCTGCGCAGCACATGACAAATGAATGGCCCACTGCAACAGAACTCCTATTTTTTCATTAGAGACTCTATCTTAACACCCTACTATTTAACGCATGGTATCGAGAAGATATTCCGTAGTCATATTTGCTACAAAACTAAATTTGCGAAAGATATTGACAAGTTGACCTCCTACTTTAATGCATTCAAGGTCCAATCATAGGGGTAATAGCCTATTTGTGCCCCCCTGGGCAATTTCGATCTCCTGAATTTGTTTATGAATTCAACGATCCCTCCCCCTTTTTCAAAATCGCCTTTATACCATTCAAAAATTTGTGAGATCTTAACGTTTTCTCCTTCTACCCGTATAAAATTTGGATCGTTCAATGCCTTTTCTGTTTGCCGCTCTAACTGATTCTCCAAGGTTTTGGATCTGTAGGCTTCGTTAATTATGGGTGGACAGCCCAAACCCGCACAGACCAAGACAAAATGAAATCGAGGTTCGTTGGGGAATTTTGCCCGTAACAAATTATTTTCTATTCCATTTAAGGTAATTGATTTACCTCCTACTTCATATTGCTTTTTATCAAAAAATCCATCCACATCCAATGGGGAATGTAATGGGTAATTATCGACAACACCCTTTATCACCAACAAATTATAAGTATTGATCCAAAACGCCTGGTATTCATCAGGAGTATTCATCGAAACCTCATTATTCTTGGCCATTTCTATAAGCCTAGTCAACGCAATAGGATTTGCTTTTATCGCTTTATAATCAACTTTACCGTCGTTTACATGGGCCTTAAAAAAAGCATCTAACGCATTGAAATAGGTATCGCTCTTTTGTGAGGAAACATTGAAAATTCCGAATAAAAGAAATAGGAACATTAATTTATGTTTCATATCAATCCGTTTTAGAGTTTCTTTATTTTGGTCGATGTTACCCATTGTTAACCAATAATTTACATTCAAAACCTAGAACCCATCTTAATATACGTAATAAACAATACCTTAGTTTGATTTAGGAAAAGGAATTTAAGGCCTTAGAACAAATCTAAATAGCCTCTTTTCAACAACCTATTGTAAAGTAAGTATCTTTAGTTTCGACAAATTTTGAAAACCCACCATCGTATGGAGCATATCGTAATAATTGGCAATGGCATATCTGGTGTTACCCTGGCCAGACATTTACGAAAGCTATCTGATAAAAAAATTACCATAATCTCGGCCGAATCCGATTATTTCTTTTCAAGAACCGCGCTCATGTACGTGTACATGGGACACATGAAATTTGAACATACACAACCCTACGAAAATTCATTTTGGAAGAAAAATAATATCGATTTGGTGAACGGTTATGTAGAAACCGTCGAGACCAACACTAAAAGTGTGAAGCTTTTTGGCGGTTCTACGATTGCCTATGACAAATTGGTAATTGCCACAGGTTCCAAACCTAATAAATTCGGTTGGCCGGGACAAGACTTAAAAGGCGTTCAAGGTCTCTACTCCAAACAGGATCTCGAACTACTTGAAGCCAATGCACCAAACAATAACACTTGTAAACGAGCCGTCATTGTGGGTGGCGGACTCATTGGCATTGAAATGGCAGAAATGCTGCGGTCAAGAGATATTCCCGTTACCTTTTTGGTACGTGAAAAAAGTTTTTGGAATGGGGTTTTACCGGCTGGGGAATCGGCCATGGTCAATGAACATATCCTGGAACATCATATAGATTTGCGGTTGAACACTAATCTGAAAGAAATTTTGTCGGATGAAAACGGCAGGGCTAAAGCCATTGTGACCGATAAAGGAGACACTATTGCATGTAATGTTGTAGGATTAACCGCTGGTGTCACCCCAAATATAGACTTCCTAAAAGGTTCAGGTATCGAATTGGGAAAAGGTGTTAAAGTGAATCGGTTGCTGGAAACCAATGTAAAGGATGTCTATGCCATCGGGGACTGTGCCGAGCAGTACGAGGCCATAGGTAAAAGAAGACCTATAGAAGCGGTATGGTATACAGGTCGTATGATGGCCGAAGTTCTGGCACAAAACCTATGTGGTACTCCTATGGAATATAATCCTGGGCATTGGTTCAATTCTGCTAAGTTCATGGACGTAGAATACCAAACCTACGGATGGGTGTTCAGTGAGCTAAATAAAGACGAAGACGAACAGCATTTTCATTGGAGACACCCCAAAGAGAAAATATGCATCACCATAGCTTTTCATAAAGATTCCCATCAATTTTTGGGCATAAACACTTTTGGTATTCGGTTGCGCCATGAGCTTTTTGACCAATGGCTAAGCGAAAAACGCACCGTAGACCATGTCATGGAATATTTAAAGGATGCGAATTTCGACCCTGAGTTCTATACGGTTTACGAACAAGAAATCGTAGCCAAGTACAATACGGATTTCGGCAAAAACATCCGTCCGAAAAAGAAAAGTTGGAAACGTATATTAGGCATGGCCTAATCAAATACCAAAACACTAAAAAAATACGTATGCGTAATTTTGATAAAAGCATGTCGCTCACGGGCGAACCACCAAAAGCATTGAATACGGGCCAAAAATTGGCCGTTTTGATCGGCATGACCGGTTTAGGCATTCTCGTGCTACAACTTTTCAACCTGAATTTAGGGAACAGCACCCTTTGGCTAACCGTTGCAATGCTAGCTATATTTATGGGTGTCGTATGGTTTTCAAAGGCCGCTTACGGCGATACCCCGAAAGGTATAAAAAATGATGGGGTATGGTTCAAGTCCATTTCCAGTCGTGGTGTCTTAGGCTGGTTGGCCGGTATCGCTTTTACCGGATTTTATATTGTGCTTTATTTTTATCCTGAATATTTAGGCTTGGTCAAAGATGGAGAGAACAAAGGTCTAATCGCCTTATTCGACCCTTTGAGCAAAGCGCTGAGCGGCAATCCTGCCAGTCAATGGTTTGTATATGGCACCTTATATACGGTTGCCATTTTGGCCTTTGGCATCAAGTTCATGTGGAAATACCGACACAATCGTTATGAGCGATTGCGAACCATGAGCGTGATGTTCTTTCAGACCGCCTTCGCCTTCATTATTCCAGAAATCATGGCCCGTTTGAATGGGGACCTGCCCTATTACGACCTTAAAAACATGTGGCCCCTGAACTACTACAATTTTGAACGCTACCGGATCAATGGTTTTATCGATGCCGGCAATATAGGCTTGGCGATGCTATTTTTCGGCATCCTGTCCATCTTTGTGATTTCACCAATTTTAACCTATAAATATGGCAAACGTTGGTATTGTTCTTGGGTTTGCGGCTGCGGTGCGTTGGCAGAAACGGCCGGGGATTCCTTCCGTCAATTAAGCGACAAATCTAAATTTGCTTGGAAAGTAGAACGTTGGGTAGTACATAGTGTGGTCGTTTTTGTAACCTTAATGACAACCGCCGTCATCTATTCGTATTTGGGCAATGACAGCAGTAAATACTGGCTGACCAAAACCTCATTTATAATCGGTGTTGCCGTGTTGCTCACTGCAGTTTTTGTTTGGGTGATGATCTATAAAAGAAAGGAATTGGAAAAAGATGCCCAATATGGGGCGATCGGCTATTTTACGATTATAGCCGTACTGTTGGGAATGCACTTTTTTAGCGGTACCGGAAACATTTTTATTTTTAAAGCTGAAACCTTACGATCTACCTATAGCTTCTTGATCGGTAGTATCTTTTCGGGCGTGATCGGTACCGGATTTTATCCGATCTTTGGCAACCGGGTTTGGTGTAGGTTCGGATGCCCTATGGCGGCCATTTTGGGTTTTCAACAACGTATGTTCTCCAAATTTAGGATCACAACGAATGGGGGGCAGTGCATCTCTTGCGGAAACTGCTCCACCTATTGTGAAATGGGAATCGACGTACGTGCCTATGCCCAAAAAGGGGAGAACATTGTGCGATCCAGTTGTGTAGGTTGCGGTATTTGTTCCGCTGTTTGCCCAAGGGGCGTACTTAAATTGGAAAACGGTCCTGAAAAAGGGCGTATCAATCCGACAGAAGTTCTGCTAGGTAACGATGTTAACCTGATGGAGCTCGTAAATAAAAAGTAGCATGAGACCGATAAAATCTATTGTATGGTTTAGTATATGTTTGTTACTCCTTTCCTTTTCAGGATCTGAGGACAAACGCTATAAAAAAAGCTATTACGACAACGGTACCTTGAAAAGTGAAGGATGGATGCGCTTTAATGTAAAAACAGATTATTGGAAGTTTTATCACCCGAATGGAAAGCTATCCGAACAAGGCTATTTTGCCTATGACAAAAAAGAAAAATACTGGTTTTTCTACGATGAAAACCGCATACGCACCCAACAAGGAGCGTATAAAAAAAACGAGCGTACGGGTTGGTGGATTTTTTATGACAAAAAAGGACGTGTCAATCATAAATGCCAACTGACCAATGGTATTGAAGATGGCTATTGTCTAAAATATAAAGATGAAAAATTGATATCTGCGGAGAAATTCAGCAAAGGTGAAAAAATAAAAGAGTGGAAGAATTTCAGCTCCTTTATGCAAGAAAATAGTTTATCCGATTTGAAATAATGGCAGATATCAAAGTTATCATCCCTGCTTATAACGAAGCAGATTCCATTGCCCTCGTAATCCAAGAACTCCCAAAGACGGTCTCTGAGATAATAGTTATCAACAATAATTCTACAGATGATACGGCCAAGAATGCCCGAAAAGTTGGGGCTACAGTACTTAATGAGGATAGAAAAGGGTATGGTTACGCTTGTTTAAAGGGTTTGGATTATGTGGCGTCGCAATCCAAACCACCCGATTTGATCGTATTTATTGACGGAGACTATTCTGATTATCCAGCGGAGCTAAATAAGGTGGTGGCTCCGATTTTGGAAGACGATCTTGATTTTGTTGTTGGGGCCAGAAAAAAAAGTTTGCGCGAAGAAGGTTCGATGACTCCGCAACAGGTTTTTGGCAACTGGTTGGCCACATTTTTAATGCGTTTGTTTTTTAAGGCGAATTTTACGGATTTGGGTCCTTTCAGAGCCATAAAATACGAAAAGCTCAAGGAATTGGAAATGCAGGACAAAACGTACGGATGGACGGTGGAAATGCAATTAAAAATTTTAAAGAAAAAAATGGCATATACCGAAGTACCAGTACGTTACAAAAGAAGAATTGGTGTTTCAAAAGTATCAGGAACCGTAAAAGGTAGTATATTTGCGGGTATAAAAATATTGGGTTGGATCTTTAAATATAGCATCAAATAATATGGCATTAACACTAGCGTATATCATTCTCGTAATCTATACCGTTTCATTACTGTTGATTTTCTTCTACAGCTTGGCGCAGCTCAATCTTTTGGTCAATTATTTGACCCAGAAAAGACAGAACCAAAATGCTCCCAAATACAATTTGATGGATCCAAAGGAAATTCCTTTCGTAACCATTCAACTTCCCGTTTACAATGAAGAATATGTCATGGAGCGTTTGTTGGAAAACATCGCCAAAATAGAATACCCCCAAAGTAAATTGGAAATTCAGGTGTTAGATGATTCTACCGATGAATCTGTAAACGATACCGCCGCCAGCATCGCCAAGTTGCGGGAGACCGGGTTAGATATTCAACACATACGTCGAACAGATCGTTCGGGATTCAAGGCAGGTGCCTTAAAAGAGGGACTTAAAATTGCCAAAGGTGAATTTATCGCCATTTTTGATGCCGATTTTATGCCGGCTTCCGATTGGTTGAAGAAAACGGTCATCTATTTTAAGGATGAAGAAATTGGCGTGGTACAGACCCGTTGGGGCCACTTGAACCGTGATTATTCCACTTTGACAAAAATTCAGGCCTTTGCCTTGGACGCACACTTTACCTTAGAGCAGGTAGGTCGTAATAGTAAGGGACACTTCATCAACTTTAATGGTACCGCCGGTATCTGGCGTAAAGAATGTATTCTAGATGCGGGTAACTGGGAAGGTGATACCTTGACCGAAGATTTGGATTTGAGCTACCGTGCTCAATTAAAGAACTGGAAGTTCAAGTATTTGGAAGACGTAGAAACCCCTGCCGAGCTTCCTGTGGTAATCAGTGCGGCCCGTTCGCAACAGTTCCGTTGGAACAAAGGCGGCGCAGAAAACTTTAGAAAGACCGTTTGGAGCGTCGTAAAAGCGAAGAACATTCCTTTTAGAACCAAGTTCCACGGGGTAATGCACTTGTTGAACAGCTCGATGTTCCTTTGCGTATTCTTGGTCGCTCTATTGAGCATACCTTCTTTATATATTAAAAACATGTATGGTCATTTAGATTGGGTCTTCTCCTTATTGAGCCTTTTTGCCATAAGTACCATTATTTTGTTTATTTGCTATTGGTTTACCTACAAGAGTATTCAGGGCAGTGGTTTCGAAGCTTTTGTAGACTATATTAAAATATTCTTTACATTCTTCTCGGTTGCCTTGGGCTTCTCTTTACACAACACCATTGCGGTATTGGAAGGGCACATGGGCAAACGAAGTGAGTTTGTACGTACCCCAAAGTTCAACATCAGCACTTTAAAGGAAAGCTGGAAGGGCAATAAATATTTGGCGAAGAAATTTTCGCCGAACATGATTTTGGAATTTGGTTTAATGGTCTACTTCCTATTTGGCATGTACAGTGCCATACCTTTAAACGATTTCGGATTGTTCCCGTTCCATTTTATGTTGTTCCTAGGGTTTGGCTTCGTTTTCTTTAAATCATTGACATCAAGGGCTTAAAAACAAGAAACAATTTTATAGTACAAAAGGATAGCCGTTTGGTTATCCTTTTTTTGTTTAAATCAATCTATAAAATCCTTAAAATCATGATGATACGTTAATTCTAATGGAATTTGTAAATTACGGGTAAAAGAGGGATAAGCGTAATAGTACGCTTAGCGAATTGTTCTCTGCAAGTTAAAAAAATGAATTGATGAGAAAAACAATAATTGTATTACTGACAATTGTTTCAATCAGTTGTCAAGTCCAAAAACCTGAAAAATACAATCTTGGTTTTGAAAAACAGAGTGAGAGTGCATCACTTTCTGACGGATGGTTTAAATGGGGTAATTATGAATTAACAACAGATTCCGTTGCTCATTCAGGCACAAAATCAGGAAAAATCACATCTGACCAAACAGGAAGTACTTTTGGAAGTATTGCATACAAAATCCCCGCAAACTATGAAGGAAAAGAAATAAGACTTGAGGGTTTTATGAAAATCAAAGATGTTGAAAACGGATTTGCAGGTTTGTTGCTAAGAGTTGACGGAAATGGTACTTCTTTGGCATTTGACAATATGCAAAATCAAAACATAACAGGAACTAGGGATTGGCGGAAGTATAATATAACTCTCAACTATCCAGAGGGAGCAGAAAATATATTTATTGCAGGAATACTTACAGGCAAAGGCGAAGCTTGGTTTGATGATTTTGTTATATCAATTGATGGCAAAAATGTACAAACTTTAAAAGAAGTAGAAAAAAAATTATCAAAAGCACAACTTGACAATGAATTTGATAATGGGTCATTGATAGAGATTTCTAATTTGACTTCTGAAAATACTGAGAACCTTGAAGTGTTAGGAAGAGTTTGGGGGTTTCTTAAATATCATCATCCTGAAATTGCAGAAGGGAACTACAATTGGGACTATGAACTTTTTAGATTTTTACCAAAATACATAAAGGCAGAAAACACTATTGAAAGAGATAAACGTCTTGTTGATTGGATTGACTTATTTGGTCAAGTAAAAGAATGTACAAAATGTCAGCCGACAGATGAAGATGCTTTTCTAAAACCCGATATGGAATGGATTAATAATCAAAGTGCAGATTTGAGAAACAAATTGATCTACATTTATAACAACCGTTCACAGGGTAAGCACTATTACATTGGAATGACTGCTAATGTTGGTAACCCTGAATTTAAAAATGAAAATCCATATTCAAATATGCCTTACCAAGATGATGGCTTTAGACTACTATCACTTTATCGGTATTGGAATATGATAAACTACTTTTTTCCGTACAAACACTTAATGGATGAAGATTGGAACAAAAAATTAAAAGAATATATTCCGCTATTCATAAATGCAAAAAACGAATTGGAATACGAATTGGCAACAATTCAAATAATTGGAGATATACAAGATACTCACGCAAATCTTTGGGGCGGAGCAGACAAAATTGATGAATGGAAAGGTTCAAACTATCCACCAATTCATGTTGGTTTTATCGAAAATCAATTGGTTGTCACAGATTATTATAACCAAGAACTAAAAAACGAAATTGGATTAGAAATTGGTGATGTAATTACTAAAATAAACGGCAATGCCATTGATGAAATCGTAAAAGAAAATTCCCGCTATTATCCAGCTTCTAATGAGCCAACAAGACTTCGAGATATTTCGGCAGACCTTTTACGCTCAAACTCGAATAATATTGAAATTGAGTTTGTTTCGGGTAATTCCAAACCTCAAACAAAGAATCTTAAACTATACCCAAAAGACAGCCTTGACATTTATCGTTGGTACAGAAAAAGTGATGGTATATCCTTTAAAATGTTGGATAACAACATAGGCTATGTTACACTTCAGACAATCAAAGAAGATGATATTGCACAAATCAAAGATGAATTTAAATATACTAAAGGAATCATCATTGACATCCGTAATTATCCGTCAACTTTTGTTCCTTTTAGTTTAGGCTCTTATTTCGTTTCTTCTTCCACACCTTTTGTGAAATTTACGAACGGAAATGTTGATAACCCAGGCGAATTTACATTTACAAGTAATTTAGAAATTCCGAGTCAAGGCAAAACTTACAAGGGGAAATTAGTTGTATTAGTCAATGAATTATCTCAAAGTCAAGCAGAATATACGTCAATGGCTTTTAGAGCAGGAGATAATACAACAATTATTGGAAGTACAACAGCAGGAGCAGACGGAAACGTATCAGCAATAATGCTTCCCGGAGGATTAAGAACAATGATTTCAGGAATTGGGGTTAACTATCCAAATGGTGGTGAAACGCAAAGAATTGGAATTGTTCCAGACATAAAAGTTCATCCAACCATTGAAGGAATAAGACAAGGAAAAGATGAATTGCTTGAAAAAGCGATTGAAATCATCGTGAAGGAATAAAACCTACAGAGAACAATGTATCCTATGAAAAATAGGCGAAATAGTAGTTAAATTAAAGGTTTTGGCTCGTATCAAAATTTGTGCTTAACCGAAAGTTTCGTGCTTCGAAATCGCCTACTTTTCATATACTAACCGTATAAAAACAAACTTTAAAATGAAAAACCTTAGAATCATCATCTCTTTATTTAGCTTTTTCCTGTTGACTTCTTGTGCTTTAAAACCAATCACATCGGAATATACATTTATAAAAACTAACATAGAAAATGTTGAATTGAATGATTTAGGCAATGGAAATATTCTGATATATAATGGAGCAAATATTTTACACAAAATGGACAATACCGCTCGACTGAATATTTGGCTGGACCAAAAACCTCTTGGACAAATTAGACCAAGCGAATATGTAATTATAAACCTCAAAAAAGGTAAACACATTTTTAAAGTTTTACATATTGATGTCGTAAATATGAGAAGTGAACACGAAATTGAAATAGATGACAAAACCAAGGTCGTAAAAATAAAACCAACTATAACATCGAATAAATTAGAATTGACAAATGAATTTCCTAAAAATTTCGATAAGTTTAAATATGCTGAAAAAATATAAAAACGCCACACAACAAAAGTAACCGTTACACAAGTCCAAATTTCTAAAAAAGAGAATTTTCCTGATTTTTAAGAATAGGTAGGTTCTTGTTTATCAAGCATATGACATTCTAAAAAACTAATATTAATTCATGATTTGATAGAAAAAGAGGGTGTGCAACAGACACAATGGCCATATGTAATTGCCTGTTCTCCCTTAGTTTGGAATTTCCAACGTAGTGTGTGTTCGCACCGCTAAGTGCTAAAACACAAAACTATTCGTAGCCGATACCCTTGTAAAACACTTAAAAATGAAAAAAATACTTTTTGTACTGTTTTCAATTTTAATCCTTTCATGTAGTTCTGATGATAGTTTAGAATCTGAGGAATTATCTTTATCTGAAAGGCTTATTGGGGAATGGACTTTGACCAATTATCATGACGATTCTTACTTTGTACAGGACCAATATGGGATCATTGAACAGATGGTAGGTGACGAAACAGATTATGGAATTGAATTCACCAATAATCCCAATAAAATCAATACAACAGGATTTTTAAGATATACGCGAGATGAATATGAAATTGTTGCTGGAGAAAAGGTAATTACAAAATCCGCTGGGACGAATTTTTGGGATGGGAACAATGGAGAAGGATTACATACCGGGGAGTGGAGCATTGAAAATGGAATGCTAATCAATAGTGATGTTAGCCCTCAAGAGGGAATTGAATATTCTATAATTTCCTCCATTGAATTATCAGGCAATCGTTTAAAATTAATTTTGGACAACGCTCAATTCGGTTCACACTTAACTGGCAAAATAATGATCGAATACCGGAGAAAATAAAAATAAAAAACCTTTAACTTTGTGCGTAGAATAAAACGAAAAGTTTCCTCGCAAACCCTTCTTACCATAGTTAAATGTTGTACACAAATTAAAAATTTTAGATAGAAATGAAAGCAGTTTCAACTATTGTTCTTCTTATTTTGAGCAATTCATTTATGATCCTTGCTTGGTATGGTCATTTAAAATTTTCAGAACTAAAATGGTTCAGCAAATTAGGGCTTGCTTCAATTATACTCATTAGTTGGGGAATAGCCCTATTTGAATATATGTTTCAAGTTCCTGCGAATAGAATCGGATTTAAAGAAAATGGAGGCCCCTTCACATTGATTCAGTTAAAGGTCATTCAAGAAGTAATTACCCTAGTGGTCTTTGCTGTTTTTACCTTAGTAATATTTAAAACAGAAACGTTCAGGACCAACCATATCATTGCATTCATATTTTTGATTTTGGCAGTTTATTTTATGTTCAAAAAATAAGGGATTAAAGAAACTAGAGGGGTGCATATGTTTAATTCTGACATAAAGAAATCAGCGCGATAGCCGAGAATCCTACCAAATACGATACGCTGCGAATTAAGGTTCAAAAATAGCTTCGTACTAAGAAAATGTAAATTAGAAGAGCATGAATAAAAAACGAATATTTTTCACCGGTGGTTCAGGAAAGGCAGGTAAACACGTTATCCCCTATCTTCTTGACCAAGGTCATCGGGTACTCAACATAGATCTGACACCACTAGATCATCCAGGGGTGGATAATCTTACCGCCGACATTACCGATGCTGGACAAATGTTTGATGCCATGACTTCCTATGCCGGTTTGGATGAATTGGAACCAGGTAACGGCGTTCCCAAATTTGATGCGGTCGTTCATTTTGCAGCGATACCAAGAATCCTACTAAAACCAGACAATGAAACCTTTAGGACCAACACCATTGGCACGTATAACGTCATTGAAGCGGCTGTAAAGCTTAGCATCAAGAAAATCATAATCGCTTCTTCTGAAACAACCTATGGGATCTGCTTTTCTGATGGAAAGACCGACCCGCACCACCTGCCTTTAGAAGAGGATTACGATGTTGATCCCATGGATAGTTATGGCATATCAAAAGTGGTGAACGAGAAAACGGCACGTGGTTTTCAGAGAAGGTCTGGATTTGATATTTATGCCCTCCGCATTGGTAATGTCATAGAGCCGCATGAATACGACACGTTATTCCCGCATATTCTGAACCACCCAGAACAACGTCGTAGAAACACCTTCTGCTATATCGATGCGCGAGACTTAGGACAAATCGTAAACCTCTGTTTACAAAAAGATGATTTGGGATATCAGGTTTTCAACGCTGGAAACGACACCAATGGCGCCCTTTTACCTACAAAAGAATTGGTGGAGCGCTATTTTCCCAATGTACCGCTTACACGGGAAATGGGAGAACATGAGGCCTTGTATTCTAATCGTAAAATACGGGAAGTTTTGGGCTTCAAAGAAAACCACAACTGGCGTAAGCACATCAATCTCGAAAAGGATTTATAGAATTAAGTTCTTTTACGATTGAACAATGACGCAGCCTTTAATTAGTGCTCTTCCGTAATTGCCTTCTGTTCCAAAATCTCCTCGTTAAGTTCTTGCATAATATCAGCGAAAAGGGAATAGGATTTTAATCGGTCTTGGCCATCAAAAATATTGGTGACCGCGATCAATTCATCGATCTGGGTTTTATCCATAAATTCCTTTATCCCTTGCTTTACTGTTTCCTTACTGCCAATAAATGAATAGTCGAGCATTTGAATTACAGAGGGGTGACGACTTAATTCCCGTAGCTCATCCGTCATTTCTGTGGGAGGCTGCATATAGCCCCTTTTACCGGTCAAAAGGCCTATAATCATTCCATAGAGCGACGTTGAAATACGTTCTGCTTCCTCATCGGTATCTGCTACTATAATATTGACACCTGCCATGGTGTATGGCTTATCCAGCACATCCGACGGTTGAAACTCAGCTCTATAGATTTCCAGCGCATTCATTAAATGGGTAGTGGCGAAATGGCTCGCAAAGGCATACGGTAAACCCTTTTTAGCCGCTAAATGTGCACTATCGGTACTAGAGCCTAAAATGTAAAGCGGTACTTCGACGCCTTCGGCAATGGTAGCACGCACTTTTTCCTTGGCATTATCAACCGAAAAATAGTGTTCGATTTTTTGGACTTCGGTTGGAAAAGACATGGCCGCTTGGTGAAAATCGGAACGAATGGCACTAGCCGTAGCCTGATCTGTTCCTGGGGCTCTACCCAACCCCAGATCGATACGGTTCGGATATAAAATACCCAAGGTTCCAAACTGTTCCGCAATGATTAAGGGAGAATGGTTGGGCAGCATTATACCCCCAGATCCTACCCGAATACGTTTTGTCCCTTCCGCTATTTTTCCAATTAAGATAGGAGGAGCGCTACTACCAATGGCGACAGCGTTATGATGTTCTGCCAACCAATAGCGAGTATATCCTTTTTCATCCGCAGCTTGAGCCAGTTTTAAAGTATGATCAAATGTATCGGCCAGTGATTTTCCTTGAGATACAATGGCAAGATCCAATATGGAATACGCTATTTTTTTCTTTAACATATATATTTATATATTTAAAAGTTTCAATATTTTTTTAAAAAAATTAAAGACTATTCAAAGCTTGGGTGTAATGGTCCCACACCTCATGGTTCAATGAATAATGATAATTTCGTCCTATTTTATGCTGATTGATCAATTGGGCCTCCACCAACTTTTTTATATGATGACTAATGGAGGGTTGGGCTAAGGATAGTAATCCGCAGGCATGGGTACATTCCACTTTACCTTGATTTTTTTGCATGTATTGCAAAATCTTCAACCGATTGACATCACTCAAAGCCTTGGATATTTTTTCTACTTGTTTTAGTTCCATCCCAATTAAATACATCGATAAATGCAAATGTATCGATTTTATTTCAAAATACCCCAAGACTTTTAATGAAACTAGCTTCTGATTTCAAAACCCACAGTGTGCCCATTCCCATACCGCAAGAAAAATTTAGCATAGCTTAAATACAATATGGTTCAATTGAACATGATTTTTTGTCTTTGCAAAATCTCAATTCTAAAAATCTGGGTAGTCCATCTTTTAAAATAGTAGAGTACGTATGAAATCTAATGAAATGTCTCCTTCCTTAATATAACTTTCGCCACATGAACCCATCTTTTTTATAAAAACCAATTTAGTATAACGAAAATCCCCATGAAAAAAATGGCTCAACTTCTAAAAATGTGTCATTCTCATTTTTCTAAACTTAAATCCCATTAAAAAACTACTTTAGTATTCTAATAACCAAGTTCAAATTCTTTCAACCAACACAAATTATGGGCAGAATACGAATACTTTCAGCACTAATACTAGTAATCCTAAGCCTTAATTCCTGTTCAACCAATAAAATTAAAGACCCCAATACGGCAGATGTTATCATTTATGGGGGAACATCGGCAGGAATTTCCGCAGCCATACAAACAGCTAGATCTGGAAGGTCGGTCATTATGTTAGAACCCACCAATCGGATCGGTGGACTTACTACAGGTGGTCTCGGGCAAACCGATATTGGCAACAAACAGGTTATTGGGGGTATTTCACGTGAATTTTATCAAAACATTAAAAAATATTACCAAAATCCCTCAAATTGGGTATGGCAAAAACAAAGTGATTATGCTTCTGAAGGGCAATCTAAAACGAATGCAGATGAGGATACCATGTGGACTTTTGAACCTTCTGTCGCCCTTGCCGTTTTCGAGGAAATGATGAAAGATCTTAACATTAAAATCGTGTACAATGAACGACTCGACAGAACCTCAGGCGTTATAAAAAAAGAAAAGTCGATTACTTCGATTACCATGGAATCTGGCAACATCTATACCGGAAAAATGTTCATTGACGCCACGTATGAAGGTGATTTACTCGCGGCATCAAACGTCACTTATACAATCGGGCGGGAAGCCAATTCACAGTACGGAGAAACCCTTAACGGCGTACAGGCCAATGACTATGGCAGTACGCTTACCGGTGGTGAATCATTGAACGCGGCCAACCATAATTTCGTGAAGGGTGTCGACCCTTATACTATTTTGGGAGACACTACTTCGAGCTTGCTTCCTGGAATCAACCCTACCATTCAACAGGATGGAAGCGGGGACAATAAGCTACAGGCCTATTGTTTCCGTATGTGTTTAACGGACCATGACCCCAATAGGATTCCATTCGAAAAACCTGCTGGGTACCAAGAAAGTGATTACGAACTCTTGCTCAGGAACTATGAGGCCGGCTATGATCGTGTACCATGGATAAATAGTAAAATGCCCAATGGTAAAACCGACACCAATAACAGGGATGGGTTTTCAACTGATTTTATTGGACAAAATTATGATTATCCAGAAGCTAGCTATGAGGAAAGGGAACATATTGTTCAAAAACACCGAATATATCAACAAGGCCTCATGTGGACCTTGGCCAATCATCCACGTATTCCTGAACATATTCGCACAGAAGTTTCAGCATGGGGTACCTGTAAAGATGAGTTTGAACGTAAAGATGGCTGGCAAGAACAATTATATATTCGCGAAGCACGAAGAATGGTGAGTGATTTTGTAATGGTTCAAAAACATTGCGAACGTCTTGAAATTGTACAAGATGGTATCGGTATGGCGGCGTACACCATGGATAGCCACAACACGCAACGCTATCTCACCCCCGATGGTTTTGTCTCTAACGAGGGCAATGTAGAGGCGCACCTTAAAACCCCGTTTCCTATTAGTTATAGATCCATTGTGCCGAAAAAAGAGGAATGTAACAATCTTTTGGTGCCGGTTTGCCTAAGTTCATCGCACATAGCATTTGGATCCATACGCATGGAACCTGTTTTTATGGTTTTGGGCCAGAGCACATCGGTCATTGCTAATATGGCGATCGAGCAAGGCGTTGCCGTACAAGATATTCCCTATGACCAACTTCGAAAAAAATTAATTGATTTAGGACAGATTATCGAATAATCAGTGTGTGGTTTTACTTCCGACAACTCGTTCCTAAATTGTTTTTCATACCCAATAAAGGAGGTACAGAAATTGAGCCGGCCTTCCATTAACATTCAGGAGAAACCATAGATCCGTAAAAATCGGATTTCGATAAAAACTGTTAAATTGCCTCCTTAGTAATCCAAACCAACAATGCCCAACACACTACAGACTTTTTTGAAACTGCATAAAGTTTCCTTGCTATTGGCATTACTGAGTATGGTGTTTTATTATACTTTTGGCTATCATCTGGTACGTACGGATTTTATAAAATTACTCACCCTTTGTGTAGCGCTTTTTATACTTTGCTTTAAGCTCATACAGTTCGAGAAGTGGAATTTTAGGTTTTTACTAGTTGTCGGCATCCTCTTTAGATTAGTATTTCTATTGGCGGAACCCAACCTTTCCCAAGATTTTTATCGCTTTATCTGGGACGGACATTTAGTCGCTAATTCTATTAATCCCTATCTCTTCACTCCCGACGCAATCATGGACACAATGCACTTAAAGATTCCCAACGAACAGGTTCTTTATAAGGGAATGGGTAGTTTAAGTGCACAACACTACAGTAATTATCCGCCTTTAAATCAGTTTATTTTCGGTTTGTGCGCCCTATTCGGGGGTGAAAACATTCTCAGCTCTTTAGTGGTCTTAAGGGGGACCATCATTTTAGGGGATATCGGTATTTTCTATTTTGGCAGAAAATTATTGAGAAACCTCAATAAATCACCGCAATTGATTTTTTGGTATTTTTTAAATCCGTTAGTAATTATCGAGTTGAGCGGTAACCTACATTTTGAAGGAGTAATGCTATTTTTCTTCATCCTCTCCATGTATCTCCTGTCGATTAAAAAATGGCAACTAGCAGCCATTCTACTGGCCTGTTCGATTTCCATCAAATTAGTTCCGCTACTATTTCTGCCCTTATTTTTAAAGTATCTCGGTTGGAAAAAAAGTATACCGTTCTATTTCATAGTTGCAATCACTTCTTTGCTTCTATTCGCCCCTTTCTATATTCCTGAATTCATTCATAATTACACCGATACGTTAAGCCTTTGGTTTTCCAATTTTGAATTCAATGCGGGTATCTATAATCTTGTAAAAGGTATTGCGGTAGAATTCAATGCAAAACCGTGGGAACTGATTAAAGTTTACGGGCAAATTACACCGCTCATTACCATCTTCACTGTTGTGGTATTTACTTTTTTGCAGAAGAAACAAGACCTTTCAACTAGTTTAACCGCTATGATGTGGGTACTTGCCGTTTACTATTTCATGGCTTCAACGGTGCACCCTTGGTACCTTATATTCTTGGTACTATTGTCCATTTTCACAACCTATCGTTTCGCTTTAGTTTGGTCAGCCGCCATAGTGCTGAGCTATTTTGCCTATTCCCAGCCCCACTTCAAAGAAAATTTATGGCTGCTAGCCCTTGAATATTGTTCAGTATATGGCTTTTTGATTTATGAAATCATAGCACATCATAACAAAAAGTGAAGTTTTTGTAAAAAATGGGGCATCCTTGATATCCGTAAAAAATTATTTGTACATTTACCCTCTAATGAACGATGAAATCTACTTTTTAAATTCACCCATGAGCCCCGTTGCTCTTGCGCGTCCGTTCACATTACGCAGCCGTCGCCCGTAAGGGTTGGCTATATTTATGGAATTAGGTGAGTCCATTTCCGCACAGAAAAATCAAAATTATTTTTTACTCTTAAAACCCTTTTGGCAATGAACTTAATTGTTGCTAACGAATCACATTTTAAATACGCCGAAATAATTTGCGAAACTATTGCAGAATCCGCAAAAATTCGTGGTACCGGCATTGCAAAGCGCACACCGGAATATATTCAGAAAAAACTATCCAATGGCAATGCCATATTAGCGTTGGATGGCGATAAATTTGCCGGCTTTTGCTATATAGAAGTTTGGGGACACGAAAAATTCGTGGCTAATTCCGGATTGATCGTACACCCTTATTATAGGGGGCATGGCTTAGCAAAGCAGATCAAGCAGAAGATTTTCGAGCTCAGCCGAAAAAAATTTCCCGACGCTAAGATTTTCGGCATCACTACTGGTCTTGCCGTAATGAAAATCAATTACGAGTTGGGTTACAAACCGGTTACTTTTTCTGAATTAACCGATGATCCCGAATTTTGGAAAGGCTGCCAAACCTGTAAGAATTTTGATATCCTTACCCGTACCGAGCGGAAAATGTGCTTATGCACCGGTATGCTTTATGATCCCAATAATAGGAAAAAGCCGAATGACCATAAAGAAATGAACGGCAAGGCCTTTACCAGATTAAAGAGCATTAAAGAAAGTCTGTTTTTAAAGAAAAAATAAAAGAAGAGTAAATAGCGTTTTTAAGGATTGGCAAACCCTATTGAGCCTTTCTAGAGTAACTAAGTAGTAAAATATATAAAAATGAAATTAGTTTTAGCCTATAGCGGTGGATTGGATACATCTTACTGCGCAAAATATTTATCAAAGGACAAAGGATTTGAAGTACATGCCGTTAGTGTAAATACCGGTGGCTTTTCAGATGAAGAAATAAAGAACATCGAAGAAAAAGCCCTACAATTGGGCGCTACTTCCTATACCTCGATCGATGCCGTACAGACTTTTTATGATAAAGTAGTAAAATACTTGATATTTGGCAACGTACTTAAGAACAATACCTATCCGCTATCAGTTAGTGCAGAACGAATTGTACAGGCTATTGAAATTGTAACCTATGCTAAAAAAATAGGCGCAAAATATATTGCACACGGCAGTACCGGTGCCGGTAATGACCAAGTACGGTTCGATATGATTTTTCAGATCATAGCCCCTGAAATTGAAATCATCACCCCCATCCGAGATAAAAAACTGGCACGTGAAGAAGAAATCGAATACCTGAAACAAAACGGTGTCGATTACTCTTGGGAAAAAGCAAAGTATTCCATTAACCGAGGACTTTGGGGAACATCCGTTGGCGGCGTAGAGACCTTAACATCTGAAAAAGCTTTACCAGATAGTGCCTATCCAAGTCAATTGCAAGAGAAAGATCCAACGGATATCACTTTGACTTTTGAAAAAGGAGAATTAGTAGCGGTGAACGGCGAAAAAAATACCCCGGTAAAAAATATTGAAAGGGTTGAAGCCATCGCTTCCAAGTATGCGATTGGTAGGGATATTCACGTTGGCGATACCATCATCGGCATCAAAGGCCGTGTTGGGTTCGAAGCTTCTGCTGCACTTTTGATCATTAAAGCACACCATTTATTGGAAAAACATACCTTGACCAAATGGCAACAGTTCCAGAAAGAACAACAAGGTAATTTCTACGGCATGTTATTGCACGAAGGTAATTACTTGGACGCGGTAATGCGAAATATCGAGGCATTTTTGACCGATACCCAAAAAACAGTTTCTGGTGATGTATTTGTAAGCCTTTATCCTTTCCAATTTAGGTTGAACGGTATTTCATCGAAACATGATTTAATGAACGCTTCTTTTGGAAGTTACGGCGAAATGAACAAAGGTTGGACGGCCGAAGAAGCAAAAGGATTTATCAAAATTCAATCGAACGCCGGAAAGATTTATAACCACGTGAACGGATAAATAGTAGTTGGAAAAAATATATTAAAGACTACTTACGCTGTACTAAAAAAGATAGATTATGATTAAAGCAGGTATTATAGGTGGTTCTGGATATACAGGGGGAGAACTCATTCGTATTCTATTGAACCATCCGGCAACGGAAATCGATTTTGTATACAGTACCACAAGAGCCGGTCAACAAGTAGCTACCGCACATCCCGACCTAATTGGCCTGCTTGATTTAAAATTCAGCAATACGGTTAATTTAAAGGTCGACGTCGTTTTTCTTTGCTTGGGCCATGGTAATTCCACCGCCTTTTTAAAGGAACATCAATTTTCATCGGGTACTAAAATCATCGATTTAAGTAATGACTTCAGGTTAAAGGCCGATGCCCATTTTGACGGAAAACATTTTGTTTACGGACTACCCGAATTGAACAAATCCCAAATAGAGGAAGCAAAATATATTGCCAACCCTGGTTGTTTTGCAACTGCCATACAATTAGCATTATTACCTTTGGCAGAAGCAGGTCTGTTAGAAAACGAAGTTCATATCAACGCCATAACCGGCAGCACAGGAGCTGGTGTAAGTCCGTCCGAAACCTCGCATTTTTCATGGCGTAACAATAACATAAGCTGGTACAAGCCCTTTACCCATCAACATTTGGGTGAGATCAACGAAAGCTTACATAGTCTGCAAGACAATTCGGGCAAACTATTTTTTATGCCTACGAGAGGTAATTTTACCAGAGGTATTTTTGCAACCTGTTACTCAAAGTTCAATGGTAGTTTAGAGGACGCCAAAAAACTTTACGCCAATTTTTATAAGAATGCAGCCTTTACCCAATTGGCAGAAGCACCCCTTCATCTGAAACAGGTGGTGAACACAAACCAATGTCACTTGCATTTGCATAAACATGAAGATATGTTATTGATTACTTCTGCTATCGATAATCTGTTGAAAGGTGCATCGGGGCAGGCAGTGCATAACATGAACCTGATTTTTGGTCTAGAAGAGGATTTAGGATTGAATTTGAAAGCGGGAGTTTTTTAAAACAGTACAAAGAAGTTAGTAACGAGTACATAGTTTCTTTGAGGTTGGCTCACTACTCTGTTCTAATTAATATTAAAAAGAGATTATGAAAATAGCCATTATAGGTGTCGGCAATTTAGGACTTTCCATTGCGAAAGGCATATTGAACAGTAATGGTGCGACCACCATGTACCTTACTAAAAGGAATACGAAATCTATTGAAGAATTTCAAAAGTCAAGTATGGTTACCGTAACCGACGATAACCGCGAGGCCGTTTCAAAATCAGATATTTTAATTTTTGCGGTACAACCCGGTCACTTTGCGGGCATCTTGGAAAGTATAAAGGATTTGTTGAACGATAACCATATCCTCATTTCTACCATAACCGGTTTTGGAATCGATAAAATTGAAAGCATTGTTGGCACTGATCGTTATATCATTCGAAGTATGCCCAACACCGCAATTTCGGTTGGTAAGTCGATGACCTGTATCTGTAGTAATGGTAAAGGAAAGAAACGGATCGATTTGGCGAAGGCCATTTTTAATCGAATGGGGCATTCTATGGAAATACCGGAAAGTCAGATGCAGGCCGCAACGGTTATTTGCGCCAGTGGAGTCGCTTTTTGGATGCGTTTGATACGTGCTACCACGCAAGGCGCCATTCAACTTGGTTTTGATGCCCATGAAGCTCAAGAACTGGCCATGCACACCTGTAGTGGTGCCGCAAGTTTATTGATAGAATCTGGCAACCACCCAGAAGAAGAAATAGATCGAGTGACCACCCCAATGGGATGTACGATTACAGGTTTGAACGAGATGGAACACCAAGGCTTAAGCTCTTCCTTGATTCGCGGCATCGTGGCTTCCTATGATAAGATAACAGAGTTTAAAACGAAATAAAACATACATCAAAATATCAAAACCAAGCACTTTATTTTCCCTATTCGGACTTGAACTTGATTTTTGAACTTGAACTTAAAACACATGAAACTATTCGACGTTTACCCACTATATAATGTAACCCCTGTTTCTGCCAAAGGAATTGTAGTAACTGACGACAAAGGACAGGAGTATTTAGATTTCTATGGCGGCCATGCTGTCATCTCCATTGGTCATTCGCATCCGCATTATGTCAATCGACTTACAGAGCAACTGAACAAAATAGGTTTCTATAGCAATGCCGTTCAGAACCCGATACAAGAGGCACTGGCGGAGCGACTTGGCAAACAATCCGGCTGTGAGAATTACAACTTGTTCATGTGTAACTCTGGTGCCGAGGCCAATGAGAATGCCCTTAAAATGGCTTCCTTTATCACTAGTAAATCTAGGGTGATAGCCTTTAAAAATAGCTTTCATGGGCGTACTTCGGCGGCCGTAGCAGCTACCGACAATGCCACAATCAATGCACCAATTAATCAACAACAGAAAGTTACTTTTTTGGAGTTGGATGATATCGAAGGTTTTGAAAAAGAAATCTCAAAAGGTGATGTCTGCGGTGTCATTCTTGAGGCTATTCAAGGTGTGGGGGGGTTAGACGAACCAACAACACCAGTCTATCAAAAAATAGCATCCCTTTGTAAGGAATATAAGGTTATTTTAATTGCGGATGAGGTACAATCAGGTTTTGGAAGAAGCGGTAAGTTTTTTGGTTTTCAACATCATAACATTGAGCCAGATATCATTAGTATTGCCAAAGGTATGGGTAACGGTTTTCCGGTAGGAGGTATTTTATTACATGAAAGCATTGAAGCCAAATACGGACTTCTAGGTACAACCTTTGGCGGAAATCATTTGGCATGCGTCGCAACACTAGCCGTTCTTGAAGTTATCGAAAAAGAGAATTTAATAGCCAATGCGAAAAACTTAGGTGCTTATTTTACTGAAAAAGCAAAAGAAATACCACAAGTAAAACGGGTAAAAGGCAGAGGATTAATGTTAGGGTTGGAATTTGATTTTGACGTAGCCGAACTTCGAAAAAAACTTATTTATGACCATCATCTGTTTACCGGCGGTGCAAAAGATAAAAAAGTATTACGGATTCTTCCAGCATTGAATATTAGCACCGCAGATTTAGATGTTCTTTTTAACGCTTTAAAAAAGGCGCTAAATGAATAAAATATTACCCATACAAAAAAGAAATGCCGTGCTATTGCGTATGGCAGAACTGGTTCGGCAGGAAGAATCGATATTGATTTCTGCCAATACCAAAGACTTGAATTCCTTTGAGTCAGATGATATTGCCATGGTAGATCGATTAAAGGTCGATAAAAAAAAGGTAGGAGAAATGATTTCTTCCCTAAAGCAATTGGCCACATTAGACGATCCTTTGTTTGTTGAGCGATTTCAGTTTACGCATGATAATGGTCTAGAAATCAGTAACAAAACAGCTCCTTTTGGCACAGTGATGATTATTTATGAATCCAGGCCCGATGTAACTATCGAGGCAGCGGGTATTGCCTTTAAATCAGGAAATAAAATTTTATTAAAAGGGGGTAAGGAATCCTTGAATTCAAATTTAGTGCTGGTAAATCTATGGCATAAAGCCTTGGAAGCCTGTGAATGCTCTACAGATTGGATAAGCTATCTCAATTATTCTAGGGAAGAGACCCAACAATTTTTGCAAAATCCGCCCCAAAAATTAGATTTAATAGTGCCAAGGGGCGGAGAGAAATTGATTGCTTTTGTTAAACAGCATGCCACTTGCCCTATCATTGTTAGCGGGCGTGGAAATAATTTTGTGTATGTATCGCAAGATGCGGATTTACAAATGGCCTTGGATGTTATCATCAATGCGAAAACCACAAAGATATCTGCCTGCAATGCGGTGGACAAGGTTATTATATCAAGGGATTTGCCACGTAAAATGGAATTCCTTAATCTATTGATTCAGTCCCTTAAAAAACATAAGGTTGAAATTTTGACCGATGCAAAACTGGCCGGATTGGAAGGTACGGCACAAATGGCCGATGAATCGGTTTGGTACGAAGAGTTCTTGGATTATAAAATTGTAATCGGTCAAGTTCCAGACGTTACCGAAGCCATCACCCATATCAACAAATATGGCGGTGGCCATTCCGCCGTTATTATTACTGACAATGAGCAAAAAGCGGACCTATTTATGCAATCTGTAGATACTGCCGCTGTGTATCATAATGCTTCTACCCGTTTTACCGACGGCGGACAATTTGGTCTTGGTGGGGAATTAGCGATAAGTACCGATAAACTGCACCAACGCGGACCTATTGGCCTACAACATTTAGTAACCAATAAATGGTACGTCAAGGGGAACGGACAAGTGAGGTAAAAGCCCTAAGCGAACAAAAACCGTAAGATCGAGAAAAGTTAGGAGTCGGAAAAATAAATACAATGTGTAGCCCAGAGCTAAAAGCTAGAGGCCAAAAGCCCACTAGAAAATGACTAAAAAAAGAATTTTACTGAAAATAGGATCCAATACCTTGACCAAAGATACTGACCATATATCCAGAGGAAAGATTGAAGATATTGGAAGACAAATAGCGGCTCTAAAAGAAGGTTATGAATTCATTATCGTAAGTTCTGGGGCTATCGCGGCTGCAAAACAATTTGTAAAATTGGAACATAATGGGGAAGAAATCAATGTAAAACAGGCATTGGCGTCGATTGGTCAACCGCATCTGATGCGTATTTTTCAGGAAAATTTCAGGGAGCTGGGCTTATTCACTTCACAATGCTTACTATCCTATTCAGACTTTGAGAAGGAGCAATCAAGGGTAAATATCAAGAATACGATTGACGTTTTGGTCGCTAATAATTTTATCCCGATTATCAATGAAAATGATACGGTTGCTACAGATGAAATCAAATTCGGGGATAATGATAAATTAGCGGGGTTGACCGCTGCCCTGCTATCGGTTGACATCTTGATCATTGCCACGAATACCGATGGAATTTATACAAAATCCTCTTTTGACAGCATTCGCCCTGAAACCATACGAAACGTATCCCTTCTTAGCGATTTAAAAAAGGAAATTGGAAGTTCCAAATCAAGCCACGGTACAGGTGGCATGGAATCTAAGATCGATGCGGCCACCATTGCCCAAAAAGCGGGTATTGAAACCTGGATCGCGAACGGATTAAAAGATAATTTTATTACCGATGCAATTGAGAACAAAAGCGTTTTTACAAAAATAAAAGCATGAAACAGTATCTAACCATCAATGACATAGACGATTTATCCGCTTGGGTAAAAGAAGGGATTGAACTGAAAAAAAATCCGAAGCAATTCAAACACTTAGGACAGGATAAAACGATTGGACTTTTGTTTTTCAACAACTCCTTACGTACCCGCTTAAGCACCCAAAAAGCGGCAATAAACTTGGGCATGGATGTAATGGTCATGAACTTTGGCAGTGAAGGTTGGGCATTAGAATATGCGGATGGTACAGTGATGGATCAAGGTACTTCTGAACACATCAAAGAGGCTACGCAGGTAATTTCACAATACTGCGATATTATCGCCATTCGGGCTTTTGCCGGTCTAGAGGATAAAGAAAAAGATGAGGCCGAAGAGGTCCTTAACGGATTTAAAAAATACGCCAGCGTGCCCATTGTAAATATGGAAAGTTCCGTGGGACATCCTTTACAGGCTTTGGCCGATGCAATTACATTGGGAGAACAACATAAAGGGGACAGACCGAAAGTGGTGCTTTCTTGGGCGCCACATCCAAAAGCCCTACCCCATGCCGTTGCCAATTCGTTTATTCAAATGATGCAAAAACAAGAGGCGGACTTTGTGATTACCCATCCAAAAGGGTACGAGTTGGACCCCAACATCGTTAAAGATTCGAAAATTGAAACCGACCAAGAAAAGGCCTTGGAAGGAGCGGATTTTGTTTATGTAAAAAATTGGAGCAACTATAAAGATTATGGGAAGGTGACTGACCAAGATCCGAACTGGACAATGACCCTTAAAAAACTAGGCAACGCCAAACTTATGCATTGCCTGCCCGTGCGTAGAAATGTTGTAGTAGCCGATGAAGTTTTGGACAGTGAGCAATCTCTGGTCATTGAACAGGCCAACAACAGAACGTATTCCGCTCAATTGGTCCTCAAAAAAATATTAGAAAATCTATAACCTAGCATGTCAACTAAATTGAAACATAAAGTCTGTATTGTCACCGGTGCCACAAGTGGTATGGGGAAGGCAATTGCAACTTCTTTTGTTTCACAAGGGGCCCAAGTGGTTCTTTCGGGAAGAAACGAGGAAAGAGGCTCTTCCCTCGCAAAAGAACTAGGTGAAAATGCATTTTTTTTGTCGGGCGATGTGAGCCTCCCAGAGTATAATGATCAACTTGTAAAAAAGGCAATTGAACATTTTGGAAAGTTGGATATTGTTTCCATGAACGCCGGAATATTAGGTTTAGGAAATGTTACCGATTTACCCTTGGAGCTTTGGAAAAATACCATGGACATTAACCTTTCCTCCCTATTCTATTTAAGCAAATACGCTATACCAGAATTGCAGAAGAACGAAGGAAGTTCCATTTTGATCAACGCATCCATAGCGGCTTTTAAAAGTTTTCCAAATCATCCAGCTTATTGCGCTTCCAAAGCAGGATCTTTGGCCTTAATGCGCCAAATGGCGGTAGAATATGCTCCTAAAATACGGGTTAACGCTATTTGTCCAGGTCCTGTCGATACGCCGCTCCTATGGGATTCTGCCAAAGCCTTTCAAGAACCAAAAATAGCGGTACAAAATGCTGCAAACACGACTTTATTAAAACGATTGGGAAAACCGACCGATATCGCCAACTTGGCCCTTTTTCTAGTTTCGGAAGAAGCTTCATGGATTACTGGAACGGCAATGACAATTGATGGCGGAATTTTAAATGCATAATATGAAACAACAACTTTCCGTAGTAAAAATTGGAGGTAACGTCATTGAGGACGAAAAAGCATTGGACACGTTCCTTGCTGCCTTTTCAAAAGTGGAAGGACTTAAAATATTGGTGCATGGTGGCGGAAAACTAGCTACACAACTGGCCGCAAAGTTAGGTGTTGAATCTAAAATGGTAGATGGCAGGCGCATCACCGATGCAGAGACGGTAGATATCATCACCATGGTGTATGGTGGATTGGCCAATAAAAAAATAGTCGCGAAATTGCAGGCCAAAGGTATCAATGCGCTTGGCTTGAGTGGTGCCGATGGAGATACCTTACAAGCCCATAAACGCCCTGTCAAAGAAATCGACTATGGTTTTGTGGGCGATATTGATGGCGTGAATTCGGGCTTATTGGCGCAGCTGCTAACCCTACAACTCACCCCTATTTTCTGTGCCATTTCACATGACGGAAAAGGACAATTATTGAATACCAACGCAGATACGATAGCCTCTGAAATTGCGATTGGTATGAGTGCGCATTATGAAACTACGCTCTATTATTGTTTTGAGAAAAAAGGAGTATTGATGAATGTTGCCGATGAAAACTCGGTCATTAAAGATATTGACACCAAAAAATACAAGCAGCTATTAGAAGAAGGAATTATAGCAGATGGTATGTTACCTAAATTGCACAATTGTTTCCATGCCTTAGAAAGGCAAGTAAATAAAGTATGTTTAGGAGATGTACATATGTTGAACGAAAATGAAAATTTATACACAACGATAACCCTTTAATATGACACAAAAAGAACTGACCCACAGCGCTATTGAATTATTAAAGAAACTGATTTCCATTCAATCTTTTTCAAAGGAAGAGGATAAAACTGCGGATGCCATTCAAGCCTGGCTGTTATCTTACGGAATTTCCACGGAACGTGATGGCAACAATATATATGCAAAGAACAAACATTGGGCCGACGATAAACCTACCCTACTTTTGAACTCGCACCATGATACCGTAAAACCGAACCAGGCATATACCAAAGACCCTTTTCACCCACATATAGAAGACGGAAAATTATATGGTTTGGGAAGCAATGATGCTGGTGGACCTTTAGTTTCCCTATTGGCAACTTTTGTTCATTTTTATCAGGCCGATAACTTAAACCATAATATTTTAATGGTCGCTTCGGCAGAAGAGGAGAATGCCGGCGAGCATAGTTTACGGGGACTTTTGCCAAAGCTTCCGCACATTGATGTTGCGATTGTGGGGGAACCTACCCTCATGCAATTGGCCATAGCCGAAAAAGGATTGGTAGTTTTTGATGCAGTGGTAAAAGGTACACCATCGCATGCGGCGCACCCAAATACGGATAATTCCATTTACAATACGATTGAAGTACTACAATGGTTTAAGGATTATAAATTCGAAAAAACTTCCGAAGCTTTAGGTGATGTGAAAATGACCGTAACCCAAATAAGTGCCGGTAGTCAGCATAACGTGGTTCCATCCCAAGTAAATCTAGTGGTCGATGTTAGGGTCAATGATGCCTATTCCAACAAGGAAATTGCCGACTTACTTAAAAAAGATGCGCCTTGTGAATTAGAGGAACGTTCGCTAAGACTCAATTCCTCAAAAATAGATAAGGACCATCCGCTAGTGAAATCGGGTATTGCCCTTGGCCGAAGCACCTATGGCTCCCCTACCCTTTCGGATCAAGCGGCCCTAAGTTGTCAATCGTTGAAACTAGGCCCTGGGGACAGTACGCGATCCCACTCTGCCGATGAGTATATTTACGTACATGAAATTGAGGAGGGCATCGATATATATATTAAACTATTAAAAGGATTTTTAGCCCCGAACGGGGAATAAAAAACAAAGTCAAAGGCGCGTACAACTGCTGCTAGTCTTGAACTTAAACTTGATTTTTGAACTTGAAATTGAATTATGAAACTCTGGGATAAAGGATTTAGTACCGATAAAAAAATAGACCATTTTACTGTTGGCAATGACCGTGAATTGGATTTATTATTGGCGAAGTACGACGTAATCGCATCAAAGGCGCACGCTAAAATGTTGGGAAAAATAGGGTTACTGACCCAAAAGGAAACCAAGGAATTGGTTAATGAATTGGATATCATCGCCACAAAAATCAACAAAGGCACCTTTACTATTGAGCCATCTTTTGAGGATATGCACTCTAAAATAGAATTTATGCTCACCCTAAGTTTAGGTGATACCGGCAAAAAAATTCATACGGCACGTTCTAGGAACGATCAGGTTTTAGTGGCCATGCATTTATATTTAAAGGACGAGTTGACCGAAATAAAATCGATGACAAAAACACTCTTTAAACTTTTGCTACAAAAAGCCGAAAAACATAAAGAAGTCTTGCTGCCAGGGTATACCCATTTGCAGATTGCCATGCCATCTTCTTTTGGGCTTTGGTTTTCTGCCTATGCCGAAAGTTTGATAGACGACCTTTATTTTGTGGAGGCCGCTTATAAAGTAGTAGACCAAAATCCGTTAGGGAGTGCTGCAGGCTATGGCAGTTCTTTTGACATTGATCGTAGTTTCACGACCAAAGAAATGGGTTTTGAAACAATGAAGTACAATGTCGTTGCCGCACAGATGAGTAGAGGCAAGGCAGAAAAAGCAACGGCCTTCGGTATGGCCAATATTGCTGCAACCTTATCTAAAATGGCCATGGATATCTGTTTGTATATGAGCCAGAATTTCAACTTCATATCTTTCCCCGATGAATTAACGACCGGTTCTAGCATCATGCCCCATAAGAAAAATCCGGATGTATTTGAGCTAGTTCGTGGGAAATGTAATAAGCTACAATCCATCCCCAACCAATTGACCATGGTCATCAACAATTTACCCAGCGGTTATCACAGAGACCTTCAGTTGGTAAAAGAAATCATTGTTCCCGCCATACAGGATATGAAAGCCTGTATCGAGATCATGACGTTTAGTTTGAAAGAAATCAGGGTCAATAAAGACATTCTGGAAGACCCCAAATATGATTATCTTTTCAGCGTAGATACCCTGAACGAACTGGTTCAAAACGGAATGCCCTTTCGAGATGCGTACAAGAAAATGGGGAAGGAAATCAATGAAGGCACCTTCACGCCGAAACGTGATATACATCACACCCACGAGGGTAGTTTAGGAAATTTGTGTTTAGAGGAAATTTGGAATAAGATGAAAGCGCTCGATAAATAAAAATTCTAAAATCAAAACCCTTGAAAAACTACTTCTTACTCCTCCTATTAATTGGTCATTTCACATTCGGTCAGGATACGTATATTCGAAATACATCCGCAGATGTTCAAGATTATATTTTTAATTTGACCTTAAATGATGAGTCCAACGAAATAGTTGGGGAAACTATAATTAACGTAGATTTCAAAAACGAAGTAAACGAATTTGCGCTAGACCTTATCGGTAAATCAAATGCTTATGGGATGGAAATAACCGACGTTTATGAAGATTCGGTAGCTGCCAACTATACTTTTGAAAATAATAAAATTAAGATTATACCTCAAAATACATCCACTAAAGAAAAAACATTCACTATAAAGTATCACGGCATTCCTGAACGCGGGTTGGTCATAGATACCACAAAGTTTGGAAAACGTTCTTTCTTTGGTGACAACTGGCCCACCCTTGCCCGCCATTGGTTGCCGTCGGTCGATCATCCATATGATAAAGCAACGATTGAATTTAGGATTACCGCTCCAGATCATTATGATGTAGTCGCTACCGGTGAAAAAATCGAGGAAAGTAATTTAGAGAATGGGTATAAATTGACCACTTACAAAGAACCCGCTCCGGTCGCCATGAAAGTCGTTACGATAGGTGTCACCGAATTTGCCAGTAAACTGTTGGAGAAAGTATATGGCATTCCCGTATCGGCATGGGTATATCCTCAGAATAGGCTTGATGGATTTTCAGACTACGGTGTTGCGACCAAAGTATTGAAATATTTTATCGATAATATCGGTCCGTATTCTTATGCTAAATTGGCCAACATGCAGGCAAAGACCCAATGGGGTGGTTTGGAGAATGCAGGCACCATCGCTTATTTTGAAAATTCGGTCACCGGCAAAAACGAAGTGGAAGGGTTGATCGCTCATGAAATTGCACACCAATGGTTTGGGAATTCGGCTTCTGAAAATGATTGGAACCATGTTTGGCTCAGCGAAGGTTTTGCCACGTATTTCGCCATACTCTACCAAGAATGGGTATATGGGAATGCAATACGAAAAGAAGAACTAGCCTTAGACCGTAAGCAGATCATCGAATACTATCAGAAGAATCCGTCGCCTATCGTCGACCTTTCCATTACCGACCCAATGAAGGTATTAAGCGTGAACACCTACCAAAAAGGAGGTTGGGTCTTGAATATGCTACGACACAAACTGGGGGATGAAGTATTTTGGAAAGGCATTCAAGCCTATTATTCAAAATATCAAAATGCCAATGCCATGACCACTGATTTTGAAAATGTAATGGAAGAAGTTTCTGGCAAAGATTTACGTAACTTTTTTAAACAATGGATTTTCACCAAAGGATACCCCGAAATTAAATGGGATTGGAGCTATAAAAAAGGCAAGGTGACCATTCATCTAAAACAACTCCAAGATTATACTTTGTTTGAATTTCCATTGGAAATAGGGCTAGTTCATAACGGCACGACAAGTATCGAAACCGTTCACATAAATGCAAAGAATTCTACTTTTGAAATTGAAAGCTCCAACAAACCAGATACCGTCATTCTTGACCCCGACTTTTGGTTATTGTTCGAGGAGAAATAAATCAGGTTTTCTTTTTAAGATATTTATCAGAATATATTTTGGTAAACTGTGCCCCAAAAGAAACGATCAAACTAGAATAGGATACCCAGAGCATTACTAGAATAATGCTTCCTGCGGCCCCATACGTAGACCCTGGCTCTGCTTTTCCAAAATAAAAGGCCAAGGCGTATTTACCGATGATAAAAAGTAACGCTGTCAATGCAGCTCCCATTTTAACGGCACCCCATTTAACATGTGTACTAGGAAGGTATTTGAACATGGCACCGAATAATAAATAAATGAACCCAAAGGATAAAAGAAGGTCCAAACCAAAACTTAGCTCCAACATGCCATCGGGTAAAAGTCTGGAAAGTTGTTTTGAAAATGCGGACAAAAAAGAAGTGATCACAAAGCTGATCAACAATAAAAAGCCGAAAATCAATATAAAACCAAAACTTTTTAACCGCATAAAAAGAGTTGCCAGTACTTCATTAGAATATTTAGGTTTCACTTCCCAAATATCGTTCAAGGCATTCTGCAGTTGATAAAAAACACCAGTAGCCCCATAAATCAATACCCCAATCCCCAAAACAGTCGCTACCAGAGATGTATTTTCACTACCTCGATCTGTAATCATTTCCTGAATCGACTGCGCTGTCTCCGGGCCCATAGCAGACGAAATTTCGCCGAACAGTTCGCCTCTGACAATTTCCCGGCCCCAGATAGATCCAACTAATTCTAAAATCAGAATTAAAAGTCCGGGTAGTGAAAGAATCGCATAATAGGCTATTACGGCGCTAATTTGAAACGGCTCCTTTTCCATCCAACAGGTATAGGTTTTTGCGAATAGCTTAGGCAAATCCTTTAACTTGAACTTGTCGGTATCAGAACTTTTTTGCTTTAACTTATTCATTTTAGAAGCTTATATATTAATAAGGTTATAAAATTGCCACTAAACTACCTCGGGGCAAGCCAACGAGGCTTTGAACGGAAATTCATATTGATTACTACGCAATCGTCAGAGCATTTCAATCTCGATTATCGCGTAAAGTTAAGTGCTAAATACACTTTAAATTAATCGAAAAAATAGTACTTCTGATTAAAAAGGAATCATTTTCTACATTTTCTTTTAGAATTTAAATCCAAAAGGCCAATTAAAATTCTTTCAGCAGCAGTATGGCCCATTATTTCAAGACTACTTATGCCATTCACCATGGAAACTTACGATTAGATTCCTTTCAACAAATTATGGATAAACTCTAATTTTCGTTTTACAGGATTAGAAATAATAAAAGGATACAAGTCATTTTCTCCCATCGAACGGTTCATACTGTTCAAAGCATACAAAAGTGGAATACCGGTATCCATAAAGCTCTTAAAACTGCTCTCTTTATAAGGGTCAAAACTGGCGTTCATTTTTAGATTGTCTTGTGCAGTTATCTTTGGGTCTGTTTGAATACCAAAATTATAAGCCGTCTCAAGAACATCGATCAAATGGAGATAATGAGACCAAGTTTCGGCCCAATCTTCCCAAGGATGCGAAGAAGCATACTTGCTTATAAAACAGGATTGCCAATTTGCTTGAGGTCCGTTTTTGTAATAATTCTCTAAAGATCCGGCATACGATTGGGTTTCATTACCAAATGTATTTCTGAACTTCTCTAATGCCGATGAATTGTCACGAATTAAACGATCCCAAAAATAATGTCCCACTTCATGTCTGAAATGACCCAATAAAGTCCTATAACGCTCGGACATTTGTTTCTTGATCTGTTCCCTTACCACTGGATCCGCTTCTGAAATCAACAGCGTAATCACTCCCTCTGCGTGCCCGGTTTTAATATCCTTTGCTTCTTCAGGTAAATCTTCCTTAGCTAAAAAATCGAAACAAAGGCCTCTCTGTTTATCAGCTATTTTACTAACAACCGGCAACCTAAACCGTAGCAATTGATATATAAGTCTATGTTTGGCCAACTCAATATGCGACCATTTATCCATGTTTTCTTCATTCAACAGATGGGGAATCGTTCTATTCAAAGAACAGGCCAGACAAAATTTAGAATGCTTTGTCTCTTCAACCAGCCAATTGCAAACATTGTGAACATGGTTTTTACAATAGGTGTAGGTTTTATTTCCTAAATCGGTCAAATTCCATTGAGACAATTTTGGATCCAAGGCCACAATTTGGTTGTAATAGGAAGAATACCCCAAGAAATAACCACAGTTAACACAGGTATGATTTTCAAATACAACGGTGTTTTTGCAATTTGTACACTGAAATAATTTCATAAATCCTATGACCTTTGTTTAGTGCAGGAAATTACTTTTATTTAATCATCTTTAAATTGATGATTTCCTGATCGGTCAAATACCGCCAATGACCTCTAGGTAAGTCCTTTTTCGTTAAACCTCCATAAACGACCCGGTCTAACTTTTGTACTTTATACCCCAAGGTCTCAAAAAGTCGTTCAACGATTTTTCCCCTAGAGCTGAATATCTCGATACCCACTTCCCTTTTTGGAGCATCATCGATAAAACTCACATCTTGAACCCGTACTACCTTTTCGTCAACCACAACACCTTCTTGGATTTTCTTAAGGTCAGCACTTCTTAATTCTTGTTCCAAGACCAGATGATAAATTTTACGCAACCCATTGATAGGGCTTTTTAAGGTTTTGGTCATTGTACCATCATTCGTAAATAGAAGTAAGCCGGTATGGTCTTTGTCTAATTTATCAACAGGTAATAATTTAGATTTCGATGCGCTCGAAATCAATCCAGAAACATGTCTTTTCCCTTTTTCATCGCGTATAGTAGTCACAAAATCTTTTGGTTTGTTGAGTAATACATACTCCTTTTTAACCGGATTCAACAACTGCCCATCAAACTTTACCTCATCGGTCAATTTCACCTTGTACCCCATTTCGGTAATGGGTTTACCGTTTACGGTTACATTTCCGGCAGCAATGTAGATATCGGCATCTCTACGTGAACAAACTCCAGAGTTGGCTACATATTTATTGAGCCGAATAGAATTTGGGTCAGAAGGTTTGCTTGGAACGGCATTCTTTTTTACAGGGGCATTACCACGGGCGTAGCTCTTCTTTTTGAAATTACCTCCCTGTTTTCCTGATGTTTTTTTTCCACTATTAGAATCGTCCCTACTCATAATTATACCAATTTTGCACAAAGGTAGGAAATTGCATTGCCGTCCAAACAGTTAAGAGCAATATATTATACAGGTTATAAAATCCTGTTCAGAACCAAATTCACATCAATCAATAAAATACTGAACACCCCTACCACAATAATAAGCTTTACTATATTATGTAACCACACGTAATCCTTTTTTGTTGTAGCTTTTAACAGAAGAAAAATAAATATCAACAAAAGAACATTACAAACCCCAAAATAGTAGTGCATGTACCCTACATCATATCTGAAAATAAGAAGTAAAGATGGTAAAAGAGACAACAGAATTAATCCTGTGATTATCGTTTTAGACAATCGGGTGCCATATATAATAGGTATTGTTCTATAATTTTGTGCCATATCTCCTGATAGATTCTCCAAATCCTTGATCATTTCACGGGATAGGATTAAAAGGAACAGGAACATAGCGTGCACAAAGATCACTGTTTCAAAATTGCGGTAATACACGAAGACCACAAAAAAAGGGGTAATCGCCAATGTTGCGGAAATGAAATTTCCTACAAGAGGAAGTCTTTTCAATTTATGCGAATACAGCCATATTCCAAAAATATAGGAGGAAAAGAAAAAAACCGCCCCAAAAGAAACATAGCTGGCCGCAATTACGGCTAGAAAATTGAGTACGAAATAGGTACTTAATTTAAAACGTTGGCTCACCAAACGATCCAACATGCTTTTCGTGGGTTTGTTGATCAAGTCCTTTTCAGCATCATAGAAATTATTGATGATGTAGCCTGCCGCGATAACCATAGCAGAAGCTATGACGATTACAAAAAGATTTACATCTAGCACGACTTTTCGTAAGGGTAGATCGGGTGCTAAAATATAAATAGATGCCATGTATTGGGCCAGCACTATAACAAGTATGTTATAGCCTCTAACCACTGAAAAAAGACTCAGTACTTTTAAAAGTAAGAGTTTGTTTTTTCTATTAAGCATTTATGAAATTTACTAAAAGTTGTATACTACTTCCAGTTTGTAATCTTTGAGTGCGGTTTTGGCTTTTTCAAAATCTTCGGTAAAGCCTAGAATATACCCCCCACCACCAGAGCCACATAGTTTTAAATAATAATCATTGGTGTCTATACCTTGCTTCCATAGCTCATGGAATTTTAAGGGAATCATGGGTTTGAAATTGTCCAAAACAACATGAGATAGTTGTTTTAAGTTCCCGAATAAAGACTTGATGTTACCGTTTACAAAATCTTCGACGCAAGCATCGGTATGTTTAATGAACTGGGTTTTGAGCATATTCCGGAATCCATCATTCTTCATCTGTTCCATGAAAATCTGAACCATTGGAGCCGTTTCCCCAACGGTACCGCTATCCAATAAGAACACCGCTCCTTTACCCTCGGTATTCTGAGAAGGGATACTGGTGGACTCTATGTTATCCTGAGAATTTATAAGAATGGGTAGGCTTAAATAACTGTTCAAAGGATCAAGACCAGATGATTTACCGTGAAAAAAAGATTCCATTTTACCAAAAATCGCTTTCAGCTTTAAAAGCTTTTCCCTAGTTAGGTTTTCTAACACCGTTATCTTGTCTTGGGCATATTTATCGTAGATGGCCGCCACCAATGCTCCGCTACTACCAACACCATACCCTTGAGGAATAGAACTATCAAAATACATTCCTTGGGCAATATCGGTTTTCAAAAGTTCCAAATCAAAGGACACCAAATTGGGTTCATTCGTTGTGATTTCTTCCAAATAATTCGCAAAGGCTTCTAAACTTTTATTGGACTTACGAGCTTCTTTTGTTGGATTTACCGCTTTTTTTAATGCTCCCTTATAAAAATTATAGGGAATTGAAAGTCCTTTGGAATCTTTAATGATACCATATTCTCCGAAGAGCAGAATTTTGGAATAAAATAACGGTCCTTTCATTTTAAAAAATCTCGGCAAATATCCGAATTACTTTTAAATATACTTAAAGATTACGATAAAGTTCAGGGTTTTTCTTCATTCGGTCTAACAAAACCGGTAAAACCCTCGTTTACTAACGGTTATCAAGAGACAAACGTATATTTTCAAATTATAATTTCTTTGCTCCCTGTCCAACTTGATCACAAATATACTGACCACTTTGACAAAAAGGTGCTAACCCCTCCTTAATGAACGTAAAGACCGTTTCCTTCTCATTTTCAGGATAAAGCACATGTACGTTCGCCCCGGCATCTAAGGTAAAACAAACATGCGTTTTTGATTGTGACCTAAACTTCCATATCCTATTTATGATTTCAAGGGTGTTGGGCTTCATCAAAATAAAATAAGGGTTGCTGGTCATCATCATTGCGTGCAAGGTGAGAGCCTCGCTTTCAACTATAGTAATAAAGGCATCTAAATCACCACTGGCAAAAATATCCTTTAGCCTTTTCAAGTTAGAATGCGCTTGCTCAAATCTACTTTTAGCATAGGGGTGATCGTGCATTAATTCATGACCTACGGTACTGCTAACTTGTTTCTCACCTTTGTCAACCAACAATATAGTATCTTGGTAGTTCTTGAAATTTTCATGGATTAAATATGGGTAGACGACCCCATAAAGGTTTGAACTATCTTCGATCGCCGTGCTTTCCCCCCATTGCATAATGGGTCCTTGATTACTTCTACACGCACTACCTGAGCCCAAACGAGACAAGAATGATACCTTTTTATTGAAATATTCTGGTGGCATCTCCTTCAAGAACGAACGCTCAATCTCCATAAAACACAAAGCTAAAGCCGACATGCCACTGGCTGAAGATGCGATTCCACTACTATGGGGAAATGTATTGGAGGTATTTATTACAAAATGATAATCCTTTAAAAAAGGCAGGTATTTCTCTACTCTTTGTAAAAAGGTGTTGATTTTCGGTTTGAAATCTTCTTTAGACCTTCCTTCAAACAAAAGTTCAAAAGAAAATTCTTTCCCCGGGGTTTCTAACTTTTTGTATTGAACAGATGTGGTGGTAGAACATTCATTCAAGGTAAAACTGATCGAAGGATTTGCTGGAATTTGATGCTCCAATTTCCCCCAATACTTAATCAATGCTATATTACTAGGGGAAGAATAGGTTACCACCCCTTCATTCTCCATTGCGGTATAGGAAGTAGGGATAAATTCTTTTTCGGTCATTGAATTCTCAATTTATGCAAAGATAGTTTTTAGGGCTGTCAATTAAAATAATTCCTTATTTTAGAGGCAAACACTCGTCCATTGAAAAGAAAACTGACCTATATCATCATTGGCATTGTTGTCTGTTCCATCATTGGTTTTCTAAGTAGTGTAGTCACCCAAAGTTCTGTAAATGATTGGTACGTAACTTTGAACAAACCAAGTTTTAATCCGCCCAATTGGGTTTTTGCACCCGTTTGGACCACTCTTTATATTTTAATGGGTATTTCTGTTGGTTGGGTCTGGGCAAAAGGCTTTCATCATAAATGGGTAAAAACCGGACTTTACCACTTTGGTTTTCAGCTGCTTTTGAATGGATTATGGAGCATCGTTTTTTTTGGACTACGGCAACCTTTTTGGGGACTCATGGTGATCTTAACCCTACTGGTAGTTCTAGTACTAACCATTAAATGGTTTAAAGTGGTCAGCAAAGTGGCAGCACTTCTATTATTACCGTATCTACTTTGGGTTTGTTTTGCAGCGTTTTTGAATTATAAAATTTGGGAATTGAACTGATTTTTAAAATGCTATCTAGCCATTTCTAACATTTTATTCATGGTTCTGTAATTTCGAGTGGATGCCATAACGTTCAACTTACGCTCAATCAAATTGTTATTCAATTTGGCTTTACCGTACCCTATATTACATTTAAGGTAAATACAATCTCCAACTACCTGAAAATCTTCATTAACAAAGGATTCATTTATTAACTTTTTTACTAATTCATCTTCAGGGATAGTTTTCAGTAAAACAAAGTAGATTTTATTATCAGAAAGCTCAGTTGGATCTTTAAAAGGATTCAACTTCCATATTTCAATTATGCGTTCAACTGTTTTAACGATTACAGGTACTTCGAAACCAAATTCTGTTTGAATTGCATGTGTCAACCTTTCTTCTAATTGGTAAGTTTCTTCAGGTGGACTTTTAAATACAATATTTCCACTTTGTATATAAGTTTTGACCTCCTGTAATCCTAAAGTTCCACATAAAGTGCGTAACACCTGCATAGGAACTTTCTTCTGCCCACTAACATTGATCCCTCTCAAAAATGCAACATAGGTCCGTAACTCCATCTTACTCTTGGTTTAAAGCCGAAACCACCCCTTGAGCAGCTAAGAATCCGCCGGTCCAAGCATTTTGGAAGTTGAAACCTCCGGTAATGGCATCCACATTAATAATTTCCCCTGCAAAATATACATTAGGCACTATTTTACTTTCGTAGGTCTTAAAATTGATTTCCTTAAGATCAACACCACCAGCGGTTACAAACTCTTCTTTAAAGGTACTTTTACCATTGACCTGAAAAACACCTCCTGTCAATTGCTCGGCTAGCACCGCTAATTGTGGTTTGGAAACTTCTGGCCAAGTAGTTTCATCGGTAATTTGTGAAGCTCGCACCAAGTTCACCCAAAGTCGTTTAGGAATATCGAGGATTTTGGTTCTCAGAATGGTTTTTTTTTCGACTTGCTTCACCTTCAAAAATAACTCTAATAGTCCGTTTTGATGGTATTCAGGCACCCAATTGACCTGGATTTTGAATTGATAATTCAAACGCTCCAAAGCACGTGCACCCCATGCCGATAACTTTAAAATTGCAGGACCGCTCATTCCCCAATGGGTGATTAACAGCGGTCCATCAGAAGAAAGTGCCGATACCTCAATTTTATCTTTTGCGGTACTCTTGCCAAACTTCTTGCTAGGCAAGACCCTAACTTCTGCATGTGTGGCCAACCCAGGAACGTTTGCAATACGTTCATCTTTTATATTGAACGTAAAAAGGGAAGGAACCGGCGAAATTATAGTATGCCCTAATCTCTCTAAAAGATTCCATATTTTCGGATTGCTTCCTGTAGCCAAAATCAATTTTTTAGCGCGCAGATAACCATCCCCTACTTGCGCCTTCCAAATAGCACATCCGTTTTCGTTCACTGATTCCAAATTGCTTACGGCACTTATTTTCTTGATTTGAACCCCTAATCTTTCCGCTTCCGAGACAAAACAATCTATAATTGTCTGCGAAGAATTACTGACCGGAAACATTCTACCGTCTTCCTCTATTTTTAAAGATATACCCCGCACCTCAAAAAAACCGATGGTATCGCCACTGGCATATTGATGAAACGGGCCTAAAAGTTCCTTTTCACCTCTGGGATAATTTGTGCTGAGTTCTTTAGGATTAAATTCAGCATGGGTAACATTACAGCGGCCACCACCAGATACTTTGACTTTCGTAAGCACTTCTTTACCGCGCTCCAAAATAGCGATCTTGGTATTCGGCCTGGCTTCTGCAATATGAATTGCCGCATAGAAACCTGCCGCTCCCCCACCTACTACCAGAACATCATACATTAGTTGACCCTTTCTGGATAGTTGGTGATGATTCCATCCACACCTATTTCCTTCATGTCACTAATATCTTCTGGCTCATTGACGGTCCATGTATAAATTTTCAATCCGGCATCTTTCAGCTGCGTGGCTATTTCGGCATCCAACTTTTTAAAGTAAGGATTGATAGCTACCGCATTCAGTTCCTTTGCCACAGGAATGGCATCTAGAGGATTTTCTTCGGTCAAAATAGCGATGGCCACATTTGGGTTAAGCTTACGCATTTCCCTAAGTTCATCCCATTTAAAACTGGAAATCAAAAAATTTTCTGGGGACCAATTTTTATCCTTGATATAATAGTTCATGATGAAATTTACACGGTCTGCTGTAGCGTCGCCTTTCAATTCTATATTTAAAGCAACTCTGTTATCAATCAATTTCAGCACATCTTGAAGCATGGGAATTTGATGACCTCCGTCAACAATCAATTTTTTTAAATCCAAAATATTGTACTCTTCGATTTTCCCAGGGCCATTCGTAAGCCTATCTACAGTGTCATCGTGAAAAACCACAATCTCACCACTCTTGATTTTAAAAACATCGATCTCTATCATATCGACACCTAGATCAATTGCTTTTTGAATAGATGCTAATGTGTTTTCTCTCTCATGGCCCATAGCCCCCCTATGCCCTATTACCAATGGTTCTTTCATATTGCAGGATATTACAGAGATACATACGTATATGAGTATAAAAATTCTTTTAAACATGGATTGGTTATTTTAATTCAAAAATAAAGGATTCTAACGGTTTTAAGTCTATTGGAATATGTCCCTCTCCTTTTTTAATTTTCAATATACCTGAAACACCGTACAAAACATCTTTTAAGGAATAAGAGCCTTTTTTCAAACCCCATTCATTGATCAGATCAACCGGTAGTTTTAAATCGAAAGAAAAATGATCATTTGTGTCAAAATTCACAACAACAATTAATTTTTGGTCCGGTGACCAACGCACATACGACAACACCCTATGGGTATAGTTTTCGGTAAGCTGCTTGTTATAAAAATGAATTTCTCGATAAGCCCCCATTAAAGCTTCACTAGTAATCGTAAAGTTTAATAGCCTTTTATAAAAGTCATGTAACGTAGTTTCGTTTTGTGTCAACTGTCCACCATCGAATTTTTTATCGTTCATCCAACGTTGATGATGCGGAACTCCGACATAATCGAATATGGATGTTCTTGACGGACTCCCAAAACCAGCATTTTCAGCGGCCGGCTCGCCAACTTCTTGCCCGAAATAAATCATGGTCGGCGACGTACTTATCGTGGCCGAAACCACCATAGCAGGCTTTGCAATTTCCGCTTCGCCCACAAATTCTGGACTGGCAATTCGTTGTTCATCGTGATTCTCCAAAAAGTGAAGCATATGGTGCTCGATATCCTGCAAACCATTTTGCACGACTGGAAGATGATCTGACCAGCCATACCCCTTCATAATATGCTTTAAACCATCATAAAAATCGACTTTATCATATAGGTAATCCATTTTGCCTTTGCGAATATAAGTTCTATACAAATCTGGATTATAGACTTCTGCCATAATAAAGGCATCTGGTTTTTTCATTTTGATGGACGAGTTCATAAAACTCCAAAATTCAACCGGAACCATTTCGGCCATATCGTAACGAAACCCATCCACACCCAATTTCAACCAGTAAAGAGCAACGTCCCTGAATTTTCTCCAGGAGCTAGGAACAACTTTCTTTTTCCAATAGTTAAAATGCTCTTTATAATCACGGTAACCAAAATCATTGGGAAGCATATCAAAATCTAATCCACCATCTGGCCGTACGCCGTAATTGATCCGAACCGTTTCGTACCAATCGTTCATATCGGGTTGCGGACTTCGGGATCCATTGCCCGTCCATTTGGCCGGCATCTCTACTAAGGTTGAATCAGGCAAATTTGGATTATCTCCACCTAATGGCACATAACCGTTTTTCCATTCCGGAACCTGAAATTCCGTCCCCGGGATGTAGTAAAAATTATTATCCTTTTTATATTCGACCGAAGTATCATCTCCAAAACCAAAATCGGTCACCCCTTTAGGATTCGTGGTACCCTCGTAATTTCTTGCTACATGGTTGGGAACTATATCAATAATCACCTTCATGTCGGCTTCATGGGTACGCTTAATCAATGCCTTGAACTCTTCCAATCTTTTAGCAGGGTCAATGGCCAAATCTGGATTTACATTATAATAATCCTTTACCGCATATGGCGAACCTGCCCTTCCCTTAACGACGTTAGGGTCATCGTTGGAAATACCAAACTTGGTATAATCTCGTATTACAGCATGATGAGGAACTCCTGTATACCAAATATGACTAACCCCTAATGCTTTGATTTCGGCAAGTGCCTTTATAGTAAAATCTGCAAACTTCCCAACTCCATTTTCTTCAATGGTACCCCATGGTTTATTCGTGGTATTGGTATTTCCAAAAAGCCTTGTAAAGACTTGATAAATAACAATCTTCCTTTTCATTGGTCCGCTTTCATTTTTGCAAGTTTAATAGGGAACTGATTTTGTCATTGCATAGCAACCCTTCAATCCCATGTATATTCTTAAACCGTTACTGGCTCATCTGGGAATAATTCTACTTTTGTACCATTAACTCGTATCGACACTTCTTTAGACCCAGATAATTTGAAGGTCACAGATTCAGCGCTGACTTTAACCTCTATAATACGGTGGCGGAAATTAACTTTAAACGAATACGTTTTCCATTGATCGGGTATTTTGGGTTTGAAGGATAATTTATCATCAATGATTCGCATTCCTCCAAAACCTTCAACGATACTCATCCAAGTACCGGCCATTGAGGTAATATGCAACCCTTCCTCCACTTCTTTATTATAATCATCTAAATCTAGCCTAGAAGTTCTGAGATAGAAATTATAGGCTTGATCCATTCGTCCTAGTTTTGCCGCCTGAATACTATGTACGCAAGGTGATAAAGAGGACTCATGTACCGTAAAAGGCTCATAAAAATCAAAGTGTTTCTCTAGTTCTTCGATTGTGAAATCTTCCTCAAAAAAGTAAAAGCCCTGTAAAACATCGGCTTGTTTTATATAGGGGGACCTAAGTATTCTATCCCAACTCCATTTTTGGTTTATAGGCCTATCGGTCTTAGGTAAATCGCTCACCTTCACCAAATCCTTATCCAAAAAACCGTCTTGTTGCAAAAAGACACCATATTTTTTAGAATAGGGAAAATACATATTGTCCGCAACCTTTTTCCATTGGTCACACTCCCTATCGGTAAGCTTGGTCTTGCCGATGATTCTATGATAATCTTCAGGGTATCCGCTCTTCACCTTACCCAACTGTGTTAAGGTATAATTGATGCACCATTTGGCCAAGTAATTGGTATACCAATTGTTTTGGACATTGTTTTCGTATTCATTAGGACCCGTAACTCCTAACATCACGTATTTCTCCTTATCCTCAGAAAAATTAACGCGTTGATGCCAAAATCTTGCGATACCTATAAGTACCTCAAGACCCATTTCAGGAATATAACTATAGTCACCCGTATATCTATAATAATTATGGATAGCGAAAGCAATGGCTCCATTTCTATGGATTTCCTCAAAGGTAATTTCCCACTCATTATGGCATTCTTCGCCGTTCATGGTAACCATAGGATACAGGGCAGCACCGTTAGAGAATCCCAGTTTTCTGGCATTGGCTATGGCCTTTTCTAAATGGTTATATCTATATTTAAGTAACTTTCGGGCGATCTTATCATCTTTTGTGGCCATGTAAAACGGGATACAATACGCCTCGGTATCCCAATAAGTACTACCACCGTACTTTTCACCCGTAAAACCTTTCGGACCAATATTCAAACGTGAATCTGTTCCTAAATAGGTCTGATTTAATTGAAATATATTGAACCGAATACCTTGTTGCGCCTTAATATCACCTTCTATAACGATATCGCTCATTTCCCAAATGGAAGCCCAAGCCTCCTTTTGTTTCTGAAGCAAACCATCAAATGATAATGTCTGGGCCTCGTCTAACGCATTATTGGCGGCCTGTACCAATGCATCTTCCGGGTGATTTCTCGAAACCGTGTACCCTCCAAATTTCGTTAAGGTGACCGATTCATCTGGCTTGACCTTCTGTAAGAATTTCAAGGAGACATAGGTTTCGGTCTTCGAACCGGCCTGACCTGAAACCAGATCACCATTATAATTTAATGAAGCCCGCATAAAGGTGCAGGTCTGAAAATTGGTTTTCATGGTGTGCGCTTCTATAAAAGCACGATTTCCTGTAACGTAACTGTTTGTAGTATTCCAGAATTTATCATCCCAATTACTGTCTTCATTAGTTATTCCACTATCTAAATAGGGCTCGAAAATGATTTCAGCTTCGGTTTTTAAAACTTTTATAGTATAGGATATGGCACCAATCTCATCGATATCCAAACTAAGAAAACGTTTGATTTCAACTTCAATTTCAACGTTATTTGAGGTGACTGCTTGAAAACTTCGAACATAAACGCCTTCTTTCATGTTCAGTTCACGTTTAAAATTGGACACCTTCTTACAGGTAGCCAAATCGAACTCCCCAGCATTTATGAAAATTTTTATTCCTATCCAATTAGGAGCGTTCAAAACCTTTGCAAAGTATTCTGGATAGCCATTTTTCCACCAACCCACTCGTGTTTTATCGGGATAATATACCCCCGCAATATAGCTACCTTGAAAGGTTTCACCCGTGTAGGTTTCCTCAAAATTCGCACGCTGGCCCATTGCGCCATTGCCGATGCTAAAGATACTTTCTGAGGATTTTACGTTTTCCTTATCAAAACCTTCTTCTAGAATGCTCCACTTATCCGCTTTTATATAATCCTGATTCATTGGTTAAAATTCGATTGATATCAAAAATAAATTAACTTTAAATAGATTAGGATACTTTTACCTAATATTAGGGCACCTACCTTTTAACAACAGGTTTAAAAAATCCTTGTTTATTTCAGTGAAATCTTTAAAGTTATAGTTAGCCTCTTTAAGAACATTGGGGTCACCTATACCAATACTGGTCATATTTGCAGAATTGGCCGCTTGAATACCAGCAACGGCATCTTCAAAAACGATACAACAACCAGGTGTTACTTCTAAATTCTTGGCCGCAATTAAAAAAACCTCTGGATCCGGCTTAGCTTTGGTCACACTATTACCATCTACAATACTATCAAAATAAGACAACAAATTCACTTTCTCTAAAATGGGTTTTGCATTTTTACTGGCAGAGCCCAGTGCAATAGGGACTTTTCTTTGTTGTAAAAATTCAAGGACCCTTGGCACATCTGGCAGGATTTCAGTAGCATCCATTTGATCGATATACGCTAAATAGTCTTCATTTTTTTCCACCATCCACCTGTCGAACTGTGCTTGTGTAGCTTCAATATTCCCTATATCCAATAAAATTTCCAAGCATCTCTTTCTACTAACGCCTTTAAAAAGTTCATTCTGCTCTTTTGTAAATTCAAATCCCAATTCATTAGCCAACTTTTTCCACGCTAAATAATGGTATTTGGCAGTATCGACGATGACTCCATCCAAATCAAAAATAAATCCAATTTTATCCATACTAACAAAAGTATCAATTGATTGTGGAACCGCGTTTAATTAATGTGGCTTTTACAATTTTAGTTTGAAAACTAGAATGCTTGTTCTTATTTTCAATCCTGTCAATAAGAAGTTTTGCTGCTTTCTTACCCATTTCATCGCCATGTTGTGCTACCGTTGTTAACCTTGGGTTTGAAAAGCGTGATAAATTACCGTCAGTAAAACCTATAATTGAAATATCATTCGGAACATCTAAACTTAAGTTTTGAATTACGTTCATACATTGTATCGCAAATATTTCATTTACGCATAACACAGCATCGACCTCATGGTTCTCAAAAAACTTTAAAATAGCCGATTGATTTTCAGTATTATACGGCAGCGTCAAAATAAGGTTAAGGTCGATTTCGATTTGGTTCGATTTTAGAGCCTCCAGAAAACCTTGCCTTCTACTTTCACTTACGTTAAAATAGGTTTCAGTAGTAACCAAAGCAATCTTTTTGGCACCGGCCCTAATGAAATGCTCAGTTGCTTCATAGGCTATAGCCTTGTCATTTATAACGACCTTATCACAGTCTATTTCGTCCGTAACCCTATCGAACAGCACAAATGGAATTTCTTGACTCGACAATTCCTTTAAATGATGGAAGTCGTTCTTCAGTTGTGTCTCTGCACTTAAAGAAAGTATAAATCCATCGATACTTCCATTAGCCAACATTTCCATATTCACTACTTCCTTGTCGAAGGATTCATCGGAAATACAAACTATCACGTTATACCCCCTCTTATTAGCATATTTCTCGATACCCCTAAAAACGGTTGTAAAAAAATGATGGACAATGTCTGGAATAATAACCCCGATATTCTTTGTCCTTTTATTCTTTAGACTAAGAGCAATGTTATTGGGCCTATAGTTATAAAACTTAGCGAAAGCCTGAATTCTATCTTTAGTGTCTTTCCCAATTTCATCACTATTTTTTAATGCTTTTGATACCGTTGAAATGGAGACCCCCAATTCATCCGATATATTCTTTAAGGTCATTTTTGGTTTCAAGAGAATGCGGTTTTAAACTACTCTTAACATTGAGTGTCAAAATAAGGATATTTCACCTAATTAGCTATTTTCTAGAAATTACACTTTAACAATGTTAACCATACTCCTTAAAGTTAAGGATATGTTAATCACAAAAATACTATATTTGATGATTAATTGCAGATTCTTAATTTTAATAGAGTTAAATTATAGATTCTAAAAGTGAAAAACATTTCTTTTGGAATATTGACAATAGATAAAGTTATTAACACGAAAACGTTTTCGCTTTAAATTCAACCATTATAAAAAGAAGCTTATATAGTATTTACATATTTTTAACAATTGAAATCATTCAACTCAACTTTAAATTAACATTTTTATGAAGATTACTCTAATCAAAAGCTTGACGCTATTGGGGGCATTAATCTCCCTTGGCATTGCTCAGGCACAAGAAGTATCTGGAAAAGTTTCAGATGGAAGTGGCCCCCTCCCAGGCGCTAGCGTCCTTGAAAAAGGGACTACCAATGGAACACAAACCGATTTTGATGGAAACTACACCCTAGATGTAGAACAAGGTGCTGTTTTGGTATTCAGTTATATCGGTTATAAAACACAAGAAGTGGCGGTTAATGGAAGATCATCGATTAACGTAACTTTAGAAGAAGATGCTCAAGCCTTGGAAGAAGTCGTAATCATTGGTTATGGGACCACAACCGTAAAAGATGCGACTGGTTCGGTCTCCTCTGTTTCTTCAGAGGATTTTAACGGAGGCATCATAGCATCACCAGAACAGCTAATTCAAGGTAAAACAGCAGGTGTTCAGATTTCACAGTCAAGTGGTGAACCAGGTGCAGGTATCGCCTTGAGAATTAGAGGTACGGGTTCTGTACGAGGCAACAATAGTCCTTTATTTGTTATTGATGGTGTTCCAGTTTCCAACGAAAGCGTTTCGGCCTCTGGTGCCGATATTGGTGTGGGCTCAAGTGGTTCTAAAAACCCGTTAAACTTTTTAAACCCAAATGACATTGAAAGTATGAGTATCCTTAAAGATGCTTCCGCAACTGCAATATATGGTTCAAGAGGGGCCAACGGAGTCGTGGTAATCACCACGAAGTCGGGTAAAGGCGGTGGGTCACAAGGTCAATGGGGCTTTTCAACAAATTTAAACATTGCGAAGGTTGCAAACCCCTATGATTTATTATCTACCGAAGAATTTGTAGAAAGAGGTGGCGCAAATCTTAATGGTAAAACAGACTGGCAAAGTTTTTTATTCAGAACATCCGCTTCCACAGATAATAATCTTTCCTATTCCCAAAACTATGGAAAAGGAAACGTTAGGGCCACCTTCGGTTATTCAAAACAGTTCGGTATCATTGAAAATACCGACTTAGAGCGTATTACCGGAAGAATTAATGTAAACCACCGCTTTTTTGACGATAAGCTAAAGGTAGGTCTTCAAACAACAATTTCTAGAATCAATGATAGAGCACCTTATATTAGTAGAACAGCAGGGAGTACAGGAGATTTGCTGGCTGCCACTTATTACTCCAACCCTACACGAAATGCAGATCCAAATTCGAATGCAGCACCTGATTTAAATCCTGCGAATTTGTTGGCTTATTACGATGATAATACGAATACAGATCGATTTTTAGGAAATCTATCCTTAGACTATTCCTTGACGGACGAGCTTTCTGTGAAACTTAACTTAGGACTGGATACCTCCACTTCCGGTAGAAGTCAAGTCGTAGGCCCTCAAATTCTTGGAATCACCAATGGTGCAATAGACAATGGTAGGGCTGCTGTAAGTAATTTGGATACCGACAACAAACTAATGGAGATAACCGTAAACTATGATACGGAGTTTGAAAACTCTAAATTGGATGCTTTAGTGGGATATTCCTATCAGGATTTTAACAGAAAAGGACAGAATATTTTAGGCCAAGGATATGCTTCATCCGACCTCAATCAAATTGTCGCTACTACAAGGGATACCTATGATGCAACAAAAAATCTAGCAACTAATTATCAGGCTTACGGTATAGGAACTTTTCAAAATTTCCCAGATGCTGGTGACCAATTTAGAATTTTAGGCTTGTTTCCTAACGTTAACGAAAGGGTAGGGAATTTACCAAACATTCCAATCGATGCATTTTCAGTGGATACGTTTGATTACACCGATGAGTTACAATCTTTTTTTGGTAGAATAAATTATTCCTTGAACGATAAATATTTATTTACCGGTACGGTAAGAGCTGATGGTTCTTCACGATTTGGTGGCAATAACCAATATGGTATTTTTCCCTCGGCAGCTCTAGCCTGGAAATTGAATCAAGAAGATTTCATTAATGAAGAAACATTTTCTACGCTTAAACTAAGATTAAGCTATGGTATTACGGGTAACCAAGACGGTCTTGGTTATGGTCAATACGTAAATCGAACAAGATGGAATGCCCTTGGAATACAATCTAGTTCACAGCTGACAGCTCCTGCTACATCTGAGATTGCATTTGCGAACCCAGATTTAAAATGGGAATCAACTACACAATATGGACTGGGACTGGACTTTGGCTTTAACAATGATCGTTTTACGGGTAGTGTCGACCTTTATAGAAAAGAGACTACAGACATTCTTTTAAACCTGCCTGCAGTACAACCGGCAACAACTCCTTTTGTATTTCAAAACATTGACGGTACGATTGTAAATCAAGGTATAGAACTCGGACTGGATTACGATATTGTTCTTACAGAGGATTTTGACTGGAACGCTAATTTTAACATTTCATACAACCAAAACGAGCTAACAGATTACAATGGCCCCAATTTACAAGCCGGTAATTTGTATGGCCAAGGTCTTACGGGAACCACCTCTCAAATCTTGACCAATGGGAAACCTTTATACACCTATAACCTACGTCTAGTTGATGATAATTACAACGTGGAGACAGACCCAACCATTCTAGATAAATCTGGGCTACCAAAAGTTGTTTCCGGACTTTCCACTAGTGCTAGATATAGAAACTGGGATGCTTCATTATTCTTTTCAGGGCAATTTGGTTTCTACGTATATAACAATACGGCAAATGCATTATTCGCCGCACCACAGATTGGTAGTAGAAACAATCTAAAAGAAGTTGTAGACAATGGCATTACTTTATCCGCCTCCAATCCCAGCACTTACTTTTTAGAAAAAGGAGATTTTGTGAGGCTGCAAACAGCATCGATTTCTTATAACGTTCCACTTAGTGGAGAAGGTACGTTCAAAACTTTCCGATTAAGCGCTGTTGGTCAGAATTTATTCTTACTTACAGATTATAGTGGCATCGATCCAGAGGTTAGTACTTCTAATATCCCCGCAAACGGATTACCTTCTGCCTCGATCGATTATCTTTCTTACCCAAGACCAAGAACGTTCAGTCTTGGAATTAACGTTACTTTTTAAAAAAATAATTATGAAAAAAATAGTAAACTTATTATATCTCACAATTCCTGCGACGCTTCTTTTTTCGTGCACGGATTTAGAGATCGAACCCACAGATTCCCTAATTACCGATGGTTTTGCCGGTGTAGCAAACATTCAGGGTGAAGTTGAGAATATTTCGAATATAATCGCCGGAGGAGATTTAGGTAACGCAGATGGTCTGTATGCCTTGAATGAAGTATCCACAGATGAATACATTGTACCTACCAGAGGATCGGATTGGGGAGATAATGGTCGATGGTTGTCCATTCACAGACATACTTGGAATGCAGAATTACAGGATATACGTAATTCTTGGCAGAGACTCAATAGTGTAACCATTAATGCTACCCGTATAATCAATCCTCAAAGCGTCAATACTTCCGAGGGTGATGTTACCCAACTAAAGGCAGAAGCACGATTCTATAGGGCATGGGCGATGAGTTGGATTCTAGATATGTGGAGGCAAGTTCCCTATAGAGATGTTAATGCGCCTAATAGTTCAATACCTGTTGCCCTTAAAGGACAAGTTGCCATAGACAGCATTGTAGCTGATCTTAATATTGCAATTCAAGACTTGCCAGAGGTAACCGCTGGTGATGCTATAGGCTTGAAATCATCTCCAACAAAGGCAGCTGCACAGCATTTATTGGCGAAGGTTTACCTCAATAAACACGTATATCTTGGAACATCTCCAGACAATGCAGACATGCAGGCAGTTATCGATGCGGTCGATGAAATCGAGGCTGATGGATATCAATTGGCTGCTTCTGGTGACTTCTTCGACATATTTAGACCTAGCAATGATGTTGAGACTATTTGGTGGTCTCCAGCAGAAACACAATCTAGATTCTGGAATACGTTACACTATAGCTTAAATACCCCTGACCAACAAGGGGGTGGTTGGAATGGTTTTGCCACACTTTCAGAATTTTATCAATCTTTTGAAGGAGATCCGGACACAAATTATGCTGGAGATGGCCAAGAGGAGCGTAGAGGATTTGTACCAGACCCAACAACCGTCAACGATCAAAATTTAGGCATTGGTTACGGCTTTTTAATAGGTCAACAGTATGACGAAGATGGCACGCCATTAAATGCCAGGGCGAACGTAGGTAGTGTCCCATTGGTTTTTACCAAAGAAGTTGAAAAAGCAGAATACACCTCCCCTGCTGATAATGCACTTTTAGAAACTGCGGGCACACGTCTTTTAAAGTACCATCCAAATGAAGAAGGCGGTATAACCAGAAGACACACTGTTCGTTATAGATACGCAGACGACTATTTAATGAAGGCTGAGGCCATGTTCAGAATGGGTACTGATGTTACTGATATAATCAATAATCTTAGAAGCATTCGCGGAGCATCTGATCTTGCCTCTGTCGGTGAAGCAGAATTATTGGCGGAACGTGGGAGAGAAATGTATGCTGAAGTTGCAAGAAGACAAGATTTAATCCGCTTTGGACAGTTTTTAAGAGCCTGGAATCTTAAGGAAGCCGGAGACGAGCATTTAAAAATATTCCCTATTCCTATTGCTGATGTATTAGCTAATCCAAATTTGGAGCAAAATCCAGGATATTAATTATTAGAAGCTAGCTCTTTTTTCAAATTTCCAAACAAAGGCCTCTTAATATTAAGAGGCCTTTGTTTTATACCCAAACTTTCAAACCCACTTTGTTCATAAATACTTTGAATCAATAATCCTAAAAAAGATACATACTGAATCACTGACTTGGTAGCACCATTATAAATTCAGGATTCAACCTCTTTAATTTAGATTATAATTGCAACGATTTGAGTTTTACCGATAATACAGGACAAATGAGCGGTAGACTAGAGTTTAAGCCTGTACTTTAAAATTATAATGATAGTCTTCGGCCTCTATTCATTATAGCAGTAACCGTTTCAGAAGAAATCCTAAACCAGTGAAGTCCCTTAAAGGAAAAGAAAATAGAATTTACGATTCCATTTTCTTTTTTGCCTTAAAATCCGTCCCCCTCCCTATATACGAAGGCATTTTCTCTCTATTTGGCAAAATAAATATAAATCACAATAACAATACAACAAATACCGATACCTACTTGATTCACATATTTATAGGGCGTTATTGAAACTTGATCGGTGTACTCTAAAACAAAAGGTTCCTTGCGAGGTTTAAGAGCTCCTATGATAAGCATTATTATAATATTGGCTACAAATAAGATTGCCATAATATGTAAGTAATGTGGATAGGCTTCGGCCTCGACCAACCTCAATAGCCGCGGATCAGTAATACCAGAAGCTTGGGCTTCGGCCATGGCTTTGTCTACGAACATTTCTTTAAGAAAGAACTGACTGATGATATATAATAGGGAACCAGAAAGAATTCCAATCTTGGCCGCAATAGCTGGAACCCTTTTAGTAAGATACCCAACCACAATAATTGTGAAAATAGGGATGCTGTAGATACCATTTATTTCTTGTAGATAGTTGAACAAACTACCTGCATTTGCAATCAAAGGAGCTATGAACATGGCAGCTAAAGCCAAGCAAATTCCAAATATTTTCCCATATTTTACAACTGTAGTTTCAGAAGCATCCTTGTTAATATGTTGCTTATAAACATCAATACCAAAAAGTGTTACAGAACTATTTAGGACACTATTAAAAGAGCTTAAAATAGCACCAAAAAGTACTGCCGCAAAGAATCCTACCAAAGGTTTTGGCAATACGGCACGTACCAATTCTGGATAAGCCAAATCGCTAGTGTCCAAATTACCGTCAAAGTAGTGATAGGCAATCATACCGGGCAACACGAGTATCAATGGCCCTAAAATCTTTAAAAAAGAAGCTAACAGCAATCCTTTTTGACCTTCCGCTAAATTCTTAGCACCCAATGCCCTTTGTATAATTTGCTGGTTTGTACCCCAATAAAATAGTTGAACCAGCATCATACCGGTGAATATTGTTGAAAACGGAACCTCTTGACCGGCGTTACCCGTTGAATCAAAGCGTTCAGGATTCGCATTAACAAGATTCTCCAATCCTGAAAACACACTTCCGTCCCCAATTGCCATTAAACCAAAAATAGGAATCAACAATCCACCTATCAATAAGCCTATTGCATTGATAGAATCTGAAACGGCAACCGCTTTCAAACCGCCAAAAACAGCATAAATGGACCCGATAATCCCGATACCCCAAATGCAGATGACCAAGGCCGTATTATCCGAAACGTTTAACAAAGCAGGAACATCGAACATTCCACTGATCGCAACTGAACCCGAATATAAAATAACCGGAAGTAGTACCACCACATAACCCGTTAAGAACAAGCCCGAGGTTAGGGTTTTTGTAGCTACATCAAAACGCGTAGCTAAAAATTGAGGTACTGTAGTTAAACCTCCCTTTAAATATCTTGGCAAAAGAAATATTGCGGCCACAACAATCGCAATTGCCGCCAAGGTTTCCCACGCCATTACAGATAGACCGTCAGTATATGCACTTCCATTCAAACCTACAATTTGCTCTGTAGATAAATTGGTAAGTAATAGAGATCCTGCAATTACACCCGCCGTCAAACTTCTCCCTCCAAGAAAATAGCCATCAGAGGTCTTTTCATCGGTACTTCTGGTGGCATAATAAGATATAACTGCTACTAAAATGGTAAATCCTAAAAAAGATAATATCCCTATCATTTGGTATATGGTTTGCTATTTAGTGTAGGCTAAATATATTGGATTATTTTCATTCCTTCTAAAATCAAACCATGAAAAACTTATTTATCGTAGTATATCATCAAAATTACAACGTTTTCGTTAAATATTAACATTGCGCGTTCCAAATAAGCCTTGTTAATAATAGCCATTTGGCTATCTTGCATTCTGTTTTTAAAAGTGTTATTCCACTTTATTATTATCGACCAATATTAAATTATAGTCGCAATGTTCAATTTCAATTTGGTTGTTAATTAATCGCAAACCTAGCAAAGGATTTTAGAGGGTATTGAACTTTGCTTTAGATGCTAGAATGTGCAATCCAAAACATAGTATTTCAAAAAAACAGCATGAATTCCTATTTGCTTAAACTTTCCGTAATTGTCTTAGTCCTATTGGTTTTTCAATCGTGCGACTCCAACAGTACCATTAAAAAGCCAATCGCCGAAGAGAAGCGGAAACCTATCCTTTTCACTCTTTTATCTTCATCCCAAACTGGGATTGACTTCGTCAATAAAGTTGAAAATTCGAAAGAATTCAACATTTTTAAATATAGAAATTTTTATAATGGAGGTGGTGTAGCCATTGGTGACATCAATAATGACGGACTTTCCGATATTTTTCTTACCGGAAACATGGAACCTAACAAATTATATCTGAATAAAGGAAATTTCCAATTTGAGGACATTTCTGAAAAAGCAGAAGTATCCGGAAATAAACCTTGGTCAACCGGGGTGGTCATGGTAGACATTAATAATGATGGTTTCTTGGATATTTATGTAAGCAATGCGGGTAACATGGAAGGTAATAACCATGACAACGACCTTTACATAAACAATGGCAACAACACCTTTACCGAAAAAGCACATGAATATAATCTAGCCGAGACTGGTTTTTCAACCCATGCTTCTTTTTTTGATTATGATAAGGATGGTGACCTTGATGCCTATATTCTCAATAATAGTAATATTCCGGTAAGTAGTTTGGGCTATGCCGAACAAAGGGAAGTCAGAGCTCAGGATTGGGAAGGCGTACCTGAGATTTTTAGAGGTGTTGGCGATATGCTTTTACGAAATGATAACGGCAAATTTATAGATGTAAGTAAAGAAGCAGGTATTTACGGAAGCTTAATCGGGTTTGGTCTAGGGGTAATGGTGATCGACATTAATAACGACCTATACCCTGACATCTATGTTTCTAATGATTTTTATGAAAGGGATTATTTGTACATCAATAATCAAGATGGAACTTTTAATGAAGAAATTCAAAAATGGACCAACCATTTAAGTCTTTCTGCAATGGGTGTGGATATGGCCGATATTAACAATGACGGACTTACGGATATTTTTATCACCGATATGCTTCCCGAGCCAGATCAACGGGTAAAATCGGTTATGGAGTTTGAAGGTTATAATATTTTTAAACTAAAGCAAAGCAAAGATTTTCACCAACAATACATTCAAAACACACTTCAATTAAACAACGGAAATGGTTCTTTTTCAGAGATAGCCTATTACAGTGGAGTTGAGGCGACGGATTGGAGTTGGTCCGGACTTTTATTCGATATGGATAATGATGGCTTAAAGGATATTTTCATTGCCAATGGTATTAACCATGACCTTACCGATCTTGACTTTGTAGATTTCTTTGCCAATGAAATTATGCAGAAAATGGCTTTGACAGGAAAGAAAGAATCGATAGACTCCATTATCAATAAAATGCCCGTTACCCCATTGCCCAATTATGCCTATCACAACAATGGCGATATCACCTTTAGTAACTACAATAAACAATGGGGTTTTGAAATACCAAGTAGATCAAATGGTTCGGCTTATGGAGATTTGGATAATGATGGAGATTTAGATCTTGTGGTGAACAATGTCAATATGGAGACGTTTGTTTATCGTAATAATTCAGAATCACAATCTGATAATAATTACATCAAATTGAACTTTAAAGGCACTGATGGAAACCGTTTTGGCATTGGCACCATTGCCAGACTCTATTACCCTAATAATGTCATAGATCAAACGGTAATGCCTTCAAGAGGCTTTCAATCATCAGTGGAATACCCCATGACGATAGGCTTGGGAAAAGTGACAGTCTTAGATTCAATTAGAATCATCTGGCCCAATGACGCCACAGAATTTATCGAAAAGATAAAAGTGAACCAGACCCTTACTTTTAATCAAGAAGAGGCAATAGAAAAATATAGTGTCCCCCGAAAAGCACACCCCGCCCTTTTAAAAGAGATTTCAAACACTACCCTTGTGGCCCATAAAGAAAATAATTATTTAGATTTCGACAATGAGGGCTTGATTTCCAAATCCTTGGCCGAGGAGGGTCCTGGACTTGCTGTTGGAGATGTTAATGGAGATGGTAACGATGACATTTTTATCGGGGGAGCAAAACAGCAGCCCGGCGCTCTTTACCTTCACACTGGCAACGGCACCTTATCCAACCCCACTAGTACCTACTTTGAAGCAGAAGCTCATTTAGAAGATACCACAGCATCATTTTTTGATGCTGATCAGGATGGAGATTTAGATTTACTGGTAGGATCTGGGGGTAATGAAATGGGCATGCAAGGTAGCTATGGGGTACGACTTTATATAAATGACGGAAAAGGACGTTTTTCGCTCAGTAAAAACCAGCTGCCCAATACCAACAAAAACATTGCGGTAATTGCGCCCTACGATTTTGATGCTGACGGAGATGTCGATATTTTCGTTGGATCTAGAAGTGTAGTGGGTACGTACGGGATTGACCCCAACCATTTGTTACTTTTAAACAATGGTGATTTAACTTTTACCGACGTGACAGAACGTTATGCTTATGATCTTAAGGATGCTGGCATGATTACAGACGCCAAATGGCTAGACATGGATCAAGACGGCAAAAAAGACCTTATTACCGTTTCTGACTGGGGAAGTCCACATATTTTTAAAAATTCTGGCAGGCGGCTTTCAAAATTCAACAGTTCTTTGGATAGTCTCACCGGTTGGTGGGGCGCTATTCAAGGTATAGATTTGGACAATGATGGAGATGAAGACCTAATTTTAGGAAATTCAGGAAGTAATATTCACTATAAACCAAAGGAAAATCGACCTATGAAAATGTGGGTCAATGATTTTGATAATGATGGAACCATTGAACAAATTACTACCCAAAATTACGATAACGGTGATTATCCCCTGCACCAGAAAAAAGAATTGACCACTCAAATTCTCTCCCTTAAAAAACAGAATATAAAAGCTTCTGATTACGCATCAAAAACCATAGATCAACTTTTTTCAAAAGAAGTTATATCCAACGCCATTGTAAAAGAAGTTTCAATCGCTGAATCTATAATTGCGATAAACGAGGGTAATGGAAAATTCACTATTAAAATATTACCGGCCCAGGTGCAATTTTCTTGTGTCTGCGGCATTCAATGTTTAGACATAAACAAAGATGGTAATCTTGACCTGATTATGGCTGGTAACAATTTCGAATTCAAACCTCAATATTCAAGGTTAGATGCAAATTATGGTAATGTATTACTAGGAGATGGAAAATTAGATTTCAAATGGCAAAATTACTCCGATAGCGGTTTTTTCATCCGTAACGAAGTTAAACACTTAGAAATCGTAAAAGATAACAAAGGCAAGAGATTTTTGATTGCCGCCATTAATAACGAAGTGCCAAAACTTTTTGAAATAAATGAAAAATAGTATACCGGTCATTTGTTTATTATACTTGGTAGTTTCTTGTAATTCAAATCAGGGAGAACTATTTTTAAAGCGAAATGCTAATGAAACTGGCATTACATTTGAAAACACCTTAACCGACACCAAAGACCTTAGCATAATTGATTATCTGTATTACTATAACGGTGGCGGTGTCGCCATAGGCGATATCAACAACGATAGTTTGCCTGATATCTACTTCTCTGGCAATCAAGTGAAAAATAAATTATACCTCAATAAGGGCAATCTCCAATTTGAAGATATTACCGAAAAAGCAGGTGTTGAAGGTAATAGCTCTTGGAATACAGGTGCCATAATGGGCGATGTTAACGGTGATGGTCTTTTGGATATTTACGTATGTGCCGTGGTGGGACTGAATGGATTTAATGGCCATAATGAACTTTTTATCAATCAAGGCGATTCCACCTTCAAAGAAAGCTCCAGTGAGTTTCGTTTAGATTTCGAATCCTATAGTTCTTCTGCTGCCTTTTTAGATTATGACCTAGATGGGGATCTCGACATCTATCTTTTGAACCATGCCGTACATACCCAAGATTCTTATGGAAATGCGAATTTACGCTATCGAAGAAATTATGAAACGGGTGATAAACTATTACGAAACGATAATGGCAAATTTACAGATGTAAGCGAAGAAGCGGGTATTTATGGAGGCATAAACAGTTATGGTCTTGGTATTGCAGTCTCAGATTTTAATCAGGATGGTTACCCAGACCTTTATATCGGAAATGATTTTCATGAAGACGATTATTACTACCTGAATAATGGAGATGGCACCTTTAAAGAAAGTCTACGGGAATATTTTGGACATACATCTAGATTTTCGATGGGAAGCGATGTGGCCGACATCAACCATGATGGTTTACCCGACCTGATTTCTTTGGATATGCTGGCAGAAAATGAGAAAGTCCTAAAATCATCTGAAGGGGACGATAACATCCAAATTCACAAACTTAAGACCCAAAGGTTTGGCTATCACAACCAGTATACAAGAAATATGCTCTATATTAACCAGCCCACGGGCATGTTTATGGAAACTGCTTTGTTAAGTGGAGTAGCTGCAACAGATTGGAGCTGGAGTGCACTTTTTGGCGATTACAACCAAGATGGGGAACAAGATTTATACATAAGCAACGGTATCCCTAAAAGACCTAATGACTTAGATTATATTAATTACGTTTCTAATGAAAACGTTCAACAAAAAATAAACAATACCAATTTAGTAGACCAAAAAGCATTAAAACTGATGCCTTCCGGCTACATCCAAAATAGAATCTTCAAAGGATCATCATCTTTAAAATTTACTGATGAATCTAAAAATTGGATCACTACGGACAGTATCATTACAGGGGCAACGGCCTTTGGCGATTTAGACAATGATGGTGATTTGGATCTGGTTACCAATAACTTGAACAATCCAGCACTCATTCTAGAAAACACCACTAATACCTCTAAGAATTGGGTGAAAATTAAATTAAATTATAAAAATGCAAATCAGCAGGGTATTGGCACCAAGGTGTATTCATATGCAAAAGGTGTTCAGCAATTTAAAGAAATGTATACGGTTAGGGGTTTTCAGTCCTCTTCTCAACCCATTATCCATTTTGGTTATGGGGATGTTCAAAAAATAGACTCCCTAAAAATTGTTTGGCCAGACAAGACTTATCAGATTTTAAGAAATCTGAATGTCAATCAAACACTGGTAATTGAGCCTTTAAATAACAAATTATATAGCTATAAAAAAGAACAGAACACCCAGCAACTGCTTTTTGAGAAAACAACTAACAATCTCGGTATAAATTATGTACACGTTGAAGATAACTACAGTGATTACTTGCGTCAAAAATTAATACCCTATCAAATTTCAGATAGAGGACCCGCCGTGAGTGTGGGAGATTTAAATGGAGATGGCACGGATGATATTTTCTTTGGCGGTTCAAAATTTATAGCATCAAAAATATATGTACAGAATGATACCATTTTCCGCTTGAAGAAATACATAGAAATACAAAAAGACAGCGTAAAAGAGGATATTGCATCTGTCATCGCTGATTTCAATGACGATGGAAATAATGACTTAATAATTGGCACTGGAGGAGCGGATTTCTTCAATCAAATGAAACCCTTAACCAACACGTACTATGTTGCCAAGGATAGTTCCTTTGTGGAACAACCTTTTCCCCAACTCTTTGAAAATACATCCATACTCCTTTCTTTTGACTACGACCATGATAATGATTTGGACATATTCGTCGGAAACCAATCTATAACTGCTGATTACGGTAATAAACCAAATGGTTATTTACTACAAAATGAAAATGGGGAGTTCAAAATTGCAAATAACATGCCTTTTGAAGATTTGGGAATGATTACGGATGCTTTGATAACTGACTTCAATCAAGATGGGTGGGAAGATTTATTGGTTGTCGGAGAATGGATGTCTCCACGATTTTTTGAAAACAACAAGGGTACTTTTAAGGAGATGTTTCCTTTAAAAGACGCAAATTTAAATGGCCTCTGGCAAGCGGTCATCAGCTTCGACATCGATTCTGATGGCGATTTGGATTATCTTTTAGGAAACTGGGGGACGAATACTAAATTTAAGGCCTCAGTAGACCACCCAATGCGAATGTACTATGGAGATTTAGATAAAAACGGCGCTACGGAAACCGTACTGAGTATTTTCAAAGATGATGCCGATTATCCCGTTGACGGGTTAATCGAACTTTCAAGCCAATTGGTATCTCTTCGAAAGAAATTCAGTACCTACAAATCATTTGCAGGAAAACCTATTGACGAAGTTTTAGGCCCTGAAATGATATCGAATGCTAGAATCGAAGAGGTTCATACCCTGCAATCGGGTTATTTGAAGAACGATATGGGCACATTCTCATTTATTCCTTTTAATTTTGAACTTCAAGTTTCACCAATTATGAGCTTTTTGGAATTTGATTTTGACAATAATGACAAAACCGAAGTGTTGGCCGCCGGTAATTATTTTGGGGTAAAACCTTATCACGGCCGGTTTGATTCTTTTCCCGGAGCCATGATCAGTTCACCTGATGACATGCAACTTACCAATGCATTAGGACTTGATTTAACAGGGAAATCCATACGACATATGAATATTATTAATCTTAAAGACAAAGCTTACTTGTTGCTCACCTTCAATAATGATAAAGCACAGGTTTATACAATTTTAAAACAATGATAACATGAAAAGGTATTTTTCCATAATCCTATTAGGCCTTTTATTTACAGCCTGCTCAAAAAAGAAAGAACCCATTACGATTACCCAAGAAGAACTACATTCGGTTGTTGACAAGGTGGTCGAAATTATGATTCATGACATTTTTTCCCCACCGGTAGCTAGTAGGATCTTCGCTTATCCGAATATTGCAGCATATGAGATTGTTGCTCAAGCAAATCCTCAATATCAATCCCTAGCGGGACAGATTAAAGATCTGACCCCGGTGCCACAATTAGATTCTGTTCAAGGAATCAATCCACAGTTGGCAGCACTTATAGCGCATATGAACATTAGTAGACAATTAATTTTTTCAGAACAGACCTTTGATGTATTACAGGACAGTCTTTTCGCCAGTTGGAAGTCTAAAAATGAAATGGAATTCGAGGCATCAAAAAAATACGGACTAGAAGTTGCCGATCATATTAAAAAATGGATGGCCAAGGATAATTACAGCCAAACCCGTACAATGCCAAAATTTACGGTAAATACAGATGATCCAACAAGATGGCAGCCTACCCCTCCTGCTTATATGGATGGTATAGAGCCCCATTGGAATAAAATTCGGCCCTTTATACTGGATTCGGCTTCTCAATTCAAACCCGTACCACCACCCCCTTTTTCATTAGAAAAGGATTCTAAGTTCTACAAAGAACTTTTAGAGGTTTACGAAACAAGTAATAGAATTACAGAAAATGGTGACGAATCTGAAGAAGTGGCCATAGCTAAATTCTGGGACTGCAATCCCTATGTATCCGTAACAAGGGGACATTTAATGTTCGCTACCAAGAAAATAACTCCTGGTGCTCACTGGATCGGTATCACAAAAATAGCGTGTAGAAAAACCGATCTCAGTTTTGATGATACCGTTTTTGCCTATACGAAAACATCTATGGCAATTGCAGATGCTTTTATTAGTTGTTGGGACGAGAAATATAGAAGTAATTTAATACGTCCAGAAACCTTAATAAATCAGCATATTGACGAAAACTGGAAACCCATCTTACAAACTCCTCCGTTTCCTGAATATACGAGCGGCCATAGCGTTGTTTCCGGAGCAGCTGGAAGTGTTCTAACCAGTATTTTTGGCGATAATTTCAGCTTCGAAGACGACACCGAAACTCCGTACGGTCTACCCAAACGAACTTTTGACTCCTTTAACAAAGCAGCCAATGAAGCAGCCATAAGTAGAATGTATGGTGGTATACATTATAGGGCTGCGGTTGAAGTCGGGATTGGTCAAGGTAGAAAAATCGCTGCGCTTTTGAATTCTAAAATGAAAATGAAGGACAATTCAACCATAGCCCATAATTCCAAAAAATGAAAAAAGGGCTTACCATTGCAATAGGGGTCTTTGCCTTGGGATTATTGTGGTACTTTTTCATTAACCCTCAAGACTATTTAATTAGGGTTCAAGTCAAATCTTTTCCTGGGGCCATCAATCAAGAGTTGAAGGCCTGGAACAGCACCCTTACAGGTGCTTCGATAAAACAGTTAAATGATCTTAAGCATCTGCAACAAACAATTGTGCATGGTGATTCCACTTTTATATACTTATGGGAAATTGAGGCTTTAACAGATTCAACCTCAAAGCTAAAAGTACATGTTAAAGCACCTGAACATAGTTTTTTGAATAAACTTTACATCCCTTTTACAGACACTGATTTTGAAAAAAGGTCAAGACAAACCGTAACCGATTTTATAGAAATCTTGAACGAACAGGTCAAGGAATTTAAAGTAACCATTATTGGCCGAGAAGAATTATCCTCCACTTATTGTGCTTGCGTTTTTCATAAAACCAGCCAACCTAAAAAAGCCTTGGGCATGATGGAAAGTTATCCTTTTTTGAATTCTGTCATTGTAGCTAACGGTATTCAGTTGAACGGCATACCATTTATAGAAACAACAGAATGGGACATGAAAAACGATAGTATTGCCTTTAATTTCTGCTACCCCATCATAGAGACAGATTCATTACCAGAAATTAAAGACATTTTTTACAAAGAATTTGAAGGTCAAGCATCTATAAAAGCTATTTATAATGGCAATTATATCACCTCCGACAGAGCTTGGTATGCCTTATTGGATTATGCTGAAAAAAATAATATTGCCGTCAAGAAAACCCCTGTCGAATTCTTTTTTAATAATCCAAATATGGGAGGAGATGCTCTTCGATGGAATGCTGAAGTTTTTCTACCGTTATCAAATCAAGATGAATAAAACTGGACTGTTCACCCTATTCCTATTTACAATTCTAACCTCCTGCTCCAATTATGGTCAACTTCAAATCATAACTGACCTGTCCGGAAGTTTAAAAGAAACTTCTGGGATGATCACCTATGGCGATGCTACTGTCTGGGTCCTTGAGGACAGTGGAAACAAAGATGAAATTTATCAAGTGAACTTTAAAGGCGAAATTCTGAAAAGTCTCAAAGTTAAAAACGGGGATAATGACGATTGGGAAGATATGGCCAAAGATACAGAAGGCAACGCCTATATTGGTGATTTCGGGAACAATGGGAACTACCGAAAAAATTTGGTCATTTATAAAATTCCAAATCCCACTATTGAACCAGGTGATAAAATAGATGCAGAACAAATTGAATTTTATTATCCAGATCAAACGGAATTTCCCCCTAAAAAAAATGCTTTATTCTATGATGCCGAAGCTCTATTTCATCATGACAACAAGCTTTATATTATTACAAAAAACAGATCCAAACCCTTCAATGGTGAGGCGAAGATTTACACTGTACCCGATGTAAAGGGAACGCACGAAGCTTCCTTGATCGGCACTTTCGTCCCTTGTAAAGATTGGAAACTTTGCCAAATAACATCCATAGATATTTCTCCTAAAGGAGATAAAATAGTAGCTCTTAGTTATGGTAAACTCTTTGTCTTTAGCGATTTTAATTGGGATGATTTCTCAAAAGGGAAAATAGAAGAAATTGACCTTGGTACCAGAACCCAATTAGAATCGGTGACGTTCATGAACGAACATACCTTATTGATTTCGGATGAACGTTCTCATGGAACAGGAGGCAACCTCTATTCTTTTACGCTAAAGTAATCACAGAACACTAGAATCCAAAGCCTAAACCAAAGGTGAATCTAGGTCCGTCTTCACTCGCAAAAAGTGCTGTGTTGATCGATATCACGTCCGAAGCATTTAAAAAGAAGCCGCCGCCGTACGAAGTATGCCACCTTTCGGAACTTGCGCCCGGATACCAAACACGGCCATAATCAAATCCTCCGAACAGCCCCATCGCCATTGGTAAAAGGCGTGTGCGTTTCTTTTTGAGACTAAATCGAACATCGGTGTTTTGATAATAGGACGTTTTACCTGTAAAGCGTTGGTTCCTGAACCCCCGTAATCCATCAAAGCCTCCGATACTTGCCGCTTGATAAAACTCGTAGCCGTTCCCCATATTGAAATGTGCTTTCCATTTAGTAGCTAACACTAAACGTCCATTTGGCACCAATTTATAATCAAACCCAATGGACGGTATCACATAGCCATAATTACCCCCTTCATCGTTCATATTATTCTTAAAACCAACTTCAAGCGAAGTTGCCATACCCATGGTCGGGAAGGCCTCGTTATCTTTATTTTCAAAAAAATAACCTGCGTGAACACCTGCAAAATCATTATTGGTTTCTTCCCCGTTCTGTTGATAGAACGTATTTATAAACCTGTTCTCCGTTTCCTCTACACTGATGTTCTGGTACGATAGACCAACTTTGACCTTCGCCCCTAAATCTCCTCTCCAAACCAATGAAGGTGAAAATTCTAGCTGTCTTAATTTTACCCGATTATAATCAAAGGTATACGCATCATCTGGATTATAGGTATTATTTCCATACCCGAAAAAGTTAATGGCAAAATTGGGACTTGTAAAACGGGCCGCTAATTCCACATTCCAATTCTCGAACACATGTGCAAACTCCCCTTGATATTTAAAATCATAGCCGCTTGTTGCAAAATAATAGGAAGCACCAAACGTGTGCCTTTGTGTAAACGGATTTTGTCGAAAACCGTTATAAGTATAAGTGCTCGACAGACCAATACGCACCCCGTCATCTGGGTTAAAACCTATAGTTGGTAGTATTTGGTTAAAACTGTTTCTTAATTTAAGTGGCTGGTAGGTGTTGAGCTCATAATCGTTTGACAGTTTAACCTTTGCTCCATTTGTAGCCTCAAAGGTATTTTCCTTGCTTTTATAATCATATAGTGCTACACCCCTTCCTCCGTTCACCCTATAGATATCATTGTTATGCCCTCCAATAATCCTTACTTTGATTCCCTTAAAGTCAGAAGGATTGGACACTTCGAAAATATCGTCATCATCCAAACCATAGACCCAGATTTCCTTTGTATCCTCCGTTGTAAAAACTTTGTAGTAAAAAAGCTTTTCTTTTTTATCATCGATATTACGGTACACTTTCACTTCTGTCTGCTTATTGTTCAGTCTATTGATTTCAAACCAATCATCCTTATCGGTACCAGAAACGACCGCAAACTTATTCATGACCTTATAATACTCTTCGGCTGTTGTTTGAATATGGCTTAAACGCGCCAACAAAATTCTTTTTATTTCAGCCACGGTCTCATCCCTTACCTCTTCAGGAAATTCGAGAAATGCCTTATCTATGGCAGTTGGGGTCAAATTTTCTTGAAGGTATTTGGCCTGCGCCAGCCATTGCGATTTTTCAGTCTCTCCTAACAAGGCCAAATCTAACACATAGGTCATGGGAGATGAATTGAACCCTTTTACACTTCGTATTTCTTCTGTAAAACCTTCCATTAAGCGTAGACTGGGAATAATTCTCGTAGCTATGTTCATAAGGGCACCATCTCCCATTTTTGAATATACCTGATCACGATCCCTAGGTACTGGCTTATAGATTATTTTGCCTTTTTCTTCATCCTTGAATTCTGCCCAGCGCCATTGGTCCACATGTCTATCCCAATCACCTAAAACCATATCGAAAAGTCGGGCACGCAAATAGAGATCCTTATCCACTTCATACTTCTCATCATCCCGTAAATCCTCCAACATACTATCAGTGCTTTTAAGTTCATCGGAATACCCAAAACTAGCCAAATCACCATGACCGTCACCCGCATGTTCTTCAATCATATACAGTTCATCACCAAAGGAATCGTTAAATTCGTTTAATGCAGGTTGTTTGGGAACATAGTATAGAACTGGATTGGTATGGTAAAGTCCTACCGCGTCTGATAGTTTACCCGTGGTAAAAGGCCCGTAGGGATGTGCTCCGGTATAAAAATCTTGTAAGATTTCTTGGGTATACGTTTCCTTGAGGTCGTCCAATACATATTGGTCTTGAAAGGCCATGGATTGCAAATAAAGTTCTGCACTTTTCCTTAACGCTCGCATCACATATTCCCGACCATCTTTTCTGCGTAATCGCAATGATTTTGATTGATGTCCCCCGCCCTTTTTAACCGGTTCCAATCCCCCCATTAACGTATCGAGATTTACTGTGGGCACCGAAACTTCTGTACCATAATATTTACGGTATCGTTCTCCCCAAATTGTCTTAAAAAATTTGCTTTTATCTATTTCCTCTTGAGCATACACCGAGGCTTTTACAGTTTTTGGAAAATTGGTATCAAACTCCCCCACGTACGGGTTCTGTTTAGGGGGCAAAACCATGTTCGTGAACAAAAATTCCTCTTTCCCATTTTCTCCTACTCCGTAGAACCTTACCCTCGAGGAACCGTCGGTATATACTTCTAAGGTAGCGTACCCCATTTTACCAGTGTTGAACTGGGATCCGTTCAAGAGCCGTGTAGTTCCTTCCTTTGCGCCTGAACCACTTACGATTTGGGGCGTATTGTTTTCGACGATATATTGCAAGGTATGCTCGTGCCCAGAAGTAAAGATAACACGTTCAGAATATTGCGCCAAGGTAGTTACCCTTTTTATAAGCTCATTATATCTCTTATTGTTCAAGTCTTCTATCGAGGCACCAGAAGTGCGTCTTAATACATTGATAAAAGTACCTAGCACCGGAATGGGAAAGGCCATTTCCTTAGGATAAAACTGCTTTTTTAAGGAATATTGGCCCCCATGGGGTCCATAACTTGTTGTTGGATGGTGCATGGCGATTACCGTTGTACGCTCTCTATAATCCTTTATAGCATCTTCAAGTTCTAACAAAAACTTATCCCTACTTTTAATTTCGCATTTATCGTTCATGTCGGGTCGCTTGTCCCAATTGGTCAAGTACCACTCCGTATCTATGGTTATAATTGCAATGTCTTCCCCTATTTCAATTACATCGAGGGGACATCCGTTCTCTGGAAGAAACGGATTTTTTTGCTCAAGTGCATTTTTAACATAGTTCTCCTCCCGTTCAAGTCCGATCAGACCTTCGGTATACCAGTCATGGTTCCCTGGAATAAACAGAGGCCTTCCTTTAAAGTTTTCAAGGGTTTTCAACTGCGCATCCAAATCATTTTTTGCCTCAAAATAGGCCGCTGTTGAATCTACGGGGCTTGGTAATCCGGCGGGGTAGATATTGTCCCCTAGAAAAATCGCGGTACTGTTTTTATCTGCGACGTCGAGCTTATCCTTAAAAAGTTTTAGGGCCGGGTTCATTCCGCCCATCGGCGAAAGCCCCGCGTCTCCTATTAAATAGAACGTATGGGATACTTCTTTTTCCTCCGTAACATCAACCGCATATTTTGCATCGGCATATTTTGTACCGTAGGTGGCACAACCGGTAATCGTAAGAAATAGTAATAGATAAGCATAATATTTTTTCATAGTAATACAACCCTCTTTAAAATTTCGTAATTTGGGTAATTCTAACCATTTTTTTATGTCCGATATCTTAGATAAGACGCAAGAGTATGTTATAGAACTTCTTACCGAAAAATTAGATAAGAACTTTTTATACCACAACTTAAGACACACACAACGTGTTGTTAAAAGTACTAAAGAATTATTGGAATCTTGTTCTCTATCACGGCAGGAAAAGGAAATTCTAGAACTTGTAGCTTGGTTTCATGACACAGGCTATACGAAGGGCATAGAGCATCATGAACAAAGTAGTTGCGAAATTGCGGACGAATTTTTAACCCAACAAAATTATAATCCGATAGCAATCGAAAAAATAAAGGCATGTATTCTAGCCACCGAACGAAATACCAAGCCCAAGAATTTGATGGAGCAAATCATAAGAGATGCAGACTCATCACACTTTGCACAAAAGACATATGTCGAGACCTCTGAGCTTTTACGGGAAGAATTAAAACTCTTAGGAGTAGCGGATCTTACTCAAAAAGAATGGTTGCAGGGCAATATAGAAATGTTCAGGACAGAGCATCAATATTATACCGACTATGCCAAAGAGCATTGGCGTGAAAAAAAAGATAATAATCTAAGAAAGCTCGTAAAGGATAAAAAATCAGAAAAAAAAATAGCCAAGAAAGAACGGCTTAAGGCAAAGTTTAAGGGTGAAAGTCCGGATCGGGGCGTTCAAACATTATACAGGGTTACCTTAAAAAATCACATTACACTTAGTGATATTGCCGACACGAAAGCCAATATACTCTTATCGGTCAATGCCATTATCATCTCATTGGCCCTGTCGAACCTTATCCCTAAATTGGATAATCCTTCAAACGATTATCTAATTTACCCAACTGTTATATTTGTTTTCTTTGGTATTGTTTCTATGGTTCTAGCTGTTCTTGCCACTAGACCGAATGTGACCAGTGGTGAATTTACCAAAGAAGATGTAAAACAAAAGAAAGTGAACCTTTTGTTCTTTGGCAACTTTCATAAAATGAAATTGGAAGAATATGAATGGGCTATGCAAGAAATGGTAAAGGACAAAAACTACATCTATACCTCTCTTACCAAAGACCTATATTTTCTTGGGATCGTACTTAATAGAAAATATACCCTTTTACGTTTGACCTATACCATATTCATGTTGGGAATGATCCTATCAGTAATCGCTTTTGGCCTTTCATTCAAACTTTTTGGTCCAGACCGTAAACTAGAACTTTTAAGTGACCTTTTAGTCTTTTAAGGTGGCCATTAAATCGGCATAGGTATAGGACTTTTCAGACTGTTGCTCTTTTTTATAAAGAATTTCTGCGCGAATAGCCTTTAAACCTGAAACCCCTTGCAAGCCTTCCAATTCAACAATCTCAACTTTGTCGGTAAAACAACCTTTCGACCTTAGGAATTTAATATACCGCAAATATTCGAGCTCATCCTTTTTTTGGGAATAGACTATAGAAATCATTCCCTTTTGGGTAAGACGTTGTTCCGTTCCCTTAATATAAGACTTGTCGATGCGTTTTTTTATAACCTCATAACGGGCATTATACGTACCATCAACATCGAACTGTTTCTCATCCATTCTAAACCGAATGGATAAAGAGGTATTATGTACCAATATCAAAGAAGTAGCGTCTAAGGGAATGGCCAGTTCTGGTTTCAATGCATAATGCACATTTTCCATCTCGCACATAACCTGTAATTGCCATAATCTTAAATTATTAAGATAGAGATCGTTGAACTCCATGTTTTCAGATATGGAGGCACCTATATACAAATTATGCTCCACACCATCTGTTTTGTAGCGCTCGTAATAATGGGGAAACATGGTTTGGGCCTCTTCCTGCCTTTTATCAAGAACAGCGGACAATCTTTTGTTGATCAACGTAACACTTTCATCATAGTTCTTTCTATGGTCATAATAAGAATCGGTCCCCATATCTATTTTTGACTCGTACCTAAGAATACGTTTTTTTAAAGAGCTATCCAATTTTTTAAGGTGTTCGAATACTGGCGTGATTTCTGTCTTGACAAAATCAAAAATAGCCTGTTCGCTATTTGTATATAACGTTTCCTTAATGCTCTCCAAATGATTGTTCACCCTAAAAATAAGTTCCTCATACGCAGGTAGCTGCTTTGCCTCCAAAGCAGCTGTCAATACGGTATTGATTTCGGAAAGCTGAATCATTAAATCTCGCTGAATAGCTAAATTACGGGCCTTCGAAGAATCTTTAATATCTATTTGACCAAATAAAGGATAAACGTCCTTAAATACGATTTCTTTAAAAACAGGTTGTCTTCCTTCCAGTTGGTCGGCTATAAAACGTTTGGCCTCTTCTTCGAACCTCCAATAAACCGATGCATGTACAGATGTACATTCATTTTGGATCACAGCATCAATTCTATTGTTCTCCTCGTTTTTAGTGCGAACAACGGCAGATACAATAAATGGCATGATATCGTCCAGCTTTTGTGCATTCACGCCATTTAAAACCCCTTTTTTGTCAGATACAATTTCTAATACCCCCAATAATTTTCCTTCAAAAGCTATTGGCGCAAAGATGGCGCTTTTCACATCTTGTTCCCTTAAGGTTCTATAGGGATCTGTACCTCCCGAAACCTCAAAATTGCGATCCACATCGGTTATCGTAAAATAGGTATTGTCCTTAATAAGTTTCGTATAGGACGATTGACAAAGTACCTCCTTACAGTCAAAAGCTTCGTTACCGTTCAAAAGGAAACTTTCAAAACTCATTCCTGCAATTTCCTCGAACTGATCTTTACGAACATTGTACGATGTAAAACCTACCTTAATATTCGGTAATCTAAAAAATGACTTAAAGGCTTCCTGTAGTTCTTGCATGTAAATGCCCGGACGAAAATTATCCTTGGAAATTAACTTTGATTTAATATCCGAGATAGCCTGTTCCATAGTCACATCGAACATATTGGCAATTACAAAACCTTTAAAAATAAAGCTTTCAGGAGGAATCTTCTCCCTCCAAAGCTCTAAAGCATAAGGGTTCTCCAACAATTCATCTACATCTTCTTGGGTAATCTCTTTTGACTTATCCGTTGGAATTATCTCAACAAAATCAGCATTATAGAGCATACGATAGTGACGCATCACCCCAAATGCATCTGGTATATCATAGAAGAAAGGTCTACTGAAATCAAGATTATAACCAAAGTGAGCGTTAAGTATTACCACACAGCTCATAATATAACTCAGACCATCACCGGGATTTCGCATTTCAGCTTCGTACTCAACCCCTGCCTCTTTGATGATTTGTTGAAAACGTCTGGACGTTTTGATAATGACATCCCTATAGGGCAAGGATGCTACTTTAATTTCATTATTGCTCAAGGCATCGGTAAAGGTATCTTGTAAAATTTTATCGATTACATCCCTATATTTATCCAATAAGGTGAAATCGGTAAAACCTTCACGTAAAATGGGATACTCTTTTTGAGCGTCTAATATCCTTTTAGCGGTCGCGGCCAAAAATGCATCGTCACCGTTGAGCTGTTTCTCATACTTCTGAAGAAGCTTATCAAAACTAACCACGTATTTTAAGGGCATCAACATTTTTTCTTCGACCTTCATTTTAGTTTAGTCTCCTTATCTCGGGTAAAGTTACAAAAGTCATCCCATTATTTTTTCGCTATCAACCCTTGTCTTAACGGGATTTTCGGATATTTATCGAAAATTAGAACATGTCATCGGACAGTAGACTTTCAAGGGCTTACGAAAATGCTAAACTCATAGAATTTGACGATTCTTCTAAATTCATCCTTTTCAGTGATTGCCATAGGGGAGATAATAGTTTTGCCGATGATTTTGCCAATAATAGAAACATCTATTTTCACGCCCTAAAATTCTACTATACTGAAGGATTCGAGTATTTTGAACTCGGCGACGGGGATGAACTATGGGAAAATATTCATTTTGAATCAATTTTCGAAGCCCACAAAAATGTTTTTCAACTGTTAAGGCAGTTTCATTTAGAGAACAGGCTTCACATGCTTTGGGGCAATCATGATATGGTATACAAGGATGAGGACTATGTAAAGAAAAACCTTTCCAGCTATTATGAACCTATCGATGATAAGGACAAGGAACTTTTTGAAGGTATAAAATACCACGAAGCCATTATCCTGAAACACAAAGCAACGGACCAAGAGGTTTTCTTAACCCACGGACATCAAGCAGATTGGTGGAACTATACGTTTTGGCGTTGTGGTCGATTTTTAGTCCGTGTTCTATGGAAACCATTACAAGTTTGGGGCATAGCAGACCCGACATCACCTGCCAAAAACTATAAAGAACTTATAAAACTTGAACGGCGGATAAAAAAATGGATCCTAAAAAACGACCTTAAAGTAACCATTGTTGGCCATACCCATAGACCCCGTTTTCCAGAACCAGGCGACATACCGTTCTTCAACGATGGCAGTTGTGTTCACCCCAGAAGCATCACTGGTATTGAAATAGAAAACGGAAATATCTCCCTCATCAAATGGCAGATCAACACTACAGATGACGGAACTTTACGGGTAGTTCGAATTTTATTGGAAGGGCCTCAAAAATTACAGGATTACAGCGCAGAGAAATAAGATGGACACCCTAAACCAACTTATAGACCAAATACCTATAAGACATACTATAATCTCGAGTATTATGTTTCTAGGGGTTGTTCAAAACCTATTTTTGAGTTTGATTCTATTTATCAAAAGCAAGGATAATACACCCTTAAAATATTTTGCTTTCTTGCTGCTGTTTTTTGGGCTTATTTTTTTGGATGTTTATCTGTGCTATACCGGTCTTATCAAACATATTTTATTCTTGAATGATTCTACAGAGGTTTTCGTACTCATGCTTGGGCCTCTACTCTACTTTTCAACCTATGGTTTTTTAAAACGGAAACCTATTCCAATCAAGATAGGCTGGTGGCATTTTATACTTCCAGCGGGCTATTTCATATCTCAAATTCCGTATTACCTCGCGCCCATCTCGGTAAAACTGAATGCTTATCTCGGTGCCTATCACAGGCATCTAAAAACTGCCGTGGTTCCTGAGACCTTCGATTTTGGCTACCATTTTGTTAAAGATATTTTTGACTGGCTCATCCTTATCAGTCTTTTAACATATACCCTACTATCCTTAAAATTGGTGCGCGAAGAACACCTTAGGGCGCTTGAGAAAAAAACAAACGGAAATTCTGCCAAATATATTTTCACCAGAAATTCGGCAATTGTACTTTGTTCGTTTTTTATAGCGGCATTTATCATCTTTTATCTTTTTGATGATGATGGCGGAGACCAATATCTTTCCTTATTTCAGACCGTGGTGGCATTTTCCACCACCTATATCATCCTTAGGGAGTCACGGTTCTTTGATAAATCTTGGGTAGCAGATAAATATGAGACACTTGGCAAGCCAGTAAAGGAACTAACACTTGAAGAAATTGAGGATTTTATAGAAAAAAACGATTATTTTACTTCTGAAAATGCAAGTTTAAAAGACTTGGCAAATGAATTGAACATTCATCCCAATCAAATATCCAAAGCCATTAATACGGGTTTTGGATTCAATTTCAACCATTATATAAATTCCAAAAGAATAGTACTTGCCAAAAAAAGACTTACCGATCCAAAATATGGGCAACTTACGATAGAGGCCATCGGAGCATCGGTTGGGTTCAAATCAAAATCTGCATTCTACAACGCTTTTAAGAAACATGCTGGTTCTTCACCCTCCCAATTTCTAAAATCAATAGCTCCAAAATTGTAATTATGGAGAGATTGTAGTTTCCGAAATCGAACAATCCTATTAAGATCCCTCAATTTTGTCCCAAAGAAATACGTAGATGGAAGCAAAATTTAGAAGGTACGATTTAGATTGGTTACGGGTTATCGTTTTTGCCCTATTAATATTCTACCACGTTGGTATGTTCTTTGTACCCTGGGGATGGCACTTGAAGAACAATGTGATTTATGAATGGCTCAAATGGCCCATGCTTTTTTTAAATCAATGGCGCTTGCCCATTTTATTTCTTATCTCGGGAATGGGAACGTTCTATGCGCTATCAAAAAGAAATATTTGGCAATTTAACAAAGAACGCGTTTTGCGATTAGGTATTCCTTTAGTATTTGGAATGTTAGTCATTGTTCCTCCACAGGTCTATTTTGAACGGTTGGCAGAAGGCCAATTTCAGGGCTCTTTTTTAAAATATTTGAGCAGTGTAGCCTATGAAGGCATTTATCCCGAAGGAAATCTGAGCTGGCACCATCTGTGGTTTTTACCCTACCTGCTTATATTCTCACTGCTTCTATCCCCAATTTTTGTATTCATTAAAAAGAGAAGAACAAAACTAATTGACTGGACCAAAAAGCGTCTTCAAAACCAATTAGGGCTATATATTTTTATTGTTCCTCTATATGGATTGGAATCTTTTATGGAACCGTTCTTTGCAATCACCCATGACCTAATTACAGATTGGTTCAACTTTTGCTCCTCTCTCACACTGTTTTTCTTTGGCTTTATACTTGTAGCTTGTGGTAATGATTTTTGGATCGCTTTAGAAAAAATAAAGAAAAAAGCATTGGTTTTTGGCTTACTCGGCTTTACTGGTCTACTTATTATTTGGCAGTTTGAAGATGGGTATGCTGTGCACTTTACTGAAGCATTTTTGAAAATTGTAAACCTTTGGTCCTGGATATTGGTATTATTGGGCTATGCCGCTCAGTATAAAAACAAGCCTAGCACTAAGTTAAGTTACGCCAATAGGGCCGTTTACCCTTTTTATATACTGCATCAAACGGTCACTGTTGGCCTTGCCTATTATTTGATGAATTTAAATTGGGGCTTACTTCCAAAAGCCTCGATATTGCTCATAGGAACTTTTGGAATTTGCTGGTTTATCTATCACTTCATTATTTTAAAAATAAGCTTTCTTCAACCTTTATTCGGCTTAAAAAAGAAATGAAAAAAATAGATTTTACGCTTCTTTAGCCAACGTTTGCACAGCCTTTACAAACATATCAATTTCTTCAGTCGTGATATAGACATTCGGGTTAAAACGACAGCCTTTTACATTTGAATAGTCGACACCCACCATATAAAAAACTTTCAACAAACGATCGGCCAATTCTATAGCACCTATCGATTCGATGCCCACATTGGCAATACCTCAACTAAGTTTTAGATCCACTGGAGTATTGGTGGAAATATTAGGTACATTTCTCAATTTATCGCTCCAGTATTTTTGAAGAAAACGTAATCTACCTTCCTTAGCTTCCAAATGATCCGGTAAAAATTGTAGCGCCTTCACGGCTTTTCCAATATTACATAAAACTGTCTTTTATCTATTATTGAATTAATTAAAAAGGGTCTGTAAGTTGCTTTTAAGTATTTAATTATCAATCGATAATATGATCTATATCTAAATATATCAAAAAAGCATCCTTACTTAACCGTACAGTATCATCTCTTTCGTTTTTATTCTTCTGCTATTTTAAGTCGGTAGAATTAGCAAAATAATGCAGATACTTTCGAAATTATGGTATCTTGTAGGACAACAATCAAATTTTTCCAATAGCATGCCTTTATTCATTGTCATTTTAGGAATACTTCTCCTTTTTCTACTGATTGCCCGTTTTAAATTAAATGCCTTTATCACTTTTATCATCGTTTCTTTATTTGTCGGTATTGCCGAGGGCATGGAGCCCTTAGCTGTAGTGGATTCCATTCAAAAAGGAATTGGGAGCATTCTGGGTTTTTTGGTTATCATATTAGGTCTGGGTGCCATGTTAGGAAAGTTGGTAGCGGATAGTGGCGCGGCACAACGCATCACCACAAAACTGGTGGAAAAATTCGGAAAAAAGAACATTCAATGGGCCGTAGTACTAACCGGTTTTATCGTAGGCATACCCATGTTCTATTCGGTCGGGTTTGTTATTCTTGTGCCTTTGGTATTTACTATTGCCGCCGCGACCGGACTCCCACTATTATATGTTGGACTGCCTATGTTGGCTTCCTTATCGGTAACGCATGGGTATTTGCCCCCACATCCTGCTCCGACCGCTATTGCGGCAACATTCAACGCAGATATCGGTAAAACCTTATTATACGGAATCATCGTGGCCATACCAGCCATCATTGTGGCGGGACCGCTCCTGTCCAGAACCTTGAAGAACATCAAAGCAAGCCCTTTAAAAGAATTCTTGAATCCTGTAATTTTAAAGGAGGAAGAAATGCCAAGTATGGCCAACAGTATCATCAGTGCCCTTTTGCCCGTAATTTTAATCGCCGTTGCCGCTTTGGCCGATTTCAGCTTACCTGATGGATCCGTTATAAAACAGGTTTTATTGTTCATGGGCAACCCCGCCATTGCTATGCTCATTGCTGTCTTAGTGGCTATTTACACCCTTGGCATCGGTCGCGGTAAAAAGATGAAAGAGGTCATGGATTCCGTTGGGAGTGCAATTACTGGAATTACCATGGTTCTATTGATAATAGCCGGATCTGGGGCCTTAAAACAGGTGTTGATCGATAGCGGAGTGAGCGGTTATATTGGTGACATCCTGAAGGAATCGTCCATTTCTCCATTAATTTTGGCATGGTTAATAGCCACCATTATTCGGGTCTGTGTTGGCTCTGCTACCGTGGCCGGGTTGACTGCGGCGGGTATCGCCTTACCCTTGATACAGGGAACCGGAGTGAGTCCTGAGCTCATGGTCCTTGCGATAGGCTCGGGTAGCCTTATGCTCTCCCATGTGAACGATAGTGGATTTTGGCTGTTCAAAGAGTATTTCAACCTATCGGTCAAAGACACTTTAAAAAGTTGGACGGTCATGGAAACTACCGTGGGCGTTATGGGACTTATTGGCGTTTTAATCATCAATGTTTTTATATAAAAGAATTTATTATGCAAAAAAAACCTTCGGAAAGAATACAGGAACTCGGTTTGATATTACCCCCCGCACCGCCTCCTGCCGGATTGTACAAACCTGTTTTGGTAATTGATCATTTTCTATATGTTTCAGGGCAAGGCCCTATGAAAACCGATGGCTCGCTAATCATTGGAAGAGTAGGTGATACTATGGAGATGGAAGAAGCTAAACTGGCGGCCCGTCAAGTAGCATTGACGATGTTATCGACCATCCAAACCCATTTTGGGGATATTGATCGCATTAAACGCATCGTAAAAACCCTGGGAATGGTCAATTCGGCTCCAGATTTCGGACAACAACCGTTGGTCATCAATGGCTTCAGCGAATTAATGTCCGATATTTTCGGGCCAGATAATGGCGTGGGTGTGCGTAGTGCCGTAGGAATGATACTACCCGGTGGTATTCCCGTTGAAATTGAGGCACATTTCGAACTTCATCAGTAAGACCTAATGGAAAATAAAAATTGGTATTCCTTGAACCACCCAAACGAGGTTATTTCTCCTTCCCTCTTGGTGTATCCCGATAGGATTCAACATAATATTAATCTTATGATTTCCATGATCGGGGATGTATCTCGATTACGACCCCATGTAAAGACCTATAAGAATGCCAATATCATTCAAATGCAAATGGATAGTGGCATCACCAAGTTTAAATGTGCCACGATTGCCGAGGCCGAACTTTTGGGAAATTGCAAAGCGCCCGATGTACTTTTGGCCATGCAACCTGTAGGACCTAATGCTGCACGTTTTATTGAACTGACCCAAAAATTCCCCGATACCAAATTCTCTACACTGGTAGATAATGAAACTATGCTTTCAGTTCTTTCTGATTTAGGAGCGCTTCACAAAACCAAAATACATCTTTGGTTAGATATCAATAACGGGATGAACCGTACCGGTATTACCCCAAATAAGAAAGCATTTAATCTATATAGACAATTTTGTTCAAATGCAAATATTATTGCAGAAGGTTTGCATGTCTATGACGGACATTTACGAAATACGGATCCAACGATTAGAAAAACTCAATGTGACACAGCCTTCGCATCTGTTCTCTCCTTACAAAAAGACATTGAAGATAATGGGTTACCGCGCCCTAAAATTATTGCCGGTGGATCACCGACATTTCCCTATCATTCTAAACGAAAAGAAATCGATGTAAGCCCAGGCACCACATTATTGTGGGATGCAGGTTATGGAAGTCAATTCCCAGAAATGGGATTTTTACCGGCAGCAGTTCTATTGACCCGTATATTAAGCAAACCCGCAACCGGTATTCTGTGTTTCGATTTGGGCCATAAATTCGTCGCCCCAGAAATGCCTTTCCCCCGTGTTGATTTTTTAGATTTGGAACACGGTAGACAGATCAGTCAGTCAGAAGAACACTTTGTTGTGGAATATGATGACCTTACTATTCCAGAAGTAGGCGATGCACATTACGCTATCCCCAAACATATATGCCCAACCGTAGCAAAGTATGATACCTTGACCGTAATTTCCAATGGTAACGTAATCGACCATTGGGAGGTGGTGGCAAGAACCCATAAAACCACAATTTAAACATGTTCATATTCGATGCCCATTTAGACCTATCCATGAACGCCATGGAATGGAACCGAGACCTTACCTTGCCCGTAGAAGAAATACGGAAAATGGAGGCAGGGATGACCGATAAGCCAGACCGGTGCAACAACACCGTTTCGTTAGATGCGATGCGAAAAGGAAATATAGGTCTCTGTATGGCTACACAAATTGCCCGCTATGTACATATAGATAATCCGCTACCCGGATGGAAATCTCCTCAACAAGCTTGGGCCCAGACCCAAGGGCAATTGGCCTGGTATAAAAGTATGGAAGATCTGGGCCAAATGGTACAGATCAAGAACAAGGCAGAATTAGAGGCTCATATCGCACTTTGGAAAACCGAGGCAAAAAATAAACCGATAGGCTATTTGTTAAGTCTTGAAGGAGCCGATTCCATTATCGACATCTCTTATTTGGAAAAATCGTACGAACAGGGATTACGGGCCATTGGTCCGGCACATTACGGTCCGGGCACCTATGCCCACGGCACTAATTCATCAGGAGGAATTGGTGCAAAAGGGAGGGAGCTTTTAAAAGAAATTCAACGACTGGGCCTTATTTTAGATGTTACGCATCTATGTGATATCAGTTTTTGGGAAACCATGGTAAATTATGACGGACCTCTGTGGGCCAGCCACAACAATTGCAGAACTTTAGTTGACCACCATCGACAATTTACCGACCAGCAAATCAAGGAGATTATTGCAAGAAAAGGTATCATAGGGGTCGTGCTAGACGCTTGGATGATGGTTCCAGATTGGAAACGAGGAGTTTCAACGCCACAATCAGCCAGGGTAAGTTTAGAACAGATTACAGATAACATTGATCATATTTGTCAATTGGCAGGAAATACCGATCATGTGGGTATCGGTTCAGATTTAGATGGAGGCTTTGGAACGGAACAAGGTCCGGCAGATGTAGATACCATTACCGATCTTCAAAAGATTCCTACCTTATTAAAAACAAGAGGGTATTCCGAAACAGATATTGAAAAAATCATGCATGGAAATTTCATCGGTTTTCTACAAAGAAATCTGAAATGAATTCTTGTCTTAGTACATAAAAGGGTGAGCCATAAGCCGAAAAAATCTAGCGATAATGAACTACTTGGAATCTACCTATTATTTTGACTTTGAAAATGACGCGGTTCAAAAGCTCATAACCGGGCTTAAGGAAAGTGCACTATCGAACAAAGAAAAAACAATTAGAATTTACACGGAGGTTCGGGACAAATGGAAATATGACCCTTATACGATAAGTCTTTTAAAAGAAAAATATAGATCTAGCCATATTGCCCAGAAACAGACTGGAAATTGTATCGAAAAGTCCATCCTATTAATTTCTTGTCTTCGTGCGTTGGGCATACCTGCACGATTACATTTAGGAAAAGTTAAAAATCATATCGCCGTAGAAAGGTTAATCGAAAAGTTTGGATCGAATGAATTAACCCCACATGGCATGGTAAGCGTTTATATTAACTCTAAATGGTTGAAAATGTCGCCCGCATTTAATAAATCATTGTGTAAGAAACTGAATGTTGATCCATTGGACTTTGACGGAGAGAACAGTTCTTTTTTACAACCGTACAATAGTGAGGGAACAAGATTTATGGAATACTTAGACGACTACGGATATTTTGAAGATGTGCCCGTTGATTTCATGATAAAAAACATCAAAGAACACTACCCGCACATATTCGATACGAAGGAAAAAATAACGGAATTTAAACTTTAGAAACCAGTAAAAAATACGGATAAAGCAAGAATCTCAATTTGATGAAACAGTTACACTATATTTTTTGTTTGCTTTTGGTTTTCGGCCTCAGCGTTGAAACGGTTTCATTTGGTCATGAAAGCTATTCTAAAAAGTATGATCATGAATTAGCACTATACGTCAAAAGAAATTTTAGCGATAAAAATTCTTGTCTCTATTTATCCAATGAATACCATTCTCTTAGACCAAAAATTTTCACTCAAAAAATTGAATCTCTAAAAACTTCCGAGGTTCATAATAAGCATACTTCCATACGTTTAAAGTCGCAATTCACCCTGTATCAAAAATTGAGTTCAATCATTGCCCAATGTGTTTTTTTGAGTGAAAAGTTAACCTCCCACCACCCATCTTCTCATTTGTACATAGCCTAAAACTCACATGTAGGTATCATGCAATTAGTTGCATGAAATGATAAATCAATACAAACCTTTTATCATTTCTAAAATGTATAATCAAAAAAATAAGACCCTCTTAGAGAAATCCATTAATCTCTATCGTTGGGTCAAAAGAAAAATCATAGTAATCATTGCTGCAATAATGATAGGTGTATCAAATGTAATTTATGAAGAGGACAAAATGATTGAAACAAAACAAAATCATATCGAACAAGAACAGGAGAAAGATTAATGATCATTTTTATTTAATTCTATAGTAGAAAAAATCTCCATCCATTGATGGTAGTTTAACGAATTGTAATATTCAAAAATGTTATTTAACAATGCATTAAGGTCACATGGCAGGGTAATTGTTATCTTTATTTTGAAATATTCGTTTTAATAATGAACAAACAACGGATCCTCTTTGTACTCTTTTTTGGATTTACCTTGCATACACTTTTCGCACAGGGAGAATTTCCTACTAAAAAACCTTTAAAAATAGAAGCGGCCAAACCTTTGGAACCCTTAGGAAATCCAAATTCCAGTCCGGTATTGAATATTCCGCCAATGAAATTGGACGATCCCAATTTGGATATGAATCAACCAAATCCTATAAAAATGTTACCCGATGAAGAATTGGTACAAGCGGGTACAGGCATGAAAATTGACCCACGCATTGGCCCCGGTGAACGATTAGGTGGCTCTGGACAGTTTTTCCCAGATCAGTACTTAGGGGATATCAAGAGTAACGGGAGTTTTATAGGTATTGTCTGCAGAGATCATGAATTTGTAGATGGTGATCGTGTGAAAATTTATTTGAACGACCAGGTTGTGGAACCTAACCTATTATTGACCGGGGCATTTAAAGGTATCAATGTCGATTTACAACCAGGTTTCAACCGATTGGACTTCGAGGCGTTAAACCATGGCTCATCTGCACCCAACACGGCGCAGGTAGATGTTTACGATGAGAAAGGACAACTACTTTACTCCAACAAATGGTTATTGTCCTCAGGATCTAAGGCTACTTTGATTGTTACCAAAGAATAAGCTTACCGTTTTTCACACTTCCATCCCTTTTCACTGCAATCCTTATTTGATATCTTTGTGACTTCACACGAAAAAATTAGCATGGCGAAAAAATATAAAGTTGCGGTCATTCAGGTAAACCTGAACAATACAGCAGAGGAGAATCGAAAAAAATGCTTGGAATGGATACGAAAAGCGGCCAACCAAGGTGCTGAAGTCATCAGCCTACCCGAACTCTATAGCAGTCATTATTTTTGCCAAAGTGAGGATGTGGAAAATTTTTCCATTGCCGAGCCGCTTGGTGACATCTCCTTTACCGCATTTAGTGCAATCGCCAAGGAATTGGGGGTAGCCCTGATCGTTCCTTTCTTTGAGAAACGAATGTCTGGCATCTACCACAATAGTGCCTACATTATCGATACCGATGGATTCCGTGCCGGGCTATACCGAAAAATGCACATTCCAGATGATCCCCATTTTTATGAGAAGTTTTATTTTACCCCAGGAGATTTAGGATTTCAATCCATTCCTACTAAAAAAGGCAATATTGGAACCCTTATCTGTTGGGACCAGTGGTATCCAGAAGCCGCACGGTTAACGGCAATGAAGGGTGCAGAGATTTTATTTTACCCTACCGCCATTGGGTGGCATCCGTCCGAAAAAGCGGAATATGGCGAAAACCAATACGGCGCATGGATGAACGTAATGAAAGGCCACGCTGTAGCGAACGGAATCTATGTTGCCGCAGCCAATAGAATCGGCTTGGAACAATACCTTCCTGATACCGATGGAATCGAATTCTGGGGAAAATCCTTTATCTGTGGACCCCAAGGGGAAATACTGGCCTTGGCGTCACATGACAGAGAAGAGATTCTTATCGCAGAAGTGAATCTGGCCCACCAAGAAAATGTACGGCAAAATTGGCCCTTTTTTAGGGACAGGCGAATCGATGCTTTTGGGGATTTGACCAAACGCGCTTTAGACTAAATCCTATGGCTACACGAAGATTTCCTGCTGAATGGGAACCGCAAAAAGGAATTTTACTATGCTTTCCGCATAACGGAAAGGATTGGCCCGGAAAGTACGAGGCCATTCAATGGGCTTTTGTAGAGTTCATTAAAAAAGTTTCCCTTTTTGAAACCGTATTTTTAATGGTCGCCAATGATTCCTTAAAGGAAAAGGTGGCCGACTTACTCCTAATGGCATCGGTGGACCTTGAAAGGATTTCATTTATCCTTCATAAGACCAATCGTAGTTGGATGCGTGATTCTGGACCTATTATCATTAAGAATAATGGGAAATCGGAAGCTATTAATTTTAATTTCAACGGATGGGCCAAGTACAACAACTGGCAATTGGACAAACATGTGCCTGCCGTAGTATCCGATTTTTTGAAAGTCCCGCTTACACAAGCAACTTACAAGGGAAATAAAATCATCTTAGAAGGTGGTGCCTTGGAAGTTAACGGAAAAGGTACCTTAATCACTACGGAAGAATGTCTGCTACATCCTTCCATTCAAGTACGAAATGAAGGTTATACGAAGGCCGATTATGAAGCTGTATTCCAAGAATATTTAGGGGTAACCAATACCATTTGGCTGGACGAAGGGGTCATTGGCGATGATACCCATGGCCATGTAGATGATCTATGTCGCTTTGTTAATGCCGATACCGTGGTAACCGTGGTTGAAACCAACAAAGCACACAAGAATTACAAAACCCTTCAAGATAATTTAGAACGCCTTCGTTCGGCAAAATTGGAAAATGGTAAATCGTTAAACATCGTGGAATTACCCATGCCTAAACCGATAATTTTCGAAGAGTTGGAACTGCCGGCGAGTTATGCCAATTTCTTGATTATCAATGGTGCCGTATTGGTGCCCACCTTCAATGACTCCAATGACCGTATCGCATTGAACATTCTCGCCGATTGTTTCCCTGACCGGGAAGTTATCGGTATCAACTGTATCGATTTAATTTGGGGCTTTGGAACCTTACATTGTTTGAGCCAGCAAATACCGGAATAAAATTTAAACTCATGTTCAAATTCAAATTCAAGAGGCAAGTTCAAGTTCAAGTTCAAACTAAGACCAATCCCTAGGATTATAAAAATTACTTCCTTTTCCCAGGCACATATGTTTCGGCTGCCCTGTTCAACACATCCTCCCTATAATAGGCCGCATCCTTCCAGTCGATATTGATATACATTTGGGTCTGGTCATCAAAATGAGGAGATTTTGGATTGCCACTTTGACCTCCCGCCAAAATCGTTTTTGCCTTTACCTTATCGCCAAACTCCACTACCGCTGTAAAACTATTGCCACGGGTACCATAGATTTTTTTAGCTCCAGGCGTGGTATATCTGGCTCCATAAGCGGCCAAAGCACCCCAGGTCCCCGATGCAAATCCCACTGGAACGCTGGGTAGGCTGTCGTTAAAAGTCTGTACAATATCCCCATTAAGGCGCTGATACCTGTTGACTTCGCCCCATGGCATTTTCCAAGTGCCGAAATCCGATTCCAATTGGGTAATGGTTTCTTGGAACAGTTGCAATTTCTCGGTATTAGGGGAAGAACCGCCCCAATATTCGATCAGCTCCATACCGTTCATGGCTGAAGGCCGAACTGCCTTGCTATAACTGATTATTCCATAAAAATGCGCCAAGGTCATCGCGATGGATTCTTTGGAGGTCCTATAATCCCATTGCCGTAAAACCTCAACGGCCTCTTTCAAATCTGAAACGGGTTGCGCATCAAAAGCTTTTACCAAACCGGGAATCAAGGCTTCAAAAGCAGGTAAATAAGGGTCGTGGGCCAATTTAATAAGGCTGTCGATGGTATATCCCTTGTGGTCCGTCAATAATTGAATCGCGTGAACCCCCCTGAAGTTTTCCTGATCTTTGGACATATAGTACGGATAATCTTTCTTTTTTGGACTATTTCCCAAGGCTGAAGTATACGGGGTGGAATTGCAATTCTGTATCCATCCGTTTTCTGGGTTCAATACCAAAATATTTTCATCAACGGTATGCAATCCTTGCCAATCGGTCTGCGGATTACTGCCATCTACCGGAAGGGAATAATCAAAACGTATATCACGCTTCGGAACAAAGTTGCCATGGAAATAAGCGATATTTCCTTCCGCATCGGCGTAAACGGTATTATTACTTGAATTTGTACGGATATCCATCATTTCTCGAAACCCCTCATAGCCATCTTGTTTGGTCCGGATGAAGGACTGTTCCAAGGCCTTGACCGGTTCCCACATCATGGCCGAGGCGGTCCACTGACCCTCGACCATATGGGTTATGGGTCCGTGATGGGTCCTATACGTAGGAAAGATTTTTTCCTTGATGTCATCCCCTATTTTGTATTTTAAAACGATTTCCGATGAAGTTACGGGACGCAGCTCCTCACCATATTGATAGAAGACATTATCCTCATTCTTCACCAAGGTTTCCTTGAATTCATCCATGACATCGGTATATGTCGAGGTATGCATCCATCCGGTTTTTTCGTTAAAACCCTGGTAGACAAAAAACTGGCCCCAAGTCACGGCACCATAGGCATTCAATCCTTCTTCCGATACCACATGCACCTCTCCCCTAAAATAAAAGGAGGTATGCGGATTGATCAGCAATAAAGGATTTCCCGATTGTGTCAGTTCCCCCGAAATGGCGATTCCATTAGAGCCCTGGGGTTCTTCGGCCTCCTTTTCTATTTTCAGCTTTACTTCTTCCAGTTCAGGGATTTCCATAGCACCCTCGTAAAAAGCAGCTATCTTCTCGGTCGAAATCCGCTCGATATCCCCACCTATGGAACCTTCACTAAAATACATGGGCATCCAGGGTTCAAAACGGGTCAATAATTTTGGCTTCACCTCCGGGTGGGTATGGAGGTAGTAATTTACACCATTAGCAAAGGCATCACATAATTTCTTCAGCCATTCGGGACTTTTATCATAATTGGCTTTTGCCTCTGCTTCGGTCATGAACAATTTTGCACGCAGATCACTGTATAAGGCATCCTCACCCTCTACTTCGGCCAAGCGGCCCGTGGCCCAGATATAATTTTGTTCCACCCTATTGAAGTCGTCCTCACACTGGGCATACAAAAGTCCGAAAACGGCATCGGCATCGGTTTTTCCATAAATATGGGGCACTCCAAAATCATCTCGAATGATTTCAACTTGGGCTGCTTGGGATTGCCATTGCTCAATTTCAGATTTAGGTTTATCAGTGGCGCAGGAAAATAATAGCAGGAAATTTAAAAATGATAACTGTTTCATAGGGTGTTCTGTTTGTAGCCACAAGATACTGACAAAGATTGAAAGGAATGCCAATCCAAATGGCTAAGCCCAGTTTTATAAATGGATTTGAAGTAACTTGCAGTCTTCAAAATTCATCCTTTCATGTCCGAAAAAAAAGTCAGTATCCTTACCGCTTTCAAGACCATTATCTGGCCTAGACGCAAGTTGGTCTTCATTGGTTTGGCCCTAATCGTGGTAAGTAAAGCGGCCAGTTTTGTTGCTCCGTTATCACTAAAATATTTAATGGATGACATCATCCCGAACAAGAATGTCGAACTTTTAAAAATTTTGGTCACCGCAGTCGGTTTGGCGATACTCGTGCAGGCGGTCACTTCTTTTTTACTCACCAAAATATTAAGTGTACAGGCCCAGTTTTTAATCTCGGAACTACGGGCTCAGGTACAGAAAAAAGTGCTATCGCTTCCCATCCGGTTTTTTGACAATACCAAATCTGGGGCATTGGTCTCGCGAATCATGAGCGATGTGGAAGGGGTACGTAATTTAATTGGTACCGGACTGGTGCAACTGGTGGGCGGTACCATTACCGCAGTAGTTTCCTTAATTCTACTATTGCGCATTAGTTGGACTATGACCCTATTCACCTTAATTCCGTTGGCGATTTTTGCCCTGATTGCCTTAAAGGCCTTTAAAATCATTAGACCCATTTTTAGAAACAGAGGTAAGATCAATGCAGAAGTTACCGGTAGACTTACCGAAACCTTGGGCGGTGTCCGTGTCATTAAAGGTTTCAATGCAGAGGCGCAAGAAAACAAAATCTTTGAAGAAGGGGTGGAACGTCTATTTATCAATGTCAAGAAGAGTTTAACGGCAACGGCCTTTATGACCAGTTCCTCCACTTTCTTACTCGGACTGGCCACCACTGGCATTATGGGCATTGGGGGGTATAAAATTATGATGGATGAATTGACCATTGGAGATTTCTTGACCTTTACCTTTTTATTGGGATTGATGGTTGCCCCCATAGTGCAAATGAGCAATATAGGAAGCCAATTGACCGAAGCTTTGGCGGGGTTGGACCGTACCGAAGAACTGATGAACATGACCCCAGAATCTGACGAGGAAAATAGAACGATTACGTTGACCGATTTTGAAGGACACATCGTATTCGATGATGTTTCCTTTGCCTATGAAGAGGACAAAGAAGTGCTTCATAACATAAGTTTTGAAGCAAAATCCGGAGAGGTCATTGCGCTGGTAGGAAGCTCCGGCTCCGGGAAAAGTACCATTGCAGGTTTGGCCGCTACGTTTTTGAATCCGCAATCGGGTAGCATAAAAGTGGATGGTCAGGATATTTCAAAAGTGAATTTGGGCAGTTTCCGAAAACACCTAGGGGTGGTATTGCAGGATGAATTCCTTTTTGAGGGCACCATCCGTCAGAACATTTTATTCCCAAGACCCAATGCCACGGAAGAGGAATTGCAAAATGCCGTACAAGCAGCGTATGTAAACGAATTTACGGACCGTTTCGATGATGGGTTGGACACCTTGATTGGCGAAAGAGGCGTAAAATTATCGGGTGGGCAACGGCAGCGTATTGCTATTGCACGGGCTGTTTTGGCGAATCCTAGAATCTTAATTTTGGATGAGGCCACTTCCAATTTGGATACCGAAAGTGAAGGTCTTATCCAAAAAAGTTTGGCGGAACTGACCAAAGGAAAAACGACGTTCGTAATCGCACACCGTTTAAGTACGATTCGAAAGGCAGACCAAATCTTGGTAATCGAAAATGGCCGAATCGCAGAGCAAGGCACCCATGAAGAATTGATTGCTACGGAAGGCAGGTATTATAACCTGTTTACGTACCAGGCGAGGATTTAGGTTTGTGGTTAGTGAAAACAGTATTCAGTATTCAGTAAATAATATTTTTTACTTAAACCAAATATCATCCTGAGCATAGTCAAAGGGACTAAAAACAGATTTTTATAGATTACTTCGTCGTTTAAAAGCCTCCTCGTATTGACGTTTAGAGTTCTTCTGGAGCCAGTTGAACTTCTAGTCCGTCCATGTCCTCAGAAATGTGAAGTTGACATCCCAATCTAGAATTTTCTTGTACATTGAACGCTTCGGAAAGCATGGCTTCCTCATCATCCGATTTTTCCGGAAGTACATGATCGGACAGCACATAGCATTGACAAGAAGCGCACATGGCCATTCCGCCACAGATGCCGATAGTTCCTTCAGGAGCTAGTTCATAGGAGCGCACGACTTCCATCAGGTTCATGTTCATATCTGTTGGGGCGTCAATTTCATGAGCGACACCTTCGCGGTCGGTAATTTTGATTTTGATATCCATGGATAGGAATTAGGTATTAGGAGTTCGTGAATTAGTTTTGTATTAGAATTAATCAGCCGTTTTTTTCATCGATTGGATAAGTCCGAACAGCATCTTTGAAATTTCATTTGATTTATCGATCAACAGATTAGCATTTTCTGTACTTAGGTAATTCAATTTTGTGGACAAATATAACATGGATCTTACTTCGCTATTTGAACTAACGGCAAAATAGAGGAATCTTATAAAATCAGGATTGGTCCTTCTATCAAAACCTTCGGCAATGTTATTGGAAATCGAAACCGACGCCCTTAAGATTTGGTCTTTAAAAGAAGAATCTTTGAGGTTTGAAAAATCTTCATAAATCAAAACCGCAAAATCTTGAGCCTTTTTCCATACCACTAAATCCTCAAACTTTTTTACCGCCATTTTTTGAACTTCGCTAACCTAATTACTATTTCCTTGCTCCTTGCTCCTAAAAACTAATCAATCGATTTCACTACTGCCTTTGGCGACTCCTTTTTACTCCCATCAAAACCTTCAACGCCACCAACGGTCGTATATTTCATGACGTATTTTTTATCTGGAAATATTTTTTGATAAGCACTTTGGCACATTAGCGTAGCTTCATGAAAACCGCATAGAATCAACTTTAATTTACCAGGATAGGTATTGACATCACCAATGGCATAAATACCGGGAATATTGGTTTGGTAATCGAACGTATCGACTCTGATCGCATTTTTCTCTATCTCCAATCCCCAATCGCCAATAGGCCCTAATTTTGGGGAAAGTCCGAATAAAGGAATAAATGCATCCACCTCCAAGCGAAGGTCTTCCTTGGCATTGGTCGTTTTTCGAACTAAAACCGATTCTAAGGAATCGCTTCCATTCAATCCCACGATTTCACCCGGAGTGATCAAATTGATTTTTCCCTGATTTTTTAATTTCTGTACCTTTTCAACGGAATCCAATGCTCCCCTGAATTCATTTCTTCGATGCACCAAGGTCACTTCGGAAGCCACATCGGCCAAGAAAATACTCCAATCCAAGGCAGAATCCCCACCACCGGCAATGACTACTCTTTTGTTACGATAGACTTCAGGGTCTTTAATGATGTACGAAACACCGTTATCCTCAAATTGGCTCAAATTTTCCAATAAAGGCTTTCTAGGCTCAAAACTACCTAGGCCTCCAGCAATCGCTACAATGGGCGCGTGGTGTTTAGTTCCTTTATTCGTAGTTACGATAAAGGTGCCATCGGCTAATTTATCAATCGTTTCCGCACGTTCCCCCAAGGTAAAACCGGGTTGAAAGGATTTGATCTGTTCCATGAGATTATCGACCAGGTCACCCGCCAACACCTCGGGAAAACCGGGAATATCGTAGATGGGTTTCTTAGGGTAGATCTCGGAACATTGTCCGCCAGCCTGTGGAAGGGCATCGATTAAATGGCATTTTAATTTTAAGAGTCCGGCTTCAAAAACGGCAAAAAGACCCGTAGGTCCCGCACCAATTATTAATATATCGGTTTCAATCATTGAAAAAATCTATTTTTTAAACACGGTAAAGGTATTTGGCTACAGAAGTAAAAATAATGACATAAGTCAGGTTATCCGGCTATGTTTATTACCTCATCGATTTGGGGAGCGTACTTTTTAATGGTCATTTCCACCCCACTTTTTAGGGTCATTTGATTAACACTGCACCCAACACAGGCACCTTCTAATCTAACCTTTACGGAATGGTCATCATCTATGGAAATTAGGGTAATATCACCTCCGTCACTTTGTAAAAAAGGTCTGATTTCCTCCAATGCTTTTTCCACGTTTAATTTTAGTTCTGCAGATGTCATATCTATTTTTTCTTAACGGCGGAACAACCCGCCATTGTTGTAATCTTTATTGCTTCAGTTGGCGGAAGCGTTTTGTTCCTGCCCACAACCTCTAGCACTACTTGTTTTGTCAACTCCTCAAAAGCGGCTTCGACCGGAGTCGCCGTTTGTAAGGCCGCTGGTCTCCCAGCATCTCCCGCTTCACGTATACTCTGTACCAAAGGAATCTCTCCTAAGAAAGGTACATTTAAATCTTCCGCTAAATGTTTAGCCCCCTCTTTACCAAATATATAATATTTATTGTCGGGTAACTCCGCTGGTGTAAAGTAGGCCATATTTTCAACGATACCCAAAACCGGCACGTTGATAGAATCTTGTTGAAACATCGCCACTCCTTTTCTGGCATCTGCCAAAGCCACTTCTTGTGGGGTACTGACCACTACCGCACCTGTTACCGGTAAGGCCTGCATGATGCTCAAATGAATATCGCCCGTACCCGGTGGCAAATCGATCAACATAAAATCCAGTTCACCCCAATGGGCATCGAATATCATTTGATTGAGCGCTTTGGAAGCCATTGGCCCTCTCCAAATGACCGCTTGGTCACGCTGTGTGAAAAACCCGATGGACAATAATTTCAGCCCGTAACTTTCTACCGGTTTCATTTTGGATTTTCCTCCTACATTGACCGCCAAGGGCTTCTCGTTGGCAACATCGAACATAATGGGCATGGACGGACCGTAAATATCTGCATCTAACAATCCTACTTTAAAGCCCATTTTCGCCAAGGTTACTGCCAAGTTTGCCGTCACGGTAGATTTACCTACCCCTCCTTTACCGGAAGCCACCGCAATAATATTGGTAATACCCGGAATTGGTTTTCCCTTGATTTCATTAACCTTGGGTTTTGCCGCAGGAGCATCTACCTTGATATTGATTTTGATTTTCGCCTTTTCGTAAACCTCTCTATGGATAATTTTTAAAATCTCCACTTCAGTCTTTTTACGGGCCTGTAGGCTTGGGTTATTTATGGTAACATCAACCTCAACTTCATCCCCGAAAATCTGGATATTCGTTACCGCACCACTCTCCACCATATTCCGCCCCTCACCGGGAACCGTAATATGTTCCAAGGCCTTTAAAACGTCTTTTTTATCTATCTTCATTATGTAAAATCATTCTAAACAACAAATATAATCCTTAGACGGGAGATAATGAAGTTACACCATTGAAAATGAAGATATCATTATAAAAAGAAGCTGTTGTTATGAGAAATGAAAATCTTGTCTATTTACTTTCCCAAGGATAAAAGATGCGTATTAAAAAACGTAAATTCGGATTTATAAGACCAACCCATAACATTATGACCGTATTAAGAAAAAACAAACTATACCTTTTACTCTTACTTATTTTCCTCACGGCCTGTTCAGGTTCTAAAGCGAAATTTTCTAAAAAGGATGTCAGAAATTCTCAACGATTGATGGGATTGGACTTTGACAAAAAATATATCGATACCCTTTATCCTTATCTGGAAAAAAACAGGGAAGGATTCGATTCGCTCCGTAAATACACGTTGAGTAGCGACGTTTTTCCGGCGGTGCGTTTTGATCCCTTACCGGCCAATTTTACGCCCAGACCACAGGAAGGTTTTCCTGATTGGGAAATTCCGGAAGACGTCGAACTTCCTGAAAACAAGTCCGAATTAGCATTTTATACCATCCCACAACTCGCTTCGCTCCTCAAAAACAAAAAAATAAGTTCTTTGGAGTTGACCCAATTTTTCATTGAACGGTTAAAAAAATACAATCCCGTTCTGCAATGTACCATTACCATTACCGAAGCAATGGCCCTGGAGCAGGCTAAAAAGATGGATGAAGAATTGGCCTCAGGCAATTACCGAGGAATTTTACACGGTATACCCTATGGTGTTAAGGATCTTATGGCGGTAGAAGGTTATAAAACCACTTGGGGAGCCGAGCCTTACCGAAACCAAACCATTGATATGACCGCGACCGTTGTTGAAAAGTTACAAAATGCCGGAGGTGTTTTAGTGGCCAAATTGGTCTCCGGTTCCTTGGCCAGGGGCGATGTCTGGTTCGATGGAAAAACAAAAAATCCCTGGGATGTAACACAAGGGGCGAGTGGTTCCTCGGCTGGTTCTGGTTCCGCCACCTCGGCAGGCTTGGTTCCCTTTGCCTTGGGCACAGAGACCCTTGGTTCCATTACCTCGCCGAGCACCCGTAATGGCATTACCGGATTACGACCAACTTACGGAAGGGTAAGCCGACATGGGGTGATGAGCCTAAGCTGGTCTATGGATAAAGTTGGCCCCATGGCCAGAAGTGCGGAAGATTGTGCCATTGTCTATAGTGTCATTACCGGAAAAGATCCTAAAGACCCCACTACGACTGATTATCCGGATGGATTTGAACCGAAAAAGGACATCAAATCCCTGCGGATAGGCTATTTAAAAAAGGATGTGGAAAAGGACACCTCCAAAAGTAAGGTCAATTTGGAGAAGGCAATCGCTACGTTTCAAAACATGGGGCTGGACCTTACCGAAGTGGAATTACCTGAAGATGTCCCTTATAAAAGTTTTGACATCATTTTACGCGCCGAGGCCGGGGCGTTTTTCGATGACCTGGTTCGTTCGGGTGATGTGGACCAGATGGTGGAGCAAGATCAAAAATCAAGGGCCAATTCCTTACGCCAAGCCCGTTTTATTCCAGCAGTAGAATATTTACAGGCCAACCGACACCGACAAGTACTCATTGAAAAAATGGAGACTATCATGAAGGATTTTGATGTCCTTATATCTCCAACTTTTGGCAATCGGCAATTGGTCATTACCAACCTGACCGGTCATCCTGTGATTTCCATACCTACAGGATTGGATGAGGAAAAACATCCTACCAGTATTACTTTAGTAGGTAATCTTTATGATGAGGCGAGCATTCTATTATTGGCCAAAGCGTTTCAAGAAAACACCGAATTTGATGAAATGCATCCGGAGGGGTATTTGGATTAAAATAATTTTCTACACCTGTCTACCATCCAATAGGTTGATAATTCGTGAACCGTATTCGGCATTCTTTTCAGAATGGGTGACCTGAATTATGGTGACGCCTTCCTCCTTGTTCAGTTTTTGGAATAGTTGCATGATTTCCTCGCTCTGCTGCGAATTCAAATTTCCGGTAGGTTCATCGGCCAAAATCAATTTGGGTTTCCCGATCAAAGCCCTGGCGACACCCACCAACTGCTGTTGACCCCCACTGAGCTGAGTAGGAAACAAATCTTTTTTACCAACAATATTGAAACGATCCAACATATCGGCCACTAGGGCTTTCCGTTCTGAACCCTTTATCTTCTTATATAACAAAGGCATTTCCAGGTTCTCCTCAACGGTAAGCTCATCGAGCAAATGATACGATTGAAATACAAAACCGATATATTCTTTGTATAGATTAGAGCGGTATTTTTCCTTTAGGGTATGTACGGATTCATGAAGGAACTGATACTCGCCCTCATCAAAGGTATCCAACATACCGATGACATTCAATAAAGTAGATTTACCGGAACCGGACGGTCCCATGACCGAAATAAACTCTCCTTCTTCAACTTGCAAGTTGATGTCCTTTAATAGAAAGACCCGTTGTCCTCCTTGTTGTACCCATTTGAAAATATGGTTTAATTGTAGTAGCATTTTTTGATAAGTTTATTAGTGAGTTAGTGGTTAGTGAATTATTGTAAGATAGTTTAAACTTTATCCATTGCTTTTATAAAGCTTTTTGAATATATAAATATTATTCATCCCTTAACGAGTCTACCGGATTTGCAATTGCCGCCTTAAAAGTCTGCCAACTCACCGTGACAAGTGCTATTGTTAAGGCCGTAACACCGGCCAGAACAAAAACCCACCAGCTAAAATCAGTTTTATAAGCAAAACCTTCTAACCACTTGGACATTGAATACCATGAAACAGGAATAGCAATGAGAAATGCGAAACCTACCCATTTTATAAAGTCTTTGTTCAAAAGGGTTAGTACTTGAGCAATTGTTGCTCCGTTTACTTTTCGTATACCAATTTCTTTTTTGCGCTGTACAACGGTATAGGAAGTTAGTCCAAAAAGCCCCATAGAGGCAATAAGTATGGCCAATATCGTAAAGATTTGAAAGGCCGATCCAAAAACTTTATCCTCATTATATTGCGCTTCAAACTTTTCGTCTAAAAAAGTATAGTTAAACGTGCTTTGCGGAAACCTTTCCTTCCAAAGACGTTCAATTTGGGAAATTGCTCCGCTCATACCCATGGTAGACACTGCGCTCTGGTCTATTTTTATAAGAACATTTCTGACGTTTCTATTATATCTTAAAAGCATTGGTTCAATACCTGTTTTCAATCCAAAATGATGATAATCTTTTATTACTCCAGAAACAATCCAATCTTGATCCCAGAATTTTATAGTCTTGTCAATAACATCCTCCATTTTTGAAATCCCCATATGGTTCACAAATCGTTCATTTAAAACAATTCTGTTACTATGTCCTTGTGATGTTTCAACAAATGGACCCCCAGCTACAAACTCCATATCCATCAATTCAAAATATTCAGGTCCCACAACATAATTATACCATATTCTTTTGTCATCCCTTGTACCATCTGGATAGGTAATTCCAACTGAGGACGAAAGATTTTCATATTCTCCTCCTGGATAGGTTTGTGCCAGAACCGTACTTTTTACGAATGATAGACTTTTGAACTCATTTTTTAAGACTTCTATTTCATTTCGTACAATCGAATCAGATTTATCACCCATAACCTTACCGCTAATGGATAATACCTGATCGAGATTTGCACCAATAGGTTGATTTTGTAAAAAATCTATTTGCTTGGATACTAAAATTGTTCCTGTAAGTAAGACAATGGTAGCCAAAAACTGACCTATTATCAGTGTTTTTCTTAAGACCAAGCCACTTCCTGAAGTACGTATTTCACCTTTCAATGCTTTGGCAGTTGTAAAATTGCTCAAAATGAACGCTGGATACATCCCCGACACCAACGTACCTAGAAGAATGAATCCTATCATCGGTAAGAAATCTCCAAAAGTAGAAATACCTACTTCAAGTTCTTTTCCAATGTAATTACTGAACAACGGTAGGACCATAAGTATTATGATAGTTGCCATGATTATGGCAACTAGGTTCAACAAAAATGATTCTAGTAAGGATTGAAAAATAATCTGCGGCTTTTGCGCACCGGCCACCTTGCGAATACCTGTTTCCTTTACCCTTTCTAAAGATTTTGCAGTGGAAAGATTTACATAGTTCAACCAAGAGAGAATAACGATGATAATAGCAATAGCCAAAAGAAAATTAACCCTGCTAGCACTTCCGTTGGCCTCTGCCTCATAAGGTTTGTCGGAATGCAAATGAATATCCTCTAAAGCCTCTATATTATGTCTTTCGAATGGTAATGCCTCCACTTTGAAATCCATGATTTTTTTCTTCAGCAACGCTACATCTGTCTTTTCGTCTATTTTTATATAGGTAAATAGGTTATTACCATTCCAATTCGGTTCTGGGGTATCTCGATATCCTTCCCATGATTTTAATGTACTGAATGAAATCAAAAAATCATTCTTCATATGAACATTCGTCGGCAGATCTTTCATAACTCCATTTACGGTAAATATTTTTTCCGTACCATAAAAGATTTGAACGGATTTGCCAATTGGATTAACATTACCAAAAATCTTTTTGGCAAGTGATTGTGTCAATACTATTGTATAAGGGTCTTTCAATACGTTATTTAAATCTCCCTTTAGCAAAGGATACTTAAAAATATCGAAGAACGATGGGTCTGCTACTGCACCTTTCTCACCGTTGATCAATCTATCATCATGCTTAAAAGTTACATCGGTAATATGCCCGAGCCTCACAAATTCCTGAATTTCTGCAAATGCCTCTTTCAATGTGGGTCCGCTCAAGTTATAGGTCTGGGCATCTCCAGGCACAAAAACCCCATCTTCCGTATAATCCATATAGACGCGTTGTACGTTTTCCGAGCCATCAAAAGTATCATAGGTTTGTTCGTAGTTTACATATAGCATTATCAGTACAAAAGATGCAATACCAATAGCCAGTCCAAAAATATTGATGAAAGAATACAGTTTATTCTTGAAGAGATATCGTAAAGCTATTTTCAGATATAATTTGTACATATTCTATTTGATTTTATTGCCTCTCAACCTTAAGCCCTATATTCTTTTCGAATATCATGCCATAACTTTATGGTCTATAAATCAGTGTTTTATGTAATCATTAAAATGTGAAGTGTACATTATTTTGACATTTTATGTCCAATATTTTTACAAAAACGAATCAAAATGAATTCTTACTCTGTTCGTAAACTATTTACTGGGTTTTGTTTTGCGGCCCTATAACTATTCCAACTAATAGTTAGCATCGTCGTAAAAATGGTAATACCGCCCGCCAAAAGGAACATCGAAATATTCAATTCTATTTTATAGGCAAAACTTTCAAGCCACTTGTTCGCGCCCAAATAGGCGATGGGTACCGCAAAAATAAAGGCAATTATTATCCACTTTAAAAAATCGGTATTGAGCAATACCAATATTTCAGAAATAGTAGCTCCGTTTACCTTTCGTATGCCTATTTCTTTAAAGCGCCGTTGGGCAACCATCAACGAAAGTCCTAAAACACCCATTGCGGAAACCAATATTGCAATTAACGCAAAAATCAGAATAAGGTTCTTTTGTACTAATTCCGTTTTATAGACATTCTCATAAAGGGTACTTACAGGATAATATGACAATGGATAATTTGGGAACATCTCCTCCCAAGTTTTCTCGATTGCTGCAATTGCGGTTGTTTTCAATGAAGGCTCGTAGGAAATGGCAATATTCTCCAACCAGCTATTTTCCCTCTTAAACAGAACCAACGGTGCCACCTTAGTCTGTAATCCTGAGAGATGGAAATCTTTCACTACCCCTATTATTTTACCCTCAGGAAGAACAACATTATCTACAGGAGAAATTAAGGCAAAATCCTTATCAAGTACTTCATGTGGGTCTTGAAATCCCAAGTAATTAAGGGCTGTGGCGTTTATAATATATTCACCATTACCATTTTGATCTATACTTTTCTCAGTAAAATTCTTACCACTTAAAAATGGTAATTCAAATACATTGGCAAAGGAATAGTCACAAGAAAAAATACCTATAAATTTATTTTCAGTATCAGGGGCATCCTCCATTGTAAACGGAAACATATCATTGGTTTCACCTCCCGGTGGTGACATCATTGCTGAGACGGAACGGATGGCGCCTTCCTTAAGTAGCTCGGCCTTAAAGACCTGAAAATCTTTTTGCACGTCGGCATGAACGTATGGAATACTTATTACATTATCTTTTGTAGCCCCCATAGAATTACCAAGAGCATAGTTGGTCTGACGAGTAATAACGATGACCCCGACCAACAATACTATGGCCATAGCAAACTGGGTCACCAACAGCACCTTATGGGTTTTAACAGAACTACCCTGCTTGATTCTATTTCCCAGTGTAACCACCCGAAAACCTTTTTTGACAACAGGATATACCCCTGCCAACAAACCTAAAATAAAAAAACAAAGCATTACCCCCAAGGCAAATAACAAGTTAGACTCCAGAAAATTAGACTGATAATGGTTAAGAATAAAACGATTCAATTGAAAAGTACCCAATAAAACCAATACCAGCGAGCAGAAAAGAATAATCGAACTTTCCATAAGAAAGTAGCGCATCGTTATACGGTTAGATGACCCCAGAATTTGATTCAAGGCCAAAAACTTTTCCAAGTAAGCTGCCATACCCAGATTTAAACTGGTAAAATTACTTAACGAAATAAAGAGCAAGATTAATCCTGCGATAGCCATGAGGTATATGTTCGACGTGCTTCCATTCGCTTCAATCTCTCGAAGTAGATTGGATGTTAAATGAATATCATTTAGCGGCATCAGATGCGCCTCTATTTCTGTTTCAGAATTCCTATCTAAACCATAAAGGTCATTTAACTTTTGAGAAATCTTGGGGATTACTTCCTTAAAATCAGTGTTAGCTTTAAGAAGTGTATATACATAAGCCCAACCCGAAATAGCATCAGCTCCTGGCATAATCAATAACTCTGGATGCATATGGCTTTCCTGTGCAAAGTCTTCCATTACCCCCTTAATAGTAAAGCTCGTCTCAATAGTGTTATAGTGACCGGGAGGTAAGGAAATTATTTTACCCATCGGACTTTTATCCCCAAAAACTTTATGCGCTAAGGATTTTGAAATTACTGCTGAACCTGGATTCGCCAAGGCTAAATTGGAATTTCCTTCGTAAAAAGAAACGTCGAAAAGTTTAAAAAATGTATCATCTACCGCAAAAGCTTGATCTATAGCATAATATTGATCATCCTTTAATAAAAGCTTGTCACGTAAAGGCATCATACGTACCAAAGCTTCTATATCGGGTATATCTAGTGGTAGTTGGTTGACTTTTTTGGCATCTGTAATTCGGGCAAAATGAGCTCCCTCAAAAACATCAGGATTGGTTGTGGTCAACCTATAGATACGATTCGCCTTATCATGACCCTTATCATAACTCACTTCTTTTTTTAAAAAAAGAGCAATAAATAGAACTCCACAGAAACCAAGTGACAATCCTACTATTTTGATAAGATTTAAAACAATCCTCTTTCTTATATTCCTTAACGCATATCTAACAAGCATATGTTCATTTTATCATTCTGGTGTTGAATTCACTTTTTAAAGTATTATTCTAAGTTTTTACTCCGTTCGTAAACTTTTTACCGGATTGGTATTTGCAGCCGCCATTGTTTTGATACTCATAATCACTACTGCCAATAGAATCATGGCTAGTCCGCTTAACGCAAAAATCCAACAACTTACATTGGTCTTATAGGCAAACCCTTCTAACCAATAGCTTAATCCGTACCAAGCGATAGGTGCGGCAATTACAAAAGCGATCAATACCAATTTTAAAAAATCTTTTGATAGCAATAAATTCAACTGAAGGATAGAGGCGCCAAGAATTTTACGCACGCCTATTTCCTTAGTTCTTCGCTCCGTCGTATGCATGACCAAACCTAATAAACCTAGACAGCTGATTAAAATAGCTAGGGCTGTAGCCCACTGTAGCAATGTTGCTGTTTTTTGCTCACTTTCATAAAATTCCTTTACCGTATCATCCATAAACGAATACTCAAAATCTGAATCGGAATATAGATCTTTCCAAATAGTTTCAATCTGGGCAATGGTTTGGGACCAGTCGCTCGTGTCAAGGCCGTTCAGTTTAAAATGTATAGTTCTGAATTGCGTCCATCTACCCGTGTAAGAACTTCCGGTAAAAGCCATTGGTGAAACTCCATATTTTAGCGAATGCTGGTTAAAATCTTCCATCACTCCAACTATCGGAAAATTTTCATTATCGGCCCTAATATTCTTACCGACTGCACTTGCTGGCTCATCGATGCCTATAACTTTTAAATAGGATGTATTCACTACATATTCCCTAATTGAATCGTTTAAGGGCAACCGACCTGATAATAAATTTAGTTTATAAAGATTAAAAAAGCCTGGATTGCCATAGAGCAATTGCAGGTCTGAATTCACCTCTTTCTCACCATCTACAAACGAGACACCCATGCTCATCGTTGTATAGGAAGCTGGAGGATTTCCAGAAAGAACAACTTCAGAAATACCGGGTAATTCTTCCATTTCGGCTACAAAGCGTTTACGTTTGTCATAAGAAGCGTCCCTCCATGGAGTTCTAAAATAAGCGATGGCCTCTGTTTTAAAACCCATATCCTTTTTCATGACATAGTTCAGTTGTTTCCCTACCAATAAGGTGGCGATAATAAAAACTTGTGCGATGACGAATTGAAAAACAATCAGATACTTACGTAATACTCCTTTATCCGTCGTTGGTAGCACCTGTTGTTTAAGAACGGATATAGGTTTGAATTTCGAAAGAATCAGGGCAGGATAAAATCCTGATAAAACAGTAACCACTATCAATAATAAGACGATACCTATCATAATCGATGGACTCCAAAAAAGCTCAAAAGTGAGGCCTTTCGGAATAAAATCTGCGAATAAATAAAGTAGCCATTTGGATAGAAAAAAAGATACCATTGCCGCGGCTAACGTAAGTAGAAATGTCTCTCCTAAAAATTGGAATATCAGCTGCAACCTTGAACTTCCCAGTGTTTTTCTGATTCCTATTTCTTTGGCACGCTGAATGGCCTGCGCTGTATTCAGGTTAATAAAATTGATACACCCTAAAAGCACTAAAATCGCGGCCAATACAAGCAAACTCTGTAATACGGCCATGGTAGTACGACTCTCACTAAAATCAAAGATCCCATAGTTTGGATTCAAATGAATATCTGAAAGGGGTTGGATTTTATAGGTATTGGTTCTTCCTTCGGCCACCATTTCGGGTTCATCATGTTCTTTGGCCATTTGGCTTAAGATTTTTTGAACTTCTGATGAAACTGTATTTTTCGAAAGTTTGATGAACAATTGAGAAGCTGAGTTCGTATTGTTCCAACTGCGTTCGTTAACAGCGTTGGTCATATCTTGGGTTACGGCTGTTTTTAAGGAAATGAACTCCTCAAAAACTATGTCCGTTCTCTTATGAAAGTTGGCAACAATACCGGTAACCATTGCAGGAATGGTATCTTGATATACTACGGACTTACCAATAATTGCATCCAAATCCTGGTTCGGGAAATACTTCTCGGCCCTTTTTTTGGATAACACCACTTGATTGGGAGCTTCTAAAACATTAAGCCTGTTCCCTACTAACCATTCATAGTCGAAGGTTTCAAAGTAAGCGGCATCGGTATAAATAACAAATTCTGGACTTTTGAACCGGTTTCCTGTTTCCTGATTCTCAACATACAAAGGATATGTTAAAAAAAACGGAGCAACAGTTTCCAATTCTTCCATCTTAAGATCTTGAAGTGCTTCGGCTAACGGCACAGTTACTCCGGAATTATAAAAATCTCCATCGGGACTTGTAAAAGAAGTAGTTACCCGATAAATTCGATCACCATCTGGGTGGAACTTATCAAATGTCAAATCATAAAAGACCATAGCTCCAATAACAAATGACGCACTAAGACCAATGGATAGGCCCAAAATATTGATCAAGGAGAATACTTTATTCTTCCAAATATTCCGAAAAGCAATTTTCAAGTAGTTCCTAAACATATTTCTAAGTTATTCGGTACGTAAACTTTTTACCGGATTGGCCCTTGCCGCTTTTATGGTTCGTGTCCCAATCGTGAGCAATGCTATTACAATGGCGATGGCACCGGCACTTACAAAAAACCATATACTCAAGTCTATTCTATAGGCATAGTTCTGTAGCCATTTCTGCATTATATACCAAGCAATAGGTGATGCGATAAGAAATGCGAAGAAGACCAGTTTTAAAAAATCCTTGGTAAGAATGTAGGTGATAGACGTTACGCTTGCCCCAACGACCTTTCGAATTCCAATTTCCTTGGTCCGTTGCGAAACAATCAACATGGACATGGCAAAAAGTCCCATACAACTTAAAATAATGGCGATGATGGAACCGCTAGATATCATTTTGGCAGTTGTTTTTTCACGTTTAAAGGTTCTATCGACATTCTCATCCAAAAAAGAACCTAAAAACTCTGCATTGGGTTCCAGTTTTTTCCAAGTGCGTTCTAGGGCCTCAAAAGAATCAGCCATATGCTTAGGTGCCACTTTCGCATAGGCATAGGTAAGCCCCCACTCCCTACTCATGTAAAAGGTGATGGGTTCAATGTCCCTATCCAAATCATTAAAATTATAATCTTTGATGACACCCAATACAGGATAATACAACCCATCTTCAATTTCTAATTGCGCCGTAAGGGGGTCTTCCTCTCCCAGTTCCTTGGCCATAGCTTCGTTGATGACCACTCCCAAACTATCAGCGGCGCTTTCAAAATCCCTACCTTCCACTAGCTGTAATCCCAAGGTTTTGATATACTCATGGTCCACCACTAGAAAATTGGTAGTCACGGCCCGACCTTTATATTCAAATCCTATTTTACTATGCGATCTACTACCATCCTTTCCGAGTCCTAGATTATTATCGGCCCCGCTCACCGATATGATATCTGGATTACCCCGTAATTCATCGCGTAACAATTCCACCACATCATTGCTATTACGTTTTCCGTTCAACGGAAAGGAAACCACCTGTTCTTTATCATAGCCCAAATCCTTATTCCGCATATACTCGATTTGGCCCCACAATACCAATGTCCCTATAATCAGTAGAATCGCAATCCCGAATTGAAATACCATAAGCACGTCTCTAACTTTGTTATCGCCCGTAGCTTCTAATTTTCCTTTTAGGGATTGAATGGTACCTAAGCGACTCATTAATAGAGCGGGATATCCACCCACAAGCATCGATATAATCAAAACCATACCGAGCAGACCAAAAATTACCATAGGTCTCAACAACATTTCAGCTGAAATATGTGTATTGAAGAGGGTCTTAAAATCATTCATCAATACCAAAGTCAACAAAATACCTATCCCGATCGAGACTAGAAATACAAATAGACTTTCACTCCAGAATTGAAAAAAAAGCTGTGATTTTTGAGCTCCCAAGGTTTTACGCATGCCTATTTCCTTTAGGCGTTTGGCCGATTTGGCAATACTCATGTTGATATAGTTCACACAGGCAATGAATAGGATCAAAAAGGCAACCCCAAGAATAAGATACGGCATGCTTCTGCTGATTTCTATAAATCCACTTTTAAGACTCGTAAAATGAACATCGGTCATGGGAACCAACCTCAGGTCAATAAATCGGCCATTAGAATCTGAAGATGCTCCGTCCCTTCTTAGCCTTTCTATGCTTTCCTTATAATGAAGGTCTATGAACGACTTGCTACTATTTTCAAAACCGGAAGCGGTAACGCCATCCTCGAGCTCTACATATACATCATGGTATTGCGAATCCCACTCCTCCTTATTTTTAAAATAATCCCGATGGCTCTCAAACCGTGCGGCGATTTCAAAATCCAAAGAGCTTTGTGGAACGATATCCTCCGTGATCGCACTTACGGTAAATGGTTTTTCGACACCATTTACCAATAGATTCACTGTTTTACCAATTACATCGGTAGAACCAAAAAGTCTGTTTGCCGCTTTCTTCGTCAACACTACAGCGGACAGGTCGTTCAAAGGCTCATTTTCATTACCATTGGAAATGGGAAAACTGAACATTGAAAAGAAATCGTTGTCCACCCAAACAACATCCATATCTACCTCTTTATCATTGTAAAAGGCAAGGGTACCGTCCTGTAAATATCTTGTAATTCGTTTTACACCCGGAACCTCGGCCCTTAAGGAAGGGGTAAGGGGTGCGGGTTGTACCGTGCCCGCTTCGGGACCTTTTGGGGTCTGTTGGGTGCGGACAATCTTGTAGATGGATGCTCCATTTTCGTGGAAATTATCAAAGGAAAGTTGATACAATGCGGCCATTCCCAATAAAATGGCTACCGCAAAAGCGACTGATAAGCCAATGATATTCAAAGAGGTATTCGTTTTGTCCTTTATTAGGTTTCGCCAAGCGATTTTTAGATAGTTTTTAAGCATGATTATGATGATTTACTCTGTTCTTAAACTTTTAACGGGGTTGGCCTTGGCCGCTTTGATGGCCTGAAAACTTACCGTTAATACCGTTACCAACATGGCACCGGCAATGGCAAAGGCAAAAATCCACCACTTTAAGATTACTCGGTACGGATATTCTTGTAGCCAGCCATTCATAATGAAATAGGCAATGGGAACAGCAATAAAACAAGAGATGACCACCAATTTCAAAAAGTCTTTGGAAAGCATATTCCATACATTGAAAATTGAAGCTCCCAATACCTTGCGCACTCCAATTTCCTTCTTTCGCTGCTCGGCCACAAAAGAAGTCAGTCCAAAAAGACCCAAACAACTAATTAAAATGGCCAAAGCGGTAAAAATGCCCGACAGGGTACCTATACGTTCTTCCGAAGCGAATTTCGCCCCGTATTGGGCATCCACAAATTCATATTCAAAAGGAATATCGGCAAAATGCTCCTTAAAAACGCGTTCAACTACTGCTAGGTTCTGTCCTGCACTTTGCTTAGGGTTCAACCGTAAGTTGTAGTAACTGGCATTATTGAAACGGTCATATACATACATGCCCTGTTTTACAGGCTCGTAAGGCGACTGTGTAATCATATCCTGCACTACACCGATGATTTTTAAGGGCGGATTCGGGTCTTCTTCATCGTCATCTTTTAACAACATGCCTACTGGATTTTCCAGACCTAAGTATTTCTTGGCAGATTCATTGATCAAAACGCCTAAAGAATCGGTGGCAAAATCTCGAGAAAAATCCCTTCCTTCTAGGATTTTAAGGTTCAAGGATTTTGCATATTCCGGTGAGACTTCTGTCCATGCCAAATCTTCTTGAAAGCCTTCGGGTTTTCCCTCCCAAGTAAAACCACTTCTATTGGACCATATTTGAGTGGTTGGACTACTGGAGGTTGACATTTCAACGACGGCATTCGATCCAAGGAACTCACTTCGCATCAGATCATATTTGCCAAAAAAGTCCTCACTGAACGTTGGTATCTGTATCAATCCTTCCTTATCATAACCCACGGGGCGATTTTTAGCATAATTGATCTGCTGCATGACGATGACCGTACCAATGATAAAAGCTACAGAAACGGTAAACTGGACTACGACTAATATTTTTCTGGGAAGCCCTGCATATTTACCTGCTTTAAATGTGCCTTTTAAAACATCCACCGGTCTAAAGGACGATAGATATAGTGCTGGATAACTACCTGCCAGTAGCGAAGTGAATAGAACGAATAAAAGCGATATCAGCCAAAATCCTCCATTGTCCCAAGGGAAAGAAATCTCCTTTTTAGACAATTCGTTGAATCCATTCAAAGAAACAAGAACGAGCAATAGGGAAACAAAAAATGCAAACAACACGACTAAAAAGGATTCGCTTAAAAACTGATAAATCAATTGACCGCGTTGCGAACCAATCGATTTTCGAATCCCCACTTCTTTACCGCGTTTCTCTGACCTGGCCGTACTCAAGTTCATAAAATTGATACAGGCCAAAAGCAGTACAAATGCCCCGATGATCCCAAAAAGCCACACATATTTTATGCGTCCCCCATTTTGCTTTCCATTTTCAAAACTGTTACGCAGGTACCAGTCCTCCATCGGAAAAAGAAAAAGCTGAGGGTTAAATTCCGCTGAATTTGGGTTTAGGTTTTTCTTTACATCTTTAATGGCATTGGTGATTTTCTCGAACGACGTATTATCGGCAATTTGAACGAACATCTGGAACGAATTGTTACCCCATTGGTCTTCAGCATTTCGTATCCATTCATTGTTGGCCAAATATTTTTCCCATGGAATTATAAAATCAGTGTCATTGAAGGAATTGTTTACAGGAATGTCCTTGTACACGGAACTTATATTTAACTTATGTTGGTTACTTACCATTACGGTTTTACCAATGGGATCTTCACTGCCAAATAAAGCATCGGCGGTGGAGGCTGATAACATGATGGAATTGATTTCCCGTAGTCCATCTTTTTCCCCTTTGATGATTTCCAAACCAAACAGTTCAGGACCTTCCCGTTGCATATAATTGCCAGGTCTGGATATACTTTTCTCTCCGTATTTCAAATAATGATCATTGGTCCACGAACACATCACCAAGTGCCTGAAATTGTCGCTATAACCATCCCGCAATCCCTTTTCCAATGGTCTAGGGATTGCGGGTCCGGTTCCGGTTTCCCCATTAAAGGTCTGTGATTGAAAGACCTGCGCTATTTTATCCTTATTCTTGAAGTAACTGTTATAGGAAAGCTCGTCCAATATCCAGAGACCAATAATCAAGGTAACCGCCATACCCAGAGCCAAACCGCCTACATTAATGAACGTGTACCCTTTGTTCTTCCAGAGATTTCGCCAGGCGATTTTTAAATAGTTTTTAAACATGATGAGTGTTTTTTTGATTGATGTTTTTTTATAAAGACTGTGTTTATCTAGGATCGTTTCACTCTGTCCGTAAACTTTTTACAGGATTTGCACGTGCCGCTTTTAAACTTTGCCAACTAACCGTAATAAGGGCAACAATTAGTGTTGCTAGTCCGGCCAAACCGAAAACCCACCAACTAATTTCCGTTTTATAGGCAAATCCTTCCAACCACTTTTGAGCACCGTAATAGGCACATGGGACCGCAATTAAAAAGGCGATAACAACCCACTTTAAGAAATCTTTGTTCAACAAGTTCAGGATTTGGGATACCTTTGCTCCGTTTACTTTTCGTATCCCTATTTCCTTGGTTCTTTTTGCCATCGCGAACGAGGCTATGGCGAAGAGGCCTATACATGACAACAGGACCGCTAAAAGGGAAAACCATGTTATCAACGTATTCACCCGTTCATATTCTTTGTAATATGCATTCAGTTTTTCATCGGCGAAAAAATGGGTCAAAGTTGCATCGGGTAATAATGTCTGCCATTTGTTCTTTAACAATTCAATTACTTGAAGGGAAGCCCCCTCTTGGGCCCTAATGGCCAAATAGTCCCAATTCGTATAGTTCTCCTGTTTTGTATAAAAATGTGCCAAAGGCTGCATTTCGTTCTGTACGCCCTGATAGGTGAAATCATCTATGGCACCAATAACCCTGTAAGCTTGTCCATTTGGATTTCCTTCCCTTAAAAGCTGTTCTTGTGCAGTGGTAAAACCCAATTTATCCATTGCCGTTTTATTGAGCACCACCGTGTTTTCCAACAAAAGTCCATCCTTTTCAAATCCATGGCCACTCGTAAGGGGAATACCCAATGTTTTAAAATAGTTTTCGCCCACATAAGATTTTCTAAGAAAAATGTCGGCTTTATCGTTTTGTCCTTCTAAATAAAATCCGTTATAATTTTCATCATAATCCCCAGGCACACTACCCGTAAAGCTAACGGAAGAAACCAATGGACTAGCTTCCAATTCCTGCGCCAGTACTTTCAATTTTTGGGATGCGGCTTCCGTATCAGAATATTGCCAATAATCGGTTTGAAGCACAATGGTATTTTCTGCATCGAATTTCGGGTCTTTCTTTACCATATAATCAATTTGTTTTCGGATAATGAGGGTGCCCGAAATCAACATGATGGCAATGACAAATTGCACTACGATAGAAGCATATTTGGAGAAACCTGGTTTTTGTTTCGCCGTTACCTTTCCATGAAGGTTTTCAACCAATTTACTTCTAGACCATAAAAAAGAGGGAACCAAGCCTGAAAATAGTCCAACAACGACCCAAATAACCAATAAAAGTGTACCCAGAAATAAGGGGTCATATGAGCCAATCGATAGATTTGTTTCAAACAATCTGTTAAACGAGGGTAGCAGGAACCCGCTCATGAGCAAAAGGCCAAAGGCCAAAGCAATAAGACCGACTACCAAAGATTCTACTACTATTTGTTGAACTACATGTTTTTTGGTGGCCCCATGTACTTTTTTGATTCCTATTTCCTTGGTGCGTGACAAAGAATTGGTAACCGTCAAATTAATAAAATTGACAATGGCAATTCCTATAATTCCCAACGCTATAAAAGCTAATATGGTAATCAACGTTTGGTTGGATTCTACTTTGGCATGGTAATCTTTAAAAGGCAACAGGCTCAATTTAATAGTACTTTCGCCTACGGGTAGAAAATTTTCTTTAACGATTCGCTCAAGCTTTTCCGAAATCGCCTCTGGACCGATACCGTCCTGTAGAACCACATATGTATTTGAAAACGTATTGTACCAATCATGCACATCAATTATCCAAGGCGATAAGGTCTCCCCGGTCTCATAAGACCCTATTACGTCAAATTTTACAGATGAATTTTCAGGGATATCCACAACACCCTTTACAATCAAATAGTTTTCAGAAAATCCTACCTGCAATTCCTTACCAATGGCTGAAGCGGAACCAAAATATTTTTCGGCTATGGGTTTACTAATGACAACACTAAATTTTTCGTCCAACACATTGGTTGCCTCCCCCTCAACAAAGGGAAAGCTAAAAACGGAGAAGAAACCTTTGTCGGCATAATACATTTGTTCTGGAAAAGCGATATTTTCATACGCCAATCGATGCCCGTCCCAATCAAAAATTCGAGTTCCGTTAACGACCTCGGGTATTTCCTCCATTATTTTAGGTAGCACTAGACCTTTGGTAGCCGTACCGTCACCATCTTCATAAATCTCTTGTATCCTATAAATATTGGCTAAGTTTTTATTGAAATAATTATACGTGACATCGTTATAGACATAGAGTGCCAATACTAAAAAAGAAGCGATCCCAACACCCAGTCCCAAGGTATTGATTAGAAATGTGCCCTTGTTGCCACGCACATTCCTATAAAAGAGTTTTAAATGTTGTTTCAGCATAGCTATACTTTTTAGTTTAATTATAATTTTATTACTCCGAGCGTAAACTTTTTACCGGATTAACAATAGCCGCTTTTATACTTTGGTAACTCACGGTAAGTACCGAAATCAATACCGCCAAAAAAGCTGCTAAAACAAATATCCACCACGGAATGTCTATACGATATGAGAAATCCTCCAACCATTTGTTCATGATATACCAACCAAGAGGTATCGATATAAGAATGGCTATCCCAACCAATTTTAAAAAATCCATGGTCAGTTTTATTGAAATCTGACGTACACTGGCCCCCAATACCTTGCGAACCCCAATTTCTTTCACCCGCTTTTCGGCATTAAAGGCAGCTAATCCAAATAATCCTAAGCAGGCGATCACTAAAGAAAGTATAGTAAAAATGATAAATATATTACCCAAGCGTTGCTCACTTTGGTAGGTGTCATTAAAAGAATCTTCCATAAAATAATAGTTAAAAGGTTCACCGGGGACAATGGAGTTCCAAACTCCTTCAATCGCCGAAACAGCGTTCTCAAAATTACCCGCCTCCAACTTTACCGCCATGGCATATGCATCATTGGATAGATGAAGGCTTACCGCATCGATTTCTTCCTTTAACGTATCAATATGAAAATCCTTAACAACACCAATAATGGTAAAGAACTCTGGGTTTTTCGAAAAACTACCGGGTGTATATCGCATTCCAAGTGCTTCCTGTGGAGTGGACTTCATAAGCTTGACAGCCCTCTCGTTTACGATAATTGCGGTAGAATCGTTTCCGAAATTTTTATCAAAATCACGCCCCGCCACAAATTCAAAATCCATAGTAGAAACGTAATCATAGTCAACCCCCCAAGTCTGCATGCTCACTGCATTTTCTTGGTCCGAAAGGCCCTCTTCAGGGCTAAAAGTAGAATCACTCCTACTCGATGGGGTTGGGAAAAAACTACTTAAGGTCGCATTCTTAACCAAACTTAATTTTTTAACCTGTTCTTTAAATGAATCTACCTTATTACCTGCCGTATATACATCGTTTATGATTAAAACCTGATCCTTTGAAAAACCAAGGTCTTTCCCTTGCATATACTTTAATTGCTGGTAAACCACCAGCGTACTTATTATTAAAAAGACAGAAATGGCGAATTGAAAAACCACTAGTGAATTCCTAATATTTCCTCCACCAACACTGCTTTGCCCGCCACCTTTCAATACTTTTACGGGCATAAAACGCGACATAAAAAATGCTGGATAACTACCCGACAGTAGTCCTAACAATAGAACTGAACCTAATAGTATCAACCAAAAAAATGGATTCAAATATGGAATGGTGATTTCCTTTGCCGCCAAGGTGTTGAAAAAAGGTAGGGCAATCATAGCCATGAGTAATGCCAATGCCAAAGAGAGAAAGGAAATTAAACCTGACTCAACCAAAAACTGCCGGACCAAATCTCGTTTGTTGGAACCCAATGTTTTACGTACACCTACCTCTTTGGCCCTTTTTAAAGAATGTGCAGTAGAAAGGTTCATAAAATTGACACTTGCCAAGACCATTAGAAAAATGGCAATAAAAGAAAGTATATAAATACTTTGCATATCATTATTTGAGCTCACTTCTCCTACTAAATTGGAGTTCAGATGGATATCGGCCAAGGGTATAGTGCTATATACCAGATAATTTCCTGCTGCTTTGAATTGCTCTTCCGTAATCCCCGGCATGATATTCTGTACACTTGGAACAACATATTTTCCTAAAAATCCCTCTAAAGGCCTTTGAATATCCTTAGCGTTCGCTGTAGGAATAAGTTTAAGGAAGGTATTGTAATTATTGCTGCCCCAATTCACTACTCTGGAGTCATCATAACCCTCCATAGATTCAAACACAGTATAATCTCTTAAGAAAGAATTTTTGGGCAGATCATCTATTACCCCCGTAACAGTATAGGTCTCCTCATTATTTAATAACAGACTCTGGCCAACAGCGTTCGTAATGCCGAAATGCTTCTCGGCAGCGGTCCTGGTCAATACCAAAGTATTAGGATTGCTCAATGCAGTTTCAGCATCTCCCGCCAGTAACTTTATGCCAAACATTTCAAAAAAAGTAGGGTCTACAAGAGTTGTGTTTTCTTCTTTTACATTAGCTTCGGCATCCATTTTTTTTAATAAAGAACTGCCCCTAGTCCTGAAACGGGTCACTAACTCTACTTCCGAAAAATTACTTTCAAGAGCATCGGCCAACGGTGCCGGACTTACCGCAAACTTTCTGGCATCACCCCCAAACTTAATATCTACATTGATTCTGTGAATTCGATCCGCATCGGCAAACATTTTATCATAATTCAATTCATCGTAGATATATAATGAGATTAGTAAGCCACCGGCCATTCCAATAGCTAGTCCAAAGGTGTTGAGAAATGTAAAGAAGGGTTGTTTTTTTAAGCTTCTCCAGGCGATTTTGATATAGTTTGTGAACATGGTTGATGATTTTTTGATTGATGATTCGACCACCTTAAGCAAGACTGATGAATTGATTCATCAATTTACGACCAATTTCATGCCATCTATTCAACTAATTGATTATCAATTAACTGTGTGAATGTGAAATTTTTTTGTGTAAAATATTTTGACAAACCATGTACAATATATTTACAAAGGCAACGCAAAAATCAAAAACCTACAATCACGGTACTACGCGAAGACTGTTTTAGAATATGTCATAACTAAGCTATTCCGTTCGTAGACTTTTAACTGGGTTCGCAAGCGCAGATTTTAGGGATTGTAATCCGACCGTCAAGAAAGTAATAATCAGCGCAAACCCACCCGCCAAAAGAAATACCCACCATTGAATAGCTATTTTATAAGTAAAACCTTCTAACCATCTTTGCATAAAATAGTAGGCAACTGGGGATGCAATTAAAAATGCAATACCCACTAGGATAACAAAGTCTCTGGTCAATAATTGAACTACTGATGCTATACTTGCGCCCAACACTTTACGTATTCCTATTTCCTTTTTCTTTTGTTCCGCAACATAGGAGACAAGCCCAAACAAACCAAGACAGCTAATACATATGGCGAGAACTGTAAAAACTAACGAAATTTGACCAAGACGTTTTTCTTCGTCGTACAATTTCTCTACCTCCTTGTCTACAAACCTATAATCAAAAGGAACGTTCTTTACTGTCGCTTTCCACTGCTGTTCCAGGTTGCTTAATAGCTGGCCGTAATTGCTGGTTTTTGTCTTAAGAAATAACCAATTAGGCGATGTTTCCTTATGTAAAAAAAGTGGTGCTATCTCCTCCTTAATAGTAGCGAAATGATAATCCTTCACAACGCCTATTATTCGCATTTCAAAAGTTTCTTCGCCATAACTCTGTACCAGTCTAGAACTTAGGGCATCCTCTTCTGAAATATTAAAGGCCTTTAAAGTCGCCTGATTCACAATTATTTGGTCCGTTGTATCCGCCGGGGTAAAATCCCGACCCTTTACCACAGGGATGTCCATTGTTTCAAAATAGCCTTCGCTAATACCTTGTCTTTTAACCAGGGTAACATTCTCCCTATTACCGCCTGGGAGGTAAAGACCATTATCGGACAAAACTATTTCGGAAGGTGAATAATTACCACTAGAAATATTTAGCACTCCCGGTATTTCCAAAAATGCGGATTTTATGGACTCAAACTTGCTGGAAGCCTCATCGGTACCGATTCGTAAAGCTAAAAGATTGTCCTTATTAAAGCCTAAATCTTTGGTTTGAGCGAATTTGAATTGCTGTGTTACAATAATAACTGTCGCTACCAGACTTATGGAAACAACAAACTGAAAGATCACTAAAGCTTTCCTGAAATTACCACTGCCAGATTGTAAAACTGTGGAGCTTTTAAGTGCTCTAATCGGTTTTATAGAGGAAAGTATTATTGCAGGGTAAATCCCGGCCAAGAATCCGGTAACTATACCTAGGGCTATCAATAAGACTCCTATCCTCCAGTTCAATAAATCATGATAAGTGAGTGATGCTTTGGTAAGTTCGTTCAGCATGGGCAATAACAAAATCGTTATTGGAATGCTAATGAGTATGGCGAATATGGATAACATTAGGGATTCACCCAAAAACTGCCGCATTAAGCTATTTTTTCCGGCGCCGACTACCTTTCTTACTCCTATTTCTTTTGCTCTTTTACTTGCCCTGGCCGTACTAAGGTTAATGAAATTAATGCATGCCACTAGCTGTATAAAGATGGCCAATGTGAGTAAAAAATATAAATACTTTATATTCGAAACTTCATGGATTTGATTCTTTCTTCCTTCCGAATAAAGATGAATATCAGGTACACTTTTTAAAATCAACACCTTACTATCCATTCCCGCATTGGCCATATCCTGTGCTCCTCTTTCCTGAATAAAACCAGGTAATTTAGCTTGAACCTTTGAAGCGTCAACATTTGGCTTCAGTTTTACATAACTATATACAAAATTATTTGTAGCAAAATCTTGAAAGCTTTGCACAAAAGTCCCCATACCAGGGGTGCTCATACTTACAATGTAGTTAGGGCTCAGGTGCGATTTACCGTAATTTTCATCAAAAACTCCCGTAACCGTCAGGTTTTGGGCATTCTCCCCACTGCCCCATTTAACCGCTTTTCCCAAGGCACTCTGACTACCGAACATTTTCTTTGCCAAAGAAGACGAGAGAACTAGGGAATTTGGTCCATTCAAGGCAATTTCCTGCCTTCCTTCTAGGAAGTTATAGGCAAATACCTTAAAAAAAGTAGAATCTGCTAAATATACCCTGGGTTCATAGTAGGCATCATTACTGTCAGCTACTCCGATCAAGCTACTGTTAAAGACATCGGCCAATACCACACGGGTGGCTTCCTCAACTTCCGGAAAATCTTCTTTTAATGCAAAGGCTATCGGCGGGGATGCTGCCCCCGTATCAAAATTTTCAGCGCCGTCCCTTTCAATAATGGTTTCAACCCTATAGATAGATGCGGCATTTTTATGGTGTTGGTCATAGCCAAACTGAGCAAAAACATAAAGGAGAATAGCTAAACAACTTACAGTTCCAACCGTTAATCCCAACAGATTTATAATGGTCTGTTGCCTGTTTTTTAGGATGTTCCTCCAAGCGATTTTTAAGTATTGCTTTATCATGATTCTCGTTTTTTGTGTGGTGAATTAATTTGATACTGATTGTACATTCTTTACACCTCCCTTAATCCCTCCTTATTAGGCGGGAACTTCTATTCCGTTCGTAGGCTTTTTACAGGATTTGTCCTTGCCGCTTTTATCGCATGAAAACTCACCGTAACAAAAGCGATGATAAAAGCAATGGTTCCGGACAGGGCAAATACCCACCAACTAATATCAACTTGATAGGCGTAGACGCTTAACCATTTGCTCATGGCATACCAAGAAAAGGGTGTCGCAATTAAAATTGCTATAAGCACCAATTTCAAAAAATCCTTGGACAGAAGAACAACGATACTGGAAACCTCAGCACCCAATACCTTACGTACGCCAATCTCCTTGGTACGTTGTACCGCACTATAAGTAGCTAAACCAAGTAATCCTAAACAGGCAATTAAAATGGCCAAAAATGAAAAAATAGTAAAGAGATTCTTGAACTTGAAATCGGCCTCGTATTGCTGGTTAAAGGATTGATCTAAGAAACTATACAGAAAAGGACGATGGGGTGCGATTTCCTCCCATTTACGTTCCACCTTCCTTATGGCCTGATGCATATTTCCGGATTTTATCTTTAAAGAAAGGTATTTTCCATACTGTGAGTAGCGCAATGTTAATGGCGCTACTTTTTGGTGTAACGACAAATAATTAAAATCCTTTACCACTCCTACTATTGTACCTTCACGGCCCCATTGTTGAAACCGTTTACCGATTATATCCTGTGGGTCTGCATAACCAAAACTTCTAGCCGCGGATTCGTTAACAATCATCGCCTGGGTAGAATCCGTTACAAATTCCCTTGAATACGGTCGTCCAGCGACCACTTCTATTTCATAGTGGGGAATAAAATCAAAATCGATTTCATAAAGAAATGGACTAAAGTTTTCCATTTGACCTTCTTGTGTTTCTATATCGGTGCCAGCGGCAGGAAAATGACTTCCTGGTACAGTTCTTGAACCGGCGACCGAAACTACTTCAGGCAGCTCCATGAACTCCCTTTTAATGGTTTCCATGTTGTCAATTACCTTATCGTCCCAATTAAAGTCGATGACCAATTGCTGTTCCCGATCAAAACCTAAATTTTTATCTAGCATAAAACCTAACTGAAAATACACAATTACAGTGCTCGCTATTAAAGCTATGGATAGACTGAATTGAAATATGACCAATCCTTTTCTAAGCCTGTTCCCATTTTGCGATGTTCTAAAAACACCTTTTAAAACGCTTGAAGGTTTAAAACTAGAAAGCACAAAAGCAGGATAGCTACCGGATAATAAGCCAATAACCAATGCCATTGCCGCATATAACAACTGGGTAGAACCATCAAAAATTTCTTCTGTTAAAAAGGGTTTCCCAGTAATTGCCCGCATGGCAGGAAGACAGAAAAATACCAAAGCCAGGCCCAATACTGATGCTAAAAATACCATGGTCAGCGATTCCCCCATGAACTGATAAACCAGTCCTTTTTTATTTGCCCCTATCACTTTTCTAATGCCTACTTCCTTTGCTCTTTCTAAGGAACGGGCCGTTGCTAAGTTCATGAAATTGATGCATGCAATAATCAAAATGAACAGTCCGATAATGGCAAAGATGTAAATGTTGGAAAGGCTACCTGTAATACCCGGTTGTCTTGCAGCTTCCGATTGTAAATAGGCCTCTTTTAAGGGTTCAAAAGTCAGATTATAATAATATTCCGCATCGTCTTCCGGGAGATTTCTATCTAAAAATGCTGGTATTTTGGACTGAAATACCTGTTGGTCAAAATTCTCATCGACCAGAAAATAGGTGTAGAAATCCACATAGCCCCAAGAATCAAAAATTTCAGGTCTGGTCTGATAGAATGAACTCATGGACATCAGCACGTCAAAGGAAAAATGTGAATTCGACGGTACATCCTTCATCACGCCCGTTACGGTATAAATTCCGTCATTTGCCCTTCCACCAATACCGTTGATTGCCTTTCCCATGGGATCCTCATCTCCAAAATATTTCTTTGCCGTACTTTCTGTCAGAACGATAGAATAAGGAGCTTCCAAGGCCGTTTTTGGATTTCCAGAAATCAGGGGCCAAGTAAAAACATCGAAGACAGTGGGATCCATATAAAAACAATTGCTCTCCTGAAAGGAACGTTTGTTATACTCCAACAAAACATCAGATCTACCGGAAAACTGGACTTTCTCAATTACTTCGGGAAAGTCGGATTTTAGAGCGGGCCCTACCGGGGCATTTCCCCATATCCATTGGTCTTCCGTATTATCCGCACTACTATGATGCACCACCCGGTAAATTCGATCTCCCTTTTCGTGATAACGATCATAGGAAAGTTCGTTCTTAATGAACATGGCAATTAGCAAAAAACAGGTCATTCCTATTGCGAGACCTCCAATATTAATAGCCGAGTACCCTTTGTTCTTTAAAAGATTTCGCCAAGCGATTTTGATATAGTTTCTAAACATTATTTTCGTTTTTAAGCCCCCCTTAGCTCCTACAAAGGATTGAAAAAAGGTTAGTTGATGATGATTTATTCAGTTCTAAGGCTTTTTACCGGATTAGACATAGCCGCTTTGAACGCCTGAAAGCTAACCGTTAATAGTGCTATAGTAATGGCAACGACTCCAGCAATTATAAATACCAACCAACTTATTTCAATACGATAGGCAAAACTTTCCAACCAATTTTGCATGGTATACCAAGCCAATGGAATAGCAATCAAAATGGAGATAAATACCAACTTCAAAAAATCTCTTGAAAGTAGATTCACAATACCGGAAACACTAGCTCCTAAAACCTTTCTTACTCCAATTTCCTTTCTACGCTGTTCTGCCGTAAATGTTGAGAGACCAAATAGGCCCAAACATGAAATAATTATGGCCAGTACGGCAAATATTTTTGAAAGGTCACCCATAAGTTTTTCACTTCTGAACATGGCGTTGAAAGCATCATCCACAAATTCGTATTCAAAGGGAAATGCAGGGTTGTATTTCTTCATCACTTTCTCCATTGTCGCCAGTATTTCGGTCGTAGCCCTGCCCGACTTGCCTTTTACGTACATATAATTTGCATAATCAGGATTGTTAAAAAATAATACGGGTTCGGCAGTACCGTACATATTACCGAACAAGTAATCTTTTACCACACCTATGATGTTATAAGTTTCGCCCCTACTAATCGTCTTACCGACCGCACTGCCCTCACCCATCATCTTAGCAAGTGATTCGGAAACTAGGACATTTGTGCTATCGGCGGCCACATTCTCCCCAAAATTTCTGCCTTCCATCAATTTCATTCCGGCAGTTTCCAAGAAAGATGGTGTTATGTGTCTAAAGGAAATAAGTACATCTTCCGTATCCGTACCGCCTTTCCATTGAAAACCTGAACCATCATTGCCCCCGTAAAGGATTTGGGAATTGTTGAGGCCAACATTCTCCACCGTTCCGGATGCAATCATATCTTGTTTAATGGCATTGAAATTTTTGACCATATCACCGTTTACATCCATTTTGATGAGGTTCTCTTTTTGGTATCCCAGATCACGTCCTTTTACATATTGCACCTGTTGATAAACGATCATCGTACTGATAATAAATATTATAGAAACTGCAAATTGCACCACTACCAATGCCTTTCTTATGAGGCTTGCACTTCCTCCTTTGGCTTTTATCCCTTTAAGAACTTTTACTGGTTTGAAAGATGATAGGTAAAAAGCAGGATACCATCCCGCTAGGAGTCCACAAATTATGGTTATACCCAAAAGGGAAAATACATGTAAAGGCGAGAACAGCCGAAACTCAATCTGTTTTTCTACCAATAGGTTGAACTGTGGGAGGAGTATCATCACTAAGAAAACACTAACAGTGGAGGCAAGAGTTGCTGTAATCAGCGCTTCGGCTATAAACTGTGTGACCAATCTCCTTTTACCTGAGCCCAATACTTTTCGTACACCTACTTCCTTACCTCGTTTTTCACTTCTTGCCGTGGCAAGATTCATGAAATTAATACAAGCAATAAGTAAAATTATAAGTGCAATTAGTGCGAACAGCCTTACATACACTATTTGACCACCCACCTTTTTACCGCCTTCAAAATTGGATCTTAGGTGCCAATCTTTTATCGAATGCAAAAAGGCGTAGGTGTTGGCCTGCTCAATCTTTGAGGGAATCATTTTTTTGACTTTGGCATTTACCTCCTCAAAATTCGCCCCTGGAGCGAGCTCCACGAACGTATCGGTAAAATTACTGCCGTATTCTTGCATCCATTCCTCACCCGCCGAAAACCGCTCAAAAGGGGCCAACCATTCAAAACCAAAGGTTATAGTTTTTGGCAGATCCTCTACAACACCGGTTACCACATAATTATCTTTGTCGTTAACGCGAAGTACTTTATTTAAAACCTGCGTGTTTTCCCCAAATAAATCCGACGCTGTTTTTCTGGTAAGAACGATGGCATCTGGTCTTTCAAAAGCGGATTCGGAGTCTCCTTCAAGAAATTGCAAACTAAATATTTCAAAAAAATCCGCATTGGCATATCTACCTTGCCTATTTATTCCATTTTCTCCTTCGGTGAAGAGTAAATTTTGGGGTGAAGTTGCTACCGCCCTAACAATTTCAGGTATCTCCTGCTTTAAGTCACGGGCCAATAACATAGGGGTTGAATAAAACGTTCGCCATTCTCCTTCGTATTGCTGGTTGGTAGGAACATAATAAACCAAATCTTGTTTAGGGAAAATGCTATCATAATTCACTTCGTCTTCGACCCAAAGTAATATGAGACCTGCACAGGTAATCCCTATCGCTAACCCAAAAATATTTAGCGCACTATAGCCTTTATTTTTCCAAAGGCTTCTCCAAGCAATTTTAATATAGTTCTTAAACATGGCTCTCGTTTTTTAATTTGGTTTTATTCCGTACGCAGACTTTTTACAGGATTTGTCAAAGCTGCTCTTATAGATTGGAAACTGACCGTCAACAACGCTATACCTATCGCTACAAAACCTGAAACCACAAATACCCACCAATGGATATGTATGCGATAGGCAAAACCCTCCAACCAATTTTCCATAAGCCAGTAGGCCAACGGAAAACCGCAGAGTAAAGCGATTACTACCAATTTTGCAAAATCCTTTGATAACATCTGGGTTATAGAAGTGACCGAAGCCCCCAAAACCTTGCGTATCCCTATTTCCTTTCTACGTTGTTCTGCCGTAAATGCAGCCAAGCCGAACAAGCCCAAAGCGGCCACGAAAATTGCCAATACACAAAATACGATACTTATTTGCCCCGCCCTTTTTTCACGTGCATACAGCTTTTCTAGATTCTGGTCTAAGAACGTATAGTCGAAATCTAGATTAGGTGCTACCTTGTTGAAAGCAGTTTTCAAACCGGATAACGTATTGGATAGATTTCCTGATGTAAACCGCACCAACATATAGGATTTTCCTTCACTATTGTTATTATGAAAAGCATAAGCACCAATAGGTTGCCGTAAAGATTCATAGTTAAAATCATCCACTACGCCTACAATGGTATTGGGAATCCCAATATAGACTTCCTTTCCAATGGCTTCTTCAGCGGAAAAGCCCAAATAATCAACGGATTTTTTGTTCAAGACCACTTCCACCAACGTATCGCTTTCATTTTTAAACTTTGGAAGCCCTTTGCCCGCTAAAAGTTTCAGATTTAAGACATCGATTATCTCGGCATCGGCCACATTGGTCTGTATGTTCAACCCATGTTCGTCCGATTGATTTTTTCGTAACGTGCGTCCACTTACATCAATACTAGGATACCCTTGCGCCATGGCAACCGAGGTAACGTCGGTCAAACTCTTGAACTCTTGAATAAGTGCGCTTTGATTCTCTGCCCCGCGCAACCCCCTTACCGATATGGCCATAACGTTCTCTGGTGCAAAACCTAAATTTTTATGCTGAATAAACCGAGTCTGCTGGTAGATGACCAGTACGCCGACAATTAGGGCCGCAGAAGCAGCAAACTGTAGCACCACCAAGCCCTTTCTTACCACAGCATTTCCTTTTCCCTGTTTCAAGGAAGGGGATAGAATTTCCTTGGGTAAAAATCTGGACAAATAGAGTGAAGGGTATATTCCTGACAAAAAGGTGGTCGTGACCCAAATTGCAAATAAAACCATGAAAAATTTACCGTTGATCAAGAGGTCTATTTTCAATTGCTGATTGGTCAACGCGTTAAAACCAGGTAAGACAAGAATAGCCAATAACAAACCCAACACAATTGAAATAGCCGTGATCAAGCCCGTTTCCATATAAAATCTACCCACCAAAGATCTAGAGGTTGCGCCAAGGGTTTTACTGATGCCCACTTCTTTTGAACGCTTTTGAGACCGTGCCGTTGTAAGGTTCATATAGTTCATACAGGCGATAAGAAGTATAAGCACTGCCAAATAACCTAGGTTTTTCACTTCACTAATATCTCCTACGCGGGAGGAATAGGTGTTACCATAAGAAGCAGAATACAAGTGTACTTTGCTTAAAGGCTGCAATGAAAGGGCGTACCATTGGTCTTCTTTGGGCACGTTAGTATTTAACATTTTGTCCACTTGCCCCAACGTGGTCTCTAAAGCAGCATTTTTCTTTAAAAGACAATAGGTTTCAAAACTGACATTTGACCACTGCGTGTTATCATAGAACCAATAGCCCTTGCTAGAGGCCATTACATCGGCATCCAACGTACTGTTCTCAGGAAAATCCTTGTATACCCCGGTAACTTCAAGCTTTCGACTATCATCGACCAAAATTATTTGCCCCAGGGGATCATCGTTCCCAAAATACGTTTTTGCGGTGGTTTCCGATACGATTACCGTATTTGGCCGATCCAGGGCCCCCTCCTTGTCTCCTTTTAAAAGAACTATATCAAAAATGGATATCAGTTCTTTGTCTACCCAATAAAACATGTCCTCCGTAAAATTCTGATCGTTCACACGTATCGACGCCGTACCCCCAAAATCATGCTTTAACATTCTAGCGGCCATTTCAACATTGGTAACCTCATTTGTCAATGCCCTGGCCACAACAGGTGGTGCCGTGGCCCAAGTTTCAAAACCAAAATCCCCGTCCGTTTTTGTTATTACCCTATATATTCGGTCGTTCTTGGGGTACATTTTATCATAACTTTTTTCATGCGAAATAAACAAGAATAAAAGAATAACAATGGCCAGCCCCATCGATAGGCCCACAATATTTATCAAGGAGAATAATCTATTGGTCTTTATATTCCTCCAAGCGATTTTAAGATAGTTTTTGAACATGTTTTCCGTTTTTAATAGATGTTATTCCGTTTGTAAGCTTTTTAAAGGTTTTGCCAAAGCCGCTCCAATAGATTGATAACTGATGGTCAATACAGCTATAGCTAAGGCGACTAAGCTCGCTGTTAAAAATACCTGCCATCCAATTTTGATGTGATACGCAAAATCCTGTAGCCATCGGTTCATCATGTACCATCCTATGGGGATGGCAATGATGATGGAGATGAGAATCAATTTCATAAAATCTAGCGTTAACAATTGATAGATACTTCTAAAAGGAGCACCCAATACCAGCCGAATACTAATTTCCTTTTTACGTTGTTCCACCATAAAGGCCGAAAGTGCAAACAGGCCTAAACATGCCACAAATATGGCGAAGAGTGCAAAACTGTTGAAGATTTTACCCATACGCTGAACATCATCGTGCATTTGAGCAAATTCTTGATTAAGGAAGGTGTATTCGAAAGCTTGGTTCGGCACATATTCTTGCCAAACCTTTTCTATGTCTTTCAAAGCTCCGGCAGTTATCCCACTATTCAATTTTATGGATACTATGCTGGGACTATTACCGATGACCAAACTAAGTGGTTCAATATCTTCCTTCAGGCTTTTAAAATGAAAATCTTCCAACACCCCTATAACTGTCCAATCTTGACCATTGTTAATATGTTTTCCGATAGGATCTTCAAAACCTAGTTCCTTTGCCATTGCAGTATTGATTACTATCGCAGAAGAATCACTTGCAAATTCTTTTGAAAATCCCCTCCCTTTACTTACCTGAAGACCTAGGGTGGATATGTAATCATAATCTACCCTCCATATTTGTCCCGGTACGTCTCGTTCTTGGTCGCCACCATCGGTCCTTTTAAAACTATTACCGTTGCGCTTTGTACCCTCTACCGGAAGATAATCGCTTACCGAAACACTTTTAACTTCGCTTAGTTCAAGAAGTCTATCTTTAAAGGTCTTGATGTTGTTGTTCAATAAATTTGTTCCTTCTACCATCAGCACCTGCTCCTTATCGAATCCCAGCTTCTTGTTCAAAATGTAATTCATTTGTTGGTAGATAATCAATGTACCTATGATCAATACGACCGAAGTGGTAAATTGAAAAACGACCAGCCCACTACGTAAACTTCCACTTTTGCTTCCAATGCTTAGATTGCCTTTGAGCACATTAACCGGTCTAAAAGCGGATAGGTACATGGCGGGGTACAACCCTGCCAACATACCTACGATTAGGGCCGAGAATAACAACAAGGGCAAGAACCACAATGCCGACCATGGCATCATTATATTTTTGGCCGCAATGGAATTAAAGGTTGGTAATAAAATCCACGCCAATAAAATTCCAATAACAAAAGAAATAAGGCTGAATATGATGGATTCTATTAGAAACTGACTCACCAAATTGCTTTTAAAGGCCCCCACCGTTTTTCGGAGTCCGACTTCTTTTGCCCTGTTCGCAGATTTGGCCGTAGAAAGATTAATAAAATTGATGACCGCCAATAAGAGTACAAAACCAGCAATAGCCGCAAACATCCAAACAAAACGAATGTCACCATGCTTTAACCTATCACCCATTTTTATGTCGGATTTTAGGTGAATATCAGTAATGGGCTGTAATTTATACTCCAATGTTTTTAACACCTCCATAAAGTCTTCTCCCACTCCTCTTTCTACTATTGCCGGAATGAAGTACTTCTCTAACATGAAATGCATTTTCTTTTCCAAGATGGGAATATCGGTATTCTCATCTACCAATAAATAGGTGAAATAATTGGTAGTCGACCAGCTCGTATCGGTATCCTCTATTGCTAAGAGATACCCAAAGTCAAGATGTGATTTTTCCTCACCACCCGTTTTAATGATTCCCGTAACGGTAAAGGGTTTTTGGGTGTTATCGTCCAAATACATCGTACTTCCTACCGCATCACCATTAGGAAAATACTTGGCCGCATTTGAGGCGGTAAGTACAATACTTCCGGGGTTTGTTAAAACGTCTTTTGTGTTTCCTTCCAACAAATCAAATTCTAATATTTCAAAAACCTGTTGGTCAGCATAGATAAAACCTTCTTCAAAATTATTTTGGATGGCTCCTTTTACCCGCAATGCCCTACGCCCTGCCCCAAATAGTTCGCTTGTATTTATTTTACCCGCTTTTTGAATTTCAGGAAATGTCGATTGCAACGTTTCAGCGAAAAGCCTTTGAAAGTGAACACTTTTCAAGGTCTCCCCATTCATTTGGCCCTGCATGACCACACGGTAAATCCTATTCTTATTCACGTAGTGCTCATCGTAGCTTAGCTCGTTTTTGATAAAAAGAGCGATTAAAATACAAGCCGCTATACCCATGGCAAACCCCCCAATTTTGATAACCGTAAAGAGTTTATCCTTTTTTATATTTCTCCAAGCAATTTTAATATAATTTTTAAACATGACTGTTGATTTTTTGATTGATGCTTTGGCTACCCTCTGGAAGGTTGACGAGTTTTTCATTCATTATGATGACCAATTTCATGCCGATTTTACAAATAACTGATTAACAGTTAATTGTATTATTTCGAAACTATTAAGTGTAAAACATTTTTACAAATGATGTACAATATATTTACACTCGCAACTGGTATCCATGCCTGTATCCACTATATCCTTTATAAATTATCGAACTTAGTACCCTACTCCGTTCTCAAACTTTTTACAGGGTTTGCTCTCGCGGCCCTGAGAGCATGATAACTTACCGTTAAAATGGCGACAAACAATACACCTAGAATAGCGCCACCAAAAACCCACCATGGCATATCAGTGCGATAGGTGTAATTCTCCAACCACTGCTGCATATTATGATAGGCTACCGGTACCGCAATTAGGCCAGATAGCATGATCAAAACCACAAAATCTTTGGATAACATTTTGAATAGGCTTGGAACAGAGGCGCCCAGCACCTTCCGTATCCCAATTTCCTTTGTTCGCTGTTCCGCCATAAAGGTAGCAAGACCAAAAAGGCCCAAACAGCTAATCAATATGGCAAGTGCCGAGAAAATACCGGCCAACTTCCGCATACGTTCCTCAGTTTTAAATTTATATCCGAAGGTTGCATCAACAAATTGATATTGGAACGGAACATCGGGTGCTATGTTCCTAAAAATTGTTTCTACTTGGTCTAGGGACTCCATAAAGTTCTTCCCTGGGGCCAACTTTAGGGTAATCCAGTTTGTCTGACCGTAATTTACGGTGTAAATAGCCTGTTTTACAGGCTCAAAAGGTGATTCGACCAATAAGTCTTTCACAACCCCAATGACTTTATGTTCCCCATCATACCATCTAATCCTTTTTCCTACGGGGTCGTCTAGCCCCATATACTTAACGGCTGCCTCGTTTAGTATATAGGCTGTTGAATCAGAGGCGAATTCCCTGGAAAAGTCCCGGCCTTGGGCAATATTCCAATCCACTGTACTTCCATAGTCATGCGACACATAAAAGGTGACGATATTCACATCAAAATCGGGGTCCTTACCCTTCCAATCAAAACCTCCATTCGTGTTCCAGACTTCGGTCAGGGGACTTGATGATTCCGCCATTTCCACTACAGCACCAGTATTTTTCAGTGCTTCACGAAGCGTATTGTATTTACCCTCGAAATCATTGGTCGTTTTTTCAACCATAATCAATCCATCTTGAACATATCCAACCGTACGGTTTTTAGAATGTTGTATCTGTCGATTCACCAATACCGTACTCGCTACGAGAACAATGGAAACGGTAAATTGAACAACTACCAATACCTTCCGAAACGACATTACTGATTTTCCCGTACGAAGGGTCCCTTTCAACACTTTAACCGGTCTAAAAGAGGACAGGTAAAGTGCAGGGTAGCTTCCCGCCAATAGACTAGTGACCAGTACCAATCCCACACAAATCATCCAAAAAATTGGAATGGTGAAAGGAAACTTAATTTGTTTATCTGACAGTTGATTAAAAAATGGAAGTAACGATAGTACAAGACCACAGGCCAATATGAATGCAAAAAGGGTAACGAGCAATGATTCCAACATGAACTGGCTCACCAACTGATTCTTCAGTGAGCCTAAAGTTTTTCGTATACCCACTTCCTTGGCACGCTTTTGCGCCCTGGCCGTGCTAAGGTTCATAAAGTTGATGCAGGCCAACAGCAATACAAATATTCCTATGATGCCGAACAAGCGCACGTATTGAATAGCGCCATCAATCGCAACCCCATTTTTAAAAGTAGACCGCAGATGCCAATCTTTCATGGGATGTAAAAAGATGCGGGGGCTACTGCGTTTTGTATCTTCCGGAACATGCTCATGGAGCACGTTCTTAATTTTATCACTTACGCCGGCCATGGTCGTATGTTCAGCTATTTGTGCATAAAGCAAATACGAATTGTTATCCCATAACTTTTGATCACGGGCCGTTTTCACCCAGTCGTTCATTACCACATACAAATCCCAAGAGGCAACAAATTGTAGGGTCTTTACCTCCGAAAAGGCACTCAGTGCGTCAAAGATGTTGGCATTGTTGGGAAAGTTTTTAAAAACACCTTTTACAGTAACCACTATATCATTATTTAGGTATATGGCCTTCTCCAAAGGGTCTTCCTCGCCAAAAAATGCCTTAGCGGTTGATTCTGATATGACGATGGCATTAGGCTCCTGGAGCGCATTTTGGTTGCCCTTCAACATCCTGAATGAGAACATACGAAGTGCCTCCTTTTCCATAAAAACCCCATATTCGTTCAACTGTTTATCTCCTACCGATAATACATTGTCCCCCGGAAAAGAACTCATAACCACATGCTCGAAATCGTCTCCATAAACATTTCGTAATTCGTCCGCCATGGGATAGGGGTGATTGAACCGGGTACGAATCTCCCCGTTTCCCGTTTTATTCATTAATACCTGTGCGATACGGTTATGGTTTTCAATCGCGGAATTGAAAGATAATTCATCGTAAATCCATAAACCTATGAACAGTGCCACAGCCATCCCCATCGCCAGTCCGCCTACATTAATAATGGTAAACCCTTTATTTTTTAAAAGATTCCGCCAAGCGATTTTGATATAGTTTTTAAACATGACTGCTGATTTTTGATTGATTCTTTTAAAGAAGCTCCATGATGAGGGGATATGGTTTTGGTCCGTTACTAATTGATTGATGAATAAACTCCTTTTACTATATCATGGCACCTATGGCCCTGTTCTGACTTTCGGTTACGATTTGACCATCGAAAAGATTGACCACTCTGTGCGCAAAATGTGAATCATGGTCAGAGTGTGTCACCATTACAATAGTGGTTCCTTCTTGATTCAATTCGGTAAGCAGGTTCATGACCTCTAGTCCGTTTTTAGAATCGAGGTTACCCGTCGGCTCATCTGCCAAAATCAATTTCGGATTCGTAACCACCGCTCTGGAAATGGCTACACGCTGTTGTTGACCTCCAGATAATTGTTGTGGAAAATGCTTTTCGCGGTGGGCTATTTTCATACGCTCCAGCACCTTCATTACCTTTTCCTTGCGTTCTGCTTTACCCATTTTCAAGTAAATCAAGGGCAATTCTACATTCTCATAAACGGTTAGTTCATCGATCAGGTTAAAGCTTTGGAAAACAAAGCCTAAATTTCCTTTTCGTAATTGGGTACGTTGGCTTTCCTTTAACCCTCCTACTTCATTTCCTGCAAAATTGTAGCTGCCATCGGTAGGGTTATCGAGCATTCCTATAATGTTCAAAAGTGTGGATTTACCACAACCGGACGGACCCATAATGGCCACAAATTCGCCATCCTCTACATGAAGGTTAACATTGTTCAACGCAAGAGTTTCAACTTCTTCTGTTCTAAAGCTCTTTTTCAGATTTTTAATGGTGATCATTGCTGATGGTTTTAATTGTTATTTAAAGACATCTCGACTATACCGGATGTGACACTTTATTCGCTATTTTAACACGATTCGTTCCGCCTCCCCAAAATTGTCATAGTTACTGGTAATGACCTTTTCACCAGCTTCAAGACCCTCTAGCACTTCATAATATCGTGAGTTCTGTTTTCCTATGCGGATATTTCGTTTGATCGCTTCCTCGCCATTGGGCCCGACCACAAAAATCCATTGGCCGCCAGTACTTTGGAAAAAGCTTCCTTTCGGCAATAACAGGGCATCATTAGATTCTCCTAATTGTAATTTGATATTATAACTCTGGCCCGTTCGTATCGTTTCCGGCTTTTTATCGGTAAATATCAAATCTACCTTGAACCTACCGTTTCGTACTTCTGGATATACTTTGCGTAACCGCAACGGGAATTCAGAACCGTTACGTTCCAATACCGCAGTTAAATCTCGCTTTACACGATCGATATAGTGCTCATCGATATCAGCTTCAATTTTATAATCGGTCAATACATTAATTTGTCCGATGCGCTGGCCTTGGGCTATATTCTGCCCAATCTCGGCGTCCAAAAATCCTAATTGTCCGTCGGCAGGGGCACGTACGTTCAAATGATCCAAACGTTGGTACACCATACCCAAGGTTTTTTGCATACGATCCAAATCGGTATCCAATCCTTTTAAGGAGGTTTCCCGTAATTCATCATCCTGTTCTGTCTGCAGCTTTATGATCTCGTACTGCTTTTGGGAAAGTTCGTAGTTTTCTTTAGAAAGTAAATATTCTTCCTTAGAAATCAGTTCGTCATCGTACAAGGCCTTGTTTTGCTCATAATTTCGTTTTAGCCGTTGCAGATCGGTACTCGCCGTGGCCAATGATTTTCTGCCCTCTACTTGCCTTGAATCAAAATTGAGCTTCGTAGACCTTAAATCATTTTGTTTTAAGGCTAAATTACTCTCACTCGCCAGAATCTGCTCATACAGATTCATATTTTCCAATTTTAGGATGATATCGCCCTTTTTGACAATGGCACCTTCCTCTATCAATTTTTCACTTACGCGACCTCCTTCATACGCATCCATATAAATAGTAGCAATAGGAGCGACATTTCCGTTAATAGTGATATAATCATCAAACTTACCCGCGGTTACCTCTGCGACGGAAAGCTTATCCTTTTCGGTCCTAAACGTTGACACAGAACTTGCAAACAAGAGTTGATACCCCACGAACAGCACCAAAATACCTATTGCGATATACCCAAAATGTTTGGGTTTTAATCCTTTCTTCTTTTCTAATTTAATATCCATCTTATGTATTAATCTTTCTAGTTTATATTAAAAACAGGTAGTCCTCTGTAAAAATCCAAGGTACTTTTATTAATTTCGGACCGTAGCCTTACCTGTAAATTTTCATTCTGCGCACTGGCATATAAGTTTTTGGCGGTAAAAAGTTCTAGTGCATTGATCAATCCTTTTTCATATCTTTTTTGAGCAATGGTGAAAGCAAGGTTTTGTGCTTCCATTTTTTGATTGCTTTGATCAAGTTCTACTAGTAACGAGTTGTGATCTTGCACCAATTTTTGTATGGTCTGAAAAAGCACTTGTTCTTGAGTCCTTAAGTTATTCTCCGCCCTAAGTTTCTCGATTTTCGCTTGTTTTACATTAGACCTTGCAGACCACCCATTACTAATGGGAACACGAAGATTAAGACCAATATATTGATTCGTGTTATTCTTGAACTGCTCTCTGAAAGGAACGGTTTTTCCTAACGTATCTCGGGTAGTTTCAAAATATCCTGTTCCTTTGCCCGCAAAAAGGGAGAGGGAAGGATACAATTTTCCTCTTGAAACCGCGACTTGCTTTTTGGCGGCTTTTGCCCTAAGTTCCTGAGACTTTATCAATGGTAAAAATTCGCGTGCTTCACTGTATATTGAGTCTGATTCAATCTCTTCATTTTCGAAATCTTCCGCTACATTTTTGAGATTCTTCTGGATTGAAATATCAGAGGTATTCTGCAAATTCATCTCTTGTATAAGGGTAAGCTTTGCGGCGGCAAGTTTATTTTTACTTTGGGTCACATTGAGTTCATCGGTCAATAATAAGGATTCTGCTTCGTATAGATCCGCACCAGCTTTCAAGCCCAATTCTATCTGCTTTTCCACCAGATTATAATTGGATTGTGAAACGCTTACCTGTTCCTTTGAAATTTCCACAAGTCCTTCAAAAAACTCAATGTCATAGAACGCCTGCATCACCCTGAAGGCCAATAAAAATTTTTGTTGCAAAACTTCCTCTTGGGTCGCCTTATATAAAAACTTAGAGGCCTTAATGGAGTTAATTTTTTGGAACCCCTGAAATAAATCGATAGAAGATTCCAAGGAATAATTGTTGGTGAAAAAATCTGTCGTTATAATATCATTGGTGAATGGATCCGTACTACGCCCATAGTTTATCGTATAACTAGAATAGCCTGTTATAGATGGTAGTAAATTACGGATGGATTGCCGGTACGTTTCTTTATTGGCAAGATTGTTATATTTAAAATCATTGAGATTTAAATTATTCTCTAAAGCAAAGGAAACGCACTCATCTAAAGTCCAACTATCTTGGGCAATAATCGTTCCCCAAATGGACAGCAGGAAAATAGTCGTTATTTTAAATTTTCTATTCATTTCTTAATTGGTATGCCATACCCAATACTATTTACATGCCATAATTATATCTATTTGAATATCAATATATTATAAAAATGAAAAATTCTCAACTACGTATGTACTGTAAAATTGTTGTACAGATACTGTAAAATATTTTGACACCCTTATAGAACGTATTCATTCTATTCGTAGTTTTAACTAGCCTATAAATCTAAACGCGCATGATCGATGCCAACATACTAGTAGTAGATGATACAAAAAGCGTATTAAGTGCTTTAGAAATATTGTTACAGTTTGAATATAAAAGTGTTAAGACCATATCAAATCCAAACCTACTTCCCTCTTTTCCGAACCTTAGCGAAATTGATATTATTCTTTTGGATATGAACTTTTCGGCCGGGGTCAATACAGGTAATGAAGGCTTGTATTGGTTACGTGAGATAAAAAAGAAGGCGCCCCATATTTCCGTGATTATGATGACCGCTTACGGGGCCATAGAGCTTGCGGTAGAGGCTTTGAAAGAAGGCGCATCCGATTTTGTGCTAAAACCCTGGAACAACGAACGGTTGTTAGCAACCGTAAAATCAGCCTATGAACTACGAAAGTCACAGAAAGAGGTACTGAAACTGCGGCAAACGGAAAGTAACCTAAAGCAGGTCATTAACCAGAACAACAATTATATCATAGGTAATTCAAAAGCCCTTAATAGTATCCTTAGTCTTGTTCAAAAAGTGGCCAAAACTGATGTGAACATTCTTGTAACCGGAGAAAATGGTACTGGAAAAGAGCTTATCGCGCGTGAACTACATAAATCATCTGCCAGAAGTTCAGAGGTTTTTATTTCTGTGGATATGGGTTCCATTTCGGAGAATTTGTTCGAAAGTGAGCTTTTCGGCCATGTAAAAGGTTCCTTTACAGACGCCAAGGAAGACCGTTCCGGTAAATTTGAAGCAGCCAATGGAGGTACCTTATTCCTCGATGAAATAGGAAACTTATCGCTACAGATGCAGGCCAAATTATTGTCGGTCATACAGAATAGGGTCGTCGTTAGGGTCGGTTCCAATAAACCGATTCCCGTCGATATTCGGCTTATCTGTGCCACCAATGGTAATTTGGAAAAAATGGTAGCTGACGGACTTTTTAGGGAAGATCTCTTATACCGCATCAATACCATACAAATTGAAGTTCCCGCGTTGCGTGATCGTGACGGCGATATATTGATTTTGGCCGATTTCTATTTAAAAAAATTCGGAAATAAATACGGCAAACCAAGCCTGAAAATAAACCAGCAGGCCCAAGAAAAACTATTGCAATATCCCTGGCCTGGAAACATTAGGGAATTGCTCCACACCATGGAGCGTGCAGTGATACTTTCTGAAGGTAATGTTCTTAAACCGTCAGACTTTCTGCTCGAGAACAAAACGACACCATCGACCGAGAACGGCCCCAAAACCTTGGAAGAAATGGAATTGATGATGATCAACAAGGCCCTTAACGAGCATGATGGTAATTATAGTGCCGCTGCAGACCAATTGGGTATCTCACGACAGACTCTTTACAACAAACTAAAAAAGTCAGGCAACTAATGGTCAGCAGAAGTATTTATTACCAACTGATCTTTAGGATCATCTGTATTTCCATCTCGGCCTTATTGGCCGCCTACCTCTTCTTTGACAAACATTATTTGTCTTCGGTTATTATCTTTCTTCTATTCATCGGTCAGGCCTATGGGCTTGTCTATTATGTGAACCAAACCAACAGAAAGATAGCCTACTTTTTTGATGCTATAAAAAATGAAGATTTCACCCTACGTTTTCCTGAAAAGCTCAGTGTAAAATCGATGGAAGAGCTTAATCACAGTTTGAACATGCTCAATCACATGATTCAGGACATCCATCTAAAAAAACAAGCCCAGGAGCAATATTATCAAGAAATATTAAGACAGGCCGATATCGGTATTTTTACGATCAACGATAAGGGTCATATCCTATATGCAAATCCTACCATACAACACATTTTAAACTATAGGCCACTTAACCATATCAAACAACTAAAACAGATAGACCCAAAATTGTACACCCTTTTCGATTCTCTAGAACCCTTTGAAAATACAGTGTATTCTTTGGGAAACGAACGGGGAAAAAAAGAACTTACCTTAAAATGTACACCGATCACCATTGAAGGAAAAAAATTATTATTGGTGATCGTACATGATATACAAAAGGAATTGGATGACAAGGAAACGGATTCTTGGGTAAAATTGATACGTGTTCTTACCCATGAAATCATGAACACTATTACACCGATCACCTCTATCTCAGAATCTATTTTAAAATATTATAAAAAAGGTACTAAACTAACGGCTCCCGAAGAGTTCAGTGAAATACAGATCAGCAATACCGCTAAAGGGTTGGAGGTTATTAAAGAACAAGGAAACGACCTCATGAGTTTTGTGCAATCTTATCGTACTTTTTTAAGTGTGCCAGAGCCCGATAGAAAGCTTATTCAAGCAAAAAAACTTTTAGAGAAAGTACGATTGCTGTTACAAGAATATACGAGTGAGCACAGCATTAATTTGAAAGTTGACTGCCAGCCTGAAGAACTGGAACTTTATATAGATGAGAAACAACTGACACAAGTGCTACTGAATTTAGGTAAAAACGCACAACAGGCTCTTGAAAATCAAGAAAATGGTCAGATCAACATTAAAGCCGGTATTGATGAACAAGGGAAAAAATACATTACGGTAATGGACAATGGCCCGGGTATACCCAAAGAACTTATAGATGAGATTTTTGTTCCTTTTTTCACCACAAAAAACGCTGGAACCGGTATTGGATTAAGCCTTACCAAACAAATTATGCGCCTACACGGTGGTTCAATTCGTGTGGTCTCTAGCGATAGCACCACCTTTATCCTAACCTTTGAATAATCTTTAAATTTCTGCTTGTAGCTCTTTGAAAGGATCCCAAAAATATTTTTCGAGGTTCACAATTTGATGATCTACGATTTCAACCCCTTCACTTTCCAACAATTGTTGCATCAAGTTTGTCCCATCAAAGTGATGTTTACCCGTTAAAAGTCCCACTTTATTCACGACCCGATGTGCCGGTATATCCTCCGTGTTGTGTGATGCATTCATGGCCCAACCAACCATTCGAGCACTACGAGCTGCACCCAAGTACTTGGCAATAGCTCCGTAAGAAGTTACACGCCCTTCGGGAATAAGCCGTGCCACCTGATATACTTTTTCAAAGAAATTTTCATTTTCAGATATCATGTATTCACTAGCTTTGATGAAATAATCGGATACTCGTTATAATGAAGAGCACAACCATTAGAAAACTCAGTATATAATTGCTGTTTTTAGAAAAAGCGTTCGTTTTATGCTCCATTTTATTAAAATAGACCACATAGATATACATGGCCAAAAAGGTACCGCTACCTGCCGCCAAAATATAAATAACTTCATCTATTATTTTGTAGGTCATGATTCCTTGACCATGAAATACAGTATTCAAACCGCTATAATAGGGTATTGCCAGTAGGTTTATCAGGGCCAAAAAAATACCTTTTGAAAAACTATTCCGCTTTTTGGCCTCGGTCATCACAAAAGTTTCTTTGTGCTGGTTCTTGGCCTTTCGAAAAAAGTAGATAGCCAAAATTAAAAAAATGACTAACACTATTTGCAATAAGACCTCAACGATATGCTGGTTTCTTGAAATATACTTGGCTATACGTACGGCAATGTACGTTTGCAACATTACGGCTATGGCAACACCCAAGCCAAAGATGACCCCGTTCGATTTCCCTTTTTCTATACTTGTCTTAGCCGCGTTCAAGTTCAACAAGCCTGGTGGTAGTGAAGCTATAAAAGCAGCACAAAGGGTAAAAATAAACAAGGTTATCAATTGTTGCATGTACTCAGTTTACGCTGAACCTGATAAAGGTAATAGGTTTTCCTTTTTCAAGATACTGATTTTCGTAAAAAGTCTGTATTTCAAGCACTTCTGCCGGACTACCTTCGTTTTTATAAATATCGTGATTGGAATAATGCACCTTCAAGCCCAGCCCGTGAAGCAAACCTAAGGTGTACCCATGCATGAATTCACTATCGGTCTTCAAATTCACGATGCCATTAGGTACTAAAATGCGTTTATAGCGTTCCAAAAATGCGGTATTGGTCATCCGATGCTTGGTGCGCTTATACTTAATTTGTGGATCAGGAAAGGTTATCCAAATCTCGGCGACTTCATGTTCTCCAAAAACTTGATCTACGAGTTCTATTTGGGTACGTAAGAACGCTATATTGGTCAATTTCTCATCTAGAGCGGTTTTTGCACCCCTCCAAAAACGGGCCCCTTTAATATCGATGCCAATAAAATTCTTGTTCGGGAATCTTTTCGCTAAACCAACCGTGTATTCACCTTTACCACACCCCAATTCAAGTACAATAGGATTATCATTCTTAAAATGTTCGTTCCACTTTCCTTTGAGTGGAAAACCATTGGTCACCTCTTCTCGGCTAGGTTGAATGACATTCGAAAAGGTCTCGTTTTCCTGAAATCGCTTTAATTTATTTTTACTTCCCACAGTTTTGAATTCTAAACAGGGGCAAAGCTAAGAAAAAAGACAGGGTTTGGGATTATTACGCATCCTCTAATTGGGACGTGCTTTTTTCCAAGGTAAATGAAAACTCAGAGCCAACCTCAACGGCACTTTCCACATAGATTTTTTCTCCGTGGGCTTCAATGACATGCTTTACAATCGCCAATCCTAATCCAGAACCTCCTTCTCGCCTACTGCCACTCTGATCCACTCTATAAAATCGTTCAAAAAGTCTGGGTATATGAACTGTCGGGATTCCTTCACCATTATCCGTCACGCGTATAATCACTTTGTTCTTCACCAAATTCTCAACACTCACTTCGGTAGTGCCGTTGTCATTGCCGTACTTAATGGAATTCACCAGCAAATTGGTTAGAACCTGCTGTATCTTTTCTTTATCTGCGTAAACAAAAATCGGCTTGGTATAAGTAATATCAAACGTAAGTGAAATATTCTTTTTTGCCGCCTTCATTTCCAATAGATCGAAGACGCTTTGAATCAACTCTACAATATTGAAGGACTTTTTTTCCAAATTCAAATCACCAACTTCTAGTTTGGTGATCAAATCAAGATCTTTTACAATATAAATTAACCGATCCACCGCTTTGTTCGCACGGATGATATATTTCTTACGGACATTTTTATCGTCAATGGCACCGTCCAATAAAGTTTCCAAATAGCCTTGGACCGTGAACAATGGGGTTTTCAGTTCATGGGAAACATTCCCCAAGAAATCCTTGCGGTACTCCTCTCGGATTTTGAGGGTATCGATTTCAATTTTTTTATCCTTAGCAAATTTTTCGATTTCGGCAGTCAACGTTCGCATATCGGTCGTTACAGGATAGGACGGAATAGTGGAAGACTCCAACAACGCCACATCATCGTAGATTTTTTTAATGCGCTTGTAAATAAATTTTTCAATTCTAACCTGTAAGGTAATAAAGGAAGTGACAAAGAACAGTATTGCAGCTGAAGTAAGTATTCCCCAATGCATAGCATTGAAACTCCATTGCAAAAAACCCAAAACCAAGGTGGCAATTACAGCAATATATATGGATGAGCGAAACGCGAAACGATACGACTTCTTAGAACGTAAAGGAGCTGCCATTTATAGCACAAACTTATATCCAACTCCCTTAACGGTCTTAAAGTGGTCTTCCCCTATTTTTTCCCTCAGTTTTCTGATGTGCACATCAATAGTGCGACCACCGACGACCACCTCATTGCCCCAAACTTTATCAAGGATAACCTCTCTCTTAAAAACCTTACTGGGCTTGGATGTTAATAATGCAAGCAGTTCAAACTCTTTTCGCGGCAGAATAATCTCTTTGCCTTTTTTTATAATCTTGTATTCTTCCCTATTGATAACGATATCACCAACTTTGGTAATGTCATCTTGGGTATTTTCTTCATTTTTAATACGCCTGAGAAGGGCATTTACCTTACTCACCAGTACCTTTGGTTTAATGGGTTTGGTAATGTAATCATCTGCTCCGGCATCAAAACCGGCCACTTGCGAATAATCTTCGCCCCGAGCTGTTAAAAAGGTGATAATAGTATTTTCCAAGCCTGGGGTTCTTCTTAAGATTTCACAAGCTTCTATACCATCCATCTCTGGCATCATCACATCTAAAATGATAAGATGCGGCATTTTCTTTTTTGCCTTCGCCACACCGTCGGCACCATTTTTGGCCGTATACACATCATAGCCTTCAGCAGAAAGGTTGTAGCCAATAATTTCAAGAATATCCGGTTCATCATCAACTAAAAGTATCCTAATGTCCTTCTTTTTCATTTGTAGCTATTTATTTGATTATTAAAGATTTGGCTAATATAGCTCATCCAAGATTTTGGTCTATCTCCAAAATAATCAGAGGTCTTTTAACTGGTCTCTAATTGATTTAATTGGCTCAAAAGTAAAGATAATACTATTACCGCTACATGAGTTAACGTTGATTTAATGTAGTAACGTTTAGGTAACACTAACAAAATAAAGGTTTAACATGAGCGTAACTTGACTTTTACAACCACTAGTTTCCTTTGCGGCGGTTATATAACTATATTTTGATGAAACATATTTTTACGGTTTGCCTGCTTTTAACGATTACAATTCTTTCTGCGCAGGAGAAAGGCAGTATTGTCGGTAAACTCACAGATAAAGAGGTGAACAATGAACCTCTAGCTTTTGCCAATGTTATTATTAAAGGAACAACGATAGGTACAACTTCTGATTTTGATGGTCTTTATGAAATTGCTAGCCTAGATCCAGGAACGTATACCATTCAAGTAAGTTATTTGGGATATGAAACTGCTGAAATTCCAGGTATTGAAGTAGTTGCCGGAAAAGTAACTACCTTAAATGTACCTATGAGTGCCTCAGAAGGAGTTTCACTTGATGAGGTCACTGTCACAACAGTAGCTCGAAAGGATTCTGAGACCGCTCTATTGTTAGACCAAAAGAAAACAGTAACACTTGAAACAGCTATTGGAGCTCAAGAATTGGCCAGAAAAGGAGCGAATGATGCAGCTACTGCTCTAAGTAAAGTAACTGGTATTTCTAAAGAGGAGGGTTCTGGTAATGTATATGTACGTGGTTTAGGAGATAGATTTAATATTACTACCTTAAATGGCCTTCCACTCCCATCCAACAATACTTCAAAAAAGAATATTGACCTAGGCATTTTTAGCACGAGTATTATTGAGTCGATAGGAATCGATAAAACTTTTAACGCCAGTAATTATGGTGATTTTGGCGGAGCCAACATAAACATTCTATCCAGAGATTATAACGGCTCAGGTTTTTTCGAATTAACCGCACAATCTGGTGCTAATACAGAAGCTATAGGAGTTGATAATTTCTACCTCAATGATGGTCCGGATTTTTCAGGATTTTATAATTCAGACATCCCCAATAATCCATTTTCCAATACATTTTCAACAAGTTGGGATAGAAAAAAAACCGCATCACCTATCAACTCTAAATTCATCTTAAAAGGAGGTGACTCATACAATCTAGGTGAAAATACACGATTGAATTTCTTCGCTATTGGCTCATTCGCAAACAACAATAATTATAGGCAAGGTGTGAATAGAGGGGCTCCAAATGTCGGAAACGGTTTGCCAAATTCAGATTTTGACTATGAGCGATTTAGCTATATAACTTCAACTACACTCATGAGTAATATTGGTTTGAGGCTGGGAACAGGAAACTCCATTAAGTACAACTTTCTTTTGCTCAACAATTCTGAACAAAAACAAGAAGAATTTACAGGTATAATTGACCGAGAAGATGATGCCCCAGAAGGTGGTGGCTTTATACAAAGAGCTACTTTCGATAGAACATCATTGTACATACATCAATTATTGGGCGAACATAATATCAACGAAAACCTAGAAATTAATTGGGGAACAGCTTATAATTACGTAAAAAATGTGATACCGGATAGAAGACAAAACACCCTTCTACCCGTAAAGAATAATCAACCGGATGGACCTAAATCATTTGCTCTAGTCTCTGCGGCTTCCGAAAATCATAGATTCTACCAAGAATTGGATGAAGAAGAAATTGCAGCTAACATTTCATCAACTTATAAGTTTGAAAAAAATGCTGAGGAAGAGTTTAATGGAAAAATCACTTTAGGTTATAACGGAAGATTTAAAAATGTCGATTTTGATGCTACTCAATTTAATTATCAATTCTTAAATGTAGCTCAACAACCAGAAGTAAATCCAAGAAATATTGATGCCTATTTTGAGGAAAATCCGTTAAGTTCAGGGTTATACCAAATTAGAACCTTTAGAGGGCCATCTTCATTCGCTGATGCGCTTCTACCACAAACCTACGGAGGAGAACAACAAATAAATGCTGCCTTTATAACTTTCGAATATAGTTTTTCAACAAAATTTACATTGTTTGCAGGAGCAAGAGGAGAGCAGATTACTCAGGATATTAATTGGAATACAGTTATTCAAGGAGAGGGCAACAACAATTTGGACATTTTTGAATTCTTACCTTCTTTAGCATTGAAATACGCCTTAAATGACAAAAACAATTTAAGATTTGCCGCAAGTAGAACCTACACATTGCCTCAATTCAAGGAGCGCGCACCGTTCCTATTTCAAGAAGAAATTAATCAAGATTCTTTTGGTAATCCCGATTTGGTCAATTCCATTAACTATAATTTTGATTTACGTTGGGAATTATTTCCATCTTCCAGTGAGCTAATATCACTAGGAGTTTTTGGAAAACTTATACAAGACCCTATAAATACTTTCTTAGTCGTTTCTGCGGCCAATGATTTGAGTTATGCAAATACGGGTGATACCGCAACGGCTTTTGGGGCAGAGCTTGAAGTAAGACTAAATATTCTTGACCATGAAAAAGAAACAGAAAACACTTTCTTAAAAGAAGCCCTAACAATAGGTGGGAATATATCATACCTAAACACTAACCAAGAGTTAGATTCTAAAAAAGTTTCAAGCGAAACAAGTTTATCCGCTGCGTTTACGAATACAGAAGCACCATTGCAGGGTGCTTCAGACATTTTATTGAATGGTGATATTAGTTACTATTTAGAATTTGCTGAAGAAAAGAACTTTAGATCGACCTTGGCAGCCAACTACTTCTCAGAAAGATTATATGCATTGGGAAGTACCGGTAGGGGACATCTCATAGATAAAGGGTATGTAACCTTAGATTTAATTTCAAAAGCGGAATTTGGAAAACATATAGGAATAGGTTTAAATCTAAGAAATTTATTAAATCCAATAATAAAAAGAGTAAATGAAAATGCAAAAGGCAAACTTGACCTAGAAAACCCTGCAATCCCTGGATTTTTGGAAGATGGCCCTGTCACTGTCCTTTCGTACAGGCGAGGCATGGATTTATCCGCATCGCTTACCTATAAATTCTAACAATAATATAATACCCTAATTATTTAAAAATAAGTATAATTCAAAATTTGTAAACATGAAAAAAAGAATTTTTACCCTAATGCTGGGTCTATCTACATTGGTTTTCGTAACCTCCTGTAGTGACGACGATACAATACCAACCAACCAACCGACCTGTTCCGATGGAATAAAAAATGGTGATGAAACAGACATAGACTGTGGTGGATCTTGCACTGCATGCGCTACCGAATCAGTCGATTTAGAAGGTGATGTTACAGAGGACACTACTCTTGACGCTACCGTAGCTTACAATCTTACAGGCGCTTATGTAGTAAAATCTGGTTCTTCTCTAACAATTCCAGCCGGAACAACAATTAAGGCTGCTGGAGGAACCGCAGCTTTTATTGGCGTAGAAAGAGGTGCGCAAATATTCATTAATGGTACCGCTACCGCCCCAGTAGTTATGACATCAGGAGCTGCTAGCCCATCAGCAGGTGATTGGGGTGGTTTGGTAATTGCAGGTGATGCGCCTACCAATAAAGGAAATGATGTTACTACCGAAGTTGGTGATTTAACCTACGGAGGTTCTAACTCTTCTGATGATTCTGGTGATATAACCTACTTAAGGGTTGAGTATACTGGTGCTACTTTTTCCAATGACAAAGAATTTAATGGTGTTTCTTTGTTCGGAGTTGGTTCAGGAACTAAATTCGAAAACGTAGAATCATATATGGGTGGCGATGACGGTATTGAATTTTTTGGTGGTTCTGTAAGTGGAGTTAATTTAGTATCTATCGGAAGTGGTGATGATTCTATTGATTTTGCAGATGGATGGACAGGTAGTGGATCAAACTGGTACATTGCTCAAGGTGCTAAAGCTGGTATCGAAGGTTCAAACAATGGAGATGACGGTAACGCAACTCCGGTAACAACAACAACTTTAAGTAACGTAACAGTTGTTGGTCCTGTTACAGAAGGTGCTCTTTATTTTAAAGAAGGTGGTGGAAACTTTACCATTGACAATTTTTATGTGAGTGGAGCTGATTTGGGAATAAAGGTTAAAAATACAGATACTGAAGCCAATGCTAGAATCGACGCTGATAATTTGACAATTACAAACATTCAATTTGCTGATACCCCTGCAGAATTTACCGCTACAGATTACGCTGGAATCAACTTAGATTTCTACGTTGAAGGTTTGGCTACTGGTGCTGGTAATGGTGCTGCCGCTCCTGACTGGGCTGCTGGTTGGACAATAGGCTTAAGCAATAGTGCTTCTACCCAACAAAATTTAGCTGGCGTGGTTACGGGTGATGTTTCATTGGATGCAAATATTGAGTATATTCTTACAAGCGGTTTCGTGGTAAAAGAAGGTGGTTCATTAACCATTCCAGCCGGAACAACAATTAAAGCGACAGGTGGTACCGCTGCCTTCATTGGTGTAGAAAAAGGTGCTCAAATATTTATTAATGGTACTGCAACCGCTCCTGTAGTTATGACTTCAGGTTCTGATACACCTGCAGCAGGTGACTGGGGTGGGTTGGTAATTGCTGGTAACGCTCCAACCAACAAAGGTGTTAATGTTACAACAGAAGTTGGAGACTTAACTTATGGAGGAAACGAAAGCACTGATGATTCTGGTGACATCACCTATTTAAGAGTTGAGTATACTGGTGCTACTTTTTCCAATGACAAAGAATTTAATGGTGTTTCTTTGTTCGGAGTTGGTTCAGGAACTAAATTCGAAAACGTAGAATCATATATGGGTGGCGATGACGGTATTGAGTTTTTTGGTGGTTCTGTAAGTGGAGTTAATTTAGTATCTATCGGAAGTGGTGATGATTCTATTGATTTTGCAGATGGATGGACAGGTACTGGTACTAACTGGTACATTAAAGGTGGTGCAAAAGCCGGTATCGAAGGTTCAAACAACGGTGATGATGGGGATGCTACACCCGTTACTACTACAACCTTAGCTAATATTACGGTAGTTGGTCCTGTGACAGAAGGTGCTCTATACTTCAAAGAAGGCGGCGGATCTTTTACCATAACCAATTTCTACACTTCAGGCGTTGATTTAGGAGTTAAAGTAAAAGATACTGATGCTGAAGCCAGTGTTCGTATAGAGGCTAATGCTCTAACTATTAATCCAATGCAGTTCGATAATCCTGCTACTGGTCTAATTCAAACAGACTATACCGGTTCAAACCTTAGTTTTATTACTGTTGGTGAAACAACTGGTGCTGGTAATGGTGCAGAAGAGCCCACATGGGCAGCTGGCTGGACCGTCGGTATCAACTAGAGAAAATAATCTTTTAATTTAAGTAAAAAGCCCGCAAATTGCGGGCTTTTTTACGTTTCATCGAAAAAAAACAAAGAATAGATCTACCCCCTTGACTTTCAGGCATCAATATTCCTATATTTGTGGTATACAATTTGTATTGTAGTCGCGTATGAAGAAACTTTACGTAATCCTCTTTTTCCTTTTTATTTCTTTCAGCTATGGGCAAAGTGCTCAAAGCAGTGGAGAGATAGAGGGTTTTAGCATGTATCCAAATCCGGTTACGACAGGTAAGGTTTATATTTCAACGACCCTTAACGCCCCCAAGGAAATTCTTATCTATGATGTTTTTGGAACTTTATTGCTTAAAACAAAGATTTTAGGCAAAGAATTAAATATCGGTGATTTAGATGCTGGTGTTTATGTACTTCGTGTCTTTGAAAAAGATAGAGTAGCTACCCGAAAATTAATTATAAAATAACATTTATATCCGTTATTTCGCCGCTTAACCCTACAAACCCACATCGTTTAACGACACATATTTTCGATGAGTTACACCTCGTATCTCATTGACCTACATAATCTTAACTTTCACAACATTTTCAAAAGCCTAACCTAGCCAAACGGTATCTTTATAGTGTTGATCCCAAATCAATTGTTATGAAGAAAATCTACTTTTTACTACTTATGGTATGTTCCATTGGTATGTATGCACAGGATACCATTGATTTTAACAACCTACGCAATGATGAAATCGCTGGATTCAAGCTTTATCCGAACCCTGTTATGGCAGATGTGGTTTATATAACTTCTGAACAGAATACTACAAAAGAAGTTCGTATCTATGATGTTTTTGGTGAATTGGTACATACTGATCGGCTTACCACAAAAGCCATGGATATTTCACGTCTTTCACCGGGTGTTTATATGGTTCAGGTAACAGAGACCGAAAAATCAATTACCCGTAAATTAGTGGTCAGATAATATCACTTCTTTACGAAAAATCGAATCAGATAAAATAATTTGGTTCAGTACCTTTGCTTCAATTTGTAAAATAAATGAGGCAAAATGCTATTTTCGATATACGCACAGAAGGGGAATTTCTAACCCAAGCACTGCGTACTTTTTCATTTCAATACTACAACAACCAAGTATATCGTTCTTTTTGCGCTCATTTAAACGTCAAGCCGGATCAGGTAAAGACCTTAGAACAAATTCCATTCCTTCCCATCGAATTTTTTAAGTCTAAAAATGTAACCAGTTCTACGCAACCACCAGAAATCGTATTTAGTAGTAGTGGTACAACAGGTAGCGAAACCAGTAAGCATTATGTAACAGATCTTGAAATCTATCAACAGAGTTACTTAAATGGCTTTACTGGATTTTATGGAGATATAACCGACTATTGTATTGTAGCCCTATTACCTTCCTATTTAGAGCGTACAGGCTCCTCTTTAATCTATATGGTCGAAGATTTAATCTCCAAATCCAAACATCCTAAAAGTGGCTTCTTCTTAAAAGAGTATGAAAAGCTAAGCCATCTCTTACAAGAATTACAACATACACATGTAAAAACATTGGTCATTGGGGTTTCCTTTGCCTTATTAGAGTTTACCGAACAATATAAGTTGTCACTTAAAAACACCATAATCATGGAAACGGGTGGTATGAAAGGCCGCCGCAAAGAACTTATACGGCAAGAATTACATCAATTACTAAAGGATGGATTCGGAGTGCGCGAAATACATTCGGAATATGGGATGACGGAGTTATTATCGCAGGCGTATTCTAAGGGCAACGGAGTGTTCGAATGTCCTCCTTGGATGAAAATCCTCATCCGTGATACAGAAGACCCCTTAACGTATCAGAAAGAGGGAAAAACGGGAGGCATCAATGTTATCGACCTGGCCAATATAAACTCCTGCTCCTTTATTGCCACACAAGACTTAGGCAAAGTGGTCACGCAAGGTTCTTTTGAAATCATTGGGCGGTTCGATAATTCGGATATTAGGGGATGTAACTTATTGGTGCTTTAGTTCTTCACTAGTTCATAATCTAACCCAGGACCATCACATGCCATCCATGTATTGGTAATCTCACTTGCAGATCTATACATTAAAATTTCCTTATTATCCCCTGTACAATTACCTACCAAGCCTTCTCCTGTCTCGTAAGTAAGTTCTAAAGAATGGGCTGTATCGGTTTCATATTCCACTACCTCAAAAGTACCACTAGCTTCTACGACCAAATCATCTTTGGTTCTTGATTTTACAAAAGTACCTTCGGGCGAAAACAGATAGTATTCTTGCCAATCCATGGCTTCTCCCTTAGTTTCCGAACCTACAAAAGCACCGGTCATTCTAATTAATTCCCATTTTTGAGTACTATACATGAACTCGGTAGACTCCAATCCAAAATCATCTGGATTTGAACAAGATATAATACAAAAAACTACTATGAGAAATGCCGATAACTTCTTCATAATCCAATCCTTAAGAATACAGTGAAGATGCCATTTTTTTAAATACGTTGCGTTAACAAATCGTTAAAGTCCCAATATCTTTGCATCTACAAAAAAGGTAGAATTTACCTGTAGTTCATGATCAGTACTCATCAACTCATCGGTTACGGTATGTAAACGAAGACTGAATTCATCTTTTTTGATGTATTCTTTTAAATCTTTATCCTCTGTATTCAAAAGTATGGTACCTCCTGCATTTGCAGGAACTTCATCAAGAGAGGCAACCAAAATCTCGTCCAATCCATCTGCGGAAATATAAACCTCAACAGAATTTAAAAAACTGAAATCGGCATCACTAGGAGAAATGATCACCATCTCCAACTCGGTTAACTTAATTTCCTCAATGAGATCCTTTCGAGTATCATTGACTTCAAATTTAGATTCTGAATTTGTTTCCGTCTCTGGTGTAAAAACATCAAATGGTAAATCTACCCCCGCAGAAGATGGTATGGTTACCCTTTGATTATATTCTATATCAAATTTTGTAAGCTCATCTAACTTATCGCAAGAACTGAATAAAATAACAAAGCAAAACGCAGCACCAATACTTTTGAACATAAACCTAAAATTTTATATTAAGCTAACGTTTTAAATTTCGAAATATTGGAATCATTTCAAAAAAACAAAGCTTATCGATCTCAACTAAATGAGACTGGTACGTTTTGTAGTTACGTGCCGAATCACAAATCATCGTAATTAGCTGTACTACATTAAATTGACGCATTATTTATAGGTGAATCTGATAAATCAGCATAATAGTTTCTCGGAACCTTATTTCATCACCAGAACAAAATAATTTTTCTTGCCGCGTTGCAACAATATAAATTTATCATTGATAAGGTCTTCTTTGGTGATGATGTAATCCTCCTTTACTTTTTCCTTATTTACCGAGATGGAATTCTGCTTTAATTCTCGCCTGGCCTCTCCGTTAGAACCTAAAAAATTGGTTTTGGCAGCAAGTGCCGCGATCATATCCAAACCATCATCTAATTCTGTTCTAGAAATTTCTGCCTGGGGCACGCCTTCGAATATTTCTAAAAAGGTTTTTTCGTTCAGTACTTTTAAGTCCGACGCGGTTGATCTGCCGAATAAAATTTCGCTTGCCCGCACAGCATTATCCAAGTCGTCTTGGGAGTGCACCATAACGGTGATCTCATCGGCCAATCTCTTTTGAAGTAAGCGCAAATGAGGTGCTTCTTTATGTTGGGTACTTAAATCCTCTATTTCCTGTTGATTCAAAAAAGTAAATATCTTGATATACTTTTCGGCATCCTCATCTGAGGTATTCAACCAATATTGGTAAAATTTATAAGGTGATGTACGTTCGGCATCCAGCCACACATTGCCCCCTTCTGTCTTTCCAAATTTGGTGCCATCGGCCTTTGTAATTAGAGGACACGTAAGTGCGTAGCCCTTTCCATTACCTATTCTTCGGATCAATTCGGTTCCAGTGGTAATATTGCCCCATTGATCACTACCGCCCATTTGAAGACTGCAATTATGTGTTCTGTACAAATGCAGAAAATCATATCCCTGCACCAGTTGATAGGTAAATTCGGTAAATGACATTCCTACTTTATCTTCTGCCGCTAGTCTTTTCTTTACCGAGTCTTTAGACATCATATAATTCACGGTAATGTGCTTACCTACATCCCGAATGAATTCCAAGAATGTAAAATCCTTCATCCAGTCATAATTATTGACCAATACGGCAGCGTTAGCACCATCACCACTAAAATCTAAAAATCGGGACAGCTGTTCTTTTAAAGCATTCTGATTATGTCGTAAAGTTTTTTCATCGAGTAAATTTCGCTCAGCAGATTTGCCGGATGGATCCCCGATCATGCCTGTAGCACCGCCAATTAGCGCATAAGGTTTATGGCCCGCCAATTGAAAATGGCGTAACATCATTACCCCTACCAAATGACCGATATGTAACGAATCTGCCGTGGGATCGATCCCCACGTAGGCAGCTTGCATTCCTTCCAATAAATGTTCCTCTGTTCCCGGCATGGCATCATGCAACATTCCACGCCACTGCAACTCCTTGACAAAATTTGTTGTCATCCTTTACTTAATTTTATTTGAGCTGCAAATATAAATGGAATTCTTGCCAGTACCCAGAAGATCAAAGCAGGAATTTATCCATCTGTATTTGCTAACTTTGAAATATGGTACTGGTTACGGGAGGCACAGGATTGGTGGGATCGCATTTATTGCTACAATTGGTATTAGCGAAGACCAATGTTAGGGCTATCTATAGAACCCCCAAGAAACTGGAGCAGGTCAAAAAAATCTTTTACTATCATTCACAAGATGCTCAGTTGCTTTTTGATAGCATCGATTGGAGGCAGGGCGACATTTTAGATATCCCCTCTTTGGAAGAAGCTTATGAGGGGGTAACCTATGTGTACCATTGTGCTGCTTTTATTTCCTTCAATCCTTCGGATTTCAAAAAACTGGAGCGTGTAAATCGAGAAGGCACGGCGAATATTGTAAACATGTCCATTGCAAAAGGGATTCAAAAACTGTGTTATGTGAGTACCATTGGCACTATCGGACGGGCAGGAGCCCTAAAAATGGCTGACGAGGAAACTGAATGGAGCCGACAGCACGCGAACCCCTATGCCCTAACAAAATACTTAGCGGAAATGGAAGTATGGCGTGGCGCCCAAGAACAGCTGGAAGTGGTTATAGTAAATCCCGGGGTAATTTTAGGTCCCGGATATTGGGAGAACGGCAGTGGTACTTTTTTTAAAACAGCCTCAAAAGGATACAACTATTACCCCCCAGGAAGCTCAGGATTTGTCACGGTAACCGATGTTATAAAAATAATGGTGCAACTCATGCGCTCTGACATACAAGGCGAACGATACATAACCGTGGCCGAAAATCTAACCTATAAAGAAACCCTAAGCAGAATCGCAACGGCAATGGGTAAGAACCCACCAGAGAAAGAACTTAATATAAGTTTGTTGAAAGTAGGACGTTTTATAGATTGGCTGCAGCATAAAGTCACAGGAAAAGCAAGGACCATCACAAAAAGTACTATTTATGGACTTACGCACCCAACTACCTTTAGTAGCCGTAAATTAAAACAAGCCTTAGAATTTGAATTTGAACCCTTGGATAAGACGATAGAACGATGCGCAGAACTATTTATTGAGGAGATTTCAGAGTAGGAATAGTATCTTTTAAGCTTGAATCGATTTCCTTTTTCGTGGACTTTTGCAAAAGGTCAAGGCTGTCTTTCACCTTTTTATCCTCCTCCATCTGTAGTCTTTCATTTTCCAAACTAGATTCTACTTTTTTATACAAGGTTTCGTAGACCAATGGCAACGAGGCATAATACCGGTCACTATCTACAAACTGGGTACTGTCTATTTCATATTTCTCAAATACAAAAGAGGTAGGATCAATTCCATTATTACGCAATTTCCCGAGATCGGTGCCCTTTGCGGCATTGACGATGGCCATCTCCTTTAAGATCAAGACCATTTTATCCTGAGGGATTAAATTATCCGGCTTTTCCACTAACTTTTCTACACAGGAAAAAAGAAGTAGCATCACTAAACCCAAAATAATACGCTGTATCATGGTCTATTAAAAGTTAAACGTTTAGCCGCGCGAACTTCAGAAAATCTTCCGTTAGAATATGCCAAATGGCCATTGATAATGGTATGGGCTATTTTTGAAGAAAAAGTAATTCCCTCAAAAGGAGACCATTTACATTTATAGGCAATATTTTCCTTACTTACCGTCCATGGGTCGTTCAAATCGACCACTACCAAATCGGCAAAATAGCCCTCGCGTATGAACCCGCGTTCTTCGATCTGAAACAGAATTGCAGGGTTGTGACACATTTTCTGGACTATTTTTTCAAGTGTTATTTTTCCTTGTTCCACTTTTTGCAGCATAGCAGGCAGCGCATGTTGCACCAAAGGACCCCCTGAAGGGGCTTTGGTATATACATTATCCTTTTCCTCCAATAAATGAGGGGCATGGTCTGTAGCGATCACATCAATACGGTCGTCTAATAACGCCTCCCATAACATCTCACGGTCTTTTGAAGTTTTCACAGCAGGATTCCATTTGATCAAGGTGCCTTTATCTGCATAGTCCGCATCAGAGAACCACAAATGGTGGATACACACCTCGGCGGTTATTTTCTTTTGTTCTAATGGAATATCATTTCGAAACAAATCGGTTTCCTTTCCGGTCGATAAATGGAATACGTGTAATCTAGCCCCTGTTTTCTTAGCCAAGGCAATGGCCCTGGAAGATGAGAGATAACATGCTTCTTCACTTCGTATGATAGGATGATATTGTATGGGAATAGCTTCGCCGAATTCTGCTTGGTATTTTGCAAGGTTCTCTCTTATCGTGGTTTCATCTTCACAATGTGCCGAAATAACCATCTCTGTATTCTTAAATATGTTTTCGATCACCTGTTCATCATCGACCAACATATTACCTGTTGATGACCCTAAGAAAAGTTTTATACCAGAGCAAGCATTTTTATCCAATCGTTTTAACTCCTCCAAATTGTCATTCGTGCCGCCAAATAGAAACGAATAATTAGCAAACGAGGAAGCAGCCGCCATGCTAAACTTTTCCTCTAGTTTTTCTATGGTCGTGGTCTGGGGGGTGGTATTGGGTTGCTCCATAAAGGTGGTTATGCCACCAGCTATTGCCGCTCTACTTTCAGTTGCAATGTTTCCTTTATAGGTAAGACCAGGCTCCCTAAAATGTACTTGGTCATCTATAATCCCCGGTAAAATATGCATGCCACTTACATCGATTACTTCTGCATTAGCATCCGTAATATCACTAGCTATTTTAACGATAATATCATCTACGATCAGAACATCACTTTCTTGAATGCTTCCCTCATTTACGATACTCCCATTCTTCAATAGAATTCTACCCATGCTTAAAATTTATTCTTTAAAAAAAGACTTCTTACCTTCATAACAAATACTCCCCATATAGCCTCGCTGATAATAGAGGAACTCATTTTAGATTTGCCCAAGACCCTGTCCCTGAATATAATGGAAACCTCCTCAATTTTAAATTTCTTCAAATAGGCCCTAAACTTCATTTCTATCTGAAAGGCATATCCAACAAAGCGAACAGAATCCAGATCAATGGTTTCCAAGACATGTCTTTTATAACATACGAAGCCTGCCGTTGGGTCATGCACACGCATTCCCGTAATCAACTTGACATAGACAGATGCCCCATAAGACAACAAAACGCGATACAATGGCCAATTTACTACATTGACCCCTTTCTTGTACCTAGAACCCACGGCAACATCGGCCCCATTGATACAGGCACGCTGTAGCCGTAACAAATCTGAAGGGGTATGCGAAAAATCGGCATCCATTTCAAAAATATAATCATAGGCCTTATGAATCGCCCATTTGAATCCATGAATGTAAGCGGTTCCTAAACCAGATTTTTCAGTCCTAGTCTCTAAAAAAAGTTTTCCCTTGAATTCCTCTTGAAGGCCCCTAACGCAATCGCCCGTTTTATCGGGAGAATTATCATCCACAATTAGGATATGAAATTCTTTTTGCAAATCGAACACCGCCCTTATTATGGCCTCTACATTCTCTATTTCATTATAGGTAGGTATGATTACAATACTATGGGCCATATTTTATTCATCGGTATTTTCACAAAAGTAAGGTTTTAATGGTCGTTTTAAAATGGGCACAAAAGCTTTATGAAATTTTTAAACTAGGTAGGTAATCTTTAATTTGTAATTTTGCCGCCAAGTATCCGATGCGAATGTTGACCAAAATTCCGAAGAAATTCTACTTTTTCTTAGCTGCTATTTTTATTCTTAACCTGATCCAATCTAGTTTTACGCAGCTCATATTTGATGAAGCGTACTATTGGTATTACAGTCAAAATATGGCTTGGGGCTATTTTGACCACCCACCCATGGTGGCGGTAATGATCAAAATAAGTAGTTATTTCTTCAACGGGGAACTTGGTGTGCGCTTTATAAGTTGTATCCTTTCCACAGTAAATATCTTATTGCTTTGGCTAATGATAGATGCACCAAAAAAGAATGGTTACATAAAACAGTTCTTCATTTTGGTCTTTTCCATGACGTTGTTAAACGCGTATGGCTTTTTTACCTTACCCGATACCCCCTTACTGTTTTTTACGAGTTGCTTTCTATTGACCTATAAACATTTTATAAAAAACCCCTCCATTGCTCTTTCCATTGTATTAGGGGTTTTCATGGCCGCTTTGATGTATAGTAAATACCATGCGGTTTTGGTCATATTTTTTGTGCTTTTATCCAATCTTAAATTGGTGAAGAACAAATATGCGTGGCTTTCGGTATTTATAGCCTTAATCTGCTATAGCCCTCATTTTTATTGGTTGTACGAAAATGATTTTGTCTCCATTAAATACCATTTGTACGAAAGGCCTAACGGAGCCTATAGCTTTGAAAAATATACCTTAGGATTTTTCGTGAACCTCGTGGCCATTTTTGGACTTACCTTTCCTTTTATCTACAAAGCACTCTTTAGAAGCAATGGCAAGGAACTTTTTAATAGAGCACTTATTTTTCTAACTTATGGAGTGATCCTCTTCTTTTTTGTTTCCAGTTTCAATAGAAGGGTACAGACCCAATGGATCATCATTATCTGTATTCCACTGGTCATTATCGCATTCAATTACATGCTTGCAAACAAACAGGCCTTAAAATGGATATTCAGATTAGGAATTATTAATGCCGTATTGATTATCTATTTACGCATAGGGCTCGCTTATCAACCCTTATTATTCAATTTTTTCTATGAAAGTCACGGTAACAAAGAATGGGTCAAGGCCATTGAAGAGAAAGTAGGCTCCATTCCTGTTATCTTTGAAAATTCATATCGAAATGCGCCGATGTATTCTTTTTACACCAAGGGAACCCCGACATTCTCATTGAACAATTTTATGTACCGCAAGAATCAATACTCCATAGACGATTCTGAAGAGAAGATGAGAGGAAAAGATGTCGCCTATATTTCAAAGTATATCAATGACAATTCTTTTTCCTACGAAAAGCCGGACGGCGGACTATATAAAGGGAAATTTATATCTGATTTTGAATCGTTCCGTAAGGTGGAGTGTATCATCGATGAGACTGAAATTTCATTGCATGCTGATCGTAACCTCACATTAAAAGTTTACAATCCTTATAAAATACCCATCGACTTAAAAAAATTGAAATTCGCGGTCGTTTATATGGACGACTATAAAACCCCTCAAGAAACCTTGGGGATTACGCCAAAGCCTATTAAAGCCAATAAGGCCTTATTAACACCAAAGGATACCACCTATTTTAATTTTGAACTACCTAAGACAAAAAAAGAAAACATTGGTTACTTTAGAATAGTGATTTCAGAGAACAATCTCTATTATGGCTTAAATGGGAAACCGATTGCTATCAAGTAATGGAACCGATAACCAGAACATTCGCCCAAACCGATTGGATCACCCTAACATTAGTTGGTAGTCTGCTATTCCTGCTCTTTGCGAAAGGTTTTTACTATTCCCGGTTTTTTAGCTTTATTATCCTGCCCTTTAATAACAAGTACATTACCATGTACACTAAAAAAGAAAAACTGTTCAACTGGTTCCATATACTTTGGAGTGTTTTTCAAATTATCAACACCACTCTTTTCATATTTTTTGTCTGGAAAACTTTTATTCGCCCTACCGAAGAAAAAAATTCTTTGATTTTCCCTTTATTTTTGGCAGCAGTTTTCATTTTCCTTAGTATCAAAACTTTAGCGCAATTATTGAATGGCTTTATTTTTAATAGCTATAAAATATTCAATGAATTGATTTTCAGAAAGTTATCATATCTTAATTATGCCGGTATAATTTTGTTCATTGCCAATGTTATCTTGACCTATGTTTTAGTAGATTCAAAAATTGTGATTTTCATAGCCTTCATTTTGTTCATGGCCATTAATATAATAGGCTGGGTGACAGTGATCAGGAATAACCAAAAATTCATAAGCTCCTATTTTTTCTATTTTATTTTGTACCTTTGCGCACTCGAAATTGCACCCTTAGTAATTATGGGAAGCTTTCTAAAATAGTGCAGCGTATGAAAGTAAAAACGATTTTGGTATCACAACCGGAACCAAAAATGGAGAATTCCCCTTATTCTAAACTCATTGAAAAAGAGAAAGTAAAGGTTGATTTTAGACCATTTATTCATGTAGAAGGAGTTGATGCAAAAAATGTGCGTCAACAGAAGATAGATTTGAATGATTTTACGGCCATTATACTTACCAGTAGAAATGCAGTTGATCATTTTTTTAGGATTGCCGAAGAAATGCGTTTCAAGGTCCCAGATTCTATGAAATATTTCTGTCAATCAGAAGCTGTTGCCTATTACCTTCAAAAGTATGTGATTTACAGAAAACGTAAAATTTATGTAGGCAAGCGGTTGTTCACCGATTTGGTTCCTCTTATAAAAAAATACAAGGATGAAAAATTCCTACTTCCATCATCTGACGTACTTAAGCCAGATGTTCCCGAAACGTTGGGCACATTGAACATTAATTGGAAAAGGGCCATTTTTTACAAAACCGTAATCAGTGATCTTTCAGATTTAAGGGATGTGTACTATGACATATTGGTTTTCTTTAGTCCATCGGGAATTGAATCACTCTTGCAAAACTTTCCCGATTTCGAACAAAAAGAAACGAGAATTGCTGTTTTCGGAAATTCAACCGTAGATGCCGCGACCGATGCTGGACTTCGGATAGACATAAAAGCACCAACACCGGAAACACCATCGATGACCATGGCACTTCAAAAATATATTACAAGCGTAAATAAATAAGAGTTTTAAAAATTAGAAAAAAAGCCTTGCAATGCAAGGCTTTTTTAATTCTAAAACGCGTACCGTTGAGGACCGCCTCTTCGTATTTCTTCACTGGCATATTGCTCGTACTTTTTAAAGTTTTCCCTAAAAGCGGTCGTCAGCTTAAAAGCGGTCGTATAATATTTCTGGTCGTTATTCCATGTAGCCCTTGGACTCAATACAGATGATGGCACTCCGGTGCATTCTCTGGGCTGTGCCACCCCAAAAACAGAATGAATATGGTATTTGTCGTAGGAATATAATCCTAACTCCCCGCTCAGGGCTGCAGAAATCATGGCCCTGGTATACTTTAACTTCATACGCGTACCTATTCCATAAGGGCCACCTGTCCAGCCCGTATTCACCAACCAAACATCCACCCCAGATTCTTTCATTTTCTTACTAAGCATTTCCGCATACTTCGTTGGATGTAATGGCATAAACGGTGCCCCGAAACAAGCTGAAAAAGATGGTTGTGGCTCTACCACACCCGCTTCTGTACCGGCAACCTTTGCCGTATATCCAGAAATGAAATGATATGCCGCTTGGCTGGGCGTTAATTTGGATATTGGAGGTAACACCCCAAAAGCATCCGCCGTAAGAAAGAAAATATTCTTGACGTTTTTACCGATGGACGGTTCCTGAATATTATCGATATGATAAATAGGATAACTTACCCGGGTATTCTGGGTGATGGAGGTATCCGAAAAATCCACATTGCCCTCATGGTCCAATATCACATTTTCTAAAATGGCCCCAGGCCTGATCGCCCCATAAATTTCCGGCTCTTGTTCTTCGGACAGATTGATGACCTTGGCATAGCATCCACCTTCAAAATTAAAAACGCTATTCCTACTCGTCCAACCGTGTTCATCATCGCCGATCAGTTTACGGTTAGGATCGGTAGATAGGGTCGTTTTTCCCGTACCGGACAATCCAAAGAAAATCGCCGTATCGCCCCCCTTACCCACATTGGCAGAACAGTGCATGGGCAGAGTCTCCTTATAGACCGGTAAAATGAAATTTAAGGCCGAAAAGATTCCCTTTTTAATTTCTCCCGTATATCCGGTACCGCCAATTAAGGCAATCTTATCCGTAAAATTTAAAATGGCAAAATTATGCTGCCGGGTTCCATCGACTTCTGCATCTGCCATAAAACCGGGTGCATTGATGACGGTCCACTCGGGCGTAAAGTCCTTAAGTTCCGCTTCCGTAGGTCTTAAGAACATATTGTACGAGAACATGTTGGACCAGGGATATTCATTAATTACCCGAATGTTCAACTTGTATTCAGGATCGGCACAGGCATAACAATCCCTAATGAACAATTCCTTTTCATTCAAATAGGCAATCACTTTTTGGTAAAGGCCGTCAAATTTAGCCGCTTCAAAAGGAATGTTTATTGGTCCCCACCACACTTTGTCTTTGGTGATATCATCCTTAACGATGAACCGATCCATTGGTGATCTGCCCGTAAATTCTCCGGTATTCACCGCCAAGGTTCCATTATTGGTTTCAACACCCATTCCCCTTTCTAAAGTTTCCTTTTGAAGCTGGTCAGGACTTTCTTGATAATGAAAATTGGAATGTGTTATTCCGTATGGTTTTAAAGAAATCGAAGTTGTGTTTGCCGATGCCCTTTTCATGCTTTGAAATATTTAGTTAGGTAAAACTAAAAAAATTAAAGATGAACCTTTGAAACTCAGGGCACAATTAGCCCCAATCCTCGTCGAAATACGAAATTGATCAAAGAAACCGGAAAAGTCTGGTTAATTATTGGTAGATTTCTTTTATTGTCTATGTATTTTTCATATAAAATCCACTTTTGATACGTAATCATTGGTTTTGATTGATTATATTATGAATTACATAATTTAGACGGATTTTCTTAACCGCTATTTTATTCTATTTTTGAAGTATTCAGCCGTCTTTTTCGTGAGTAGTTTTGCGGCATTCTTCAAGTTGTAATCCAGGTTTTTGGAAGTATTCTGTATTTCCAAAACGTCTTGTACACCTATGTTTCGTATTTCTTCAAGGGGAACATCTAGTTTTCCACAAACAGCCAAAACTGGCAACTCAAATTCCTTTGCCAAACGCATAACGCCCTGTATCAATTTACCGTTCAAGGTCTGTTCGTCTATCTTACCTTCTCCCGTCACCAAAAAATCAAAACGTTCTTTGGCCAGAATTTGCCGTACCCCAGAGAGCTCAAGAATAAAATCTATTCCGCTAATGTATTTGGCACCCAAAAAACATTTAAGTACGTACGCGGTCCCTCCTGCCGCTCCAGAACCTGGTGTGTCTGCATATCGCTTTTGAAATTGTTCGCTGATCACTTTATCCAAATTTTGGAGTCCGGCATCCAAGTGTTCGATCATAGGCTCGTCAGCCCCTTTTTGGGCTGCATATATGTGGGCCGCACCATGTTTACCATAAAGCGGATTCGTAACATCGTTAATGGCATAGAACGAAATACCCCTGAGCAACGAACTTACTTGGGTATCATCGATACTTGAAATTTTTGAAAGATTTTCACCAATGGCAGATAAAGAATTTCCCTGGACATCCAAAAAATCAAACCCGAGCGCATGGCCTATTCCAATACCACCATCATTGGTCGCACTGCCTCCTAGCCCCACATAGATATTCTTTACCCCTTTCTCGATAGCATCCTTTATTTCCAAACCCGTACCATAGGTCGAAGTCAACAGGGGGTTTCGTTCCTCTTGAGAAAGTAGCATCATGCCAGAAGATTTTGCCATTTCTATATACGCAGCATTACTTTCTTGATTATATAAATAATGACTTCGCAGCGGTCGGCCCAGGGGATCCCGACTTATCACCTGTACGGCGATACAGCGTTTGTACTGAGAAACGGCATCCATAAAACCATCACCCCCATCTGAAGCCTTGATAAATTTATGGGTGCTATTAATTCCTGCCTGTGCAACGCCGGCCATAAAGGCCGTGGACACCTCTTCGCTTGTTAATGAGCCTTTAAACTTATCAGGTATTAATAGAAAGTTCATTTTTTTAAGTTCTTCGGAAATGAATTAATGGTGATATCCCAGAGTTCAGGTAATACAAAGTACACAAAAAGCGTCAGAATAAGGATGGATGCGATGTTCATAAAAAATCCTTTGCTTACCATATCGGGAATTCGCAAATAACCGGAACCAAACACCACGGCATTAGGTGGGGTGGCCACCGGTAGCATAAAAGCACAGGAAGCCGCCACCGCGGCACCCACCATCAATACGAAAGGATGTACATCTATGGACAAGGCCATGGGCGCCAAAACCGGTAAAAGCATTGCCGTTGTGGCCAAATTTGAGGTGATTTCGGTCAAGAAATTTACGGCAGAAATCAAAACCAAGACCAATATAAAAATAGGTAAACCGGATAATGAGGTCATTTGACCCCCGATCCAAATGGCCAATCCGCTATCTTCAAATCCTTTGGCCAAGGCCATACCGCCACCGAACAAAAGAATGATCCCCCATGGCATTTTAACAGCTTCTTCCCAATTGATCAATTGTTCTCCTTTTTGCTTTGACGGAATCAAAAATAAAACTATGGCAAAGAATATAGCGATAATCGTATCGTCCAAACCCGGTAAAAATTGTTGTAACAAAAACGATCTGGTTATCCAACAGAAAGCCGTAAGTGCAAAAACAAAAGCGACCACTTTTTCTTCATAGGTAATCTTCCCCAGTTTTTTCAACAAGCGCTTAATTTCTTCCTTGCCTCCCGGAAAAGATTTTTGCTTAAAATCAAAGGCATATCGCGTCAAATATTTCCAACAAATAAAAATAAGGATGATGGAAATGGGCAAGCCAAAAGCCAACCATTGCATGAAGGTGATTTCATAACCGTACGTATCCAACACCACCCCGGCCAACACCAAGTTTGGAGGGGTTCCTATCAAGGTGGCCAGACCACCAATGGAAGCACTATAGGCAATGGCCAGCATCAAGGCCTTTCCAAAAGTCTGGTTTTCATCTTCAATGGTATCTGGATTATCACGTAGTTGTTTGATGATGGCCAAGCCAATGGGCAGCATCATGACCGAGGTTGCGGTATTGGATATCCACATCGATAAAAATGCGGTCGCTACCATAAATCCCAAGATGATCTTTCGCACATCGGAACCGATCAAATTAATGATGTTCAAGGCAATTCTTCGATGCAGGTTCCATTTTTCGATGGCGATGGCAATGATGAATCCGCCCATATACAGAAACACATACTTATGACCGAAAGAGGCCGAGGTCGAAGATAAATCCAATCCGCCGGAAAGTGGGAACAAGACGATAGGCAGTAATGCGGTAATCGCGATGGGAACAGCCTCGGTAATCCACCAAATCGCAATCCATACGGTCGATGCCAAAACAGCATTGGCTTCTTTGGACAATCCCTCAGGATGAAAAAAGAAAAGAATAAGGATGAAAGAAACCGGACCCAAAATCAGTCCTAACAATTTGGTTTTACGCATAGGGTTGGCATTGAAAAATGAAAATACAGATTTATCTCCAGTTAACGCTTGCTTAGCCCCTTATTTTGAAACTTTTGACCTTAAAATACCATATCCTAAAAGCGTCCAGGCCGCTATTAAGAAAACACCTCCTATAGGGGTTATAATTCCAAACATTTTAAAATCAAATTCTACCAAATCGTTCAAGGCCAATACATAGATAGAAAAGGAAAAAAGTACTACTCCCAGTACCGTACAGCCATAAATGGTTTTCTTGGATTGGACCAAGATATCTGGCATTAAGCCAAGTACGAACAAAAAGAAAGCATGGTACATTTGGTACCGAACGCCCGTTTCAAAGGTAGCTACGGCATCGGCATCTACCAATTGCTTCAGTCCGTGGGCCCCGAACGCACCCAACACCACCGCCAGTAGTCCGAAGAGACAAGCCGTACTCAAAATTGTTTTTTTCATAACTTTTCACCTAACTATTATTATAAATGTAACAATTTGATACCTTAGTATTTCGTTACCCATCAAAAGTACTCAAATCGTATGATGCGAAAAATTCTAGTTATCGGCGCAGGAAAATCCACCTCCTATTTGTTGGATTATCTTTTAGGAAAATCGGACACCGAAAAAGTACAGATCACCATTGGCGATATCCATCCCAAAGCCGTTCCGCAACGCATAGCGGAACATCACAACTGTACCGTCGTCGATCTCGATATCTTTAAGGATAACGAAAGGTCAAAAGCTATTGCTGATTCAGACATCGTCATCTCCATGCTTCCCGCACGATTCCACATCAAAGTAGCGGAAGATTGTCTAATTCATAAGAAGCATTTGGTCACGGCCTCCTACGTGAGTCCTGAACTCCTCGCCCTGGATACAGAGGTAAAGAAAAACGAATTGGTATTCATGAACGAAATTGGTCTGGACCCAGGTGTCGACCATATGAGTGCCATGCAAGTCATTGACCGTATTCACGATAAAGGCGGAAAAATAGTATTGTTCGAATCTTTTTGTGGCGGACTGGTAGCCCCGGAAAACGACAATAATCTTTGGAACTATAAATTTACCTGGAACCCACGGAATGTAGTGCTTGCCGGGCAAGGCGGTACCGCCAAATTCATCCAGGAAGGCACCTACAAATACATTCCCTATCACCGACTTTTTAGACGTACGGAATTTTTTGATGTGGAAGGTTACGGTCGTTTTGAAGGCTATGCCAACCGCGATTCGTTAAATTACAGAGCGGCTTACGGATTGCAGGATGCGTTGACCATTTACAGGGGCACCATGCGCCGGGTTGGATTCTCAAAGGCTTGGAACATGTTCATCCAATTAGGGGTGACCGATGACACCTACACGATTGAAAATTCCGAGAACATGAGCTATAGGGAATTCATCAACCTGTTTCTACCCTATTCCCCTACGGATTCCGTCGAATTGAAATTGCGCTATTATCTTAAAATAGATCAGGACGACATTCGCTGGGATAAACTCATGGAGCTGAAATTATTCGATGATTCCAAAAAAATCGGTATCCCCAATGCCACGCCAGCGCAAGCGCTTCAAAAGATCTTGGAGGATAGTTGGACCTTAAAAGACGACGAGAAGGATATGATTGTCATGTACCATAAGTTTGGTTACGAGCTGCATGGCGAAAAGAAGCAAATCGATTCCAAATTGGTGGTCATTGGTGAAAACCAGACCCATACGGCCATGGCCAAAACGGTTGGACTGCCCGTTGCCATTGCTGCCATAAAAATACTGAACCAACAGATTACCACACCGGGCGTTCAAATCCCGATTTCTAAAGAAGTGTATCAACCGATTTTGAAAGAACTAGAAACCTACGGTATCAACTTTAAGGAATACGATGTACCCTATTTGGGCTACAACCCCAATTCTGTAATTAGTTAGCCCTATTTTGGTGTAAATTTGAAACCAAAAGGGTAACTTTATATTTCATTTATCCCCTGAAGTATGAAGAACGAGAATTCCCTGGCCAAAATCGATGGTATCGATAAAAAGATTTTACGCTTTTTAATGGAAGATGCCCGAAAGCCCGTTTTGGAAATTGCCCGAAACATCGGTATTTCTGGAGCCGCCATTCACCAGCGCTTGCGAAAATTAGAAGCCTCTGGCTTATTATCGGGCTCCAAATTCATCATCAACCCAAAATCTATGGGGTACACCACCATGGCCTATATCGGCATCTATTTGGACAAGGCGATGAGCAACCCACAGGCGGTAAAGCAATTGGAAAAAATACCTGAGGTCTTGGAATGCCATTACACCACGGGCAACTGGTCCATTCTTATAAAAGTCCTTTGCCGCGACAACGAACACCTCATGCAAGTCTTGAACAAGGAAATTCAGCAAATAGAGGGGGTATCGCGAACGGAAACCTTTATCTCGTTAGCCCAGCAAATTGATCGGCAGATTACGATTTAGGTCGAAAACAATAGCGGTTCCTCACCATCTTGATTAAGCTGAATCACATCCGTTTTATGAAATCCTAGACCATACAGGAGTCGGACGGACTTTACATTCGCCTGCATACAAATGACATGGATTTTTTTAGGATCAAATCCGATGCTCCATACTTCATGACCGCGCCTGCCGCTTCAAAAGTAAATCCCTTTTCTTCAAAATAAGGCAAAAAGGCAAACCGATGTCCGGATGTTCCAGATAGTCCCGTTGCAAAAATCCCCAAAGACCTATGGGGGTATCGCTATCCTTTAAACCAACTGTTAGTAATCCGAACCCATTTTTTTCATAATTGGTCCATAATGTTGAGTATAGCCGATTGTTTTTTCGGTTGAGTAAATCCTCCTGTCGCCAATAAATTCAATCCAACTTAAACTATTCAACAGTTCAAAGATAAAAGCAGCATCCCCCAATCTTGATCGCCTCGGGTAAAGACCTTCGGTTTCGACCTTCATGTTTACGATTACTTTTAACTAAAAAACCTGTCTAGATTTTAGACAGGTTTTAAATTATTTCTTATACGTAAAAATCGGGTTAATCCCTACCTCCAAAAACTTGGAGACCCCAGTATACCAAGGTAGCCAAGGAACCAATGGCCGCCACCAAATAAGTACGAGCCGCCCATTTTAAGGAATCTTCTGCACCATCATATTCTTTTGGCGTGATAACGTTCTTATTCTTTAACCAAGCCAACGCTCGGTTACTAGCGTCATATTCAACCGGTAAGGTGATAAAACTGAACAGCGTGGCCATTCCCATCATGATCAATCCAGCAACGGCTACCCAATACCCAAAACCAACTCCGGCAGCGGCCCCTAGCATCAATCCTCCAAAAACAACCCAAGTGGACATTCCTGAAGTAACACTGACGACAGGTACTAACTTAGACCGAATACCTAACCATTCATAGGCTTGTGCATGTTGTACCGCATGACCACATTCGTGCGCAGCAACAGCTGCAGCAGCCGCATTACGTTGGTTATATACCCCTTCACTCAAATTTACCGTTTTGTTCTTTGGGTTGTAATGATCCGTTAACATTCCAGGGGTAGAAATTACCTTTACGTCACGAATACCATTATCCGACAACATCTTTTCGGCAATCTCCGCACCACTCATCCCATTCTGAAGATGTACCTTTGAATAGTATTTGAACTTGCTTTTTAACTTTCTACTGACCAACCAGCTTACCAAAGCTATGGCTCCAATCAATATATAATATCCCATCATAACATTTCGATTTTTAATTTTAATAAATATACTAAAGATTATATCTCAGGCATCATTCCCTAAAAATCAAAAACCTCGCCAAACCCAAAATGGGTGTAGCGAGGTTACTTTATACTGACAAAATGTATGTTTAAACAATGGCTTCTTCCCAGCCGAACGCTTCTTTTATTTCCTGATAAACTATTTCCCCTTCCACAATGTTCAATCCTTTTTTCAAGGAAGCATCTTTTTCACAGGCAGCTTCCCAGCCCAGATTGGCCAATTTTAAAGCATAGGGCAAGGTTACATTGGTTAAGGCAATAGTAGATGTACAAGGTACCGCTCCCGGCATATTGGCTACTGAATAGTGCACCACGTCATCAATAATATAAATGGGATCTTCGTGGGTCGTAGGTCTTGTAGTTTCCACACATCCTCCTTGATCGACCGCTACATCTACGATTACCGTTCCTGGGCGCATTTCCTTCAACATATCGCGGGTGATTAAATTGGGGGCTTTGGCACCTTTCAATAACACCCCGCCAATGATGAGATCATGGTTTTTAATATGTTTCCGAATGTTGAACTCATTGGAAAACTCCGTCACCACATGCGGTGGCATTACATCGTTCACATAACGCAAACGCTTCATATTGATATCCAATACCGTTACATGCGCACCCAGACCTGCTGCCATTTTAGCAGCTTGTATCCCAACGACTCCTGCACCCAGAACCAAAACACGACCTGGGGCTACGCCGGGCACTCCACCTAAAAGAACACCACGCCCTTTTACCGGCTTTTCCAAATAACGTGCCCCTTGTTGAATGGCCATTCTACCCGCCACTTCTGACATGGGAGTCAATAACGGTAGTGTTCCTTCCTCATCTTCCACGGTTTCATAGGCAATACAGATTCCTTTCTGCTTGATCATCGCTTTGGTCAATGCCTCGCTGGAAGCAAAGTGGAAATACGTAAACACAATTTGACCTTTTTGAATGAGATTATACTCCTCTTCAATAGGCTCCTTCACTTTTACGATCATTTCACTAATGGCATAAACCTGACCAATGGTGTCTAAAATCACGGCACCGGCTTTCTGATAATCCTGATTATAAAAACCACTTCCCTCACCTGCGTCGGACTGCACATATACTTTGTGGTTGTTCTTTACCAATTCAAAAACTCCGGCAGGGGTCATCCCTACCCGACTTTCATTGTTTTTAATCTCCTTAGGAATACCAACGATCATAATGTTGTGATTTAATGTTATGCTGCAAAATTGAACCTAATTACGCAGAAATCAAACATATAATCGTTAAAAGGTAGGGGTCAATCGTCTTACTATTGCTTTAATTCGCAGTATACCCCTATTTTTTATAGGGTCATCTCCAATAATTATTATAATTTATTAATGTACCCCCCCTGAAATTAAAAACACCATCACTAAGATTGGGTAGAGTACTGCGTTTAATTCGAGTTCCGAACTTATAGATCAATTCGCTATGCTTGTGAAGACGACATCTAAGGGAACACACAACACTTATCGCCTTATCTGGCGGTTTTGTTTTAGCTTATAAAAAAGTCTTTGCGAGGTATGAAGCAAACTGATAGATTCGTATTCCAAACCAGCAGATCACTTCGTCGTACCTCCTCGTGAAGACGTTTACCCTACGATGTTTACGATTTTACCGGGGACTATGATGACCTTTTTAGGTTCACGACCCTGTAATTGTTGCTGGGTTTTTTCATTGGCCATAACGGCAGCTTCGATTTCTTCCTTGGACAAATCGAGTGCCAACTCCATGGTAAATTTCATTTTTCCATTGAAGGAAATAGGATATTCCTTACTGCTTTCCACTAAGTATTTCTCCTCGAATTTTGGAAATTGCGCCGTGGCGATAGACCCGGAATGGCCTAACTTCTCATAAAGCTCTTCCGCGATATGCGGTGCATAGGGAGATACCAAAATGGCCAAGGGCTCCAGCACTTTTCTGCTAATGCATTTTTGTGCCGACAGCTCATTGACACAAATCATAAATGTGGATACCGACGTATTAAAACTAAAGTTCTCAATATCTTCTTCCACTTTTTTGATGGTCTTATGTAAAGTTTTCCAAGATTCTTTTGAAGGTTCTTCATCAGAAACAGCAAACCCCGCATTTTCACCAGTATGAAACTGTCTCCATAATTTCTTTAAGAAGGAATGCGTCCCCGTGATACCCGCTGTATTCCAAGGTTTGGACTGCTCCAAAGGCCCTAAGAACATTTCATACAAGCGTAGACTGTCCGCCCCATATTCTTTTACAATATCATCCGGGTTTACAACATTGAATTTGGACTTGGACATTTTTTCAACTTCGCGGCCTACGATATATTTGTTGTTTGAGCTTAAAATTATCTCCCCATTTTCCCCCATAAAAATTGGAGAACCAAATGTATGTTTAATACTTTTATCTAATAGAAGTCCTCTAATATCTAATTCATCCGAAGAGTTAACATAATTCACATTAACATGAGATGGTAGAATTTTGTATCTAATCAAGTTAACAATATTAGATTCTAAACTAAGCATACTCTTTATATAATTGACAATATTTGATTTTAGGTTTTCATCATCAATCAATCCCTTTGAAACATATAAATTTCTAAACCTTTTTACTATTTCAACCAATTCATTTTTTTGAACTTCTGAATATTCTGAAGGTTTTTCATGTAATATTTCCTTAACCTGTTCAGAGTCTATATATACACCATAAACAAAAGCACTCGTCCCGGTAATCATCCCTTGGTTGATCAACTTTTTGGCAAATTCATCCTTGGGCACCAAGCCCTTGTCGAACATAAACTTTTGCCAAAACCTCGAATACAATAAGTGTCCCGTGGCATGCTCGCTACCGCCAATATACAAATCTACATCCTGCCAATAATTAATGGCCTTTTGCGAAAATATTTCCTCACTATTGTGCGGATCCATATAGCGGTTAAAGTATTGGGAGCTTCCCGCCCAACCCGGCATGGTATTCAATTCAAGTGGGAATATGGTTTTATGGTCTATCAACGAACAACTAACAACGGCCAACTTTGTGGTATCCCAAGCCCACTCGGTCGCGTTGCCTAATGGCGGTTCACCGGTTTCTGTGGGTAAATACTTCTCAACTTCAGGAAGTTTTATAGGCAAATGTTCCGTTGCTATCATCTGGGGCATTCCGTCCACATAATATACCGGGAAGGGTTCTCCCCAATAGCGTTGACGACTAAAAACGGCATCGCGCAAACGGTAATTTATTTTTCCTTTGCCCTGTCCAATTTTTTCCAATTCAAAAATGGCACGCTTCAATGCTTTCTTATACGGTAATCCGTTTAGAAAATCGGAATTCGTGATGACCGTTTTCTCTTTATCAGAAAAGGCCTCCTCAGAAATATCGACTCCTTCAAAAATATTAGGAATGGGAATGTCAAAATGCTTGGCAAAATCATAGTCGCGCTGATCCCCGCATGGAACGGACATTACCGCCCCGGTTCCGTACCCCGCCAACACATAATCCCCGATCCAAATAGGGACGGGCTCCTTGGTAAACGGATGCTCCGCATACGCACCAGTAAAGGCTCCGGTAATCGTTTTTACATCAGCCATACGATCGCGTTCCGAACGTTTTGCGGTCGCTTCTATATAGGCCTCTACCTCCGCTTTTTGTGCTGCAGTCGTTATTTTAGGCACCAAATCATGCTCAGGCGCCAAAGTCATAAAAGAAACGCCGAAAATAGTGTCGGGCCGGGTAGTGAACACTTCGATTTCGCCTTCGACCGCGCTCAGGCTGACATTCGATTTTTCATGCAACTTGAACGTAACACTTGCCCCCTCACTCCTGCCAATCCAATTGGTCTGTGAATCCTTTAACGGTTGCGGCCAGTCTATTTTTTCCAAACCATCTAGCAACCGTTGGGCATAGGCGGAGATCCGCATGCTCCACTGGGTCATCTTTTTACGGATGACCGGGTGACCGCCCCGTTCAGAAACACCGTTCACGATTTCATCGTTCGCCAAAACGGTTCCTAATGCCGGACACCAATTCACTTCGGTATCGGCCAAATAGGTCAGTCTATATTTTAAAAGGATTTCTTGTTTTTTAGTATCGGAAAAAGCTTTCCATTCTTCTGCCGTAAATTCTTCGATAGCATCATCACAAACCGCATTAACGGTTGCATTTCCGTCGGAATTAAAAAGGGAAATCAACGTGTCGATATCCTCGGCCTTATCCGTATCGATATTGTACCACGAATTGAAAATCTGAATGAAGATCCACTGGGTCCATTTATAATATTCCGGACTCGAGGTGCGCACCTCGCGGCTCCAATCGAAGGAAAAACCCAATTGGTCTAATTGTCTTCTATATCCCTTAATTACATTATCCCTATAATTCTCATCATGAATTGAGACTCTATTTGTTTTATCGCTTAAAGCAACATCCTTTATGCTACCATCTTCATTGACATATTTGGAAAGTATATTTCCATATTCATCCAAACAACCCTCAATATTAATTTCGGTAGTGTTTCTAGGATGCTGACCGGTCTGTATCGCGTACTGTTCCGCCGGAAGTCCGAACGAATCATAGCCCTGTGGATGCAATACATTGTATCCTTTATGTCTTTTATAGCGTGCATAAATATCACTGGCAATATACCCAAGTGGATGCCCTACATGGAGTCCGGCTCCCGAGGGATACGGGAACATATCCAGCACATAGAATTTATCCTTTTCGGAATCGTTCTCGGCTTTGAACGTTTGGTTATCTGCCCAGTATTTTTGCCACTTGGCCTCAATTTCGTTGAAATTGTATTGCATGATATCTACTTCTTTGCTTGAGCGGCAAAAATAGGTGGAATCGATGAAAGTTAAAAAGATAATGATGATTAAGGGGTTTTGTATTCGTTCACGGAGAAACCCATGTGCGCTTCTTAAATTTTGGTATCTTCGAATTGTGAACAACATACACTCCAAATCGGTCTTCATAACCCTACTCATCCTCTGGTTCTTTTCCATTCGTCTAGAAGCGCAGCTTGGTTTTTGCGGGGGTAGTTCTGGCGATCCCATTTTTACGGAGAATTTTGGGAGCGGTACTACAGATGGCCCTGCCTTACCTCCTGGCACCACGTTCTATGATTTTACTACGGGCACGCCCAATGACGGAGATTACACCATCTCCAGCACGACTGATTATTTCGACTGGATCAGCGTACAGGACCATACTCCTGGAGATAGCAATGGGAAATCCTTAATTGTCAATGCAAGTTTTACCGCAGGAGAATTTTATCAACGACAGGTTTCTGGTCTTTGCGAAAATACCAGCTATGAATTCTCTTCATGGCTTATTAATTTACAACCTTCTGGGAGTTGCGATGGTAATAGTATCCCCGTAAATGTACGTTTTCAAATATGGGACGAAACGGATACCAACATTTTGGCGCAGGGCGATACCGGCACTATTATAGGGAGTTCCAATGCAAGTTGGGAACAGTATGCCTTAGTATTCAAGACAGAACCTGGGCAAACCTCGGTTATCCTAAAAATGCGGAACAATAGTAATGGCGGCTGTGGTAACGACCTAGCCATAGATGATATCGTTTTTAAATCTTGCGGGGATATTGTATCCGTTTCTACGGATACTGATGAAACCAGTTTAACGGTTTGTGCCAATCAAGGGCCTGTTTCCAGAACCATAACCGCAACCCCAGACAACAAAATATTCAAGACCCATGCCTATCAATGGCAACAAAGCACGGACCAACAAAACTGGACAAACATCCCCGGCGAAACGAATCCAACGATTAACACTCCGGCGGTTACGAACACCACTTTTTTTAGGGTGAAAATTGCTGAAGATGCCCTTAACGTAAACAATGACCTCTGTAATGTTGTATCCGATATTTTTAAAGTGATGGTACTCCCCATTCCCAATGCCCCTACTAGCAACGGAGACGTTGTTATTTGTCAAGGGGAAACGGGACTGCTTAAAGTCAACACAAGCAATGGCAATACCGCAAATTGGTACGATGCCCCCACGGGTGGCAACTTACTCAGTGAGAATAGCAACACCTATGAAACCGAAGTAGCAGGAACCTATTATGCCGAGGCCAATTCGCCGCTCATAGAATGTGCCTCGCTTACGAGAACCGCCGTTACGCTAACCAGTAATCCATTGCCCGTACTAAACGACGAAACCCTTAGCTTTTGTGAAAACACAACCATTACTTTATCGGCAGATGTGGATAATGTCTCCTATGCTTGGAGTACGGGTGCCACCACAAAAGAAATCGTAGTCGGTGAAGCGGGTACGTATACAGTTTTGGTAACGGATACCAATGGGTGTTCAGCACTCAAGACCATCATCATAGAACAAATAGACCTCCCACGAATTAAACGCATTGTTTCTGACGGCCCATCAATTTTAATTAAAACTTCAAATTCAGGAGACTTCATGTACTCACTGGATGGCACCAATTTTCAGGACCGACCTATTTTTGATGCCGTTGAAGGCGGTTTGTACATTATATATGTACAGAATTCCGCAGATTGCGAAGTGGTAACCCAAACTTTTTACCATTTGGTCATTCCAAAATTCTTCACCCCTAACGGTGACAATACTAATGATGTTTTTGAACTCGACGGCCTAGAAATTTTCAACACGGTTTCATTTTCCATATTCGACCGGTATGGTACATTACTCAAGTATGGAAACACGAACACTTCATTTTGGGACGGTAATTTTCAAGGAAAAGAAATGCCCGCTGCAGATTATTGGTACTGTATAAAAGCGGATACCTCTCAATTTAAAGGTCACTTTAGTTTGAAACGCTAACGAATTTAATTTTTAAGTTCCATTTAACATTACTTTGCTATTTTTACTGCACTTTTAAGTGCTATGGCGAACTCTTTCGAAAATTATCAACGGCGTAAACTTATCTCCTCTTATTTTTCAGTGGTGCTAAGCATCGCCTTAGTGTTGTTTCTATTAGGAATTTTAGGACTTTTGGTGTTGAATACCAAAAAAATGGCGGATCGCTCAAAAGAACAGATTACCATATCGGTTTTTTTGAAGGAAAATGCTAAAGAAATTGAAGTGGAACAGTTGCAGAAGACTTTGGCGATGTCAGATTACACCAAATCGTCCACCTATGTTTCCAAAGAAGATGCGGCCAAACAGCACAGCGAAGATATTGGTGAAGATTTTGTGGATTACCTAGGTTATAATCCGCTGAAAAATTCCATCGACGTAAAACTAAATGCCGATTTTGTTACCGCTGAAAAAGTAGCCGAAATAGCGGATACCCTTTCTGAAAAGAGTTTTGTAGATGAAGTTAGCTATGACAAGGTCTTGGTAAGTATGGTGGCCAAAAGTGTCGAGAGAATCGGATTTTGGATACTTGTTGCCAGCGCCATATTTACGTTTATTGCCGTATTACTCATTAATAGCTCCATTCGGCTTTCCATTTATTCCAAACGTTTTATCATTAAGACCATGCAAATGGTGGGGGCCACAAAAAGCTTTATCAGAAGGCCTTTCATTTGGCAGAATATAAAGTTGGGCATGATCGGGGCCGGCTTGGCGTTGCTGGCCATTGCAGGTGTCATTTATTACGTGAACAGTAATTTCCAAGATTTAGGCCTGTTAGATGAGCCCTATATCGTGATTATTTTAATGGCAAGCGTCTTTTTGTTGGGTATTCTCATTTCCTTCATAAGTACCTACATTGCCACACAACGTTTTCTTAATCTACGAACGGACGAATTATATTATTAAATTTGCGCTATGAGCAAAAAGAACAAAACAGCCGAAAACAACAAGCAGGAATTTATTTTTCAAAAGAAAAACTACCTGTTCATGTTCATTGGTCTAGGCTGTATTGCCTTAGGCTTTATATTAATGAGCGGTGGAGGCAGTGACGACCCCAATGTCTTTAATCCGGAAATCTATAATTTTAGAAGGATTCGTTTGGCACCCACTTTAGTACTTATTGGTCTGGGCATTGAAATCTATGCCATTTTATTGAATCCCCATTCCCAAAAAAAATAATCTTTGGATACACTACAAGCCATAATACTCGCAATTATTGAGGGTATTACCGAATATTTGCCAGTTTCATCAACAGGGCACATGATTATCACTTCTTCCTTTTTTGGAATCGCACAAGAAGATTTTACCAAACTCTTTACCATTGTTATCCAATTGGGAACCATTTTATCGGTAGTGGTCCTTTATTTTAAACGCTTCTTTCAGAGTATCGATTTTTACCTGAAATTAATGGTCGCTTTTATCCCCGCGGTCATCTTAGGCCTATTGTTAAGTGATTTCATAGATTCTCTTTTGGAAAACCCTATTACCGTCGCAGTTTCCCTTGTCATTGGTGGGTTTATACTTTTGAAGGTCGACGATTGGTTTAGTTATGGAGAGGAAGAGCAGGAGAAAACGATTTCTTACGGAACCGCTTTAAAGATCGGTTTTTTTCAATGCCTGGCCATGATTCCCGGGGTATCTAGAAGTGGTGCCAGTATTGTGGGGGGAATGTCACAAAAATTATCCCGAACCGCAGCAGCAGAATTCTCCTTTTTTCTAGCGGTGCCAACCATGTTGGGAGCCACCTTGAAGAAAAGTTATGATTATTACAAAGCCGGATTTACCCTGACCGATGACCAAATAAACCTACTTATTATTGGAAATGTAGTAGGGTTTTTAGTGGCGCTATTGGCCATCAAGACCTTTATAGGTTATCTCAGCAAGCATGGCTTTAAAATGTTCGGTTACTATCGCATTATTATCGGCTTCATTATTCTAGCGATCCACTTTTTCATAAGACCATTAACCGTTATCTAAGTGACCCAAGACGATTTTCTTAATGGTCAAGTTTTACTGATCGACAAACCTTTGGGTTGGTCGTCTTTCCAAGCAGTCAACAAACTAAAATGGGCGATCCGAAAGAAATTCAGTCTAAAGAAATTTAAAATTGGCCATGCAGGAACATTAGACCCTTTAGCCACAGGATTACTAGTAATCTGCACGGGGAAATTCACCAAGAAGATTACAGAATATCAAGGACAAGAAAAGGAATATACGGGCATTATTACATTAGGTGCCACCACACCTTCCTATGACCTTGAAACTAAAGTGGACCACACCTACCCGACCGACCACATTACTTCAGAACTAATTCATTCCACTACAAATCAATTTATAGGAGAACTGGAGCAGGCTCCTCCTGTATTTTCAGCATTGAAAAAGGATGGAAAGCGACTGTATGAATTGGCACGGGAAGGAAAATCCGTTGAAATTTCAAAAAGAAAAGTTACCGTAAGAACCTTCGAAATTACCCAAATCAATGACTTGGATGTTCACTTTAGGATTGCTTGCAGCAAAGGTACCTATATACGCTCCATCGCCCATGATTTTGGGACGGCACTCAATTCTGGCGGACATTTAACAGCCCTTAGAAGAACCAAAATAGGTGATTTCACCGTAGATATAGCCCAAAACCCTAACGTCTTTGCCGATACATTATTGGGCTATTCGGTCAATGAATAGTTGAACAAAGGTTCAACTTACACCGATAACCTAAAATATTTTACTATAATTAAGGTTATATACACATGAATCTGAACAGACAACAACTTTCATTACTCATCACCATATTCAGTATGGCGATCGTAGTATTGGTCTTATACAGTATTCAATTGGGAGATGCCGCGGAAAAAGACGAATATATTGTCGAAATGATGTTGGATCCAGAAATTCCCGAAGAAATTTTAGAGGAAGAAAAATCAAAAGAAGAACAAGCAAATACCGACCCCATTAAAAGCCATATGGCCTACAATGAAACGGCAAAACCTAGTTATGGAAGTCCAGAGCCTTTACAAACCTTAGAAGAGCTTATAGAGGAACGTAGTGAAGTGGATGAAGGCGTAACCACGGATGATATGCTTTCTGATGCGGGCTATGCCCAAAGAGTAAAGGAATTGGCTAAAAAACGTGAAGAAAAAAAGCAACTTTTAGGTGAAAAAGAAGCACAGAAAAAAGAATTCACTAATAATCTTGCAGCTAGAAGAACTTCTGTTTCCTATTCTTTGGTAGACCGAAACAATTATAAATTGCCCCCTCCCATTTACACTTGTATAGAAGGTGGTAAAGTCGTTATTAACATTAAAGTCGATGCCTTGGGATATGTAACCGAAGCAGATTTCAACTCAAAAAGTTCGGGAACAGATAATGGGTGTCTTGTTGATAATGCTATTGCCTATGCCCTTAAAGCCAGGTTCAGTTCTTCTGACAGAGCGTTTCAAAAAGGCACCATCACTTACCTATTCCAAGGGAAGTAATTCAACCATTTCATTTAGCATCGACTTTCCTTTACCGGTATTGTACCATTTTTGTAATGATTTCCTAAACTCTTTGGTCAAAAGTCCATGTGCTTTTTTATACTCCCTAACCATTTTTGTAGTCTCCATTGGTCTGGTTCACAAGAATATACTACTTTCAAAAAATAGTCCCATATAATCAGTTTAGGAATAGAAAGTGATTATTCGTAAAAAAATAGCGCATCAACTCCAAATTTTCATCACGCAGTAAAACCCATAGTTGAATGTTAATGGATAATTCAGCTATTTTATTCAATACCGGTAAACTAGGGGCGGCCTCCCCACACCAGCTTTCGGTCAGCACAACAGAGGTAATCGGCTTTTTAAGTTTTGCGATTTTTAGCTTGACCGCCTCCGATAGATTAAACGTTTTGTCCCAACACCGTAAGCGGGCGTCATTCAACTCTGTATTTTTGATTAAGGCTTCGTTTATTCGGCCCCGGTAGATTTTTCCATTTCGACCAAGCATAAAACCAATTCCCTATAAGCTCTATAACTATAACCTTCCTTTATAGCGGTGTTTATTAGTTGTCCTACCGTTTCCATACTATTTCAACCTCTTATCCTATTAATTATAAAAGTTCACCGCGGTTATTTTGCTACCCTATAGCTTACAAATTCTCTGGATTTACGGCCAAGCTATTGAACAGCTTTGCCTTTGCCGTAAAAAATTTGTTCTCTACTTGGTTTTGTTTTAAAACAGCATCAATCAATTTACTTTCCCTTGAATTGATCAAAAAAAGTGAACTTTCTCCAAAACTGAATTTTCGTTCCTCTGCATTGAGCAAGGCCGTATAATTATCAACGATATCATCAATCAATATATTTTGCTTTTCAAAGGAGTCCAGTTCATTATAAATGGCTATTATTTTATTCTGAAGCTGTACTTCCGCATTATCCATTTCAAACTGGGCGTCCCTTAATTTTAATTTTGCCAACTTTAAATCTCCCCTCTCTTTTCTGAGGAACAAGGGCAATTCAAAATTTAAACCGCCTTTGTAGTTTTGGGTCTCAAATGAATTGATATACTCGGGTGTATCGGTAATAAACTTATATTCCACATCTATTCGAGGAAGTAATTTATTCGTCTTTAAACGTTTATCGACCCGCAATCCATCAATTTTATACCCAAGTGATTTTAATTTCGGATGATTTTGCAGGGCGAAACTGTCTAAAGGTTTGCCTAAAATCTCCAAGGTGTGGTCAATTTCAGTATCTAAAGACGTTTCAGGTATGACATAGGATTGTAGTTCCATAGGGATGTTTTCACCCATCCACAAAAAATTGGAAAGTTCTAAAGTAGCGTTCCGAAAAGCCACTTTAGCTTGCTCTAACTCCAACGCCCTATTCTGTACCGCAATTTTTGCTTCTACCGTATCTATAGCAGCTTTATCGCCGGCAAGGGCACTGCTCCTGATTCCTTTGAACCGCTCTTCCGCATTACTTAAAAAATCAGAAAATACCTTTTTATTTCGGTATGTCTGTAACCAGTTGAAATAGGCCAAAGAAGCATCGAAAAGAATTTGGTTCACCAAGAGATCCCTATCTGCCTTAGATTGCTCTCTAAAAAATTTGGCCTTCTTTACCGTCGCCATTCGCTCGTTCACCCAAGAACCCCTCCCCAATGAAAGTGACACACCTGCACTGTATAGGCCATCTTCGGGAACGTTATGTTCTGGGTTCACATACGTTCCCGTATACTGTTCGAAATCTCCTTTTAACTCGATTCCGTACCAAGTAGGAATTTTAAACGTAGCATTGAGCAAATCATAATAATCGGTGCCCTTAAATTCCTTGCCCGAGTAATCCACTTGGACTTTCGGGTCAAAGCCTCCCCTGGCCTTCATCAAGTTGGCCTGACCAACGTCTATGGTTAACGCTGCTTGTTTGGCAATAGGATGGTACTTTTTAACATAACCCAAATACTCCCTAAATTTCAATTCAAGGGAATCCAAATCCTGCGCATTTGAGGCGTAACCGAAACAAAAGCAAAGTAAAAGAATAATACTGCGCATATTTATTGCTTTACAGGTTTGGCCTGTGCTCCTTCAGGCTGATAATAATTGGGAGGAAACCCGTTCAATTGCCTCCACAGTTCGTACCAAATGGGAACATCTTCTAAAAGAGCGATGGTATTTGCACCAGAACCGACACGCAGCGCTTTTGGCCAAGGGTGATCATCTTTGTCGGGCGCCAATAGAATCCTATATTTTCCATTGGTACTAATAAAAGTTTCTATGGCTACCACTTCTCCACCATAAGTTCCATAAGAAACGTTGGGCCAACCGCTAAAAATGATGGCCGGCCAACCATCGAACTGTATCCGCACTTTTTCGCCTAAATGAAGCAAGGGTAGATCTATAGGTTCAACAAAGGTCTCTACCGCCAAATCATAATTCGCTGGCATAATGCCGACTAAAGGCGTACCTTCTTTGAACGTCTCCCCAATACCGGCTTTAAGTGCAGTATTCACATACCCATTCTGCGGTGCCCGAATATAACGCAAGGCATTACGCATTTGATAATTCGTATAATCGTTCTCAAGTTTACTTACCTGAGCCTCAGAATCGAACTGATTGGACATGGCCGTGAATTTATCGCTTTCCGCTTTTGAAATCTTATCGGTATAGGCCGCTTGCACGCTATTTATTTCAACCTCTGCATTAATAATCTCATTTTGGGCCGCCAATAATTTATTCTCTTGGGAAATTAATTTGGCCTGTGTTTCCTGAAGCTTTAATCGTTTTTCCTCAACATCGGTCACCGCTTTTAATCCTTCACTTTCCAATTGTGCCGTTCGTTCATATTGTCGTTCGGCAATCCTAATATTCGTTTTTGCGGCCTCAAACTCAATACTATCGCTCTGCGCTTTTAACTTGGCCTGTAACAACTTGTTTCTGGCCTGCTCCAACTTCAACCGCCGTTCTGTCAACAAGGCACTGATTTGGTTGTCAAGCGCTTTTACCTTATCTCCATAAGAAATGACCGAAGAGTTTTTAGATTGAAGCTGCTGGCCTGTGCGTTCTACCAAATCGGGATCAAAATATTCAGATTTTACCTCTGAGATGAATAAAATGGTATCTCCCTTTTCAACGTAATCGCCTTCTCTTACAAACCATTCCTCTATTCTTCCCGGTATTTGCGATTGAATCGTCTGGGGGCGCTGACCTGGCGTTAACGTGGTCAAAAAGCCCCTAGAGTTGATCGTTTGCGTCCAAGGAAGGAACAAAACAATCAATCCAACTACGGCAAAAGCGAACAAAAAGCGGTTGAAATGCTTATAATGCCTTTTGTGAAATACCTTTTGAGCAGATTTAAATCGGTCGAGTGAAACTTTTTGGTTTAGTTTCTTATGTGATATATTCAGCATCTTCCCTCTATATTTCGTTTACAATTCTTCCATTTTCCATGGTGATGATACGCGAGCATTTATCGATCCATTCTTCATTTTCGCTCACGACCAGTAAGGCCCAACCATTACTTGAATCGCTTAGGAAATTAAGAATACGCCTAGCTTCCTCTTTATTGAACTGGTCTAAGGGATCCTTTAAAATGAGTAATTTGGGCTTTCTAACGATACTTCTGGCCAATACAATTTTCTTTGAAACAGTATATGGAATCTGTTTCCCCTCTGGATAAAGTACGGTGTTCAAACCTTCTGGCTGTTGCTTTACAAATTCTGTCAACCCTACTTTGTCCAAGGCCCAATATACTTGTTCATTATTGGTACTCTTATCCCCAAAAGTGATGTTATGCAAAATGGTTCCCTCAAAGGGCGATTCTTCCGGTAAAGATTGACCCAAATGGGAACGGTAATAATTGAGGTTCATTCCTTTTAAGGAAGCTCCGTTTACGAATACGCCACCACTGTCGGGCTCGAGAATTCCAGCAATAATGCGCAGCAATGTGTTTTTACCAGACCCACTTTTACCCCTTAAAAGAATGGTACAACCCGGGGTGATGTTAAGATTAAGATCATTGAGTATCTTCCGTTTCAGCTCAGGCACACTATAGGTTATATTACTTAACTCGACCGTAAAACTTTGTGCTTCCGTAAAGGGTCTTTCACCCTCTTGTGGCTCGAGTTCCTTATCGACCACCTGCCCCATTTTCTCCAACGACGTCAATAAATCATAAAAGGTCTCCAGACCAAGAATCAATTTCTCTACAGAGCTGATGACCAATAGAATAATGATTTCAGCGGCCACGAACTGCCCTATATTCATCTCTTGGTTCAATACCAGCAACCCCCCGATAAGTAAAAGTCCCGCAGTTACCAACACCTTAAAACCGATCATTTGTATAAACTGTAAAACCAAAACTCTAAAGTGACTTTCCCGCGCTTCGAGATAACCCGTTACAAGGGCATCATTTTTATCCAAGGCATGTGAGGTTTTTCCCGATAATTTAAAACTTACAATCGAACGAGCTACCTCTTGCAACCAATGGGCTACCTGATACTTACTTTTAGATTCGTCTAGACTTGTGTCCAATCCTCTTTGTGCAGTATACTTAAAAACTACGTAAATCAATAAAAGCAACAGTAACCCGTATAATATGAAAAAGGAATGATAGAATGACAGCAATAACAATCCGAAGATAATCTGTAACAAGGCCGCCGGGAAATCTATCAATATCTTTGAAAGGGACTTTTGAATGGTTAAAGTATCAAAGAACCTATTGGCCAACTCTGGCGGATAATAATTACGCAGTTCGCTCATTTTAATTTTGGGAAACCTATAGGCAAACTCGAACGAAGATCTTGTAAATATCTTCTGCTGTACGTTCTCAATAATTCGAATTTGCATTAATTGTAAGATGCCAACAAAAGCTACCCCTAATGTAACCAGTACTACTAAAATTATCCAAGAAGTACTGATCTGTGCACCTTGAATAAGATTAATAATGGCCTGTATTCCTAAAGGGAGGGACAAATTGACCAGACCGGCAAAGATGGCGTAGTAAAAAACTTGGAAAATGTCCCTTTTGTCCAATTTTAAAAGTCCGAGAAAACGCTGCCAGGCCGTGAGTATATTTTTAGCCATTAAACTTCTGATTTAAAGTGTTAAATACCAGATTAGTAAGGTATTCGGTTGGTGAGACCTTAGAATTACAATCGGTCATTGATGAAAAATGATCCTTTAAAAAATGTTGATGCAAAGCACTTTCCAATATAGTGCTTGCCAAGCTTGAAGGATACTGATAATCAGAATTTACAGCTTTTATCATATCTCTAAGCCTACCGGCCAGTCGCTTATAGATCAAAAAATAGCCTTCCTTATTTTCTATATCCACTTCCTTGGTCAAATACGATTTAGAGTATTCGTTAATGACAATTTTGTTCAATAAAACTTCATTTATATGGGAGAATGATGAATCTTCCTGTGTTTCGCGGGTAATGATTTCAATGGACCTCAATAATCGATCTTTTGCATCTTCAATATTGTTGGTGGCAAAGACCAACTGATATTCAACCCAACTCCAATACCATGAAGTTAGATAGAGTAAGAGCTTATGCTTATTCTCAAAATAGCGGTAAATAGAACTTTCATTTGAGCCAATTTTAACTCCCAACTTCTTAAAGGTAAAACTTTCACAGCCCATGTCATGAATCATGAGAATACTTTCTTGGATAATGTTTTTCCCTAACTCAGAAGATTCTGGATCTTTTACAAACAACTTGTCGTTCACCCTAATTTTAACCTCTTGTAACAATTCGTCCATATCACTTAAAAATCAATAAAAACAAATATAATAGTAATACTATCATAAATTAATAGTTTAACATTTTTTAACGAAAGTATTGCTTTTGTTTTTAACGAATTATATATTTTCGTTTTGTCAAAAAAATAAGCTCTAAAATTGTTTATTGTTAGATAAATGCGCCTTAATCTACCTATTCAATATTTTGAACCCCTTTTTTGACAAAATTTATACTATTTATAACCTATAAAAATTATACTTATGAAGTACTTAATGATGTTCTTTACGTTTTTACTTATAAATACCAATGCCTTTGCCCAGGACAATTATGGTAACCTAAAAGCTGGAGATATACTCTCTATCACTAAAAGTTCCAACATGCCTTTTGACCATCTCTATTTCCCAAGGCCGAATCTTATTATCAAGCGCGGTGCAATTGCCAATTACAAAGCTTTGGATGGCATGAAAGTAAGGATCGAAGAAATATCTGAAGACACCACCGTTAAGCTAACTCCCCTGAATGGGAAAAAATTCTTTAACCGATTTCCATATGTGAAAGCCAACCTTGAAAAAGCGTTGGAAAACAATGAGTTGAAATTACTTAACAACCACACTAAATCTTTGGCGGTCACCTATGAGTCAGAATAAAAATACTAGTTCACACATCTAGATTTCGGTAACTATCAAAATAAAAGGTCCTGAACGGCAAGTTTAAAAAACTAGATGTTCAGGACTTTTTTTTCTGGCTTTTTAAATCTTGAATCTATTGAATTACCTTTGTAGTTGCAAACCTTTTCTAGTATGGAAAAACACAGATGCGGCTGGTGTAAAGGAGATAGCCTCTATGAAGAATATCATGATCAAGAATGGGGTGTACCCGTCAAAAATGATGACTCTTTATTTGAATTTTTGCTATTGGAAACTTTTCAAGCCGGTTTAAGTTGGATTACCATTTTACGAAGACGTGAAAATTTTAGGGAGGCTTTCGATAATTTTGATTACAAAAAGATAGCAACATACACAGAAGACAAAATTCTGGATTTGCTACAAAATGAAGGAATTATACGGAATAAATTAAAGGTGAGGGGTACGGTAACCAATGCACAGGCCTTCATGGATATCCAAAAAGAATTCGGAAGTTTCAGCAATTATATTTGGGCATTTGTTGATGGAGAACCCATAAGGAACAAGGTAATCAACTATAAACAAGCACCTGCCAACACTCCCATATCGGACACCATAAGTAAGGATTTAAAAAAACGTGGATTCAAGTTCGTAGGCAGCACCATAGTCTATGCTTTCATGCAAGCAACAGGTATGGTCAATGACCATGAGGTCAATTGTTTTAGATACGAACAAGTTTGACACCTAGAATAATGAAGTTGAAGACAATACCCCTTCTTTTTATAATTGTATTCATAGGCTTATGCGGCCCATATTGTAATGCACAGAATAAATATGAACGGGAATATCGTATTCGTAAATCCCAGTTTCCAGAGAAGGCACTTTCGCTCATAGAAGATAGGATTGCGGAAGCAAAACGTGTAAAGTTCTATAAAGAGACGGATAGTGCAAAGATTAGTTTTGAGGCAAAATTAAAAAAGGACCGACTTTGGTATAGTATAGAATTCGACAGACATGGAGTTTTGGAGGATATTGAAATTTTAATACGCCCTGCCGACGTCCCCAACGACACCTATGCTACCATTGAAAGGTATTTACAGGACAATTTCAGTAGGTACAGAATTAAAAGGTTGCAGCAGCAATATCCTGCCCAGACCGGAAACCTACAAACCACCATCAAAAATGCATTTCAAAACCTTATACTGCCAAGTAACAATTATGAACTGATCGTAGCTGGGAAAAAAGAAAAGAATTATATGGATTATGAAATCCTATTCGATGCCGATGGAAATTTCAAGAACATAAGAACTTCACTTCCCCCCAATTATGATCATGTATTGTACTAATAGAACTATACTATTCTGTTTACTACTATTGGTAAATTCATTCCTCATTCAATCACAAAATAAAAGCACGGTCTATTGGCAACCCGATGTTTCGGTCAATTACCAAGTTTCGGCCTTTTACTCACACAATTTCTCTGTGACAAACCGTAACTATTTATTGAAGGACCAAAGAACAAAACTATCGGTAAGGCAAATCGACCTTGCGCACTTTTCTAAGGTAAACATAGATTTCAACAAAAGTGTAGGCCTTGGTGTCCAATATCGCTTTCGTGAAGCCTTCGAAGAAAGTAAAGAAAATGAATTACGCTTTACAGAGCAATTCAACACAACCCATAAAATAAGAAGTATACGTTTAGGCAATCGATTTAGAACCGAACAGCGTATAACCCCATCGAGTACAATACATCGATTCAGGTATCGGTTCGCAGTCGACTTTCCCCTCAAAGGATTGAAATTAGATGTAGGCGAACCTTATTTGATTGCCACAACCGAATCTTTATTAAGTGTTGGAAAATCTTTAAATCCCATGTACGACCAACGCATTACCTCTCAAATAGGGTGGTCCTTGCCCAAAGGCATGAAACTACAAGTAGGGATTCAATATCGTTTGGAGAACTATACCCAAAACACTGAACAAGTATTCTTCTTTTTGAACAGTTTAATCCTAGCGCTTTAAATAGGTCAAGAATTCTTTTCTAGTTATTTCTTGAGCTCCCAAACTTGCCAAGTGATCCGTGTATAATTGACAATCAATTATACTGTACCCTTTACTGTCTAATTCTTCAGCTAGTTTTATAAAGGCAAATTTCGAAGCGTTCGAGGTTAAACTGAACATACTTTCCCCACAAAAAACATGGCCCAGATCTACTCCGTACAAACCTCCTACCAATTTGTCGTTTTCCCAAACTTCATATGACTTGGCATACCCTTTTTCGTGAAGTTCTAAATACGCTTTTTTCATATCGGCCGTTATCCAAGTGCCATCCTGACCAACTCTTTCTACTGAAGAACAATTGTCTAACACCTCTTTAAAACAGGTATTTTTGGTTAACGTAAACTGGTTGCTGCGCAGTACCTTTTGCATGCTTTTGGAGATTTTTATTTGATCCGGATACAACACCATTCTTGGATCTGGACTCCACCAGAGAATAAGGGAATCAGTATTGAACCAAGGAAAAATACCTTTTTGATAGGCCAGTAAAATTCGCTCAGTTGAAAGGTCGCCCCCTACGGCCAAAAGTCCTTCGGAATTGGCAGAATCTGCTGGTGGAAACACCAATGCATCCGTTAAAAAGAATAATCCGTTATTTGGCTTTATCACTTTTTCTTTTCAAAATACTTAATCCGTCAAAAAACAAAAAACTTGTTTAACTTTTTAAGCCAAACAAGTTTTAAACAACCGTAGCATTTGATAATACTTTGCTACTTAGATCAATATAATATTAGAATGGAAGATCATCATGATCTTCTTCATTTAAGTTATCGGCGGGCTCAAAAGCTTCCATTGGCGGAACTGGTGGCATACCTGCAGCAGGTTGTGATTTAGAAAGATTTTCTATGCGCCAACCTTGGATGGAGTTAAAATATTTTACCTCTCCTTGTGGGTTGGTCCACTCCCTGCCCCTTAGGTTAATACTAACTTTAACATCTTGTCCAACACTATAACTATTTAACATGTCACACTTATCCTGAACAAATTCTATCATGATATGTTGCGGATATTGTTCATCTGTAGTTACCACCAATTCTCTTTTTCTAAACCCGTTATTACCAAAGGTTTGGGTTTCTCCGATCAATTTTACTTTTCCTTCTATTTCCATCTTGAACTCTTTTTACGATACAGGTCAAAAATACATAAAATGACCCGGTTTTAAAACATGCTAAACAGATAACAACACAACAATTATTTACATTTTGGGTTATCTTTAATATTAGAACACTTTTGGATGAATTTTATTCCTAAAAACAAGATTTACAACATTTTCCTTCTAATAGGCTCCTTTGTTGTGGTAAGTCTTATCCTGTTGAATACAAATAGTTTTTTTAAGAAATTCAAAGAAGAAGAGCGCTTGAAAATGGAGATTTGGGCCACTGCACAATCTGAATTCTTACAGTCTTCTGAAGATGTAGATTTAGGGAGTTTGCATCTTAAAGTGTTTCAGAACAATACCTCTACCCCAATGATCCTCATCAATAAGGATGAATCGATTAGAGTGAATAATTTTCCAGAAAACAAAACGAATGATTCCATTTACATTCAGCAACAACTGAAAAAATTCAAGGATGAAAACACTCCAATTTCGATAGACCAACAAGGAGAGCATTTAGCAACCTTGTATTATGGGAATTCTGAAGTACTGAACAAATTGAAATTCTATCCCATTGCCTTGTTACTCATCATTTTTCTGTTTGCAGCGGTCATCTATTTTCTCTTTAAAACGAACAAGGCAGCAGAACAGAATAAATTATGGGCGGGTATGGCCAAAGAAACGGCACATCAAATTGGCACTCCCTTATCATCACTTTTAGGATGGAACGAGCTTTTAAAGACAGAGTCCATAAATCCGAACATTACGAAAGAGATTGAAAAAGATATCGATCGTCTACAGACCATTACGGAACGATTCTCTAAAATTGGATCTTTACCCAAATTAACAGAAAGTGATATCGTCAAAGAGACCCAAGATGCCTATGACTATTTAAAAAGAAGAAGTTCTAAATTGATTCATTTTTCCTTTTCGTCAAAAGTGGATAAGCTTCCTGTTTTATTGAACAGTTCACTCTACAATTGGACTATTGAGAACTTGGTTAAAAACGGTATCGATGCCATGCGCGGTAAAGGAAGTATAGCCATAGAAATTGTGCCAGACGGTAAGTACGTCAATATTTTAATAGCCGATACGGGACATGGTATTTCAAAAAGCAACTATAATAGTATCTTTACACCTGGTTTCACCTCAAAAAAGAGAGGATGGGGTCTGGGTCTTTCTCTAGTTAAACGGATAGTAGAGGAATATCATGATGGAAAGATAAAGGTACTGTCATCTGGCAAAGAAGGTACTATAATGCAAATATCCTTAAAAGTGATTCATTGAATATGGCAAAGGAAAAGCTCGTAGTGATTAAGGAAGCGACAATGAACAATAATTGTCCGGAGTGTTTTAACCAAGATTTAAAACTGACTTTTTTTCAGAAACATACCTATGGTAGTCTTTTTCATAAAACCACTGGAGAGCTAAGCCATAAACTGGTTTGTAATACCTGCCATACCACAATTTATCCCGTAAGCTGGACCGAAGATATTGAACGAATGTTTTCCTATTACCAAAAAACGGCGGTACCTGCCGATAAATCATCTAGGCCCACGTTTCTATTTTATATATTAATGTTGGTATCCACTGCGGTGGTGGCAGGGGTAGTTTATTTAGTAATGGCTAGAACCTATTGAATTTCAGCCCTTATCGCCTCGGCAATCTCATTGAACTCTTCCTCGCTCAATTCTACTTTTTGCTGAAAAGTAGCTTCTTTCATTTCGTTCAAGGGAATTAAATGCACATGTACATGAGGCACCTCCAAACCTATAACAGTGAGGCCGATACGTTTACAATCGACCGCTCTTTCCAATGCTTTTCCAACCTTTCTAGAAAATTTCATTAAACCCACGTAGGTTTCCTCGTCCAAGTCTAAAATTTTATTCACTTCCTTTTTAGGAATACACAAGGTGTGCCCTTTAGCATTCGGGTTTATGTCTAAAAAAGCAAGAAAATTTTTATCTTCAGCCACCTTGTAACAAGGTATTTCGCCATTAATGATTTTGGTGAAAATTGTAGCCATCTCGTTGGTTTTAAGATTAAAAAAAATCCTACTTTTAAAATAAGGATAGGATTAAGTATACGTTTTTATCAAAATTAAGCTCTGGTGATTTCAAGAATTTCAAATTTCAGGGTGCCATTTGGTACCGTGATTTCTGCAGTATCACCAACTTTTTTCCCTAATAGCCCTTTTCCAATAGGCGAATTAACCGATATTTTACCTGATTTTAAATCGGCCTCGCTTTCGGCTACCAATTTGTAGGTCATCTCCGTACCATTATTTTGATTTTTCAATTTCACAGTAGATAATACCAGTACTTTAGAAGTATCCAGTTGAGATTCATCGATCAAGCGTGCGTTGGCTACCGTTGCCTCTAGTTTTGAAATCTTCATTTCAAGAAGACCCTGTGCTTCTTTTGCCGCATCATATTCGGCATTCTCTGAAAGATCTCCTTTGTCCCTAGCTTCGGCAATTGCCTGTGAAGCCTTTGGCCGCTCTACGTCCCTTAAATGGTTAAGTTCTGCTTTAAGTTTTTTTAAGCCTTCTGCAGTATAATAAGATACGTTACTCATAATATCCTCGTTTTATAAATAGAGAAATCCTCTGCAATTGCCTTTTACTAAGGCTTTTTAAGAGAGGATTTAACACAAATATACATAATTTTTGCGCAATTTTGCCCATGTATCCTCAAAACAAAATTAAAGCATGAAACGTTTATTTTGCCTTTTATTTTTAATCATTGGTAGTTCATGCAGTAGTGATCGTACGAATAGAAACCCCTATTTACAGGAAATCAATTTTCGCTTTGATGCTAATTTAAACCTGCCTAGTTATAGTCCTTTAACCAATACGGGCAGCGTGGTATTCATTCCAAATGAAAGTGTGGGTACTAGAGGGGTTTTTGTAATCAACACTGGTTTTAACCAATTTAGGGCCTTTGAGGCCAGCTGTCCCAACCATGCTCCAAACAACTGCTCTACCATGAGTTTAGATGGACAAGTCGCTACCTGTTCGTGTGAGGATTATGAGTACAGCTTATTTACCGGCCAGATGTTAAACAGACCTGAAGATGACAATCGCTATTATGATATGCTAGAATATAATACCACATTTAGTGGTAATTCAGTAATTATTTCTAATTAATCCTTATTCTTCAGACCTATATTTTTCCATTATTTCTTTAAAAAGTTCACCCGTACTAGGGGGCGTATAGGAAATTGCATTAGCACCGGCTTCTATGGCGCTAAAAATGGTTTCATCGGTCTTACCGCCTGTCGCAATAATAGCAACATCGGCATCAATATCCCTTATCCTTTTTATAATTTCTGCCGTTTTTCCAGCACCTGAAACATTAAAAATATCAACTCCAGCTTTTAATCTTCCCCTAATGTCATCGTTTTCTGAAACTACGGTAATGGTGACAGGGATATCGATTTTTTCCTTTAAAAGTTGAATAAGGCTATTAGGAGTGGGCTTGTTCAACACCACGCCTAAAGCCCCTTGAAATTCTGCATGGATGGCCAATTCCAACGACCGTACACCTGTCGTCAGGCCTCCGCCTACTCCGCAAAAAATGGGCTTGTCCGCCGCCAATATCAAAGCGTTTGAAATGACCGGTTGCGGTGTAAAAGGATAAACAGCTATTATGGCATTTGCATTCGTGTTTCGAATAATGGCAACATCTGTGCTGAAAAGAAAAGATTTTATAGCCTGCCCAAAAACCTTAATTCCCGAACATTTAGAGATAATTTCAGGTACAGAAACTATATTATTCCTTAACCTACTACCAAAAACTGGAATATTCCCGGCCATATTTACTTCTCATTTAGTAACTAAAAATAGATTTTTCTTTGGCACGAAATTTTCTTAGACCAATATTTAACCATTTTTAAGATTGAACATTTTAGTCAAAAAATGGAAAGAGATTACTTAAAAACACATTGATAAGTTTTAGTTACAACAATCAAGTTTTTAAAAATGTATCCTTAATATTATATGGCAATTCATTTTCTTTCTTAGTGCCAACTATAGAAATTGAAACCAGACCTTTTCCCACTTATTAAAAACCAACAAACTAAAACATGAAATAAATAAGGGTTAAGCCTTTATACAAAAAGAGGTCATAGGAATAATAAGGTAATACGGCCAGTACATTTATAGATCTCAAGAATATCCAATTTTGCCGGTAAGCTAAAAGTCGGTCAAAAATTTGATTCTTTGACCGACTTCAACATTAAAAATTCACCGTTGCCCCTACTAAGAAATTGGTTCCGGCCTGAGGGTAATAATACACATATCCTCCACCGTAATCGGCACCATTTGATACAAATTTAGAATTAAAAATATTATTCAATAATCCTGAAAAAACTATACTTTTTAGAAATCCGTCACAATTTATTTGATATTGTACATTAAAATCGGTTTGAGAATAGGCCTCTAATTTCGATATATCAGAGTCTATATTGTTCATGAACTGATTTCCAACATATTTGGTCAGCAAGGAAAGCTGAATATGCTCCTTTGGAAGGTAGCTCAGGCTGTTGCCAACTATAATGTTGGGGGAAAATGCTATAGAGGTATTCCCTAAAGACTCTAAACCATTGTCGCCTTCTACAAAGAAATCGACGTTTTTATTTGTACTCAGCGCTATGTTGGGGTTGAGCTTAAATTTATCCCCTAATTTAATAGCTGCATCAACCTCAATGCCTAAACGATAGCTATTGCCAACGTTCTCACGCAAAGGTGCTCCTACATCGTTTAAACCTCCCGTGAGCACCAATTGATCCTTGTAATTCATATAATATATGTTGGAATTCACCTGGACATTCTGTGACAAATACCTCCAACCTAATTCAAAATCATTGAGTCTTTCAGGCTTTGGATTTCCTCCTTCATAATCATTTCGATTGGGCTCCCTATGGGCAACCGCATAAGAGAAGTAAAAGCTATTTTTTTGATTTAAATCATAAGTCAACCCTGCTTTTGGATTAAAAAAATTAAAGGTGTCGTCCACCAAACCGGTATCCTTCCCATTTGCTTTATAACCAACGGTTCTGTACTGTAAATCTCCATACAAAGACCATTGGTCCGTTAGCTGATAATTGGCCTTGGTGTATAGATTAAAATCGGTTTTGGAAGAAGTATCATCATAGTAATGATCTTTATAGCCGCTATTACTAGCGAATCTTGCCCAAATTATTTCACCAAAATGATTTCCTTCATATTTATTGAAACCCCCACCCGTAATCAAGTTTAACCGCTCTTTTGTATATTTTGCAGAAAATACGGTTCCATAAAAATCATTGTCCAACCATCTTCTTCTAATAAGATCGGTGGTGTTGACTTCTGCACCATCAACGATTAAAGGCTCTAAACCATAGGTTGAAAAATTATCATCTTCTTTATACTGCTCAAAGAACCCCCTACCTCTAGTGTAGTGTAATGCAATATTGGTACTCCAAAATTCAGATAGTTGTTCGTTCCACAACAATTGTGCATGGTCTTGCTTATAATTATCCACCTCATTATTGTAGAACTGTATGTTCCCATTCTCATCGGTGTAAATACCCGATGAATTAAAGGTTCTATCATCTTTTAAGGTTTGGGCATCGACCCCGTTCCAGGCTTGGTATGTAATTTCATGACCTCCAAAAAGCAAGGCTTTTATCAACGTATTATCATCTTTATAGGCAGCCTGCAAGAAATAGGAATCCAAATCTGACCGCGCCCTATCGATGTAGCCGTCGGAATTTATTTTTGATAACCTTCCCGAAAGCTCAATATGATCATTTAGAAGTCCGGTACTAAACTTCAGGTTATTTCTAAGGGTATTAAAACTTCCTACCGAAGTAGATATCTGGCCATAAGCATTTTTTGAAAAACCGTCGGTCAACAAATTCAGACTTGCACCGAAGGCTCCTGCTCCATTGGTTGATGTACCTACACCCCGTTGCAATTGTAAGCTCTGTGTGGACGATGAAAAATCTGGCATGTTCACCCAAAAAGTTCCTTGCGATTCCGCATCGTTGTACGGTATACCGTTGATGGTCACGTTAACGCGGGTAGCATCGCTTCCCCTAACACGAATTCCGGTATAACCCACACCCGCACCAGCATCTGATGTGGTCACTACGGAAGGTAAAAAATTCATTAAAATCGGAATATCCTGACCCAAATTTCTGGGTTTGATATCCTCTTTCGTAAGGTTGGAAAAGGTTACCGGTGATTCTTTGGTAACCCGCACCGCAGAAACGAATACTTCATCGAGGACCACTTTTTTTCCCTCTAAAGAGTCCGTTTCCTGTTCTTGGGCCTGTAGACCCCAACTCAACGCAAAAAACGTTGTAATTGCAAAAATAGATAGCTTCATTCGTAATAGATTTACGAATAAAAGGGGCTATTATTCTAAGTTAATAATTGATTTTTCGTTGCTCTCTAAATCTTTTTTAGCGCAACAGTATAACACCTAATGGCTATTATTGCCTCCCTTGGCAGCATTACCTGCCCAGGTTCTTTGGGTATAATCTCAGCTTCCTTCTAAAATTCAGAATTCGGCACCCCTTTGAGATGATGCAAATGTAATGCAGTAAATTCATCCTGCACAAATAAATTTATAAAAAAAACAAATCCATCAATTAACATCGTCTTAAAACTTATTTTTCGGTTTTTAACGTAGATACTTATAGATTAGATCATAACCCGATTTATGGATTCAAAAAAAAATAAATTCACCTTTAAGATTGCCTTTAGCTACTTACTACTAATCATTTTAGGAGGTATAGCATCCTTCTACATCTTTAATGAAGTACGCGATTTTATGGCCAATGAAACGGCAATGGGTAATGACGATAAACTTCTCAAGACCAATTCGTTTCTAGCCCAACTGTATGAAGCAGAAAGTCTTTCTAAACTTGCCTTACAAACCCGAAGCAAATTGAATTTTGTTGCGTATGAACATAAAATCGATTCGATTAACAATCATGTGGAAGAACTTAAACGACTTACTGAAAGTGAACACCAACAAGACCTATTGGATAGCTTACGTATGCTCTTAGACAAAAAAGTGGAGAACATCAACGCTTTACGCAATATGAGAATCCAAAACCAAACCGGAAACGCTATTCATTCAGCCTTGAACGAATTCGACAAACTAGAGGAATCATTAGGAATCATCACCCCCGAAGGTCTGGCCCCGAACCTGAACGAACTATCACCAAGGGCACAAGAAGCTATTAAAAAGGTTGCGGACTATCTAAATGCCAACATTCCCCCTGAAGATAGTCCACAGAAGAAAAACCAAAAGATAGATAGCGTACTGAAAGTCTCTAAAAATCTTTTGAAAGAAGTAGAACAGGAAAATACGCTCAATGAAAACTCCTTGGCAAAACGTGAAGCGGAAATCAACAGGACCGACCTCGAACTCTCACAACAATTACGAACCATCTTAAACTCCTTTGAGCAGGAAGTTATGATGAACAGTCTCGCGACTACGATCAAAAAAGAGACACTTTTAAAAAAGAGCATTCGTCTCGCGGCAATTGCAGCTCTACTTGGGTTTTTAGTGGTGGGCATTTTTGCATTTATCTTAAATAGAGATTTTTGGAAAGCGAACCTGTACAGGGAGAAATTGGAAAAGGAAAAAGAATATTCAGATTCGCTGTTGAAAAGCAGGGAACAGCTTATAGCCACCGTAAGCCATGATCTTCGTACACCACTAAATACCATCAGCGGATACGCCACGTTAATTGAAGAATCAATCACCGAAGAAAACAAAGATTATCTAGCCCACATTAAATCTGCCTCTACCTATGTCAATAACCTGGTAAATGATTTGTTGGACTTTTCTCAGTTGGAAGCTGGAAAAATGGTAGCTAAACCAACAACCTTTAGAGTAGACCATTTGTTGAAGGAATGTGCAGCGAATATGGCATCACATTTTGAAAACAAGGATATTGAACTTGTACTGAATTTGGATGCATCTTTAGAAAAACCTATCATCACAGATGCTTTACGCCTACGCCAAATTTCAACCAATTTATTGGGGAATGCCTTTAAGTTCACCGAAAAAGGCAGCATTACCTTGACCGGAAAAGTTTTGGAGAAAGGAAAGTCAAAGACCCTATTACTTGAACTATCGGATACAGGTATTGGAATTTCCAAAGAAAAACAGGAACTGATCTTTAAAGAATTCACCCAAGCAGAAGATAATACCTCTAAGAAATATGGTGGGTACGGTCTAGGGTTGACCATCACAAAAAAATTAATACATCTTCTTAATGGAACAATCTCATTGAAAAGTGAACTTGGAAAAGGAAGCACCTTTATTCTACAACTACCTGTTGAATACGGAGCTATTTTACAAACAGCAGTTCCAGAAAAAATTGAATTTCGCAACCTGAAAATTTTAGTTTTTGATGATGATGTTTCCTTTTTAAAATTGATTGGTGAAATGTTGAAATCTGAAGGAATCGACGCCTTACTTTTTACCGATTTCAATGAATACAAATCAGAAAATGATTTTGAATTCGACCTTGTTTTGACCGATATTGAAATGCCAACGGTAACGGGTTATGAGATTGTTTCCCGATTAAAGTCCCCTGCTTATCCAATACATAATGCTCAACCCATAATCGCAATGACCGGAAGACGAGATTTGTCTCTTGAACATTTTACCGATGCAGGTTTTGCCAGATTACTTAGAAAACCATTTTCTAAAACAGAATTACTACAGAAACTTAATGAGTTGTTCAACAAAAGTGAACCTACTGTAGTCATTGAAACTACCACACCCCAAAACAAGACTTCAAAAGATTTTAGCTTGGATACGTTGAAAATGTTCTTAGGAGATGACCAAGATGCCCTAGATGAAATTCTATTTACTTTTAAAACGGACACTTTAAAGAATGTTAAACAACTAACCGAAGCCGTTGAAACTTATAATACCTCACAAGTAAGTAAGACGGCACACAGAATGCTACCAATGTTTCGTCAACTTCAGGTGGTTAAGGCTATTCCGATATTGGAGAATTTCGAAGAAATGAACGAAACAACCCAGAATCCAGAAAAGCTCAAGCAAGAAAATGCAGCATTGGAAAAACATATAGAAACGCTCTTAGCAGGCATCAAACATCCAAATCATAATAATTAATGCGGTTGTAAAGGGTTTTTCTAGTCACCTGAAGCAATTTCGCCGCTTTGGATTTGTTGTAGTTGGTACGTTTTAGCGCATTTAGTATTTGCTCTTTTTCAAAATCTGCTTTGGAGATATTACCTTGATCAATAGGCAACTTTGCAGGCTTTTGCAAATCGGAAGGAAGAACTTGTATCTCTACTTTATCTGAAGTGGTCAAAAGAACGGCTCGCTGTATTACATTTTGTAGTTCCCTTATATTTCCTGGCCAACGATATGCTTTAAAAACATCCCAAACCTCATCAGAAAAACCGACTACCGCCTTACCAAGTTTTGCATTGGACTTTTCCAAAAAATAATTGGCAAGAACTGGTAAATCGCCATGCCTATCTCTTAAGGAGGGTATCTGCAAAGAAAACTCGTTCAACCTATGGTATAAATCTTCCCTGAACGTTCCTTTCTCCACGGCTGACTTTAAGTCTTCATTGGTTGCGGACAGTATTCTCACATCGACAAGAATCTCTGTATTGCTGCCGATTCTTTTAATTTTACGCTCTTGCAGCGCCCTTAATAATTGTATTTGATTTTCATAGGATAGATTACCGACCTCGTCCAAGAACAAAGTACCCCCGTTGGCCGCCTCAAAACTTCCCACTTTATCTGCAACAGCACCTGTAAAACTTCCCTTTAAATGTCCGAAAAATTCGCTTGCGGCCAATTCCTTGGGAATAGCACCGCAATCAAGTGCTATAAATTCTTTTTCATGTCTACTGCTTTTTTGATGTATTGCCTTTGCAGTTACTTCTTTACCGGTTCCACTTTCCCCAATAATCAATACCGACATATCCGTTGGGGCAACTAACGATAGATATTCTTCTAATTTTTGGGCAGCATCACTTGCCAAGACTAAATCTCTATTTGTGTTTTTAAGCACTTCTTCTACTTCCGCCTTTCTATTTGCAATGTTTTGATCTGATTTTATATTGACCTTCTTTGAAATAACCGGTGCGGAATGTAGAGCCCCGTCAATAACGGCGAGCATTTGATCCGGAGTAAAGGGTTTTGAAATATAATCATAAGCACCCATTTTCATTGCCTTTACCGCAGTGGCTACCTCTGCATAGCCTGTCATGACAATTACAGGTACTTTCCCCTTAAGTTTGGAAACTAATTGAATTCCATCATAATCGGGTAATCTTAAATCTGTAATGACCAACTGAAAAACAGCGTCTTTCAATTGCTTTTCTCCATCCAATCCCGTTTGACTTACGACCACATCAAAACCATTGCGCCCTAAAAACTTTTGGAGCATCTGGGCAAATGAGGTATCGTCTTCAATGATTAAGATTTTGGGCATAGCAATTATAGTGTTGTAGTAACTAGGTAAAAATACCACAACCCAATCATTTGTGTTTTAAAATTATCTTAAACCTTACTTCTAAAACTAGCTCAAAAAAAAGCAAAGGGTAGTTAAAAACTACCCTTTGCTGACCAAACCAACTTGAACAAACAAGTTATGCCTTAATTACATATCTAACCAATTTCCTTCTTTATCGGCATAGACTGTTCCTGATGTTCCATCCTCTAACGAAAGAACTAGTTTATATTGACTCTCCTTGTTCGTATACGCTTTATCTAGCGTAGCCGTAGGGAAATTTTTGGAAATGGCATCTGTTACCGGCTGTGGAACTTCTGATACAGCTATTTCTGTAAAATCATCGCTTACCATTATCATTTTATTTGCATTGGTATGGACTATACCATTTTGAGAAAGTGAAGCTTCTTGAGCTGTACCTGCAAATCCTCCAATCGTCAATGCTCCTAACAAAAATAAAGTTTTCATATTTTCTAATTTTTAGATTAATAATTCATTCTTTCACTACTACCTATGTAAAAAAAGTGCCAAAATGATTTTTTTTACAAAAAACTGAACGTCAATGATTTGAAAAATTTATAAAAAATTAGAATTGTGTAAAACCGTTTACTCATTTCATAAGTGTGTAAATTCTATACAGATTTATGGCATCACTTAAATTCCTAATTCATATATTTTACAATTAAAAAGGAGCTGCTATTGCAACTCCTTCTATCCACCTATCGAACTTTTTTAAAAGTATCTACATCAACGTTCGCTTTAAATCATTACTGATTCATAAAACTTCAATTAATTTTAAATACCATATAAAAAATTAGTGCTTGGTGGCACTTTCATAGTCAATGGTTAGTGTTTACATGAAAGTGATTTCAATGATTTTTATTTTTCTCTACATATTTTTGATATTATCAATAAAGAAAAAATCAAAATCGTGAATATGATAGTTATTAAAATGATGGTTACCATTTTTTAATTAGGTTATTCTCATACTTGGACGCCTCTTTTTAAGATTGGTCACTTTATGCCTATTTTTTATTGATCCAATTACCGTACTGATCTATATAAACCGTTCGTCGAGTTCCACTTTTTAATACCATGATCAACTTGAACTCTCCTTGATCATTTTTATAAGCCGCGCCAAGTTTTGAAGTGGGATACTGCTTTAGAATTTCTTCTATGACCGGAGGTGTTAGCTCACTTGATTTTATTTTTACAAATTCATCATTTATATTTACCACCGGGTTCATTTCTATTATTTCGTACGTTGACTTGGCGGAGACGGTTGCCATCATTCCTAAAACCAATAAAACAAGTAATGCGTTCTTTTTCATATTAAAAATTTTAATCATTAATAAAACTTGATTCTTAGATACATATTTACGCTTGAAATCTATTTATGGATTATAGCTTAACTAAATTTTAGAGTTTTCTCCATAAAAAAAGCTGCCGAAGCAGCCTTTAATAAACAACTAAATAAGTGGGGATTACATTTCTATCCAGTTACCCTGCGCATCTGCATAAAGTTCAATTGCGGTACCATCTTGCAATGTTACTTCAAGCTTATAATTATCCTCTTCATTAACATAGGCCTTGTTCAATGTTGCCCCAGCATAATCCTTTTGTAAAGTATCGGTAACGGCTGTTGGCACATCGGAAACAGCAATCTCCTTAAAGTCCTGTGACATTATATCTTCCATAATGCCATCATGAAATATAATTGGTGTTGCCGCTGTTCCTATTGTTAAACTTCCTATTGCCAAAGCTGTTGCAAAAACTAATTTTTTCATCGTTCTTATTTTTGGATTAAACTTGATAGGAGTAATGGAAAAATTATGCCATGAAAAATAGTCGCCTCGATTTGAAGTTAAATATTTGTTTTTTAGATACTTATGATGTTCTGAATTTTATTTAGATATGGGTAAAAATGGCTATAAAGTGAAAAAGTGTGTAGTTGCTACACACTTTTTCACTTTATAGATCTCCTTAACAATTATACTTGGTGGGAATCTTTTAAAAGATCGATAACACTTTTTACAGGATTAAAGGTAACCAAAGGCACTTCTACGAAAATAGTGTTCCAGAATGCCATTGCCCCGTTCCAAAGACCAGGAAGTTCCAAAGCCTTTAATTCCTTACCATCTTTCGTTTTTCCTGTAATAAACCCTTGCTTATCATCTACAAATTGCAGCAAATCGTATTTTTCACCTTTAAAATTCCGTATGCCACACACTAGATCTACTGGATTAAAATGGGTGGAATTTTTCATAATATCTGCCTGTTGGTCATTCTCCATATCTATTTGTGCAGACTCAATAATCTGAAGTGATACCTCTCCTTTAGAGTTGGTGACCCAAAATGGTCCGCCACCAGGTTCTCCTTCATTCTTTACCATCCCACAAATACGGATGGGCCTATTGATTTTACTTTTAAGTATCTCTACTTTTTCCTCAAGTGTTTTCGAATCAAAATCTTCTGAAAACCTGACATTTAATCCATTCTTTAAAAATGATTCTATTTCTAGGATATCCATATCGGATACGTCTCCCTTATCAAGCTGTTCAGCATACCCAAATGCTCTCTTCTGTTCACGCAAAAGAACACCTGCCAACACTTTCTTGCTATCTGCCACAGCTTTCGCATCGTCCATTACAGCAACGTTATCAATGTTCTTTATAAAGATAATATCCGCATCTTGTTCGTTAAGGTTTTCTATTAAAGCGCCGTGCCCCCCTGGTCTAAAAAGTACTGTCCCATCTTCATTTCTAAAAGGCTTATTATCCATATCGACTGCCAAGGTATCGGTTGAGGATTTTTGGTAGGAATAATCTACGTCGTACTCTATTCCCGTATTTTTAGAAACTCGTGGAGCAGCTTTTTCAAATTCTGAATTGAACATATCTTCATGTTGCTCTGAAACTGTAAAATGAAGTTTTGCTTTTCCCTTAGAACCGGCATATAACGCACCTTCTTTCAAATGCTCTTCAAATGGCGTTGCAGCGACATCATCATATTTATGAAATGGCAATAAACCCTTTGGATAAAAACCATAATTAAGTGAATTTTCTCCTAGTAATTCTGAAACGAAGAGGTATACTCTTTCCCCTTCGCTATCTATAACCTCTGGTAACCTATCCATTACCTTATGATAAAAGGGAAAATTTTCGAGCCCTTTTGAAAACACCTCAATGTCCTTATCATTGGTTCTTTTCAAGTAGGCATCTAATGACTCCTCTTTAGGATTATAAACCTCAAGAAAATTGAACAGGGCCTTGAACATACGTGATGCCGCTCCAGAAGCAGGTATGAATTTCAAGATGTCTAACCCTTCTAATTTTGCATCATATAATCGTATGAGCTCTTTTTCCTCCGCTTCAGAGAATTTAAGAATCCCATTCCCGATAACGGCTGCATTCTTTAATTTCACAAATGGAATACCTTCTTTGAAGGTTTCAATTTGATGCAACATCTTTTCTTTGGTAATTCCCTTATTCTTTAGCTGTCTTTCGTCGTTTTCTGTAAGTTGTATCATTTATGTAATAACAGATCAATATGGTTAATGGCCTTTTCTAATCGTTCTTTTTTGTTTCCTTTCAAGATAATGAAATTTTTCCCGTATTTTTCGAGGGCATCTTTAAAATAAGTGAACATTTCTTCTCTCTCAGTTGGCTTATCCCTTAAATCATCTGCCTCCCATGGGATATCTATATAAGTAAGCAGGTAAAGGTCATATGTGTTTTGCAATGCATATTTTTCCAAAATAGGGTCACAAGCACCAACATAATAAGCTTCTGAATATACTTTAGTTTCCAATAAATCTGTATCGCATATCAGAATTTTTGTTGCCTTTTTGGTCAACTCGTTTTCCAAGCGCATTTGTCCTTCAGCTATGGGTAATAAGTCTTGTGGCTCGCAGGTTTTTCGTTCGTTGTTCCATTTATCCTGTAAATATTCTCTAGCATATTCTGGGACCCATACCGTATTATAGTATCTAGCCAGTTGTTGTGACAGTGTTGTTTTCCCCGTAGATTCAGGACCAAAAAGAACTACTTTTATAATCGTTGAAGATTCTTGTCTATATTTTTCTTCCATGCGTTATAACCATAAATGGCCAGAATTGTGAAAATTAGGTATTGAAAGCTTGTAAACGTAAAGCCCTTGTAAAAGTATAAGGGTACGGATATAATATCTCCTACGATCCAATATATCCAATTTTCAACTTTTCGCTTGGCCATGAGCCACATTCCCACAAAAAATATAGCTGTTGTGAGGGTATCTACATAAGCGGTCCAACTGTTCCATTTATCAAAAACCTGATAAACCACAAACACAAAAAGAATAGTACCTATAAAAATAAAGCCCGAAGTAAGGTTTTCCTTTTTTGTAACTCTGGTTATCGGTGTAAAATGCTCGGCATCGACCTTTCTTGTCCAAACATACCAACCATATACACTCATGGCAAAATAGTAGACATTTATGAGCATATCGCCGATTAATCCCCATTTTAAAAGTAGGTAAACAAAAATAGAGGTGCTAAGCATTCCCGTAGGGTAGACCCATATATTGTTCTGCTTTGAGAACCATACCGAAAGCAGACCAAAAATCACTGCGATAATTTCTAGGGTGATATCTAAAGAATCATACCCACTGTACTGACCAAAGAAATAATCAAAAATGGGGCTCATAGGTGCTTCTGTCAGATTTTACAATTTTCATGTACAAAAGTCCTTTATCCATCAATTCAAAAGCTGTTTTAATTTCTTGGTTCAACACCATCATAACTGCATCATACGAGCCATACACTTGAGTACTCAAGGGGTTCTCAAGAATGGTCAACCCAGATTCACGTAATTTTTTAATGAAATTAATGATGTGTTTTTCAAAGTCATCCTGTAAAGGGGAAAAAGTTAGTTCTACTGATATATTCATGTTATTATATTTTTTGGCTTTTAGAAAAAACTACTTCCTTAAAATTTTATACCAACTGCTCTTTATGTATTATTTCTGGTTGTCCCTTCAACGCATACACGCAGGTAAAGTCCTCGAATTCTAAAAAATTAATTTTATAGCTGGATCTTTGCCCTTTGTAATCAATCTCGGCGGTAGTTTTCCCCTCATCGAATAAAAAATCCTTTACGTTGATATGGTGCAAGAAACTAAGTCCCTTTTGCCCATAGATTTTATAAAGTGATTCCTTAGCGCCCCAAACTATAGTTAATTTCCTAACAATTGCGCCAGTATTTGCCAAGGTCCTATATTCCTCGAAGGGAGTAAACTTATGCGCTATACGTAAAATTTTATCACGTTGCATTTCAATATCTATACCGACTTGTTCAGAGGTACTTACGATTATTCCTGTGAAATTATGGGAATGGGTAATGGAAATATAATTTCCGTCACGTAAGTGGGGTTTTCCATTTTCATCGTATACCAAGTCTGCATCGGTATAATCATAGAGAGCCAATAAATGTCGAATACTTAAAAATGCCCTGCGGTGTAACTGAGATTTCATTCCGTCAAATCGTTGCTGACAATGGGTTGTTAGTTCAACATTTTCCCATAAGAGTTCTTCCGATTCTTCCACCTTCCAAATGGCTAGGGAGGTATCTTGGTCAACTGTTATAGTTTTGTAAAGCGGCATGGGATTCTTAGCGTTATTCGTACCTTTGCATCGAAATAAAATTGCTGTATACAGATAAACGAAAGTATAAAATATTAAAGATATGAGCACCAAAACTATTCCATATATACCTAATAAGGTGAAAGATATTTCCCTTGCCGCTTGGGGAAGAAAAGAAATTGAATTGGCAGAATCGGAAATGCCTGGCTTAATGGCCTTGCGGGAAGAGTATAAAAACGAGCAACCGCTAAAAGGTGCCCGTATTGCCGGATGCCTACATATGACGATACAAACAGCTGTTTTAATTGAAACGTTAACTGCCTTGGGTGCTGAAGTAACTTGGAGTTCCTGTAACATATTCTCTACCCAAGACCAGGCCGCAGCCGCTATTGCCGCCGCAGGTATATCTGTATATGCTTGGAAAGGCATGAACGAGCAAGAGTTCGATTGGTGTATCGAACAGACGTTATTTTTTGGGGAAGAGCGCAAACCTTTGAATATGATTTTAGATGATGGCGGGGATCTAACCAATATGGTGTTGGACAAATATCCAGAAATGGCCGTAGGCATTAAAGGGCTTTCAGAAGAAACTACCACGGGCGTTCACCGCTTATACGAGCGAGTTAAGAAAGGAACACTTCCTATGCCCGCTATCAATGTAAACGACTCTGTTACCAAATCTAAATTTGACAATAAATATGGTTGCCGTGAAAGTGCTGTTGATGCTATCCGTAGAGCGACCGATACTATGCTGGCCGGTAAAAGGGTGGTTGTTGCAGGTTATGGTGATGTAGGAAAAGGGACTGCTGCTTCCTTTAAAGGAGCGGGATCAATTGTTACCGTTACCGAAATCGACCCAATTTGTGCTTTACAGGCGTGTATGGACGGTTTTGAAGTGAAAAAATTGGAAACCGTGATCGGTAATGCGGATATTGTTATCACCACCACAGGAAACAAAGATATTATCAGGGCAGAGCATTTTGAAGCCCTAAAGGATAAAGCCATTGTATGCAACATTGGCCATTTTGATAATGAAATCGATATGGCATGGTTGAACAAAAACCACGGTAGCACCAAGGATGAGATAAAGCCGCAGGTTGATAAATATACGATCAACGGTAAGGATATCATTATTTTAGCAGAAGGCCGATTGGTAAATCTTGGTTGCGCCACAGGACATCCAAGTTTTGTGATGAGCAACTCGTTCACTAACCAAACTTTGGCACAAATAGAACTTTGGAAGAATAGTGCCAATTATGATAATGATGTTTATATGCTACCCAAACATTTGGATGAAAAAGTGGCGAAACTACATTTAGCACGTTTAGGGGCTGAACTTACCGAATTGAAGCAAGACCAGGCTGATTATATTGGTGTAAGCGTTGAAGGACCTTTTAAACCCGAATACTATCGCTATTAAGATTGTAATAGGTATTAAAAAAAAGGGCCCTGAAGAAATTCAGGGCCCTTTTTTTTAAATTATTATATAGAGTTGGCGGATTAGTTGTTCTCGGCCAACATTCCTTCTAAATAGTAACAATCGGTTTGCTCCTTAATCTGGGCCAAACCTTCTTCTTTAGAACTTAAAGGATTAATTTTAACCTCTTTTCCATTAGGCATGTAAACGATATAAAATCCTTCTTCGAAGGATGATAATTTAATGATTTCGCCATTTGGACGAACGGCATTCCATGATTTTTCGCTTGGCTTGTATACCAAATCAATTTTCTTCCCTTTTTTAGGGCCTTCAACTACAGTTACCTGCATTCTATTTTTAGAAGCGATCATTTCAAATGTATTACCATCTCGTTCTACCATTTGGGTTTCTTGCTCTCCTTCCTTCATAGCAATTGGATTAGAACCACTCCAAAATTCGATTACGTTAAAAATTATGGTATCTCCCAAAAAGAATAAGCCGTAAACCGGAATAATATTCAAGCCCCAAAACACAAGGTTGTTTACAAATTTACTGTCAGATAATCCTTGGTTCCAGTCCTTTAAGTTATTAAAAGCACTAAAAGAACCTAAGCAGCTAGAAAATAATAAGGTACTAGCCATTGCCACACAAATAATTGATTTTTTCATGATTAAGATTGTTTAGAATTAAGCCTTTAAAGTAGCTAAAATTCCTACAAGGGCACATGCTTTTATAGAATTATTATTGACTTGAAACCATTTCAATTGATTTTACAACAGCTGATTTTAGTCCTGCAAGTTTCATTCATATTACCGTTCATCAGTTGACCTTTTAAGAAAATCAACAAAATTTAAATTCATTTTCTTCTTTTAAGTCTTTTCCCGTACTTCGTTAAAAACTAAAGAATGATACTATTTGTAGATATGGACGAGGTCATCGCAGATACCTATGGTGCCCATATAGAGTTATATAATACAGAATTCAATGGCAAGCTCACAAAAGAGCTATGTGCCGGTATGGAAGTATGGCGTATGGTACCTGATGCCCATCAAGAAAGTGTTCGTAAACATGCCACCCGAAGAGGTTTCTTTCGAGCCCTAAAACCTATCGCCGATAGTCAAGAAGTTCTGGCTAAACTAGCTGAAAAATATGAAATTTATATTGCCTCCGCAGCTATGCAATTTCCTAATTCTTTAGAAGAAAAGAGTGAATGGCTAGATGAACACTTTCCATTTATCCCTTGGCAAAACCGTATCTTATGTGGGCACAAACATATCCTAAAAGGAGATGTACTTATTGATGACAGAAGTTATAACCTAGCAAGTTTTGAAGGCAGAAGCCTTCAATTTACTTCACCTCACAATATAAACACCGAAGGATTTGAAAGAGTGGACACTTGGCTTGAAGTTGCAGAAGCTCTTTTATAACAGCTTTTAGGTGTCGAACAAGGCGGATATACGAATCATTAAAACCAAAAAACCCCTTCATACAATGAAGGGGTTTTTTGGTAAAAATAAATTTATTGATTAAGCTTCGAAAGGCTCAATGGAAACAAAAGATTTTCCACCAGCTTTTTTCTCAAACTTAACCATACCATCTACACGTGCGTGTAATGTGTGATCTTTTCCTGCATAAACATTTTCACCAGGATTATGTTTTGTTCCACGCTGTCTAACCAAAATGTTACCAGCAATAGCGGCCTGACCACCAAAAATCTTAACACCTAATCGTTTCGATTCTGATTCTCTACCGTTTTTTGAACTACCTACACCTTTCTTATGTGCCATTGTCTAAGGTTTTATTATATTATACTTAATGGTCAGCCTTATTTAGCTACACCACCATCTAATTCATCTTGCCATTTCTGCAACTCGTCCCACTTCCCATCGGCAGCTAATTGTGCTTGCTTTGGCCAAGTATCGGTTACATGATTTCCACGTACATCGGCAATGATTTCATCAATCTTAGACGAATCTGTTTTTGCCAACTCTGCAAAGGTAGTAATTCCGGCATCATTTAAGGTTTCTGCAATTTTCGGACCGATACCTTCAATCTTTTTCAAATCGTCTCCTTTAGCTGCAGCTTTTTTAGCCTTTGGTTTTGAGGCCACCGACTCTTCGACAGAAGCGGCTTTGCTTTCTTCTTTCTTCGCTTTAAGCTCGGCCTTTTTGGATTCTGCTTTCTTAGCTCCTTTCGCAATGATGGATTCGATTACGATTTCAGTCAACGACTGACGATGTCCATTTTTCTTTCTGTAACCCTTACGTCTCTTTTTATGGAAAACGATTACTTTGTCACCTTTAAGGTGTTTAACGACTTTAGCCTCTACTGTGGCTCCGTCTATAGCCGGGGCGCCAACGGTAACGTTCGATCCATCGGCCAAAAGAAGTACATTGTCAAAAGTGACCTTTTTACCCTCTTCTACCTGTAAACGGTGAACGTACACTTTCTGGTCTTTCGCAACTTTAAATTGCTGCCCTGCCATCTCTACAATTGCGTACATATTGTTAAATGTAAAAATTAAACCTGATGGATTTTTTCCATAGGCGGGTGCAAATATACTGCTTACTGGTGAATTTGCAAGCTTTTTTTAATTTTTAATCCCGTTTGATTTTTGTGGTATTGGAAGATTTGAACAACTGCATAAACGCCAAAGTCAAAACTAAACTGGTCGTAAACCCCATGACTGCCACCACCAAAAATACAATGGCCTCAAAACTACGGTAATTATTGGCCCATTTTGTCGACAGCTCTTCTAAAAAACCGGGTTGAAGCTCTGTAGAGTACAGGGCAAAAAACAACGTAAATATTAAAGTTGCCACCCCCCCTGTAATCAATCCTGCCATAAAACCTCCGCTATAGGTAAATGAAGTACCCCTTTTCAGCTTGTAATATTTAATGGCTTCATAAATGGCGAAGCCTGTTATCACGACATTGAAAAGACTATAGAATACGTCTACATGAAGTCCAAAAAGTGATAGAACTAAAAAATAAGCGATAAGACTACCACTTGCCGCGACTCCGAATCGAATAGGTAATGCAAAATTATTCATAACTACTTATTTTTGGTTTGTTCATGAATTTAATATAATCAATAAACATTTAATTACGAATAATAAATTGTTAAGAATTAATCTACAGACAAGAAAACTTACAAAAAAATCATATAATTGTAACACTTCCCCTATATTGAACACTAATCCCAAGGTCGGTAATCTATATTAAACACCATTGAAATGAAAAAGAAATTACTAATGGCTGCGTCTGTATTCCTATATGGGCTTTGCTCATCTGCACAAGAAGTCAATTACGAGGAATATGATTTGGACAATGGACTCCATGTTATTCTTCATCAAGACAACACCGCCCCTATAGTTACAACCTCGGTCATGTATCATGTTGGGGGTAAAGACAGAACAGAAGGTCGCACAGGTTTTGCACACCTATTCGAACACTTATTATTTGAAGGGACAGAAAATATAGAGAAAGGAAAATGGTTTGAAATAGTGGCTTCAAATGGTGGCTCAAATAATGCAAATACAACACAAGATCGCACCTATTATTACGAAGTCTTTCCTTCCAATAATTTAAAATTAGGGCTATGGATGGAATCTGAACGTATGTTACATCCAATTATCGAACAAGGTGGGGTCGATACCCAAAAAGAAGTGGTTAAAGAGGAGAAAAGATTAAGGTACGATAATTCTCCTTACGGACAATTTCTTCCCGAATTAGGAAAAAACCTGTTTGACAAACATCCTTACAAGGATCCCAACATTGGCTATATGGCCGATTTAGATGCTGCCACCCTAGCGGATGTGATTGCCTATAATAAAAAATACTATGTTCCTAATAACGCCGTACTAGTCGTTGCAGGGGATATTGATTTACCGAACACAAAGCAGATGATAAAGGATTACTTCGGCCCCATACCAAAAGGAGAAGAAATCGTTCGAAACTACCCCAAAGAAACACCGATCACCGCGCAGAAAAACGCAAAGGCATATGATTCTAACATTCAAATCCCTGCCTCTATGATCGCCTACAGAACGCCCGGATTTAAAGAAAAGGATGCCTATGTATTGGATATGATCTCTACATATTTAAGTGACGGACCATCTTCTAAGCTGTACAAAAAAATGGTAGATGATCAAAAGCAGGCCCTACAAGTTGGCGCCTTCAATATCTCTCAAGAAGATTATGGCATGTATGTCGTTTTTGGGCTTCCCGTGGGCGAAACCAGTTTAGAGACCCTTACCACAGAAATGGAAGAGGAAGTCGAAAAGGTAAGAACAAGCTTAATTTCAGAAAAGGATTATCAAAAATTGCAGAATAAATTTGAGAACCAGTTCGTGAATTCAAATTCCAGTGTTGAAGGTATTGCCAATTCTTTGGCCAGATACTATTTATTGTATGGCGATACTTCTCTAATAAATAAGGAAATAGATATCTATCGTTCCATTACCCGAGAGGATATTAAAGAGGTGGCCAATAAATATTTAAATCCTAACCAAAGATTGGTATTGGAATATCTTCCAGCAGAAAATACAGCAAACTAGACATGAAAATGAAAAAAGTATATATAGTAATAGCCGCATTTTTTACGATATTAGGAGCGCAGGCACAAGTAGACCGCACCGTCATGCCCAAACCGGGTCCCGCACCTGAAATCAACTTGAGCGACCCAGAGAGTTTTCAGTTGAATAACGGACTAAAAGTTATGGTTGTTGAAAACCATAAACTTCCTAGGGTATCCATACAACTTACCATAGACAACCCACCGATTTTAGAAGGTAATAAAGCCGGGGTGAGCAGTCTTACCGGTAGTCTATTGGGGAACGGCTCAACCAACATTCCAAAAGACGAATTCAATGAGGAAATCGATTTTCTCGGCGCGCGGTTAAGCTTTGGATCACAAAGTGCCTATGCACAATCGCTGTCCAAATATTTCCCAAGGATGATGGAATTAATGGCCGATGCTGCTATCAATCCCAACTTTACCCAAGATGAATTTGAAAAGGAAAAGAACATTTTGATTACCGGCCTAAAATCTGAAGAGAAAGATGTTTCCGCCATTGCAGGTAGAGTTCAGCGAGCTTTGGCTTATGGAAAAGATCACCCATACGGGGAATTCACTACTGAAGAAACGGTCAATAATGTCACCCTTGCTAATGTTGAAGAATTCTACAGGGACTATTTTGTGCCTGCAAATGCTTATTTAATCGTGGTGGGGGATGTAACCTTTGATCAAGTCAAGGAATTAACTGAAAAATATTTTACACCATGGACAAAAGCCGTTCCTCCGAGTTTTAGTTATTCGAATCCTAAAAATGTACCAAACACACAGATCAATTTTGTAGATATGCCCAATGCGGTACAATCTGAGATAGCGGTACAGAATGTTGTGGAATTGAAAATGAAAGATGCAGATTACATCCCTGTATTGGTGGCAAATCAAATTCTAGGTGGTGGCGGTGAAGGCCGTTTATTCCTTAATTTAAGGGAAGACAAAGGATATACTTACGGATCATACTCCTCCATTAATGATGACAAATACGCAGCATCAAGTTTTAGGGCCACAGCACAAGTTAGAAATGCGGTCACCGATAGTTCGGTAGTAGAAATTTTAAAGGAAATAGACCGAATTAATGCAGAACCTGTAAGTGAAAAAGAACTTAAAAACACCAAAGCAAAATATGCAGGTAGGTTTATAATGGCTCTGGAAGACCCACAAACCATAGCGCGTTATGCTTTGAATATTGAAACCGAAGACCTTCCGAAGGATTTTTACAAAACTTATTTGGAAAAATTGGACAAGGTCACTATCGCCGATGTTCAAAATGCCGCCAAAAAATATTTTAATTCCGCTAACGCCCGGGTTGTTGTCACAGGTAAGGGAAGTGAGGTACTCGAAAACCTACAAAATGTAGATTATAAAGGAAAAAAATTACCCGTACTTTATTACTCCAAAACGGCAGAACGAACCGATGCTCCAAATTATGAAGCAAGTGTTCCAGAAGGTTTAACAGCGAAAGCCGTTATTGAAAAGTATATCGAAGCTATAGGTGGAAAAGCAAAATTAGAAGCAGTGAAATCGTATTCATTGACTGCTGCCGCAGAGATGCAAGGAATGAAATTGGATCTTGAAATGAAAAAAACGGCTAATGATCAATTCATGCAAAATGTGCAAATGATGGGTAATTCTGTCAGCAAGCAAGTTCTTGATGGCGACAATGGCTATATGATCAATCAAGGACAACGTAAAGATTTATCGGAAGAGGAAATCATTAAAATAAAAGAAGAATCCGCTCCTTTTCCAGAACTGAATTATTTAGCCGCGGGTGGTATTTCTCTAGAAGGCACTGAAATGGTCGGCGACAAAACTGCCTACAAATTAAATATAACTGGCGGAAAAACAGCCTTTTACGATACAGAAACCGGGCTTAAATTACAAGAAGTGAACAGTGCGGAAATACAAGGACAACAAGTGCAAAGCACATTCACATTTGAAGACTATAAGGAGGTATCGGGTATTTTATTCCCATTTAAACTGATACAGAGCGTTGGACCACAAGATATTGAATTCAATGTTTCGGAAATAAAGGTCAACGAAGGGCTAACATCTGAAGATTTTAAATAAAAAAAAGCGCGTTGAAAATTAAAGCCCAGTTCTGAAAAGAGCTGGGCTTTAATTTTTCTGAACACTAGAACAAATTATCCTATTTTTCGAACCCTAGCTTCGCCAATGATAATGCCCCTATCCACTTGGGCACTTCCTGTATAATTTACATTAGTTTCCCCGTAACAGGTAACCTTCAATCGATCTGATACGTTTACCCTAAAATTGCTTTCCCCATAGGCGGTAATTTTTGTTTCATTGGCATCCATTCCAACGGTATTCACCTCACTTTCGCCATAAGCCCTGTACACTTGTCTGTCTACGTTTCCGTCGCCTATTTCCAAATAGCTACTTCCATAAATGGCGACCGTAAGTTCATTGATCGAGACCGAATCAAAATATACCTTTACCTCACCGTAAAGGGACATTTTAAAATCATCCGATTTTAATGGTGTTTTTGATTGTACGATTTCCTCTCCCCTAACAGATAAATTCTTGAGCGTTCTGTAGGTTATGGTAGCGGTAGCCATTGTTCCAGAATATAAAGGTTTATTCCCTCTCCATTTGTCACTTGAAACTCGTTCAGACTTTGTAACCATTTCGGCACCATCTAAATACACCCTTAGCGTATTCCCTTCAACCTCAACATTTATTTTGTCCATATCAACTTTTGCATTTTCAATGACCACTCCTTCTTCATCACCTTCAATAAGATTGACGGCAATATGTGGACTTACGATAATTTTATCAAAAGTCTTTACCGTATAACTTTTGTGCTGGGCCATTAAACCAAAACACACAAATACGATAGCCACTAACGTAATTATAGATTTCTTCATAAGGTTTGTTTTTGAAATAGATTTCTTTAAAGACCAACAACAATCTTCTTTGTTACACTTTATAATAAAATTCAACTATCTATTCTTTCTTTTTCCGATTTACCAACCAAACCCCGAACAGAATTATCAATCCGCCAAACAATTGAACCAATGAGATATGTTCTCCATCCAATAGACCCCAAAGAATGGCCACTAGAGGAATTAAATACGTGACGGATGCCGCAAAAACCGGACTCGACAACTGTATTAATTTATTAAAAAGAATATTGGCCAATGCGGTACCCAGCAATGCCAATGCCAATAAATACCATACGGATTCGTGCATGGCAATATCTCCCTTAAACTGCGAAAATACCCCAGAATACAGGAGTATCACTAAAGCAGGAAAAAATGCAACCCCAAAACTTGCCGTGGTTACCGCCAACGGAGTTAAATGTGCCAAATGCTTTTTGATGATGTTGATATTGAAGGAATAGCTTAAAGCGGAAAAAATAATGAAAAAAGAATACCAATAGTTTTGGTTAGGATTATGGTCCATGCCAGCGGTAATGAGCAATACCGTTCCTAAAAGTCCAATGAAAACCCCAAGCACCTGTCTTCTTTTCAAAGCCAATCCAAAAAGTACCATACCGACTATGGTAGTAAACAAGGGTACAATAGAATTGAGGATGGACGTAATTCCACTACTGATCTGTGTTTGCCCCAGGGCAAAGAAAAAAGGAGGAATAAATGAGCTACAAAGTCCCGCTAAGGTGATCCATTTCCAATCGGTTTTTGACAAGGTCTTAAGTGATTTAAATCCTAAAATAAATAGAAGTAACGACGCAAATACGATTCGTAATCCCCCGACTTGCATTGGAGTAAAACCAAGCAGGGACTTCTTAATTAGGATAAAAGAAGAACCCCATATTAACGAAAGAATGCTAAGGTAAATCCACTTTTGTTCTATTTGTTTCACCATCTGTTTATTGAAGACCACAAATGTTGTCTTTTTTCGTAACTAATCTTTAGTAATCCTGATTTTCTCTACTTATTTTTGTCAAAATTCACAAGTTGAGAAAAATCTCTTCCTCTTTTTTCATTATTCTTTATCGAATGACCATGGCCAGACCCTTTATGCCCTTGTTGGAAGTAGATTGTGAAAAAAGATTATATTTCAGAATTTTATACCTGAATAGGAATAAGTGAAATTTAGAACGTGATGGGAAAGTTATTTCATTTTGAAATCTGTTATGACCGAACCCAAAGTAAAATAATACCTTTATACCATTAATTAAGTTTTCATTAAAGCGAAAAATTGAAATGAAAAATACATTATTTATCTTTTTTACAGTCTTCGTACTTAGTTTAACTTCTTGCAAGGAAGATAAAAAAACGGAAGAACCTACCCGGATGGAAGAGGTGATGGCCGTACATGACGAGGTTATGCCAAAAATGCCAACCTTAGGTAAATTAGTAAGTCAGTTAAAACCAATGGCAGATTCTCTAGGCCCAGAATCAATTGAGGCCAAGGCGATGAAAGATTTACAAGAAGCCAATAAGGCCATGATGGATTGGATGCAAGGTTTTGGAGACCGCTTTGATCCTGATGAAATCATGAACGGTAAGGAACTTTCTGAAGAAAAAAAGAAATGGCTTAAAGAGGAAGAGGAAAAAATAAACAAGGTCAAAGCTGATTTCAAGACCAGCATTGAAAAAGCCGAAGAGATTTTGAACAAGTAACTGAAAGTGAGTTTAAAAATTCAACCACCACTTCTCTGAAAGATCATCATTCTCTTGAACATAAATGAGTTGACCGATTTTTGGAGTAATCATGTCAACACCAATTTCTTTTGCTTTAACAGAAACGCGTTCAACAGGCTCCGTCCATGGGTGCATTGCGAGTTTAAACGCCGCCCAATGTATGGGCATCATACGTTTTGCCCTAACATCAACACTTGCTTGTGCAGTTTCTTCTGGCATCATATGAATCTCTTTCCACAGTTCATTATACTGACCGCATTCCATCATTGCAAAATCAAACGGACCATATTTATTTCCGATTTCCTCAAAATGGGTTCCGTAACCGCTATCACCACTAAAGAATATATTCTCTTTGTCAGTTCTTAAAATCCAAGAACTCCATAAGGTATTCCCTTTATCATTTAAACCTCTTCCTGAAAAATGCTGTGCAGGGGTACAGATTAAATCTATTCCCAAATAACTAGTTTCATCCCACCAATCCATTTCTACGATGGCATTATCAGGTACGCCCCAAGCTTTTAAATGAGCACCAACGCCGAGCGGGGTAAAAAATTTACCGACCTTATCCTTTAAAACCATCACAGAACCATAGTCCAAATGATCATAATGGTCGTGAGAGAATATAACAGCATCGATCTCAGGAAGCTTTTCAATTTCTATAGGGAGATTATTACTGAAGCGGTTGGTTCCCAACATAGGATTCGGGGCAGGAACTCGACCGAACATAGGGTCGATTAAAATATTCTTCCCTTTGACCTGCACTAGGAATGTTGAATGCCCGAACCATATTAATCGTGTAGCACCTGTATAAGTTGCAATGTCTGTCGAATCAATCTTTTTTACCGTTATATTCTTATCAGGAATAGTATTAGGCCGAGGCACAAAATATCCTTTCATAGTCTTTAGGATATCTTTAAACCCCAATTTAGAATCTACACCGCCAGTATTACTGAACTTTCCGTTGGTGTACTGTGGGGATGTCGTATAACGCTCTCTTTGTTTCTCAGTTGGTTTACCTCCAAATTGTGGGCTTAATACTGTAAACAGAAAGACACTCAGTAACAGAAAAACAACCACCCCAATAATTGCTACGACCATTTTCTTTACAACCTTTTTGAGTATAATCATTTATAGTTGAAGGTAAATTTATGATATTTTCAAAAAGGTAATTTCACCAAATCTACATTACCTCCAGAAATTATGACTCCGACTTTTTTATCTTTGATCAACTTCGGATTTTCTTCAGCTTCACTAATCAATGCCGCAAGCGCGACCGCACTCGAAGGTTCGATGATAATCTTCATACGCTCCCACACCAAGCGCATTGCAGCTATTATTTCTGCTTCCGTTACCCTTATTATTTTAGTGACATGTTCTTTTATAATTGGGAAATTCTTATCACCCAAGGTAGTTTTTAATCCGTCAGCAATGGTATTTACCGTTTCATTATCCTCAATTTTACCACTCAACAAAGAACGGTAGGCATCGTCTGCCTCAAACGGTTCACCGCCCATAACCTTGCAATTATTGCCGAAGAATTCTGCCGCCAAGGCAGATCCCGCTATTAGCCCTCCCCCACCAATAGGACAAAAAATAAAATCAAGGTCAGCATGTTCTCTCAAAAGCTCAATGGCCGCCGTACCTTGCCCAAGAATTACATTTTCATCGTTGGATGGGTGGATGAATGTTGCACCGGTTCGCTGTGCTATTTCATCTGCCAAACCTTGTCTAGCCACTACTGTCGACTCACATTCGTATATTTTACCACCATATTCCCTTACGCCCACTTTTTTTACTTCGGGTGCGGTATTGGGCATTACAATGTGAGCAGTAACTCCGATACTTTGGGCAGCTAAGGATAAAGCTTGGGCAAAATTGCCGGAGGAATGTGTAACGACTCCATTTTTCTTTTGCTCGTCGGTTAATTGTAAAATGGCATTGGTAGCACCCCTCATTTTATAAGCTCCTGCACGCTGAAAATTTTCACACTTAAAAAAAATGTTGGCCCCTATTTTCTTATCTATTAATCTAGAAGTGAGAATAGTGGTGTTATGGATATAGGGCTTTATACGTTCATGACAATTTAAGATATCAAGTGCCGTCATATTTTCTCTATTTAATCTTTCCATTTCAAGGTTTCGATAATTCCACGAATGTCATTCTGCAGGTAAGCCGCAGCCGGCAGAATAGAATCATAATTGGGTTTTGTATAGAAATAAACTGAACCCGTTAAAAAATGCTCCGTGCTATCCGTCACAAAGAATTGTGACTGTGAAGCGGCATTTCCCTGCACCTCAAATAAAGCTCCATAAACTTTATCTTTTGGATTAACAAATGGTTGTTCTACAATATTATCGGCCTTTGCGGCATGTTCATAACTAAGCCGTTTTGAATCTTTGATCAATTGATCTAAATTATGGTCCACTTTTTTGTAGCTTAAAAAAATGGCCCCTTTCATTTCTGGATATGCAATGGTAAACGCATTCTCACTATTTACCTCAGGTTTGGCCAATTGATTATACTTGAAACTAAAGTTGTTTGTTTCCAACTCCGCTAATTTTCCCTGAGGGTATTCCAAACGGATTTTGGCCTTTGGCTTAGGAATAGGCTCATCGTGGCAGCTTATTACTGAAAACAACATCATTGCACCACAAAACACCTCTCTAAGCTTCATTCGGCAAGGTTACTTTTATCTGTTTCAATCTTTTTTTATCCATTGCTTCCACTACAAAGGTGTAAGAGTCGAAAACTATTTTCTCTCCACGTTTTGGAAAGCTCCCGGCTTTTTCCAAAACAAAACCGGCCAAGGTTTCTGACTCACCTTTATTATCCTCGAAAATTTCATTGTCCTCTAACCGTATTACCCTATAAAAATCCTTTAAAGGTGTCTTACCTTCAAAAACATAATTGAGGTCGTCCAGTTTGGAGAAAACCAAATCCTCATCATCAAACTCATCACTTATATCACCCACAATTTCTTCAATAATATCTTCTAAAGTCACTAATCCAGAAGTACCTCCATATTCATCGACCACAATGGCCAAATGATTTTTCTTTTCCTGGAACTCGGCCAATAAATCATCCAATTTCTTATTCTCTGGCACGAAATAGGGTTCCCGTATCAATGTCATCCAATTAAAGGTCTTTCTATCTAAATATGGCAATAGGTCTTTAACATATAAAACTCCTTTCACCGTATCAATATTATCGCCAAAAACGGGGATACGGGAATAACCGTTCTTTTTTATTTCGGCAAGAACTTCTGGGAATTTCATTTGTTCATTTAGGGCAAAAATATCGATGCGAGGCCGCATTACTTGCTTGGTATCGGTATTACCAAAGGTGACAATACCCTCTAAAATTTTCTTTTCTTCCTTTGTAGTATCTCCATGTGAGGTCAAATCTAACGCCTGTGACAAATGATCGATACTCAAATTCGATTTCTGTTTCCCCAGTTTTTTATATAAGAATAACGTGCCAGAGCGCATGGGCAAACTAAGGGGAGAAAAAATAAAGTCTAAAACTCTCAATGGAAATGCCATGAAGTGCGAAAAGCTCATTCTATTTCGATTCGCATAGACCTTGGGTAAAATTTCACCGAACATTAAAATGAGAAATGTGGCTACAACCACTTCTAACAAAAAACGCACGGATAGCAACCCGAATAATACCTGGTCAATATTTGCAAAAAGGGTGTCCCCAATGATACTGAAAAGTAATACCACACCAATATTGATCGCATTATTGGCGATCAATATGGTCGCCAAGAGTTTTTTAGGACGTTCCAGAAGTTTTATGAGAATATTGCTCTTGGCCGATTTTTCGTCCTGCAATTCTTTTATCTCTGTTGGGGAAAGACCGAACATAGCTACCTCTGCCCCAGAAATAAGAGCAGAACAAATAAGCAATAGAATTAGTACGATAATATTTATGGCAAATACACCGTTCACGACCAAAGAAGTTACTAAAAACGGTAAGGGGTCTAGGTCCAATAGTAGCTATTTAATAGTTGTTAGAATGGGAGATCATCCTCTTCCGTCTGACCTAAAGGCGTTGAGTCCTTCGGAGGAGTTCTATTATCATTACCTGCATTTTGTGCATTGCCAGATGTATTGTCACTATTCGCCATACTTTCTTTCTTGGTGGTCAAAAAAGTGAATTCCTGTACATGTATTTCGGTAGTATATCTTGTATTGCCATCTTCACCTTGCCATTGACGGTTCTTCAATCTACCCTCAACATACACCTTATCACCTTTGCTCAAATATTTTTCACAAATTTCAGCAGCTTTGTTGCGTACCACAATGTTATGCCAGTCTGTATTGGTAACACGTTCTCCAGTAGATTTATTGGTGTAGGTTTCATTTGTAGCTATCGGAAATCTGCCAATGCTACCCCCGCCTTCAAAGTAATGCATTTTCACTTCATCACCCAAATGCCCGATCAGCATAACCTTATTTAATGTACCGTTCATAATATAAATGTATAAAAATCAAAAGTACTAAAATTTAAACGCTTTAATAAAATCAGCTATTAAAACAGGTACCGGATATTGGATTAAGTTTTCAAAAGGGATTTGAAATGGAATCTCTTCTTTCGTTTTCAAAATCCAAAAATTAGTATATAAGGTTTGATGGGACAACTTATGGATGATGGGTTTTTCATTGTACGCAGAAAGCTCAATGGCATCAACTCCTCCCAATACTTCTTTATGGCTGCTCAGAATAGCATCTCCATCTAAAATTGCTTTGGACTCCAACAAGGGAAATTCCCATAAGTTCTGCCAAATTCCTTTTCCCGATCGTTTTTGAATATAAGTAAATTTATTTCCTTCACCATCCATATAAATAGGTACGAGGTAATTAAAATAACGACTCCTTACCTTGGTCTTATTGATTTTTACGGGCAACTGATCGATAATACCTTTTTGTAAGGCTACACAACTTTCGTTCAATGGGCACTGTAAACAATTGGGGTTTTTAGGTGTACATTGAATAGCACCGAATTCCATAATCCCTTGATTATAGTCCCGTATTTGCTTTATATCCATTACTTTTTGGGCCAGAGCCTTGAAATACTTAATACCCGCAGTGCTGTTGATCGGAGTATCTATTCCAAAATAACGGGCAAGTACCCTATAAACATTGCCGTCAACTACCGCATGGGCCTCGTTAAAACATATAGATGCTATAGCACTTGCCGTATAATCTCCCACTCCTTTTAATTTAAGTAGGTCATTATAGTTGTCAGGAAATACGCCATTAAAATCGTTTACTACAATTTTAGAAGTTGCATGCAAATTGCGGGCTCTGGAATAATACCCTAGTCCCTGCCATAACTTCAATATTTCTTCTTCTTCGGCATCGGCCATATTTCCCACAGACGGAAAAGCTTCAACAAACTTCAAATAATACGGTGTTCCTTGGGCTACACGGGTCTGTTGCAGTATGATTTCAGACAACCAAATTTTATAGGGATCAACGGTCTCACGCCATGGCAATGAACGCTTATTTTGGCGGTACCACTTCAAAATTTTACCTGAAAACGACATCCTCTTTTATACTAAGGGATAAAAGTAGCAGTTTATATACTTAAAATTAACCTATTAGAAAGAAAGATTGAATTTAATTTATATATTTGCAACCCGAAAAAACATACAGAAAATCTAATATTGAAAGATGACGAAAGCGGAAATTGTATCGAAAATCTCAGATAAACTGGGAATTGAAAAAGGAGATGTACAAGCTACAGTTGAATCCTTTATGGAAGAGGTAAAAACATCATTGGAAAGTGGTGACAATGTTTACCTAAGAGGTTTTGGAAGTTTTATTATTAAAACTAGAGCAGAAAAGACCGGAAGGAATATTTCCAAGAACACGACCATTAAAATACCCGCTCACAACATTCCAGCATTTAAACCAGCTAAGGTTTTTGTAGAAGGAGTTAAGAGCAACGTACACGTAAAATAATTAAACTTAAAAAAGAACTTTATGCCCAGCGGTAAGAAAAGAAAAAGACATAAGGTAGCAACTCATAAACGCAAAAAGCGTAGGAGAGCTAACCGACACAAGAAAAAGTAGTTTTTTTAACTACTTTTTCTTTTTACGTTCATTGACATAGAAGTCCCAGTAATGGATTTCGGCAGGTGCAATTGCGTCTGTTTAAGGTATTGTTTAATCAGTTCTTCCCTTTTTATATAAGAGGGACGACTAAAAATATATTCAGGTGAATAGAGAATTAATCGTAAGATCTAGTTCCCAAGCCGTTGACTTTGCCTTGCTAAAGGACGGACAACTCACTGAACTGCATAAAGAAGAAAATAGTAACGATTTCTCGGTAGGCGATATTTTTCTCGCCAAAATCAGAAAGCCGGTTACAGGCCTCAACGCCGCGTTCGTAAACGTAGGTTACGAAAAAGATGCATTCTTGCATTACCACGACCTTGGCCCACAATTATCTTCAATGCTAAAGTTCATTAAACAAGTGAGCTCAGGAAAATTAAAGGATTATTCCTTGAAGAACTTTCCGTTCGATACCGATATTGACAAAAACGGAGTAATTACCGATGTCATTAAGGCCAACCAATCACTATTGGTTCAAATTGTTAAAGAACCTATATCCACTAAAGGACCCAGAATAAGTTCCGAGCTATCCATAGCCGGGCGCTATTTGGTAATGGTTCCATTCTCTGACCGTGTGTCCGTATCACAAAAAATTGCGAGCAAGGAAGAGAAAGATAGGTTGAAAAGACTTGTTAAGAGTATTAAACCAAAAGGATTTGGTGTAATTATCAGAACAGTCGCAGAAGGACAAAAAGTAGCGGAGCTGGACAAAGATCTAGAAAACTTGCTGAACAAATGGACAGCAATGTGTAAAAAATTATATCGTGCTCAAACACCTTCAAAAGTATTTGTAGAACTAAATAGGGCATCCTCTATCTTAAGAGACGTGTTCAATGATAGTTATACAGGAATACATGTTGATGATGCCACTTTATTTAACGAAATTAAAGAATATGTGGCCGAAATTGCTCCAGATAAGGAGGATATTGTAAAGCACTATAACACCAACGTACCGATTTTTGAGAAATTCGGTATAGAAAGACAAATTAAAACATCTTTCGGTCGTACGGCAACCATGAGCAAAGGTGCCTATTTAATTATAGAGCATACCGAAGCACTTCATGTAATAGACGTAAACAGCGGTAACAGATCAAATAAAGCCAAAAACCAAGAAGATACCGCTCTCGAGGTAAATCTATTGGCCGCCTCTGAAATTGCAAGGCAACTACGCCTTCGTGATATGGGAGGTATTATCGTTGTAGATTTTATCGATATGATAAAAGCACAACATAGAAAAAAGCTTTTTGAACACCTTAGGGATGAAATGAAAGATGATCGTGCCAAACACAAAATACTACCCCCAAGTAAATTTGGTCTAATTCAGATCACCCGACAACGGGTACGACCTGAAATGAACATTAAAACAACCGAAGAAGACCCGAATAATATCGGGAAAGAGGTTGAAGCTCCTATTGTTTTAATAGACAAAATTACGGTAGATCTTGAAAGGCTCCTAAAAGGCCCCGCAAAAGACAACAGTATAACACTAAATATACACCCCTTTATAGCGGCATTCATTACCAAAGGATTTCCATCGCTGAGGACCAAATGGTTCTTGGAACATAAAAGATGGATCAAAATACAACCTAGAGATGCATATACGTATCTCGAATACCGTTTCATCAATAAAGATGGAAAAACAATATATTAATATTATAAAAAAGCGACTTTCAAAAGAAGTCGCTTTTTTTGTTTCGTATTTTTGAAAGGTATGAACCAGAGAACAAAAGGCTATACCCTTCCTGAAGCTATTAAAAAGATAGAAAATTACTGTGCCTATCAAGACCGTTGCCATAAAGAAGTGGTTTCAAAATTGAAAGAAATGGGCATGATACCTTTAGCAATCGACACTATAGTGGGTCAACTTATAGAAAGTAGATTTTTAAATGAGGAACGTTTTGCAAAAAGTTTTGCCCGAGGAAAATTCAACATTAAAAAATGGGGTAAAAAAAGAATCGTAAGCGAGCTTCAATCCAGAAATATATCTAAATACAATATAAACACAGCTCTTAAAGAAATTGATGACCACGAATATTTGAACACCCTTAATGATTTGGCAAAGAAAAGACTTGAGCAACTGTCTGAGACTAATGTTCAAAAACGAAAGAAAAAATTAGCCGATTATTTACTATACCGAGGCTGGGAAAGTCATTTAGTTTATGAAAAATTACAGGAACTTATTCCATAATCAAATAGAAGGCGATTAACTTTTAGGGAATAGATTTAAGTTTTTGTTGGTTTTTGAAATAGCCTTTTCATTCTTCGAATCTATCCATTTTTGCCCCTTCAATTTGCGCATTAAAACATCATAATGTCTCATAATCAACACATTATAAAATGCCCTTGAGAGATTTTTAGGATTTCTGGCAATTGCCCTTAAGCTCATTGAAAAACCAGGAGTGCGATACTTCATATAATGCCAAAAACCTTCTGGCATATACAAAACCTCCCCATGCGAAAGCGTTGTCCCATATCCTGCTGCATTTTTTAAGGCCGGCCACTTTTCATAATCTGGATTGGAGAAGTCAATACTTTCATGGGTGATTAAAGAATGTGGAACTTTATAAAGATTCTTGGTCTCTGATTGTGGGAACAAAATCACCTCTTTCTCCCCATCAAAATGAAAATGGAAAATATTGGCTAAATCGATATCATAATGCATAAACGTATAAGAATCAGTACCCCCAAAAAACAACATGGGTAATCCTTTCATCAGTTTCAATCCAAAATCTGGAAAACTATAATCATTTTGCAATTCTGGAACTTCCTTTAAAATATTCCACAGAAAAATACGGTATTTTGTGGGCTCGCTTTTTAATAAATCCACGTAATCTGCCATTTTCATTTTGGCGTGCGGTTCATTGAAACCATCTTTATGTTGCACCGGCCGGTTGTCATATAGGGGTACCGTTTTGTCTCCCGCCACTCTCTTCATGTACGAAAGATCCCACTTTTCAAAAGCAGGCCAATCAACAATGGCCCTCTGCAAAACAACTGGTTTTTGTGGCTTAAAATAGTTCTGAATAAAATCTTCCTTGGTAATTTGATCTACCCGTGGAATTTCTGCTAACTTCAATGGCACTTGATTTTTAAGGAAACCAAAGGTAATTAACGTTAAGAAAATAATTTCTTAAAAATCTATTAATGTAAGATTAGTCGGCGATTTTGGCTTTTTGCTTTGCCGATTCATTTCGTTCTATGGTATGTCCCGGTCTTGACCATTTTGGTTTTTCTCCCAGCTGCTGAAATTGAGAATCTGTGGCTTCTACCGTTTTTGGTTGTGAGACCTTGGTAAATGGTTTCTGAGGATTCAATCCCAATAACCTGAACATTTCCATATCATCGTTGACATCTGGGTTGGGTGTTGTCAACAACTTATCTCCAGCGAAAATAGAATTTGCTCCAGCGAAAAAGCACATGGCTTGCCCTTCCCTGCTCATTTGCGTACGACCTGCAGATAAGCGCACTTGGGTTTGTGGCATTACAATGCGGGTAGTTGCTACCATGCGGATCATTTCCCAAATAGAAATAGGCTCTATATCCTCCATCGGAGTTCCTTCTACGGCAACAAGGGCATTAATAGGAACCGATTCCGGTTGTGGATTTAAAGAGGTTAAAGCGACCAACATACCTGCCCGATCTTCCAAGGCCTCTCCCATACCGATAATTCCTCCACTACAAACGGTGACATTACTTTTACGTACATTCTCGATAGTGTCTAAACGATCTTGAAAAGCACGGGTAGAAATAACATCCTTATAATAGTCTTCCGAGGTATCTAGATTGTGGTTGTAGGCATACAAGCCTGCCTCTGCCAAACGTCTTGCCTGATTTTCGGTCAGCATACCTAAGGTGCAGCAAACCTCCATATCCAATTTATTGATGGTACGCACCATTTCCAAGACCTGGTCGAATTCGGGGCCGTCCTTAACGTTTCTCCATGCGGCACCCATACAAACCCTAGAGCTTCCAGAGGCTTTAGCGCGTAATGCCTGCGCTTTTACATGGGACACGGTCATAAGGTCATTGCCTTTTACATCGGTATGGTAACGGGCCGCTTGTGGACAGTAACCACAATCTTCTGGACAACCTCCTGTTTTGATGGACAGTAATGTAGAAACCTGAACCGTATTTGGATCATGGTATTTTCTATGGACGGACGCCGCCTCATAAAGCAGTTCCATTAATGGTTTATTATAAATGTCTAGAATTTCTTCTTTTGTCCAATTGTGTCTAGCTTCGCTCATAAATCATGTTCGTTCAGAATTCAAAAATAGATGAATTCCTGTAGAAAAAATAATAAAGTATACCTTACCCTTTTCTAGAAAGTTTTCTGTTTGAAACAAGCTGTATACTTAAAATGCCTATTTCCGTTCCAAGCAATGTACCATATAGGAAATCATTTAGTCCATAAAAATAGTTTAACGCTAAACCAACAGAACCGAATACAAGACCTAATGGGAATACTATTTTTCTATCGAATTTCATATTCATTATATTTAAATAGGCTTATTTATCAAGATACTGACGGCATTACCGCCAAAACCTACGGCATTTACCATAATTTTTTTTACCTCTATTTCAGCGGAAAGGGAATCTAAATAAGGTACTGGAATCAACGTATTGAATTTCAACATTAAAATGGCCATTTCCAAGTTAAATATGCCCGATGGTGCAAACGTATGCCCCAACTTCCATTTATTGGTTGTCAAAAAAGGAATTTTGTCACCAAATACTCTTTGAATTGCATTAAATTCAGATTGATCTCCCTTTATGGTACCTGGGGCATGCATTACGATCACGTCAATTTCCGACGGATTACAATTGCCCATGGCCATTTTCATGGATTTTTGAAAACAAATGGCATTAGTTGAAATTGACGTATTATGTTCTAAAGGTTCTGTCGCATACCCTATACCCTCAATTACGGCCAAAGCATTTTCAACAACTCCCTTTTCCAAACAGGCAACCGAGGCTCCTTCTCCCAAAACCATACTATTCTGATTCTTCGTCAGGTTTAAGGCCTGACAAGGATAACGTCGGCCACTCTTAACCTCATCTGCCTCATTCGGTTTCGCATAAATCTTCAAAGCCTTCATTTGGGAAATAGTAAAATCAGTCAAAGGAGCTTCACTTCCACCCACCAAAAACTTATCTGCCATACCACTATTGATCCAAGCAATACCATTTAAGACAGAATGCAATCCTGTTGAACAAGTGATAGAATGTGAAATTTCAGGGCCGGCGCTTCCTAAATCATGCGAAACCCATGAAGAAATATTGCCTAAAGTAGTTGTTGGAGAACTTAAAGCTGATACCAAGCCTGTTTCCAAATAGTCTTTATGATATTGCTCGAATAACGCTGTAGCGCCTCTTGAAGAGCCTATATTGATGCCAAAATCCTCATTATTTTCCCAACCTGAATTGTGCAAAGCTATTCGTGAGGCTGCCATGGCATAAAGAACGCTATTATCCAGTTTACCATATTTAACATCTAATCTACGAAGTTGATCAACACGTAATTTTCCTGACTCTGATAAGGGAGCAATCCAATTTTTAACACCATTACACTCTTTCTGAGTAAAACAGTGCTCCTCATTTTTATAAGACTCCCAGATTTCTTCCATGGAACTCCCTAAGGGAGAAATAGAAGCTATTGCAGTTATCGATATTCTTTCTTTCAAAATAAATTCTAAATAGTTTCCAACACTTCTGATATTGTGTCGTAAATTTTGTGTAGTTGGTTATTGGTAATCACAAAAGGGGGAAGCACATAAATCGTATTCCCCAAAGGCCTTAACAAAACGCCCCTTTCTATAAAAAACTTATATAGAATATCCCGTAGATTACCATAACGTTCCGTTTTAATATTTAAATCAATGGCGAGGATTACGCCTAGGGACCGAACCTCGGTAATCTTTTCGTGATTTTCCATTAAGACCGCAAAGTTCTTATGTGCTTGTTCTATATACCTTCTTCGCTCTAAAATTTCGGGGGAATTTAACAGGTCAATACCTGCTATAGCTGCTGCGCAACCCATGGGATGGGCACTAAAGGTATGGGAATGGAAAAAGCCCTTTTCAACATCATCACTCAAAAAGCGATCAAAAACAGTCTGGGAGCAGCTGGTGATACTCAGCGGAAACATTCCTGCGGTAAGTGCTTTACTCAAACAAATAATATCCGGCTCGTGAACTAGATGCTCAGAAGCGAAATTCTTTCCAGTTTTGCCAAAGCCGGTCATAACCTCATCTGCAATACACAGAATATCATTTTCCTGACATATTTTTATAAGAGTATCCAATCCTTTAGCGGAATGGAATTTCATACCTGCCGCACCTTGTACCAAGGGTTCAAAAATGAATGCGGCACATTCATTTTTCCTAATAATCCACAATAATTTATCCTTTACTTCTTTTAAATTATCTTCTTGCGGGGTAGGAATACGCACGACTTTCAATAAAAAATCTTCGAAAGGACCATTGTAAGATGAGAGTCCCGATGCGCTCATGGCCCCGAAGGTATCTCCATGAAAACCGTCCTCGAATGCAATTAGCGTATCTCTTTTTTCCCCATTGTTATGATAATATTGCAATGCCATTTTAATGGCCGCCTCTATAGCCGTTGAACCATTATCGTTAAAAAATAGCTTTGCCTGTTTTTTTGGTAACAACCCCATCAACTTTTCAGAAAGTTCAATGGCTGGTTCATGGGTTAAACCACTGAACATAACAAAATCTAACTTACCCATTTGCCGCGTCATCGCAGTCATAATAAATTCATTGCAATGCCCATACATCACGGTATACCATGAAGCTATACCATCGATATATTCATTACCGTCCTCATCCCAGAGTAAGGCTCCCTTGGCACTAACGATTGCCAATGGGGTTTTTTTTAACTTATGTTGGGTGAGCGGATGCCAAAGGTATTTTTTATCGCGTGAAGCTAGATTTTCTATTGTCATGAAATTTATGGTTCATCATTTTATCTATCTTGCAAAGATCGGGAAATAAACCGCAACAAAAAGATGCCCCTTAAAAGAATCAAAAATCAAGAATAACCATATTACAGGCCTTATTATTTGCATCGGGCGTTTTATTGGTTGTAATTGCCACCATTGTTCCCTATTTTATAAACGGTCAGTCACTGATTTGGTGGGAATCTGTGGTTTTAGCTCCCTTGAAATATACCGAGGCGAGAAGGTACTCCACACTTAAAATGGCGCCTCTTTTTGTTCTAATTGGTCTTTTTTTATTTTATTCCCATAAAAGTAAAAGATTTGATTTCAACGATAAGTCAGTCCAAATTCTATTGATTGCCATCTGTGGCTTACTAGTTTCATTTATAAAAGGAGGCCGGATAAATGGACATTACCTCATTCAACTTCACCCCATGCTATTAGTGCTGTTAGCACTAGTAATCAACAGTCTTTTAAAACAGTATAAAATTAAAGTTCCAGTTTATACGGCATATATACTCTTGCTAATCCTTGCTGAAAGTTTTTTGGAATATGTGAATGTCTTGAGGAATAATGAACGAAATACCTTCTTTAACGGGGAAGGATTTTCCGTTCCCAAATACATTGAAAACAATAAGCTAGAGACCGAAAATATTTTATTTTTCGAATGCCACATCGGCTATTGGAATCTAGAGAAATTACCCCCGACCATCGCGGCCACTCACCCAAGTAATATTTGTAGGGATGAACTTTTTGCATTCTATGCGAATCCAAGAAAAAATTCTCTTGAAGAATTAAAATATATTATGGAGGAATTACAACCTAAAACCGTTGTTGTTAGAAACGGTAAACGAATCATGGATAAAAAGGAAATTGAAGAAAATGAATATATGGACGCTTATTCGACAGAACATTACCGAATGCTTGCAACCATTGAAAATGCAGGAATAATACAACGTTTAAAGTGATTGCAATATACCATCAAATTTATGGGCATATTTTTTAATTACTTCTTTATCGAACTTTTCTTCCTCATCAATACGTCCAATTAACGACACTCCCGTTTTATGAAGAATGATATTTTCAGTATGCGGGTTTTTGCTTCCACTGAACAAAACGGACACATCATATCCCTTTTTCTGTAACCAACTTATGGTCAATAGCGAATGGTTGATACTCCCTAAATAATGCCTAGAAACCACCACAACCTTATAATCGGGCATAATGATATCGAACATAGTATCCTCCTCGTTCAATGGAACTAGAATTCCCCCGGCACCTTCAATAATTAAATTATTATCGGTTTCAGGCTCGTTAATATGAAATCTATCGATGCGAACACCATCAATCTCAGCGGCGGCATGAGGACTCATGGCCGATTTTAATTCATAACTACTAGGATGAAATTTACTTCTATCATTAGAAATAAGACTTTTCACCTTATCAGCATCTGTATGATCCAAATCTCCACACTGTACCGGTTTCCAATAATCTGCCTTTAACGCTTCTGTGAAAATGGCAGAAGCGATAGTTTTTCCAACTTCCGTTGAAATTCCGGTTACAAAAATCTTTTGCATTATTATTTTACTTTGAATTCGTTATTATACCACAAGTTAGGCACTTATATTTTCTTTTCTCAAAAAATGGAAAAAGTTTATAAAAAATTCCCTTCCTGTTATAATATGGTTCTATTTTTTTTGCTTTACAGTTTGGACAAATGATGGAATTACCAAAATCATCTACAGCGTACGCCCTAATTTCATCATAAATTTCAATTGCCCGATCCCTATCGCTAGAATAAACCTGTAACTTTACGCCGCCTATTGCGTTACTGATCAAGGGATCTGAATTCAAAGTATTTTCATCCCTCAAAAAAACAGGGATTCCTTCAGATTCAAGTTTACCCTTTACTATTTGTACATCGGCTACATACTCAAATGAAGCAAGATGATAGAATTTAGACTCCATATACCTTCTAAAGATAGCTAGAAAGTAGCTTTATCAACAAACCTATTTCTTCTTTTGAATTATAACTATGTACACATATACGCAATCGCTCCTGCCCTTCAGGCACTGTAGGCGAAAGAATGGACTTAACGTTAAAACCTTTATCCATTAATTTCTTAGAAACAATTTTTACATTTTTAGCACCAGATATAACACAAGATTGAATGGCCGACTCACTAGCTAAAAAGCGATCATTCAGATGCTGGGCCGTGACTTGATTTTTTAAGAAGCTTATATTTTCTTCCAATCTTTCTTTAGCCTCTGTTCCCAATTCCTTAAAAAAGGTGTGGGCCGTAATTATTGTCGCCAAAGTATGAGGCGTTATTGCGGTGGTATAGATGAACGGTTTAGCAAAATTGACCAAATACTCCGTTAATTCAGGAGACCCTAAGATAGCGGCCCCATGACAACCAAAGGCTTTACCAAAAGTGACCGTTCTTGCGAAAATCACCTTTTCAAGACCCAGGTGCGCAACCAAACCTTCGCCGGATGTTCCTTTTAAACCTACCGCATGAGCTTCATCTACAATCAATCGATACCCATTTTGCTTTGAAAAGCTGACAAATTCTCTTAAATCTGGCGAGTCACCATCCATTGAAAATATACTTTCCGTCACTATGTAGATGTCCGAATCAACAGAACCATCATTTCTATTTAAATTTAAGTCGATCTTTTCCTTTAGACTTTTTAAATCATTATGCGAGAAACTATACGCCTTTGCATTACTCATGCGAATACCCTCTCGAATACTGGCATGAATGAACTCATCATAAAAAATAAAATCGCCCCGTTGGGGAACTGCACTAAAAAAACCCATATTGGCATCATAACCAGAATTGAAGACTAGGGCTGCATCTGCTTTATAAAAAGAAACCAATAAATTCTCAAGTTCACCATAAAACATATGATTACCCGATAACAAACGTGACCCCCCCGATCCATTTGAGGCCACTCCTTGATTCAACAACAATTGAAAAGTTTTAGAAAACAGGTTTTCGTTAGTGGCAAACCCTAAATAGTCATTGGAAAGAAAATCTATTAATCCGTTTGAAGAAGACAACTGCCTAAAAGTATCTTCCTTTTTACGATTTGTTATTAATTTGACAAGTTTTTTGGGAAATTGACTCATTCGACAAAAGTAAGTTTTATACGGATTCGGATCTTTAGTATTCCATAGAATAGATGAACACCAACTTAAATATTTATGAATTCATGCAAAAATCGATTTTTATACTATTGAAATTCAAATATTATCGGGCTTATTTTACGTATTTTAAAATTCTTTACCCTTAATTAAAATAAGAAAGGTAAAACGTAAGTATAGTGATACATTTGTTGATTTTTTTAATGAATTTTCCTACCTTAAAGTTCAGATTAAGGTTATAAAATATAATTTAGGTTGAATTCTGTCTATGATTTCAAATAAAATTGGAAATATTGAAAGATTACGATTGTTGAAATCTTATAATTTGATGGATTCTCCACCTCAAAAATTGTACGATGACATTTCGAAATATTCAGCCATAATCTGCAAGACCCCCATTAGTTTAATAACACTTTTGGATGATAAGAAACAGTTTTTACTTTCCCAACATGGAATTACCATTCCTGAACTACAGATAGAAGATTCTTTTTGCAAATATATTATAGAAGAGGAATTGGATGTCTTGGCCGTAGAAAACACCAAAGATGATAAACGCTTCAAAAAAAACGTCTTAGTACAAAATGAACCTTTCGTCTTATTTTACACAGGAGTTCCTTTAATAACCTCAGATGGGTTTTATTTGGGCGCTCTATGTGTAATGGATACCAAACCCCGAAAACTTACCGATTCACAATTAAAAATCCTCAAAACCTTAGCCCAACAATTAATTCAACTTTTCGAGTTACGAAAATCAAGGAAAATCCAGGAAGTAAAAAGGGAGGAAATAACGAACAAAAGTGCTCTCTTAAAAAATGTAATCAACTCCTCTAGAATAGGGACATGGGAATGGAACATTAATACCGATAGTCTCAAATTAAATGAGTCGGCAAAAAAAATTATCTGTGCAAATTCAGAATATCCTTCAAAATTAAATAGGAATGATTGGGAAAGTCATATCCATCCTGTCGATTTACCCATCGTTCTAAAAATACAACATGATTATTTTAACCATGCCATTGAATTATACGATATAGAGTATAGAATTAATACAGATGGCGGTAAATTAATTTGGGTACATGAGCGGGGTAAAATTATAGATTGGAACATCGATGGCAGCAAAATTATCATGTTGGGTACAATAACCGATATTACCAAGAAAGTAAATTATGATATTGAACTTGAAAGATTAAAAAACAATCAAGAAGCACTCATTAATGGAACCAATGACTTACTGTGGTCCATAACCCCGAACTACAAACTTATTATAGCCAATGCTACTTTTAAGAAGTTAATGAAAAAATATCTAGGCTTCAACATCCAACAAGGAGATCTGGTACTAGCAGAAAAGTTTGGAGAGGCAGATAATAGGGAATGGAAGTCATATTATGACAAGGCCTTGAAGGGAGAATCTTTTTCGGTTAAAAAAGAACTTAATAGGCTATCCCCCACCATTACCTATGGTATTATTTCGTTTAATCCCATATATGATGATGCAAAAAAAATAGTGGGTGCAGCCTGTTATTCCAAGGACATCACTTCTGAGGTCATGTCTCAGCGTGCCATAGTAAGCGCCAAGGAAGAAATGGAAAAAATCATGAATGCTTCCTTGGATATTATCTGCACCATAGATAGAGAAGGAAAATTTTTATCTGTTAGCAAAGCTTGTGAAAAAATATGGGGGTATAAATCGAAAGATTTAATCGGAAAAAACTATATAGAATTTGTTTATGAAAAGGACAGGGCCAAAACTCTTAAAACGGCTGAATCTATTGTAGCCGGTATAAAAAAGAATAATTTCGAAAATAGATACCTTCATAAGAATGGAAATTCGGTACCTATTCTATGGTCTGCAAACTGGGACAATGACGAGAAGGTAATGTATTGTGTGGCAAGGGATATTACAGAAAGAAAAAAGGCGGAGCTTCGGTTAAAACAAAGTGAGAGACGGTTTAAAACATTAGTACAAGAAGGTAACGAACTGATTTCCATACTTGATAAGGATGCATTTTACAAATACGTAAGCCCAACCTCTATTAAAATGCTTCAAATTAAGCCCGATGAGTTTATAGGCAAAAAGGCTTTTGACTTTATACATCCACAAGACAGAGAAACTGTTCGTAATCAGTTCGAAAAAATATTTTCACAACCACAAATTACCATTCAACCCTTTAGATTTAAGGATAATGACGGTAATTGGAAGTGGATGGAAACGATTGCCACCAACCAGATGAAAGAACCCTCCATTAATGGTATCGTTACCAATTGTAGGGATATTACAGACCGTATATTACATCTAAAGGCAATCGAGGAACAGAACAAGAAATTAAAAGAAATCGCATGGCATCAATCTCACATAGTTCGGGCTCCAGTGGCTCGTTTAATGGGGTTGGTCGAGCTATTAAAAGATGAGGTCACAACGAATAACCCCAAAACGGAGAAGATTCTAGATTATATTTTAAAATCAACAGAAGAAATTGACAACGTTATTCAAAATACAGTAGAAAACGCTATACCCAAAGATAAGATAACGAAGAACTTATGAGCCGTCAATTATTAGTAGTGGAAGATGATCCTATTTTCACCTTTTTACTTGAGAAGGCTATCACTTCGGCCAATCTTAAAGGTGACATAAATAAATTTTCTAATGGTCTTACTGCTATAGAATATTTGAAAATGGAATATCATCAACACGAAAAGTACATTATATTCCTTGACCTGAACATGTCCATAATGAATGGCTGGCAATTCATGGAAATTCTTAATGGGTTGGCAAATGAAGATAATTGCATGGTCTTTGTCGTGACTTCCTCTAAAAATCAAAGCGATCTTGATATCCTTAGAGAGAATCCCATGGTAGCAGATTTCATTACCAAACCAATAACCGAACCTATTATCCAGGAAATAAAGGTAATGATAGAAACTAGATTTGATAAATAGGTATGAGTAATTCTTGCGGATAAATAAATGTTGCCCTTTACATAGATGAAAAAGCTTGACTATCTTAGCTAAAAATCATACTATGCGTTTCTTTTTACCCTTGCTCTTTTTTGCTTTTAAAGCAAGCCTTTTAACTGCCCAAGCCAACACCTATACTATTTCTTTTGAAAATGCCGTACATCACGAAGCGGTTATTACGGGATCGTTCCCTGCAATTTCTTCTGATACATTGTCATTACGAATGAGCAGAACTTCCCCTGGCCGCTATGCCCTACATGAATTCGCAAAAAATGTTTATGATCTTTTAGCTACGGACAGCAAAGGCAATTCATTGAACGTAACAAGACCCAATCCTTATGAATGGAAGGTTACCGGACATGATGGCACGGTCAACATCAGGTATACCTTATTTGCTAACAGGGGTGATGGCACCTATTCTCAAGTGGATGAAACGCACGCACATCTAAATATTCCGGCAACTTTTATGTACGCCCCTTCTTTGAAGAATCGAGAAATAAAGGTCGATTTCAAGGTACGGGAAGATTTAGATTGGAAAGTAGCCACCCAATTGCCTTTAGTATCAGAAACTACATACTCAGCTCCCAACTTGTATTATTTTATGGACAGTCCAACTGAAATCAGTAACTACAAATCAAGGGAGTTTGAAGTAAATGGGCAGACCGTTAAATTAGCTTTACACGACCCAGGAACCGAAGAAGAAGCTGACACCTATTTTGAAAAAGTAAAAAAAGTCGTTCTTGCTGAAGAAAAAGTCTTTGGAGAACTTCCCGCTTTCGACTATGGCAATTATACGTTCTTGGCCTGTTATGTGCCCAATGCATCCGGAGACGGAATGGAACATCGCAATTCTACCATTTTAACCAGCACTAGAACCTTGGCCAATGGGGGCATGGAAGGAAATATTGGCACGGTTTCCCACGAGTTTTTTCATAGTTGGAATGTTGAACGTATCCGTCCTAAAACCTTGGAACCCTTTAATTTTGAAGAAACGAATATGAGCGGAGCCCTTTGGTTCGCCGAAGGTTTCACTAGTTATTACACCAACCTTTTTCTTTGCAGAGCCGGATTAATTTCTTCGGAAGCATATATAGAAGGTCTAAGTGGCACATTTAATTATGTGTGGAACTCGCCTGCTCGAAAATTTTTCAACCCCATAGAAATGAGTTTTCAGGCACCATTTGTTGATGCAGCAACCTCAGTGGATCCTTTAAATAGAGAGAATACTTTTATTTCCTATTATTCTTACGGTAGTGTTCTTGGTCTGGCCCTCGATTTATCATTGCGTGAAAAGGGATTAAATTTAGATGATTTTATGAGAGAGGTATGGAACACTTATGGTAAAACGGAAATACCTTACTCCATTGAAAACTTACACACCTCATTAAACGAATATGCAGGTAAAACATTTGGTGACACCTTCTTCAACAAGTTCATCTATAAAAGCGGTATTCCCAATTATAACGACCTATTAAAAACCGTTGGCGTAAGTTTATTACAAGATAAAGACTCCGCTTATTTTGGGGCCGCCGTGTCCATTACAGATGATTTAAACGGAAAGATTCGAAGTAATACCAAAATAGGAACCCCGGCTTACGAAGCAGGCTTAGACAAAGACGACATCATTATATCGATCAACGATAAACCTTTCCCGAACGGGATACAATTTGATACATTCATAAAACTAAACTTTAAGCCGGGTGATACAATAACAGTCACGTTTGAGCGCGATGGCACTGAAAAAGCAACTAAGGTCGTACTTGGTTCAGATCCAAGTTATACGATTAGTTTGCAAGAAAAAAAAGAAGCCAAACCTTCTAAGAAAATTATGAAAGCTAGAAAAGAATGGTTAAAAGCGGAATAATGGATTTAAAATTTACCACTACCACCACGAGTGATGAATTGTTACAGATACTCACCCTTCAACAAATGAACTTAAAGTCGGCGATATCTGAACTTGAAATGGCTAATGAAGGTTTTGTAACCGTTGAGCATGACTATAAATTACTAAAACGCATGAATGATGTTTGTCCGCACATTCTAGCGAAGGATGGAGATAAAGTAGTTGGATACGCTCTTAGCATGGACCCTAGCTTTGGTCAAGAAATTTTGGTGTTACAGCCCATGTTCGATGAACTTAAAAAAAGAAACATTATAGATTTTTTGGCCATGGGGCAAATCTGCGTAGCCAAAACCCATAGAAAACAAGGAATTTTTAGGGGATTATACGAAGAAATGAAAAAGAATTCCTTTCCTAAATATGAATATATAATCACCGAAGTAGATGCGACCAATAGTCGTTCTTTGGGGGCCCATTTAGCTATTGGTTTTGATAAAATATGTACCTATCATTCACTAGGGCAAGATTGGGAATTGATTTCTTTAAAGACACATTAATCATTTTACTTTGATTTTTATTATCGTTTTTCAATAATTTTTATATATTTGTTATTGTTAAACAATAATTTTATTTATTATGAAAAGGTTTGGTCTTAAATCATTTGCCTCGGTTGCCTATTGTTTATTTAGAATAATATCAATCGGATTACTACTATTGGTTCTATACATCAATTATGGATTTTTAACCGGCATTTTCCAACATAGTGAGGGTCGATACAAGATGGACATTCCTTTTACAGGAACTTTTATTCATGGTGACTATCAATTCAATGTGATTCTAACGATCACAATATATTTATTTTTCAGTGTTTGCTTCTTTTATATAATTTCTAATATTTTTAAGGCTTTGAAAGAAGAATCGATTTTTAATAAAAAAGCAATATTTAATCTTCAAATTTTCACTGTCCTTAACTTAATTATAGGTCCAATTTTGTATGTTCTCATTCATTTTCCAATTATGAACAAAACTGATTTCCGAGATATCCATAACCTAATTCTACATTTGATCTTTGGGGTAGTGGCTCTTTTTATTTCAACTATTGTCAAGAAAGGATATCAATTACAGAATGAAAACGACTTAACCATATAAGCATGAGTATCGTCGTAAATCTAGACATTGTTTTATCGGAAAGAAACCTAAAGAGTAAAGAACTTGCTGAAATAATCGGTATTACCGAGGCTAACTTATCTATCTTAAAATCGGGTAAGGCGAAAGCAATTCGCTTTTCTACCTTAGAGGCCATTTGCAAGGCATTAGACTGCCAACCTGCCGATATTTTAGAATATCAACCTGAATAAAAAAAGCCACACATTAATGTATGGCTTTTTTTATTCTTAAAATAATCTTCTCGTTAATCTGCCAGAACAATAATTTTATTATCCTTTAACTCGACCGTACCGCTGCTAATCGGCAAAACGGTATTCCCGTTTTCATCTTTAGTGAACTTATCGGCGTGCTCCTTTTCTAACGTCACATTCCCCACAAACTTCACTTTACCTTCCTGTAATAACGATACAATAGGAGCGTGGTCTTTCAACATTTGAAACTCACCGTGGACACCGGGGACGGTTACCGAAGTAACTTCTCCTGCAAATAGGGTTGCCTCTGGCGATACTATTTCTAAATACATACTTCTTATAGTATTAAGTAGTTAGTAAAGAGTAATAAGTATTTTATACTCATTACTTTGTACTATTTACTAATTTAGGCTTCTGCCAACATTTTTTCTCCTGCTTCGATAGCTTCCTCAATGGTTCCTTTTAAGTTAAAGGCAGATTCTGGTAAGTGATCCAATTCACCATCCATAATCATATTAAATCCTTTAATGGTTTCTTTAATATCCACCAAAACCCCTGGGATACCTGTAAACTGCTCTGCTACGTGGAAAGGTTGAGAAAGGAAACGTTGTACACGTCTAGCTCTACCCACAGCCAATTTATCTTCTTCTGATAATTCTTCCATCCCTAAGATCGCGATAATATCCTGAAGTTCTTTATAGCGTTGCAATAACTCTTTAACTCTTTGCGCACATGCATAATGATCTTTACCTAAAATATCAGCGGTCAAAATTCTTGAAGTTGAATCCAAAGGATCCACTGCTGGGTAAATTCCTAACTCGGCAATTTTACGCGACAATACGGTTGTTGCATCTAAGTGGGCGAACGTCGTTGCCGGAGCTGGATCCGTTAAATCATCCGCAGGAACGTAAACCGCCTGTACAGAAGTAATAGACCCTCTTTTTGTTGATGTAATACGCTCTTGCATGGCGCCCATCTCAGTTGCCAAAGTTGGTTGATATCCTACCGCAGAAGGCATACGCCCCAAAAGTGCCGATACTTCTGACCCTGCTTGCGTAAAACGGAAAATATTATCTACGAAGAAAAGAACATCTTTACCTTGGCCTTCACCAGCTCCATCCCGGAAATATTCTGCAATTGTCAAACCTGATAGGGCCACCCGTGCGCGTGCTCCCGGCGGTTCGTTCATTTGTCCAAAAACGAAAGTTGCTTTTGAATCTTTCATTGCTTTTTTATCCACTTTGGATAAATCCCAACCACCTTCTTCCATAGAATGCATAAATGCATCTCCATATTTTATAATACCAGATTCCAACATCTCACGAAGCAAATCGTTTCCCTCACGTGTTCTTTCACCTACACCGGCAAAAACAGAAAGACCACCATGCCCTTTCGCAATATTATTGATCAACTCTTGAATCAATACGGTTTTACCAACACCGGCACCACCGAACAACCCAATTTTACCACCTTTTGCATAAGGCTCGATCAAATCGATTACTTTGATACCTGTAAATAAAACTTCTGTTGAAGTAGAAAGGTCTTCAAATTTAGGAGCTTCCCTGTGAATAGGCAACCCGTCTTTTCCTGCTTTGGGTAAATTACCCAATCCATCGATCGCATCACCGATTACATTGAACAAACGACCATAAACGTCATCACCGACAGGCATTTGAATCGCACTTCCTGTAGCAACCACTTCCACACCTCTACTAAGACCATCGGTAGAATCCATTGAAATAGTTCTTACCGTATTTTCGCCTACATGTGACTGTACCTCCAAAACCAATATAGAATTATCTTTATTGGTGATTTCCAAAGAATCATAGATTTTAGGAAGGTCAGCTCCTGATTGAAATTCTACATCAACCACTGGCCCAATGATTTGCGAAACTTTACCTGTAACTTTTGACATTACTTATATGTTTATGTATTACGTTTAATATAACCTTAAAAATGCTCTCATTTTCAGGCTGCAAAGATATAGTATTCAATTTTAAACAAAAATTGTTTTTTTGGTTTTTTACAAAAGTAAAAAGGTGCTTAAACAGCACCTTTTATAGCATGAATTTTCACCCTTACCTACTGAAGCGTTGGTGAGAAATTTGTTGGATAGTCTCCGAGGTTCAATAAGTTACCGGATGCCTCAAAATTCGATCCATACGTGGCATCGATAGCTTTCATGAATTCATTGGTGATTAATGCATAGCCTCTGGAAGTTGGATGGATACCGTCTAGAGAAAAGCCACCACCGGTAACCAAATTAGAGGTTAAGGTAAACTGCCCACTTGTAATGCCGCCATTCGCCAATTTTTTCAATAAACTATTAGCATCGACAAAAGCTAGGCCAGCTTGATTGGCCGCTGCTTCTATTATTTGATTAAATGCCGCGGTTGCCATAGCGATTTCTTCTTGCTCGCTAGGTAATAACACCCATTTATCGGCAAGTGGAAGTGTAATCCCTTCCACTGAAAACTGTCCGGCCAATTGTTGTGGCAGTCCCGCATTCATAAGGGCTGTAACGGAATCAAGATTAACATTCCCAATTATACTTGCGCTAGACAATACAAATAAATCCTGAGGTGTAGCTTCACGTGTTTGTCCGTAGGTATTTCCCAATAAGGTGGCCACTAAGGGTGCCGCCTGGGCCGGAAGTCCAAAAGACTGGACAAAAGCAGGAAACGTCGGACTTGCATTTAAAACACCCGTAATTTGCGCGGATATATCAGTAAGGGTTTCATCTTTTATAACTACCTCACTAGCTGCAGTTGTAGAAAATTCAATGGAACGTTCTGGGACCCCTAAAAAGGCGTATACCTGATTCAATTGACCAAAAATTCCATTTAGGGTCTCAATTTGCGGTCCAAAATCAGGATTAGTGGGATCTAAAGGATTATATGGCACCGTTGTGAAGTGTGGAATATCTACTACATTCGGTATGTTCACAACAACGCCCTGAGCTCCACCTGAAGTCAAAGTTGCTATCAAAGCTCCGTAAGTACCATCAAAACCAACACCAGGAGCTCCGTTTACCGGGGTTATCGGATTGGTGCCGTCACCACCCGTAGTAGCATATCCCAATACGTCATTGTTTCCTATCCAAAGGGAAAAGAAAGTAGGTGCTTGAGCCATTACATCTGTAATTACGGTTGTTGATGGACTTGAAGCCATTCTTACAAAATACGGATTTGCAAGTCCGGCTTGTACATTTGCTACATTTCCATAGCCAGGTGCCAATAAATGAAAGCTTTTCGCACCAGGAACCCCCATATTGTTAAATGGCCCTGTAGGATTGTTCAAAACAATATCCGTCGTCACGGTAACCGTAGTGTTCAAAGCGGTCTCTAAAGGAACTGGACCAGCAGCACCAAAAACCAAACGCGGTCCTTGAATTCGGGTTCCGGCTAGGGCAAGTCCACCAATATTATCATTGGTCAAAGGCTGTGTAAAACTACCCCCGCCGACCAAACTGAATTTTTGGGATAAAAGATTCGGTATCGATAAGTTTTGACTCGCTTTGAATAAAGCCCCATCTGTAAAACCGGCTGTCAAAGAGTTTCCGACCGAAACATAAGTGGAGAAATCTGCCGACCCGGCCGTTAGTTCGGCTTTTTCCTCAACCACGACTTCTTTTGTAAAGTCAACATCTTCAGGATCATTACAAGCTGTAAATGCGATACATCCGAGAGAAATATATATGTATTTTAAATTTTTCATTTCAACCTTAATTTAATTAGTTGTTAATAGTCCAAGATAGGTAGTACATAGAACCAATAAAACCTGTTCCAAAGGCCGTAAAATATTCCTTACCGGTCAAGTTGGTACCTCCCAATTTGAAAGAAGATTTTATACTGGGCACATCGTAATTTATTTGGGCATCAACCACGTGGAATTCAGGTACAACTCCATTTCCAAATGTCGCCTCCCAGAAATAATCATCGCTGAACCTATAGGAAACATTGAAACCAAAATTGTTGAACAATTGTGTGTTTCCAAAAGAAGCTTTGAATTTGTGCTCGGGCGTGTTGAAATTCAACATCACATCAGGATTTGCTTCCCTGTCAAAATCAAGTTTTGTAAAGGTGTAACTACCCTCCAAATCATAATTTCCGAGCACTTTCATGCTCAGCCCCAACGATGCCCCATATGAATTAACATCGGCATCTGTATTCGTGTAGGCACTATAGGCTTGGTAATCTCCATTGGCAATCGACGCAACGGACAAGGATCCATCTCCAACAGTACCGTAATAAGGCGCAACAACTACTTCTTGAGAAATGAAATCTTTATAGCTGTTATAATACGTACTGAAATCAATGACCAACTTTTTTACCTTACCCCTGTACCCTATTTCAAAAGATGTTACTTTTTCTGGATTAATTATATCGGGATTTGCTATTTCTAAATCCGCTGGATTCCCTGTAACCCCTAAACGTTGTACGGAAGCAGCCGAATACGAATTGTTGTAGGCAGCAGCTCCAGTTTGCGTTATCGTCGCCGGCTGACCCAACCCTTGTCCCCCACCACTTACGGTATAGTCTCTAGAGTATCGGTTTAAATTATCTGGTGCCGAACCAACTAATATAGCCCTACCGGCATCAAGCCCAATAAATAAATCTTGAGTGGTAGGGTTTCTAAATCCTGTTTGGGCGGATGCTCTAATATTATGATTTCTATTAAGCGTTAGTCCTGCTGACAATCTTGGAGAATAAAATCCATCGAAAAATTCTGATTTATCATAGCGCATAGACCCGGTCAATTTCAAGCTTTTCTCACCTTCAAAAGGAAGTGTCTTTTGAATTTGTGAATAGACCCCAAACTCATGGTAATGAATGGGCCCATCAAAATCGGTATAAATTGTTCCTGAAGAATTCAGACTATACTCCCTAAAAGAACCCCCAACCTGAATTTCCGCCCAATCGATTAAATGACTAAAATTGTAATTGGCGTCTGAGTGGTAATATTTTGAGGCATCCTGAAATTTTGATCCAGTGGCCAAATTAGGATCATTGACACTTTTATTGAACGCTGCCTTAAATTCTGGCGTTCCGGGCAAAAATCGACCTGATTCAGCTTGAGCTCTAGCTGCAGCATGCGCTTGTTCGTCTGTAGCTCCGGCCAAAGTGGCCTGAACATAAGTTCCCGTATATTGTCCAAACCAAGTGCTGTCATCTTTCCATGCTCGGTTAATATTGATCCCTGTAAAAACCATATCATAAGACTTACCTGCTTTATCCGCCACCACGTAACCACGCACGAAGAAATTATCATTTCTAAGCTCAATCTTATGCTGTTCTTGAAAGAATCCTCTGATGTTGTACCTGTTCGTACCTTGATAAATAGTATTACCCGTACCCACTTTACCAACATAAGATAACTCCAAACTATTACCTTCTACAGGTCTATAGTACAAACCCCAATCTGCTTTAATACTCTCGGCATTATAATTTGTAAGATCGCGCTCGTTATACCCTGTTCTACTTACTTCCTGTGAAGGAACCAAAGCGTTGGCACCTGCTGGCAAGATACCTAAACCCTCTAATGTAACGGCCACATCCTTTATGTCGGCAGACACTTCATCACCATATACGTTTATACCGTCATAATTAAGGTCAGCCCTGGTTCGGGTAGGATCAAACTTATCAACTTCACTAGTGGCAGCCCAATCTGTACCTTTTAAATAACCAAAGTTGACTTTACCAGCAAATTTCTCACTGAATTTATGAGCTGCTCTTATTCCAAAATCGGTATATGCGTTCGTTCCGGCTGCTTCTTGGGAAGTCACACCTCTTTTGATAGAAACACTGATTCCCTCATAGTCGAAGGGATTTTTACTGCGCATGAATAAAATACCGTTGAAGGCATTGGCCCCGTAAAGTGCGGAAGAAGCACCTGGCAATAATTCAACACTCAAAACATCGGTTTCGATCATACCTACCAAATTTCCGATAGGAAAGTTTAATGCAGGTGTTGAATTGTCCATACCATCAACCAATTGCATGAAACGCGTATTGGCAAAAGAAGCAAAACCTCTTGTATTTACAGATTTAAAAGTTAAACTGTTGGTATTTATATCTACCCCCTTTAAATTTTCCAATCCACTATAAAAGTCCGCAGCAGTAGTATTCTTGATTTCTGAAAGGCCAATTCTTTCTACCGTAACAGGAGATTCGAAAATACGTTCGGGAGTTCTTGAAGCTGATATTACAACCTCGTCCAAAAATGTTTGGGATTCATTTAAAACAACCGAAATCGTTTGATTGGCGCTAGTTATATTTTCCGTTGCACTAGAATATCCAATACTGGAAATTTCCAATTTAAACGGTGGAACTTCAGATGTCGCAAGTGTAAAATTACCATCAAAATCCGTTACGGTCCCAATAGTTTTGCCAACAATAACAATATTGGCCCCAGGGATAGGATCGTTGTTTTGATCAACAACATTACCACTAATAGTGGTTTGGGAAAACCCAATAGTCCCAATAGCCATTAAAGCTAGAAGTAGTATTGCTCTCATTCTTAATATAAGTTTAAAATTAGTTTGGTGGAAGATACATATAATTTTAGCTCAATAATAGTAATTTGAAAAAAATTATGCATGCATAGTATTATTTTGATAAATATACTACCATTAAACTACTTATTACGCAAAAGAAAAGGGTCACGAATTAATTCGTGACCCTTTAAAACATTATTTTCAGCTATTTACTCTACCGTAACCGATTTCGCCAAATTACGCGGTTGATCCACGTTGCAACCTCTCATTACCGCAATATGGTACGAAATCAATTGCAAAGGAATCGTAGTCAATAATGGCGTTAAACTCTCTAAAGTTTCAGGAACTTCAATCACGTGGTCTGCCAAATCTCTAACCTGCTCATCACCTTCAGTTACGATGGCAATTATCTTCCCTTTTCTTGACTTTATTTCTTGAATATTACTCACTACCTTTTCATAATGCCCCTTTTTGGTTGCGATCACAAAAACGGGCATATGCTCGTCTATTAAAGCAATAGGGCCATGTTTCATTTCAGCCGCAGGATAACCTTCGGCATGTATATAACTTATCTCCTTTAACTTAAGAGCCCCTTCTAAGGCTACGGGGAAATTATATCCCCTTCCTAAATAAAGGCAATTTGTAGAGTCCTTATACACATCGGCGATAATTTCAATCAAAGGATTAGATTCCAAGGATTTTTCTACTTTACTGGGAATGGTTTCCAATTCGGTCAAATACTCGTGATACCTCGATTCAGAGAACACTCCCTTAGCTTTGGCCAATTTCAGGGCAATTAATGTTAGAACCGTAATTTGTGTGGTAAAGGCTTTTGTGGAAGCAACACCGATCTCAGGACCAGCATGTGTATAGGCTCCGGCGTCTGTTTCTCTAGCGATTGATGAACCGACAACATTACAAACCCCAAAAACAAAAGCTCCCTTTTCCTTAGCAAGTTTAATGGCGGCCAGCGTATCGGCCGTTTCACCTGATTGTGAAATAGCGATAAGCACATCTTTTTCGGTTATGACGGGATTTCTATACCTAAATTCCGATGCATATTCGACCTCGACCGGTATCCTTGCCAAATCCTCAAAAATGTATTCAGCAACTAATCCCGCATGCCATGAAGTGCCACAGGCTACAATAATAATTCGATTTGCATTTAATAACTTCTCCAAATTTTGGTCGACCCCTGCCATTCTGATCAATCCTTGATTTGCCAGTAACCTTCCACGATACGTGTCTTTGATTGCTCGGGGTTGCTCATAAATTTCTTTCAACATAAAATGGTCATAGCCCCCTTTTTCAATTTCCTCTAGGTTCATTTGGAGTTCCAAAACCCTGGGATAAGCTACCGCATCATCCTTAATCTTTCTTAATTTTATTTCCTTCCCTAAACGGATGATTGCCATTTCCTCGTCTTCAAGGTAAACGGCATTGTTGGTAAACTCTATAAAGGGTGAAGCATCGGAGGCTATGAAAAATTCATTCTCACCTATACCTATAGCCAAGGGGCTTCCAAGCTTTGCCACCACTATTTCATCTGGTTTTTCTCTATCGAATACCGCAATTGCATATGCGCCAACTACCTGATTAAGGGCTATTTGAACCGCTTTACCAAGTTTTACGTCTTCAGTTTTCTTTATCTCTTCGATTAAGTTCACCAGAACCTCAGTATCCGTATCAGATTTAAAAATATATCCACGTTTGGTCAATTCCTTCTTTATGGCTTCATAATTTTCTATGATTCCATTATGTATAATGACCAAATCACCTGAATTTGAATAATGTGGATGTGAATTAACATCATTAGGAACACCATGTGTTGCCCAACGCGTATGGCCCATACCAATCGTTCCTTTTTGAGAAATACTTTTCGCTTTATTTTTCAAATCCTCAACCTTTCCTTTTGTCTTGGAAAGATTTATTTGATTTCCGTCGAATAATGCGATACCGGCACTATCGTAACCTCGATATTCTAATCGTTGAAGGCCTTTTATGATAATTGGATAAGCATCTCGGTAACCTATATAACCAACAATTCCACACATAAAATTACTGTTTGGTGATTTATTTATTAATTTTTCTACACGAATCTATACTAATTATGTTCTAATTTATAGATTGTTCAGTTATACAACGTGAATAATCTATAAAATGATATAATCTGCTGTAAAATAGCATATAACATCATAGAATAGACAACTCGGTTAATCGGCTTTAGTGTAGAAAATCTCGAGTCTTAACCTTTTATCGAAATTAGGATCGGTAGCCTGAAGATTACTTCCGTACAATATAGTTCCTAAAGGGGTTGTTCTTGAAGTCGTCGGAATCCTATTTTCACCGTTTTTCAGTTGGGCCTTGGCCACATTCCAATTCTGGATATCTGTGGATAACGTTAGACCTAAGGTTGCATTTGCAGAATCACGAACTATTAAATTGTTGATATGATCCGTAATCTTAACAGAATACTTAACACCTTTACCGTTTGACTTTTCAATAATACCCCCGTAATTAAGATATAAACCGAACAAGGGATTAGCCTTAGTATTATTCTGTTGTCTAAGGGGGTTCAGGTTTATCAAAGGAAATTTATTCTCGGTATTGTACAAATACAATCTAGGTGGTTCCAATTTAGAACCTTTGGCATCCAATTCATCTCGATCTACGTAAAAAACCAAATTGGCCTCATTAATTACCCAATTATTACTTTTTATCTGTTCTATGATACTTTCGCCGCCATTCTCTTCAAAAAGATTAAGTTCGGCATAAGTACCAGGGCCTCCTTTTAAATAAATTCTAGAGGCATTTTCATCATTATCCAAAGCTTGCAAAATTTGAGGACCATAATTTTCAGTTAGTATGGTATTCACCGCATTGCCGTTGACGGCCCCTGATTGTAAGAGGGTCAAAAATGAAAACGTAAAATCTTTTTCCTTTCTTAAATTAGGATTATCATCACTGGTATCATCAGTCGTGCCATTCGTATCATAACTTTTATACGTATATTTCATTGTGATGTTAGCGCCTTTTAAATCGAAGAGAAAAAGCACGTCATTCCCTTGTTCCTCGGTAATTGAAAAATGGAGGCCTCTAATGAACTCGGTAAAATTAGCCGAACTCAATAATTCAGAACTTCCTTCCTTATCCAGAATATTGGTTTGAAAGAACGAATTATCTAAAGAGATGCGTATTCCTGGTTCTAATTTTGTATACGTTTTCGACTCATTTACATCTTCTGTAGTCGTGTCATCTACCTTCGGTATTAAAAACTGCTCATTACTGATTTCTACGACACCATTGAACAATGAATCTGACACGAAATCCGGCGAAAATTGCTGCGAAGAATAGTAAGCCTGAGATTCTTGAAAATTAGCATTCGGATCTAAATCTCTTAAAAAGTAAGTAGATCGTTCTACTTTTAGATTAAACTTAACAGGAGTGGAACGGTCAATGTCGTCATAGTTACTGCCATTTACATAAATACTGTCAAGTTCTACCTTTTTGGCAAAATTGTTTTTGAAAATCTGTTCACCATCACCATCATTAAGCCCATCACCATTGGCATCTACTTTTGTTGGGTCTAAGGGATCTGTTCCCGCTGCACTTTCTACCCTATTGGAAACTCCATCTCCGTCATTGTCATTATTGGGGTTGTCCGGTTCTTTGTCAAACTCATCGTCTACGCCATCAGCATCACGGTCTCTCGTTCCACCTTTGGTTAAAAATGGAATGTAAAGAAACACCTCCTTTACCTTTTCATCTTCGTCAATGACCGTAATGGCTTCTCCCGTAGCGCCCGCCTTATTCTCCTTTTCTTGTTTTAGAACACCAAACGTAGGGTTTGGAGTGGAAAGGAATAGTTGCGAAGTAACAGATGCCTGTGTTCTCCCATAAATTGGATCATTATAGGTCCCTAATTGATAAATAGGCAATTTATTGGTCTGTACGGCCTCAATATTTTTATTGTACGCAAAAACGTCATACACTTCCTTACCTGTACTGAAAGGCTCATTGCCTACTACACCAGCTCCAAGAGTCGTAAGGTCCTGCTCACAGGAAACCAAAATACCCAATATCAAAAAAAGCCCCAAAAAAGTGGGTATAACGGATTTCTTCGAAAAATTCATTCAGATTATTTTAAAACTTCGGTGTTATAAAAATTGGCGTATGCTTCCTCAAACTCCTGAACGGGAACATACTGCAACACTGGTTTTTCTTGGTTAGATATATGGTTTTCTAGTTCTTCTGGAATTTCTTCCGAGGCTAAAATAACCGCATCTGAATAATCTACGGCCACCTTTAACAAATTATTATAGGTGGGGTCACCTAAAGAAGCTATTTCTTCTTCGGGGATCCCATCAAATGCAATCCTCTTAATCATCTCTTGATCAAGGGAACCTTCAAAGGTTTTTCCATAAACGGATAGCACGATTTTGCTATCGGCGAATAATGGTTCATCTGCGTAGTATTTCTTCAAATACAATGGAAGCAAACTGGCCATCCAGCCATGTACATGTATAATATCAGGAGACCAATTCAACTTCTTAACCGTTTCCATCACGCCTTTCGCAAAGAAAATAGCACGTTGATCATTGTCTGGAAAAAGCTTTCCCTGCTTATCGGTAAACGTAGCTTTTCGCTTAAAATATTCTTCGTTGTCAATAAAGTAAACCTGGATTCTTTCCCGAGGGATAGATGCTACCTTTATGATCAAGGGCATATCCATATCATTGATCACCAAATTCATTCCAGAAAGCCGGATCACCTCATGTAATTGATGCCTTCTTTCGTTGATATTCCCATATCGTGGCATGAAAATCCTTATTTGACCACCATTGCTGTTGACCATTCGAGGGGCTTCATAAGACATTAGGGAAACTTCGTTTTCGGGTAAATATGGAACTAATTCAGAAGATACAAATAATATCTTTTTACCATTCATAAAGGTTATATTTAATTTTTCACTGGAACGTAGCTGCAAAATTACAAAAAATATAGAGATTACCAGTAATTATAGTAAGTTTGCTCGCTAATGCACATTTTCAATGTTGGTACTAAAGACCAAGAAAGAACTTAGGGACGAACTAATTAAAATAGATGCTTCTGTAGACATCGGTCTGGTTCCTACCATGGGAGCTCTTCATTTGGGCCACGTATCACTAATTAGAAAGGCCGTATCGCAAAATCAGTACGTGGTAGTCAGTATTTTTGTGAATCCGACCCAATTCAACAATGTAGAAGATCTTGAAAAATACCCTAAGACCTTAGATAATGACGTGCATTTAATATCGTCCATTTCAGATCAGATATTAATTTTCGCACCTTCCGTTTCTGAAATATATCCAACGAAAATCATTCATAAAAATTATGAATTTGCAGGTCTGGACAAAGTTATGGAAGGTGAGTTTCGGGCAAATCATTTCAATGGGGTGGCCACCATTGTAGAAGAATTGTTCAAACTCATACAACCGACGAGGGCATATTTTGGAGAGAAGGATTTTCAGCAATTGCGCATCATTCAAAAGCTGGTTGAAATTCAAAAAATTCCAGTAGAAGTTATTGGATGCGAAATTGTTCGTGAAGACCACGGTCTGGCCATGAGTTCAAGAAATGAAAGGTTAAGTGCGACGATACGACAAAAGGCTGGGTTCGTTTATGAAACCTTAAAAACTGCCAAGGAAAAATTTGGCATGGAAAGTGCGACATCCATTAAGGATTGGGTAAGCAAAAAATTTCAAGAAAATGAAAATTTAAAACTGGAATATTTTGAAATAGCCGATGTAGAAACATTGACCCCGTCCAAAAAGAAAATCGACAATACTAAGTATAGGGCATTTATCGCAGTTTATGCTGAACAAGTTAGGCTAATAGACAATATAGCCCTTAATTAATTAATTTTGTATGATGCAAGTACAAGTAGTTAAATCAAAAATACATCGGGTAAAAGTTACCGGTGCCGACCTAAATTACGTAGGCAGCATTACTATTGATGAAGATTTAATGGACGCAGCCAACTTAATACGGGGCGAAAAGGTACAGATCGTAAATAACAACAATGGTGAACGTTTAGAGACCTATATTATTCCGGGGCCAAGAAAAAGTGGTGAAATAACCTTGAACGGTGCCGCGGCCAGAAAAGTTGCCGTTGGCGATGTTTTGATATTGATCGCCTATGCTTGGATGGATTTCGAAGAAGCGAAGAAATTCAACCCGTCATTGGTTTTTCCGAACGAAAAAACTAATCTATTGAACTAAATTTGACCGGTGCCTTAAAAAAAAGCCTTAAAACCATACTCCCAATAGCATTGGGAGTTTTTTTGGTTTGGTACTCTTATAGCTCCACCACGCCAGAAAATCGTAAAGAAATACTTTTCTACATCAAGGAAGCGAATCCTTTTTGGGTTTCTCTTTCTGTGTTTTTAGGGATTTTAGGCCATATTTCGAGAGCCATACGGTGGAATTTCCTTTTAGAACCTTTAGGATACAAACCCCGCCTGTTCAACAATGTTCTCATCATTTTAACCTCTTATTTCGCCAACTTAGGTATACCAAGAACCGGTGAAGTATTAAGGGCCACTGCGCTTACCACCTATGAAAATGTACCTTTTGAAAAAGGGTTTGGCACCATAGTTACCGAAAGGGTCATCGATGTGATCATGTTACTTTCAATAATCTTGACCGCATTTTTACTTCAGACCGATATTATTATGGAGATTCTTTTAGAACGAGGATTCAATAGTAAAGGGCTGCTTTTATTAGTCGGGTTTGGAGTTATAGGATTGCTGCTCTTTATTTTACTCATCAAAAAATCAAAAAATAGTTTCGCCAAAAAGATAAGGAACTTCATAAAAGGGTTGTTAGATGGTATTTTTAGTATTTTCAAGATGAAGCACAAATGGCTATTTCTGTTTCACACCTTTTTCATTTGGGCGTGCTATATCGGCATGCTTTGGGTCATCAAATTCACGGTTCCCGAAACCATTGACCTCACCTTAAGCCAATTGCTCGTAGCTTTTGTAGCGGGAGCGTTCGCAATGGCCACTACGAATGGAGGCATAGGATTATACCCCATTGCCGTACGTAGTGCCTTGACCATATTTGGAATAAGTGCCGTTTCAGGGGATGCTTTCGGGTGGATTATATGGATCTCACAGACTTTGATGATCGTCGTTTTTGGCACAATATCTTTTCTTCTATTACCGTTATTGAACAGAAACAAATAGTAACCATACTATTTTCAATAACCCGATATGCGTCATCTATTACTAATTTTCACGCTATTATTTGTAATAGTGTCCCATTCCCAAGTTACCCAGGAAATTTTCGAATCTTTTAAACTTCAAGAACGCAGGGATGTTCAGTACTATTTTCCCGAAAAAATGGACGAAAACAAAAAGTACCCACTCATCATAGTTCTAGATGGAGATTATTTGTTCGAACAAGTGGTAGCTACCTCAAAATTTTATAGTCGTTTCCACGGTATGCCACAAAGTATCATCGTAGGCATCAACCAAAGTAAAAATGATTTAAGATATGCCGATTGCGCCTTCGATCCAGAAAGCGGCCTACCCTCTGAAAAGGGAAAAAGCTTTTATGAGTTCATAGGGATGGAACTCATACCCTATTTAGACTTGAACTACAGTACAGCTCCTTTTAAAATGATCGTAGGGTATGACATTACCGCAAATTTCGAGAACTATTGGCTATTCAAAGACCATTCTATTTTTGATGCCTACGTGAGCATCTCACCCATATTGGCCCCTGAAATGGAAACCAGAGTACCTATACGTTTAAATACTTTTGAAAAAAAACTATTCTACCAGCTCATCATTGAAGGGGAAGCCACCCAAGACACCCAAAGAATAATGGCGATGGACAAAGGCATTAAGGCTTTGGAAAAAGAAACCTTACACTATTTCTTTGATGAATATAAAAGTGCCGACCATATCTCTGTAGCGACCTACGGTTTAGGAAAAGCGTTCGATAATATCTTCGGAATGTTCAAGCCTATAAGCCCAAAGGAATACAAGACCCAAATCCTGACTTCAGAAGAACCTGTTTACACGTATTTAGAGCATAAATATCAGGGCATCGTCGACCTATTCGGTTTTAGTAAGCCGGTGGAATTAAATGATATCATGGCTATTTACGCCGCCTCTAGAAAAAAGGAGGATTTTGAATCCTTAAAGCCCCTATCCGACCTTTGCAAAAAAGAATACCCCGACACCATGCTAGGATTTTATTTTGAAGGAGAATACTACGAGCAATTAGGGGAACCCAAAAAAGCGCTTAAAACGTTTGAGAAAGCATTTCAGATGGAAGAAATAGATTTCCTGACCAAAGAAATGGCATTAGAAAAGATGGATGCCCTTAAGGCTGACTTTGGCTTTTAAAAAACTAAAACTATTGATCCCAAATCAATACAAAATTGACCTACAATGATTAAAATCGACGCAATTTATTTTGTCTTCTCCGGTGTACTGTTCACGTACTACGGACTAAAAGGAGAATTTATAATGCCGTACAGCGGCATTGCTTTGTTCATGGCCTGGGCTTCGTTCTTCATGGCTTTTAGTGCTAACAAAAAAGAAAAATCCAGTGATAGTCAATAAAGTAACATCCTAGCATTTTTCAAACTTCTTCCTACCTTTAGCCAAAACTGGAAAACTAAAAATGGCCAAAACAAAAACTGCATTTTTCTGTCAAAACTGTGGCACCCAATATGCCAAATGGGTAGGACAGTGTGCCGCTTGTAAAGAATGGAATACGGTTGTAGAAGAAGTAGTTCAAAAAGAGGAGAAACTAAGTTGGAAAACCCCGACCAATACAGCGAAAAGAGTTTCTAAACCCTTGTTGGTCCATGAAATCAGCATTGAAAAAGAAATTCGCCTTAACACATTCGACCTTGAATTCAATAGGGTCTTGGGGGGTGGACTAGTGCCCGGTGCATTAGTGTTGTTAGGTGGTGAGCCGGGCGTGGGCAAGAGTACATTGCTCCTTCAAATTGCGCTAAAATTACCATACAAAACCTTATATGTTTCTGGGGAGGAAAGTCAAAAACAGATTAAGATGCGGGCAGACCGTATTCATCCAAACAGTGAAACCTGTTTTATTCTAACAGAAACAAAGACCCAGAATATTTTTAAACAGATTGAAGCTACCGAACCCGATATCGTCGTTATCGACTCTATTCAAACCCTTCATTCAGACTACATAGAATCTGCTGCCGGAAGTATTTCACAAATACGGGAATGTACCGCTGAACTCATAAAATTCGCCAAAGAGACCAACACACCCGTTATTCTTATTGGCCATATCACTAAAGATGGTTCTATTGCCGGGCCAAAAATTTTAGAACACATGGTCGATACAGTTTTACAATTTGAAGGTGATCGTAATTATGTGTATCGTATTCTTCGATCATTAAAGAATAGATTCGGTTCTACCGCAGAGTTAGGTATTTACGAAATGCAAGGGAGCGGACTTAGAGAAGTAAATAATCCTTCCGAAGTTCTGATTTCAAAAAACGATGATGGATTGAGCGGAACTGCCATTGCATCTACCGTAGAGGGCATGCGTCCACTTCTTATTGAAATTCAAGCCTTGGTGAGTACAGCGGTCTATGGTACTCCACAGCGCTCTACAACAGGCTATAATGCAAAACGCCTAAATATGTTATTGGCCGTACTTGAAAAGAGGGCAGGTTTTAAATTAGGGGCTAAAGATGTTTTCTTGAATATTACAGGTGGAATTTCCGTAGATGATCCTGCAATCGATTTAGCCGTGGTAGCGGCCATTCTTTCCAGCAACGAGGATATTCCCATTGATAAAGGTATTTGCTTTGCTGCCGAAGTGGGTCTAGCGGGAGAAATCAGGCCCGTTCAACGTGTGGAACAACGCATACTGGAGGCAGAAAAACTAGGGTACACCACCATTATCGTATCAAAAAACAATAAAATAGGACTAAAATCGACTAAGATAAAAGTACTTCTTGCCTCTAAAATAGAAGAAGTTGCCAGAAACCTGTTTGGTTAACGCCTATCCCTCATTATCCTTGCTAAAACCAATATTACTATGATGACGATTATGATTAAGACCGCTTGCCAAAACCCTACCTTTAAAAAAATAAGACTTTCCATATTACGGCGCAGGATTAGGTATTGATGTATGTATCGCTTCTATTCCGTCAATCAGATCTTCCGAAAGTTCTATATCGATACTTCCGATATTTTCCTCTAATTGTCTCATTGTCGTGGCACCGATGATATTACTAGTCACAAAAGGCCTTGTATTTACGAACGCCAGTGCCATTTGAGCCAAGGAAAGACCGTTCGATTGAGCAAGTTCATAATACCTTTGCGTAGCCTCCACCGCAGTAGTGCCACTATATCTATTATACTGCGGAAAACGGTCTATTCTAGATCCTTCAGGTAAGCGATCCCCTAAATATTTTCCGCTTAAAACGCCAAATCCCAATGGCGAGTAGGCCAATAAACCAACTTGCTCCCGCATAGAAATTTCGGCCATACCTACTTCGAATAATCGATTTAAAAGAGAATATGGATTTTGAATGGTAATGGTCCTAGGCAGTGTACCATGCACTTTACTTTCCTCTAAAAACCTCATGGTCCCCCACGGTGTTTCATTAGAAATACCAACATGTCGAATCTTGCCTTCACGAATCAAATCCCTCAAAGTCTCCAGTACTTGATGAATATTATCCTCCCAATGGTCCGTTATATCGTGGGTATACCCCCTTTGACCAAAATAGTTCGTGTTGCGATCCGGCCAGTGTAGTTGGTACAAATCGATATAATCTGTTTGTAATCGCCCTAAACTACCTTCAACAGCATCAATAATTGATTCCCGATTAAAACCTGTAGTACGGATGAATTTTGACATCTCGGCCTTTCCCGCAATTTTCGAGGCTAAAACAACATCCTCTCGGTTACCATTTTTTTTAAACCAACTTCCAATAATTTTTTCCGTCAGGGCATACCGATCTTTATGCGCAGGTATAGGGTACAGTTCGGCGGTATCAAAGAAGTTAATACCTTTATCCATTGCAAAATTCATCTGCTCGTGACCTTCGGCCTCGGTATTTTGGTTGCCCCATGTCATGGTTCCCAAACAGATCTTACTTACTTCAATATCGGTATGTGGTAAATTGGTGTAGATCATAAAATGCTATTCTAATTCAGTTACAAATTTACTAATTAATATGCCGAATAGGCGTGCTCATATTTTTTAGAATAACCGAACTTATTCAAAATTGAGTCAATAATAAAACTTGCGGAATTTTATCATTCTCATGAAACCCTATTATTTTCATCATTTCTTGAATATTAAAAACATACGTCCCTAAAACGACATCAAGCAGATTATCTTTATTGAAATCACCAACATCCATGGTCAACCAATTTCCGTGCATGGCCTCTGGAATATAGGATGCGGTAAATGTCATATTCCCATTATTCAATAGATACACAATACTTTCATGCGTCTTTTTTTCTCCTTGGTAACTTCCAAAAAGTGAAGCGGCAATAATATCCAAATCTCCATCATTATCGAAATCTCGCGCCATAGCCTTACTACAATCGTACATTGGAAAGAAAAATTCTTCTTTGAAATCATTCTCCCCGTTATTCAAATAAATGCGCACGCCATGGTACGGTTTGTCAATATTTGAATAATCTCTATTGTCACCATTGGTAACCAGTAGGTCAAAAAAACCATCACTATTAAAATCGGCAAGTTCAAAATAGTTTGTTCCGTTCACCGCAGGAAACTCCAGTAGCTTTTTTTCTTCAAACCCATTCTCACCGAGATTCGTGAATAAAGTTATCTGCTCCCTAGCTTGAGCCATTAAGGCAATTATATCGGGCCTACCATCCTTATTTACATCAAAAACTTCTGTTTTTCTGGCACCCGGAAGTTCACTCAAGATATGTTCTTTTGTCTCATCGCCATCATCAAACCAAGACAACTTACCTTTATAATTTCCAAATTGACTGAGAATAAGGTCTTTTCTACTATCCCCGTTCAAATCATGAAAATTAAAATCCACAGGTCTTTTAAGTTGAGAAAATTTAACGCGTTGACCATTTTCATTCAGCCCAAGAATTTTACCCAGTTTTTGGTCTGATGGATATACCGTACCTATGGTAAGTAGAAGTGGAGAAGGATTGTTTTCTTGATATACCAAATCAGTAGCTGGACTTTCAAGTGTCCATGTTTGATCTGAGGTACCAAAAACATCAAGCGCATAAAGACTTAAATCATCACCTACAAAGAGTTTTTCTTCTTTCTCGTTATATTCCAACAAAGTAACCTGAGGCATGATGGATGAACCTACAAAAACAGGTTCGGCTTTGAAAGGAAAATTACGTTTGATATCTAGGTGACTTTTATCTTGACCTTCCAATTTTTTAGGAGCACTCTCTACATAATATTCAGAGATCAATTTCCAATCTTCACTAGAGATCAAGGGAAAACCTGGATAAATATTCATTTTAGAAACAATGGCGGCTTCAGTAGCATCTAAATCACTACGCCACGTCTTACCCTCTAATTTCAACCCTAACCTTCTGCCCATGTTGGGCAAAATACTATTCTTCCAAGTGGTTTTATCCAAAGATTGAGGGTCAGGTAGCAAATGACAGGTGACACAATATATGGATGCCAGTTCCTTACCCCTTTCAGATTCGCTTTTGTGAACTTCTAACAAAGCGGTGTTTATGATATTTGGACCCTTAAAGCCAAATAGTGCCGCGATTATTGATAGAACAATAGTTAAGAACGTCCCTGTCTTGATAATGTTATCAGCAACTTTACCCACTACTCAATTTCCAATAAAATAGGACAATGATCACTATGTTTTGCTTCCGATAAAATAACGGAACGTTTCAATCTATTTTTTAAGGGTTCTGAAACCATGCCATAATCTAAACGCCACCCTTTATTGTTATTTCGCGCGTTGGCCCTATAACTCCACCATGTGTAATTATCGGGTTCTAAATTGAATTCCCTAAAACTATCGATAAAGCCGCTATCAATGAATCTTCCTATCCATTCCCGCTCCACAGGTAAAAATCCTGAAGTATTCTGCAATCCGACAGGATTATGAATATCAATTGCCTTATGACAAATATTATAATCGCCCAGAACAATAAGGTTTGGATTGGTCTTACATAGCGCATCGATATATTCCTGAAAATCGGCCATGTACTGTAATTTATGGTCCAACCTAGCCAAATTGGTACCAGATGGTAGATACATGCTCATTATCGAGAGGTCTCCATAGTCTGCCCTTATATTGCGTCCTTCAAAGTCCATATAAGCGATTCCGGTTCCGAACACGACGGCATCCGGTTTTGATTTAGAAAGTATGGCCACACCACTATAGCCTTTCTTTTGAGCACTGTACCAGTAATTATAAGGGTAGCCAGCCTCCTCAAAAACAGAAAGATCCAGTTGGTCTTCATTTGCCTTAATTTCCTGTAGGCATACCACATCTGGCGAGACAACGGCCAACCATTCCAGTAACCCTTTCTTCAACGCGGCCCTAATACCATTAACATTGTAGGATACTATTTTCATAAACCTCTACTTTCAACCAAAAATAGAAAAGTGAAATAGATTATAGGTTCATTCGATTCATTAAAATCCTATTTCATAGTTTTGGAAAAGGATTTGTACCAAGCCAATCATTAAAACTATTTCCATGAACAAGATTTTTATTTATGTATTACTTCTTATTGGCTTTTCAATAGATGCATTTGCGCAGGCCTACCCTAGTACCTTAAACAATCATGAATTCAAGTTCAATATCGGACAGTTTCTAGCAACTTCTACAGTAGAAGGCGCATATGAATATTATTTGAATGAAGACATAAGCTTTGGAGGAACCTTATATTTTAATGGGGACGCAACGGATTATAATGGGAATTTTGGTATTGGCCCAAATCTACGTGCCTATTTTGGATATGCCCCAAGAAGTGGATTTTTTGCTGAGGTTTTTGGACTTTATTACACAGGTGAAAACGATGAGGTCTCCCAAAACTCAGGAAGCCGCAACTATGACTATGACACCACTGCCCTAGGTCTTGGTGCTGGATCAAAATGGACCACCCGTAGCCAGCGTTTTACCATAGAACTAAACGGCGGGATTGGAAGAAATATCAATCCACAGAGTTTTCAAAACGACTTTATGTTTAGAGCCGGCCTTTCCTTAGGTTTTCGTTTTTAATGGGTATTTTTGGGGTTTGGTTTCCCTATGAAAAAATCTATTTTATTCCTTTGTTCCCTTCTAATCACAATAAGTTCCTTCAGTCAAACGAAGACTCAAAAAGATAGTGTTACCGTTCTTAATGAAGTGATCGTAATCGATACACTAACCGCTAAAAACGAAATTGGCATTACTTCCTCAAAGATTATAGGTGCCAAGATTTTTGAAAATTATAGTCCTGTAGATTTTATAAGTTCTATCAATCAGGTTTCAGGTGTTTATGCACTTTCTGGCGCCTTAAATACAAATAGAATTACCATTAGGGGTGTGGGTTCTAGAACTCCTTATGGAACCGATAAACTTAGACTGTATTACAATAACATCCCCGTAACGAACGGAACCGGTTTTTCAACTATTGAAGCCTATGACCTAGAAAACCTCACCTCAATTGAGGTTATCAAAGGGCCAAAGGGTACAGGGTTTGGTGCTAATTTGGGTGGAGCAATTATTCTCAACACAAAACAACTCAGTAATTCGCCAACCAAATTCTTCAATACATCTACCGTAGGGTCCTACGGACTCTTAAAGAATAGCTTGGGTTTCACGCATACCCAAGATGATTTTTATATGACCTTACAATACGGCCACTTGGAAATTGATGGCTACAGAGAAAATAGTAGTTTTAACCGCGATGGAATACTATTAAATTCTATTTTTAAACTATCCTCAAAAAGTGAATTAGGACTTTTGGTGAACCATATAGACTATACGGCTCAAATTGCTAGTTCCATCAACCAAGCAGATTTTGATGAAGATCCGACTCAGGCTTCGTTTACGTGGAAAGCCGCCAAAGGCTATGAAGACAACGAATATAGTCTTGTTGGACTATCTCATACTTACACCGCAAATTCTAAATTAAAAAACACGACCAGTATTTTCTATACCTATCTAGACCACTATGAAACCCGGCCTTTTAATATTTTGGATGAGTATACGAACGGTTTTGGTTTCAGGACCTTATTTAGCGGTAACCTTCGGGTTTGGGAAAACAACCTTTCCTATACATTAGGTGCTGAATTATATAAAGATGAATATGCTTGGGGCACATTTGAGAATTTGTACGAGAACAATAATGGCAATGGAAGTTTACAAGGAGACCGATTGTCAAAAAACAAAGAATTCAGAAATCAGTTGAACAGTTTCGCCACAGTATCCTACCCCATAACCACTAAGCTAATAGCGCAATTTGGAATCAACATTAATAAAACACAATATGATTTCAGGAATCTCTTCAATTCTGGAAGTGTGAACACCAGTGCAAATAGAAATTTTAAAACTTTGGCCCTACCCAGTTTAGATGTCAGCTATTCCTTCAGTAACTCCAATAGACTTTATGCCAGCGTTAGCCGTGGTTTTTCCAATCCAAGTCTAGAAGAGACCTTAACACCAGAAGGGGTCATCAATCCTGATATTATCCAAGAAACTGGTATAAATTATGAACTTGGTATGGAACATAAAAGCGATGACAACCGTTTACAATTGGATATTGCCATTTACCTGATGCCCATTAAAAATCTACTGGTAGCCAAAAGGGTCGGAAACGACCAATATATAGGAAGGAATGCGGGTAAAACAAGACACCAAGGTCTTGATCTGGACTGGAGCTATCGATTCGACCTTTCCGAAAAAATCAAACTTACTCCGTTCATAAGCTACACCCTAACCGACCATCGGTTCGTTGATTTTGTAGATGAAGAAGCGAACGCCGATTATTCTGGAAATCCACTGACAGGAGTTCCGAAACACAAATTAAATTCGGGACTTCAAGCCAAATATGGAAACGGTTTCTACACGAACCTTACCCATCAATTCGTCGATAAGATTCCTTTGACAGATTCCAATTCATTGACCAGTTCTTCTTTCAATCTGATCAATATAAAACTAGGGTATCGAAAACAAATTTTTGAAAAGTTGCTCTTTGGAGTTGATTTTGGTATCAATAATGTAACCGATACCAAATACGCACAATCTGTTCTAATCAACGCCAGTGGTTTTGGGGGTAATGCCCCAAGGTATTTCTACCCTGGGAACAATATAAATTATTACGGTAGTTTAAAATTCAGCTACACGCTCTAAACTATTCCATCTTTTTCAACCAAGTCTTCATATCGACGGCCGCATGAATAATTCCATTCAATGCTGAGATAGCCACACGCTCCTGTTCCATAGAATCCCGATGTCTAATGGTCACCGTTTGATCTTCTAAGGTTTGATGGTCAACGGTAACACAAAATGGCGTGCCATTGGCGTCTTGCCTTCTATAGCGTCTACCTACAGCATCCTTTTCGTCATAGGTGACATTAAAATCCCATTTCAAATCATCAACGATACTTTGTGCGACTTCTGGCAGACCATCCTTTTTTACCAAGGGCAAAATCGCAGCTTTTACAGGCGCTAACACCGCAGGCAGCTTTAAAACAGTTCTTGTCGTGTTATTTTCCAATTCCTCTTCTCTTAAGGAATTTGAAAAAACGGCCAAAAACATTCTGTCCAACCCAATTGAAGTTTCCAACACATAGGGAACATAGTTTCTGTTCACCTCATGGTCAAAATACTGTAATTTCTTACCTGAAAATTTCTCATGGCTGCCCAAATCAAAATCGGTACGGGAATGGATACCTTCCAATTCTTTAAAGCCAAACGGAAAACGAAATTCGATATCGGCTGCGGCATCGGCATAGTGCGCCAATTTTTCATGATCGTGAAAGCGATAATTTTCTTCCCCCATACCTAGCGAAAGATGCCATTTCATACGCTTCTCTTTCCAAATCTCGTACCACTCCTTTTGTGTACCAGGTTGTATGAAGAATTGCATTTCCATTTGTTCAAATTCACGCATCCTAAAAATAAACTGTCTTGCGACAATTTCATTTCTGAATGCCTTACCGGTCTGCGCAATTCCAAAAGGAATTTTCATTCGACCCGATTTTTGAACGTTCAAAAAGTTGACGAAAATACCTTGAGCCGTTTCGGGTCTCAAAAAAAGATCCATTGCACTTTCTGCCGTTGCTCCCAATTTGGTGCCGAACATAAGGTTGAATTGCTTAACATCAGTCCAATTTTTGGACCCAGACATTGGGCAAGCGATATCCAATTCCTCAATTAATGCCTTAACATCGGCCAAGTCTTCGTTTTGCAAAGATTTACCCAATCGGTTCAATATCGTTTTACCTTGCTCTTGGTACTCAACAACACGTTGATTGGTCTCTAAGAACTTTTCTTTGTTAAAGGCATCACCAAAACGCTTTTGGGCCTTATTGACCTCTTTTTCAATTTTAGCGTCTATCTTGGCCACATAATCTTCTACCAAAACATCTGCCCTGTATCTTTTTTTAGAGTCCTTGTTGTCTATTAAAGGATCATTGAAGGCGTCTATATGTCCCGAAGCTTTCCATGTCGTAGGGTGCATAAAGATGGCTGCATCTAAACCTACAATATTATCATTGAGCTGCACCATGGCTTTCCACCAATAGTCACGAATGTTCTTTTTAAGTTCAACACCGTTTTGCCCGTAATCATATACGGCACTTAGCCCATCATATATTTCACTGGATTGAAATACGTAACCGTATTCCTTTGCGTGAGAAATTACACGCTTAAAATCATCTTCTGTATTTGCCATAAGGCAAAAATAGAATATTAGGCAAAAAAAGAGTAACTATTTCAATTGAAATTCTGAAGATGTAAGCAAACGCTCATCTTCAAAAACATTTAAGGTGTAGTTTCCCTCGATCAAAGACCCTTCTGGAACCGTAATGGATTCACACACATAGGTTTCAAGTCCTGTAAATACAAACTCAACACGCTTACTATATATGTTGCCATTTACGGTTATGGTGTTGGCATTATCCTCTACGATCTGTTTGTTCGGATCCAAAAACTGCAAATAAATAACCTTTTCGGCATTGGGCTCACTTTCGTCAGCTAAAATTGTAACACATCCTCTTAATTTCTCAATTGTGGACGCTTTATTTGTTTTTGTTGGTTTTGTGTTTCGAATTATCCTAAAACCACTTCCTTCGGCATTCGCCATTTTGAGATAGCTTTTGATTCTTAATTTTTGGTTCAATTCCAAAATCTTTCTTCTTTGCAAAGCCTCAGCTTCAGCCAAAGAATTACTATTTGCCCTTAACTCTTCGACTTGTTTACGTGACTCCTCATATTTATCGGTGATGAGCATGTTATTGTAACGTAAAAAATTATTCTTCAAGACCAAGCTATCGTTCTTAGCTTCAAGTCTTCGAAGTTCTGTTTTATATTCCCTTAACTTATCTACAGTAAAGTTTAACCTTCCGACCGAATCTAAAAGTTCCTGAACCTTAAATTTAGAATCTTGCAATTCAATTTCATTCATCTCGTTCATCGCAGACAAACGGTCCACATCGGCTTTCATGATGGTAAGGTCTTTTATCAAAATGGCCTTTTCCTGTTCCAAAAAGTTTATTTGGGTGCTAGCTTGGGCATAACTATAATAAAAGGCGATAAGTATTCCTAAAATTACAGCCACTAATGTGGCGAGGAGGATTTTATACTTGAATTTGTTATCTTGACTATCCATTAAAAAACGGGCCTTTGTAGGTTAATTAAATCTGTAAGATTTGTGCATAACAGAATTTCAAATATACTAAATGATGTCACCAACATTCTCTTGCCCATATCATGTTTTGGATGTAATGCTCGATTATATAGAGGAGAGGTAATTTTATGCACCGCTTGCCGTCATCAATTACCTCTCACCGAGTACACCTTTAACGAAGAAAATGCCGTTGACCGTATTTTTTATGGTCGAATTAATATTAAAAAGGCTAATTCGTTCTTGTTCTTTACCGATGTTGGGATTGTAAAAAACCTGATTCATTTCCTGAAATACAGGAATCAAGAAAAGATTGGAGAATTTTTAGGTGATTGGCATGGACAAATCTTAAAAGAGCATGGACATTTAAAAGATATCGATTACGTTATTCCAGTTCCATTACATCGCAAAAAATTAAAAAAGCGCGGTTACAACCAAGTTGACCTATTTGCCAAGCGAATTGCACATCATATAGATAGTAACTACGCCGATGATATCTTAGTAAAAACCGCTAACACTAAAACACAAACCAAGAAGAATAGATTGGGAAGATGGTATGACAATCGCTCATTGTATGAACTAAAAAACACAGCTATACTTAAAAACAAGAATATATTATTGGTCGACGATGTGATCACTACCGGTGCGACGATGGAGATTTGTGCCCGAACATTTCAAGAAATCGAAGGAATCAGTTTGTACATTACGAGTATGGCCTTTGTACCAAAAGCATAGTATTATATAAAATATGTTGTTTCTTTGTCATTGAGAATAGTCCTTATGATTAGAAAAATTCTTGGTTTCTTATTTGTAATTACCATCGTCTTGGTTTCCTATCAATGCGCACAACGTGGCACACCTACTGGTGGGCCAAAAGATGTGACCCCACCAAAATTGGAAAGGGCAGAACCTCCCAATATGACGACCAATTTTAGTGAACAAAAAATCAGACTTTATTTCAACGAACTGGTAAAATTAAAGGATATCCAAAAACAGTTAATTGTATCACCCCCATTGAAATATCCTCCCCTACTATCACCTATGGGTAATGCCAATAAATTTGTTGACATCACCATTAAGGACACACTCGAACCAAATACAACCTACACCTTCAATTTTGGACAAGGAATCGTCGACAACAACGAAGAAAATCCGATACCTTATTTCACCTATGTCTTTTCTACTGGAAATTATATAGATTCACTTGAATTATCTGGTGTGGTGAAAGATGCCTTTAACAAAAAAGCTGATGATTTTATAAGTGTCATGCTCTATAAAATAGATAGTACTTACACCGATTCGACCCTTTATAAAAAGCCGCCAAATTACATCACCAATACATTAGACAGTGCAGTTATATTTAAATTGAGGAACCTTAAAGAAGGTAAGTACGCCCTTTTTGCCATTAAAGATGCTTCTGGTAATTATTTATTTGACCAAAAGACCGATAAGATCGGATTTATTAAGGACACCGTAAATCTGCCTACTGATTCTATCTATCTTCTAAACTTATTTAAAGAAGTTCCAGATTATGGTGTCGCCGTACCTAGTATGGTAGCAAGTAATAAAATTAGCTTTGGCTATTATGGTGATGGTGCTACTTCGAAAATAGAACCACTTACCCCACTACCCGATACTGTAAAAACTACTGTAACAAAGGAACGGGAGAAAGATACTTTAAATTTTTGGTTTACTCCTTTTAAAATGGACTCTATCCTTTTTGCCATTACCAATGAGAAATTAAAAGTTTCTGACACCTTTAACGTTAAAACTCGCAAAGTTGAGTTCGATTCTTTAAAATTGTCAATAAACCAAAGTGGGAATGTAGAATTTGGAAAGCCTATCAATTTAATTGTAAATACACCTTTAAACGATTTCGACAGCACTAAAATAAAACTGACCGACATAGATTCTACCCTGGTGAATGCTACCATAACGTTAGATACTTTAGAAAACCTATTGAACTTTGATTTTGAAATAGAACCTGGCCAGAATTACAAACTTGAATTGATGCCAGGGGCAATAACGGATTTTTTCGAAAACACCAACGATACCTTGGTCTATAATCTGCGAACAAAAAGCCGTGCCGATTATGGAAATCTTACCCTTAATCTTAACGGCACCAATCTCGAATATCCACTAATCGTACAACTAACCAACGAAAAAGGCGATTTACAGCGAGAAATTTATGCTACCGAACCTCGACCCTTTGAGTTTAACAATTTAAATCCCGGCAAATATATGGCCAGGGTAATTTTTGATTCAAATGAAAACGGTAAATGGGATACTGGCAATTATCTAAAAAGAATACAACCTGAAAGAATCAGCTATTATCCTTCCCTTATTGAACTTCGCGCCAATTGGGAGAAAATAGAAACCTTTAACCTAATAGATTAAAATGGTCGCGGTCATCTAAGAATTGAAATTTTTTCTTAATCTCCGTAAGTTGTTTTTTGTCAATTTCTACTTCTAAAATTTCTTCTTCTTCCGAAAAGGAAAGCAAATTTCCAAGTGCATCATAAACAGCAGAATGACCTGGATACCGATGCCCTTCATTATCAGTACCAACACGGTTTACCCCAATACAATATGCCATATTTTCAATAGCACGAGCCTTTAAAAGTGTGTCCCAAGCATTAATTCTAGGAGTAGGCCAATTGGCCACAAAAAGTAGAACGTCATAGTCGACCGTATTTCTACTATAGACAGGAAATCTTAAATCATAACAGATAAGCGGGCAAAATTTAAACCCTTTATAATCAACAATTAATCTTTCTTTACCGGTTCGGTATTTTTTATGTTCTCCCGCTAATGTAAAGGTATGCCGCTTGTCGTATGACAAATATTCCCCATTTGGTTTTACGAAAAAAAGTCGGTTATAAAAAGCCCCGTCATCTTTATAAACAGTGCTACCAACAATAGCGCAACCGGTATTGGTGGCTTTTTGCTTTAACCAATCTATTGTTAGTGCGCTTTCTTGCTCTTTAATGTTTTCTGGGTTCATCGTAAAACCAGTAGTGAACATTTCGGGCAAAATAATAATATCCGTGTCCTTCGATACCTGTTCCATTTTTGAACCAAGCATCGACCTGTTACGGCTCGGATCTTCCCAATGTAACATAGTCTGAATCAAAGCTATCTTAAGACGATGACTATTTTGATTCATTAGTAATTATTCTAAAAGATCTATAAAAGCGCTCAACCCTTGTATTTTAGCATGATCCAATGCAGTGCTTCCTCTATTATCCTTTATGGTTTTATCAGCTCCTCGTGCAATCAGAAGTTTTGCAATTTCTAATCTATTAAATTGCGCTGCGTAAATAAGGCAGGTTGCGCCCATTGCATTTTTCTCATTTAAATGAGCCCCCTTTTCAATTAAAAGTTTTGCAATATCTGTATATCCTTTGAAACAAACACCCATCAGCGCAGTGTTGCCAGAAGCATCGACAGCATCGATTTTCGCTCCTTTATCCAATAATAAATTAGCTATCTCCATTTCATCATAATAAGTAGCGAGTATTAACGGCGTGGATCCACGAGAATCTTTACTATTTATCAGGACTGGATTTTTTTCCAACATTGCCTTAACTTCGTTGAAGTTACCCTCTCTAATTTCTTTGAAAAAAAACTCGTTCATAACTTAAGTTATTGTTATAATTAATGCCTTATTTGAACATATTTAATATAAAAAACACAACCTCATATTATATTTATCAACCTTTGACTATTTTTTCCTATTTTACTTCAAAAATGGTCCCTTTAAAATAAAACCCTCGATTAATTGGAAACAGTTTCTATAAACTTAGTTATAAAAAATGCTCCTACACCTATTGCAATAGTAGATACTAAGTTAAACTTTATTAGCTATTCTGACGAATGGTCGACCACTTTTACAATCGATCAAAAAAATTTAGTTGGCAAGGGTCTATTTGAAATCATTCCAAAAACCTGCGTTGTTTTTGCAAGGGCGATAGAATCTTGTCTCAAGGGAGTAGAGAACATCAACAAAGGAGAAAAATTCAACCTTTCTAATGATGAAACAAAGTGGTTGAAATGGAAAATTTCCCCTTGGAAAAATAGTGAAAGTGTTTTAACCGGATTAATAATTTTCTTAGAGGATATTACAGAAGAAAAAAGAGAGTTGGAGCTTCTTCATAAGGCAGAATCAGTAGCAAAAATCGGGAGTTGGGAAGTCGACCTTTCAAAAAATAAAGTATACTGGACCAAAACCACTAGAGATATACATGAAGTTGAAGATGATTTCGCTCCTGATTTAGAGGAGGGAATCAATTTTTTCAAAAAAGGCCCTCATCGTGAAAAAATAACTGAACTGGTCAGCTTGGCAATTGAAAAAGGTAAACCATGGGATACTGAAGCGATAATTGTTACTGCCAAAGGCAATGAAGTTTGGGTAAGGGCTCAAGGTGAGGTTGAAATTTTCAATAAAAAGGTTAGGCGTCTTTTTGGCACTCTTCAGGACATTGACAAAAGAAAAAAAGCAGATTTCGAATATAAAAGAATTTCAGAAAGGCTAAAACTAGCGAAACGCACCGCTAAAATTGGCATTTGGGAATATGATGTTGAGAACAACCAAGTTCTATGGGATTCTAATATGTACGCCTTATACGGTATTCATAAAAAAAACTTCTCTGGTGTTTATGATGCTTGGAAGAGCTGCATACACCCCGGAGATCAGAAAAAGCGCAATACTGAAATGCAAAAGGCCATCTCTGGAGAAAAGCATTTTGATACCGAATTTCGGGTGCTCTGGCCAAACGGACAGGTAAAACATATAAGGGCCATTGCAAAAACCATTAAAAATAGCAGCGGCAAAACAACGAAGCTAATAGGCGCCAACTGGGATATTACCGAGCTAAAGAGAACCCAAATCAAATTAGAACGAAATAAATCTTCTTTTGTCAAGACTTTTGATCATTCTATTGTTGGAATGGCTATGGTAGATCTGGATGGTAAATTTATAAAAGTCAATAAAAGTCTGTCCAAAAGTCTTGGGTATAGTTCGAAAGAATTGGAAAAGCTCACTTTTCAAGAACTGACCCATAAAAAAGATTTACCCAAAGACTTGGAATCCTTAAATAAAATTCTGCATCAGAAGCATGAAAGTTATCAATTGGAGAAAAGGTTCATACATAAAAATGGCAACTTTGTATACGTCATATTGACCTCTACCGTGGTAAAGGATTTAGATAGAAATCCAATCTATATAATAAAGCAAATTCTTGACATAACCGATAAAAAAGAAGCAGAAATTAAATTTCGCGAATCTGCTGAACGATTAAACGTGGCTACTCGGGTAGCTAAAATCGGTATTTGGGATTATCATCTAAAAGACAACAGAGTAGAGTGCAATGACAACATGTACTCTATTTATGACCTACCGAAAACTTCGATCACTGTTCTTGATGAATGGTTACAACGCATTCACCCCTTGGACATTGATGATGTAAAAAAAGCACTGGAACTTACAATACTGAACAAATCTCCTTTCAATATAAATTTTAGAGGTATTAAACCAAATGGCCGACAACTACATTTGGCCGCATTTGGTGAAGCACAGGTTAATAAGGAAGGTGAAGTAGAAAAAATTATTGGAGCGATTCTTGACATTACCGAATTACGTAGAACAGAGCTTAAGCTAGAGCGCAATATTGAAATATTTACCGAGACCTTTGACAATACTGCTATGGGCATGGCACTGGTAGGAACAGATTATAGGTGGTTAAAAGTAAACAAAAGTCTATCCCGTAGTTTAGGATATTCTGAAGAGGAATTATTGCAAATAAAAACTACGGACCTTACCCACCCAGATGATTTGGAAAAAAGTCATTCGCTACATCTAAGCACATTCGATGGTAAAAAAGAAACCTACCAAATAGAGCAAAGATATTTTCATAAAGACGGTCATTTAGTTCATGGTATTTTAGGGGTTACATCTGTCAAGGACCTGTACGGGAAACCCACCCACACCATTACCCAATTTTTAGATATTACAGAACGAATAGAAGCCGAAAAGAAGTTGAAAACGTTGGTAGCGGTCACAAAAAGTCAAAATGATAGTTTATTGAATTTTGCACATATCGTTTCACACAACTTACGTTCCCATTCTACGAATTTGACCATGCTGGCCAACTTTCTAGTAAAAGAAAAGGATGAAAAAGAACGAAAGAACATTAATACCATGATTACCAATGCGGTCCAAAGTCTTTCAGAAACCATTTCGCACCTTAATGATGTCGTACAGGTAAAGACAGGTGCCCTTCAAAATCTTAAAAGTGTTAGTGTATTGAACACTATTCTTAATATACAAAAAAGTATAGGCGGAGTGTTAGAGGAGCAAGGTGCCCAATTAAATATAGGAGTTTCTAAATTACATTTTGTAAATGCCGTTCCGGCCTATTTAGAGAGTATCTTCTTAAATATTCTCACAAATGCAATAAAATATCGCAAAGCCGAGCGCAGTCCCGTAATTGATATAAAATCAGTTTCAAAAGAGAAAACCATTCTTTTGCAATTCAGTGACAATGGTCAAGGAATAGATTTGAAGAGGCATGGTAATAAAATCTTTGGAATGTACAAGACTTTCCATAAGCATAAAGATGCAAAAGGAATAGGGTTGTTCATCACAAAGAATCAAATCGAGGCTATGGAAGGTTCCATAAAGATCGAAAGTACAGTAAATGAAGGAACCACAGTGTTCATTGAATTAAAAAAAGGATAAATTATTAATTATGAGTAAAGTAAGAACATGTTGTCTTATAGATGATGATCCCATATTCATCTATGGTACTAAGAGAATTATGAAGGAGGTTGATTTTAGTGAGAATATCTTGGTTTTTAATAATGGACAAGAAGCTCTGGAAGGCCTAACGCAAATTAGTGAGGCGAAAGAACTAATGCCAGAAGTTATTTTCTTGGATCTCAATATGCCAATTATGAACGGCTGGGAGTTTTTAGATGAATTTCTTATTGTACCCAATAACAATTTGAAAAAAACCATTATTTATATTATAAGCTCTTCCGTTGACCCAAGGGATTTAGAGCGTGTAAAAAATTATAAGCAAGTAAATAACTATATATTGAAGCCAATTACCACCGCTGATCTAGAAACTGTACTCGGTGCCATAGGAGTTTAAATTTCACGACCAAATTGATTTCAAAAAAATGAAATTCCTCAGAATTATTCGTTACGTAAATCAAATTAGTCTGTTTAAAAAGTATATATTTATCTATATTGTCTCCTACAATTTTTATGTTGTTTTAGAGTAAACCGAAATTTAGGTCGAGCTGAACGAATGTCTTACGCATGAGTATATTTTCTAGTTGCTGTATTATTGATGATGATGAATTCTTTGCTATAAGTGGCAAAAAAAAATTAAAGCAAGTCGATTTTTGTGATAACGTTCTATATTATACCGGTGGTCAAGAAGCCCTTGATGGCTTAATAGGTCTGCTTGTAGAGAACATAACATTACCAACCATTATTTTTCTTGATTTAAATATGCCAAAAAGAGACGGATGGTCTTTTTTAGAAGAATTTGAACAATTACCCGAGGATAAAATCAACCATATACAAATCTATATCACCAGCTCTTTCATAAGCCCAAAATTGATCGAAAAGGCGAAAAAATATAGACTTGTAAAAGATTATATTGTTAAGCCGCTGACGGAAAATGCACTTCTTAAAATAATTGCTTCGCAAGAAACTTCATAAATTTATCGGATTCCCGGGGAAAAATCCATAGGAGCATTTTGGGGTGAATTTACAGTCCCGGCCCCACCCGTATCATTAAATACTTGCCACTCATTTGGAGTGAATAAAGAATTACCTTTTACCACATCTATTTTTCGAACCGCCCTACCGTCTTCAAATTCATGATTAGTACCGCTACCATCCTCACCTATAACACCAAAAATATCGATTACAGTTCCAAAAGGATCCAATAATACTATATTATCGTCTCCATTGGAATCTGCCGGTGAATTTGTACCAACAACAATATCTGGCACACGATTATAAACTACCTCAAACTCAGTAGCATTTGGTGAAACAACCAAAAGTCCATGGCCCTGTATGCTATAATCCGATAGGTCAATACTAGAACTTACGGTAGTATTTGCATTTGTATACCGTACCAAGCTCCATCCTTTTAAAGACAATGTTTCATCTGCGGAATTATAGAGCTCTACAAACCTTGCCCCAGCATTATTGTCTGGATCCGCCAATTCTGATATTACTATGGCATCAGAAGTAAATTCATCAACTAAATCCTCACATCGTTCTAAATCAAACTCTAAATCATTCAAATCTCTAATGATTAACTGTAACTCATCACCCTCTACCGATAAGATTCCTGTTATAGCTCCACTTTCCTCCGGTATAGGATGGTCTTGAAAATCTGAATACCCACTATTCAAGAGAATCAATTCATTATCATCACAGTCCGTTAAATTCCTTTTCGTCTCCTCAGCTACCAATGCAAACGGTTTTCCAACTTCGTCCTGCATAAATTCTACATTATCGATTTTCACCAAAGTACCGACCATTGATTCATTCAATGCCGTTATTGAAACAGAAGTCGGTTCAATGCCGCTATTGGTATCACAGGATAGTAAAATATGATCATAAACCACACTATTGGGCAACCGGCCTACGCTGGTATTCCCGAAAGAAGTGAACACACCGCCAATCTTAAAAACCCCTTTTGATTTACCCAGATAAAGTCCCTTTAGTTTTATGAAAATATGTTGCCCAATATCAAAGAATAAATGGGAATCTCTAAGTTCAAATTCTATGTGTAAACCTTGGGTAGGTTTGCTGGGTTTATCCTGAAAATAAAGCACGTTAAAAAAATTTCCCTCCTTATCAGAAGATGCTACATATCCTTCAACGACCCAATCTTCTTGAATTTGAATGGTTTGATCCGCATATACTTCCTTTAATTCTGAGATACTTATATTAGTAAGGTTTTCATCGGTACAAACTAAACTTGGTTTTTTAAAATCCCTGTCCTTTACACAACCCAATAGAATGAGACCTATACTGGTTATCAAGAAGTTCAATCTGAAATTGGATTTTATGTTCATTTTTAAATGATTCATATTTAAAAACTATAGGCCAAATTGATAAAGTAGGTACGGCCGAAACCATACCAATATTTTGGGGCAAAAGACGGATTTCCACTAAAATTATCCTGTTTTAATTGACCATAGTTACCATTCCTGCTTTGCTCATATCCCCCGGTTCTGAACTTGGTGTCAAAGACATTATTAATACTCGCAAAGACACTGATATATTTCCCCTTTTTCAACCAAGATTTTCCACCTACGAGGTTTAATAGGTAAAAATTATCCAGCGGTTTTTGTTCCAACAATTTTAGAACATTTTCTTGGGTAGCGTCTGGAAACTTAACTCCGGTTTCAGGATCAATTAAAAAACTTTCAGTTCTAGTTATTGTAGAAATGTTCGCATAATTATTGGCTAAATAATTCGCAGTTGCACTAACCCACCAATATTTCGGATCTCTATATTCTATTCCTGCTGCAATCGCTTTTTGAGGTCCCTGTGCCAGTTTATAGCCTTTGATAGCGGCTTGCCCTAAAGACTTTGATCCGCTCACATCTATCAATTCCTCATCGGCCGCGGCCGTATCGAAATTTATCGTTACAAATGGATCGCTGGCATACAAGTATTTTGCAATGGAAGAAACCAAGGACACTTTCACGGCACTTGATAATTGATACTCCAAACCTACTTCAGTTCCTAAATGCAATTTATCTAAATCGGTCAAAACCTCCTGCACAAAATCTGAACCCACACCCGCATCCACAAAAAAGAAATTAATATCGGTAGTGTTTTGAAAACGTGTATAATATCCCGTAATTCTTCCGGTGAGGTTTGGCATCCGTATAAAATAATTGGCATCAATAGAAGTAATTTTCTCGCTCTGTAAATCGGGCACACTAACATTCGATTCCCTCGGATTGATAAACACATTTTGAAGCACAGGTGCCCTATTCATATACGCCGCGCTAGCCGAGACCCAATGTCGACCTGTTATATGAAACGTTGAACCCGTCTTCAAGGACCAATTTGAAAAGTTAATACGTTCACTTTCTCCGAGCGAATTATTTATAAATCGTTCATTTTGGAACAAGCCATTTCTTTGGTAATCATCAATGCTATATTTCCCAGAAACGAACCCATTTAAACCATTAAAATTCCAATTAAGTTGGGAATAGAAATCTAGGTTTTTGCCCATTAATTCGTAATTGTAATTAAAAATATCGCCCTCTTGTTTATTGACCTGCAAACCAATGGAATTAAGGGTTTCGGAAAATGGGTCAATATCCTCGTGGAAATCGGCCCCTAACAAATCATCTATTTGAGCGAAATTATGGGAAATCAAATTCCTAAATGTAATTCCTAGATCCCATCTGAGATGGCTATTTAAATCAATATTCGAATTTATCCTTGCGGTGAATTGATCATCCTTTGTTGAATCATCATAAAGAACGTAAGCTGCTTTACCATCTTGTGATAGACTTGTATTTGCCCTGTATACGTTATCCCAATTTAATTGCGGACTTTCGAGAAAACCTTCTTTTGCCCCAAGGGCACTTTCAAAATTAGCCCCTATAGGGCTATTGATATAAAAACTTGGCAAATACCTGTAATACGTGGGGTCTGGATTTGGCGCATTAAAATACCCCAACCTGCTTCTTTTATTGCTCCCTGTTTGGTATCCTAACCCCGCATTTATTCTTAACCCTTTAGATTCATGAACATAATTTAAAAGAAAGAGTGGTTCTTTTATATTCCTTTCCCTAGAATTCCTGATTTTTCCGTTTTGGTAACCCCAATACGGATTATAGCGATTTCCTTGTAATTCAAAAACCTCTTCGGTAATCGCAGAAGAGCGCCCCCTTCTATTAGACGCCAGTATCGCCGTAAAAGAAATAGTATTCTTTTGATTTAAGAGATATTCCATAGAACCATATACTGAATAAGCGTCGTATAATGTGCCCTCTATATAACCTTCTTTAGCCCATCTTCTTGACGCGGATAAAATATATGCGAATTTCTTGTTTTTTAGTCCAGAATTATAGGTGGTCATTATCCTACCGGTATAAGTTCTATTCGAGGCTGAAGAAGATATTCTGATTCCCGGCCTTAACCCCGACGGACGCAAATCTATATTGGTATTTCCTAAAACGCCACCAAAAGTAAATGCCGAAGCACTCAAACCATTAGCATATTCCTGATTTCTTATTACGTCGTTAAGCCCTCCCCAATTATTCCATTGAGGCCTTCCATCGAACATTTTGTTCATGGGCATTCCATTCAGCAATACTTCACCATATTGTGAATCATATCCCCTAACCCGAAAAAATGCCTGTCCGAAATCAAAAGCGGCCCTATTGAGGAAAACGTCCTTTGTAGATTGGAGTAATGCCAATGCATTGGAACTTACCTCATCATCTAATAGTTCGTCTTCTGAGAGATTTACCAGATTAATCGATTTTTCAAAAGTGATATCCCGTTCCAAATAGATAGAACCCAAATCAACCACCTTCCCTTCCAAAAAAATAGGAATACGCTTAACCGTAAAGTCAGGTGCAGAAACTTGCAGTATATAGTCCCCGATCAAAGAAACTTCAACACTAAACTCACCTGAAGCCGAGGTAATGCCAAGCGATGCTCCGCCTTCCAACGTCAAATCCGCATTGGCAATCCCATCTTCCGTAGCAATCTCCTTTACCAATCCTTTGATGACCGAAATGTCCTGTGAGCGTATTAGAATACTTTGGAAAAACAATAGTGCAAATAAAAAAATTCTTCTCATAGTTAAGCTTAACACCTTACTGCCAAAGCATTAAGATAACTATTATGAAATAATTCAGGTAAAAATTCCGTATACTAGTACATAATTACGTTATAACAACCTTCGTGAAGCCTATCCTATTCTATTTTCTACTATTGCTCCATACCGGACTATTTTCTCAAGAGAAACGCACCTATCAAATTAGGACCATTGCATTTTACAATCTTGAAAACCTATTTGATACCAAAAACGATACCTTGATCTTTGATGATGATAGGACACCGAATGGTAAGGATAACTGGACCGAAGAGCGCTATTGGCATAAAATAGCGAATATGTCGAAAGTGATTTCGGAAATTGGTGCGATATCCAATACTACCTCCCCCGATATTGTTGGAATCTGTGAAGTGGAAAATATGAAGGTAGTACAAGATTTGGTACAACATAAAAATTTAGTCAATTCGAATTATGGAATTATCCATTTCGATTCCCCTGATGAGCGTGGTATCGATGTTGGGTTGTTATACAAGAAAGATGCCTTTATTCCGGTCAATTTCAATAGCCATAGGTTATTACTTTTCAATGATGAAGGTGAGCGTAATTATACCCGTGACCAACTCATTGTTGAAGGCTTATTGGATAATGAAAAGATATATTTTCTAGTAAACCATTGGCCTTCGAGAAGTGGTGGAGAAGCGAGAAGCAGACCCTATAGGTTAGCGGCAGCAAAACTGAATAGACGAATTATTGATTCGGTCAAAAGACAAGATCCATCCGCCAAAATCATTGGTATGGGCGATTTTAACGACGACCCGATCAATGACAGTTTTAAAAAAATATTAAAAGTCAACGGGAACGTAAAAAAATTAGACTCACTTGGCCTTTATGGCCCCATGGAAAAAATCTTTAAAAAAGGAAAAGGATCGTTGGCGTATAGAGACAAATGGAATCTATTTGATCAACTTTATATGACGTCTAATCTTATTGACGAACAAAGGCAATCATATAGCTTTTGGAAAGCCGATATTTTTACTGCTGACTATTTGATCGACCCCAAAGGGAAATATAAAGGCTATCCGCTACGCACCTATGCCGGAGGTAGCTATATTGGGGGTTATAGCGACCATTTTCCTGTTTATCTTTATTTGATTAAAGAATCAATGCTTACCAAAAAATAGGTTTTTGATAAAACTATTCCAGCTCTTTAATTTCAATATTCTTCCACTTTACCTTAATACCGCCTCCATCATGGATTTGAAGTAAAATGGATCCTTCACCGGCACCAATAATATCATCTGTAAGACTAACCATTTCGGTTCCGTTCAGCCAAGACGTTACTTTATCGCCATCAACTTTAATCTTCATATGGTTCCAATCTCCAAACTTTAAGGCTTTGTCCTTTTCTAAATCGGGTTGTATTAACCAATTTCTCCCATAGGATTCATAAATACCCCCAGTAAAATAACCAGGAGGGGCAACCTCTACTTGCCAACCACTGACCGTAGTACCGTCTACAGTAGACCTAATGAAGACCCCGCTATTACCATCGGCCTCTTGCTTAAAATCCAAATCAAGAATAAAGTTTTTGTAGTGCTTATCGGTGGCTAAATATCCATAACCGGCATCTGAACCACTTTCACAAATTAAAAGTCCATCTTCTACATACCATTTCTCGGTGCCATAAACGGTCCAACCTTCTAAACCCTTACCATTGAACAATTCCTTTTTCTGAGCAAATAATCCTGTGCTAAGAAGCACGGTCAACACTACTATACTATACTTTTTCATGCGTTTGTTTATATCCTATACCTATTAATTAAACCATTGTGCCCAAGGAATCCTACTTAAAATAAGTAATAATCCAATTCCATAAAATATGGCGATACTTTTAAACTTTTTATCTCCTTCGACGAATTTCTTATGGCGTGACCAGCCTACCGTTATGGAAACTATGGCCAAAATATTAATAAAAGGATGTTCTACCGCGAGTAACCTTGCTGCCGATGTCAAACCTCCCATGCCAAACTCTTGTATGGCACTAAAACCACTTGGTGATACAAAATAAAGTACAAGCCCTACCAAAAGTTGAATATGGCATAAAATCAATGTGAAGAGACTTAGACGTAAGTCTTTGTTCATTGTAAATATTCTTTTGGAAATCAATCCTGAAATGGCATTGGCAACGGCCAAGAATAAAATGGCCAATGCTATATAAGCCAAATAGGAATGGAGCATTTGAATAGTTTCGTACATTCTTTTATGTTTTTAAGGTTGCTAAAAGTACTGAATTTTGAGCATAAAAAAACCCTGCCGGCTGGCAGGGTTTATAAAATAATACCCTCAATAGTTTAAAAATTCAATCTTGCGCTAAAATTCCAAGTAGTTCCGAAACCAAAAAATACTCGGTTAGAGGTACTTATACCATCATAGGTGTCATCACCTGGTTGTGCAAAGATATTGGTATCCGATTCAGCTATATAAGTAGTATCGAACACATTATTTACGTTCAATCTAAAACTTAACATTTTATCATCAAAAGGAACTCTGAATGTAGCACCTGCATCTGCAAGACCGAACGAAGGTAATTTCAGAGCACCTTCAGGACCAACATCGGTAGCATCAAAAGCTGCATATAAATTATCAGCAAAACGATATCCAAAATCTAGGCTTAAGTTATTTAAAATCGTATAGTCAGCACCAATGAATGCAGTAAGTTGAGCAGCGTCACCTACTTTAACACCATCTAAAGCCAAAGTTTCTTGTTGTTCAACGCCACCAATAACTATTGGTTGTTGATTATTGTCAAAATATGTAGCAGTTACATCATCACTATATTCGTAGTTACCAATTGAAATCATTCCGTTAAGACCAAACTTATCACTAGCCTGGAATCTCCCATCCATTTCTATACCTGTGTGCACTTGAGAAATACCTAAAAGATTAGCGTTTCCTCTAATTTCATCTGGTTGACCAGAATTAAATGTTGCACTTACCCTTTCAAACCTGTCTTTCCAACTTGTTCTGTAAAGGTTGATATTACCTCTAAACTTTGAGCTTCTATAACCATACCCTAATTCTAATCCTACAATTTTTTCATTGGTCAAATTAGGATTTAAATTGTTTCCGAAATCAATATAAACGGCATCAAATAAAGGCTGCTTAGAATAGTAACCCGCATTTACGAAAAAGTTATTATGCGCATCTACGTTCCAGTTAAGTCCACCTTTAATATTTCCTCCTAAGATATTCTCATAATCAGTTTTCTCAGCTGGAACTTCATTGAAAAACTCTTCTCTTGCAAAACCTTGATTCGATAATGCTCCTTGAACGAAACCGGTAATATCTTCAGTAAAATTATATTCCACTTGCCCAAAAATACCCAACCAATTTACCAAACCTGTATTGTAGTAATCAATTTTTTCTTCATCATCTATATTACCGAATACCCACCATGGTTGGTTTGCACTATAGGTTTCAAAGAATAATTGATCAGGATCGTTAAGGTTATCGGTTTCTAAATATGCGTCTGCGCCCAAACGATCATTCACCCTTCTATAGTGATAACCCTTATATTTTCTAAGATCTACACCAAAATCAATGGTCAAGTCATTAGAAATACGGTTATTAAAGTTTGCCAAAATACCATACCAGTTATGCGAATTTACAGAAGCTCTTCTTGAAATACCATTAGTATCAGAACGATCATTAACACCTTGGTTCACATATAAACCATTTACTTGCTGACGCTGAACGGTAGCACCGTCAAATTGTACGGGCTGACCGATGTTATAGGCAAAAATACGATCTACATCAACCAATCCATCAGCAGTTTTCCAACGACCATCGTATTGTCTTGCACCAGCAGCACGGCCAATTTCCCCTGTTCCCCCACCACGTCCAAATGAAGCATAGGTAGAAGTTTCTAATGTTGTTTTATCACTTAACTTCCAATTCCAGTTCAAACTAATTACTGGCTTATGATAAAAATTACGTCTAAAACTATACTCTTTACCATTTAGGTAACCAAAATCACTGTTATACTTTCTATTTGGCTCACCATCTCCATCGCCGTAAGTGATATAATCTGAAATAGTAGGAGCAAAATCTCTCTGATGGTGCCATTGTGGAGCTCCAGTAACCATAAATTCTAAACTATGATCACCTTTAGTATAGCCCAATCCCATAAAGAAATTATAACCTTCAAACTTAGTACCTTCAGCATACATGCTACCACCAGTTCTACTGATTAACATAGAAGCTGAAAAACCATTTTCTAAGAGACCTGAAGAATAAGAAGCCAATGTTTTTACGTAACCATCATTACCTACTGTTCCACCAATTGCACCACCTTCTGCGTTTAAAGAGGTTTTGGTAACTACATTTATGGTACCTCCAACCGAAGAAACTGCCAATTTAGAAGAACCTAAACCTCTTTGAACCTGTATTGCGGAAGTAACATCAGAAAGACCCGCCCAGTTACTCCAATACACCTGACCATTTTCCATATCATTTACGGGCACACCATTAATCATTACTGCAGAGTTATTGGTGTTAAAACCACGAATATTTACACGCGCATCACCAAAACCACCACCAGATTTAGTAGCATAAATAGAAGGAGTAGTATTTAATAATTCTGGAAATTCTTGGGACCCTAATTTCATTTGTATTTCTTCGGCTTTTATTGTCGAAACAGCAACGGGAGTTTTACGGTCCTTGGCAATATCCTGTACACCAGTCACTACAACACCTTCTAATTCTTCAGCATTAGGTTCTAAAACTATAGAACCAATATTACCGGTTGATGTAAATTGAATTTGCTTCGAATTAAATCCAATATAGGAAACCACTAAAGTTCCAGTCGAAGAACTCACCTCTATTGTGAAATTCCCATCAAAATCAGAGGAAGTACCATTAGTAGTTCCTTTTACCATTACTGTTGCTCCTGGCAAAGGAGTGCTGGTTTCCCCATCTAAAATGGTACCTGTAATCGTTCCTTGAGAAAAAGCAGTTACGGTCATTAAAAATGCCGCAATCGCAAAGTACATTTTTTTCATTTGTTCAAGTATTTGTTAGTTTTTAACTTGCTGCAAAAGTCTTTTATTTTTAGACCTCGAACGTTAAGGCAACGTTAAATCAGCATTGCAAAAATACCCGAAAAAATGATAAAATAGAGCTGTAAATGAATTAGTTATCTCATTTTGGCGAATCTTGTCAATACCTTAAATTATTTCTTAAAATGCTGAAGAAGTCGCAATGTTGAACTGTCGTGTTTCGATATTTCCGAACTTTGGATGTCATTAAGAATAGTTCCTGCGAGTTGTTTCCCCAACTCTACACCCCATTGATCATAACTGAATATATTCCATATAACACCCTGTACAAAGATTTTATGCTCATAAAGCGCAATTAACGAGCCCAAGCTTTTAGGTGTTAGTTTATCTATCAAAATTGTATTGGTCGGTTTGTTTCCTGTAAAAACTTTAAATGGGGCAAGTTCATCAATTTCTTTTTCCGATAGCTTTTTAGATTTTAATTCTTCGATAACTTCGGCCTTCGTTTTACCGTTCATTAATGCCTCGGTCTGGGCAAAATAATTCGCCATTAACTTATCGTGATGGTCTTTGTCTGCATGCAAAGAATGCTTGAACCCAATAAAATCAGTTGGAATCAATTTCGTGCCTTGGTGTATCAACTGGAAAAATGCATGTTGCGAATTAGTACCAGGTTCGCCCCAAATAATGGTTCCGGTTTCATAACCTACGGTATTACCCGAGCGATCTACACTTTTACCATTACTTTCCATAATTCCCTGCTGCAAATAAGCGGAAAATCTACTCAAATATTGAGCGTAAGGTATAATGGCTTCGGTCTCAGCTTCATAAAAATTATTGTACCAAACACTTAAAAGAGCCATAATAACCGGAATATTCTCGGAAAAATCGGTATCCCTAAAATGTATGTCGGTTTCATAGGCACCGTCCAATAACGCATCAAAATTATCATATCCGACCGCCAAAGCTATGGTCAAGCCTACCGCACTCCACAGGGAAAATCGTCCACCTACCCAATCCCACATAGGGAATACATTTGCCTCATCGATTCCGAACTCCGCAATTTTCTCGGTATTGGTAGATACCGCAGCAAAATGCTTTGCGATATCGTTTTGGGAGGCATGCTCTAAAAACCATTTTTTTATAGTTGTGGCATTACTTAACGTCTCTTGTGTGGTAAAGGTTTTTGAAACCACTACAAATAAAGTTGTTTCAGGATCCAATACTTTTAAAACTTCATGTACATGATCCCCGTCTACATTACTTACAAAATGAACGTTCAATTGGTTCTTATAGAATTTCAAAGCTTCTACAACCATCGCCGGACCTAGATCGGATCCACCTATACCTATATTTACCACATCGGTAAAAGGTTTGCCTGTAAATCCTTTTAAATCTCCTTTAATAACTGCGTTGGTGAATTTCTTAATATGCTCCTTTACCGCATAAACCTCTGGCATAACGTTAACCCCTTCTACCAGAACCGAATCATTCTTCTTTGCCCTTAGCGCCGTATGTAATACAGCCCTGCCTTCGGTTTCGTTAATACCATCCCCTTCAAAGTATTTTTTTATGGCATCACTGAGTTTTACTTCTTCTGCTAGTTGCAATAACAGCTTCTTGGTTTCTGGCGTAATTCTGTTCTTTGAATAATCAAAAAGAAAATCGTTCCATAGAAGTGTAAACTTCTCTGCCCTTTTAGCATCCGAAGCGAACATGCTTCTGAGATGCAGATCCTTGGTTTCGTTATAATGATCGGTAAGTTTATTCCAAATTTCGGTTTGGGTCGGGTTAATTTTGTTTAGTGCCATCGTCATGATTAAATGTTAGTAAATCCTCGTCTTCTTCCAATTTTATGGTCGGATATATTATACAGTCCAATTTTTCCTTAACTGTCGATATATAGGTAAAATAGTCTGGTTTTAATGAATCCTGTAAAGGTTCCGCTTTAGGTAATTCTTCCCTTAACGGATCCACCTGTTTACCATTCTTCCAAAAACGATAACACACATGTGGCCCTCCGGTGTTCCCAGTCATCCCGACCCAACCAATGACATCGCCTTGACGCACAAACTGGCCTTTTTTAACTTTTTGAGCTTTCATATGTAAGTATTGGGTTGAATACGTTCCATTATGCCTGATCTTTACATACTTACCATTACCTCCACGTCTAGTAGACTCTTCTACTGTACCATCTGCGGTAGCCATAATGGGTGTTCCTATCGGAGCTGCAAAATCGGTACCTTTATGTGGTCGCACTTTGTACCCGTAATACTTTATTCTCCTGTTTAAATTATAGCGAGATGATAATCTACCAAATTCAACTGGCATTTTCAAAAAAGTACTTCGTAAATTATTCGCATTCTCATCAAAATAATCCACAACGCTGTTCAGGGAATCACTCTCATAGGCAAATGCATAGATAGGCTTGCCATTATGCTCGAAATAGGCTGCTTCAATGGGTTCTGCACCAGCGTAGATGGTATCATTGATATATTTTTCCCTATAGATTACCTTAAATTTATCTTGTTTTTGCAGCCTTGAAAAATCTATGGTCCATGCATATACATTCGCTAAATTATGGGTTACATTATAATCGATACCCTGATCAACGATAGCATCGGACAAGCTTGTCTCAATAATTCCCGACACTTCTCTTTGAATATATTTAACGTGCTTTCTTTTTTTATAAACATTAACACTATCCCTAAAATCAACGACCGTATAGTTGATAGCATCGTTTTCATAAATGAATATTTGCGCCTGTTCCAAAGTGTCCTTCGATTTCAAAATGACATATGGCTTACCTACCCGAATTTTACGGACATCAAAAGTATCCTTGAAATTTTCAGAAATCGTCGAAATTTTTGGATAGTCAACTTTATTTTTCAGCATCAGCTCTCCAAAACTATCTCCATATTTTATAGTGTCTAGCTGCACACTAAATTCGTCAAGATTAAATCCAAACTGCTCATTTACCCTCGGTTGTTCAGGAATATTAATTTCCTGTGCCGTCTCATTTTGCTGTACTGCGCCCTCTTTACAAGATACCAATGCGGTCAATGCCAATATGATGCCCCAATATTTTTGCATTACTATTTTTCTGTTTTTTTATCTGGATTAAACAAATGGTCCACCCATTGCTTGCCCCAATTATTCAATTCTTGTTCTGTATATAAATTTGGAAAGAATACTATTTTTTGAAAACTAGGCGGAAGATATTCTTTCCAATTTGTTCCACCAGTAGCTTCAATATCACCGGACTCTTTTCGCAAATAACGGTGGGCCGAACCCATGTGCATTAGTTGCCAGTTTATATTAGCGTTCACATCCAATGTTTTCAAGGCTTCGATCAATGAACCATTTTCCTTATGAGCTTTTGGCAAACTTACATATTTATGGTAAATAGTGGAACCTTTAACTTGTTTTGCGATCCTAATCAGTCTAGGCGTATACCTATACTCGAATTGTTTTAGCGTTAGTGTCTTTTCGCCTGTGCTAAGGTCCGTGGCTCCTTTTTTCCAGTAGATATGCTCGTACAGTTCCTCTACAGAATGATTCGATGAAAACCGAGATCTATCAGAAACATGCACCAAGTTTTCTAAGGGGGTGGCATAAATTTCAATCATTCTAAATTGCGCAGATTGAAATCCACTGGCTGGAAGTAACGCCATACGATATTGTAAAAACTGCTCGCGCTCCATTCCCTTAATCATGATACCGAAAGACGAAATCAATGCGGTATAATAGCTATTGATCCTTCTAAGCTTTTCTATGAAAAAATTAAGATTGTCAGATTTATCATCTACCAATTGTTTTTGTTCATGTAAAATCAACTTGAAATACAGTTCTGTGATTTGATGGTACATGATGAAAATTTCTTCATCTGGGAAATGTGTTCTTGGGACCTGAAGGCTTAAAAGGGTATCTAAGTGAATATAATCCCAATAGGTAAGGTAACGTTGATATAATAGTCCGTCTAAATAAGAGCTGAGATCTTGACCTGAATCCTTGTATTTTTCCTCTAGTTTAGAGATTTGGGATTTAATCTGCTCCTTATCTTCCATTTATAGTTAATCCATTATAATTTTAAACTGATGCTTTAGACCATTATAACCATCTAAATCGGCCTTTATTGATCCTACTGCTAAATCGGCCTTAATTCGTACGGGGATTTTATTATCGTCGTTCGACACCCACAGTGATAAACTTTCCTGCTCCTTGAACACGCGGCCCGATTGTACATAGGGTCTAAATTTCAAGCATTCTACCTTGCCATATTTAGTATTTAAAATTTCCTTTCCTAAATACTTTAGTTTAAAGTTGAAAACCCCATCATCATCGTAAAGCATTTTCAAGGTAACGGCCTTTCCTTCCTCAAAATCTTCAGCTTCATAATTGTTCCGAAGAAAATAAAAAGCAGAAATCAAATCCTGAATACTGTCTTGCAATGTAAAATTAAGCTTTTTCTTGTTTTTCTTATCATTAAGTTCAGCATTCGCCTCATGATAATTAAAGTTTATTTCTACATCTTTTGTATAGCCCCCTTCATTTATTTTCCGCACAAAACGATAGGGTTTACCATCTTTCTTATCAAAGTAACTTTCATACGTATCGTCAACTTTAAAAAACCAACTGGCAACGCCCGTAGTTTCACCGTGACCCACTACGTGATACACTTGCTTATCTTCAATCGTTGCAGAATTTACTTGTAAAGTAGCATAACTAGCATTTAAAAAACCATAGTGCATCCTAAATTTCAACCACTCACCCGGTTCGAACGCAGAATGTGTATTTTGACCGTTAAGACCTATATACATAAGTAAGAAAGAGAGTAAAAGGACTTTTTTCATAGGGATAACTTTAGGGTAAAAGTAGCAATTGACGCTTTTCATTTGCTTATGATTACAATATCTTAAACAAATTTTATTCCAAAGTATTGCACAAAAAAAGCCCAGTCTTAAAACTGGGCTTTTCCTAAATAACCAACCAAACTTTAAATTATGAAAAACCACTACTTAAAGTTGTAAGGGAACCACCCCTTAACTGGTGTAAATTTAAGGCACAATTTTAAACCTTTAGTACGGTTTAACTTACTTTAACGATATCCTTAACAGTAATTCACACTTCATCATGATATTTATGAAATCATTAAGAACTTTATGAAATTCGATTAGTTTATAGGGCTAATTTCATTCACTATCGAGTCTAAAACCAATACCCGACACTCACAAAAAAATGAGACCTTTCGGTTTCAGGGGACCAAGAATACAAAAGATTGACCGGGCCCAGAAAGGACTCCCACCCATATCCTATTCCATAGCCTGAATACTTGGGTTCTTCAAACCATTCGCCGGTCCTAAATAAATCATCATCTACGTTGGCAAAATTTGCAGTGAAGAGCGCATGATGTCTTTTAACGAATTGAAAATCCAATCTACCGTAAGCCTTTACGAAACTGTTTCCAGACAAACTCAGAAAATCATATCCTACAAAAGGTGTGAAATTATTTATGAAATCTGTACCATAACCACCGAGTGCAAAGTCAAAAGAGGTTACACTGGAGGTTCCTAATTTGAATCCCCCTTCTGTTTCTAGATTTAAAGATAGATTTTTAAAAAGAGGGAAGGCTGCGCCCATTTTTGCTTTAGATATCGAGAAATCCTTGAAATTGTTATTGAAATCAGACGATAACACATAGTAATGCATATCGCCGTTAAAGTACAGCCCGCGTGAAGGAAAGTACTTATCATCATAGGTATCCAATTTCAGTGCTGCATAGACACTCGAATAGTCACTTTTTTCAAAATACGTCCTTCCATCATCGGTGGGAGCATTCGAAGTAATTTCGGTATCCGATATATCTCCGAAAGTTCTTGTACTATATTGCAAGAGTTTATGTTCGGCACCAAGGGTAAAGGAAAATTCCTCCCTTACCACAGTTTGAATGTATAATTGATTGGTGACGTCTGAAACGGCTAGGTTAATAGTATTTATTCTTGTAGTCGGCGTCACATTAAAATTGTCACTTATCACATTAAAATCTACTTCTTGTTCAAATTGATTGAACCTAGAATTAACACCAAAACTCCAATAACTTCCCTTATCTACGTAATACTCAAAATTGTACCGGATATTATCCCCTAAAATAAAGTCAAAAGATGCCACGTCGTCTCTAGATAATATGCGTCGTTTGGTTAGATTTATAATTGCCGCACTTTTGTACAAATCGTCATAATGGGCCCCTAACCTTAAAAATGTGCTATTAGAAGTTTCATCTAACGGCAATATCAAATCTTCACCATTTTTGCTATTGGTCACCAGTCTATACCTTATCGTTTTGAAATTTCCTGTAGCCGCCAAATTCCCAATACCTTGCTGTAGTTTTCTAAAAGTTATCGGCTCATTGAGATTGAACCTCAACTTACCTTTTACATATCCTCTTGTATGACTGGTATTCCCATCGATCAATAAGCGATTAACCAAAATTCTATCTGCTGGCTCAATGCCGTCAATGGCATTTTTTTCTTTGAAATTATCCGATGCCAATTTTTGCAGTTCATCAAATTTTAATTTTGCCGCATCTTCGCCGCTCTTTACTATTTCTTTTAGTTTATTAAATTCAATTACGGAATATTGCTCAATTTGTGGCTTGATATATATATCGGTTTTTTCAGATTTTTTCTTCATATCCGCAACCGTCCTATAATTGTTGATCTGCAATAAAATCTCGGTGGCCGACAATAATGCTTCCCTATCAGAAAGACCATGTTGTACGTCGACACCTATAATAATATCGGCACCCATCGCCAAAACTTCATCTATAGGATAATTGTTGACTACCCCGCCGTCAATCAACACTTTTCCATTGATTATAGAAGGTTCGAAAAGTGACGGTAGCGTGCCACTTGCCAAAACAGCCTCAGGTAGATATCCAGAATCCAAAACCACTTGTTTACCTGTTTCAATATCGGTCGCCACACAAACAAAAGGCGTGGGCAACTTCTTAAAATCATCGATATCTTTAACATGATATAAAAGCCTGACCAGTTCGTTATAAATATTCTGACCGCCAGAATATGCCGGTGGTACGGACACTTTAAAATTATTGAAAGGTAAAGCCAAGGAATAGCGCTCAGAATCATCTTTCTCATAAAAGGTTTTGGAGCTTCTGGGCAAGTTATCCTGAATAAGTGTTCCGAAATTGGTGGCTTTGAACATGGAATCCAATTCTGTGGCATTATATCCTGCAGCGTATAAAGCACCGATAATGGCCCCCATACTTGTACCCCCTATATAATCTAACTTTATACCCGCTTCCTCTATTACCTTTAGAGCGCCGATATGCGCCATGCCTTTTGCACCACCGCCACTAAGCACCAATCCTATTTTAGGTCTTTTATTTTCCTTCGTGGATTGTGCATGAACGATACCGGTACCCAGCAAGACAATTGCAAAATATATAAGTATGTTCCTCAAGCTATATTTACTATTTATGAAAGGATTCATATATTTTTCTTGCTTTTGACGGCCCTACCGTTTGACTTAAACTGTCAATCGAGGCCTCTTTGATTCTCTTCACAGATTTAAATGTTTGTAGTAGTTGCTGCGCGGTTTTTTCACCTACGCCCTCAATTCCTTCCAATTCAGAATTAATAGCACCTTTACTTCTTTTATTCCTATGAAAGGTAATACCAAATCGATGTGCTTCGTTTCTTAAAAACTGGATAATCTTTAAACTCTCAGATTTTTTATCTAAATAGAGGGGTATCGGATCTTCGGGGAAATAAATCTCCTCCAACCTTTTAGCAATACCAATGATGGCTATCTTACCCCTTAACCCTAAAAGATCCAAGCTTTTTAGGGCCGAGGACAATTGTCCTTTTCCACCATCTATAATGATTAATTGGGGTAGGGGCTCCATCTCTTCGATCAACCTTTTATACCTGCGGTAAACAACTTCTTCCATAGAAGCAAAATCATCTGGCCCGATTACGGTTTTAATGTTATAATGGCGATATTCTTTCTTTGAAGGTTTCCCATCCTTAAAAACAACGCAGGCAGCTACGGGGTTACTTCCTTGTATATTACTATTGTCAAAACACTCTATATGCCGTGGCTCTGCCGATAAACGCAAATCCTTTTTCATTTGCGCCATAATCCTATTGGTATGGCGGTCTGGGTCGATTATCTTAATCTGGTTAAACCGCTCCTGTCTAAAAAACTTTGCGTTACGCTCAGAAAGTTCAAGAATTCGCTTTTTATCCCCAAGTTTTGGAACAGTCACCTTTAAACCAGGGGGTACGGATACCGTAAAGGGAACATATAATTCTTTGGAGTCGGAATTAAACCGGCTTCTGATTTCAACTATGGCCAGTTCTAATAAATCATCATCCTTTTCATCCAACTTCTTTTTAATTTCCATCGTGTGGGATCGAATAATAGAACCATGTGAAAGCTGAAGAAAGTTGACATAGGCAAAAGAATTATCTGAAATTATGCTGAATACGTCTACATTACTGATCTTCGGATTTACTATCGTGGATTTTACCTGATAATTCTCTAATACATCTAACTTGTCCTTAATTTTTTGAGCTTCCTCAAATTTCATTTCAGCCGCTAAATGCTTCATTTGTCCTTTAAAATAGCTAATAGAAGATTTAAAATTCCCCTTTACGATTTCCCTGATATCCTCAATTTGTCTATCATAATCGCCAATTGACTGATACCCTTCACATGGCCCTTTACAGTTACCCAGATGAAATTCAAGACATACTTTATATTTACCAGAATTTATTTTCTCAGAAGCCAAATCATAATTACACGTTCGCAAAGGATATACACTCTTGATAAGGTCCAATAATGTTCTTACCGTTTTCATACTCGTATACGGACCATAATATTCAGAACCATCTTTGATCACCCTACGCGTTGGGAAGAGTCTAGGAAAACGTTCTTTCTTTAGGCATAACCAAGGATATGATTTATCATCCTTCAACAAAACATTGTACCTCGGCCTAAGCTCTTTGATTAAATTGTTCTCTAAAAGCAAGGCATCAGATTCGGTAGGGACCACTATATGTTTTATCGCCCTGATTTTTTTGACCATGACCCTGGTCTTACCATATTCATGATTTTTATTGAAGTAGGAGGATACCCTTTTCTTTAAATTTTTAGCTTTCCCCACGTAGAGAATACTATTATTATCATCAAAAAATTGATATACCCCTGGACCAGTAGGCAATGAACTTAATTGAATATGAATGGGGATTTCCAACATAACTTAGAACTACTAATTTAGTCTATAAACATGAATTTAAATTACGTGGGATAACTAAATTCAATATAGATAATTCCAATTTTAAAGCTAATCACCTGAAGATAAAGATTTGATATTAATTTCCTTTTTAAATGAATTATCCTAAAAAACAAGAATATATATTTATCATATCGATATTTCATTAAATCTTTTTATCGATAACAGATTGATTATTAGCTGGTTACTTTTACGAACATTAATTAATATTTACCACTACATTAATTTTTTCTAAAAAAAGTGCTGTTAAACGACAAAAAAGTGCTTTTCATGGATAAGTTATTATTTTTTTTACCTATTTTTAAAACTGAAACAAGACAAAAGCTATGGAAAGTTATATAATCACCTTAGGCACCTATCTCATTTTAATGTTATTCTTTAAGGTGTTTTTTGCCGTTGCAGGTAAGGATTGAATATTTTAATTTTATACTCAAAACTACTTCACAATGCTGAAGAATGATTTGCGTATAAAATATTCAAAACTCCGTAGTTTATTAAGTCCATTCGATATTACTGAAAAAAGTATCCTAATTTCAAATGAGGTACTTAAATTACCCATATGGGATTTTCAGAATTATCATATTTTTCTTCCCATTGAAAAAAAAGCTGAGATTGAAACAGAAGGTATTATTTCTATTCTTCTAGGATTAGATAAAAATGTAATAGTTCCCAAAATAAGTTCACCAACACAATTGGAACATTATTTACTTACTGACAGCACCACATTCCAAACCAGCCCATTAGGAATACCGGAACCCATCGACGGTTTTCCCGTAAAACCCACAAAAATAGATGCTGTCTTTATTCCCTTACTCGCCTTTGATACGATTGGAAATAGAATAGGGTATGGAAAAGGGTTTTATGATCGATTTTTAAACGATTGCAGACCCGATGTTATAAAAATAGGGCTTTCATTTTTCGAAGCCGAAGAAAAGATTATCGATGTATCTGCTTTTGATATCCCTTTAGATTACTGTGTAACACCTCACAAAACTTATTCATTTAAAACATCATGACGCGTTTCAACTTCAATATCGGCTGAATTTTCTTCATCTTGCTTTTTAAACGCTTTTTTATTAAAGACTAACAATATCCCAACTCCAGTACTAATTGCAGTATCCGCGATATTAAAAACAGGTTCGAAAAACCGGAAGTTCTTGCCCCCCAACCCGGGCACCCAGCTAGGCCATGTTGTGTCTACCATTGGAAAATAGAGCATGTCGACCACTTTACCATAAAACAATTTTCCATAAGGTTCATCTGCAAAAAGGGTCGCCACATCATTATAACTCTCGTTAAAGATCACCCCATAAAAGACAGAATCCAAAATATTACCCAATGCACCAGCAAAAATTAATGAAACCGCCCATATTAAGGTAGCTGACGCCTTTTTTTTGATTACGTCAAAAAGCCAATACCCAATACCAAAAATGGCAAACAATCTAAAAATAGTAAGTACCAACTTGCCAATTGCATCTGAAATGGGCAAAATATCGCTCAGTTTAGCACCCCAAGCTGCACCTTCATTTTCTATAAAAAGAATTTTGAACCAACTAAATACTTCTACGGATTCTCCTAAAACAAAATGGGTCTTTATATAAATTTTACTCAACTGATCTATGAGCAATATGAATACAATAAACAGGACGGATTTTTTAATGTTCATGGGTTTCAATCAATGAGGGCAAAAATAGAAATATTATTCGGTTTTACTTAACTCAATATTTCCGGTAATGGTCTGCAATTTATAATTAGTGATTCCCTTAGGAACAGGATTCATCTGTACTTTGCCATATTTGCTTTCAGCAAATATATCTGCTGATTTGGCCTGAGCAATTATATTTCCGCTTTGAGTTTTTACCACGACGTTTCCGGAGACATCATTTAACCTACAGGTTCCATCGGAAAGGGTCACTAGTAACTCCTTATATTCTCCTTGTAGGTTCACCCTTGAGTTAGTTCCGTACACTTTAATATTTTTGAAGGACGGAACGGTAATATCCATTAAGATTGAAACTGTTTTATGCGCACTTAATTTATCATTTGGATTTTCGAAACTAGGTATGAAACCAACTTCGATAAAAAGTGTAGTGCCATTTGTACGCGCCTTTAAATCAATATCATTGCGATACTCCCCTTCCATTTTAGCCTCAATATCGACTTGTTTACCAAAACGGGTATTTAGATTAACTTCAAAACAATTGGCCGCATCTACCAATATTGAATTGATTTTCTCTGCGTCAACAATTTTATTCAGTCTCTTTTGCGAATTTAAGCTTACAGAAATTAGAAGTAGACCAACAAGTAAATCGATTCTCAAAGCCGATATATTAAAAAAACGCCCCTAAAGGCGTTTTCATTATGATTGCATGTTTTTAGCTTCAATGCTAAGTGTGGCATGGGGAACCAACTTTAACCGTTCTTTATTGATCAGTTTTCCTGTTACCCTACAAATACCATACGTTTTGTTTTCAATTCGCAATAACGCATTTTTAAGATCCCGGATAAATTTTTCCTGCCTGATCGCCAATTGCGTATTCGCTTCTTTACTCATCGTTTCTGAACCCTCTTCAAAAGCCTTGAAGGTTGGGGAAGTATCATCAGTACCATTATTCCCATCATTCATATAAGCACTTTTTAAAAGTTCCAAATGACTTTTGGCCTTTTCTATTTTATCTTCGATCAGCTCTTTAAATTCTGCCAAATCTTTGTCAGAATATCTTACTTTTAATTCTTCCGCCATCTTTTAATATTTTTCAATAAACAATTTTGTGTTCACTTCGTCAAAAGCTATTTCCATGCCTTTGTCCAATTCCTCTTCAAAACTCAATTCTGCTGTTAATGTCTCTGTCTTAATATATTCTATATTATCCTTTACCGCATCTTCAACAAAACCGTCTTTCAATATGAGAACGGTAATCTTATCGGTCACTTCGAAACCAGAATCTTTTCTAATGTTCTGAATTCTATTCACTAATTCCCTTGAGATTCCCTCATTTCTTAAATCTTCGTCAATAGTAACGTCAAGAGCTACTGTCAATTTTCCAGAAGTCGCCACCAACCATCCTTCGATATCTTGGGAACTAATTTCTACATCCTGTAACTGTAAAATAATAATTTTATTTTCAATTTCGATGGATATTTCGCCGTCTTGCTCAATTTTTTGGATATCGTCCTGAGAAAACGCATTTACCACTTGGGCAATCTGCTTCATATCCTTGCCAAATTTAGGTCCTAATGTCTTGAAATTAGGCTTGATACGCTTTACAAGAATCCCCGACGCGTCGTCCAACAATTGAATTTCCTTTACATTAACTTCAGATTTTATTAATTCTGAAACCGCTTCAATATCCTTACGGTCTTTGTCATCCAAAACCGGAATCATGATTTTCTGTAAAGGCTGGCGCACCTTTATTTTTTCTTTCTGACGGATGGAAAGTACTAAAGATGAAATCGTCTGTGCTTTTTGCATTTTTACCTCCAAGCCCTTATCGACAAAAGCGTCATTAGCGACAGGAAAATTTGCCAAATGTACGCTTTCAAACTTCTCTTTATTCGTGGCTTTATTAAGGTCGATATACAAACGGTCCATAAAAAATGGAGCAATGGGTGCAGACAATTTGGCCACAGTATCCAAGCAGGTATATAACGTTTGGTATGCAGCAATTTTATCTTTGGCATATTCACCTTTCCAAAAGCGTCTTCTACACAAGCGAACATACCAATTACTTAAATTTTCTTGAACAAAATCGGAAATTTCCCTTGCCGCCCTGGTAGGCTCATACTCGCCATAGGCTGCATCCACGATTTTTATAAGTGAATTCAATTCAGATAAAATCCAACGGTCAATCTCAGGGCGTTCTGCAACCGGTACATCTTCCTCAGCATAAGAAAAAGAATCTAGATTGGCATAAAGACCGAAGAACGAGTATGTATTGTATAACGTACCGAAAAATTTACGTTTAACCTCAACGATGCCTTCTGTATCGAATTTAAGATTGTCCCAGGGGTTGGCATTACTGATCATGTACCAACGGGTAGCATCGGCACCATGTTCGTTCATGGTTTCAAATGGATCAACGGCATTACCCAAACGTTTCGACATCTTTTTGCCCTCCTTGTCCAACACCAGTCCATTAGAAACCACATTCTTATAAGCGACCGAATCGAAAACCATAGTTGCAATGGCATGCAAGGTATAGAACCATCCTCTGGTTTGATCGACCCCTTCTGCTATAAAATCTGCAGGAAATGTTTTTCCCTCATCTATCAACCCCTTGTTCTCAAAAGGGTAATGCCATTGTGCATAAGGCATAGAACCACTATCGAACCAAACATCGATCAGGTCACTTTCACGCTTCATAGGTTTCCCTGAAACCGAAACCAAAATAATCTGGTCTACTATATTTTTATGTAAATCTATTTTATCATAATTGGTCTCGGACATATCGTCCACAACAAAATCGGCAAAAATGTCTTTCTCTAAAACACCTGCTTCAACCGCCTTCGCCATTTCTGCCTTTAACTCGGCAACAGACCCAATGATGATTTCTTCCTTACCATCTTCGGTACGCCAAATAGGTAATGGAATTCCCCAATATCTAGAACGCGACAAATTCCAATCATTGGCATTGGCCAGCCAATTTCCGAACCTACCTTCTCCAGTCGCTTTAGGCTTCCAATTAATGGTTTCGTTCAGCTGAAACATACGTTCCTTGATATCGGTTACTTTTATGAACCAAGAATCTAATGGATAGTATAGTATCGGTTTGTCGGTACGCCAGCAATTTGGATAACTATGAACGTATTTTTCAACCTTAAACGCTTTATTTTCCTCTTTAAGCTTGATCGCTATTTCTACATCAACTGAACGTTCTGGCGCCTCACCATCATCGTAATATTCGTTCTTGACATATTTGCCCGCAAGTTCTTTTAATTCGGGCCTGAATTTTCCTTGAAGATCCACCAAAGGCACTAGGTTCGAATTCTCATCTAAAACCAACATCGGTGGTATTTCTGGCACGGCTTGTTTGGCAACCAAAGCATCATCAGCACCAAAAGTTGGTGCCGTATGTACAATTCCTGTACCATCTTCAGTCGTCACGAAATCTCCTGCAATGATTCTAAAAGCATTCTCGGCGTTCTCATAGGGCAATACGTAATCCAGTAATTGTTCGTATCGGATATTCAATAAATCCTTACCCTTGAATTCTTTCACGACGTAAAAAGGAATATTCTTATCATTAGCCGTATAAGTCAGTAGTTCTGACTTTTCAACCACTTGCTTAAACTTGCCTGCAAACTGTTTTCCCACTAAACTCTTGGCAAGGATAACATTCATAGGTTTGAAAGTGTACTGATTATAGGTTTCCACCAGCACATAATCTATTTTCGGCCCTACTGTTAAAGCCGTGTTAGAAGGCAGAGTCCATGGTGTGGTGGTCCAGGCCAAGAAATAAATGGTTCCTTCATTTTGCAAAAATTCAGGTAACGATTCTTCAACTGCCTTGAACTGAGCGGTAACAGTGGTATCCGTTACATCTTGATAGGTTCCCGGTTGGTTCAACTCATGAGAACTTAATCCGGTTCCTGCTTTTGGAGAATAGGGCTGTATGGTATAGCCTTTATAAATCAATCCTTTAGAATAGATTTCTTTTAACAACCACCAAACGGTTTCCATGTACTTGGACTTGTAGGTGATATAAGGATCTTCCATATCTACCCAATACCCCACTTGTTCGGTCATTGAATTCCAAACATCCGTATATCGCATTACTGCTTTTTTACAAGCCGCATTATAGTCCTCTACGGATATTTTGACCCCAATATCCTCTTTTGTAATACCGAGTTCTTTCTCAACTCCCAATTCGATTGGAAGTCCGTGCGTATCCCAACCTGCTTTTCGTTTTACCTGAAATCCCTTCATGGTCTTGTACCTAGGAAAAATATCCTTAATGGTACGCGCCATTACATGATGAATACCGGGCATACCGTTCGCCGATGGCGGACCTTCATAAAAGACATAGCTATCTTTACCCTCTCGGGTAGAAATACTTTTTTCAAATATGGCATGTGTTGACCAGTAGTTAAGAATCTCTTCTGCAACCTTTGGTAAATTCAATCCCTGATATTCTGCGAACTTCATACAAAATGCTTATGGTTCTGGATTTCAAAGGCTGCAAAATTATAAAATTTAGATTTAAAAGGAGCGTATTAGCACCATTGAAATATCATCAATAGTCCGTTTAGGTCAAATAACAACTTTTTTAGCATCTATACTGTTTTTTCATTCGTAAATAATGCCATAACAACAACCGTAAAAGCAACACAAAATGAAAAAAGCAATTTTAACATCAATAATCGTTTTAGCAGTAAGCATATTCTTTTCTTGTCGGGATACGGACCATGCCAAAAATGCAACCGAAGAAGCCGGTGAGGCGCTTGAACAGGCCGGAGAGGATTTGAAAGATGCTGGGGAAGATTTAAAGGAAGCAGGAGAAGATGCACTAGATGCCGCCAAAGAAGCGAGCAAAAATGCTATGGAAGCAGCTGAAGATGCGACAGAATCTGTAAAAAAAGCTGGTGAAGAAACTATGGAGGCTGCCAAAGAAGCTGGCGAGGATATTAAAAAAGCAACCAATGACGCTGCTGACAAAGTTGCCAAAAAAGCAAAATAAGTAGAGAAATCCGTTCAAAACTAAATAAACGTTTTCTGTAAAACGAAGACCCGTTGATAGTGGGTCTCTTTATTAAAATAGGAGAGCTTACTCCTCAACCCAAATTACTGCTTAAACAACTATTCAAAAACAATAATTCTATCCACGGCACTGACCCGATATATTTCACAACCTAATTGAAAGACTGTTCTTTATCGAACATTGTGACTTTGGATCTTTCTCCACGTCGCCAGCATCCAAAACGCCAATGTAGTGAGCATTTGAAACAATCCAACTTAATGAATTTTATGCGCAAAGAAACTTATACGTACGAACTGAAAACTTCATTTAACACTGCTAACGATCTTGGTTTTCTAAAACCCTGTAAGTGTAATTCGAAATAAACTACTAATACCTTTAACAATTCTTGGCGGTTGGTTTTTTTCATTTTTATGGTGTGGATTTCATCAAAATTGATCCCTAAAAAAGCCTTGAAGAAATAAACATTTTCTCCTCTTAACATGGGGTTTAAGGATTCTGAGGAAGTAAACTCACCTTCCAACAAATCAAAATAAGGCTTCTCCATCTGATAGGCATCAGGATAAAACCCTAAAAATCGTGAAAGTGATAACATAAAGAACAAATGAAAATTTGCAATATCCTTATGCATATCCAACCACTGTAAAGAGGCTTCCAAAAATTCGAATAAATCATCATTACGTTCCTCTTCTCGGATGCTATTTCCCAACAACTCTGCCAAAAACAAGGTCATTGCATTTTTAGCCATATCTGCATAAAGGGTTTGGTAATGATAAAATACCTTTGCCTCTCTGAGCGATTCCAAAGTTCCTTTATTCCTGTGATTGGCTACAATTTCCAATTGGGTCAGCGGTTGAAAATAGGCGGACTTTAATTTTCCTTTTTTTGAGGAAAGAACTCCTTTCAACAAATACGATTTTATACCGTCTGAAGCAGTGAAGGCCCTAACAATTAGGCTGGTGTCGCCATACTTTAGGGCAGAAAGCACTATGGCCTTTGTTGTCACCTGCATATTCTTGTAGCTATTTTGACAAAGATAACGGTTTGGGGGCCGTTAAATAGACGGGATAAAAAAATGCGAGAATTTCAAAGAAAACCTCGCATTCTATAAACTTATTTGACTCTGTAAAAGATTCTAAGATATCTTAAATCACCCCTTGCGCAAGCATGGCATCGGCAACTTTTACGAAGCCCGCAATGTTGGCTCCTTTTACATAGTTACAGAAGCCATCTTCTTCTTTCCCGTATTCTATACAAGATTGATGAATATCTGACATGATAACTTTTAGGCGTTCATCTACCTCTTCACGTGTCCAACTAATACGAAGAGAGTTTTGCGACATTTCCAATCCTGATGTTGCAACACCACCGGCATTTGAAGCTTTACCCGGTGCGAACAATATTTTCGCATTATTGAATTCATGAACGGCTTCTGCAGTGCACGGCATATTTGCACCTTCCGCTACACAAATACAACCGTTTTCCAACAAATTCTTGGCATCCTCTTGATGCAATTCATTTTGGGTTGCACATGGCAAGGCAATATCGCACTTTACACCCCAAGGCGTCTTTCCTTTATGGAATTCAGCAGATGGATATCTATCCGTATATTCAGAAATACGGCCTCTTCGATTGTTTTTAAGATCCATGACAAAAGCCAATTTTTCATTGTCTATACCGTCCTTATCATAAATATATCCGCTAGAGTCTGAAAGGGTTACCACTTTCGCCCCCAAAACAATAGCTTTCTCTGCGGCGTACTGGGCAACATTCCCCGAACCTGAAATAACCACTGTTTTACCATCAAAACTTTCATTCTTGGTTTTCAGCATACTTTCAGCAAAATATACGGTACCATATCCTGTGGCCTCTGGTCTAATTTTAGAACCGCCCCAAGACAACCCTTTTCCGGTCAAGACCCCTGTAAATTCATTTCGGATCTTTTTGTACATCCCAAATAAGAATCCTATTTCACGCGCACCTACACCTATATCGCCTGCAGGCACATCGGTATTCGGACCGATATGTCTATTCAATTCTAACATAAAGGCATGGCAAAACCGCATCACCTCATCATCTGACTTTCCTTTAGGATCAAAATCAGAACCTCCTTTACCACCGCCCATTGGCAATGTGGTTAGACTGTTCTTAAATACCTGCTCGAAGGCCAAAAACTTCAGAATACTTGCATTTACCGTTGGGTGAAAACGCAAGCCCCCTTTATATGGACCAATGGCAGAATTCATTTGGATACGATACCCTCGGTTTACGTGTATCTCACCTTCATCATCAACCCAGGCTACCCTGAAGGATATTAAACGTTCTGGCTCAACCATTCTTAAAAGAATATTCTTACCATTATATATTTTATGTTTCGCGATATACGGAATTACTGTTTCCGCCACTTCCTGAACCGCTTGTATGAATTCTGGTTCATGACCGTTTCTGGCGGTAACCTCATCCATAAACACTTTTATCTTATCTTCCATAAAGCAATTTATATTTGATTTTTTATTATTGATTTCAAAATATAATGGCAAAATTATGCTATTTATGTAATTTGAAAGCTTATTTTTTTGAAATTCGATAAAATTTGTTGTTTTAGCAACAAACTACAACATCTTTAAAATTAAAGTCAATTAAATTCGAATTAGTCTATCGCTTGTTCTAAATCTGCTATTAAATCTTCCACATCTTCTATGCCCACACTTAACCTGATCAACGCATCGACCACCCCGCTTTTTTCCCGCTCCTCTTTTGGAATACTCGCATGGGTCATACTTGCAGGGTGGCCCGCCAAACTCTCTACTCCACCCAAAGATTCTGCCAAGGTAAAAACCTGTAGGCGCTCCACGATTTTAATGGCATCTTCATAGCTGCCCCCTTTAGGAACGAAGGAAATCATTCCCCCGAAATCATTCATTTGTACCTTGGCAATTTCATGGTTCGGATGATCTACAAAACCCGGCCAATATACCTTTTCAATTTTTGGGTTCGAACGCAAATATTCCGCTACGGCCCGTCCGTTTTCACAATGCCGTTGCATGCGTACATGCAATGTTTTAATTCCCCTTAAAACCAAAAAACTATCCATAGGGCCGCAAATGGCTCCGCTTGCGTTTTGAATAAAATAAAGTCTTTCGGCTAATTCCTTATCCTTTACAACCAAAGCCCCAACCACGGTATCACTATGTCCTCCAAGATATTTTGTAGCAGAATGCATTACGATATCGGCCCCCAAATGCAGTGGTAATTGTAAATAAGGAGTCGCAAATGTATTATCAACTGCCAAAATAATTTCCGTATGCTCAACTAAATCGGCCACGGCTCTTATATCAATGATGTTCATCATTGGGTTCGTCGGAGTTTCAACCCAAATCAATTTGGTATTCACATTGATTTTTTCCTTTATGGCATCCACGCCCTGCATACCGACAAAATGGAAAATAATGCCGAATTTTTCAAATATTTTTTTAAAAATTCGATATGAACCTCCATAAAGGTCATTGGTAGATATTACTTCATCACCTGGGCTCAATAATTTTATAACTGCGTCTATAGCCGCAAGTCCGCTGCCAAAAGCGAGCCCATAATTGCCACCTTCAATACTGGCCAATGCGTTTTCCAAAGCCGTTCGGGTAGGATTTGCGCTTCGGGAATATTCATATCCCTTATGCTCCCCAGGCGTTGACTGTGCATAGGTCGACGTCTGATATATGGGTGGCATAACCGCTCCGTATGCAGCATCAGGTTGTTGGCCGCCGTGAATGGTTTTAGTGTTAAATTTTAAATCTTTAGCCCCCATTTTAAACTATTTTCACACAAATGTATCGTTAACTTTTGGAGAATACAATGAAGCTGTATTTTTACGAAAAATATAACTCCCCTATGAAAATCAGGCTCATTTACCTCCTTGTTCTTTTTGTGTTTTTTAGTTGCAAAAAGGAGGACGCCCTTACTTTTGAACCCTATTCCATTTCCTCAGAAAGTTGCGAGGCTTGTTCAACTGTTTCCATTTCCATTCCTAAAGCGTTAGAAAAAACAAAACTCAGCGAGACCATTAATATAGCTTTACGGGAAGAGATCATTGCATTATTGAATTTTGATGAAGAAAGTGATGCCCAAGATATTGAAGGAGCAGTTAAAGCCTTTATAAAAGATTACCAAATATTGAACGAAAAGTTTCCAGAAGAATCCATACCATGGGAGGCCAAAATAAAAGGAACTATTACTTTTGAGAATAAAGAAATACTTACGATAAAACTAGAATCTTATTTATTTACAGGTGGGGCACACGGTTATGATACTGTACGGTTTTTGAATTTTAAAAAAGTAGAAGGTACAGAATTGGAGAACCAAAAATTGTTCATAAATGAAGAGGGTTTTAAAGCCTTTGCGGAAGCCGAATTTAGGAAACAGGAAAAAATAGCAGCGGAAGCCCCCATAAATAGTAGCGGATTCATGTTCGAAAACGAAGTTTTTTACTTGCCGGAAAACTTGGGCTATACCGACAAAGGAGTACTCCTATTTTATGAATCTTATGAGATTGCCTCTTATGCCGATGGGCCCATCACCTTGACACTACCTTTTCAAAAGGTGAATCCATTTTTAAAGTTTCCTATAAAACCTTAGTCAGTATGCCTCATCAATAAATTGATGGCTGCCAAATGCATTCCTTCGTGGAACAAATTATAAGCAATGGCGTCATCTATGGTACTAAGTGTTACCTTGGCACTTGTGGTATACTCATGGTATTCCTGAAACAGTTGGGTTTCATAATCCTCTTTGGCCCATTCTGCGGTCGAAATCAAAAAATCTGCAACGATTTTCATTTCCTCATCGGTAGCTGTACCGTCGGGTGTGGTTCCTTTCTTAAACTTGTCAACGAGTTTTTCGGGAACGCGCATTTGAAGACCACTCAATTTATAAATCAATAACTGTTGCGAAACTAAAGTGTGGGCTATATTCCAATATATATTGTTATTGAACCCTTCAGGTATTTTTAAAAGCTTGTCTTTAGGTGTTTCGGTTAAAATGGAATATAAATTACGTCTATTTTGTAGTGTAATTTCAAACAGATTGTTAGGCATCGTTTTAGATTTAAAAGACTGTAAAAATAGTACATTTAATTAGAAATAAGTTTCTTTGTAACCCATAAGGCCATTAGAAATTTAGGGTTTTATCAATTTTCGAAAGAAGAAAAGTAATTTCTTCATACTATATTACCATGAAAAAAATATATCATCTAAGTACGTGTTCAACCTGCCAGAGAATTATTAAAGAATTACAACCCCTTACCGATTTTGAATTACAGGATATAAAAATCGACCCCATTTCTGAAGACCAATTAGAACAAATGCATGAATTATCGAAAAGCTATGAGTCTTTATTCAGCAAAAGGGCAGTTCTATATCGGGAGAGAGGTTTAAAGGACCAAAACTTGAAAGAAAAGGACTTTAAGAACCTCATTTTAGAGCACTATACTTTTTTAAAGAGACCCGTTATTTTATTTGAAGGGCAGATTTTTATAGGTAATAGTAAAAAAGTGGTAGAGGCCGCTAAAAAGGCCATTCATTCGTGAACAAACGTTTATTAGCCATCTTCGCCGCTCTTGGAGCCACCACCATTTACGGGCTAAACCATACCATTGCAAAAGGGGTCATGCCCCATTATGTACAACCATTTGGGTTCATTGTTTTAAGGGTTCTAGGAGCGGCCCTACTATTCTGGCTTATTTCGCCATTGGGCCCAAAAGAACATATAGAACGTAAAGACTATCTAAGAATGATACTCTGCGCTCTTCTGGGAATGGGGATGAATATGTTGGTGTTTTTCAAAGGTCTTTCACTATCAACTCCTATCAACAGTGCTGTACTGGTTACTACCACCCCCATTATAGTTCTTATTCTATCCGCATTAATTCTAAAGGAAAAAATCTCAAGTAGAAAGATTTTAGGCATAGGGGTCGGTCTTTTGGGAGCCTTAGGGTTAATTCTTTTAGGAAGTGAATTACGACAAAATGCACCAAACATTCCCCTTGGAAATTTGCTAATATTGTTAAACTCTATTTTCTACGGCTCTTACCTAGTAGTCGTCAAAGTCTTAATTACCAAATACCATCCATTCACTTTTATGAAATGGTTGTTCTCTTTGGGAGTGCTTATCTGTTTACCCTTTGGTTATGAAGAATTTATGCAAATAGCCTGGACGGCACTTCCTTTCGAAGCCTATTGGGGCATTGCCTTTGTTATATTGGGCACTACCTTTTGCACCTATTTATTCAACATATTCGCCTTAACCCAATTAAAGGCCTCGACATTAAGTGCATTTGTTTACGTACAGCCATTGGTGGGTATTGGTTACGCCATATTCACTGGACAGGACCATCTTACTTTTATTAAAGTGATAGCTGCCACCTTGGTTTTAGTAGGTGTTTATCTTGCTAGTAAAAAACCCAAGGTATTGCTACTCAATAAAAAACTTTAAAGTAGCGCGATTTACACAAATACCGAACCTGAAATTTATAAATGTGATTTTCTTGTGTTCTCCAAATGAAACTGTATGGCCCGCATGGCCTTATCATCGTCTCTATGGTGCATCGCCGAAATAATGTTAAGGTGCTCCTGCATAATTTCTTCGAGCGGCCTTACTAGGCCAACCAAATCCATAAACGGTAAAATTTTGGCCGTTTTAAATAAGTCATAAAGTATTTTGTTACCACAATGCTTGGCAATGAACTCATGGAAATAGCAATCAATTTTATGAAAGACGTACACGTTTTTAGGGCCGCTTTCAAAAGGCACCAATAAATTTCTTAAATCATCGATCTTGGATTGGGGTGCGTTTAATGTGAACAATTTAACCGTCATGGTTTCCAAGGCCAATCGACAATCGAACATTTGGGTAATTTCCTGTTCGCTTAATTCGCGCACCATAACACCATTATCAGAAAAACGCACCAATAAGGACTCTTCTTGCAACTGATTTAATACAATGGATATTGCATCATCATTACTATTCAAGGTATGGGACAATCGCTCTTGTGTGATCAATTGCCCAGGAATCAATTCCTTAGTAACGATCAACTTTTTTACTTTCCCGTATGTTTGTTGATATAATTCCTCTATTTGGCTAGTCATTAGACAAATATAATGAAATACATAATTTTAAGAATTTTTGTTTAATGTAAACGTATTAAACAGTAAAAAGATGCCATTTTTATTGAACATTTTATCAAAAAACAATATAGTCATAATTCTTACCATTCTATATTCTTTGGAACCCTTGCAAACTTGCGTGTATCTTCTTTAGTCAACACTCTAAAGCCTTTTTGTTTTTCAACGCCACTGAACGTCTTTAACATTTCATTCGTTAAACCAGTAAGTTTGCGGGATTTTAAATCAATCCATGCACCCATCATTTCACAACGGGCGATGTTCTCGCCTTTGTGGTTATAAAAATTATGGTGAAATTCAAAAAACATGGCATCCTCGCTCATACCTAAAATCTCCAATGAAACCTTAATGGGCTTACCGGGGAAAGCCTCTTTGAAATAATAGATATGCTCATAAAAAACCACAGGACCAATTTCATGAACTGCCAATGTCTTTTGATCAAACCCTAATTCTAATAAATATGCCATTCGTGTATGGCTCATAAAATTGATATAGGCAGAATTCGCCAAATGACGGTTCGCATCTAAATCACTCCATCGTATTTCAAAATCCTTTAGGTACATATTTTATATTTTTTGTTATGCATGCATAATACTCCTTAAAAATAACATAGTTTTGAAACCTAGGGAATAAAGAACCTATATTTTTATCCGTATTTTTAAAGCACCTTGAAATTCAAAGATTATGTCGACAAATACAGCATTCATCAAAAATCTATCATTACCCGTTATCGCGGCTCCCATGTTTTTAATTTCAGGGCCGCAGTTGGTCATTGAATGTTGTAAAAATGGCATCGTTGGCACCTTTCCTGCACTGAACCAACGCACTAGTGAAGGATTCGAGGAATGGCTGATAGAAATTAAAGGTGCACTAAAAACCTTCGAAGAAGAAACAGGCAAAAAACCAGCTCCGTTCGGCGTCAACCTTATCGTGCACCCTACCAATCCAAGATTGGAAGCCGATGTAACGTTATGCGTTAAACACAAGGTCCCCTTAATCATCACCTCTTTAGGTGCTGTTTCACGAGTAGTAGATGCCATTCATAGTTATGGTGGACTAGTTTTTCATGATATCATCAAAAAACGACATGCTGAAAAAGCTGCAGAAGCTGGCGTTGACGGATTAATTCTAGTCGCTGCCGGAGCAGGTGGCCATGCGGGAACCCTCAACCCCATGCCATTGGTCGCCGAAATCAAGAGATTTTTCCATAAAACCATAATACTATCTGGATGCATCAGCACCGGCAGGGATATTGCATCGGCATTGCAAATGGGAGCGGATTTAGCCTATATGGGTACCCGTTTCATTAATACCTATGAAAGTAAGGCAACACCCGAATATCGAAAAATGATCATTGATGCAGGAGCCAGTGACGTTGTATATACGGCGGCCATTTCAGGGGTTCATGCAAACTTTTTAAGTGCCAGTATAAAAGCAGCCGGTATTACCGAAGAAGACCTTAAAAAAGATCGGAAAATAGATTTCGGCAAAGAACTGGATACGGAGGCAAAGGCATGGAAAACCATTTGGTCTGCCGGACAAGGTTCTGCCCTTATAAACGACACCTTACCCGTAGCAGAATTGGTCGCGCATTTAAAGACAGAGTTCAAAGATGCAATTACAGAACAGATAAAAGTGCTGGCTAACTTTCCTAAATAGTTTGGAAACCAACCCGATGAACCCTTTTTAATCAGCATTGTTCAAAGATTCCATTGCTCGTAATTCGCCGAGATATTGATGGACTTGGCTCACAGCCATTGACCCTTCTCCCACAGCGGAAGCTACTCTTTTGACAGATCCTTTTCGAACATCACCCACGGCAAAAAAACCGGGAATGCTTGTTTCTAAAGATTGAGGCTTTCTCCGTTGATAAATACTGCAATTCGACAATTGATCTTCCTTCATTTCAGGCCCGGTACAAATAAATCCCTTTTCATCTGTAAGAACCAGCCCCTTTAACCATTGTGAACAGGGAACTGCCCCTATGAACGTAAAAAGATTGGTTATGTTCTTTTCCAATTTTTCCCCTTCCCTATCCATGATAATGGATTCGAGATGGTGATCTCCGCGTAATTCAACCACTTCCGTATTTAAATGAACCGTTATATTTTCGGCGGCTTCAATTCGTTGTACCAGATAATTACTCATTTTAGCACCAAGATCATTATCTCTAAGAATTACGTGCACCTCATTGGCATGTTCTGCTAAAAAAAGTGCCGCCTGGCCGGCAGAATTTCCACCACCTACCACACCCACTTGCTCACCTTTACAGGAATTGGCGTTCATTCCGGTAGCGGAATAATACACCCCACTTCCTTCATAGTCTTCAATGTTCGAAATCGGCAGTTTCCTATAATTTGCTCCCGTAGCTGCAATTAAAGATTTGGCCTTAATGGTTTTACCGTTGGTCGCGCACAAAATAAAATAAGTATCCTTATGTTCTATACTTTCAGCGCTGTGGGGAATTGAAATATTACAACCGAATTTTTGTGCTTGTACATAGGCCCTATTGGCCAGATCACTTCCAGAAATACCGGTAGGAAACCCTAAATAATTCTCTATTTTAGAGCTTTTGCCCGCTTGACCCCCTGGGGCGTTGCTATCTATGGTAACCACACTTAAACCTTCTGATGCGGCATAGACACTTGCCGCCAGACCTGCCGGACCTGCACCGATAACCAAAAGATCAAACAATTCATCTTCAAAATCCATTAAAACTCCAGAATACCTGGCCACTTGGTCCATAGTAGGTTTATGGCATATCTGGCTCTTGCTGTTAATGAGGATGGGCAACGCATCTTTAGAGATATTGAACTGACTCAATAGTGATAAGGCTTCTTTCGAAGTATCAACATCCAAAAAAGTGTACCAAATATGGTTCTTGTCCATAAAATCGCGAATCGCATATGTCTCCTTAGAATTACCAGACCCCACTAATTTGATTCCTCCTGTATAGTCCTGTAAAATTGTGTCCTGCCGTTGTATGAATGCATTCAATAAGATGTCACTAATGTCACTGTGCTTGGCTATGGCTTCTTTAAACCGTTCTGGAATAATATGTAGAAGCACAGAGCCTTCTTCTGCTATCGCATTAAATTGAGAACCTCTTTCAGACAACATTCCACTATCTCCGGTAAATTCGTTTTTAGTATGTTTTACCACAACACGGCCGTCATTATAAGGGTCTTCAATACGCACCGATCCCTTCAAAACAACCATAAAATCATAATGCTGGTCACCTTGCTCAAATACCATTCTCTCTTCATGATAAGTCTCAATTCTGCCAAATTCCTTTAGTACAGTTATTTGGTTCTGTGTCAATTGAGGAAACCTTGGGTCGTTCATAATTTATACGGATTGGTACATACTATAAAATCTTCCGTATGTTCGCATAAGAATTAGTACTTAAAAGACATACATCTATCATTTACGGTTAGCATACTAAAAATACAACAAAGTTTTAGGGTTTGAAAGCAATTCTATCCTTCCCATTAATTCATTAATTTTAAACTAAAATACGAGACAACTGATCAAAATGGTAACTAACCCAGTGTAATCAATAACCACTGAGTTTTTATCAAAACCCTAGTTCTTACAAAAATGCCCTTAATTAAATCTTCCTACACCCCAAAACTATTTTTTAAAAATGGACATTTGTCAACCATCTACTCTGGACTAGTGCGTAAAGTAGAAGGTTTGGAACAAATTAGGGAACGCATTACCTTACCCGATACCGACTTCCTTGATTTGGACTGGAGCTATTCAAAAACACCTACACATAAACTGGTCATTATTATTCATGGCCTTGAAGGCAGTGCACAAAGGGCCTATATAAGAGGAAGTGCCAAACTATTAAGCGAGGCCGGATTTGATATTTGCGCCATTAACCTAAGGGGATGTAGTGGAACCCCGAATAAACTTTACCGCTCCTATCATTCCGGTGCGACAGAAGATTTGGAATCAGTCATAAACCACGTTTTAGAAAAGAACAAATACCAAAAAATCTTTCTACATGGTTTTAGTCTAGGTGGAAACCTTCTATTGAAATATTTAGGCGAAAAAAGAGAGCTTCCAAAAGAAATCAAAGGAGCGGTGGCCATCTCCGTACCTTGTCAATTGGGTGACTCCCTACACCAACTATTACGTTTCGAAAATAGTTTATATGCCGAACGTTTTAGAGGCAATCTCATAGATAAACTTAAGCTAAAACAAAAACTTTTCCCAAAGCTTATCTCTGATTCCGATATCAAAATGGTCAGGACCTTGAAAGACTTTGACGATATCTATACAAGCAAAGCACATGGCTTTAAAGATGCGATGGATTATTATACAAAATGCAGCAGTCTTCAATTTTTGTCTTCTATAAAAGTCCCTACCTTAATCATAAATGCATTAAATGACTCCTTTTTAGGAAAGGACTGCTACCCTATAGAAATTGCCAAACATCACAAACAAGTTTTTCTAGAAAGACCTAAACATGGTGGTCATGTAGGTTTTCATGGGGCTCAAAACCTCACCTATGCAGAACGTCGAACTTTGGAGTTCATTTCGCAAATTGAATAATTTATTTTATGTCAATTGTGAAGTGCTCCATTTGAACAGACCTTATAAAAAAATGTCATTTATCCGATCACTAAAATTTGAATAGACCCTTTGCAAAACATCTTTCAACCCGTAAAAATTCATATCTTAGTGCCTCATTAAAATAAAAAACTTAAAACATAGTATCACATGCGTAAATTATTCAGTCTAATAGCGCTTAGCACCTTGGTTATAAGCTGTGGCGAGAAAAAGGAAGAAAAAAAAGAAGGTTTTGAAATGAACCGCACCAAGAAAGAGGTAAAAGCGGAAACGACGAGTCAGGAAGTACCGGTCGACTTGGACAATAAAGGGGTTGGCCCAATTACCAACGTTACTTTTGACGATACTATTAATGAAGAAATGGCGGCAGCCGGTAAAGAAAAATTTCAAGCTATTTGTACAGCGTGTCATATGGCCGACCAACGCCTAATTGGCCCTGCATTAAAAGGAGTTTATGAACGCAGAAGCCCAGAATGGGTAATGAATATGATCATCAACCCAGACAAAATGTTAAAAGAAGATCCTATTGCAAAAGCATTGTTGAAAGAATATAACAATGCTATCATGTTAAATCAAAACGTTAGTGAAGGAGATGCGCGTAACATTGCAGAATATTTACGTACGTTATAATAAATAATCACAATTTAGAATAAAGCCCTTTCAACTGGTTGAAAGGGCTTTTCTTTTTATACTATCTGATTAAAATCAGTATCCCGCAGATGTATTAAACCTACCTTACAGGCACATATGAAATTCGAACGTAGGTTTCAGTATCATTTTACGACCAATAATATAGAACAAGAATTAATGTGAACGAAAGATGCAAAAAGAAACCATAAAAATTGATGTTGTATCCGATGTGGCATGCCCATGGTGCTATGTTGGTAAAAAAAGATTGGAGAAAGCCATTGAACAATGGAAAGGTACACCTATCGAGGTCGAGTGGCATCCTTATCAATTGGATCCGAATATTCCGGAGGGGGGCTTGGATAGGGATACCTATCTAACAAATAAATTCGGCGATTTAGACGGGCCGCTTGAAATGACAGAGCGACTTAAAACGGTGGGTAAAGAAGAGGGCATTTCATTCAATTTTGGAAAGCAATGGATGGCCGTCAATACCCTTCCACTTCATCAATTATTACATGTAGCTGGTGAAGAAGGATTTAAAGATAGCCTTAAAGAACGATTTTTAAAAGCCTATTTTGATGAGAATTTGCACTTGAACAACATAGAAGTGCTTTGTTCTTTATTATCTGAATTTGGGTGGACAGCTGAGAAAACAAAAGATATAATAGCAGATGATTCTATTGCTTATGCCGTTAAACAAGAAATAGCGCACTACCAACAACGCGGTGTACATAGTGTACCTTTTTTCATAATCAATGACAAATATGGTATTAGTGGGGCACAACCTACAAGGACATTCTTGGAAGCATTTGAACAAATAGCCCCTAATTCTCCATTAAATGAAGGAGAAAGTTGTGATATGGAAACTGGAGTGTGCTAGTTCAAATAAATTATCTTAATCACAAATTATTAAAAATTATGAAAGCATCATTTTCTGAAATAATACAAGGGGAAATACCAGTTTTGGTAGACTTTTTTGCTGATTGGTGCGGGCCATGTAAATCATTAGCCCCCATTCTAAAAGAAGTAAAAAGTGATTTGGGCAATGCTATAAAGGTAATTAAAATTGATGTGGACAAGAATCAATCCCTTGCGACACAATATCAAGTTAGAGGAGTTCCTACAATGATTCTATTCAAAAATGGCAAACAAGTTTGGCGGCAATCTGGCGTCATTCCTAAACACGAGTTGTTACAAATAATAAAATCGAATTAGTAAAATTGCAAGCAGACCGGGCTAGGCAATTCAACCTCGCTGGTAAAACTCAAGGTTCCCTTTTCTGCATCCCGATTAAATACTACAATATTGTTACTACGTTGATTGGCCACCAATAGAAATTCTCCATTAGGATCCAATATGAAATTTCTAGGCCAATCCCCTTTTACAGGTTCCCTTCCGACCAACTCCAATTTTCCAGTAGCTTCATCGACCTTAAAAATAACTATAGTGTTCTCCCCTCTATTAGATCCATATAGAAATTTACCATCTGGTGACAGATGGATGTCGGCACAAAAGCTTTTCCCCTTAAAATCGGAAGCTACGGTATCATACGTTTCCATACCGTAATATTTATCCCCATCTTTTTGAAAACAAGTTAGGGTAGAATTCAATTCATTAATGACGTACAAGAATTTTCCATTTTGAGAAGTAACGAAATGTCTAGGACCTGAACCCTCGGCTACCATTAAATCTGGCTGTGGGCTCGGGGTAAATTCGCCATTATTTCGGGTATATTTAATAATTCTATCAAGGCCCAAATCCGAAACGAACAACTCATCTTCTAAAAATGAGGCCATATGTGCATGGGAAGTTCTACTTGTATCTAAAACCTTATGATCTATCACTTGCGGAGAGTCAACTAAATCCCCATTATCCTGGGCGTTGAAAACCGCAACATTTCCACCTGTATAATTGGCTACGGCAACATAGTCTCCACTTTTATCAATTCCGATAAAACATGGATGCGCTCCATGAGTTGTTTTAGTATCAATTTTCATCAGAACAGAATCAGTCACCCTAAAAGTAGTTATATTACCACTATTACCCTCGTAATCATCTATCTCGCCTATGGCGTATAAAGTCTTTTTATCTGGGGATAAAGTAATAAAAGAGGGATTTGTAATTGCCGCCGCCAATTTTTGATCTAAGAGTTTACCGCTATCCATATTAAAGGTAAATCGATAAATTCCCTCGCTGCCGCTTCCATCATTCGTATAGGTGCCCACGAATAAGGTTGTTTCGTTCTTCAATTCTTCCATTCCGCAACTCTGTATTATGAAGATTAAAAATGTGGCCACTAAACCAATAAACAATATTTTGCACTTCATATTCTTAAACTTTACACACTAAAAATAAGCACAAAATAAATGGTATTCAAAAAATGAACAGCTAGAATTTTAAATTGGATACGGTAAGAATTTAAACTATAAAAGAACCTTATAATCCCCAAAGATTAAAGGGATTCTTATTTTGTCGATGCTCTGTTTTAAGCTTATCAACCATTACTTTATAGGTTGGGTCCTCCATTACATTAACGTCGATAATATCTTCAGCGTTCACTAGTAACCGAATACAATCTTTGCTTAAATGCCGCAGATGGACTTTCTTGCCAACCTTTGCATACCGCTCGGTAATCTTGTTCAACGCTTCGATACCACTCATATCTGCTACCCTACTTTCTTGAAAATCGATGATGATTTCATTAGGATCTCCTTGTATATCGAATTTTTCGGCAAATAGTGTTGTAGATCCAAAAAATAGTGGTCCGTAAATCTCATAATGCTTCACCCCATTTTCATCAATTCGCTTTCTCGCCCGTATTCGTTTCGCGTTTTCCCACGAATAGGCCAAAGCAGAAATGATAACGCCCAAAAGAACGGCAACCGCCAAATTATGGGTTACTGCAGTTATCAGGGTAACCAGAACCATAACAACCACATCAGAATTTGGCATTTTACGGAAGGTTTTAAAACTTGCCCATTCAAAAGTGCCTATGGCCACCATAAACATAAGACCGACCAGTGCTGCCATAGGTAGACGCTCTATAACACTTGAGCCAAACATGATAAACACCAATAACATAACAGCTGCGGTTATTCCTGACAAACGTGCCCTGGCCCCTGAGGAAGTATTGATCAAACTTTGACCGATCATGGCACAACCGCCCATTCCCGATAAAAATCCGGAAAGAATATTCGCAGTTCCTTGAGCTACGCATTCTTTATTACCGCTACCTCTCGTATCAGTAATCTCGTCTATAATGTTCAGGGTCAGCAAACTTTCAATTAAACCTACCCCCGCAACTATTGCTGCAAAAGGAAATATTATTTTTATAGTTTCTAAACTCAATGGAATTTGTGGGATGGATAATGGAGGAAAACCTCCTTTAATAGATTCTCCTTCACGCATCGTATCTGCAACAGTAAGTGTATCAATACCAAAACCGATTACAATTACCGAAACAACAAGAATGGCAACCAAAGTAGAGGGTACTGCTTTGGTCAATTTTGGAAGTCCCCAAATAATAAACATCGTCAACAAGGTAAGCCCTAACATAATGGCCATATTCGTGCCCGTTAATAACTGATCCGTTCCTTTTTGATAAAAATTAGGGAATTGTGCCATAAAAATGATGATTGCCAAGCCATTGACAAACCCGAACATCACCGGATGCGGCACTAACCGAATAAACTTCCCTAATCTCAAAACGCCCGCCAATATTTGTAAAAGCCCAGCTATTATAACGGTCGCGAAAACATAATTCAATATCGTTTCAGGTTCAATTCCCGGAAAATTTCGCTTCAATTCTAAAATTAAGCCGATGAACACTACGGCCACGGCACCCGTTGCACCAGAAATCATACCAGGTCGTCCTCCAAAAATGGAAGTAACCAAGGCAAGTACAAAAGCCGCATAAAGACCTGTTAATGGTGAAAACCCAGGTATAAGGGCAAAGGCAATAGCTTCGGGCACCAAAGCCAAAGCTACGGTAAGCCCCGAAAGGATTTCTGTCTTATAGTCTACCTTTTGCTTAAAATCGAATAAATTCAGAAACTTTGCCATTGCGGTCTATTTTAAAGGGCGCAAAAATAACACTATTTACCGGCCTTACCATAAACCTACTGATTATTACCAAATTATCTATTTACCAGTCCTTTAATCCTAATAATTTTTCTCCCAACGGAGATAGTTTAGCAGTTTTATATTTTGTTTGTTCCCATTTACGCGGATCTCCTGGAAAGGCATATCCTTCAGGTGCTATTCTATCTTTCCATGAATTAATTCTCCAATCTCTCAAAACCTTATTTTCAGGCTCTGCCGGCATCATAGAAATATATTGTGCAATACGTACTTTTTCCTTTGATTTATTTTGTCGTATACCATGCGGTTGAATACTATTGAAAATAAGCAGATCACCGGCCTCCATTTTCACTTTTACAATTTTATCTTCCAATCCTTCCAAACTAGGCTGAAAATGGTCTCGGTCTTCAGGTTGCGTAAGTTTCCACGAGTCATAATTACGGTACAGCCAAGGAATGCATTGAAACCCGCCCATGTTTTCATCAATTTGATCGGCTAATGCCAAAACTCCCTGAACATTTTGCGGCTTGGTTTCAGGATCATAATCCCAATGTATAAATCCTTTTTTAGTAACGTTCGGTGGTAATGGAAAATTAAGGTTCGCACGGTCAATGGTTACCCATAATTTTTCTGTTCCCCACACGTCAACAAAGGCATCATAAACTCTTTGTGTTTGTCTATTGTCCCAAAGCAACTGATGGTTATATACCTCGACCATTCCTGTACCTGTCAACTCTTTCATTTTCATTTCGGCACGTGCAGGAACATACCAAGTATTCGTATCGGCAGGATTCTTTTCGTCAAATTCCCAAAGAAAATCAGAAGTCCTTTTCGCCTGTTCCTTGGATATCGCATTCTTGATTACAATGTATCCATTATGTTTCCAAAATTTCCAATCCGCTTCGCTAAGTACGCGTAAGTCTTTTCCGTTGGATCTATCGTTTAATTGCTGTTTACTACTTGTCGCCGTAGAAGGATTTCCAGGTATTACTTCATGGGCCTTATTACCCATTTCTACTTTTTGTTTCACTGGTTGCATTATCGTTATGATTTAATTAACAGTATAAAATTATATTTTACCACCATTGAAAACCACCTTAATATTGACCGTAATTTGAACAATATTGATTTAATATTGAAAATTGGTTTATTTTAGATGCAATTTTGTTTAACTATATTATGAAAATTGAATTAGAGACCATCGATTCGTTATCCAAAAGTCAGTTTAGGCTTTTACATGACCCAAAATTAAGCCATCTGTTTTATTGGCATTTTCATCCAGAATATGAGATAGTTTATATTGAAGGCGCCAATGGCACAAGACATGTTGGAGACCATATTTCAGAATATACCGAAACCGACCTTGTACTTATAGGCTCTAATATTCCCCACTTAAATTTTGACTATGGAGTTAAGACTACGTATAGAGAGGAAGTATTACATATTAAGCCGTCATTCAAGAATACCTTTGTGGATCCAATTCCCGAGTTAAAAAGTCTAAACAGGTTATTAGACCTATCGAGATATGGCATTGCATTTCATGGAGAAACTAAGAAGGTTGTCGGCGGATTACTAAAGGAGCTGCATACATTAAAACCGTTCGAATATTTCATGGCAATTATGCACATCTTAAAAAGATTGTCACAGAGCAATGAATTTGAATTACTTCATACAAAGCCCTATAAAAACAGATATAGCAAAAAAGAGCAAGATCGTATTCGTGACATTTATGCCTTAGTCGATGAACGTTACCAAAGTAAAATTGGGGTAGATGAAGTTGCCAATTTCTGCAATTTAACAAAACCTGCTTTTTGTCGATATTTCAAAAAGGCTACGGGAAGCACGTTCATTGAGTTTTTGAACCAATACCGCATCAGTCAATCGAAAAGAATGCTGCTTGCAGGAAACAATGTTAGCGAAACCTGTTTCGAGTGCGGTTTTGAAAGCCTTTCCTATTTCAATAGGACCTTTAAAAAGGTTACAGGTGAAAATCCGTCCGCTTTTAAGAAAAAGGCAAGGTAATTTGAAACCTTTCTTAAATGAAGCAGCATTAAATGCTTATGAGTAACATTTTGAGAAATAGTGACCCTATCTTGAAAATGTTAGTCGCCCACCCTTAAAATATAAATATGGAAATATTTGAACCTCTTTCGTTAAAGACCATAGTACAAATGTGCCTAGCGGCCATCGTAATTTATGTATACATCATGCTCATTACACGCATGGCCGGTAAACGTACGTTCGCCAAAATGACAAGTTTCGATTTTGCGGTGACCATTGCCATGGGTTCTATTTTAGCAGATGCGGTCAACAAACCGGTATCGAGCTTATTTCCGGCATTTATATCCATAGCCCTTTTAGCGAGCCTTCAGGTTCTCTTTTCAAAGGTTTTCTCCAAATCTAATACGGCACAAAAGGTGCTGACCAATACCCCGATCTTATTGATGAAAAATGGCGAAATCTTTGAGGAAAACTTAAAAAAGGCATTGGTCAGTAGGGCCGATTTAATGGGTAAATTACGAGAGGCAAACGTGCTTCAATTATCTCAAGTAAAAGCGGTGGTTTTTGAAACTACAGGCGATGTATCTGTCTTACATTCTACTGATACCATAAAAATAGATGCCGTAATTATGGAAGATGTTGCCCCCTGTAACTAAAAATTGCCCTTCTTCAACTAAAGAGGGCAATTTTGAGACAACCAACCTAAAAACTATCATGCTTTCTTCCGCACTACTTTCATCATAGGGTTAGACGATTTTGTTCTTTTTTTACGTTCATTGGCTTTTGCAGATTTAAGATATTGCTGATAGCCCCTTCCTTTAAACTCATAAGTAGTACCACTGTCAGGATGATATAACTCTATGGTGCTATCATTGATCACATAGAGTTCAAAATAATCGTCACCGAAGAAATCATAATCCAAGGTCAAGGTTTTTAAAGTATCGTCCCCTTGTATATTATACACTTGATAATCTCCCTCGTAATCCCATTGTAAGCTGGCTATACTTGTATTTGGGGTGTCTATGGATGACCTGAAAAAGTTAGGGGAAAACTGCAGGTAATTTTCATTATCAAAATCATTGAATGCTCCCGCCTGACTTGTATAGACTTTCTCCCATGCATCATATTCTTGTAAAAAGTAATTGATGTTATCATAGAAGACCATATCATAATCAAAATTATTGGTCTGGTAACCTTTAAGGAAATAAGAGGTGTCTGTGCTGGCATCATATAATTCTATCGTATTTGAATTTGTAGCATATACTTCCAACGCCCAGCGCCCGTCCACATCATGATCAATATCCACGATTCCTCTCAGCGAACCATAAGTGCCGACATCTATACCGTAACCACCGCCAGTTTTACCAATGCCTACGATGTTATTATTTGCATAAACGACCCCTCTATCAAAAGATATGGTAAAGGCTCTCTGCAAAAAGGGTACCTCTCCACCTCCACGTGTAGCATTAATATCTACATACCAAAGGTCATAACTCTGTAAAACCTGATCTGTATTAAAAGCGGATTCTTCTATGTAATCATCCTCGATAATCACATCTGCGTAACAAGAAACCATTAGCGTTGCTAAAAAGAAATAACCAGTGAGTAGTTTTATTGTTCTCATAGGATTACATTTTAAGGTTGTCAATCAAAAGACAATCACCATGCCAAAAATCGCATTCCATTGATTATCAATAGAAAATAAGCTTCTAAATATTTGGTAAATTTGTATGCATAAAACCTGAACATGAAGAAGGATGCTAAATTTGCAGTAATTGGAGGAGGAAGTTGGGCAACCGCCATTGTTAAAATGTTGACCAATAACCAAGAAAAAGTAGGATGGTATATGCGGAATGCCGATGCAATAGGCTACTTGAAAATCCAAAAACACAATCCAAATTATCTTACTTCGGTCGAGTTTAAAACAGAACAGTTGTTCTTGACCGATGATATCAATGAAGCTGTACATTTTGCGGATATTTTAATTTTCGCAGTTCCATCCGCATTTTTAGTCGGGGAATTGGAAAAGCTCCAAACGTCCCTGAAGGACAAAGTTATTTTTTCGGCCATTAAAGGTATTGTTCCCGAAACCGGTATGATCGTTGGGGAGCATTTTCACGAAACCTATAACATCCCTTTTGAACATATTGGGGTCATTACAGGCCCTTGCCATGCAGAAGAAGTAGCTATGGAGCGGCTTTCGTATCTGACCATAGCGTGCGCCGACAAAGAGAATGCTCAGTTTGTAGCTAAAAACCTTTCCAGTAATTACATCAAGACTAAAATCAGCAAGGATATTATCGGAACCGAATATGCCGCTATGCTAAAGAACATCTACGCCATAGCTGCAGGAATAGCGCACGGTTTGGGTTATGGCGATAATTTTCAAAGTGTATTGATGAGCAACGCCATTCGTGAAATGAAAAGGTATACCAAACGTATTCACAATATAGACCGTAACATCAATGAATCGGCCTATTTGGGAGACTTATTGGTTACCGGCTATTCAACCTTTAGCCGAAACCGAATGTTCGGGAATATGATCGGTAAAGGATATACCGTTAAAAGCGCTCAAATGGAAATGAGCATGATTGCCGAGGGATACTACGCTACCAAAAGCGCATACGCCATTAAGAACAACTTTAATAAAAAGGTAAAGACCCCAATTATCAATGCTGTTTATCAAGTGCTTTATGAAAATAAAAATCCTAAAAAAGTATTTACCGAACTCACTGAGAAATTAGATTAATCACGATTTAAGGAAAAATCTGAATGTTCCTTGAGTTCATATTCTAAGGTTTTTTTCCATTCGGTTACTTTTGTATCTGAAACTCCAAATCTATTTTGGAATTCTTTTAGGATAGGTTCCATAAGGGTTCGAATACTTTCTATGTCAAAATAAAGTCTTCCTGTTCTTCGAATAAAGAAATCCATAGGATTCTGTACCATTTCAAAATCGATTCCAAAGGCAAGTTCCGCTTTGGCCAAACGTACCTGTTTATTCTTTTCTAATGTTTTTGAATAATACTCTAAAATGGTCTCGGTTTGCTTTCCATAATTGGTCACTAAAAACCAGGCATCATATTCAGTAAATCCATCTTCTTTTAACCTTTCGTAGATTTCAGCGATATACTTTTTGACTTGTTTGAACTTTTTAAAATCTTCATTTCCACAAAGAAAAATTTTCTCCGTGAAACACTCCTTAAGCTTGGTATCTTGCTCTTCTTCCATCTTTTTGGCGATACGATCAACCACGCGCTCGGCCATTTTACGATAGCCTGTTAATTTTCCCCCAGCAATACTGACCAACCCGGTGTCGGATACAAAAATTTCATCTTTTCTAGAAAGTTCTGAAGCAGATTTACCTTCTTCATGAATCAAGGGTCGTAACCCTGCCCAAGAAGAAATGATATCGTCCAATTCTAAATGTATATCCGGAAACATATTATTCACGGCAGAAATCAAATAGATAGCATCAGCTATGTCGGTTCTAACATTGTCCTTGTTGTCATTGTAATTGGTATCTGTTGTGCCAACATAGGTGATTTTACCTCTTGGAATGGCAAACATCATTCGCCCATCAGGGATATCGAAATAAACGGATTGTTTTACGGGTAACTTCTCATAGGGAAAAACCAAATGTACTCCTTTGGTAAGGTGTAACTGTTTTCCTTTTTTTGAATTGTTCAAACCTCTAAGCTCATCTACCCAAGGCCCTGCAGCGCTGATTACGTACTTCGATTTAATGGTGAATTCCTTTCCTGAAACCTCATCAACAACCTTAACCCCGGCAACCTTTTCATCGGTATATAAAAAATCGTTCACTTTTGCATAATTCAAGGCTTGGGCACCAAAAAGTAAACTTGTCTTTATATTCTCAATGGTCAACCGAGCATCGTCAGTTCTATATTCGGCATAATAGCCCGCCCCGTTTAGAATCTTTTTGGGCAACAACGGCTCGAGTTTTAAAGCTTCCTTTTTCTCCAACATTTGCCGTTTGTCATCACCCGAAACTTGGGCCAAAATATCATATACTTTAAGACCAATGGAGGCAAGCCACTTTCCATAAGAACCATTCTCTATTAAGGGCAATAACATTTTTTCCGGCAATACTAGATGTGGTGCCAATTTATGTACAATAGCCCGCTCAGAACCTACTTCTTTTACCAACCAAAAATCGAATTGTTTTAAATAGCGAAGACCGCCATGTATCAATTTGGTGGACTTACTACTGGTGCCCGAAGCGAAATCACCTTTTTCCAACAAAGCAGTTTTCAAACCCCGTGAAGCGGCATCTAACGCTATACCGGCACCTGTAATTCCCCCTCCAATAACCACAAGGTCAAACTCCTCACTTGCGATGGTATCGATTGTCTTTTGCCGTTCTAAATTCGTGAATTTTATGTTTTTCATCTATAGATGTTTATTTTAATATCAAGGGACAAAGCTGCATTGAAGATCATTCTAAAATGCCCAATAAAAGGGTGAATATATTTTTCTTTATCCAAAGATATAGACACAACTTCGGGAAGGTTTATCCGTTCAAGTTATTTTTTTGTGAAATTAGCTGTATCGAATCATTCCTCTTCTTCCCATCCTTTACAGCGTTCTACCGCTTTTTGCCATTTTTTATATAAACGCTTTCTCTTGACACGGTCAAAAGTGGGTTTAAAAATATGGTTCATAGGTCTATTTTGGTCAATATCGGATTGCTCCCAAAGTCCAACCTGAATACCGGCCAAGAATGCAGCACCCATAGCGGTTGACTCAATTACCTCGGGGCGATGTACTTCTGAATCTAATATATCGGCCTGAAACTGCATTAAATAATCGTTCGCACAAGCTCCGCCGTCTACCCTAAGGTTCTTTAACTGAATTCTTGAATCATCTTCCATCGCCTTTAAAATATCTTTGGTCTGGTACGCCAAGGCTTCTAAAGTAGCTTTGGCAATATGTGCCTTACCTGTATCTCGGGTCAACCCAAAAATTGCGCCACGAGCGTACATATCCCAATAGGGTGCTCCAAGACCCGCAAAAGCCGGGACCACATAAACTGAATTTTCACCTTCTATGGAATTTGCCAACTTCTCCGTTTCTTCGGCATGGGTGATTAGTTCCATGCCGTCACGTAACCATTGTATAGCCGCCCCTGCAATAAAAATACTACCTTCAAGGGCATAGTTCACTTTTCCATTAAGGCCGTATGCAATAGTGGTCAATAATCCGTTCTTAGAAAACTGTGGTTCCTCACCTGTATTCATTAACATAAAACAGCCCGTACCGTAGGTGTTCTTTGCCGTGCCTTTTTTAAAACAAGCCTGTCCAAAAAGTGCTGCCTGTTGATCCCCGGCTATACCTGAAATAGGTATCTTAACGTTCTTATATTCATAATCGCCAAAATGGGCCGCGGATGGTTTTACCTCTGGCAACATACTTTTAGGAATTCCAAGCGCTTTGAGCATTTTATCGTCCCATTTTAAATTAACGATATCATAAATCATAGTGCGTGAAGCATTGGTATAATCGGTATAATGGTTGTGCTCTTTGGTCATGTTCCATACCAACCAACTATCTATGGTTCCCATTAATAAGTCTCCATCCGCGGCTTTTTTCTTTACCCCTTCTACATTATCTAAAATCCATTTTACCTTAGTACCCGAAAAATAAGAGTCGATAACCAAGCCTGTGGTTTTTTGAACATGTTCCTTTAAACCAGATTTTTTGAGGTGTTCACAAATGTTAGCAGTACGCTTGTCTTGCCAAACAATGGCATTGTAAACGGGCTCTCCCGAATTTTTATCCCAAACCACAGTAGTTTCTCTTTGGTTGGTAATCCCTATCGCCAAAATTTCCGATGGTCGTACTTTTTCCTTATCGAGCAATTCTTGTAAAACTTGCATCTGCGAGGATAGGATTTCCATAGGATCATGCTCTACCCAACCCGATTTGGGGAAGATTTGTTTGAACTCTCGTTGCACCATTCCCTGAATTTTTCCCTCATGGTCCACTAATAATGCTCTTGAGCTTGTAGTTCCCTGATCTAATGAAATAATAAATTGCCTTGACATTTACACCGTGTTATTTTCTTAAATATAGCGGATTTACAGGCAAATTCAAAAACTTAAATGAAGACGTATTGCTAATAATAATTCCTGTACTGACTATTCTTCGTTTTGAAAATAATATTCACTTTCTACCAAACACATACGAACAGTGCAACTATTGAACCCGATAGATACTACTTCTAATTTTGTTTTTTCCGCATAGCCATTATCTCCTACTGATTTGCTTGGAGTGAAAATTATAAGGCAATAAGGTGCAGTCTGGAATTATTGGATGAACTCCTTTTCTAAGAAATAATTGACAATGGCCTCCTTCATTAATACGGTTTGTTCTCCTGCCTTTAATGAGGGTAACTCTTCCTTTACGTTGTAATGTGGCCAACCTTCTTCATCAAAAAAACTGAACTCATAAAAACCGTAAGGTTCCAATAGTCTACAAATGGCAATATGCATCAGGTCCAGTTTATCATCCTTCTTATACTTTCTATGGTATTGGCCAAGTTCTTGAACACCTACCAAATAAATGATGGCATCCAATTCCAACGGATCACCATCAGAAAATTTAGTCGACAATCTCACAACCAAATTATCCCATCGTTCTTTTAATTGTATATCCCTTGCCATATTATTTGTGCCAGTTCGGCTAATTTTTGAGACTACAAAGGTACAAATCAAAGTTCTATATTTGTTAAAACACTTTGCGAATGGGGCTTTTAGATATACTTCTTGGAATACCATTAATTTGGGGACTATGGAAAGGTCTTAAGAACGGACTGTTTATGGAAATAGCTTCAATCGTTGCTTTGATAGCAGGTATTTATGGAGCAATCCATTTTTCTTATATCACAGGGGGTTACTTATCGGAACGTTTGGACTGGAATGAGCGTAATATGAGCATCGCAGCCTTTATAATTACCTTTATTCTCATCATCATCATTGTACATTTAGCTGGAAAATTATTGACCAAAATAGCCAATATCGCAATGCTAGGGCTGCTGAACAAACTTGCAGGAGCTATTTTCGGCGTACTCAAAGTAGCCATTTTACTAGGTGCCCTATTGATATTCTTTGATCGAATGAACACCTCCTTTAATTTACTTGATGAGCAAACAAAAAATGAATCCGTTCTTTACCAACCCATCAAGGATATTGGGGCCCTTCTATTTAAAAATGTACTGGAAACCGACGTGCTAAAAAAGGAAACTCCCAACGATTCCATTAAAGTTTAAAACTGAAAATAGCTTTTATTCCAAGTTTTTCATCACTTCAACGAAAAAAAAATTCAGATTATTTAGCGTTATTTTATTTTCCATAATATTGGGATATCGATACCCCTATCGATAGAGAATCTAGAACATTCTCACCTTACTTACCTACTGCGCTACGCCGAGAGGCTGTATTAGAAAAAGACACTATATGAAAATGAGATTGCTTTATGCGGTCCCTGCTCTAATTGTATTATTTCTTAGTTCGTGCACAAGTGAACCCATATCGGAAACACCCGTCATTGAAGCAGAGAATGCGATAACCATAGAACAGGAACTATTGGAAATTGTCAATGAACATAGGTTGACTTTAAAGACCGAACCGCTCCGGTTTAGTGATGTGGCCTACAAGTATGCCAACATCCACACAGATTACATGATTGCTAAAGGAAGTATAAGCCATGATAATTTCAGCTCTAGGGCAGCTAATATCAACTCTGAGGTAACCGTTGAGATGGTAGCTGAAAATGTGGCAAAAGATTATGATTCTGCCACAGAGGCCTTTCAAGGTTGGTACAACAGCAGTAGCCATAAAAAAACCATGGAGGGTGATTTCACACATACCGCCATAAGCGTCAAAAAAAATGAAATGGGCAATTATTATTTTACCCAACTATTTTACAAGCAATAACAATTTGCACAATCCATTTTTCAAAAGACAGGTTTTGATATTTCAACCAACTTTTTAGCACAACTAAGTTGAGAGGGAATATTTTCAGGTTGAAGTGCGTAAACTCTTATTAAATGCAGTTTTCTTCGATGAAAATAGCATTGCATTTAATCGATTAGCTCCCATTCAGTATAATTCTACAGCTTATCGAGTTTTTCGTTACCGCCATGGATATTATTGTTTTTAAGATGACCCCTGAAGCTACATTTGTAACATAAAAACATAAAATATGTTCCCCAAAATGAAATTAGCATTACCCCAATTAGCATTACTCATCCTTTTATTATCTTCTTGTTCCAAATACGAAAACTTTGCCGGTTACGATGAAGAGAACACCGATATTTCTAAGAATGTAACATTAGTTTCTTCGAACGAACAAAATACCAATGAAGCCCAACTTTTCGATATGGTCAACGACTATCGCGTAAGTATCGGTCTAAGTGAAATGCAATTTGATAGTAACACGTATTACTATGCAGGTATCCATACAGATTATATGATTGCCAAAAACCGAACTAGTCATGATAAATTTAACGAACGCGCCGAAAACATTTCAAAGAGAACAGGAGCAATACTTGTGGCTGAAAATGTTGCAAGAAATTATGATACTCTAGAAGAAGCGCTTGAAGCTTGGCTAAAGAGCCCCGGCCATAGGAAAAATATTGAGGGAGATTATAATTATTCCGCTATAAGTATTAGACCAAATTCTAATGGTGACCTCTACTTCACGCAAATATTCTTTAAATAATCAATTAGAAACATAAAATGCATAAAAAAAGCCTTTGGATTTCAAAGGCTTTTTTTATGCCCAAGTTTTAGGTAAGCGCCTAGGGTTTTTTTAACTTTCACTTAAAATATAAAGATATGAGCATTAAAGCGCCTTTTAACCTTAACACATGGATAGAAGAAAACAGGGGGATGCTTAAACCTCCCGTTGGCAATAAGAATTTATATAAAGATGCAGGGGATTACATTGTAATGATTGTCGGCGGACCCAATGCCCGTAAAGATTATCACTATAATGAGACCGAAGAACTTTTTTATCAATTAGAGGGAAATATTGAAATCCATATTCAAGAAAATGGGAAAAAGAGAACTATGAAACTAGGCCCGGGAGACATGTACTTGCATCCCGCCAAAATTCCCCATTCGCCCGTTAGAAAAGAAGGCTCCATTGGTTTGGTAATAGAACGTAAAAGAGCCGATATGAACGTTGATGATGGTCTACTATGGTTTTGTGACAATTGCAACCATAAACTGTATGAGGCCTATTTTACCCTAAATGATATTGAAAAGGATTTCCTGGCCCATTTCAAACACTTCTATAGTTCGAAAGAATTGAGGACTTGCGAAAATTGTGGCACAGTAATGCCTGTAGACGAACGTTTCATAGCGCAAGAAAATTGATTTTTACTGCTCAAATAGTAACGGCAATAGTTGCAATCATGCACGTGTATTTTCTATGGCTCGAAATGTTCGCGTGGACCACAAAGGCCAAGAAAGTATTTAGAAATATTCCGCATGATTTATTTGAGCCTACTAAAAATATGGCGGCCAATCAAGGTCTATATAACGGCTTCCTTGCCTTAGGATTAATTTGGTCTTTAGTAATCACTGATGTAATATGGTCTACTAACATAAGTTTGTTCTTTTTAGGTTGTGTTGTGGTTGCTGGAATCTATGGCGGCATATCGGTATCAAAAAAAATATTCCTGATACAGGGAATCCCTGCCCTACTAGGAATATTTCTTTGGTCAATTATTAAATTCTTCCCATGAAGTTTAAGATGCTTTAAAGCATGATTTTCTTTGTATTTTAGCTATATATTTAACAAATTAAGTTTAAAAAGTTATATAATGTCAAAAATTGCGGCGGATTTTGGAATGCAGGATGCTCTAAAAGCATTGGGGATCAAGGATATCAACAATGGAACTTCAACCGGTTCTAACAATTTTTCATCTGGAGAGCTGATAACCTCCTATTCTCCGGTAGATGGTTCTCTAATCGCCAAGGTAAAAACTACTACAAAAGAGGATTACGAAAAGGTAATGCAAACTGCTACTGACGCATTTACGGATTGGAGGACAAAACCGGCACCTCAACGTGGTGAAATTGTACGTCAATTCGGCGAAAAACTTCGGGAGCTCAAAGAGCATCTTGGTAAGTTGGTCTCCTATGAAATGGGAAAAAGTTATCAAGAAGGTTTAGGGGAAGTTCAAGAAATGATAGATATCTGTGATTTTGCTGTTGGTCTATCTCGACAATTACACGGTTTGACCATGCATTCAGAACGACCAGGCCATAGAATGTACGAGCAATATCATTCCTTAGGAGTGGTAGGTATTATATCGGCATTTAATTTCCCAGTCGCCGTTTGGGCTTGGAACACAGCACTGGCATGGATATGCGGCGATGTTTGTGTTTGGAAACCTTCTGAAAAAACACCGCTTTGCGGGGTTGCTTGCCAAAATATAGCCGCCGCGGTTTTTAAGGCAAACAATTTACCGGAAGGTATTTCATGCCTTATCAATGGTGATTACAAGGTGGGTGAATATATGACCCAAGATACTAGAATCCCTTTGGTATCCGCTACAGGTTCAATACGAATGGGAAAAATAGTGGCACAGGCCGTAGCCGCCCGACTTGGCAAATCGTTATTGGAACTTGGAGGAAACAATGCCATAATTGTTACACCTGATGCTGACCTGAAAATGACCGTTATAGGTGCGGTATTCGGAGCAGTAGGGACTGCGGGACAACGATGTACCTCTACCCGTAGATTGATTATTCATGAATCCATGTACGAAAAGGTAAAAGATGCCATTGTATCGGCCTATAAGCAGTTACGTATTGGAAATCCATTGGATGAAAAAAATCATGTCGGACCCTTAATTGATACCGATGCGGTCGTTCACTATAAAAAAGCGTTGGAGAACGTAGTTGCCGAAGGTGGAAAATTGATTGTTGAAGGAGGCGTTTTGGAAGGTGAAGGTTATGAAAGCGGATGTTACGTTCAACCCGCAATCGCAGAAGCTAAAAATGAATTTGAAATTGTTCAACACGAAACCTTTGCCCCTGTTCTTTATCTTTTAAAGTACACAGGAGAAGTTGAAAATGCCATCGCCATTCAAAATGGAGTGGTTCAAGGACTCTCCTCGGCCATTATGACGAACAATTTAAGGGAAGCGGAGCGCTTTCTTTCCGCTTGGGGTAGTGATTGTGGCATTGCCAATGTAAACATAGGCACATCTGGTGCCGAAATCGGTGGCGCCTTCGGAGGTGAAAAAGAGACAGGCGGCGGTAGGGAAAGTGGCTCCGATGCTTGGAAAGTTTACATGCGTAGACAGACAAATACAATAAACTATACCACAGAATTACCTTTGGCCCAAGGGATAAAGTTTGACCTTTAACAACGTAATTTAATGTTCTTGAAGGTTTAAAGCCTTTAAATAAAAGGAATTAGAGTTTTGAAATACAAGAAAAATATAAACCTAAAAAAATCCTATCGACTATGATGAAGACAGGATTTTTTAACCAACTAACTCAAAACTTCAAATGTATACCCAGTGCCCAAACTTTGAGGGGAGAAGTATACTTTTAAAATTTATTTGCTAAAGTGCAATTTAAAGTTGTTCGTTAACTCTATTTTTTCACCTACAAACACTGTATCTGTATAGATGGTTGATTTTCAAGTATAACTGGAATAAAGACTTTCGACTCCCTAAAATTGTTTTGAAAATCCACTTGATTGTTTAATGAGATGGTAAGAAGCACATGATTATAGTAAATTTTTAACATAAAAAAATCCCGGTCAATTGCCCGGGATTTTTTTATGTCGTTCTTACAATGCTCCGTTGGCTTCTACCCATTTAAAGTGGTATTGATCTTGTGGAAACTTCATACGCTCTGCTATACGTTCTAGTCTAGCAGGTAATTTGATTAAGTAATCCCGGGCCTTTTCGGCTTCTTCATTTAAGGATCGAATGGTTTCCAACTCCCAGTATGTATTTAACTTACTTAAAATCTCAACATAATCCTGTGCGGTATATACGCCTAAACGCTGCGCGCAGTTCGAGAAATTCTCGAAAGCAGAACCAATAGTACCTCCTGATTCCCGCAAGAAATGCGCAGGCATTACAATTTTCTTCTTCATCATTTCTGCAAACGCTATCATCATCCCAGAAGGATCCTCTCCAAAAATGGTCTTTACAAATTCCCTGTAGGCCAAATGGTGTCGCATTTCGTCGCCGGCGATTATAGTACACATTTTACCCAATAAGGCATTTCCTTTTCTCTTTGCCATTTGGCCTACCCTCTTGTGCGAAATGTTGGTAGCCAATTCTTGAAAAGATGTATAAATAAAGTTCTTATATGGATCACGGTCTGTTCCAATATCAAATCCGTCAGATATTAAATGTTGTGTGGTTATTTCAACCTCTCTCATATTCACCCTGCCCGATAAATACAGATATTTGTTCAAAACGTCACCGTGCCTATTTTCTTCAGCGGTCCACGCGCGTACCCATTTGGCCCAACCGTTGGTTTTATAATCTCCATGTTGATCAATACCTACCACATCCATTAGCCAAGATTCATACGTCGGCAGGGCTTCTTCGGTTATGGTATCGGCAACCATGGTCACCCAAAAATCGTAACCCAACTCTTTAGACTCTTCCCTTAATTCCTTTACCTCTTGTAAAAAACCTTCTTTTTCTGAGTTAGGTAAAAAATCTGTAGGCTGCCATATATCCTCTACCGGTATAAGGAAAGAATCCATAAATCCCTCAACCTTTGGCTCCAGTGCCTGCATCACTTCTAATCTTATATTTTTAATGGACATATCTCAAATTTTATCAAAGTTCGTCAATAAATCAATCTCTTTCTACGTAAAGTTAACGGTTTTATCAGTTTCTGCCCCTTTCATTAGGATAAAAGGTGAAAACAGGATCACTTTGCCAATATTCCTTTGTTTCTACATGCAGTGCTGTCAAAGGACCTTTAAAAGCGGCTCCGGTATCAATATTCCAAACATTCGCTGCATTTTGAGGGGTTGTCTTGCCAATACGGGTTACCGGAGTATGCCCGATATAGATTTCACTATAATTTTTTAATCGTTTTGGATAATGAATATGGTCATAATCCAAATCGTTATTTAATGAAAGTGCCAGTTCCCATAGCGTACGGTCCCAATAAAATGTCTTTTTAAAATATTCAAATTCGATTCCTTTTAAATTAGTAAAACCAGCATGCAAGAACAATCTATTTTCATCATCTAAATAGTAATTCTCTAAACTTTCATAAAATTGAATATGGATTTCTTTCTTGGCCTCATCTGCCTTTGCGTAGGAATTTGCCGTGGCCTCGCCCCCGTGCATAAACCAAGTGGGGTTATCGCCTGCCCCCGTTAGCCACTCATAGCAAAGTTCATCATGGTTTCCCCTAAGAAAAATGCAAGAATAGCGCTCTTTTAATTCGAGCAGGTAATTTATGGTTTCCACAGCCTCACTCCAACCGTCTATGTAATCTCCCAAAAAAATAAGGGTATCTTCTTCGGCAGGGTCTATTTTACTCAATAGTTGCTGTAAAGCTTTTAATCCCGAATGGATGTCGCCTATAACCAGCGTTCTTTTTAAACTCATTTAGCAAAAATCGCAAATACTGCTATTATCACAAGTATAAAAAGTACTAAAAAGAAGATTTTCCAGAATGAATAGGGTCTATTTCCACTTAATACGCCCGTTTGACCATTAATATAAAAATTGAATTCCTTACCATCGTACCTATACGAACTCAGGTAAACCGGGAGTAAAATATGTTTAAACGTTTCATCGGATAATTTAATATCAGCATTCGCGATACGTTGTGTATCGCCGCCGATATCGCGCCGTATCCAATTATAGGCAATATTCTTTGCCTCTTGAAACGAACTGTGATGACCTTCTTTTAACGAAACCGTATATTTTTCGGTCACGAACCCTGATAGGTATTTTGAATTGAAAACGACCAGGTCCTTCAAATTCCAAAAAGCAATTTTAGCCGGAATTTCCTTTCTCTTTTTCTGTGACGCATTGATTAAGATATCATCTACAAATCCATCTACACTTCCAGAAACATAGGTCCATCTAGTTTTACGGACCTGCCGGGTACGTCTTCCTTTATCACTATTATAAGTTTGGGTTTCATAGTAATAATCTCCACGTTGGCCGTGATATGAAGCGCGTAAATTGGCATCAAAAGTCCAGTAGGGCAGGTAGAGTCCATGTAATCTCTCTATATCTAAAGCCGCCCGTTTTAAGTTATTGGGAGCGAACCAAATTTTGTTCAGCCAATCTTTAAATATGGCCTGGGCCTTTTTAGCATCCAATTGAAAAGGAACCAATGCCCCGGGCGAAATCCATCCTTCGGTTTCAATATCTTCCCGAATCAAAGGTTCTCCACAATAAACGCAATTGAGGGATTTATAATTTTCTTCTACATGCTGGTTGGCCCCACAATTCTTACAATGTAACAGTTCAATGGTTTCAGTATAGGCATTTTCGCCAACAATTTTTAAATAATGTGCCAGTTCCAATTCCTCAAAACTACTTTTAGATGGTTCGATGAATTCCTCATAACCACAGTATTCACAGGTCAATTGATGGGAGCCAGGTTTAAATTTCAACTCGGCCCCACAATTGGCACATGCCTTTTTAAATTCTGATTTCTGAATATCTTCCATAGATAGAATCCCCTATAGTAAAGGGTATTGGCAAGCTATTGCTATATGATTAGGCCGTAGGTAAAGGCGGTGGGGTATTGCCTCCCAAGAACGATCTTAGTTCTTCTACATCTTTTAATACAGTCCAATTGGCCATGCCCTGTTTCCAAATCAAGGAATCTCTATTGATGGTTCTACTGGCGAAAAGTTCCTTTAATTTTTCAAAAGAAACCGGTCCTGATTGCTGACCGTGTACCGCATAGAAATAACTTACCTGCGCAGGAATAGGTGGTGGCGCCTGCGGTTGTACGGCCTGGCCTCCAAAAGGTTGGGTTGAGGGCTGCCCCATCATACCGCCCATTTGTTGCGCCAATACAAAACCCATACCCATACCCATACCTGCGCCAGCGGTTCCTCCTTCGTTTTTAGCCGCTAATTCCATGGCTTTGGCCGCTTTAAACTGGGCCAATTTGGCCATATCCAACTTATCTAGTCTGCTGTATTCGAAAATTTCCTTCTTCAACTCCTCAGGCATTGACACGTTTTCAATGTAGAATTTCTCCAATTCTATCCCTACCCTATTAAATTCTGGCTGCATTACCGTTTGACAAGTTTCCGAAAGCTCGCTAGTATTTGCGGCATATAGTTCTATTGGCAAATTGGCTTCTCCCAAGGTATCGGTAAAACGGGTGACGATCAAACTTTTTAAATGTTCGTTCACTTCATAATTGGTGAAATTCCCATCTGTACCAACCACATCCACTACGAATTTACCTGGATCGTTGATCCGAAAACTATAGGTTCCAAATGCCCTAATTTCAACCAGACCGAAACGCTCATCACTTAACATGAACGGATTTTTGGTGCCCCATTTTTCATCGGTAAAAAGTCTCGTATTCACAAAATAGACCTCTGCCTTGAACGGACTATCAAATCCATATTTCCCCCCTTTCAGCGTCGTGAGAATGGGTAGGTTTTTGGTGTTCAAGGTATAGGTGCCTGGTTTAAAAACATCTGCGAGTTGACCTTCATTGACAAAAACGGCGATTTGCCCCTCTCGTACGATAAGCTGGGCATTATTCTTTATTTCATTTTGGTAGCGTTCAAAACGGTGGACAATAGTATCGTTCGTTGCATCAAGCCACTCTATAATATCAATAAACTCGTGGCTCAGTTTCTTCTTAATTTCTTCAAATAGGCTCATGGTCAGATAGTTTTAAAAATATATTTCAAGATATGGAAATCATCGCCAGACCCAAAACAGGAATGATTTTAATTCAATGAAATTTGTTTTAACCATTCAAATTTTAATAATTCTTTAAGAATTTTTAGGGACTAGGTGTTTTTTCTAATTAACTTAGAATTTCTAATTTCCAAAAAGCTTTATGAAAAAGATATTCTGCATAGGTGAATTGCTGATAGATTTCGTTGCCGAAAACCAAGGGAAAGATTTAACGAAAGCCAAAGAATTCTCAAAAAAAGCAGGTGGTGCACCGGCGAACGTTTCATGTGCCATTAGCAAATTAGGCGGCAAAAGTGTTTTTATCGGCTGTGTTGGTGATGATCCTTTTGGAACCTTTCTTTTACGGATTTTAGAAAACGAGAAGGTAGATATTTCCTTGGCCCAAAAATCGGAAACCTTTACAACCTTAGCCTTTGTTTCTTTGGATGAAGATGGGGAGAGAGACTTTGTTTTTAGCCGTGGTGCAGATCGCGAACTCACCTACGACCCTTCCCATAAATCTAATTTTGACGGTAATATTTTACATTTCGGAGCTGCCACTGCACTTTTGGGCGGCCCCCTAGAAGAAGCCTATAGCCGGTATTTGTTTGACGGACTTACAAAACATGCCTTCATCAGTTTTGACCCAAACTATAGGGTGGACCTTTGGAAAAATAAAGTGGAAAATTTTAAACGAAAATGTGACACCTTTATTGGAAAATCTCATTTATGCAAATTCAGTTTGGAAGAGGCGCAACTTCTTTCTGGCAAAACGGATATTAAGGAAGCCTGTACCGTTTTGCACGACAAGGGAACAGAAATCATTGTCATCACCCTTGGTAGTGAAGGCACTTGGCTAAGCACCAGAAAATTTCAGAAAACCATACCCAGCATCAAAGTCACCCCTGTCGATACTACGGGTGCGGGCGATGCCTTTATAGGGTGTTTGTTGCAGCAAATAGCCCAATATCCCGATAGTGATAAATTGTTAGATGATGAAAAACGACTAACGAAAATGATAATTAGAGCCAACAAAGCCGGAGCGATCACCACTACTAATTTCGGTGCCATTGAATCTTTACCTACAATTCAACAATTAGATTCTTAAAATGAACCAAGCCGCTTTACACCGCTTATTGGCCTCAAAAAGTCAAATGAAAAAAGGTGAGTCATCCTATGAAGCTTTGTTCGATCAACGATTGGCGACTAACCTCTCTCTGATCAAGACCCTTTTCTTTTCCCTGTACCAAGAACCAAATCACGAAGCTTATTTTCATGACCTTTTAGATCAACTAGAGGTACAATTTTCGGAACGTCCGAACGAGTTGAAAAAGCAGGATTTAGAGCGTTTGAATTTTGGCAACTGGTACCAAAGCGAGAAACTGGTCGGGATGCAATTATATGTTGACAGGTTCAACAAAGACATTAACGGATTAAAAGAAAAACTTACCTATTTTGAAGATTTGGGCATCAATTTTCTACACTTAATGCCTATTACCACTAGACCTGCCGGCGAAAATGATGGCGGTTATGCAGTAAGCAGTTATCACGAAATTGATCCCAGATATGGTACCAAAGAGAATTTTTTGGTCATGGCCCAAGAAGCCAGACAAAAAAACATGTTCCTGATGTTAGATTTTGTGGTGAACCATACTTCCGATGAATTTCGATGGGCGAAAAAAGCAAAGGCGGGTGAATTAAAATATCAGAATTATTATTATATCTATTCCGATCGTACAATACCTAATGAATTTGAAAAGACATTACCCGAGATCTTTCCGCAATCCGCCCCAGGGAATTTCACCTATAACGAGAAAATGGAAAAATGGGTGATGACCTGTTTCAACACTTATCAATGGGACCTGAATTATAGAAATCCAGCGGTATTCATCGAAATGTTGGGTAATTTAATGTCATTAGCCAACTTGGGCGTAGATGTCGTCCGTTTTGATGCCTTGGCCTTTCTCTGGAAAAAACTGGGAACCTTGTCACAAAACCTGCCGGAGGCCCATACACTAATTGCCCTATTCAGAATGTGCTTACAAGTCATTGCACCTGGTGTTATTCTGTTGGCAGAGGCCATTGTAGCCCCTAGAAATATCCTCAAGTATTTCGGGGAGAACATTCTTGAAGGTAATGAATGCGAAATTGCCTACAATGCTTCTTTAATGGCATTGCTATGGAATTCAATCGCTACAAAAGAGACTTCCTTAATGCTTAAAAGCCTGACCAATATACCTAGCAAACCAAATGATGCTACTTGGATCAATTATATTCGTTGCCATGATGACATAGGCCTCGGCTATGATGATGATTTCGTGAAATCTATGGGTTGGGATCCTGGTATGCACAAACAGTTTATTTTAAACTATTACTGTGGCAGATTGGAATGGTCGCCAGCAAAGGGACTTATGTTCATGTACAATCCTAAAAATGGAGATGGTAGAATAACAGGGAGCACGGCATCCTTATTAGGATTGGAAACTGCCCTGGAACAAAAAAACAAGAATATTATTGATTATGCTGTCACTAAAATTTTAATGATGTACGGCATTGTTTTAACCTATGGCGGCATCCCTATGATCTACGCAGGTGATGAAATTGGCACCCTCAACGATTATTCGTATGAACAGAACGAGGACCATAAAAATGACAACCGCTGGGTTAACCGGCCCGTGCAAAATTGGAAGGTGATTTCTGAACTAGCCTCTAAGGTTGATAGTCCGTCTGCCGCTATTTACAATGGTCTGAAAAAAATGATCGGCCTTAGGAAATCACTTTCTGTTTTTAAAGATTCGAACGATATAAAAATTCATGGCTGCCCCAATCCACATATTTTCATTTTTCAACGTAGCAACGAAACCGAAAGTGTTTGGATATTAACCAACTTCAATGAGGTAACCGAAACCTTAGACATTTCTTGGTTGCTCTCCATCGGAATCTTTACCGGATCGGATTCCATCGATTTACTTACGGGCGAAAGTTTTGAACTCGTTCACAATGCACTGCCTTTAAAACCTTATCAACAAATGTGGATTAAAAACCTTTAATTATACTTCACTTTACGCAGCACGCGCAGTGCTTCTTTCAAAGAAGAATTTATAGCTGGATACTTAGGTTTCAAGATATTCTTAGCCTTTTCCATATGTTGCTTAGCATCTTCAAAACCATTGAGATAACAAATAAGATAGGTATCTGCCAAGTACTTCAGATTTTTGACTTCCGAGAACTTTAAATCATAACTATTTTTAATTTTAGCTACTAAGGCATTGTTGCTTTGATATATTTTTTTTAGTTCTTCTTTGTCGTGTTTCGGTGGATTAAAAAGTAAATCGCTCGTGATTTGATAGGTGCCATTGTTGCTAAATTTAATAAGCACTTTTTCCAACGGATAATATTTTTGCTTAGGCCCAAGGCCTAAATGAACAAATTCTATAATCGTAAAAGAATCATCGTCAAAATTAATGGTAACCTCATCTAAATTTGAATAGAATAATTTTACCTGCTCATTGATCAATTCAATATCAACCCTATGATAATAAGTGACTCCATTGGCCACCTTCTTATTTCCGGCCCAACAGATCACAAATTGCTCCTTGAAAACTTTATAGGCACTCTCTAAATCTTTATGCCTATTGTTGATAAAATCGACAACACCATCTAAAGTAAGTTCGATGTTATTTTTAGCGTGTTGTTCAATGGTCGCTACCACTTCTGAATTGATATCCTTTAATTCAATATCGTACGCCTTTGGAAGACTGATACTCCCCTCTCTAAAAAAAACCGACCCCCCATAATATTTCCATATATTCTTGCGAAGCGTGCATAATTTCCCGATTGATTTTATGGTAACCAAGCCTACCACCTTGCCTTCTGGTAAATGCGGAAAAGGGATGTTCTCATAGGAAATCAACGGCGGATTATTCAAATAGGCATTTACCAAATTTTGTATCTTACTATCATCAAAAAAATCTACTCCTACGATCTTATTGTCCTCATCTTCGACCCCGATTACAATAAAAGAATTGTTTTTAGGATTACTATTGGCCAACGCACAAACGTGCTTTAAAAATTTTGCTTTCCCTTCTTTTTCACCGATAGAAATAAACCGCTTTTTGTCGTAAAAACTATTCTCGTCGTTATGGGCGAGTAAGTTTTTTACCAATAAGCGTTTGTTGATCATGAGTTATTTCTTTGAATTTTTAGGTTTGTACGTTAATTTTCAAATGCTCTCTGACTTGTTCAGAATAGTGGAGGAAGCCTGTGCGGTCGGCATTATAATTAAATCTGCAATATTTACATGGTAAGGTCGGGTAACCACGAAATGAATGACATCGGCAATGTCTTCGGGTTTCAAGGGTTCAAAGCCTTTATATACATTTTCTGCGCGTTCCTCATCCCCTTTAAATCGAACTGTACTGAACTCGGTTTCAACCAATCCAGGATTCACTGCTCCTACACGTATTCCATACGGATTTAAATCTATGCGCATTCCCTGGTTAATAGCATCAACAGCATGTTTACTGGCACAATAGACATTTCCCTTGGGGTACACTTCCTTACCTGCAGTTGAACCTATATTGATGATATGTCCAGATTTTCGTTCGACCATCTGCGGGATCAACGCTTTGGATACATAAAGCAATCCTTTGACATTGATGTCTAACATTGAATCCCAATCATCCGTATTTCCGTCTTGAATGGGATCCAAACCATGGGCATTACCGGCGTTGTTGATCAATATATCGATCTCTTTAAATTCTTCAGGTAAAGAAGCTACCGCTTCCATGACCGCTTCCTTATTGCGAACATCAAAATTCAAGGTATGTACCTGAACCTCTTTACCTAATTCTTTTTTAAGCGCTTCCAATCGGTCTTGACGTCTTCCGCACAGCACCAAATTAAAACCCTTTAGAGCGAAAAGTATGGCCGTACACTTACCGATTCCACTTGTAGCTCCTGTAATAAATGCTGTTTTTTTCATTTTCTTTTCTTTTTTAAGCAACTTCATTTCCTTCATTGGCCTCTAAAAGGATAAACCAATCCTGTAATTCCATTTGTATCTGCACGGCCTCCATGGCCAATTTTAATCGTTCGGGAGTAGTGGTGCCCACTACCGGGTATATTTTTGATGGATGTTTCAATATCCAAGCTAACAATATTTGATCTTCGGTGGCATTATATTTTTTGGTTAATTCGGCCAACACTTTTTTAATTCGAACTGTCGCTTCGGTATCTTCCCTGAAGTAGGATCCCAACGGACTCCATGACATGGCCAATCGATTATTTATAATACAATCATCTAAGGTGCCATCATTCATTGCAGTATGAGCAGTTAATGAATATTCGACTTGATTCGCCGCTACTGGTATTTCCTTTTCCAATAATCGAATTTGGGATGGGGTAAAATTAGACACCCCGAATTGTTTTATTTTTCCTGCCCTTTTAAGTGGTTCGATGGCTTCCATTATTTCTTCAGGGTTCATCAACGGACTAGGTCTATGTAATAAAAGCAAATCCAAATAATCGGTTTTTAGCTTTTTCAAAGATCGTTCTACAGACCAAGTGATATACTCTTTTCCATAGTCATAATGCTTAACCCTATTCGACCTTTCCTTGGCATCAAATTGAATTCCACATTTGCTAATTAGCTGAATATTTGCTCTATCGATACTGCTTTCTAAAAATGCCTTCCCAAATTGTGATTCATTGGCATAATCCCCATAAATATCGGCATGGTCAAAAGTGGTGATCCTTTGTTCCAAACAATATTCCATTAAATGGATAATTTCTGCTGTGGAAAATTGTTTACCCCAATTACCCCAAGTCATGGTTCCGGCAATAATTCTTGAATACGTCGACGCGTTGTCCATAAGATGATGAATTTAAAAAGAAATCCCTTAAAACCTTCATAAAAATAAGGGGTTTTCCAATTTTTTAACCTATCATTAACAGCTACTGAGTGAATAAATTTTCAATTTGCATGACTGTTAAAATTTGAAGCTACAATAACCGAAAATATATACTTTTAAATGGAACAAAATACCTCAGTTGACATTAGTGCCGTAAATGAGAAGATAACTCGAGAAAGTGCTTTTATTGATTTATTGATGCTTGAAATGAATAAAGTGATCGTTGGCCAAAAATATATGGTCGAGCGATTATTAATAGGTTTATTAGGACAGGGGCACATTTTGTTGGAAGGTGTTCCTGGTCTGGCTAAAACCTTAGCGATAAACACATTGGCCAAAGCCGTTAAGGGAAGTTTCAGCAGAATACAGTTTACTCCCGATCTTTTACCCGCTGATGTTGTGGGTACCCTGATATACAATATGAAGGTCAACGATTTCTCCATAAAAAAAGGGCCGATTTTCGCCAACTTTGTACTAGCCGATGAGATTAACCGTGCCCCTGCCAAAGTGCAATCAGCACTCCTAGAGGCCATGCAAGAAAAGCAGGTGACTATTGGTGATGAAACTTTCATTTTGGATAAGCCTTTTTTGGTAATGGCCACCCAGAACCCAGTAGAACAAGAAGGTACGTATCCGCTACCTGAAGCCCAGGTGGATCGTTTTATGCTAAAAACCGTAATTGATTATCCAAAAATAAACGAGGAGCAATTGATTATGCGCCAAAATTTGTTAGGAAACTATGAAACGGTTAATCCGGTAGTTTCCATAGATCAAATTTTGAGTGCCCAAAAGGCCGTGCGTGAAGTATACATGGACGAAAAAATAGAGAAATATATTCTTGATTTGGTATTCGCCACCCGATATCCTGAAAAATACAACTTGGAAAGCTTAAAGCCATTGATCAGCTTTGGTGCCTCACCAAGGGGTAGTATCAACTTAGGTAACGCAGCAAAATGCTATGCCTTCATTAAACGAAGAGGCTATGTGGTACCCGAAGATGTGCGGGCTGTAGTTCATGACGTACTACGCCACAGAATTGGAATCACTTATGAAGCGGAAGCCGAAAACATTACTTCTGTAGATATTATCAATAAAATCGTTAACGAGATCGAAGTACCTTAAAACAGTTGGCAGTTGCAGCCGGCAGCACTTTAAATTAAGTGTTACTGCCAACTGCCGCTGAGTTCTGCTCACTGACAATATATGGACACCAAAGAGTTACTCAAAAAAGTACGCAAAATTGAAATAAAGACGAGACGTCTTTCCGACCATATATTTGGCGGGGAATACCACTCTACCTTTAAAGGTAGGGGTATGACCTTTAGCGAAGTGCGACAGTATCAATTTGGAGATGATGTCAGAAACATCGATTGGAACGTAACCGCACGATACAACGAACCCTATATAAAGGTTTTTGAAGAAGAACGGGAGCTTACCATGATGCTCATGGTAGATATTAGTGGCTCAGAATTATTTGGCACCACCAATCAGTTCAAGAATGAAATTGTAACGGAGATATCGGCCACTTTGGCATTTAGCGCCCTCCAGAACAACGATAAAGTAGGTCTAATTTTATTCTCGGATCAAATTGAACTTTACATCCCCCCAAAAAAAGGGAAAAGTCATGTGCTACGAATAATTAGGGAACTGTTAGAGTTCAAACCTAGAAGCAATAAAACCGATGTTGCAGCAGCTTTGAAATTTCTAAGTAGTGTTATGAAGAAGAAAGCGATCGTTTTCGTGCTTTCAGATTTTATTGCAGCCGATTATGAACGCACGTTAAAGATAACCGGAAACAAACATGATCTTACTGGGATACGGGTGTACGATGAACGTGAAGAATCCATCCCTAATTTAGGTATGGTTCAATTAGAAGACGCAGAAACAGGCAAATTGCAATTGGTAAATACCCAATCTAGAAAAGTGCGTAATGCCTATGCAGAATTCAATAGAGAACGAGTTGCCTATTTCAAAGAATCTTTTACCAAATCGGGCTGTGGCGTATTGGATTGCAGGGTAGATGAAAGCTATGTAAAAAAGCTATTGGGCTATTTTAAACGAAGAGGTTGACAGGAATGATGAACAATGATTACTTAGTGAAAAAAAGTATTTCGTTTATAAAACGAAGTATGTCCATCGTGCTATTTCTCATAGGCGCCTACCTATCTGCACAGCAAAGTCCACATATTACCACAAAAATAGATACCACAAAAATTAAGATTGGCGAACAGGTAAAATGGACCGTTACGGTAGATGTTGATTCGACCGACCAAGTAATCTTTCCAGAGGGACAAACTTTTTCCCCTTTAGAAACAGTTGAGGCTTTTGCTACCGATACCACCCGAAAAAAAGATAGGCTGACCTTACAGAAAATATATGCGCTTACCCAATTTGATTCTGGCGCCTACAAGTTGCCCTCTCAACGCATTGAAATCAACGGAACGGGCTATATGACAGATTCTATGCTGATCAATGTTGCCACGGTATCCGTTGACACCCTTGCCCAAAAAATGTATGATATAAAACCGCTTATCAATGTAACCAAAAGTAATGTGGAATTATGGAAATATCTGATTATCGGTCTTTTGGTTTTAGCTTTCTTGGGTGGACTTTTTTATTGGTTCGTTCTGCGAAAAAGACCCTTGTCAGAAGAAGAAAAAGTGGCGCTTTTACCTCCTTATGACAGGGCCTTGTTGGAACTGAAACGTTTGGAAAATTCCAAGTACTTAATACAAGATGAATACAAAGAGTACTATTCTGAACTTACCACAATCGTACGTTCATATTTAGAGGAAGATGCCCATATAACGGCTCTAGAAAGCACTACAGGCCAACTCATAGAAAAATTGGAACTTCTAAAGGATGCCGGAGAGTTGAAACTCGATGATGACACAATCAATCAATTTCAACAAATTCTTCAAACGGCAGATTTGGTTAAATTCGCCAAGAACAAACCCTCAACCTCCGTTGCCGAACAAGACCGTAAATTGGTAGAGCAAATCGTGGTCAAAACCCATGATGCACTACCTGAACCCACAGCAGAAGAATTACTTGAAAAAGCAGAATATCAAGAAGAACTGGAACGCAAAAAGAAAAAGAAAAAATTGGTGATAGGTATTGCATCCTTAGTAGCCGTTCTACTTATTGCAACGACCATTGCCGGCTTCAAACTAGGTTTCGGTTATTTAAAAGACACGGTAGTAGGTCATCCAACGAAAGAACTATTAGAAAGTGATTGGATCCGTAGCAGTTACGGTTTCCCTCCCATTCAATTGGAAACACCAGAGGTTTTGGTACGCCAAGAAGTAAAATTGCCCCCAGAGGCGAAAGCGTCAATTTCTGACATCCAAGCCTTTGGATACCGAAATTCGAGTGCACTTTTTTCGATAGCTACCACCTCCGTTACCCTTAGCCAACAAGATGCTGAGCCCGATTTTGAGAAAACCATTGAGCAAATTTTATCCAATTTTGAAAGTCAAGGAGCTAAGGATATCATTACAAAACAGGATGAATTTACTACCATAAGCGGTATAAAAGGATTAAAAGTCTATGGCAGCGGAGAATTTGCCGTACCAAAATCCAAAGAATTAATAGAAGGAGAATATACGGTGTTATTATTTGGAGGTAAAGGATTTCAACAATATATAATCCTTACCTGGTTGAAAGATGATGCCTATGCCCAGAAAATCGTAGATCGCATTTTGGCATCGGTAGAGGTTAAAACAGAAGTATAGATGTTAGAGAATATTTCATTTGCAAATCCCGATTTCTTTTGGCTTTTCTTATTATTGCCATTGGCCATTCTATGGTATATCTTTAAGCAAAAAGAGCAAACTGCATCGGTACGTATCTCGAGCATTAAAGGATTTAGCCATCAAAGTTTCTTGCCAAAATTAAAGCCCGGCCTGTTCTTATTACGCTTACTAGCCTTAAGTGCTATCATCGTAGCCATGGCAAGACCCCAGACAGAAGATATATCGACTCGAACAAAAACAACGAAGGGTATCGATATCGTGATGGCTATCGATGTATCTTCAAGTATGCTGGCCAAGGATTTAAAACCGAATCGCTTGTCGGCACTTAAAGAAGTGGCAGCTGATTTTATTAAAAAAAGACCCAACGACCGTATAGGATTGGTGGTATATGCCGGGGAGGCATATACCAAAACACCGATTACCACCGATAAATCAATCGTTTTGAACGCTCTATCGCAAATCACTTACGGACAGCTGGAAGATGGTACTGCTATCGGTATGGGATTGGCCACATCGGTCAACCGATTAAAAGAAAGCACCGCCAAAAGTAAAATCATTATTCTATTAACAGATGGCGTAAACAATTCAGGTTTCATAGAGCCGCAGACCGCTGCTGATTTGGCAATAGAATATGGTATTAAAACCTATACAATAGGTCTGGGCACCAATGGCAATGCATTGACTCCCATTGCCTATAATGCAGACGGATCCTTTAGATACGGCATGCGGCAGGTAGAAATTGACGAAAACCTTTTAAAGGATATAGCCAAAGTAACGGGCGGTCGCTACTTTAGGGCGACCGATAATGAGTCGTTAGAAGAAATTTATGACGAAATCAATAAATTGGAAAAAACAGAAGTAGAGGAATTCAAATATTACCGCTACGAGGAAAAATTTAGGCCTTGGATTTTATTGGCCGGTGCGCTTCTTGTTTTGGAATGGATTTTGAGAAATACGTTATTCAGAAGTTTTGTTTAGTATGGTACAGTTAGACGAAAAAATATATTTCTATTTGCTCTTCATCATTCCGGTGATCGTCGTGCTATACCTACTGGTGTTGATTTGGAAAAAAAGAACCCAAAAGAAATTCGCGAACACTGACCTGCTAAAACGATTGACCCCAAATCGTTCCTATAACAAAGGTGTGCTTAAATTGATTGTTTTTGTTCTTGCCCTTTCCTTATTGATAGTGGGTCTGGTGAATCCTAAGATCGGAACCAAACTAGAAACGGTAAAAAGGGAAGGGGTTGACATTGTTTTTGCGGTAGATGTGTCTAAAAGCATGCTGGCAGAAGACATCGCCCCCAACCGATTGGAAAAAGCCAAAAGACTGGTGTCTGAAATCATAAACCAATTGGCCAGTGACCGTATCGGCATTATCGCCTATGCAGGTCAAGCATATCCACAATTGCCAATTACGACAGATTATGGTGCGGCGAAAATGTTCTTACAGAGCATGAATACAGATATGTTGACCTCGCAAGGTACCGCAATCGACCAAGCTATCGAATTGGCCACCACGTACTATGATGATGCCGAACAGACCAATAGGGTCCTATTCATTATTTCAGATGGGGAAGATCACTCTGAAGGTTCGACATTAGATGCCGTTGAGGATGCCGTTGACGAAGGAATCACAATTTATACCATAGGCGTGGGTAAGGCCAAAGGTGCTCCAATCCCCCTTAAAAGAAATGGTATTTTAGAGAGTTTGAAAAAAGACAGTCAAGGAGAAACCGTCATCACTAAATTAAATGAGGCCGTATTGGCCGATATTGCCAGTGAAGGAAATGGACAGTATATTGATGGCTCCAATACCGATGCAGCAGTAGAATTTATAAAAGAAGAATTGCTGCAAATGGACAAAAAGGAATTTGAGGCCAAGCAGTTCGCAGAATATAAAGATCAGTTTCAATGGTTTATCGGCGCGGGACTTTTGCTTCTATTTTTAGATATTTTTATCTTGGACCGTAAAACCAAGTGGTTAAAGAAACTTAATCTGTTCAATGAAAAAAGACATGAGTAAAATAGCTAACATATTCTTTTTACTATTTCTTTCTTTGGCTTCTTACGCACAAGAAGTAGATGAGCATGAGAAAGAAAAGGCGTTGAGGACTTCTATAAATCTTACTTGGGATGGCAACATAGCCTTATCCGAAGATAAATTTATCGATGCTGAGGTAGATTATAGAAAAGCGATAGCTAAAAGTCCAGATAACAGTATCGCTCCTTACAACTTAGGAAATGCATACTATGAGAATGAAACCTACAATGAGGCTTTCGGCAGGTTTAAGGAAGCTGGTGAGACTTCAACCTCAAAAGAAGAAAAGCATAAGGCCTACCATAACATGGGTAATGTTTTCATGAAACGGAAAGATTACGCCAAAGCTGTAGACGCTTATAAAGAAGCATTACGTAATGATCCAACGGACGAAGAAACAAGATATAATCTCGCCCTTGCCAAAGAACTTCTAAAAAAAGACGAAGACGAGAAAAAACAAAACCAAGACGAGCAAGATAAGGACAAAGAAAACAAGGAAGAGAATAAAGACCAGGATCAAAAAAACGAAGGCGAAAACGAAGATAAAAAAGATCAAGACCAAAAAGACGAAGGAGATAAAGGGGAGCAGAACGAAGATAAAAAAGAAGAAAATAAAGAAGGGGAAGGAGATCAAAAACAAGATCAAAAGAAAAAACCCGATCAAGGGGAAGGAGATAAAGAACAAGAAGAACCCCAACCACCTAGACCCAACCAACTCTCAAAACAACAGGTTGAAAATCTATTAAGGGCCATGCAGAATGCAGAGAAGCAAGTGCAGGAAAAAATAGATGCAAAAAAGGTAAAAGGGGTTAAGATCAAAAACGAAAAAGATTGGTAGAATTTAAAGCTATAGCTAAATTTACGTTACTCATCCCTGCATTGCTATTTTCATTATCAATGTCAGCGCAGGATGGGAATTCCGTGACTTTTGAAATGAAGTTGAGCAAACCAAAGCTTGGCCTAAACGAACGTTTACGGGTAGATTTTGTCATGAACCGTGATGGTGATAATTTCAATCCGCCTGACTTTAACGGGTTCAGGGTCATCATGGGGCCTTCACAGTCCATCAGTTCATCTTGGATCAATGGTGTTAGAAGTTATTCCAAATCCTATTCTTACACCCTAGCCCCTACTGCAAAAGGTAATTTCACTATTAAGCAGGCCTCCATCGTTATTGGTGGCCAAACCTACAAGTCGCTTGCCAAAGAAGTGGAGGTTACCTCAGCCGTAGACAAACCTAGCGATCAGATGACCGCAGATGATGTAGCCGATGAAAATCTGCACTTGGTAGCCGAAATTTCAAAACTGGATCCTTTCATGAACGAGGCAATTACCGTCGTATACAAACTGTATGTAAGTCCGAATATCAGCGTATCCAACTATCAACCTTTAGATAATCCTACCTACAACAATTTCTGGAGCCAAGATATAAAAGTATCAAGTCTTAGTGCCCAAAATGGAACCTATCAAGGCAAACCTTATCGATATGTAATCTTAAAACGGGTGGTGCTTTATCCACAGAAATCAGGAAAGCTCGAAATTGAGCCCTTATCACTTGACGTAACTGTAGATGTCCCCACAGGAAGGCGTGACTTTTTTGGAGGAAACATCTACGCTTCGACCAACAAAACAGTGTCGGCAGGGAATAGGACCATAAACGTAAAACCTTTACCGTTAGCAGGCCAGCCTAACGGTTTTAACGGGGCGGTCGGTGATTTTGATTTTACCGTCACAACAAGCAAAACAAGTCTGAACGCAACAGAGTCGTTGCAGGCGACCGTAGAAGTTAGCGGTAAGGGAAACCTAAAGCTCTTTAAATTACCAGAGCCAGAATTACCCAGCGCCTTGGAAGTTTATGAACCTGAGTTTACCGAAGGCGTAAGAACCACCTTAAACGGCATGCAAGGAAAGGTGAGTAACCAGTATACGATAGTCCCAGCATTCAGGGGCAAATATCCTATTGCACCAATAAGTTTTAGCTTTTTTAATCCGACAACCGAAAAATATACAACACTGACCTCAGATGAGATTGTCATCAATGTTTTGGAAGGCCCATTAAGCGGAACGAACCATACAGATACGAATCCGGTGAGTTCTAAGCAATCTGTAATCGCAACCGGCAACCAATTTAACTTTATTAAATTATCGCCTAATCTTACAAGCAAGTCGGTCACCTACTTTTTCGGCTCCACATCATTTTACCTGTGGTTGTTATGCCCATTACTATTGATTCCTTTAGCTATCGTTTTTAGAAAGAAAAGTGATGCCATCGCGGGCGATGTTGCTGGAAATAAGGTGAGAAGAGCAAATAAATTGGCCCGGAAATATCTTTCTGCCGCTAAAAAACAATTAGGCAACAAAGACTCCTTCTACGTTGCACTTGAAAGAGCTTTACATAATTATTTAAAAGCAAAATTAAAAATAGAGACCTCAGAATTCAGCAAGGATAAAATAGCCGAACTGTTGGCCCAAAAACAGATAGACGAAACTACTATCAGCGGCTTTATTGCACTACTCCAAAATTGTGAAGCAGCTAGATATAGTCCATTTTCAGATGTGCAGATGCAATCTGATTATGAAAAAGCAAGTGAGGTAATTTCCCAAATGGATAAACAACTTTAACTATGTTCAAAAAGCTGATTTTAGTTCTTAGTCTTTTTACCGTCCTACTAAGCAGTGCCCAAAACGAAAAACTTTTCGATCAAGCCACTACGGCATACAATGCTGGAGAATACGAAAAAGCAATTGCTTTTTATACCGATATTTTGGAAAATGGAGAACATTCGGCAGCGGTATATTACAATTTAGGAAATGCTTATTACAAACTTAATGAAATAGCAGACAGTATTTATTACTACGAAAAAGCCCTATTGTTAGCCCCCAATGACAAGGAAATAAAAACGAATCTAAGCTATGCGCAAAACATGACTTTAGATGCCATAGATACGGTTCAAGAAACGGGTATTTCAAAATTATATAAGAACATAACGGGGAAGCTGACGTTTGATCAATGGGCATACCTGGCCATTGCGGCAATGTTTCTTTTTGTTCTGTTATATATAGCTTTCTACAATTTCAATTACTCTTCAAGAAAACGATGGGCATTCATTGGCAGCCTCATAGCCTTGTTCGTTTGTATTATTGCTATACTGTTTGCCTATATACAACAAAAGGACTTTAATCAAAAGCGACCCGCTATTATCTTTGCGGAAGAATGTAGCATAAAGGCCGAGCCCAACGAAGCCGGTCAACAAGTTTTTTTATTACATGCCGGTACTAAGGTCAATATTCTTGACGAGTTGAACGATTGGGATAAAATAGGATTGACCGATGGCAAAACTGGCTGGATTCTAAAAAGTGAATTGAAACCATTAAAAGATTTTTAGCTTTTCAATGGCAGATATTTAAACTATCGGCTATCTTTAACCACATATAAGTTTCATGAATTCTAAAATTATAATCTTTTTAGCGCTTTTTCTATCTGCGGCGATATTTGCACCGTCGATTAAATCGCTATTGGATTTAGATTCGAAAACTGGTTTGGCAATCGACCTCAACGAAGAAGAATCACAAGAAATTCAAAATGATATTGATCAACAGGAATTCTTAGAGGTTGAAAAACACTATCAATTTTACAGTCAAGCCGAAAAGGCAATGTTGACTAACTTTTCTGTTTCCAATATAGGCAGCTCTACATCTTTGGACATTCTTCTTCCTCCCCCAAGGATGAACGCCTAATTTTCTTTTTTTCAATCAGTATAATCCTTTACTAGGCATTTGTTTTTGATGTCTTTCTAATAATTTACTTACCTTATGTTCAAGCATATAAAAAGTGATATTCCTGCGAGTATCGTCGTATTTTTTGTGGCCCTTCCCCTATGTCTAGGCATTGCTTTAGCCAGTGGCGCACCATTGTTCTCTGGCGTTATTGCCGGTATTGTTGGGGGTATCGTAGTCGGGGCACTGAGTGGATCCAAAATTGGAGTTAGTGGCCCAGCCGCAGGGTTAGCGGCTATCGTACTTGTAGCCATCGGCTCTTTAGGCGGTTATGAAAATTTTTTGGTGGCGGTTGTATTGGCCGGGGTAATACAAATCATCTTCGGAATAGTAAAAGCAGGTATTATAGGGTACTATTTTCCATCTTCCGTCATTAAAGGAATGCTTACAGGCATTGGTATTATCATCATCTTAAAACAGATTCCACATTTTTTCGGCTATGATCCCGACCCAGAAGGAGATTGGGCATTTTTTCAAGTAGATGGACAAAATACCTTCACCGAAATCTTGGATACCATCAATAATATAAGTCCGGGCGCAACACTTATAGCCATCATAGGTTTAGGGATACTTATTTTATGGAGCAACGTACTTTCAAAAAAAGGAAAACTATTTCAATTGATACAAGGGCCTGTAGTTGCGGTAGTGACCGGAATTTTATATTACATAGTGACAAAAGATCACAACGTCCTTGCCATTTCAGATGAACACATGGTCAACGTACCTGTACCAGATGATGTTTCTTCATTTTTAGCACAGTTTAGTTTTCCTAATTTCGGAGCCATTACCAATCCGCAAATATGGATAACAGCTTTTACCATGGCACTGGTCGCAAGCCTTGAAACCTTACTTTGTGTTGAGGCAACCGACAAATTAGATCCCGATAAAAATGTAACTCCTACGAATAGGGAACTATTGGCACAAGGCGTAGGTAACATCGTGTCGGGGTTAATTGGAGGTCTACCCGTTACACAGGTCATTGTGCGCAGTTCGGCGAATATACAGTCGGGTGGTAGAACGAAATTATCAGCCATTATCCACGGTTTTTTATTATTAATTTCGGTTATACTTATCCCAACATTGCTCAACATGATTCCCCTGTCCGTTTTGGCGGCTATTCTTTTTGTAGTAGGTTTCAAACTGGCCAAACCCTCGTTATTCAAAAAAATGTACCTGTTAGGGTGGAAACAATTCCTCCCTTTTATTGTAACCGTTCTAGGTCTTGTATTTACAGATATGTTAATGGGTATCTTGTTAGGGTTGGCCGTAGGCATTGGGGTGATCCTTATAAAAAGTTATCAAAACTCGCACTTTCTTCATATCGAGGATAAAAGTGATGGAAAACATCGTATTCAAATGACATTGGCAGAGGAGGTCACTTTCTTTAACAAAGGCGCCATTCTTAAAGAACTGGACAGTTTGCCTGCGAATACAGATTTAGAGTTGAATTTACTTAAAACCCGATATTTAGATCATGATATCATTGAAATACTGGAAGATTTTTCGTTCAAGGCAAAAGAAAGGAACATTGATATACGACTGGTTTCAAAACGTGGTGTAGTTAGAAATCCTACCAGTTATATAGATTTTTTTGATGACAGGCCTAAATCCGATATAAGTTTAAGCTAAATAGGGAAAGAATAAAGCCATCATTTGCATGGCATTAGACCGGTTCAACTGGTTTCAAAAATTACGATCACACATGAAAGCACATACTAGAGAAACACAAGCGACAATGACCCCCGAAAAGTCATTGCAATTTTTAAAAGAAGGAAACCAACGGTTTCAAAACAATTTAAAGGCCAACCGCAATCTTTTAGAGCAGGTCAATGACACAAGTGATGGGCAATTTCCATTTGCAACTATTTTAAGCTGTATCGATTCTCGCGTGTCGGCAGAGCTAGTTTTTGATCAAGGTCTTGGCGATATATTCAGTATACGTATTGCGGGTAATTTTGTCAATGAAGATATCCTTGGAAGCATGGAATTTGGATGTAAATTGGCCGGCACCAAACTAGTCGTGGTATTAGGACACACTAGCTGTGGCGCCATAAAGGGAGCATGTGACCATGCCCGCTTAGGCAACCTAACGGCATTGATCAATAAAATCGAACCCGCCGTTGAGGCCGTAAAGGAACCCAAAGATGAACATGTCAGAAATTCTGAAAACTTAGCGTTCGTAGATGCGGTCGCTGCAAAAAATGTTGAGCTTACCATAGAAAATATTCGGTCGCGAAGCCGAGTATTGGCCGACATGGAAGAAAAAGGCGAAGTGATGATTTTAGGGGCCATGTACGATATTTCAAACGGTGAAGTGACTTTCTATTGATTTGAACTCATAAATAGATTCTTGAATTTTAATAGTTTTATAAACTATCTTTCAACCCATTAATTTTTCAATAAAATAGTATGGATTTAACAAACGTCTTTGAAAACAATAAAGTTTGGATACAGGAAAAGCTTCATACCGAATCAAACTATTTTGAGGAACTGGGTAAGGGGCAAAATCCAGAGCTTTTATACATAGGATGTTCAGATAGTAGAGTAACTGCAGAAGAGCTCATGGGGCTAAAACCCGGTGAAGTATTTGTTCATAGGAATATTGCCAATATGGTTATCAACATTGACCTAAATTCCATGTCCGTTGTTGAGTATGCCGTAGCGCATTTAAAAGTGAATCATATTATCGTTTGCGGCCATTATGCCTGTGGTGGCGTAAAAGCCGCTATGCAATCTGCCGATCTTGGTCTTTTAAATCCGTGGTTGCGCTGCATACGTGATGTATACCGACTCCATAAAGAAGAATTGAACGCAATTAAAAACGAAGAAACGAAATATGACCGGTTGGTAGAATTGAACGTTCAAGAACAGTGTGTAAACTTGATAAAGACCGCTGTTGTACAAAAAGCTTACCGAGATCGAGAACTAAAAGTACATGGTTGGGTTTTTGACGTTCATACCGGTAAACTGGTCGACCTGAAAATAGATTTTGAGGGAATATTGAATGATATCATGGAAATATATCATTTAGATTAAGACTGTAAACCATTTAACTTACAAAAAAATTTGTCTTTATCAGCGCGTGCTGCTTCTACCATCAATCAAAACCTAAAAAAACAGGACTTACTGTGGTAAAAGTTATAAATTTGCCCTTTTAGTAGCGCACCATGATCGAGAATATAAAGAAACAGATTACCGAGGTTACCTCGTTTACTGCTGATAATTTAGAAGCCGTTGAAGCATTCCGGATTAAATATTTAGGCAAAAAAGGAATTTTAAATGACTTTTTTGCAGAATTCAAGAATGTTCCGAACGAACAGAAAAAGGAATTTGGGCAAACCATTAACCAACTAAAGCAAGCCGCTACCGAAAAAGTAGAATCCCTCAAAGAAACCTTGCAAAGCACCGACACCGAAGAACACATGTATGGTGATCTTACAAGACCCGGTAACCCTATAGAGTTGGGTGCCCGTCATCCCATTTCTATCGTGAAGAACAAGATCATCGATATTTTTTCAAGAATCGGCTTTAATGTATCCGAAGGTCCTGAAATAGAGGATGATTGGCATAATTTTACGGCACTAAACCTTCCAGAATATCACCCAGCCCGTGATATGCAGGATACTTTTTTTATACAGACCGATCCCGATATTCTTTTACGAACCCATACTTCATCGGTACAGGTGCGTTATATGGAAAACAATAAGCCGCCTATTCGCACCATTTCTCCAGGCAGGGTATACAGAAATGAGGCGATATCTGCACGTTCCCACTGTTTCTTTCATCAGGTGGAAGGCTTGTATATCGACAAGGATGTATCCTTTGCAGATTTAAAACAGACCTTACAGTATTTTACGACCGAACTTTTTGGGAAATCCAAGATTCGATTAAGACCTTCATATTTTCCATTTACCGAACCTAGTGCGGAATTGGATGTCTACTGGGGATTGGAAACGGAGACCGATTATAAAATGACCAAAGGAACCGGTTGGTTAGAGATTTTGGGTTGCGGTATGGTAGATCCAAACGTACTTAAGAATTGTGGAATTGACCCAGAGATTTATTCAGGTTTTGCCTTTGGTATGGGCATAGACCGAATTGCACTTTTATTACATCAAATTACAGATATACGTTTACTGAGTGAAAACGACCTTCGTTTTCTGGAGCAATTTAAAAGTGCCCTATAATAGCTTTTCGTGAAAAAAGATATTGAAATACCGATTGCCAAAGATGTGTATATAGCCATAATCCACGAATGGAACGAAGAATTCTTGGGCAAGGATTGGAACGCTTATCTAATTAATAATAGAACGTCCTTTATAGAAATGGCCATGGTGGTATCTAAAGGATACGATGGTGACACAAAGACCTCTACCATGCGGCACGCCATACCTGTAGTAGCAGCAAAATCCTATGCCAAAATCGAAGTCGTGCAAGAAGAAGTTTTAGCATTGAACAATGAATTTTTTGTGACCTACTATGCAGATAATAAATTATACGAAAAACGTTTTCTTTTTGAAAAGCATAGTGTTGCCGAGAACAATCTTGTAACTATTCCACTAATTGAGAAAGAGGGGGTTTTTGCCAAATAACTACGCAACCTTTGGTAAGAATTTCATCTTATACACATGATGATAAAATATTTTCTTGCCAGTTTCTCCCTGATTTTCCTAATGACATGTGAAAAGGAAGACGAAGTTGAAGATTGTGCCGCAGTATCATGCCTAGCACAGACCGCTTCTATCGAATATGTTAATGCAAATGGCGACAACTTAATTGCTAATAAAACTTATTTACTAAAAGATATACGAATCGTAAAAGAAGAAAATCTCGTTAACACCAATCAAGAAACTGAAGAAACCCAAGTTCAATTTTTTATTTCAGGGTCAGAGGGTGAAAATACCTACAGTATTGAATTAAACGATTCTGAGAACGACATCCTTACGCTAAACTTGAACATGACCAGCCCAAGAAGTGAATGTTGTAATCCTATTTTTGAAATTATAAACGCCACATATAACGGCTCTTCGATTGAAATCATCACAGAAAACAATGGTCCTAAAATAGTGGTCGTTAAATCTCAAGATTAAGCGCTACCACGTTTTAAAGGGCTTTTTACTTAATTGAGAATTATAATATTTTATTTCTCCTGTTACTTCTTTGCCCAACCAATCTGGCGTTTCAAATTCTTCTTTTTCTGATGATAATTCTATCTCGGCAACCGTAAGACCTTCATTAGCACCATAAAACTCATCCACTTCAAACAGATGGTGGCCTACAGGTATTTCAAACCTACATTTTTCCAATACCCCTTTTTCACATAATTCCAATAAAGCTTCGGCCTCTATGACCGGAATCTCCTTTTCCCATTCGAAACGTGAAGTACCCGATGTATTGGACCTGCCCTTAACGGTGATAAACCCTGTTTCTCCTTTTATCCGAATCCTTACAGTTCTATCGGCATCGGTATTTAAAAACCCTTGAACAATACGTGTCTTCGACTTTGCAAAAGATTTATAGTCCGATGATTTGACCAAAAATTTACGTTCTATTTCTATCATATGATTCTTTGACCCTACTATACTTACACTAAGATAAGTCTTAAATTTGCTTATGCCCAATGAATTGACCTTACGGAAAATTATCCATGTAGATATGGATGCTTTTTATGCCTCCGTTGAGCAATTGGACAATCCAGATTTACGAGGAAAACCAATAGCAGTAGGTGGTAACTCTAAACGGGGCGTTGTAGCTGCCGCCAGTTACGAGGCCAGGAAGTTCGGTGTGAGAAGTGCCATGAGTAGTGTGGTTGCCCGACGTAATTGCCCCGAACTTATCTTCGTAAAAGCTAGGTTTGATAGGTACAAGGAAATTTCACAAAAAATAAGAACTATATTTTTTGAATACACCGACTTAGTTGAACCGCTTTCATTGGATGAGGCGTATTTAGACGTCACAATCAATAAAAAAGGGAATCCGTCCGCTACCTTAATTGCAAAGGAAATTCGACGGCGTATCTTAATTGAAACGGGATTAAATGCATCGGCCGGTATATCCATCAATAAATTCATTGCCAAGGTTGCCAGTGATATCAATAAGCCCAATGGTCAGAAAACTGTGAATCCAGAAGAGGTGATTCCTTTTTTAGAAAATCTTGATATTCGTAAATTTTACGGTGTTGGTAAAGTAACGGCGGAAAAAATGTATCGATTGGGCATCTTTACAGGTAAAGATCTTAAAGGTAAAACCCTAGCGTTTTTGGAAGAAAAATTCGGGAAAAGTGGTAGCTATTACTATGATGTAGTACGTGGCATTCACAATAGCGAAGTAAAAGCACATCGCATTCCAAAATCAGTAGGTGCGGAGAGAACTTTTAGTGAGAATCTGAGCAGTGAAATCTTTATGCTGCAACGCTTGGAGCATATTGCCCAAGAATTGGAACGACGCTTAAAAAAAGCAGGCATAGCGGGAAAAACCATTACCTTAAAAATAAAATATAGCGATTTTACCCTTAACACTCGAAGTAAGACTTTACCTTATTTTATAGCCGATAAAGGTTTGATTCTTGAAACCGCAAAAGATCTCTTATACCAAGAAGAATTACAGAACTCGGTAAGGCTACTAGGAATATCACTTTCTAACTTAAATACTGATACTAAAGCAACTATAAAAAATGAAGATAACTCAATTTTAGTACAGTTAAAATTCGACTTCTGAATATTCAGCCGACTTTTGGACACTTTTACCTAATAATCAGAAATGTTAACAAAAATTAACTGTGTTTACTTGTACAGGCAGATTCACTAGAATAATTTTGGCGACTTGAAATGAAAGGACTTTTTTTTAAATATTTTCTATCTCTTATCATACTGCTTTTCAGCATATGTTCGCCTGCGTTAGCATATTCTAATACAAGCGGTTCTTCATTTTATCACCACACACAAAGTGTAACACCTGGCAATACAGACTTCTACGTTGCACTTCAAAACAAAAACACTCACGTTAAGGGTTCTTTGGGCGATAACAACAAATCGCTTGAAATAGATGCCGCAGAAATTGAGGAGGAAGAAGAAAGTAGTTTACTAAAAATTGAAGGTTCTAAATTTAATTCAACTTCATTCTATCTTTTATCCCTTTTATTTTTATTCAGTTACCTACTGAAAAGTAAAAATCTTCAAAAATTACTTTCTTTTATCCATTTGTCGGATAGACGTTTTGTCCTATTCCAAGTATTTCGATTATAAAATTCTATCGGGCACCAACTTCGTTGTCCTAACCTAAACGCGGGTATACCAAACTGTATGAGCCAAAGATGGCTAAACTACATTACCCGTTAGCAATGCTTATCCACATTTCTAAAATTCATTGTACCAATCATTATTAATATTAAAGTTATGAACAAGAAAATTCTCATGCTAGTTACTATTTGTACTATTGTTTTACAAATTAGCTGCCATCAAGAAAAAAAAGAAAAAGAACAGGAAACCAAGTTCACGGTAACCAAACCCTTAAAAAAAGACACCGCAATCACAAAAGACTATGTAGCTCAAATACATTCTGTTCGGCATATAGAATTGCGTGCACTAGAGAGAGGATACCTGCAAAAAATTTCAGTTGATGAAGGCCAAACGGTGAAGAAAGGGCAGAAAATGTTTCAAATCATGCCTAATGTTTACCAAGCTGATCTTCAAAAAGCAGAGGCCGAAGCAAAGGTTGCTGAAATAGAATTAAAGAATACCCAACTTTTAACAGACAGTAAAGTTGTATCAGAAAATGAACTAGCCATGGCGAAAGCAAGTTTTGATAAGGCTAAGGCAGAAGTTTCATTAGCGAACACGCATTTAGGGTTTACAGACATTAGAGCTCCGTTTGATGGTATGATGGACCATTTACATGTAAGGGAAGGAAGTCTTTTAGATGAAGGAGAGTTGTTAACCACCCTCTCCGATAACAGCAAAATGTGGGTCTACTTCAATGTTCCCGAAGCAGAATACCTTGATTACATTATGAGCGCCGACAAGGACAGTAAGAAAGAAGTTGAGCTTTTAATGGCCAACAATAAAAAATTCAATCAAAAAGGAATCGTAGAGGTCATCGAAGGAGAATTCAACAATGAAACAGGGAATATAGCCTTTAGGGCAACCTTTCCTAATCCGGACAGAATTTTACGCCACGGTGAAACCGGTAGTGTAATAATGACCTTACCTTTTAAAGACGCATTGATCATACCTCAAAAAGCAACTTTTGAAATACTGGATAAAAAATATGTATTTGTCATCGACAAGGATAATGTCGTGAAGCAAAGAGAGATTTTTGTGGCCGCAGAGCTGCCGCACCTTTTTGTAATTAGCAAAGGATTAAAATCGGATGATATTATTCTTTTGGATGGTATCCGTATGGTAAAGAATAACGAAAAAATAAGCACTGAATTTGTTGAACCCAATGAAGTAATTTCCAAGTTAGCCGTGTACGCGGAATAATAAGAACTAATACAAAAAAGATATGTTCAGTAAGTTTATTAAGAGACCGGTTTTGGCCATAGTCATATCGGTAATAATAGTTTTTGTGGGCCTGCTTTCCATTAAGCAATTGCCCATTTCACAATTTCCGGAAATTGCACCGACCACGGTGAACATTTTCATTGCATACCCAGGTTCAAGCGCAGATGTATTGGTGAAATCAACACTAATCCCTTTAGAAACGGCTATCAACGGCGTACAAGGAATGAGATATATAGCCTCTGATGCAACTAGTGCCGGTGAGGGAACCTTGCGTATTATTTTTGAGCCTGGTACAGACCCTAATCAAGCAGTGGTAAGGGTAAAGACCAGGGTCGATCAGGTAATGCCCCTGTTGCCCGAACTGGTTCAGCGAGAAGGTGTTATCATTACGCCCGTACAACCAAGTATGCTAATGTATGTGAACCTTTATAGCAATAATAAAGATGATCATGAATTGTTTCTCTACAATTATGCATACACGAAAATGATTCCCGAAATTCAACGCATCAACGGTATAGCTAGTGCGCAAATATTAGGTAGCCGTAAGTTCGCCATGAGAGTCTGGCTAAAACCTGACCGTATGCGTGCCTATAATGTTTCTGCAGAAGAAGTATTAAAGGCCATGGAGGAGCAAAGTATCTTGGCTAGGCCAGGTAGGATTGGACAGAGCTCAGGTAAAACATCACAATCGTTAGAATATGTTTTGATGTATCAAGATAGGTTCGATGAACCAGAACAATATGAGGAAATCATCATAAAGGCAAACGAGGAAGGTGAAATATTGAAATTAGGTGACTTAGCCGATGTTGAATTAGGGAGTGAATTTTTTGACATTTATTCTAATCTAGATGGTAAACCCTCGGCTTCAATAGTATTGAAACAAACGTTTGGGAGTAATGCAAGTGAGGTAATAAAGGAGGTTAAAGATAAATTAAAGGAGCTTGAGGCAGATTTGCCTACGGGTTTGGAGTATAAGATCAGTTATGATGTCTCCAACTTTTTGAATGCATCTATAGAGCAGGTAATGCACACACTTAGAGATGCATTTATCCTCGTTGCCATAGTAGTATTCTTATTCTTAGGGGATTGGAGATCAACCTTAATTCCCATTATTGCTGTACCCGTTTCTTTGATAGGGGCATTTTTTATCATGCAGCTTTTCGGACTTTCTATAAACTTGATAACGCTTTTCGCCTTGGTATTGGCTATCGGTATTGTGGTCGATGATGCTATCGTAGTGGTTGAAGCTGTACATGCAAAAATGGAAGAAACACATTTGGGACCTTATGATGCCGTAAAACTTGTGGTCAATGAAATAGGAGGTGCAATCATTGCAATTACCTTGGTAATGGTTTCTGTATTTATCCCTATCGCTTTCATGACCGGGCCAGTTGGGGTGTTCTATCGGCAGTTTTCAATTACGATGGCAGGATCTATAATTCTTTCGGCCATTGTGGCGTTGACCTTGACCCCTGTGCTTTGTGCGATGATCCTTAAAAACAATCATGGTAAGGCCAAAAAGAAATCCCCGATAGATAAATTCATTGATTGGTTCAACAGAGGTTTTGAAAGACTTACTGGACACTACGGTAATATATTGAACCGTATTGTCGCGAGAAGGTTATTGACCTTCGGAATTTTAGGCGCTTTCTGTGTAGGCATATTCTTCACGAATGAGGTATTACCCGCAGGATTTATACCCAATGAAGATCAAGGTATGATCTATGCCATTATTCAAACCCCTCCAGGATCCACATTGGAGCGTACTAATGACGTAGCTCGAAAATTGCAACAAATTTGCGAGGAAACCGAAGGTGTGGAATCAGTATCTTCCTTGGCTGGTTATGAAATCATGACAGAAGGTAGGGGATCTAATGCAGGTACGTGTTTGATTAACCTCAAACCCTGGTCAGAACGTCATCATTCTGTTCATGAAATCATGGAGGAGTTGGAAGAAGAGACGAAGAACTTGGGTGCGGTCATCGAATATTTTGAGCCACCTGCAGTTCCCGGTTTTGGTTCGTCCGGTGGTTTCTCTATGCGTTTATTGGACAAAACGAATGGTACGGACTACCACGAGTTCGAGAAAATCAACAACAACTTTATGGAAGAGCTCTCCAAACGCGAAGAACTTACCGGTCTGTTTACATTTTATTCTGCAAATTATCCGCAATACGAACTTAAGATCAACAATAAGATTGCCATGCAGAAAGGCGTAACTATTGATAAAGCGATGGAAAACCTGAACATTCTTATCGGTAGTACCTATGAGCAGGGGTTCATACGTTTTGGGAGGTTCTTTAAGGTCTACACCCAAGCCGCTCCAGAATATAGGGCCTTACCAACAGATCTCGAGAAATTGTTCGTAAAGAACGAAGAAGGTGAGATGGTTCCCTACTCTGCATTCATGACGATGGAAAAGCGTTTGGGTCCAAACGAGATTACCCGTTATAACCTTTATAATTCCGCAGCAATTAGAGGGCTTCCCGCTTCAGGTTTCACTAGTGGGGATGCCATTAACGCCATCAATGAAGTTGCTGAAAAAACATTGCCCAGAGGCTATGACGTAGCTTGGGAAGGCCTATCCTACGATGAAGCAAGAAGAGGAAACGAATCGTTGTACATCTTTTTAGTGGTATTGATTTTCGTATACTTTGTACTTGCAGCCCAGTACGAAAGTTTTTTATTGCCATTCGCCATTATTCTCTCCTTACCCGTGGGGGTTTTAGGCTCCTTTATAATGCTAAAAGGTATGGGACTGGCGAACGACGTTTATGCACAAATCGGACTCATAATGCTTGTGGGCCTATTAGGTAAAAACGCCGTGCTTATCGTAGAATTTGCCGTACAAAAAAGACGGCAAGGAAGTACGATTCTAGAATCGGCCATTGAAGGTGCCAAAGTTAGGTTTAGGCCTATTCTAATGACATCGTTCGCGTTCATTGCGGGTCTTATTCCCTTAGTTATCGCACATGGTGCAGGAGCCATAGGAAACAGGACTATAGGTGGTTCTGCAATGGGAGGTATGCTTATGGGTACCTTATTTGGGGTCTTAATTATTCCTGGTCTTTATTATATTTTCGCTAAAATGGCAGATGGACGTAGTCTGATAAAAGGTGAGTCCAATGAACCTGTTTCAGAGGAATTCATGAGAATCAGCGAAGGAGAAAGTAAAACTAGGGAGACACTTAGACAACTTAGGAAAGTATTGAAAAAATTAACCAAAAGAGATAAAAATGATTAAGACTATAAAATTCATGGCGAAGCATGGAAAACTACTTTTGGTGCTTCTTATTAACGTGGGTTTATTCTATTCCTGCGGACCTACAAAGGACTTGAAACAGGAAAACAAAAATCTTCCCGAGAACTATTCGCGACAATCAACCGATACCATAAATAGCGGAACCTTAAAGTGGAGGGATTTCTTCCATGATCCCAACCTAGTGAAACTGATCGACACCGCTCTGGTAAACAATCAGGAATTGAACATTATGCTGCAACAAATCGATGTAGCCAAGAATGAGGTAAAAGCCAGAAAAGGGGAATATCTACCTTTTCTAGGTTATGGCGCAAGTGCAGAGGTTGAAAAAGTAGGCGAATATACCAGGAATGGTGCCGTAGAGAAGAATCTTGACATTAAGGACGGGGAAGAATTCCCAGAACCCTTAGCAGACTATTCTGCCGGAATTTTTGCCTCTTGGGAGCTTGATATCTGGAAAAAGTTACGTAATTCTAAAAAGGCGGCCGTACTTGAATACCTTTCCTCAATTGAAGGAAAGAACTTTATGGTGACCCGGTTAATTGCCGAAATTTCAGATTCTTATTATGAACTTCTTGCCTTGGACAATCAACTGGCTTTCATCGAGCAAAACCTTGAATTACAGAGCAATGCCCTTAAGATGATCAGAATACAAAAACAGGCTGCCCGTGCAACAGAGCTTGCCGTTCGAAGATTTGAAGCAGAGGTCTTAAAAAATCAAAGCCACAAGTTCGAAGTGCAGCAAGAGATTATCGAAATGGAGAATAAGATTAATTTCCTGATTGGTCGACAACCACAGCATATAGATCGAAATTCTGAAGATTTCATTCAAACACAGATGGATACCATTTACGCAGGGATCCCTTCACAGCTATTGCGAAACAGACCTGATATTCGTCAGGCTGAATATGAATTGCAAGCTGCCAAGTTGAACATTAAGGTAGCAAGAGCAAACTTCTACCCTTCGCTTGGTTTAAAAGCCGGTATCGGTCTTCAGGCATTCAATCCAAAGTATTTGACTTCTACGCCAGAATCATTAATGTACAAAGCCGTTGGTGAAATTGTCGGACCTTTAATCAACAGAAATGCCATAAAAGCACAATATAACACGGCAAACGCAAAACAAGTACAGGCCGTTTATGAGTTTGAAAAGTCAATCCTTAAAGGCTACATAGAGGTCGTAAATCTACTCTCGAAAATGGAAAATTTGAAAAAGAGTTATGAGCTAAAAGAAAATCAAGTAAAAGCTTTGACCGAATCCATTGATTTGTCCACTCAATTGTTCCAATCTGCAAGAATAGAATATATCGAAGTATTGTTTACACAAAGAGAGGCACTTCAATCTAGAATAGAGTTGGTAGAAACCAAAAAAGACCAACTGATGGCTAGAGTCAATGTTTATCAAGCTCTAGGTGGTGGCTGGAATAATTAATCAATAGTACATTTTATACCTTTACTTATGTTAAAACCCCTTTTGGAAAAAAACCAATTGGGGTTTTTAATTTTAATTCAATGCAATCATTATCTCGGCATACTCCTCATAATTTTTTGTTTACAGTTCTCATTACTCACACGAACAAAAATCAGTGTTCACTTAAACACTTTTGTTAATCACTGCTCAATAGTTTTATTAATTTCAAGTATTTTATACCTTTAAAGTTAATCTTTATGAGAAATAGAATTTATCTGATAGCTTTAAATTTAAATGAATGAAAGATTACGACGATGCTGTAATAAAGTTTAGAAAAAGTTTAAATTATCCACTTTTACCTATTGTATCTTGGGATTTTTATGCTCAAAATTTTGATGCCATGAAAAAATCCGCTGAAGACATGAATGTATTATTGGCCTTAGCATCAACCAATGCTTGGAAATTAAGTACCAATTTATTGGATGAAAAACTTAAGGCTGACAAAAATGTAATTGTTGTAACAGATCCGAACTTAACCATTGTCTTTGCCTCCCATAATATTTGGGATATGAACCAGTATCGGCCAGAAGAGATTATTGGTCAAAAACCTAAGATGTTTCAGGGAATCAAAACTTCAAAAGCGTCGTTAAAAATAATTTCTGATGCCGTCAAAGAAAATAGACCTTTTGAAACAACGGTAATCAATTATAGAAAAGATGGTTCGACCTATAACTGTTGGATCGAAGGGCAACCCGTATATAATAAAAAAGGAAATGTAGTTAACTTTATTGCCTTTGAGAAAGAGGTAGCTTAAAGGTAAAATACATATACATAAAAGGGCCGCACATGTGCGGCCCTTTTATGTATATAACTACAATTTTTCTACATATCTCCAGACTCAATTTCGGTGACACGTAATGTATTTACCATCCCTTTTTCCTTAATAGGCATTGCTGCAAGGCTGATTAACATATCCCCAACTTCTAAGTAGCCTTTTTTAAAGGCCATACGGTTAACATCATCAATAGTATCGTCTGTAGAAACATCTCGGTCATAATAAAAGGCCTTGACTCCCCAAAGTAGGTTCAATTGGGTGAGGATTCTTTTATTTGATGTAAAAACAAGAATATGAGCACTCGGCCTCCAAGCAGAAATTTGGAATGCAGTATATCCGCTATTCGTTAACGTCGAAATTGCTTTTGCCTTAATTTCGTTCGCCATTAAGGCGGCATGGTAACAAACGGATTTGGTTATAAATCTTTTGGTGCGAATATGCGGTGGGTCATGAGGCACATGAATTAAATCGGAACCTTCAACACTTTCAAGAATACTGGCCATTTTTTCTATGACCTGCACTGGGTAATTACCAACAGAAGTCTCTCCCGATAACATAACGGCATCGGCACCGTCCATTACAGAGTTGGCAACATCATTTACCTCTGCCCTGGTCGGGGTAAGGCTCGTAATCATGGTTTCCATCATTTGTGTTGCGATAATCACGGGAATTCTTGCCTTTTTGGCCCGTAACACTAATTGTTTTTGAATTAAAGGAACTTCATGAGCTGGAACTTCAACACCCAAATCTCCACGAGCTACCATGAGTCCATCACAATAAGCGACAATCTTATCGATATTCTCTACCGCTTCCGGTTTTTCAATTTTAGCGATAATCGGAATCTTATGCTTGGAATGCTTGCTGATAATATTCTGAAGATCGATCAAATCTTGGCTAAAACGAACAAAGGAAAGTGCAATCCAATCCACTTCTAAAGAAATGGCGAATTCTGCATCCTTAATATCCTTTTTAGTCAGTGCGGGAAGCGAAATATTAGTATTGGGTAAATTAACTCCTTTTTTTGATTTTAAAGGACCCCCTTGTATCACTTTGGCCTTTACCTCATCTTCTCCATTGGTGGTAACCACCTCGAACATTAATTTACCATCATCCAAAAGAATACGCTCACCGGCTTTTACGTCCCTAGGAAATTCTTGATAGTTCATATACACGCGTTCAGCACTACCTTCAAAAGGCTTACCGGTCACAAATGTAATCTCGTCTCCTGGGCTTACAACCACATCCCCAGCCATAACTCCAACACGTAATTTCGGACCTTGTAAATCTGCTAAAATAGACGTATTAATGTCCAATTCATCACTTAATTCACGTATCATTTTCACACGCTCTTTAACATCCTCATAATCGGCATGGGAAAAATTTATTCTAAAGACATCTACGCCCGCCTTAATCATGTCTCTAAGCACCTCTTCCTTACTTGTTGCAGGCCCTAATGTTGCTACAATTTTTGTCTTTTTTACAGTTGGCATTTTTAAAATATTAAATTGTTCTTTGATTTTAGTTTATCAGTACTTATTTCATAGGCCGCCATAATTTTCGGCATCATAAGTATATTCTTAATTAGCATATCTGCTTCGATGTCTTTTTCGGTTTCAATCTTTAATAGATAATCAACATCCTTATATTCAGGAACCAACCTTGGTGTTATATAAGTTGTTTCGTTTTGGAACAAGTCATTATTCGATATAAGTTCTTTCTCACTACTCTGGTTAGCAACTAGAACCCAATACCTATCATGAAATACATCATCCCATTCAAAAATTGGAAACGATTTGTTTTCAGCAAGAGTAAAATTGCTTTTAGCTCTAATAAACCTTGCCTTCATACCCTGATTCAAACCATAGACCAAAGCATAATCTTCTAATGTAGTATGCAAAGCTATCAAAATAAAAGATTCGTCATAAAAATCATCATTTATTTTATAGATGGATGCCATACGCCAAGAAAAGGGTAAATATAGAACTTATAAGCTACAAAGCCTAGTTTCACAAATTGATATAAATACTTAAAAAGTTATTAAAACGTTAGTGTTTCGTAATTTTACCTGATGATTAATGCTCCATTTTATCCTGAAGTGCGAAAAAGGCCCTTTTGGAAGCTCTTTCCTCTGCTTTCTTCTTTGAGGTCGCCCGAGCCTTGGCCACTACATTACCTCCAATAGATAGCTTAACTGCAAAATGTTTCAATGCATCATTACCTGTATCTTCATAGACATTATAGTCGAAGGTCTTTTTCTGCTTTTGGCACCATTCAATTACCAAACTCTTGTAGCTGATGACCCTGCCCTCTAACTGCTCAATATCGACATAGGGTTCGATCACCCTTTTTTGAATGAACTTTTCACAATAATCATAACCTCGATCCAAATAAATTGCCCCGACCAGGGCTTCGAATACGTTCCCATGTATGTTCTGTCCAAAATGGGATTTAGGGATTCTACTTTCTACATAATCGATTAAACCCAAATCTTTTCCAAGTTCGTTTAGATGGTCTCTACTAACTATTTTAGATCGCATTTTGGTAAGATATCCCTCATCACCTTCGGGTACTTCATTGTATAAGTGTTTTGAAATAATGGTACCCAGCATAGAATCTCCTAGAAACTCCAACCGCTCATAATTCATGGCATTGCCTTGATCGTCCTTTTTATTCATTGATCGATGAAGGAAAGCTTTCTTATAAAAGGACAGGTTTTTTGGTTTAAATCCTAAAATCTTCGTTATTCCCAAAAAAAAATCCCCATCCTCTTTAGGATGGGAATTAAATAAGTTTGTGGGAAAGGCCATAAAAAGAAATTAATCTATTTTTTTAAAAACTACGCAAGCGTTATGCCCCCCAAAACCAAAGGTATTACTCATGGCCACCTTTACATCTCGTTTTTGTGCCTTATTAAGTGTAAGGTTTAAACTAGGGTCTATACTTTCATCAACAGTGGTATGATTAATGGTCGGTGGTACCATACCATGTTCCATGGCTAAAATCGAGGCAATGGCTTCAATTGCTCCAGCCGCCCCTAATAAATGTCCGGTCATGGACTTGGTAGAATTAATATTTATGCTTTTTGCATGTTCCCCGAAAACTTGGGTGATAGCTTTTAGTTCAGCAACATCTCCCAACGGCGTAGATGTACCATGCGTATTAATAGCATCAACATCTTCAATGGATAAACCGGCATCCCTAAGACAATTTTCCATAACCCTGACTACACCGATACCATCTGGATGCGGGGCTGTCATATGATAGGCATCACTTGACATTCCACCACCGGCAACCTCTGCATAGATTTTTGCCCCTCGTGCCTTGGCATGTTCGTATTCCTCTAATATCAAAGCCCCTGCACCTTCTCCCAAAACGAAGCCATCTCGGGTTGCGTCGAAGGGTCTTGAAGCTGACTCCGGACTTTCATTTCTAGTGGACAATGCGTGCATGGCGCCAAAACCACCCATACCTGCAATGGTTACGGCTGCTTCACTACCACCGGTCACAATAACATCGCAATGACCTAAACGTATATAGTTCAAGGCATCGATCATAGCATTGGCCGATGACGCACAGGCAGAAACCGTAGTATAGTTAGGCCCCATAAAACCATGTTTTATAGAAATATTCCCCGGCGCAATATCTGCAATCATCTTTGGTATAAAGAATGGATTAAACCTTGGCGTACCATCTCCATTCGCAAAATTCATTACCTCATTTTGAAAAGTTTCAAGACCCCCTATTCCTGCGCCCCATATAACCCCAACACGAAATTTATCAATTTTATCCAAATCCAATTTGGAATCAAGAATGGCTTCGTCAGAAGAAATCAACGCATATTGCGCAAATCGGTCCAACTTACGGCCTTCTTTTCTATCAAAATAATCTTCTGTATTGTAATTCTTTAACTCACATGCGAATTTTACTTTGAACTTTTCTGTATCGTAATAGGTTATTGGTGCTGAACCACTTTTTCCGCTTACTAGTGCATCCCAATATTCCTCAATATTATTTCCTATTGGGGTAAGTGCTCCCAATCCTGTAACTACAACTCGCTTTAACTGCATTGAACTTTTTTTTAGTTTAAATATAAACCAAGCGTAAATTAAAAAAAATTATCCATGCGGAGCATTTTACCACATGGATAATTTGGATTCTATTTAAGAAAACATGAATTTACTTCGCTTCTTCTATATAGCTGATGGCTTGACCCACGGTTGCGATATTTTCGGCTTGATCATCTGGAATCTGAATGTCGAATTCTTTTTCGAATTCCATTATCAACTCTACTGTGTCCAATGAATCTGCCCCTAAATCGTTCGTAAAGCTAGCTTCTGATACCACTTCGTTTTCATCAACTCCCAATTTATCAACGATGATAGCTTTAACTCTTGATGCAATGTCTGACATAATAATATTTGTTTTAAAAATTTAAATTGTTGGCAAAAATAAAAAACTTTGGTTTAATTACACTAATTGTCGGTAAAATGTATGGTAATTTAATAAAATTAAACACAAGTGCAGTAATTTTACCATATTAATATTTCGTTTTGGTAACGTTTAAAAAAGGGTATTAAAAATAAGAGTGTTCATAGAACTAAAAATCACAAATTGTTTTTTATGTGCCGCTTTGATTTTGATTCGCTTTTTTCTACCAATTTTAATTCGTCGATCACCTTCTTTTAAACAACACTTGTTTTGAAAACCAAACAAATTATTTTATTTGCCTCAGGTTCTGGATCTAATGTTGAGAACATTGCCAACTATTTTAAACTACGTAACGATGTTACTATATCATGCGTTCTATCGAACAAAAGCGATGCGAAAGTCTTAGAGCGGTGTAATAGATTGAATATTAATGCGCTTTATTTTAACCGCCATGCATTTTCAAAAAGTGATTTTATTTTGAACATGTTAAAATCGTTAAATCCAGACCTCATTGTTTTAGCAGGGTTTCTTTGGAAAATTCCTGAAACCATTACAGATGCTTTTCCTAATAAAATTATCAATATTCATCCTGCGCTATTACCCAAATACGGGGGCAAGGGCATGTTTGGCATGCATGTTCACAATGCGGTGAAGCAAAATAAAGATCAACAAACCGGTATTACGATACATTATGTCAACGCTAATTATGATGAAGGTGCCATTATAAAACAGGCCAAGACTACTATTGATGCAAAAGATAGCGCAGAAGCCATAGCTTCAAAAGTACATCAACTGGAGTATGATCTATTTCCTAGAGTAATTGATGATTTACTATTCAACAATTAATGGCGAAAAAGACGAAATTCTATGTTGTCTGGAAAGGAAAGCGTCCTGGTATTTATGATTCTTGGAAGGATTGCAAAGCAGCGATCACAGGTTATGGAGGAGCTGAATATAAATCATTTGAATCCTTTGAAATAGCCAAGAAAGCCTATAACGGCAATTATTCAGATTATAAAGGTCAAAAAAAAGAAAAGTCTTCCCTTTCAAAAGAAGAATTATTAAAAATCGGACAACCCAATTACCACTCGATTTCTGTTGATGCAGCATCAAGCGGCAACCCTGGCATTATGGAATACCAAGGGGTAGACACCAAAACGGGTAAGAAATTGTTTAGGCAAGGGCCTTTTCCTCAAGGCACCAACAACATCGGGGAATTTCTGGCGATTGTTCATGGCTTGGCCTATCTTAAGGAACGAAATAGCGACCGAATTATCTACACAGATTCGAGAACCGCCATTAGTTGGGTGCGAAAACGTAATTGCAATACAAAGCTCGCGGAGTCTGCCCAGAACAAAAACCTCTTCAACCTGATCAATCGGGCGGTTGAATGGTTGAAAAAAAATCAGTACAACACCCCGATCGTTAAATGGGAAACCAAAGCTTGGGGTGAGATTCCTGCAGATTTTGGGCGCAAGTAATTTTCAAACTTTTTCATCAACATTCTTTTAATAACTATTACAACGAGTATTCACTAATCCATTTTAATTCGCACTTCAAAATCGTATATTTGCAGCTTAATTTTTTACCGAAATATGGGCAAACTTTTAATTGTAGGTACGGTCGCTTTTGATGCCATCGAGACTCCTTTTGGCAAAACGGATAAAATCTTAGGCGGCGCAGCTACTTTTATTGGGTTAGCGGCTTCTCAGTTCGATGTAGATTCAGCTATCGTCTCCGTGGTAGGGGAAGATTTTCCCCAAGAGTATTTAGACCTCTTAACGGATAGGAATATTGATATCTCTGCCTTGGAAATTGTCAAAGGAGGTAAGACCTTCTTTTGGAAAGGCAAATACCAAAATGATCTTAACTCGAGGGAGACATTGATAACAGATTTAAATGTATTGGCCAATTTTAATCCTGTGGTGCCAGATGATTTTAAAGATGCTGAGGTAGTTATGTTGGGTAATCTCCATCCATCCATCCAATTGAGTGTAATTAACCAATTGAAAAAACGACCAAGACGTATCATTTTGGATACCATGAACTTTTGGATGGACAACACTTGGGATGAGTTGCAGGAAGTTATTAAACATATCGATGTTTTGACCATCAATGACGAAGAAGCGCGGCAACTGACCCAAGAATATTCTTTGGTGAAAGCGGCACAAAAAATTTATGGAATGGGCCCTAAATATGTGGTCATAAAAAAAGGTGAACACGGTGCCTTGTTATTTCATAAGGAGCAGATTTTCTTTGCGCCGGCGCTACCGCTTGAAGAGGTGTTTGACCCAACAGGTGCAGGTGATACTTTTGCCGGAGGTTTTGCCGGATATTTAGCAGCTAGCGATGATAGCTCGTTCAACAATATGAAGAAGGCCGTAATACATGGGTCTAACTTGGCATCTTTCAGTGTTGAGAAATTCGGAACCGAAAGAATGCTCAGTTTGGAACATAAAGAGATTAAAGATCGTTTACATCAATTTAAAAAATTGACCCAATTTGATATTGAATTACAATAAACCCCTAGCCCCAAAATTTTGGGGTTTTTTTAATACCAAAAAGTAATGAGTGACGCTATTAAGCATGAATGTGGTATTTCAGTAATACGCCTATTAAAGCCCCTGGAGTATTATAAAGAAAAGTATGGAACAGCATTTTATGGTGTAAATAAAATGTATTTGATGATGGAGAAACAGCACAATCGCGGACAGGACGGTGCCGGTTTTGCCAGCATTAAATTAGACGTAAAAGCAGGGGAACGTTATATGAGCCGTGTTCGGTCATGTAAGCAGCAACCCATACAGGATATTTTCGCCCAGATAAATGACCGCATCAATACAGAGTTAAAGGAGAACCCAGAATATGAGCACAATGTCGCCTTACAGAAAAGGAACATTCCTTACATAGGCGAACTACTCTTAGGTCATGTACGCTATGGAACTTTTGGCAAGAACAGTATAGAAAGTGTACATCCATTTTTAAGACAAAATAACTGGATGCACCGTAACCTAATCGTGGCAGGTAACTTTAACATGACCAACGTTCATGAACTGTTCGACAATCTTGTGCAATTGGGACAACACCCGAAAGAGATGGCGGATACCGTAACGGTAATGGAAAAAATAGGCCATTTTTTAGATGATGCCGTTGCTAAGCTCTACAAGCAAATAAAGAAGGAAGGTTACACCAAGCAACAGGCATCCCCTTTGATTGCTGAGCGTTTGAATATTGCTAAAATCTTAAGAAGGGCCGCTAAAAATTTTGATGGTGGTTACGCCATGGCAGGCTTACTGGGCCATGGGGATGCTTTTGTGCTACGCGATCCAAGCGGAATTAGACCGGCCTACTATTATAAGGATGATGAAGTGGTGGTGGTGGCGTCAGAAAGGCCAGCCATTCAAACCGTATTCAACGTTCCTTACGAGGAGGTAAAGGAACTAGATCCTGGTTGCGCCATTATAATAAAAAAGAACGGTACAAGTGCCGTTAAACAAATTCAAGAGCCTAAAGAACGTAAGGCCTGTTCTTTTGAACGGATCTATTTTTCTAGAGGTAGTGATAAAGAAATATATCAGGAACGAAAGGCATTGGGCAAACTAGTTTTTCCTCAAATTCTAGAAGCCATAGATGAGGATATAAAGAATACCGTATTCTCCTATATACCCAATACGGCTGAAACCTCCTTTTATGGAATGGTAAAAGAAGCTCAAAATTATCTGAACAAGAAAAAGGAAGAACAAATATTGTCTTTAGGCCCGAACATTACCGGGGAGCAACTGCATGAAATTCTAGAAGTTAGACCGCGTATAGAAAAAGTAGCCATAAAAGATGCCAAACTAAGAACCTTTATTACGCAAGACAGTAGTAGAGACGACCTTGTCGCCCATGTTTATGACATCTCTTACGGTTCGGTAAAGAAAGGAGATAACCTCGTAATTATAGATGATAGTATTGTTAGGGGGACTACTCTTAAAAAAAGCATTCTTAAAATATTAGATCGCTTATCCCCGAAAAAAATTATTGTGGTTTCTTCTGCACCGCAAATTAGGTATCCTGACTGTTATGGTATCGACATGGCCAAATTAGAGGACTTTATTGCTTTTAAAGCGGCTTTGGCCTTACATGAAGAACAGAACACCATGGATATCGTAGAGGACATCTATAAAAAGTGCTTGACCCAAGTACAAACGAAAGACAAGGATGTAATCAATTATGTGAAAGATTTCTATGCGCCATTTACCGCAAAACAAATTTCAAAAAAAATCGGAGCGCTTTTAAGTCCGGAAGGAATAAATGCGGAAGTATTTATTATCTATCAAACCATTTCAAGTTTACATGAAGCCTGCCCTAAAAATTTGGGCGATTGGTACTTCACCGGCAACTACCCGACCCCAGGTGGAAACCGAGTTGTCAATCGAGCTTTTATCAATTTTTACGAAGGAAATAATCAACGAGCCTATTAACCATTTCTTCGATGAAATGCATGATAATTGTGTATTTCATCGGCAAATGGTGCATTTCGTCGATAGAATAGTATGATTGGAACACTGCGCTTTACATTTAAACTTACCATAGCATAAGTAGGTTAAGTTCATGGTAAGATTTGGGGCAAAAAAGGTGGAGAACTCTCCGCCTTTTTTATTTAATAAAATCACCCAATTTCTGCTTTCAACTCTATTTCAACCAAATCATACCGTTTGACCTAATTAGAAGGAGTTCAACCAATATCCTTTTTTACAAAACATTCCGTACTTACCTTTGAAGGACCATAGCATAAGTAGGTTAAGTTCATGGTAAGATTTGGGGAAAAGACGGGGCGATGCTCCGTCTTTTTATTTTATACCCACGAGGTTTCCCCCTAGAAAACTCTTCATCAATTTAAATCACATAAAACGGTCATTCAACTAAAGATCAGGAAGTTTAACGGATGCTTACTCTTAGTACTCAAACTACCCATATATTTGAAGGACCATAGCATAAGTAGGTTAAGTTCATGGTAAGATTTGGGGAAAAGACGGGGCAATGCCCCGTCTTTTATTTTATCCTAGATCAGCTTTTTCAAGATTGCTATAGCACAAAACAACAGTCCCTCGATTTAAGATAACGGTGAGGAAAAGAAATTAATTTTCTTAAAATTTCTTTTTTTATTTATTCAATACCAGTAATTTAGTATCGCCATAGCATAAGTAGGTTAAGTTTATGGTAAGATTTGGGACGAAAAGGGTGGAGATTTCTCCGCCCTTTTCTATTTATAGAACTAAAAGAACCACCCAAGAAAATTTCTTAAGTGGTTCTTTTATCATGTTTTAGCAAGCGCTAAACTTACAAAATGCTATTTATTCTTAGCATAAAGTTTTGAAACCTCTTCCCAGTTTATAATATTGAAAAACGCATCAATATATTCAGGTCTCTTATTCTGATAATTAAGATAATATGCATGTTCCCAAACGTCCAATCCTAAAATTGGGTATCCACCACAACCAACTCCCGGCATTAGTGAATTATCTTGGTTAGGTGTAGAACAAACTTCTACCTTACCCCCTTTATGCACGCATAACCAAGCCCAACCTGAACCGAATCTTGTACCGGCAGCAGTGGTGAACTTTTCTTTAAACCCGTCAAAAGAACCAAAGGCACTATCAATAGCCTCTGCTAGTTCTCCGCTTGGCTTACCACCACCATTAGGAGATAAGATTGTCCAAAATAAAGAGTGATTATAAAAACCGCCACCATTATTTCTAACGGCAGAATTCGTCATATCCAGACCGGTTAAAATATCCTCGATTGATTTTCCTTCAAGTTCAGTTCCTTTTATCGCATCATTTAACTTCGTAGTATATCCGTTATGATGTTTCGTATGATGTATTTCCATTGTCTTTGCGTCAATATGAGGCTCAAGAGCATCATAAGCGTAAGGCAATTTTGGTAATTCAAAAGCCATAATGTATCTGTTTTTATGTTAATATTAATTGTCTCTCAAAGCTACGTATTTTAACATTTATATTCCCCTAATTATTTGTTAAGAACTAGGCAAGAATCCTTAATTTGCAGTAAAAACAAGTGTCTCATACTACTTTTACCATCTATAATGCATCCGCCGGATCGGGCAAGACCTACGCCTTGGCAAAAGTATATCTGAAAATTGTTCTAGCTTCGCCGCAAAACTTCAAGAAAATTTTGGCCATTACGTTTACCAATAAAGCGGTTAACGAGATGAAACATCGGATCTTGAATAGTTTACATGAATTTTCAAGTACAACATCTTTAGATGAAGCAGCTCCCCTATTTCTTGATATCTTAAATGAAACCACCTACACTTTTGAAGAGCTTACGGCTTTAAGCAAATTAAGGTTAAAACAGATACTTCATAATTACGCCTTTTTTGATATTTCTACCATTGACAAGTTTACCCATAGGTTAATACGCACATTTGCCAAAGACCTGAAAATTCCACAAAACTTTGAGGTTGTTTTAGACGTAGACCTACTTTTACAAGAAGCCGTAGAACGTGTAATAGACAAAGCTGGGCAAGATCCAGAATTTACGAAAGTACTTTTGGACTTCGCTTTGGAAAAAATTGAGGACGATAGAAGTTGGGATATTTCTTTCGACCTTTTGAACATCGGAAAACTTGTTTTCGACGAGAACAATACACCACATCTCAAAAGCCTTAAAAACAAAGAGATCGGAGATTTTCTAAAACTACAATCCCACCTTAAGCGTAAGATAAAACATATAGAACAACAAGTCAAAGAAACTGCAAAAAGGGCATTGGAAGCCATCTTGCAACAAGGCCTTGATGCAAAAGATTTTCCTAGAGAAACCTTACCCAACCATTTCAAAAAAATAATTGAGGGTAGTTTCAACCCTTCCCAACTTTACAATAATCAATTAGAAGCTAACCTAATTGAAGGAAAGATATTAAAGGCGGGTATGCAACTACCCTCTTTGGAACTTGCGGCACAATTACTTCATTCCTATCAAAATATTAAAGAGCTAATTTATAAGAAGGGCCTATTTTCAAATATTAATCTAAACATAGTTCCTTTTGCTCTTCTGAACGCCATTCAGAAGGAATTGAAAATTATTCAGGAAGAAAAGGATCAGTTGTCCATTTCAGAATTCAACAGCTTAATTGCCAATGAAATCAAAGACCAACCCGCACCGTTTATTTATGAGCGGCTTGGGGAAAAATACAACTATTATTTCATAGATGAATTTCAGGACACCTCTCAAATGCAATGGGAAAATTTAATTCCCTTAATCGGCAATGCGATGGAAGGGGAAGATGAGTATGGCAATACGGGTTCGCTTTTTTTGGTCGGAGACCCCAAACAGGCCATTTACAGATGGCGCGGCGGTAAGGCAGAACAATTCCTTGAACTGGCGACACATCAAAAACATCCGTTTACGGTGCCGTCTTATCTGGTAACGCTTCCCAAGAACTATAGAAGTTATGCAGAAATCATCGCCTTCAATAATCACTTTTTTCAAAGTATTAGTCCGTTTTTAGAAAACAGCCTGTATCAAGAATTTTTCAAACTTGGAAACCAACAAGAGGTAAACCAAAAAGAAGGTGGATTTGTAAAACTTTCTTTATTACCAGAGGAAAATGATGATGCATATGCCTTAAAAACTTTGAACCTCATTCAAGAATGCCTGTTAAAAGGATACCGGTATAGTGATATCTGCATAATTATTAGAAAAAAGAAGCATGGCCTGTTACTTGCAGATTATTTGATGCAACATCAAATACCAGTCATATCTTCAGACTCCCTATTGCTATCCGGTAATCAAAAAACCACTTTCTTAGTGCAATTGATTCGATTCATGTTACAACCTAACGAATTGGAAATTCAATATGAAATACTCAAATTTCTATCCGAAGAACAAAAAGACAAACATGCTTACATTGCCGAAAACTTAGGACGCCTTGAAATTCACTTATTAAAAGCGTATTCGTTTGATTGTTCTAAAATGAGACAGGCGTCAGTTTTTGACGGAATAGAATACGCCATCAAATTATTTGACCTGGCACCAACTTCAGATGCACACCTAGCGGCATTTATGGATATGGTCTTTGATATTGAGCAAAAGCAGGGCTCAGACCTGCAATCGTTTCTTGACTATTGGTATAAAAAAGGCAATAAAACCAGTATTAGTACCCCAGAGAACATAGATTCTGTGCAACTCATGACCATTCATAAATCAAAAGGTCTTGAGTTTCCGATTGTCATATTCCCCTATGCGAACAGCAATATATTCGAGGAAATCGATCCAAAGTTATGGCTGCCTGTAGATCAAGATGATTTTCTCGGGTTCAAAGAACTACTGATCAACAAAAAACAGGAGGTACAGGAATATGGGGAAATCGCATCCCACTTATACACAATCGATCATCAGAAATTGCAGTTAGATGCATTTAACCTTCTATATGTAGTACTGACCAGGGCCGTTTACGGACTCTTCATTATTAGCTCCAATTCGATTGACAGAAAAGGGAACCATAATCCAAAATATTATTCAGGCTTGTTCATTCACTTTTTAAAGGAGTCGGCCTTATGGGAACAGGATAAGTTTGAATACGACTTTGGTGAATTTAACTCTTCAGAAATTAAGCAAAGTAAAAGTCCCGATCAACTTGATATACCTTATATATACACCACTAAAAATAGACCAGATTTTAAGATTGTTGCAAGAACAGGCGTTTTATGGAATGAAGGGCTTGACGTTGCTATTGATCAAGGTAATGTTATTCATACTATTTTAGCTTCAATCCATAAAACCTCAGATTTGAATCGCGCTATACGAACGGCACTGCAAAAAGGATTGATAAAAGAGAAAGAAGTTAAAAGCATGGAAGAAATAATACGGAATGTTATTTTTCATCCCGAATTGAATCAATTTTATCAGGGCGATATAGAGGTACTCAATGAAAGAGATCTGCTCATGGCAGACGGCAGCGTTCAACGGCCAGATAGGGTAGTCATTACCACTGATCACGTTACCATCATCGATTACAAGACCGGCGACCGAAATGCCAAATACCATCAACAGCTGAATACGTATGCGGAAAGTTTCTCGGCAATGGGATATGTTATAGATCAAAAAATGATTGTGTATATTAATACCGAAATACAAATAGAATATATTTAAACCCACTATGTACGGAAAAATCAAGGAACATCTACAAAAGGAAATCGAGGAAATAAAAAATGATGGTCTCTATAAAGAAGAGCGTATTATCATAACACCTCAAGATGCAGTAATTAAGATTAACACGGGACAGGAAGTTATTAATTTCTGCGCCAATAATTACCTAGGACTTTCTTCGCACCCCGACGTCATACAAGCTGCAAAAGATGCAATGGACACCCATGGTTTTGGTATGTCATCTGTACGATTCATTTGTGGTACACAGGACATTCATAAAGAACTGGAAAAAAAGATAGCGCATTTCTACGGAACAGAGGATACCATATTATATGCCGCTGCTTTTGATGCCAACGGTGGCGTTTTCGAACCTTTGCTAGGAGCAGATGATGCAATCATATCCGATTCGTTGAACCATGCCTCCATAATTGATGGCGTGCGCTTATGTAAAGCGAAACGCTACCGATACGCGAACAGTGACATGCAGGATTTGGAAGCTCAATTGCAACAAGCCAATAAAGAGGGCGCCCGTTTTAAAATAATCGTAACCGATGGTGTATTTTCAATGGACGGTATCGTGGCTCCTTTAGATAAAATTTGTGATCTCGCCGATAAATATGATGCCCTAGTAATGATTGATGAATGCCATGCAACAGGGTTCATTGGCGAAAAGGGTAAAGGCACTTTAGAGGAAAAAGGAGTAATGGGCAGGGTCGATATCATAACAGGCACCTTGGGCAAGGCCCTTGGCGGTGCCATGGGTGGTTATACTACCGGTAAGAAGGAAATCATATCCATTTTAAGACAACGTTCAAGACCTTACTTGTTTTCCAACTCTTTGGCGCCCGCAATTGTCGGTGCGTCCATCAAGGTTTTTGAAATGCTTGAAAAAGACACCTCACTCCGTGATAAACTTCAAGAGAATACAGCTTATTTTAAAAAAGAGATTACGAAGGCAGGTTTCGATATAGTAGATGGTGATTCGGCCATAGTCCCTGTAATGCTCTATGATGCCAAATTATCACAGGAGATGGCCAACAAATTGCTAGAACGCGGTATTTACGTTATCGGTTTCTTTTATCCAGTTGTTCCAAAAGGTAAGGCCCGTATACGTGTGCAACTTTCTGCCGCCCATACAAAGGAACATATAGATGCTGCTATAGAAGCTTTTACCCAAGTTGGCAAAGCCCTTAAAATCGTTTAAATGTGGTTTTTAATCTATTAAATGCGTTAAAAAAAATAGGAAATTGATTTTGTTAATAATATTTAACAAGTTACATTTGCAGCTAATAAACACTTAAACTTAAAAATTTGAACATGAAACATCTTAGCAAATTATTGGTTGTTGCACTACTTGTTGTAGGAATCAACAGCATACAAGCGCAAGACGAGAATAATCCTTGGCAAGTACAGTTCGGGGTTAATGCTATTGACGTATATCCTACTAGTGATGTAAGTTCTTTTGGCAATGAATTCTTCAATGCAAACGATCACTGGAACATTTTACCTTCTATTTCTTACGTAGGGGTATCTAAGTACATAGGAGACGGCTTCTCTGTAGGTGCTAGAGGTTCTCTTAACAAAATCAGTAAATTAGGTGACACTAGTGTTGACGATCTTTCGCACTACGCTATAGATGGTACTATAAAATATAACTTCATCAAAAGAACGACTGTTATCGATCCATTTATTGAAATAGGTGGTGGTTACACTTGGGTAGATGAAATTGGAGCAGGTACTGCTAACGGTGGTATTGGATTTAACATCTGGTTCTCTGAAAATTTAGGGCTTACATTACAGTCTAATTATAAGCATGCTTTTGAAGATTATGGTGTAACACATTTCCAACACTTAGCTGGTATCTCTGTTAAATTCGGTGGTACTGATACTGATGGTGATGGTGTTTATGACAAAGATGATGCTTGTCCAGAAGTTGCAGGTCTTGAAGCTTTCAACGGTTGCCCAGATTCTGACGGTGACGGTATAGAAGACAGCAAAGATAGCTGCCCTAACGAAGCTGGATCTAAAGAAATGAACGGTTGTCCTGATGCTGACGGTGACGGTGTGGCCGATAAGGACGATGCTTGTCCTAACGAAGCTGGTCTTCCTGCCTTAGCTGGTTGTCCTGATGCTGATAGCGATGGTGTTGCCGATAAAGACGATGAGTGTCCTAATGAAGCAGGTCCTGCTGAAAATAAAGGATGTCCTTGGCCAGATTCTGACGGAGACGGTGTGTTAGACAAAGATGATGTTTGTCCTGAAGTTGCTGGTACAGTAGCTAACTCTGGTTGTCCTGAAGTAACTGAAGAAGTTCAAAAGCAATTGAACGATTATGCTAGAACTATCTTATTCGATACTGGTAAATCTTCAATAAAAGCTGAATCAACATCTGTAATGGTTGACATTATCACTATTCTTAAAGAATATCCAAACTCTAAGTTTACCGTTGAAGGTCATACTGACAGTGTAGGTAGTGAGAAATTGAACCAAAGTCTTTCTGAGTCAAGAGCACTTTCTGTAAAAGAATTCTTGGTTGATAAAGGAATCGAAGAATTTAGATTATCAGCTGTAGGTTACGGTGAATCTAAACCAATAGCTACTAATAATACAAGAGCTGGTAGAGCTCAAAACAGAAGGGTAGAAATTAACTTAGTAAAATAAGTTTAACCAAACCTTAAGTGTTTTAATAAATAAAAGCTCCACATAATGTGGAGCTTTTTTATTTTTACAATATGCAAAGCTTCATTGAAGATGTTATTCGAGATGTATTACGTAAGCAAAAGAACACCAATAGTGTTATATTTATTTTACCGAGTAAAAGAGCAGGGCTATTTTTAAAAAAAATACTTTCCAGCTACCTTCCCGAAACTATTGTTGCTCCCGAAATATTCAGTATCGAAGAATTTATAGAGAACATTTCTGGCTTAGTCACCGCAAACGCAACGACCCAACTATTTGAACTTTATCAAGCCTATGAAAAAGTAGGGGCTTATGAAAAGGAATCTTTCGACTCCTTCCTAAAATGGGGTCAATTATTACTACAGGATTTTAATGAAATTGATAGATATTTAGTAGATGCCGCGTCCTTGTATCAAAATGTAGCGGCAATTCAAGAAGTCAATCATTGGTCTTTAAAAGCTGAAAAAACAGAAATGATCGAAAATTACCTTCATTTCTGGAGGTATTTAAAAGATATTTACATAGCATTTAATTCAGCACTTCTTCAACAAGGCTTAGGTCACCAGGGCCTTATTTATAGAACATCCGTTGAACAACTGTCAACCTATTTAAAAAGAGCCAACAAAAATCATATATTTTTAGGCTTCAATGCCTTGAATAAGGCCGAAAGTATAATCATTCAAACTATTCTTGAGACTACTGAATCTAGTATTTATTGGGACATTGACCCTTACTTCTTAAAAGACACCATACATGATGCCGGCTATTTTATACGGAACTATCAGGATACTTGGCCTATCTTAAAAGGCAAAGCCTTAAAAGGGACAGCCCATCATTATTTGAAGAAAAAAAACATTGAAATCGTAGGAGTTCCGAAAAATATAGCCCAAGTAAATTATGTAGGTAATCTTCTATTTCAACTTCAACAAGAACATCAGCATTTTTTAAATAACGCGGCCATCGTATTAGGAAATGAAGAATTACTAAATCCTTTACTCAATACAATTCCAGGGAATATTCAAGCAACCAATATTACCATGGGTCAAAAGCTCCAAACTACGACGTTGGCCAGCTTCTTTACCAATCTTATCGAATTTCATGAGAACAAAACTCAAAAAGGCTGGTATTACAAGGATCTATTGCATTTATTAACCCACGCTTATTCAGCCCTACTATTTGATGCAAGTGGAAATTCGGCTGAGCATCTTATTCTAAAAATAAAATCGAAAAATTGGTTGTATGTTAACTTAATACAGGTTCATGAGTTGATTACCGACCATAAGGCTTCAAGAATGCTTTTTGAAGATTCGAAGAACGATCCCAATTTACTTATTGATAATTTCTTAGACCTTATTGAGGCATTCAGATCTATAGAATCTATTAAAAATGACTCTTTAGTTCTCGAACAACTCTATACGTTTCACAAGCTGTTCAACCAACTCAAAGAGTTGTGCAGCAGGCATTCCTACATCAATAATCTAAAAGGTCTTAAACATTTATTCAAGCAATTACTTAGCACTGAAACCCTAGATTTCGAAGGCGACCCAGTTGAAGGAATTCAAATTATGGGTATGCTCGAAAGTAGGTTATTAGATTTTGAAACCGTTATCATAACATCGGTCAACGAAGGCATCCTACCCTCTGGTAAATCGAATAATTCCTTTATTCCCTTTGATCTTAAAATAAAGAACGGAATGCCGACGTATAAGGAAAAAGATGCCATCTACACCTATCATTTTTATAGACTGCTCCAAAGAGCAAAAAACATATACATAATATATAATACCGAACCCGATGCCTTAGAAGGTGGTGAAAAAAGTAGGTTGATTACGCAATTGTTGACCGATGAAAATAGAAACGATATTACCGAATACATTGCCACCCCTAAAATACATTCTTATACAAGCGAAAAAGAGACCATTCGCAAGAGTGATAGCTTAGTCTCTCTAATTCAGGAAAAGGCGGCCAAGGGCTTCTCCCCTAGCTCGCTAAGCAATTATATTAGAAATCCAGTAGATTTTTATAAGCAAAACCTCTTAAACATTAATGATGTATTAGAAGTAGAGGAAACATTGGCGGCGAACACTTTTGGCACCATTGTTCACGATACCATGGAAGAATTATATACTCCCTTAATCGGAACCCATCTGTCTATAGAACTTCTCAATGGTCTACGAAAAAACATTCCATCAACGGTACTACGAAACTTTGAAAAAACTTATAAAGATGGTAATATCAGTACCGGGAAAAATTACATCTCTTTACATGTTATACAGAAGTACATTGAGACTTTTATTGCTGCTGAGATAGATTCGCTTCAAAAGCACCAAATAAAAATCATTGCATTGGAGAAATCCTTAGAAGTACCCTTTCAGATAGCTGGATTAGATTTCCCCATCAATCTAAAGGGAAAGTTAGATCGTATTGATGAATTTGATGGAATAACCCGCATCATCGACTATAAAACAGGTAAGGTAGAAAAAAGGAATGTGGAACTTTTGGATTGGAACCTTCTTTCTGATGATTATCAATTCAGCAAAGCCTTTCAATTACTTTGTTACGCCGTTATGTTCTTTAAAACACATCCACAACATTCAAACTTTATATATGCAGGAATTATATCACTAAAAAACTTTACAGATGGCACACTACTCTTTGCAAAAAAAGAATCTGCCCGTGGCTCTAAAAATCACAACATTGATACCGCTGTAATTTCAGAATTCGAACAGATTCTTGGTCAGTTAATCACTGAAATCTGTAATCCAATGATTCCTTTTATTGAAAAAGAAGTGTAACTACTATTTCTTATCAGGTCTGCTTGGCCTAACTTCAATTTTACTAGGTAAGGTTCTAGGGTTCATTTTTAATAAGTCCCACACCAGTTCACCGATATCCTCAGGTTGAATTTTCCAAGCATCGGAGTCATCCGGCTCATGGTTATTAAAATGCGTCGCTACTGAACCCGGCATTATGGTCGACACCTTAATATCATATTTACGCAAATCTAACATGGCCGCTTGCGTAAAACCGACCACACCAAATTTAGAAGCATTATAACCGGCACCAGAAGCAAAGAAATTGGTTCCCGCCAAACTTGCTAAAGTAATATAGTATCCTTTAGATTTTTTGAGCGCATTAACCGATGCTTTTAGCGTATGAAATACTCCGTTTAGATTGGTATCGATCATTTGGTGCCAATCTTCGTCGGTCATTTCATCAATGGGTGCAAAATTGCCAACCCCTGCGTTGGCCAAAACGACATCTATCTGCCCCCAAGTATTCAATATTTTAGACACCGCCTTCTTTTCATCGGCTATATGCGCAACATTAGATACGATTCCTAAAACGGAATCATCCTCAAAATCTTTCAAGGCCTGTTCAACACTTTCTTTGGACCTTCCACTTATAGCAACTCTCATACCTTGGCTTAGAAGTGTTTTTGCCACTCCAAATCCTATTCCTTTTGTTCCGCCTGTGATGTAGGCTACTTTATTTTTAAAATCTTTCATAGTTATATTTTAGAATAGTTTCAAGTTAGTATTTATCTGCATTTAATGTAGCGGATAAAGAATAAGATTTAACGGTTTTGATTTATTATATTTAGTGATTACAAAAATTTAAACGATGAACAAAATACTTGTTTGGTCCATTACGGTTGCTCTGGCCGGTTTTTTATTCGGTTTCGATACCGTTGTCATATCAGGAGCCGATAAACAATTACAATCGCTTTGGCAAAGTTCAGATTCATTTCATGGTTGGGTCGTGATTTCAGGAGCCTTATGGGGTACTGTTTTAGGAGCTCTGTTCGCAGGCATTCCAACGAATAAATACGGCAGAAAAAACACCCTAATATGGATCGGAATACTTTTTAGTGTATCGGCATTTGGTTCAGCCTTTTCCAACGATCCTATCACGTTTGCATTTTTTAGATTTATAGGGGGTATTGGTGTTGGGGTATCTACTATTGCAGCACCCGCTTATATATCTGAGATTTCCCCGCCAAAAAGAAGGGGCAAGTTAGTGGGTTTTTATCAATTTAGTCTGGTCTTTGGAATTCTGATGGCCTTTCTTTCAAATTACATGCTTAGTGGGCTGGGGGAAAATTCATGGCGTTGGATGGTAGGCGTAGAAGGAATTCCGGCCATTATTTATACGTTATTCGTGCTAACCGTCCCGAAAAGTCCGAGATGGCTTATTACCCAGAATAGAATCGAAGAAGCTCGGGATGTCCTTAAGATAATAGACCCTAACCATGACGTAGATGCAGCCATTCAAACCATTCAACAAGAAAGTAAAGATACTTTTTCGGGCGAATCCATTTTTATGAAAAAATATCGTTTTCCGTTGCTATTGGCATTGCTAATTGCATTTTTTAATCAAGCTTCGGGTATCAACGCCTTTTTATACTATGCTCCCCGTATTTTCGAAGAGGCAGGTCTAGGGGAAAGTACTGCACTTTTAAGTAGTGTTGGTATAGGAGTTACCAATATGTTGTTCACACTACTAGGTATTAATCTCATCGACCACCTAGGTCGTAAGCAATTAATGTACATAGGCTCCTTTGGTTACATTGTTTCACTTACACTAGTTGCTTGCGCCTTCTTCTTTGAATGGGAAGGATTAGCCGTTCCGATTTTCCTTTTTATATTCATTGCGTCACATGCCATAGGTCAAGGAAGTGTTATTTGGGTGTTTATTTCAGAGATATTTCCCAATCACCTTCGCGGTAGCGGTCAAGCTTTCGGATCCTCCGTTCACTGGATTTTGGCCGCAGCCATACCAGCGGCTATACCCTATCTTTTTTCAACCATAGGAGCTGGTACCGTATTTCTGATATTTGCGTTGATGATGGTCTTACAATTGGTATGGGTTCATTTTACCATGCCCGAAACCAAAGGTGTTTCTTTAGAGGAACTGAGTAAAAAGCTTTTGAAAAAATAATTGATTTTATGCCCTTAAAATGAACCTTCTTTTTATTAGAAAAATAGATAATACGTATACCTAAGAATTCATTTGAAAACGGATAAGACCCAAAAATATGAGGATTTAGGGCTCGACACCAAATCGGCAAGGGATGGGTATCGAGCATTGAACAAAGACGGAACCTTCAATGTGCGAAAACAAAATGTTCCCTTTTGGGAGCGTATCAATATTTTTCATTCGCTGGTATCCATGTCTTGGCCCAAATTTTTTATGGTTCTGGCGTCTGGATATTTTTTGATCAATATCTTCTTTGCCAGTCTCTTCATGCTTGTGGGCACCCAACACCTAACCGGCATTCGGGGAATTACGCCTTTGGACCAATTCATAGAAGCTTTCTTCTTTAGCGCACAAACTATTACGACATTAGGATACGGCCAAGTTGCCCCATTAAACTTAGCAGCGAACATCGTTGCGGCAACTGAGTCTTTATTAGGGCTTTTATTATTCGCTTTGGCAACGGGATTAATGTACGGAAGGTTTTCTAAACCCTATGCGACCATTAAATATAGTTCGCATGCTGTAATTGCCCCCTATCAAGATATCAACGGATTTATGTTCAGGGTGGTCAATCCCAAAAAAAATCAGCTGATGGAAGTTGAGGTTACCGTTTCACTTTCTTTAAAACGAAGTGATTCAGAATTAAGGGATTTTCATCTGTTGGAACTGGAGCGTTCCAAAGTGGTTTTTTTTCCCACCATGTGGACCATTGTGCATCCTATAAACGGCTCCAGCCCTTTGGATAAGTTGACCCGGTCAGATGTTTTGGAAAGAGATGCCGAATTCATCGTGATGATCAAGGCGTTTGACGAATCCTTTTCACAAACGGTTTATTCAAAATCCTCTTATAAAGCCCATGAAATTAAATGGGGTCGGAAATTCGTGTACTTGACGGAAAGACATGGAAACGGAGTGTCCATAGATATCAGTAGAATTGATGAAACATTTCAAATTGAATTGAACTAATAAAGATGAAAGTCATAGACTCTAAAATCAATTAATTGATAAAATACCCATAGTTAGGCTCCTAATAAATACCAGAAAATCCTTAAAAAGGTCAATAAATTTTAGTGTTGAAAAATAAACAATATTGTTAATCTACTTTGGTAAAGTTTTCGTTAGTTCTCTTACATACACTCGAGTAAAACCGTCTGGATAAGGTTCATCTAAAATCAATCTATTTTTATGTATTGAAAATTTATAACTTCTAAAGGAACCATTTCCAATAAGTAATATATCTACACTATCTCTTCTACCATATTCTGGAGTAGACTTCTTTATATGATAGGTTTCTACGTATTGTATGGAATCTTGCAAGTAACTTATGTATTTACAATCTGATGTAAATACTACGACCGTTTTCTTTTTTACAGCAAACCCCTTTCCGGTAATACCGCCACTTGTATTAATTAGTTGCCACGTGCCAATCAAGCTTTCTTGTGGAGATTGCGAAAAGATAAAATTACTGGTGCAAAGAATTAAGATTAACCATAAACCAAGTCGTAAAGATTTCATGATTATCGCTAAATTAATTTGGTAAAATCAAAACTTCGACCCTCCTGTTTTTAGCACGGTTTTCAGGAGTGTTGTTTTCAACGAGCGGTTTTGATTCTCCCAGTCCTATTTCCTTCCATGTAAAACCACCTGATATTAATTTCTTAAGTTCAGCGGACACACTTTTGGCACGCGCCAACGACAATTTTTGATTGGTATCTACACTGCCAATATCATCGGTATGGCCTTCAACGATTACATTGCCCCTTTTAAGTACAGCGATATTATGCGCCAACTCTTTTAAAGCCATTATTCCCTCGGGTTTTAATATAGATTTGCCGGTTTCAAAAAGTACTCTACTATCCAAATTAAGGCGCATAGCTGCCCCTATTGCTGCAATGGCATCTACATCAGCACCCGGTAAGGCACTGGTTTGTTCTAAATCGGTCAACCTTACATAATAGAATAGTTCGCCCTGTTTTACAAAAGGTGCGATATCCACTTCGGCAACACCACCATCAATTTTACCAACAGGGATCCAGTTTTTTCCATCTTTTGATATTTCTAAGTTGGTAGGTTCAATTTGACCAATTTCAAAAATATATAAATCAGGACCATTTACGTCGGTCAATGCATTATCGATAAACTGCACTGTAATACTGCCTCCCAATCCAAGGCTATGAACTCCTGTAATATCTTCAACATCAAAGCCCTGTAGCACATCGGGTTCTCCCAGTACATTATTGACTTCTTGCGTCTTTAACAAGGGATGATTTGCCTTTACAACTGCATCTGCAAAAGAGAGTTTGCCCAAGGGCAGATATACCGCTTTTTTCATATGGCCTACGTAGGTCTGGCCACTTTCTTCCCCAAAATAGAGGTCAGGATTCAGTTTCTGAAATTTATCTTTAGCTGCTCTTGCCTTTCTTTCAAAATCCTTCTGAAAAATTTTGACGACTTTCTTTCTATATTCAATGGTTTGCTGGTATTTGGGACTGGCTTTTAGTCTCCCAGAAGCAATATCACTTTCTGTTTTTTGGAGTTCTGCTAACAATTGGTTTGCTTCTTTGTCGCTATGCAATTGTCCCGCAACTTTTTGCAGCACCTCCATTTTTTCCTCTTCTTCGGCACTGGGCGGAATCTCGTTTTTTCGTTCTATATCTCCCATTACATAACCCGCCTCCGTTAAATCCATTTTTTCCATGACATTGGTACCGGCCAAAGAATCAATTGTTTTTAGTTTTGCCATTGTTACTTCTGGACCTGACTCAGCTTGAACGATTAAAATAGCCTCTTCTAACGAAACTCCGGTAGAGGTGTTTTTTGAGGTTAGTTGTTCTATAGTAATCTTGGTCTTTGGTTTTGGTTTATTTTGTTTTTCGCGCTGTCTCATTGCTTTTACTTCTTGCACGAGAATCTTAAGACTGTCTGGGTTGTTGATGAGTTTTTCCAATTCAACACGGGAAACGCCGCTTTGCTCTAAAAGTGATATAATAGCTTCAGTTGAAAACATGTCTGATGAAGATATATCTTTAGTTAGCAAATCTTGAAATGCAATAGTGGTACCTTGGCCTTCCATACCGCTCATTTGTAGTAGTTTTTCTAATGCTTCAATTTCTGGTAACTGGCCATTTTCATCATTCCCCCCATCATCTTTGCCCATATTTAAGAATCCGCCTACTTTATCCAATGATTTTTCTAAATCATCAGAAGTACTATTAATTTCCCCATTATTATCATCTGATTCGATTTCTAAATTTTCGGTCGAAGAACCTTCACCCTTATGGTCTTCACCACATGATAATACCAGTAAGAATGAAAAAAATAGGGTGAAATAGTATTTCATGATTAATCTCTTTTATATTTATCCGCCATAAACTGAAAGTAAATGAAGCCTGCATGGTTGTACCAATTCTCGTAACCTAGCATTGCTTCGCATCTATCAATTTCTCTAAGGTTTTCTTCTAAAGCTTTAATCATTTCAGCATATTTGTCATCATATGCTTTATTTAATGTTGGAATGGATTCTTTTAGGATAATCATCTTTTGATTTTGCCATACTAAAGCGGAGACTCCGTGAACGGCGGAAACACCATCACCAAAGGCGATACCTGCATTTATCTTTTTCATGGCATGCGCATAAATAATACGTAACCTCTCCAAGTTCATTCTTCTTTTGTTAAGATCATTGTATTCTCTTTCTAGACATTTACAACCAGCCTCATTGTCGTTTTCATCTAGAAACAATGTGGAGATTGAACCAAAAACATTAGCCTCTGAGTACTTAACATAATAATCGTTATTTCTAAATTCTTCGCCTTTATGATTGACTTCAATAGTATTGATTGAGTTAGAAATCATTAGTGCAGCCATCGGTATTCCTTCAGGTGGATTATTTTTAACCTTAGTTTTTTCAGGATTTTCATTCTCATCAACAGGAAAGTCATTATCCTTGTTCCGTTTCGGTGGATTGGTGAAATCATCTTTATGGTAGTTTATAGGATTTCCTTTATTATCATATTTAGGGCGTTCATAATTATCATATTCTATAGGTTTTTTATTTGCGTCTAATGCCGGTCTAGCTTCTGTTTCACCTTCTGCATATTGAATAGGATTGCCATTGATATCATATTTTGGGCGTTTATCATCACCAAATACAGGATAGTCAATAGGTTCGTTATTTCTATCATATACTGGTCTTTCAAAAAAATCAAGCTCGTTGTTATGAACCGGTTCGCGATATTCAATCGGATCACCGTTGATATCGTATTTAGGCCGTTCATCACCTCCAAATACATTATAATCTATGCGTTCATTATTTCTATCATATACTGGCCTACCAAAAGAATCTAATTCTTCATAATTTATATTTTCATCATTGTTACCCCTAGAATCAGAATTTGACGATGATGATAAGGGTTCATATGAGGAATCTGTACTTGAAGAATTTGCTGAACCTGCATTCGTTGAACCGGAATCACCATTACTGCTATTCTCAAAATGTGGTGGTATACAAGAAGAGGGTAATCCTGGACCTCCACCGGGATTCATGTTAGCCTCGGCATCCGCATCTCCAGGGGGGTCAAGGTATAATCTTCCATTTCTGGACATGTCATATAATTGAGATGCAAATTTAACCAAGTCCATCACTCCTGGATATTGCATACCAACACCACCAAATGCAGGCGAAGAGAATTCTTCCGCTCCCGCAAACATCATTTGTTGTCCTCCAAAAAATAGCAGAAGAATAGTTAAGCCAATACCTTTCTTTTTTCTAAAAACCATTAGCGCCAATAGCACTATAATAATAGTTAAAGCACCAATTAAAACATACATAAGAATATTGTTTGAATTGCCATCTGATGATGACTTTGTTTTTATTTCTAAGGAATCAGTTGTATTTAAATCTGCATTTGAATTGGATACAGGTCTATATATTGTATTCATATTTTGAACCCGTTCACCTCCAGTCCATACGGCTAAATAAAACGGTATGTTCGGTATTTCACTTGTAATTACAATACCAAACTTACCTGCAGTATCAAAGGACTTCTGAAAAGCCCCGTTATTTGTTTTACCTGATAGCTTGCTATCTTCCCAATGATTCTTAACGATATCTACTTTAACTTGATCATTTTTATTTTCGGTAAAAACGGTAACCATTATTTTTTGGGTGAAAATCGTGCCTTCTGCCCAAAAGCGTAAAGAATCTTTTTCTGTTGCCCCTTTCATATAGGCGGAAATCACCTCTTCATTTTTGGGATCTGGACTGAATTTTAATGTATAAACTTGTTTACCAGTATCTAATTCTGGCATTTTAATTTCATCTTGTCCAAAAGAAGTAATGCCAATTAGAAGGAAAATGTTCAACAGTAATCTTTTCATTGCAGTGTTATTTTCTGTGTTTTTTCAATAAATAGTTCGCTAAATCAGCCATTTTAAGACGTAATTCTTCATGTTTTTCAGGGGTTCTTTGATAAGAATTTTTTGTGCCATAATTCATTATAAATGCCTTATCGTAATTTTCATTGTAAATAACGAGCCTGCCTTTAACAGGTAGGTAGGCTAAATAGCAATCCCCGGTATCCGCTAATTGGATATCCATACCCATTATTGATACTCCTTCTTCTTTCCTTTCTAGAAAACCTTTTATTTCTTTTTTGTTCTGTGCCTTAGAGGTTTGCACCGGTCCCCAAGAAATTTGTGTACTTCCTCTTATCTCATTTTCACTGTACCCATTTAAATCAAACGAACATGCGTTTTTACGAACATTATCAGAAATACGAAGCTCTGATTCAGGTACATTAAATACTTTAGCTACTTCGGCTATTCCCAAATCACAGGTGTAATCCACAAGTAGCGTGCTGTAATCTCCAGATTTCATAGTATTAGTTTCTACTTGTTTAGATAAAACCTGCACCGTATCAGGCTTACTAATTTGTGCTTTTTTAGGGTTTTCATTACAGGCAATAAAAAGTGAAAGGAACAAAAAGGCTATTGTGGTTTTCATATTTGAAGATTTAAAATGTTTTTTCATAATCTGAAGTATTGATGCTAAATTCATTTTCAATGAGTTGGGTACATATCATTTCTACAGGTTTGGCATTCTTCTGTGAATAATCTATCATATTCATTTCAAGAACTAATCCGTTTACCATACTTAACCAGGAAGGATCTATACCTTGCTTTACATTATTGAATTTCTTTGACTTTAAGTGCGAATATGCTTTGTGAAATGATATATCCGCATCTTCCGTCATCCAAACCTTACCTGATAATTGGGGCCCTGTTATTTGAAATTCTTCACATTTGTACCCTAGGATTGTTTTGAATTGTCCTGTGGAATTTATATTATAATCATCAGTATTCATTTCCAAATCTGGGGTGTCCTCTAAATTCAAACTAACTGAGTTGGTGCTTAGTTGCCCGCCCATATTCATAAAAGTGTGTATGGCATCATTGGATAAATCCATTACCGTAATGAATTTAGAATCATCTATGGTATTGAACGAAGTACCTATGTATTCATGTTCATTTGTTAAGTAATAGGTAATATCAGTCGTATCCTTATTACTAATTATTTCCATTACATATTCATGGCTAAATGAATATTGATCTAGTTTTTCTGCTTTTTTATTTTTAAAAAGTTTGCCTTTATTATTAAAAACCGTGTCAAAGGTTTTCTCCGTTTCTCCTGCAGTTTTTTGCTCAACTTTTCTAACTACAGCGTCTTCAGCTGCTTGCCCCGCTTTTTGGGTGATTTTTTTCCATAATTGTGCATTTCCGGTGGTAAAAAAACATAATGCCAATAGTAGCAACACCCCTTTAGTAGTTTTCATTTTCCTTGTTTTTGTTAAACCTTGTCTTCTTAATTATTTTATTCTTGTGGATGATTTTCAAAACATAATTCCCATCTTTTAGATGATTGATGTTTAAGTAAATCTGTTTTTCGGGGAAACTATCAAGTGTGCCTTTTAGGCTGTCATCCTTTTGCTTCATAGCTAACTTGACTTTGAGATAGGCAAAACGAAACCTTCTTCAAGAGCGAATGTAGTTAGTACAATTAGAAGGGATTATGAAGTATGTAACAAGACCTATAAACTATGTAACACAGCCTCGAAGTACAGTGTTTATTTGGTGTTTAATCAGATTTTTTTGCTTCGGCAAAATCGGAAGGAGTACAATTATAGGCTTCTTTAAAGCATTTACTAAAATAAGCATGATCATTAAATCCTACACTATAGCCCACCTCAGATATATTAATATCGGTACTTTTTAAAATTTGTGCTGCTAATTTTAATCGCTGAGATCTTATGAATTCAGAAGCTGAAAGGCCGGTTAGTGCTTTTAACTTTCTGTGTAATTGCATTCGGCTCATATGCAGATCTTGGCTAAACTGTTCTGTAGAGAATGTAGATTCCGCCAATTTTTCATCAAGAATTATTTGAAGACGTTCTAGAAATTTTTCGTCAACAGAGGTAATAGCAATATCCTTTGGCTTTAATATAACCTCTTGACTGTATCTTGATTGTAGTTTTTTCCTTAAATCAACTAGAGACGCCGTTTTTGATTTTAGAATTTTCTGATTAAATGGTTTAGTAATATAATCATCTGCCCCTGTTTCTATACCAATTAACTCATTTTCATCACCTGCTTTGGCGGTTAAAAGAATAATAGGAATGTGACTCGTTCGTTCATCATTTTTGAGCGTATTTGTAAGGGCAATACCATCTTTTATGGGCATCATAAGGTCTGAGATAATAATATCCGGTATTGTCTCCAAAGCTTTTAGGATACCGTCTTCTCCATTTACTGCCTGAACGATTTCATACTCTTTTTTGAACGTATCTGTCAAGAGTATTCTTACATCTTCATTGTCCTCAACAATGAGTAATAATGGTAACTCTTTTCCTATTAAGGTTAGTACTTCTTCTTCCCCAAGTTGATTTACTCCCAGCTCCGGAACTTTAATTAAAGATTGAGGATTTTTGGTTTGCTTGATTTCAGCATTTTTTAGTTTTGCTTTATTAACGCATAGTAGGACTTCAAATAATGTCCATTTCCCCACTTCGCTAGTAACACTTATTTTTCCACCATGAAGTTCAGTTAACTCTTTTACCAGAGAAAGTCCAACTCCTGCACCTTCATTTTGACCATCAGTCTGGTAAAACCGATTGAATATTGTTTTTATTTGAGCATTGGTAAGACCGTCTCCTGTGTTTTTCACACGAATAGTTAAATAGCCCTTTTCGAGGGATACATTTAGCTGAATTTCACCCTCATAGGGCGTATATTTTACTGCATTCCCCAGTAGGTTTACGGTAATATTTTCAAGGGCATCACTATCAACATAAGCCTCTGTTTTCTTATCTAAGATTTCCGTTTTAAAATTCAAATTCTTTTGCTCGGCGAGATATAAAAAAGATTCGCTCCACGCCGCGATCATTTGAGTTGGTGTATCTTTTTGTAATAGTAGTTTTCTATTTCCGCTATCTATTTTTGAAAGTTCTAAAAGCTGATTCACTAGCGATGATAATCTTACCGTATTCTTTTGTGCTATTTCAAAATGTTTCCTTTTTTCAGGGGAGAGGTCCTTCTCTTCTAATGACTCCTGAATAGGTACAGAGATAAGCGTTAACGGAGTTCTAAATTCATGGGAGATATTGGTAAAGAAGTTTGTTTTTAAAGCATCTATTTCTCGCAGTTTTTTATTTGTTTTTTGACGATTTTTATAAAGTAAAAACACAAAAACTCCACCTAAAGACGTTATTCCGATTCCGGTAAGAAGAAGGTTACGTTGATTTCTTGTTTGCTCTTCAACAATTTCATTTTCAGCTTTAAGTAATTTAATTTCTCTACTATGCTGTTCTGATTGGTACTTTTCATCTATTTCTCTAATAGCTTCAGCACTTTGTACTTGATTTAATGAATCATTTATAGCGTTGCCGATGACTTGGTATGTATAGGCTTTTTCGTAATTCTGTAGTTGTGAATATAAATCTGCTAAAACCAAAGCTTGGTCTTTTTTAATAACACTATTATTTAGCGTAAGATTTAGTTTTCCTGCCTTATCTGCCCAGTTCAACCCTGATTTAAATTCTTTTTTAAGTAAAGCTATTTTTGCCAATTCTACTGCATCCGTTGCCGCTTCTAATACAAAACCGTTCTTTTCATGAAGCGTAAATGCTTCGTTTAATAAGTCATCAGCTTTTCTAAAATCATTCCTTTCAATTTTTATAAGAGCTAAAGTTGTAGTTAATTCTGAAAGCGTTTGTTCATCACCTATTTTTTTAAAAAAAGTATAACAGTTTGAGAGAAGACTATCTGCTTTAATAAAATCTTCTTTTTTAAATTCAAGTTTACCGAGCTCTACATTGTTTGAGTTTAAGTAATATTCTGCAGCTTTAGGAGGCAGTTTTTGAAACTCATCATTAGCTCTATAAAAATAATTCTCTGCTAATGTTAAATCATTTAAATCTAGATGAATGCCTCCAAGATTTTGATATGCAGCAGCTATCACATCTGGCCTAAGGGGTTTATTCTTATGCATTGAATCAACGGTAAGGAAGTTTTCTTGAGCTTTTTCAATACTATTTTTACGCAAATAGATAGTGCCTAGGGCAGTATGAGTATCGGCTTTGGTCATATAGCCGAGATCATTATCCAAAGTTTTATTTTTCAGTGAGTTCAACGCACTATTACATGCTTTTTCCGCTTCTTTATACCTCCCTAGTAAATATAACACCCTACATAATCCATTATTTGCAATGGAAGATCCTAAAGTATATCCAGATTTATTAGACCGGAGTGCTGATTGCTTGAAATAGATAATTGCCGAATCTATTTTCTGTATTCTTCTGTAATATTGGGCAAGTAGATACTCTGCATCTGCAATCCCAACCTCGTAATCAATCGATTCGGCCAATTTGATACTATTCTTAATGTAGAAATAAGCACTGTCCGGTTGGGGATTTATATACTGGATCACTTTAGTCTTATTCCGAGCTAGGCTCATTGAATCTTTCCTAAAATTTCTTTGAGAGAATAAGCTATTAAATACTAAAAACAGTAACAGAAAAAACTTGTAGTCCACTAATATTGAGATTAATCATTTACTAAAAAACCTCGGGGGATTATTGAAAATAACAAATTAGAAACTTGTATTGCTTAATTTGATAAAAAAATTACAGTATTTTCTATTTCTACTAATACTTTCAAATATTGATTTTTTATTTCAATTTGTTTATAGGCTATAAATGATTCTGGATTTAATTATCAATAGTATTCAACCACTAAATAAGGATAGCACTATTCGATTTGATACAAATTAGGCCAATAAAAAAGGCCCCCATATCTGTGAGGGCCTATATTTACTTGTGGAGAATACCGGATTCGAACCGGTGACCTCTTGCCTGCCAGGCAAGCGCTCTAGCCAACTGAGCTAATCCCCCTTTTTTGAGAGCGTCAAAGGAAATACTTTTTAACAAGCTATCAAAATACTACTCAATCTTTCTTTACACTAAGTACCAATACTGGTACAGGTGCATAAAATTCAGACTTTGAAATGGTACTTTTTTCCCATAACTTTTTAAAGAAGCCTCGTTTTCTTCTAAAAACACATAATAAATCTGGGTGTTCTGCCTGAAAATGCTCTAACACTCCATGATAAGTGGTTGAATTCTCGGTTAATTTTAATTGTGAACTAATGTCCATTAAAGCAGTATTCACCTTTAAGTCGTCATCTGAATAACCAGGAGTTTTCACTAATAAAAGATGTACGCTTGCTCGGTGTTTGTTCTTTATTTCAATCAATGGATCAAGTATCCGCTTTCTCTTAAGTATACCAGACCTAAAGGCAACCAAAATTGTCTTAAAAGTCTTGTAGGTAGTACCTCTGGGAACTATCAACGTAGGGATGTTTGTCTTCTTTATTATAGAACCAGAAGTATGTCCTAAATAATATTCCTCTTGAATATCATGACTTCTTGGGGCCAAAATAATTAAGTCGATTCCCAATTCTTTATCGATTTCCATAAGTCCATCAGGTAATTCCCCATTAAAACTTACGATTTTCAAGGCCTTGTCCTTGGTCTCTACCTTACTGATTACTTCTTTCAAACGTTCCTTTCCGCTTTCGGCAATTTTCTGGGTCACGTTGGTCAACGTACCGGCTTTACCTGTAGCGTTAAACACTTCCATTACATAAATTTGGGCACCGAACGCAGCTGCGAAATCCACTGCATATTGTAACGTTTCATGTGCATTTGAAGAGGTGCCAATAGGAACAAGAATATTCATCATGATAAAAATTGTTGATTATTACTCTAAATTTACGATTTATATAAATCGATTATATGATTCAACGGGCAAAGATATCGGAAATTAATGAAATTCTCAGCATGACAGATGCGTGTAGGATAGCCATGGAAGCCAACGGAATTTATCAATGGACGCTGGATTATCCCTCGCAAAAGGCATTTGAGCATGATATTGAACGTGATGAATTATATGTACTCAGAAAGACCGGTAAATTACTAGGTTGTGTTGTGGTTTCCACTTTTATGGATGAAGAATACGAGTCCGTTTCTTGGCTTACGCCCAATACCAGAAATTATTACATTCATCGATTAGGAGTTCATCCAGAACATCAAGGGCGAGGCTTCGCACAACAATTAATGGATTTTGGGGAAAACTATGCAAAAGAACATAAAGCGCTTTCGGTACGCTTAGATACCTTTAGCCAGAATCAACGCAATCAAAAATTTTACGAGCAACGGGGCTATCAAAAATTAGGGGATATCTACTTTCCCAAGCAAAGTGAACATCCGTTCCATTGTTATGAACTTGTACTATAGAAACTCTTTTTTTTGAAAACATCGGTCAATTTCAAATCCATTAATAATCTGGCTATTCCGGCGACTATCGCAGGTATTGCCGAACCGCTTCTTTCCATTACCGATACTGCAATTGTGGGCAATATCCCCGTGGACGGATTGGAATCGTTGGCCGCAGCAGGTATCGTAGGTTCTTTTCTATCCATGCTCATTTGGATTTTGGGTCAAACCCGTAGTGCAATTTCCGCCATTATTTCGCAATACTTAGGTGCTGGAAAATTGGAAGAGGTAAAAACCCTTCCCGCTCAGGCCATTTATCTCAATATTGGGTTGAGCATCCTTATTCTTTTGTCCACCATTTTTGTGGTTAAAGAAATCTTCGAGCTTCTTAATGCTTCCGGTAAAATTTTGCAGTACTGCATCAGCTATTACTCCATTCGAGTTTGGGGTTTCCCACTGACTTTATTCGTCTTTGCGGTGATGGGCATCTTTAGAGGCCTGCAGAATACCTATTGGCCAATGGTAATCGCCATTACAGGGGCGGTTTTAAATGTAGGTCTTGATCTTATTTTCGTTTATGGTATCGACGGGTTCATAGACCCCATGTATTTAGATGGTGCGGCATGGGCCAGCTTAATGGCTCAGGCCATCATGGCCATCATGGCCTTTTATCTGTTATGGACAAAAACCGATATCAGTTTAGCCCTTAAATTTCCGATCCACAAAGAACTTGGTCGGTTAGTCGTAATGAGCCTCAACCTTTTTGTTCGGGCCATTGCGCTAAATACTGCATTAATACTTGCCGTACGGGAAGCAACTGCATTAGGCGACAAATACATTGGAGCACATACCATTGCCATTAATCTATGGCTTTTTTCGGCATTTTTTATTGATGGTTACGGTGCGGCCGGAAATATCATGGGCGGCCGATTATTAGGGGAACGAAATTATGAAGGACTCTGGGACCTTGCTAAAAAAATCACTGGATACGGTCTGGTGGTTAGTGCCCTAATCATGCTATTTTCAGTTGTATTCTATAAACCGCTGGGTTCCTTATTCTCTAATGAAAAACTGGTTCTCTCTGCTTTTTATGGTATATTTTATATCATCATATTGGGCTTGCCCGTTAATACCATAGCCTTTGTGCTCGATGGGGTTTTTAAAGGTCTTGGTGAAATGAAATACTTAAGAAACACCTTATTGGCCGCCACTTTTTTGGGCTTTGTTCCTATGCTTTTTTTAGGAAAATATTTAAACTGGGGACTGACCGGTATTTGGTTGGCCTTTACGGTTTGGATGCTCATTAGGGGAGGTGCTTTGGTCTGGAAATTCAGAAGAAAATTTAGGCCTTTACTTCAAAACACGTAATTTTAGATAAACAAAAATTACCATGGTCACAACAAGAAAAAACGGAAGTTTATATACCCGAATAGAAGGCAAAGTTGCCACCGTAGAATTTGGCCATCCGGCTAGCAATTCTTTTGTAGCTGATTTACTTCAACGTCTTACCCACACTATTAATGAGCTTTCAACTAATGAAGGTATCTCCGTGATTCTTTTGAAATCCGAAGGTGAAAAAGCCTTTTGTGCAGGGGCCTCGTTTGATGAGTTGTTGGAAGTTTCGAACTTGGAAGAAGGGAAAGCTTTCTTTAGTGGATTCGCCAACGTGATCAATGCCATGCGCAAATGTACCAAGGTAATCGTGGGAAGGGTTCACGGAAAAACCGTTGGTGGCGGGGTGGGGCTTGCCGCAGCCTGTGATTATGTTTATTCCAATGTAGAAGCCTCCATAAAACTTTCCGAACTCAGCATAGGTATCGCTCCTTTGGTCATTGAACCGGTGGTGGAACGTAAGATCGGCAATGCGGCATTGGCCGAATTATCGCTTGCCCCTGCCGAGTGGAAAAGCGCCTATTGGGCACAGGAAAAAGGATTGTTTTCAAAAGTGTACGATACACCACACGAAATGGATAAAGAGTTGGATTTTTTTATACATCAGTTGGCAAGTTATAATCCGGAAGCCTTGATGGCATGGAAAAAAGCACTTTGGAAAGGAACCGATCATTGGGACGAACTCTTAACTGAACGTGCCGCCATTTCAGGAAAATTGGCCCTTTCTGAATTCACCCGAACGGCACTGTCAAAATTTAAAAAATAAACAATAACAAGCACGTTATTTCGTTGTACTGCTAAACTATTTATCATGGAATTCTTCAAATTTTTAAACGGTAATCTTGTCTTTCCAATACTTGCCCTTTTTGTGGTAGCCATCTATTTCTTCAATAAAATACGCGCCAGAAGAAAGTATAAGCGTTAAACAAAATGTCAAAAAATAGGGCCATGTGGTGGATAGCATTTTATAGTGTCCTTTTCTTTATTGGTGTTGGCTTGGCATACGGTGCTTATTCTGAATTTAGTACCACCCGTAACCTTTTAGCAAAAGGGATCAAAACTTTCGCCATTGTTAAAGATTTCAACGTATCCAGTGGTGATAATGGTCCGATGTACGCTCCCATTTTCGAGTTTAAAGACCGGTCTCAAAATATTCAGGTATTTGAAAGTGGTATAGATTCCAGTCCGCCAGCTTATAAAATTGGAGATAAGGTCAAAATCATCTATAATCCCCTAAATGTCGAAAACGTAAAGACCATATCCTTTTGGGGACTTTACAGAGGAAGCGTTATTCTTTCTATGATCGCCGCCCCCTTACTGATTATCGGTTTTTCCTATCTTTTATATGTAGGTACATAGGCCAATACCCTTATCAATATTCCGCTTTGTTTTAGGTGAAATCTGCTACCTTTGCCCAACAACAGAATCACCATGTCAACAATTAGAATTACCAAGCAATTTAATTTTGAAACGGGTCATGCTCTTTATGGGTACGATGGTAAATGTAGAAATGTCCACGGGCATAGTTATAAACTCTCCGTTACCGTGGTAGGTAAACCCATTACGAATATTGAAAATGTAAAATTGGGAATGGTCATCGATTTTGGTGACTTGAAGAAAATTGTAAAGGAAGAGATCGTCGATAAATTCGATCACGCTACCGTATTCAATAAAAACACGCCTCATATAGAATTGGCCAAAGAACTGACCGATCGTGGGCATAATGTGATCTTGGCAGAGTATCAACCTACCAGCGAGAATATGGTAATCGATTTTGCCGCGAAAATAAAGGCCAGACTGCCAGAAAATATTTCTTTGTTCTCACTAAAACTGCAAGAAACAGATACCTCTTTTGCAGAATGGTATGCCAGTGATAATTAACGCTACATGTATTCAAAAGGGGAATTAGTATCTTTATACACACATGACCACCATCAATATTCCAAAAGGAAAAAAAGTATACTTTGCCAGTGACAACCACTTGGGAGCTCCTACCATAGAAGAAAGTAGGCCTAGGGAATTAAAGTTTGTGAAATGGTTAGACACAATTAAGGAAGATGCAGGGGCTATTTTTCTGATGGGCGATTTATTCGATTTTTGGTTCGAATATAAAACGGTGGTTCCAAAAGGATTTACCCGGACTTTAGGAAAATTGGCAGAACTATCGGATGCCGGCATCGCCATTTATTATTTCGTAGGTAACCATGACCTTTGGATGAACGGTTATTTTGAAGAAGAATTGAACATTCCCGTTTTTTATAAACCCCAGCAGTATTCCATTAATGGCAAAACTTTTTTTATTGGTCATGGAGACGGATTGGGTCCAGACGATAAAGGTTTTAAACGAATGAAAAAGGTATTTACCAATCCTGTTTCAAAATGGTTCTTTAGATGGTTGCATCCAGACCTTGGCGTAAAATTAGGTCAGTACTTTTCAGTGAAGAATAAATTGATTTCAGGTGATGAAGACGCCCAATTTCTAGGAAACGATAAAGAGTGGTTGGTACAGTATGCACTACGTAAATTGGAAACCCAACATTATGACCATTTTATCTTTGGCCATAGACACCTTCCTTTAGAAATTGATCTCAACGGAAAATCTACCTATACCAATCTAGGAGATTGGATCAATTACTATACGTATGCAGTGCTTGATGGGAAAGAACTTTTGCTCAAGGAATACAACTCCCTTATATAAAGCTAATTAAGATAAGCAACCTTTAGCATTTCTAACATCTTGATTAAAAAAGTAGTGATGAAAAATAATTTATTTGTAAAGGTACTTACCCTTATTCTATTGATTTCTTTTTCGAATTGTTCTGGTGATGATGACAACGTAGTTTACAAGAACAATTCCCTTACCGGTGATTGGCATCTCTCAAGTTATGGAGGGGGCTTTACGGGGCAGTATATTTCTTATGACAATAACGACGTACTTTGGAATTTTGATACGATTGCCCATGTGCTGCACATTAAAAGCAGAAAAGAATATTTCGGACCAGTTTCTGGAACGTATCCTTATAGCATTGAACACGATAAGGATGCAAAAGTTATCTACTTAAACGATTCTTTGAGAGGGTTGATTTATATCGATAATAATAAGCTAGTAATTGAAAACGGATTGGTGGCTATCTTTAAACGGTAAGAAAAATTGGCTCTTTTATTATCAATGACTTGTCAATAACAAGTAGACGAATACCCAATGTTCCAAAAAAAGCTTAAGGACACCTTATAAATCTCAAAAATACATTTGAGATGCTCATTAATGTAGGGGTTAATGACCATTAATATATTGTACTCTTTTTCTTACAACACATTTTCGGCAGTTCACAACATTAATTATAAAATTCGAGGTATGGCCCCTACCTTTATAATGTTGTTACGTTTAATATTTATTCCAAATCTTAACATCACCTACATAATTTAAAGAACCAAATCTTTATCATTACCTACTTTAATAAAATAGCCCCGATAAAGGGGCTATTTGTTTTGTTCATAACATTTTTCAGCATCCACTTAACTTTCATGATCTTCTACATCTTTTTGAAGATCCAATTTTCGAAATCCTGGAGAAACGAATGCTGTCAACCCTACCGTCAACAAAGTCATGGTGCCTCCAAATACTACAGCGGTTACCGTTCCCATTAATTTTGCAGTCACTCCACTTTCAAAGGCTCCTAGTTCATTAGAGGAGCCAACGAACATAGAGTTTACCGATGCAACACGGCCTCGCATATTATCGGGAGTTTTTAACTGTAAAATCGTTTGTCGAACTATCATTGAAATTCCATCGACCGCACCACTTAGAAACAACGCCAATACCGATAGCCAAAAGTATGTGGATAAACCAAAAACAATCATACATACCCCAAACCCAAATACGGCCAACAGCAATTTCTTACCCGCATTTTTATGCAACGGAAATCGAGTAGAACCTAACATCGTTATCGAAGCCCCTACAGCTGGTGCAGCTCGCAATACCCCAAAACCTTCAGATCCCACATGTAAAATATCTTGTGCAAAAATGGGTAAAAGTGCTACTGCTCCACCAAATAAAACGGCAATCATATCGAGGGTCAACGCTCCCAAAACAGACCTAGTTTTAAAAACGAAATTCAAACCTTCTTTTAAACTCTCGAACACAGGCTCCCCAATTTTTGGATTAAGGATCGGTTTCCTAGAGATGCTAAAAAGGGACATAAGGGCTATCAGCGAAAAGCCGAAGATGACACACATCGACCAATGAACCCCAATAAAACTAATGGAAAAACCAGCCAATGCCGGACCCAATACGGACGCCAACTGCCAAGTAGAACTACTCCAAGTAGCGGCATTGGGATAGATTTTCTTTGGAACGATCAAGGCAATCAATGAAAAAATGGTGGGTCCTAAAAAGGATCTTACCAATCCACCTAAAAAAACGAGGCCATAGATTCCATAAAGTATAATTTTGGTTTCGTATTTTTCTAAAATTATCGGCAAGCTTAAAACGAACAAGCCAAAGCTAATTACAGAAAAGCCAAGAATACATTTGACCAGAAGATTTCGTTTCTCTTTCTGATCCACAATATGGCCCGCAAAAAGTGCCATACCTACAGCCGGAATAACTTCCATCAATCCAATAATACCCAAAGATAAAGGGTCTTTAGTGATGGAATATACTTGCCATTCTATGACGATAAACTGCATGGACCACGCAAAGACCATGGCAAAACGAACCAAAAGAAAAATATTGAACTCTTTAAAACGGAGCGCGGCATAGGGATCGTTCACCTTCATATGTACAGTCTATCTTTAAACATCAAAGATATTTAAATAAGGAACCCATAAATAAATCTATTGTTGAAATCTAGTAGTCAATATCCAACTTACGCTTCACCGTCAGAAAAACCGATTTCACCCAGAAGGGAATCCAAGTTCAATTGAAACAACGTACCCGCTACCAAATCCTGTAACTCCAATACCTCTTCATAACTTACCGCAAAAGTTACTTGTGGTGCCGGTGAATCTACCAATAAAGACCTGCACTTTCCTCTGTCTTGACAATCTTTACACAAGAGGTTTTTACCCTCGCTTATCGTCCTTTCAATATTCGATGAAAATTTCAACAGCTCATTTGAGGTCAGCAGAAGTCCCGTATCCCTAAAAATAAGTTGTACTTTCCTTCTCTCGTTTGATGAATTTCGCTTCCAATGAAAAGAAATTCCGTAAGCATTTCTATGGATCAAATTAATTTCATTCATGATTTTTGCCCTCTATATTATTTTTTGTTTCCGCAATACATTTAATGATTTCATGATAGCTGCGGTAGCCTTGGTCATACTACTGGCGGAAATAGTGGCCCCTGCAATCGCATCAATTGTGGTACCATAAGAGACCTCATCATTAGGTGTTAATCCTATGAATTGTTTTAACCAACGCTGACTGCCTATTTGCAATCCATAATCCTCTCTATAAATCAAGACCTTCGACTTTTTAATACTTAAATCTGCATTTAAAAGCAATACAAAATCGAACCTTCGTTTCATACTCGCTGCATCTCCCACATAGATATACCCAATCATTTCTGTTCCGTTCATTATTTTAAAAAAATGATTCGGGATAAAGGTAGCATCGAGCTTATCTGAAAGGCCGGACGGAATCAAGACCGATTCTAAATCAAAATCTGCCAAATCATAAGTGGTCGCTACGGCCAGATCCACCTTTTCCCTTAATTGTTTGGAAAAAGGCTCTTGTTGAAAAGAAACCAATAGGGTAAACAATGCTATGACAAGTCCTATGCTTCCTACCTTATTTGCTCTCAGCATTACCACTATTCTTTTCATTGATATATTCATTGATCATTTTCATGATTTTTCTTTTCCCGGCCTCTTTTTCTTCGAGCTCATAAAATTTCATGAACATGGGCTGCCCATCAACTTTCTGTTTTAAGGTTAAATCACCTTCCCGCTTATTAACTTCGTCCCAAGCGTTTCGTACCTTTGCCCAAAAATCTTTATGGTCATTCCACCAATTGGCAGCAGGGGCGCACTCTTTGTCATCAATCTTATAATATATATTATATCCTTTTTCTTGCGCCAATAAAACATCTTTCTTCCCTTCTGCTCTTATGACTTTGTCATTATCCTGTTCATGCAGCCAACCCGTTTCCGTAATTTCTTGTCGGTTACCCCTATGAAGTACATTATAATCGGATCGTTTGCTATACTCCCTTCTTGGCAGTGGCGAATCACTACTATTCTCCCAAAAGGTTTTTCCATCTGCGTGAAACCAAGTAGCTGAACCCGAATATCTTGGACTATCATCTACTTGATACACCTTTTGTGTCCATTGTCCCTCTACGGCAGGTTTGGGCAATTTGCTAAATATCCAATTGTTGTCTTTGTCATAGTGAAAAACACTTTGATTTTCATATAACCAATCCTGTCTCCAATGCTTAATGACCATAGTATCGTTCAATACCAATAAATGTTGAATAGAAATTTTATTATCCTCGTCGGTGATTAGCAATGCCAACTCCTTGGCAGATGCTGTATAGTCATGATGTTTTTCGTAATCTATTTCTGGGGCAAAGGTTTCTGTGTATTTGAAGGTTATATTATAACAGCCGCACATACTTTTTATAGCATCGATATCCTTTTGTTTTTTACTGGTCTGTGCTATTGCATATTGTGTTATCAGCAGAGTGATTATCCATACAAATCCTAACTTTTTCATTGTTTTCTTTTTAAAGTTTAATTGAAAGGTTTCAGGTGTAAAAATATTAATTTTATTTAGATTGAATAAAAATAACTTATATATTTGTCTAAATATTATTAAGAATGAATCTAAATTACTGCACGACCTTCTTATTTACGGCACTCATATTTACTATGGGAAGTGCTCAAGACGTTGTGCAAAAAATAGATAGCACATCTATAAATTGGTTGAATGAGGTGGTCGTTACAGGTCAACTCAACAAAAAAAGTATAGACCGTTCGGTTTTTGAAGTAAAGGTCATTACACAAGAGATGATTCAAAAAATGGCTGGAAATACCCTAGCCGATATTCTTAACCAAAGCTTGAACATTACTATTCAACCCAATGCTTCTACAGGAAAAAGCACGGTACAATTATTTGGTCTTGATGGTCAATATTTTAAAATCTTAATCGATAATATTCCACTGATCAATGATGAAGGCTTAGGGAACAATACGGATCTTACACAGATCAATCTTGATGCCATAGAACAAGTAGAAATCGTTGAAGGTTCAATGGGTGTACAATATGGTGCCAATGCAGTTTCGGGTGTCATTAATATTATTACCAAAAAAAATGCAGCGCACACCTGGGAAATTACCCCTTATGTACAAGAAGAAACCATAGGTGATGAATATGATTTTTTTGATAGGGGAAGACATATTCAATCCCTTAGCGTAGGTCATAACCTGTCTAATTCATGGTACGTGAACGCAGGTGTTACCAGAAACGATTTTACCGGTTATCTTAATGGTAAGCAAGGTGAATATTACAACCAGAATGATGGGAATAGGGGTTACGCTTGGTTACCGAAACAGCAGCTCACAGGTAAAGCCTTGATTCGTTTTAATGCCAAAAATTTCCAAGCCTTTTACAGGTTCGAGATTTTTAACGAAGAGGTTGAGCGTTACGATTCCATTGTTAGGGAAAATTACAATGCATCTACGCAAACCAGCAATCCCACGGCTACTGATGAAATCTTTAATTCCAATCGATTGTACCATCATTTAAATGCTAGTGGCAGATTGTTGAATCGTTTGAATTATGATATTTCACTATCACATCAACAACAACGAAGAAATATTGAACAATACAATTACCGCATAGATTCAAGAGAAAAATTCGATGTGGTCGAACAGGAATATGAATCGCGCAAAGGCCTTTATTCTAGAGGTACTATTACAAATTTCACCAATTTAAAAGCTGTAGATTTTCAACTGGGCTATGAACTTAGTAATATAAACGGTTACGCTTCGCCCCTTGCGGGCACTTTTGATGGTAAACCTATCGATAGACGATTGGAATCCTATGATTTTTTTACTTCGGCGGAAATAACTTTAGGGAAAAAATTTGCCTTTCGGCCCGGTAGTCGCGTACTGTTCTCTTCCCAATTTAAACCTCAAGCCGCCTTCTCTTTGAGTTCACGCTATCTATTTAATAACGGTTATCAATTAAGGGCCGTAGTGGGTTCTGCCCCCAGAAACCCTAATTACGATGAGCTATTCACCTACTTTGTCGATGTTAACCATGATTTACGTGGTAACAGCAGCCTTCGGCCAGAAAAAGGTTTTTCCACCTTTTTAAATCTAAAAAAGCAATTTTGGGCCAATAGCGATGCCACACAAATCAATTCCAAATTATCTGCCTGGTATTTAAATGTAGATGATCGTATAGAGGTCACCGTGGTAAATAACAGCCCCTTAGCCTATCAATACAACAATATAGACCAATTTAAAACTTGGGGAACCTCATTTACCAACACTATAACCCACAAAAATCTACAGCTCAATCTCGGATTTTCATTTTCAGGCCAAAGCAAGGTGCTCTTGAGTGACCAAAACTTCAACGATGACTATTTGTATGCCATACAACTGAACACTAATCTTAGCTATACCCTACCAAAAATCAGTACCATTATATCACTCTATTATAAATATAACGGTCCGCAGTATCAGTTTCAATTGGATACTCAAGGAGATGAATCCAATTTTGTACGCACTAAACAAGACGGATACGGATGGCTGGACACCTCCATCAAGAAAAGCTTTCTACAGCACAAATTACAATGTACCCTTGGCGCCCGAAACTTATTGGACGTCACTAGGGTAAACACCCAAACCGTTGCTAATCAAGGCGTACATGCTTCCGCTAATCAAGGCCTTTTACTGGGATACGGCCGATCCTATTTTATCAAACTATTATATAACCTAAATTTTTGAAATTAAATCTTATGAAAAATCTCTTGTACAGTATTTTAGCCTTAGCCCTTATTTTTACCCACGTAAGTTGTAGCGATGATGATGCGGGGGCTACCACTCCTTTTGTCATCGCGTTTGAAAATCCGTCTTTAAGTTTTGGTACGGATGAAGAGGAAAAAACCATAAACTTGGTATTTTCGAAGGAAGCTCCAACGGATGGGACAGTAACCCTGGCGTATACTACAACCAACGCCACGTACGGGACCAACGGCGATTTTACCACCGTCCCATCAGGGGAGGCAGGTAAAATTGAAGTAAAGGTAACCATGGGAACTATGGGAAGCTCGATTACCTTTAATAAACTACAGAATGCTTTAGAGGGTACTGAAAAGAAGGTGAACTTTAGCATTTCACAAACTAGTATACCCGATGCGACCCTAAGCGGAAATACCCAATTAGAAATCAGTTTTACGGAGTCTGCCGCCCAATCGGGTACCATTTCCCCTGAAGTTGGTGGACCCAATGAACCCAACCAAGTATATGTTGATCTAAGCTCTTTGAACCAAACCAGTACTTCTCGACAAACATGGGACTTTGGCTTTTACAACGGTTCAAACTCTAGGGTTATCATTAACGGCTCTATTTTTATGGCCGTTGCACCGTTAGATGCTACAGATATAGATGCCGTAACTTCTACTGCTGTTGCCGACTTACTTCCTAAAGTAAAGGTAGGTACCTTTGACCCCGCGAACACGACCTATATCGATGATGTTACCGGAAGTTTGGAAAATACCGCCATAGCAGAAATATCGGACATAGACGCAGAAAACAAGGTCTATTTGGTGAATATGGGAGATGAAGTAGGCTCAAAAACCGTCTCTGCCGGGAGTGTGGCCTTAAGCGGGGAAACCAGGGGTTGGAAGAAAATTAGAATTTTAAAGAACGGGGATACTTATAAGCTATACTATGCTGATTTAGATGCTACAGAGCACACAGAAGTTCTAATTTCAAAATCTGGTGAAAGCCATTTTACATATTTTAGCCTAACCACAGAAGAGGTGGTAACCGTAACTCCGGATAAAATGAATTGGGACATCAACTTTACCGTTTTCACGAATGAAATTCCCGGAGCCGGTTCCTATGGCTATGCCGATTTTATCACTACAAATAATCTTTCAGGGGTCGCTGCTTACCTGTTGGATGCCGAAACCTATACGTATACCGATTTTTCAATAGACGATGTAGACGAAGATTTATTCTCAACAGATCAGCGTGCCATTGGCAGTACATGGAGAAATGGTGGTGGGCCAAACACTTTACCTTCTCTAAAGGAGAATGTATTCTATGTGCTTAAAGATGCGGACCAAAATATTTATAAAATACGGTTTACCGCACTACTCAATGAAAGTGGGGAACGCGGTTACCCAAAGTTTGAATTTGAATTGTTGTAAAATTACTTATTTGTAAGTCTGTTAAAGAAGGGGTCCTTAACCAATGGTTTGAGACCCCTTTTTAGATAGTAATTTATATTTGATTCCACTCAGGATTCAGAACCACTCTTTCATAATAACCACAGCCAGTGGTTCTTGGTTCTCCAATAAGCTTGAACCCATCAGTTCTTAAGCTTTCGGTCATCGAATTTACTTTTTCTTCTGGCCCGACGGATAGTGCAAAATAAAAAGTACGAATCCATTCCTTTTGATGCATCAATTTTATGGCGATTTCAGGATTATACATTAATTCTAAGCGACATCCACCTAAAACTCAAAAAGTACGAAGTGTTGAATTGATTGAGTTTCTTTAGGATCTTCCCCTATCAATCGCCAGCTTGAGTCCCACAATAAGTTCCATAGAAGATACGCATTTTTCCAGATTGTTTACCCAAATCGCTAGATGTTCGATGTTCATTTAATGTCCCTTAATTTCAGTTGTAGGTTTACATTACCCTGCCATTCGTTCTCATCCAAAGAAAACACGGCATTAAAGGTTTTACGTCCTATTACCATGGGCAACTTATCGCCCATATTAAAGCCTATTCCGTCTATTTTATGGCTGTCTTGTTGTACCACGGAAACCTTAAGATGGGCCGCGTTGGCCCCTACGCCTTTAGCGTAGCCGGTATCTTGTAGATTTTCAGCCATAAATACGGGTGTCATGTTCCCCGGACCAAAAGGTGCGAACTGGCGGATAATCCGCATTAATTTAGGGGTGATGTCCTTAAGTTCAATCGTACTGTCTACCGTTATTTCCGGTTGCAGCAATTGTGGGTCAATACTTTCTTTCACCACTTTTTCGAACTGATGTTTAAAATTGTGGTATTGCTCCTCCAATAATGTGAGTCCTGCGGCATATTTATGCCCGCCGAACTGTTCTATATAATCTGAACATCGTTCAAGTGCATTGTACACATCAAAGCCTTTCACCGATCGTGCAGATGCTGCCAATTTATCTCCACTCTTCGTGAATACCAACGTTGGTCGGTAATATGTTTCGGTCAATCTTGAGGCTACGATACCGATAACCCCTTTATGCCAAGAATCTTTATATACCACGGAAGTAAATCCTTCCTCTTCTTCGTTTTCTTGAATTTGCACCAACGCCTCTTGGGTAATCTCTTGATCCAAACCTCTTCTATCCGAATTGAATTTTTCGATTTCCGACGCAAATTTCACTGCTTGGTCCATATTGGTTTCGGTCAATAGATTTACGGCATGCTGACCGTGTTTCATCCGTCCCGCAGCATTGATCCGTGGGGCGATAATGAACACTACATCGGTAATGGTCAATTCTGTTTTATTGATCTGATCGATAATCGCCTTAAAACCGATTCTAGGCCGCTGATTGATAACCTGCAGGCCATAAAATGCCAATATTCTATTCTCACCGGTTATCGGAACAATGTCCGCCCCAATCGCAGTAGCTACTAAATCAAGATATTCCGTAAAATCGGCAATCGTCTCACCCCGATGCGACCCTAAAGCCTGAATCAGCTTAAAACCTACGCCACACCCACATAATTCATCATAAGGATAAGTGCAATCTTCACGTTTTGGGTCTAAAACCGCTACCGCATTGGGAAGTGTATTTCCTGGTCGGTGGTGGTCACAAATGATAAAATCGATGCCCTTCTCTTTTGCATACGCAACCTTATCGACAGCCTTCACACCACAGTCCAATGCTATGATTAAGGAAAATCCATTATCCTCCGCAAAATCGATTCCCTTATACGATACGCCGTAGCCCTCGTCATAGCGATCCGGAATATAGGTAGCCACATTGGGGTAGTAACTTAACAGGTAAGATGAGACTAAAGCGACGGCCGTAGTGCCATCGACATCATAATCACCAAACACCAAAATGTTCTCACCCTTGGCTATGGCGTCCTCTATTCTCCTTACAGCAACATCCATATCCTTCATCAAAAAAGGATCATGAAGATCACTCAACCGCGGTCTAAAGAATTGTTTGGCCTCTTCAAATGTGGAAATCCCCCTTTGCAACAGTAATTGCGCCACCAAAGCATCGACCCCTAGTGCATTCGCCAAGAAGTCGATATCTTTTTGTTCGGGTTTTGGTTTAATGGTCCAGCGCATGGTTTAAAGTACAGATTCTAAGTCAAGAGTCAAGTTCAAATTCAAATGAATTGCTCTACTTTTTGTTTTTAATTATTGTGGCTAAAATCCTTATCAATTGTTCCGCTTCATCCAACAGTTGTGCCCTTTTTGAGGTATCGCCGTAGTTCACTTTGCTTAATATTTTCAGGTTAACCCTAGATTCCTTTAATTCTTTAAAACTGATTGATGCCTTATTAATATAGTCTTTATTGGAATTTGTCCCTTGTGCCTCTCAAAAATTCAATGCAGAGCTTCCTCCAGACCTCAAAAGCTGATTACCGTAATACTGACCAGTGAAATCCAATGGAATCGTTTTACAAAACAAAGCCGTATTAGCCGGAAATTCAACCAATCTATCCTCCAAATTGAATGGTTTATTCATATCCTTGAATTTGATTTTTGAATTTGTATTTGTGTTTGTCTATTTCTTATGAAACACCGTCTTTACCTCCAACTCCGCAAATTGCCTGAACATTTCCATAACGCCACAATACTTCTCGACGGACAAATCAATGGCTCGTTGTAGCTTTTTCTCATCTAAATTGCTTCCATGAAAATGATATTCTACAACCACCTTATCATAGAACTTTGGGTGCTCATCGGTTAGGTTTGCGATGGTCTCAATATGAAATTCATCGACTTCCAACTTCATTTTTTTAATAAGTCCGGCTACATCTAAACCCGAACAACCGGCCAAAGCTGAGAGCATCAAGGATTTTGGTCGTAAACCACTACCATCTCCCCCATCTTCTTTGGCAATATCTATCTTAAAACTTTGCCCCGAGGTATTGTTACTTTCAAAGGTCATGTTCCCCAGCCATTTCGTTGTGATATGATTTATTGTGCTCATACGAATTGTTTTCTTGTGAAGGATAAAAGTACGATAAATTGATGCCTGATGAAAGCCATGGCCCCCGCGCTTTTTAGAATAGCACCTATCTTTTTATGAACTGAAAGATATTGGAAATTCTCTCTTAATTCTTAAGGAAGAATTTCCAAACTTAATTGTGAGGCACGAAGCAGTCCATTCGTTTCTTGTTTATAAGGAAATAGGATGGTTATAAACTCTTGATGACAATTTTTGTTTTAGCTTCTCATACCCATAAGAAACATTCTACTTCTTTTCATGAGATCCTTAGCCCTATTCAATTCTAGGAATTTTTTTCAACTTTCTAAAAATTAATTTTGAAAAAAGTTTCGATTCGAACCTATATAATTGTTGTTAACTCTTACTGTTACACCAATTTACAAAAGGCATTTTTACATTTATAAAAATCAAAAAAACGGAAGGATTTTTCGTTGAAAATTTCAAAGATGTAATGGCATCACTACTCATATTAATTTGCGTCATCGCTCTTTTTATTATGGATGATAAAATTTCGAATAGCCTCAGACAGTATTTGTACAATTTTATTGGACTATGCATGTACTATCTGTTCAAATGAAATTTGAAATTACTGAAATTCAGTTTAAGGTATATCTACAAAACATTTCGTTTGATGATTTTTTGCGATGTTCTCCCTGTCATGCTTATCCTTACCATATTTTTTATTTTCCCATACAATAGGATATTAGAAATTTTCTGTCTCATTTATTCTTGACTCTTTTTGCGCAACAGGTGGTATGTTAGGGGAAATTAAATTCTAAAATAAAACAAACGGATTACTTCCCTTCGCTCGCAATGACGTTATAAAATCTCAGCTACTAAATTCTGCAACTCCCCCACAACCTCCGCTTCAAACCAAGGATTTTTATCCCTCCAAAAATGGTTGACCGGCGAAGGATGGGGTAAGGGAAAATACCTAGGCAAGAAATCTCGATAGTGCCTTACGTTCTCGGTCAGGTTCTTTTTGCTGTCCTTTGCTAAATATTGTTCTTGCGCATATTTCCCAATTAAAATAATCAATTTTACATTCGTGAACGCTTCCCATACCTTTGGATGCCATAACGGCGCACATTCTTTTCGAGGAGGTAAATCGCCTGTTTTTCCCTTTCCCGGATAACAAAAACCCATGGGCAAAACCGCAAAATTATCTGGATTAAAAAATACGTCATCAGAAACCCCTAACCACTCCCGTAGTTTTTTACCACTTGGGTCATCCCAGGCTTTATTATGGTCATGGGCCTTTCTGCCCGGTGCCTGACTCACCAATATGATTTTAGAATTTATAGTGCCTGAAACTATCGGTCGCGGCCCTAAGGGCAAATATGCCTTACAAACTTCACAATTTCGTATTTCCGACACTAACTGTTGCATCCAATTCTCCTTGTCTTTAATTACAAGGGCAACGAAGCAAGCTGCCGTTTAGCAACAAACCAGCAGATTCCTCCGCCCCTCACAATATCAAATGTTAATGTTCAAATATACCGAAAACCGATTTTTAACCTCTACTTTACCGTCGTTTAGGTGCTGCGCCAAGGGTAGCATACTCGAAACCCCAAGGGCATATCTCTTAAAGGTGGTCTCCAAACCAAATCTTGCAAAAGCAACGTCTCCACCCGTATCGTTCACCGTTAAACCGAACTCCTTGTTTTGGTCATAATATTCCGCTCCTATGCCTATCTGCGGTGTAAAGGCGAAGTTCGATGCGTAATAGGTCTTAAACGTGTTAATGGTTACATTAAGTTGGTTCCCAAATTGATATTTGGCACTGTTTTCCGTTTTGACCGTATAGTTCAGCATTGCCGAAATTCCCCAATTTCTATGGGTCAATCCGTAATTCGCCGCCAATAAATAGTCCCAACTACCGGTACCTAACTGAAAACTAGGGTTTACACTGCCTTCATTATTGGCAGCTTCAAAATTACCGGTTGGTACTTTCAGCCCTCCACCTATTTGCAGGGCATGCTTCGGCTTAATCGATATGATACTATCGGGCAATGGTTTCAGTAGGTTGTAATATGCCAGTACGGTCGCATCTCCGATACCATTGATTTTCTGCTCCGTATTATCGGCAAAAGTTCTATTGTGAGCATGATACGGCAACAATGCGTTGATGACAACCCTATTCGAAACCGGAATTTTCGCCCACAATTGTACTGTGTTGAAATTTTCGTTTATCCATGGAGAGTTTTCAAAAATACCATCTCTAGAGCGATACTTTTGAGCAATATAACGCAGCCCAATAAAATTGTTATTGAGCCCCGTGCCAAACCCCATGCTACCTCCGTTGCCTCCACAGCCACACGTATCACATAAGTCTTCGTATGAGGTGTGTTTCCAAATACAGGGAAAAGATTTTATAGGGTCGTCGTTGGCGCGTAAAGCAACGGTTATTAAAAGTGTTACCAGTATTAATATATAGTTTTTCATCGTTTTAAAATTCTGCAAATCGTTCATTAGTAAGAAATTCATTATCAGTCAAAGTTTCCAAAAAAGCCAGAATGCCTTCTTTCTCCTCAACGCTCAAAAAAATACCCAGATCTCCCTCTGTTTTTAAAAGTGGGTCTAGGGTAGGAGAATCTACGACACCATTGGTATAGAAGTTTAGTACAGATGCCAAACTTCCAAATCTACCATCGTGCATATACGGTGCCGTTAGTGCCACATTTCTTAAACTCGGCACCTTAAACTTATAATTATCAGTCGGCCTGCCGCTTACATGTGCCCTTCCTAAATCGTTCAATTTCTGATTTGGCGGAAGACCATTGTTTCGAAAGCTACCATCGCTGAACAAATCGGTGGCATGACATGAAGCGCATTTTTGCTGAAAGATAGATAGACCAAAAGCTTCTTTTTCTGTAAATTGAACACCTTCTTCTTTGCGCACGTATTTGTCATATTTTGAATTGGAGGAAACCATCATTACCATAAATTGAGAGAGTGCCTTTAAAAAATTCTCAGTATTGACGCCCCCTTCTTCAAACGCAATTTCAAACTGTTTTTGATAGTCAGTATCTGCCTTTATTTTAGAAAGTACATTGGTCATGGTCTCTGCCATTTCTACCTCATTAGTAATGGGAATGATCGGGAACAAATCTAAATTAGAGGTCGCACCATCCCAGGTGAATTCCTTAAAAAAGGCCATATTAGCGATCATTGGTGCATTACGGGTACCTTCAAGGTCGTTTACCCCGTGACTAAATTGATGCCCATGATGGGTAAAGGCAAAGCGTTGTTCATGACAGAACCCACAGGAAATAAATCCATTGGAAGATAATCTACCGTCGTAAAAAAGCTTTTTCCCCAATTCAAATCCAAATTGAGTCGGTGGGTTGGTCTCGATAGCGTAGGCAAGTTCAGGAAAATTAGAAGGCACCTCAACTTGCAATAAGGTATTGTCCTTATAAGATAGGTAGGTGTCATGACCAGAACTACACGCAACCAAAAACAAGGGCAGTAGTGCCCAGCTTATATGTTTCATTTGTATGTCTTTAATGAAAATTGGGCCGGTCTAGAAATGACCGACCCAAAAATGAATCAATGTGTTTCACCTGAACCATTATGAACATGGTCGACTCTAAACATACTTGCCGTGTTCAGTGCTATTTTAGGTGATTTTTCTTCACTGACCATGATAACGGCCTGTTCTGAAAGGGCAAGTTTATTGGCCCCATCTAAAATAGCTTTCGCATCTGCCACTAAATGTATTATGGGTGCCATTTCATCACTTACCAAAGCATCTGTGCCTAAACTTAGGGTTACTTCCTTATAATTATCAAGGCTAGAACCATGACTGCCCATATGAATTTTAAAATTTGTGGCTTCGGTTACGGTTGCAGATGTAAAAGTCCCCTCAAAATTTAAAAATTTATATCCCGCCTGCCATGACCACATCATGTCAGATGCTTCTGCCTGTGTTAAAATATTGCCTTGTGCCTCGGCACCTTGCAAGTATTTTTCTTGATCTACACCTATTCCGAAGGTTACAGAAACATAAGTTCCTGCCGGTATATTCTCTAGAACTACATCTGTATTTCCCGTCTCTTCGCTGGTAATAAAATAACTGTCGTTTTTTGGATAGGTAAACGAATTCCCCATATCATCAGTTAGCTTAAAGTTACTTACGATATAATTCAACCTGTCGACGGTGAGTATTTCTCCTTGAGAGTTGGCAACATTGGCGGTTCCTAAAACCAAATCGTCTGATCCAAAGCTATTGTCAAACGTAAGTTTGACTGAACCTTCTCCGGTAAGTTTGGTTGTGTCATCGTCATCGTTACAACTAACGACACTGGCTATAACTACTACGGATAAAATAAAATTATATATTGATTTCATGATGTTTTTAAATAGTAAATGATAGTAATACCCCAACTATTCTTAATCTAATTAGGGTGAAAATTAAACAAACGGTACGAGTGCCATTTTGGCTAAATTAGAGCCAAAAAGGAAAGTATAGCGCAACGCGAACGCATACCTCCTTAGACAGGTGGTACGGTTTACACTTTACCTATATGTGTTCAACAATTGGGTGGGTGAAAAATACGAGGTAAGAACTGTCGTGTCGTTAAATGTTGAAACGATAAAATAACGTGTTTAGACGGTTCTACGGTAGAGAAATCGAAATCGAAAATTTGAACGAATCCAATAGGGTAATCCCTTAAATCGGCAGAAGGTAAATTCTGATGACGGTCTTTCTGCTCTTTTTGTATCATTTTGGCCAAATAACACTTACCATCACAATTAAGCATCGGTTTATCTTTGTTGATACACAAAAACTCAACGATATAATCTTTGTTGATTACGAACTCAACTATGGGCATGATAGGCTTTACCATGGCCACAAGGTATAATACGGTAAAAAATATGGGTAATACCTTTTTCATTCCTTCAACAAGTCGTCAAAGATAATTTATAAAATCAGAAAAAAGTCTATCCAACATCCTATTAACATACGCGTTCAAAGAACATTTATATAATCTATGGCAGCACAAAGTTATATTCGCAGCATCCCTTATTTATTCAAAGCTTCGCCGTCAAAAGACAAACCCTCAAAACCGGTATTCATAAAATTTCTGATATTCTGATGTCCGCTACCATTCGGTTGCTGCAATACCTCATCAAAATAATAGGCCCCAAAACAGGCCAAGGTTTCTTCTTTGGTCAAACCTTCCTTTAAGGCAAAAGCAAAAACTTTGCAGGATCCAGAATTTTGACCGGCCTCATTTTTCAATTCTCCATTGGTAAATGCAGTTGGCGTAAATTTATAATTTGATTCTATGACAGTCATCGTCTCGAAAAAAGTGATGTTCTTAGGCTCCGTTTTCAACTTGTCCTTAAATGTTCTAGTGGTCATTGCTTATTATTTTTTCCTCCTACGATGATTACGATTTCCCCTTTCGGTGGTTTTTCCGTAAAATGTTTTAAAACTTCTTCAGCAGTACCCCGAACGGTTTCTTCATAAAGTTTTGTCAATTCGCGAGAAACCGAGACGGGCCTATCGGCCCCAAAGTATTCCACAAAATTGCCCAACGTCTTAACGAGTTTATGGGGAGATTCGTAAAAAATAATCGTTCTGGTTTCTTCGGCTAAAAGTTTCAAGCGGGTCTGTCTTCCTTTCTTTACCGGTAAAAATCCCTCAAAAATGAATTTATCGTTCGGCAGGCCGCTGTTGACCAAAGCCGGAACAAAGGCAGTTGCCCCCGGCAAACAATCTACTTCGATGCTATTTTCTATACAGGCGCGGGTCAATAAGAATCCGGGATCAGAAATGGCGGGTGTCCCAGCATCGGAAATCAACGCCATATCCTCACCATTCTTTAAACGGCCAATCAAATAATCTACCATGTTATGCTCATTGTGCATATGGTAGCTTTTCATGGGTGTGACAACTTCAAAATGCTGTAATAACTTTCCGCTAGTACGGGTATCCTCGGCAAGAATCAGGTCTGCCTCTTTAAGAATGCGTATGGCCCGCAAGGTCATATCCTCTAAATTGCCGATCGGGGTCGGAACCAAATAAAGCTTTCCCATTATTTTTAAAGTAAAAAACCCAACACAAGTGTTGGGTACGTTCTATTATATTTCTTTTGGTTATGAGAATCTACGCGCTACCACTTCCATAAAACGCTCTTCGTATTCTTCTTTTCCTTCCCAATTGTTGTAATCTGGCTTTACCATGTTTTTAATGAAGGCAATAGATCGCTCTTCGGTATCAATAGTATTTAACTGTGACAACACCCGATTATAATCTTCCATATTATTCTTAAACAAATGCTTCACAAATGCCAACCGATTATTGAGATCGACCTTAATATTACTTCTTCCCAAACGGTCGTTCAAGGATTTTGGCAACACATCTGTCTTGGACAAATCTTCATTTGAAGGCTGAAACAATTCCTTGTCATTTTTCAAAAAATTCGGGGTGGCCATAAACTCGGCCAACACATCTTCCAATTGTTCGTTATTAGGCATTTCAGAAACCATATCCCTTATGGTATCCATGCCCGGGGTCATGATATCTTCATCATGTGGATTGTTCTCGGGAACCGTTTTATTGGAACGCAACACTGCATTTGCCATTTCTTCGAATTTCGCCGCAATCGCATTCTTGGAAACATCTATTTCCATATCATGAAGCTCTACCTCAATGAACTTTAGTACCGCCAATTTTTCGTACAGGTTTTTAGAAACTTCATATAACCCAGCTATATCGTCTAAATTGTCCGCGGTAAGGATATCCGTAGATAACTTTCTCAACTCCTGTTTCAACTTTCTCTTCATCGTACAAATTTTAAGGTCAACACCTAGAAGGTAGCTTTTTTTAATAACTTTATCATTCTTAAATAATAAAAGAAAACCCCTTATTTTCGTCTAAAATTACAAAATGTTTCTTGAAAACACGGTTAATCATAAAGAACAATTCGGCTGGATAGAGGTCATAGCCGGCTCCATGTTTTCTGGAAAGACAGAAGAGTTGATCCGCAGGCTAAAACGTGCCCAATTTGCCAAATTGAATGTTGAGATATTCAAACCAATGGTAGATACACGGTATGACGATGAAATGGTGGTATCACATGATGCCAATGAAATACGGTCTACCCCGGTACCAGCCGCCGCCAACATTCGTATTCTTGCCGATACCTGCGATGTTATTGGAATAGATGAGGCCCAATTTTTCGATGATGAAATCGTAACCGTATGTAATGACCTGGCCAACAAGGGGATCAGGGTTATTGTAGCGGGACTGGATATGGATTTTAAAGGTAAGCCCTTCGGACCTATGCCCGCCCTTATGGCCACTGCAGAGTATGTGACCAAAGTACACGCCATTTGCACGCGTACCGGCAATCTTGCCAATTATAGTTTTAGAAAATCAACAAACGACAAATTAGTGATGTTGGGCGAAACCGGGGAGTATGAACCGCTGAGCCGTGGTGCTTTTTATAAAGCCATGCTAAAGGAACGAGTGAAAACCATGGATGTAAAATCGGAGGAAATTGATGCTGTCAGAAAAAATAAAGATGTCTAGGGTAACAGAAACTACTTTAGAAATCGACTTACAGGCATTGGCGCATAATTACCATTATTTGCGTTCCAAAATTAAACCTGAAACGAAATTCATGGCCGTTGTTAAGGCTTATGCTTACGGAAGCGATGCTCAAGCCATTGCGTTGTGCCTCCAAAATATGGATGTAGACTATTTTGCCGTAGCTTATGTAAACGAAGGTGTAGCACTTAGAAACGCAGGTATCACCAAACCTATACTGGTGCTTCATCCGCAGAAAGTACATTTTAGAACATTGATCGAACATTCTCTTGAACCTAGTATTTATTCAAAAGCCATTTTAACCGGTTTTGTTTCCGTGGCCCAAGAAATGGGTATACACCATTACCCGGTTCATTTAAAATTCAACACAGGTTTAAACAGATTGGGCTTTGAAGCCAATGAGTTAAGAGAAATTTCCAAAATCATCACGAATCAAAAAGCCATCACCGTTAGAGCCGTGATGTCCCATTTGGCAGCTACCGAAGATTTAGAGGAAACCGAATTTACTTTAACACAACTACAGCGTTTTGAGGTTATTTGCAAAGAAGTGGATGCTTTGTTCAAACCGGCTCCGCTCAAACATGTATTGAATACCTCGGGCATTATTAATTATCCACAGGCACAGTATGATATGGTGCGAAGCGGGATTGGATTATATGGTTATGGAAACGACAGCGATGTAGATAACGAATTGAAACCTATTGGAACCTTAAAGACGATTATCGCACAAAAGCATTTTATAAAAGCCGGGGAAACGGTTGGGTATAATCGAAAATATAAATCGGACAAAGAAACCATTACCGCCACATTACCCCTTGGTCATGCCGATGGTATAGGTAGGGAATATGGCCATGGAAAAACCTACGTTAGCATAAATGGCCATAAGGCTCCCATTATTGGAAATGTGTGTATGGACATGATTATGGTTGATGTTACTGGGATAGAATGTGAAGAAGGCGACGAAGTTATCATTTTTGGAAAAGGTTTACCGGCATCTGAATTTTCAGAAACGGCAAATACCATTTCTTATGAATTACTAACAGGATTATCGCAACGGATAAGCAGAGTAATCAAAAACTAATCGATTTACTTAACATTTTATTAAGGAATATTATTTTTTCCTACATTTGACCATTAACCATAATTAAAACACTGCAACATGTTAAAAGAATTCAAGAATTTCATAATGACAGGCAACGTTATCGATTTATCGGTAGCGGTATTATTAGCTGGCGCTATGGGCATGGTCGTTAACGGATTTGTGACCGATATTATGATGCCAATTGTAGGTCATTTTAGTGGCGGGATAGATTTTGCCGATATGAAAATTGTATTGTCAGAAGCAATCGTAGGAGCTGATGGAGAAGTGACAAAACCAGAAAATGCCATTATGTATGGTAAATGGGTCAATGCCATCATCAATCTTGTGATCGTGGGCTTTGTATTGTTCGTTATCGTTAAAGCTTATAACAAAACCAAAACTCCACCAGCTCCGAAGGAAGATGCCCCGAAAGGACCTACTACCGAAGAGTTGTTGATGCAAATAAGAGACGAACTGAAGAAAAAGTAATACTCCTGTCTAGGAGAACCGCTCACTACTAAAGTAAATTTCAACCAAAGCCGCCAACCTGTTCGCTAAACGGGTTTTGGCGGTTCTTTTTTAAGTCCCCATTAAAAAAACAGCTTGTTATTTTTGTAACTTTTTGTTATATTTTAATTATTCTCTTTAAGTTTTATTGCAAACACCATTTGTATGGTTATTTTTGCAACTCAAATTTTAACACCTAAAATAATGAAAGTAGCTGTAGTAGGTGCCACAGGAATGGTCGGCGAGGTAATGTTGAAAGTATTGGCAGAACGCAATTTTCCTTTAACAGAATTGCTATTGGTCGCCTCTGAACGTTCCGTAGGTAAAAAAATGACCTACAAAGACAAGGAATATACCGTTATAGGATTGGCGGATGCGGTTGCCGCTAAACCCCATATTGCCATATTTTCCGCCGGTGGAGACACTTCCCTTGAATGGGCTCCCAAATTTGCCGAAGTAGGAACTACGGTAGTCGATAATTCTTCTGCTTGGCGCATGGATCCCACTAAAAAATTGGTGGTTCCTGAAATCAACGCCCATGAATTGACCGCATCGGACAAAATCATAGCCAATCCAAATTGTTCTACCATACAATTGGTCATGGCACTTTATCCCCTACATAAAAAATACAAGATGAAACGCGTGGTAGTTTCTACCTACCAATCCGTTTCAGGTACAGGCGTAAAAGCGGTAAAACAATTGGAAAATGAAATTGCGGGAATAGAAGGGGAAATGGCCTATCCTTATCCCATCGGTAGAAATGCTTTACCTCATTGTGATGTCTTCTTGGAAAATGGGTATACCAAAGAAGAAATGAAATTGGCCCGTGAGCCCCAAAAAATATTGGACGACCGTTCGTTTTCGGTTAGTGCAACCGCGGTTAGGATACCCACTGCGGGCGGACATTCAGAATCTGTAAACGTAGAATTTGAAAACGATTTTGAACTCAGTGAAGTCCGTCAATTATTGAACGATATGACCGGTGTAACCGTTCAGGATAATCCCGATACCAATACCTATCCTATGCCCATTTATGCGCATGACAAAGATGAGGTTTTCGTTGGTCGCTTGCGTAGGGATGAAACCCAACCAAACACCTTGAATATGTGGGTCGTAGCAGATAATCTAAGAAAAGGGGCTGCAACCAATGCAGTTCAAATTTCAGAATATTTAGTGGAGAACGGACTGGTGTAAAACCATCTGTTAGAACGTTAAAACCTTCAAAACAACACTGTTTTGAAGGTTTTTTTATGGTATTTTCGTGCAAAAACCAAAAAAGCCATGAAAAAACTACTGCCCAGCCTTTTGGCCATTATCTTATTCTCTTCCTGTAAAAACGAATCTAAACCAGAAGCTATACCCGTGAATTATCCCCAAACCGCAAAAGTTGATACCGTAGACACCTATTTTGGAACCGAAGTTAAGGACCCCTATCGCTGGCTTGAAGATGACCGAAGCGAAGCAACTGAAGCTTGGGTAAAAGCCCAGAACAAAACTACCTTCGGTTATTTGGAAAACATTCCTTTTCGAAACGATCTTAAGAAACGCTTGGAGCAATTATGGAATTATGAAAAATTAGGTTCTCCTCGCAAACATGGCGATTATACCTATTTTTATAAAAATGATGGCCTACAGAATCAATATGTCGTTTACCGCGCCAAAGATGATGCTGAACCAGAGGTGTTTCTTGATCCCAATACCTTTTCAGAGGATGGTACAACTTCATTGGCAGGGTTAACCTTTACAAAAGATGGTTCCCTAGCCTCCTATTTGATCTCAGAAGGGGGCAGTGATTGGCGTAAGGCAATTGTCCTAGATGCTGAAACAAAAGAAATCAAAGAGGATACTTTGGTTGATATAAAATTCAGTGGTGTTTCATGGAAAGGAAACGAGGGGTTTTATTATTCCAGCTACGACAAACCAAAGGGTAGTGAGCTTTCTGCGAAGACGGACCAGCACAAGGTATATTATCACAAATTAGGGACTCCTCAAAAAAATGACCAATTAATCTACGGTGGCACTCCGTTGGAAAAACATCGGTATGTGGGTGCAAGTGTTACAGAAGATAATAGGTATTTAGTTATCAGTGCATCGGTATCTACTTCTGGTAACAAACTATTCATAAAAGACCTTGAAGACCCTAACGGACTCCTAATTCCTATTGTAGAAGACACCGATTCTGATAATTATATACTAGAAAACGTTGGGTCTAAACTGTATATCGTAACCGATAGGAATGCACCGAACAAAAAAGTTGTGACGGTAGATGCCAATCACCCCGAACCAGAGCATTGGGTAGATTTTATTCCTGAGACCGAAAATGTACTCAGTCCAAGTACCGGTGGCGGGTATTTCTTTACAGAATACATGGTTGATGCCATTTCAAAAGTATTACAATATGATTATGATGGAAACTTAGTGCGAGAAGTTAAACTTCCTGGAGTTGGAACCGCAAGCGGATTTGGAGGTGAAAAAGAAGATAAGGAGTTTTACTTTTCATTTACCAATTACAATACGCCCGGTTCTATTTTTAAATATGATGTAGAAACCGGTAATTATGAATTATACTGGAAACCTGAAATTGATTTTGACCCATCAGATTATGAATCGAAACAGGTATTCTATACTTCTAAAGATGGCAGCAAAATACCGATGATCATCACCTATAAAAAAGGCATTGAACTCAACGGTAAAAATCCTACGATTCTATACGGTTACGGAGGCTTTAATATCAGTCTTACCCCATCGTTCAGTATTACCAATGCAGTCTGGATGGAACAGGGTGGAATTTATGCGGTGCCCAACTTACGTGGAGGTGGAGAATATGGTAAAAAATGGCATGATGCGGGCATTAAAACCAAGAAGCAAAATGTGTTCGACGATTTTATAGCTGCGGCAGAATATCTCATTGAAAACAAATACACTTCTAAAAAATATTTGGCCATTCGGGGAGGGTCTAATGGTGGGCTTCTGGTAGGTGCCACGATGACCCAACGCCCAGATTTAATGCAAGTGGCATTGCCCGCGGTTGGAGTTATGGATATGCTACGTTACCATACCTTCACCGCCGGTGCGGGATGGGCCTATGATTATGGCACGGCAGAAGACAATAAAGAAATGTTCGAGTACCTAAAAGGATATTCCCCTGTGCATAACGTTAAAGAAGGAACGACTTACCCAGCAACTTTGGTGACTACGGGGGATCATGATGATCGCGTAGTACCTGCCCATAGTTTTAAGTTCGCCGCAGAACTTCAGGAGAAACAGGCCGGTGACAACCCGACTTTGATCCGCATCGAGACCAATGCAGGTCATGGTGCCGGTACCCCTGTCAGTAAAACCATAGAACAATATGCAGATATTTTTGGGTTCACCCTTTACAATATGGGTTATACAAAACTGCCCAATCAATCAGTTTTAAAAGAATTTAAAGAGTAAAACCTATTCACAATCAATAAATTATCGAAAAATCCGTTTCTGTTAAGAGCGGATTTTTCAATTTTCCAATTCAAAGAATGGCCCATGTTACGAGTAGAAAATGTTTCTTTTTCCTATGAGCAGCTTCAAGTGTTAGACTCCCTTAATCTGCGGATCCAACGGGGAGAACATGTTGCCATTATTGGTGAAAGTGGATGCGGAAAAAGCACCTTGCTAAAGCTCCTTTACGGATTGATGGATTTAGAACAAGGGGAAATTTATTGGGAAGACGAACCTATTTTAGGACCGGCCTACAACCTTGTTCCCGGGCCCAAATTCATGAAATACCTTTCACAGGATTTTGATCTGATGCCCTTTATCACGGTGTCCGAAAATATTAGCCAGTACCTTTCTGTTTTTTTTCCGGAAGAACTCAAAGAACGTACCCAAGAGCTTTTAGAAATGATCGAGCTCACCGAATTCGCCGATAAAAAAGTAAAGACTTTGAGTGGCGGACAACAACAACGGGTTGCCTTGGCAAGGGTCTTGGCCCAAAAGCCCGAGGTACTACTGTTAGACGAACCTTTTGGTCATATCGACAACTTTCTAAAAAATAGTTTGAGAAGAAATGTTTTCAATTATTTAAAGGAAAATAGAATAACGACCTTGATCGCTACACATGATGTTAATGACGTTTTACCGTTTGCGGATCGTGCCGTAGTACTTCGGGATAAAAAAATTATCGCCAGGGCAAGACCCATGGAGTTGTATAGAAATCCAAAAACATTATATGTAGCCTCGCTTTTCGGCGAAGCAAGTATGATTTCGATCGATGTTCTCAAGACGTATGCGAACACCAAAAGAAAAATCATTGTCTATGCACATGAGTTTAGGGTCTCGCCCTCATCTGGATTACAGGTAACGGTAAAAAAGGCTTATCCTATGGGAAGTCATTATTTAACTGAAAGTGTGGGTCCAGAGGAGGAAACCATCTTTTTTAATGCCGATAAATTATTCCCAAAGGGAAAAGAGGTTTTTTTAAACGTTGCCATTGAAACGATCAACCAACGCATACAGGAAGCGGCTTCGGTACAATCAGAATAATAGCATTAGGTAGTGCCTGTATACCATTCATCGAAAAAATCATTACAGAACAAACTAATATTCAATTCATTACGTTAATGCTTCGAATCATTAAATTAATGAGATGAGAAAAGTACATTTTATATTGGCCGTTGTGGTTTTTACCATGATTCTTTTACCTATAATGTAGGCAATTAACAAGACGATTAGCTTTATACATGTTCCTGCTTTTTTTAGGAAAAGCAGGAACATTTGTTTTTGATTACTTTTGTTCAAAACCCAATTTTGAACCAAGACCAAATTCTGACAGAGTTACAATTCAAGGCCATAAGAAGTAGTGGTCCAGGAGGGCAACATGCCAATAAGGTTTCTTCAAAAGTGGAACTTTTCTTTGATGTAAACGTTTCCAGCGGATTTACGGAACGGGAGCAAAAACGAATCCTTCTCAAACTGGAAAATAAATTGACCAAAGACGGTGTTTTACTATTGCAGTGTGATGAATCTCGAAGTCAACACAAGAACAAAGAATTGGTCATCAAGCGACTTTTGACGTTACTTAAAACAGCGCTTATCGTTCCTAAAAAAAGAAAAAAGAGCAAGCCCACACGCTCCTCTATAGAAAAGCGGCTTCAATCCAAAAAAAGGGCATCCCTTAAAAAAGCGAACCGAGGCAGACCCGAAATTTAATTTTCGATCGAATCCTATCCAAAAATTTGGACTTTAAGGAATCATCCATGTCATTTTCGGTATTCAATTTCAGCAACTATTATGCGAAAATGGAATAAAAAACAAATACAGCGATGGCGCCAGTAAGGCCAAGTATCCCACTTCCCAAACTGAAGAGTCGATACCCAGTTTTTACGTTCATACCACTCATTTGGGTAACTACCCAGAAAAAGCTATCGTTCGCGTGGGAAACGACTGCAGATCCCGCTCCAATAACGATTACGACCAAAGCCTTTTGAACTTCGCTATCAAAGCCTAGAGGTGCCATCATAGGCATTATGATAGAGGCCGTTGTTACCAATGCTACTGTGGATGAGCCTTGGGCGGTTTTTATGGCAGCGGCCAAAACAAAAGGTAAAAATATCCCCATATTATATTCGGTCAAGGTCTGACCCAAAATATCAGCGATACCAGAATTTTGAAGAATTTTACCAAAAATTCCGCCAGCACCCGTAATCAAAATAATAGAGGCCGCATCTTTAATCGCCTTTCCTACCCAACCGGAAGACGACAACATATCATAATTTAACTTCTTCGGTAAAAGTAGGCAGAGCATAATCCCGATCAATAAGGAAATAACCGGTTCACCTACAAAACTTATAAATTCTACAAAACTGTTATCGAATCCGGTTCTTGCAGGGTTTAATACCGATTTTAAAACAATTAGCAGAATAGGAACTAGAATAGGAATCGATGATTTTAGGGCACTGGGTGGATCTTGAATTTCCTTTTCCGCTTCCAAAGCATCTTCCAACATAGGTTCTATGTTGGTTTTAGATGCATATTTCTTGGCGAATATAATTCCTACAATCAATGCAATTATACTAATGGGAAACCCGAATGCGATGACCAATCCTAAATCGGCATTTAAAATTCCGGCGGCGGCAATAGGTCCAGGGGTAGGAGGTACCATCGTATGCGAAGCCATCAACCCTAACCCCAAGGCTATTGCCGGACCGGCAATTGAAATCTTCGCTTTTTTAGAAAGACTTTTGTTCAGCGGGTGCAATAGCATAAAACCACTATCCGCAAATACCGGAATGGAAACGATATATCCAATAATGCCCATGGCGGTTGGCACCCTTTTACTTCCAATAATCTTCAACACCTTTTCCGCAATAGCGAATGCGCCTCCCGTATTTTCTAAAAAAGCTCCTATAATGACCCCAAGAACGATAATCAACCCTATTTTGCCCAACGTAGAACCAAAACCATCATTAATGGAAACGATGATTTCGCTAAAAGGCATACCTGCGAATATGCCATAAAGAATGGAAATGATAAAAAGTGCCAAAAACGCATGAACCTTTAGTTTAGTGGTCAGTAGGATGATAGCGAATACGGCAATTATTAAATAGAGTATCTCCATAATCTAATGTAAATCCCGTTCTACCTTTGAACCAGATCCGCCGACCAAGAAGTCTAAATCTGCCCCTTTATCGGCCTGTTCCACATGTTCAATATACATTTTAACATAACCGCGATCGGCTAGTGGTTTAGGTGGTTTCCATTCCGCCTTTCGTTTTTGAAGCTCGCTAGGCTCCACATCTAGATGCAAAGTACGTTTTTCAACATCCAGTTCTATCATATCTCCATTTTGCACCAGTGCCAAGGTTCCACCTACAGTAGATTCTGGGGAAACATGTAAAATAACCGTACCTGCGGCAGTGCCACTCATACGGCCATCGGAAATTCGTACCACATCTGTTATTCCTTTAGCCAGAAGTTTTTTAGGAAGGTCTACATTGCCCACCTCCGGCATACCGGGATATCCTTTTGGGCCTACCCCTTTTAGGACGATAACACTTTTCTCGTCAATTTCAAGGTTCGGGTCGTCTATCCGTTCATGGTAATCCTCCATACTTTCAAAAACAACTGCCTTACCCTTATGTTTCATGAGTTTAGGCGTGGCCGCAGATGGTTTTATAACCGCCCCGTTCTCACACAAATTCCCTTTTAAAACCGCAATTCCGGCTTCCTTTTGAAAAGGTGTTTCCAACGCGGCAATCACATCCCGTTCATAGCAGACTTCATTGGCGTAGTTATCAGTGATATACTTACCGTTCACTGTAATTGTTCTTTCGTGAAGTAATGGTTTCAGTTCTTTCATGACCACGGGCAATCCGCCAGCGTAAAAGAAATCTTCCATCAAATATTTACCTGAAGGTTTTAAGTTCACCAATAAGGGTACTTTGCTACCAACGGTATCAAAATCCTGCAATTTTAGATCAACCCCGATTCTACCGGCAATCGCCGTTAAATGAATAATAAGATTCGTAGAGCCCCCGACTGCGGCATTGGTGACTATTGCATTTTCAAAGGCGTTACGTGTCAATATGTGGGATAATTTTAAATCTTCCTTCACCATTTCCACGATACGCCTACCGGATAATTGGGCAAACAACTTTTTCCTGGAATCTACGGCGGGAATCGATGAAAATCCCGGTAAGGTCAATCCTAATGCTTCACACATGGTCGCCATGGTAGAGGCAGTGCCCATGGTATTGCAGTGCCCGATACTTCTTGCCACACAAACTTCGGCCTCTCGAATATCGGCAGCCGAATACCCCTCTAGTTCCTGCCGTTCTTTTATCATCCAGTTCATAGAACCTGAACCTATTTTCTCTCCTCTGAAACGACCGCTGAGCATGGGACCACCAGGCACAACAATAGTCGGTAAATCTACACTGCAAGCGCCCATAATGGTAGAAGGTGTCGTTTTATCGCAACCGGTCAAAAGAACGATTCCATCTAAGGGATTGGCCCTAATGGATTCTTCGGTATCCATACTGGCTAGATTACGAAACAACATGGTCGTCGGTTTCATTATCGTCTCTCCTAGAGACATTACCGGAAACTCCAAAGGGAAACCTCCAGCTTCTAAAATCCCCCTTTTAACCACCTCCGCAAAATCACGAAGGTGACCATTGCAGGGTGTAAGTTCTGACCAAGTATTGCAAATGCCAATTACTGGTTTACCTTCAAAATAATCATCTGGATAGCCTTGATTTCGCAACCAAGATCTATGGACAAAACCCATTTTGTCATTCCCGCCAAACCACTCGCTACTCCGTAACTTTTTCTTTTTATCCATTTTACCAATTATACAATAAATGATATTATGGCATCAAGATAACTAAAAATAGTAGAACTCTTTTTAAACTATTGTTACAACGGAAGTGGTTTTTCCATTAAAAGTGAAGGCCTGCCCTATTGATTTGCCGAGGAGGAGTTGAGCTATAGGCGTTGCCGCTGAAATACAATAGATAGCTTTACCTTCGTGTTTGAACTCCCCTGCAGATATGGCAATATAGTAGCTAAAGGCATCGGTAATTACAAGGTTTCCTAAACCGACCGTTTGCGTATCTCGGGCTCTTGGCACTTTAGAAAGTAGCTGTTGTGTTTTTTCTAATTCAGCCAATTGCCGGCCCAGTTTTTCACGTTCCAATTGGATCATGGCCCTACCGGTTTCATGCTTATCGCCCGCACTACTTTTGGTTTCAGAAGTAAGGGCATGTTCCAACTCGGTGATTTGAAGCTTTGCTCGTTTTAATCGCTCCTCAACAAATTGAACACAATATGCATGGGCCGCCTCTTTTAAAACTTTCAAAGAATCAGTTTTCTTCAACGTGATAGAGATCTGCCAATTTATAAATAAGATAATTTACCATTTGATTCTCCGATTCATTCGCGCCCATCATTTTTTGAACCGCCTCTTCATTTTCTGCCTTAAAATATTTCAGGTCTCCAGAACGGTCCTCACTAAAAATATTCCACGATTTCAATCCGCTTAACATCGCCTTGTGAGCTTCGTACTTTTTCGTGATTTCCGCCACCTTCTTTTTACTTTCTCTACTTGACACATCACCTTCTTGAAGCAACTTATATTCTGCAGAAATCCTAGCATCGGCTTTTTCGGCTTCTGTAATGATCCTAAAATAAGCCCGTGAAACCAAACTTTGATACTTATCCTCAAAACCTGCCTCCATCTTAGAGTCTTCCACTAAAACAACCTCATTGTCGGCACTGGCATATAATTCATCGGTAGTGCTATTACGAGCGGCCACCAGGGATTCTTTCCAAGCTTTGGTCTTTATCAATTCTTTCCAAACTTTGGCATATTCCTTTTGATAATGGGTTTGAGTAGCTCCACAACCACTTAGGCAAATCAAAATAAACAGGGCAACAAATTTAGACGTAAAAAAACGTTCTTTTAATTTTTTCATATAGTGTTCAACGCTAAACCTACCTGCGTTTAAAGTTTACTGTTCTAATTAAACTTTTACGTAAGGTAAGAGACGACTTAAGCTATAGGGCGAAGCAATATAAAAATAAAATCGGGAGAAAAATGGTCTTCTAGACAAGATTTATAAAAACCGGATAAAAGGTGTTTTCCTAGTTAAAACAACCAGCCAACTGTTTGCCGATCGTAGTACCGATCGCAATACCCATACCCCCTAAACGTACACCACAAGCTATATTCGTGGAGATTTGTTTTACAATAGGTTTCTTCTGGGAACCTACGCCCATAATACCACTCCAACTATAGTCAATTTCAAAAGGGGTATTCGGAAGAATAACTGTTCGCAATAACTCCTCAAGCTTATTCTGTACCAAAGAAGTAGTACCAAAATCTACGGTCTCCTCGGTCTTGAAATCAAGATTTCGACCACCACCCAAGAGAATACGGTCGTCAACATTCCTGAAGTAATAATATCCTTCCTCTAAGTGAAACGTTCCCTTAATTTTAAGATTCGTTATAGGTTTGGTTATAAGCACTTGTGCCCTTGCAGGCTTTATCGCTTCTTTAAGTAATTGTGCTGTAAAGCCGTTGGTGGCAATCAGTAGTTTCTTTGTTTGAAACTCAAAATCAGCGGTCGCTACTTGTACGCTATTACCACTATCTTCAAATGATTTTACCATTGTAGTATTGAGAACGGTGATCCCTTTGTTCAAGGCTAATTGCAACAATGCCTTCATCATTCGGCCTGTATCGATTTGCCCCTCATGGAACTGAGAAATATAGTGCCCTTTAATTCCTTTAAAATTAAAGTGGTTTGGAGTGCTTGTAAAAGCATCCCCTTTAAAAACCGGGCGTAAAAGTTCATTGATATCCTTGAGGGTTTCTCTACAACGCTGATATAGTTCTCCTTCATTTTCTAAGAAAAGTTCATGACCACCCTGCTGTTCATAGCCAATGGCGGCATCGCCCAATAGGGCACGTAACGCTAGAATCCCTTCCCATCTATCCCTTACTAAATTCACCAGCTCCTCTTCGGTATGATACTTCATATCAGAAAGGATTTCTGAAATACTACCAAAACAGGCGAAACCTGCATTTTTAGTACTTGCACCTTGCGGTAAAACACCTCGCTCCAAAACCAAAATAGTTGATTTCGGATACCTCTTTTTTAATTGAATTGCACAGTTTAAGCCCACAATTCCGCTTCCAATCACCGTAAAGTCAATATTGGACAACCATGATGTTTTTTCCCAGTAGCTAAGGTTCATTTTATTTGTTCGTTAATAAGATGGGATTAGTATAGGTCACGGGGTTTTTGTTTTCATCTATTTAATTTCAATCCATAGGATAAAATATACAAAACGTCATTCCCAAATTAAAAGCTGAATGACATATTATAGCTCCTAAAATAGAGCTTGAACCTTTCTACAAACGTAAAATAAAATACTGATAACAAACATACTCAACACCCATATCAGCGTGGGTAAGAACAGGAATTGCCATTGTTGATTATGGAATATTAGTCCGAAATGCGAAATATGAACAAGAGCGAATGCCGAACTATCAATTAAAAATGCCTTTCTGTTTCCCAAAGATTTTGCAAAACTTGAATGAACAATTCCCCTAAAAAAAAGTTCTTCGCCTATCGGGCTAAAGGTCATTCCGATCAACGCAGAAACACCGAACATGATAAGCTTGCTTTTTTTGTCGATTTCTAGCGGAATGTTATACGATTTTCCTATATAGTTGTACCAATTCTCGTAAGAATTACCATAAAATATTTGCACGAGAAAGTAAAGTAAAATGCTAAAAACGATACCAATAAGCAAAGCAAAAATCAGCCAATGATTATTTGCAGGTTTTGTGATGCCGATTTTTTTCTGCCATACTTGCTTAGAAATACGAACGGCGCAATCACCATCATAAGCATCATGATTCCAACAAATTGCATATTGCCTATAACATTGCCGTGCAAGACCAAAACAAAACGAGGAATACAGATAAGAAGAATTAAGAAAAGTCCAAATTTCCAATTAAAATTGAACACCCTACGCCATATGGGTTTTAGTTCATTCTCCATATCTTATTGTCAATTTTCGATTCTATTTATAGGTTTTGTCTATTGTAAACAACCTTAGGCTACGATTTTGTTTGGACATTTTCAACAGAAATTATTTGTGTAAAATTTGACCATGTAAAAGATTTACAAGTTTTAAGTTAGTAAGAAACCGCAATAACTATAGCTGGTATGCCTGTTGCACAACCTCTTTTTCAATCAAACCACAAATTAATGTCAGTTTTTAAGAATACCATATAATTAACAATCAACAAATTAATATTCTTAAAAATCATGGAAATCATGAGTCTTGGGGAATTTAGGCTTGTGCAACGGTTACCGGTGTTGTGCGTTCATATTTTTATTCTCAATTCTATTTTGTTCAATAAATTCCAAGACAAAATCCGCTCTTTCACTTACAGATTTCTTTGGCACCTCGATAATTCTATAACCGTAATTTTTGTACGTTTCACTCATTTTTTTAAATGTTAAAGCCACTTCTTTCCAATCTTGTTTTCGCTCGTTATCAGTTTCGTAAATCTCTCGCCAAGGTGGAAGCATAAATACATTTTTATTATACCTCCAATTTTCCGCATACGAGTTCATTCGGTCACTTATTTCCGATTCAATTAATTCTGCGTAACAAATTGTGTCTAAGAATCCCCGGTCAAAAAAAATAGGTTTTTCATTATTTGAGTTTTTTTCAATTTCCTCAAAACTACTTACCGAACGGTCAAACATTATTTCCTTATATAAGTTCTTATTTTCCCAGGGTAAAGCTTTTCCGTTGTCTCTCTGCTGTTCTTTTATTAATTCCCGCGCGATTTCAGGAACAATTTCATACTTTCTTCTCTTTAATTCATTCAATAAAGTCGTTTTTCCTACTCCTGGTCCTCCCGTAATGATATAAAAATTATTATTTTCCTTTATATTGATCATTGTTGATTTCGGCTCGTTTTGTATGACATGTAACGGCAGTCTGTCTCAAAACTCATTTTGAACCCGTGAACTTTCCTTATTCAGAATTTCTCAAAGATCCTTACCCGAATATGGAACTCGAAAATAGGGGTTTTTGAAACAGTCTGACCGTAAATTATCTGAGTATTGGCAGATTACGTGGTAAATTCACTTTCAAACCGATACGTTATTTGAGCGGGCTACAAACCTTGATATTTTGAACTTTGCTTACCACTACTTCTACAAAATATTGTGTGCAGTTTTTAATTATTTCTTGCTTCTTTATTAAAGAAGTCTTCTAATTTCTCTTTCCCAAATAGTGGAGCAGTCATATCCATAACCATAGTTGTCATAAAGAATTCAATCGGACCATACATTTTTGGACTCGTAAATGTACGAACACACCAAAGTGCAAATTTTCTTATCCAATCAGGTAAATGAACAATCTTAATTTTCTTTCCGTATGCTTTCAATGCCAATTCTGCAATCTCGTTTTGAGTAAGCAAATCAGGACCCCCAATATTAATTTCCTTTTTATCTTGGTTGATAGCATTTACAACCTCTTTTGCTAAATCTTTTCCGTGAATTGGATTTAGTTTTAATTTTCCATCCCCGAACAAGTATACTTTTCCACCTTTTGCCATTTTAAGAAAATCTGCCATATCCGAGAAAAATCCATTTGGTCTGATTATGCAGTAAACTAATCCTGAAGATTTTAAATAATCTCCTAATTTTTCTTTTGCCTCACAAATTTTCAGCATTCTAAGTTTCTCACCGTTTAAAACGGATATATAGATAAACTTTTTGACTCCACTTCTTTTAGCTTCATCAATAAGGTTTGCATTTGCCTGATAATCGACATCCATATAAGTTAATCCATCTTTTTGTCTTGTAATACCAACTGTGCTAATTACTATATCTACATTTTTACAAATATCTATTAAGCTATCAGGTTTCGTTACTTGTGCTTCTACAATTTCAAGGTTGGGAGCATTTAGTTTTACTTTTTCTTTACTACGAACGACAATTTTCGTTTCATAATCTCTATCAATTAATTCCTGAGTTATGAATCTTCCTAAATATCCCGTAGCACCTGCTAATAATACTTTTTCTTTTGCCATATCTACACTATTTTCGTGCTTTATGCTACTTTAATTTAAATTCTACCCACGGTTCTTATAACCCCGATTACGGGTTAATATGCGCTAATGTTCAGTTTGGAACTGACCTTAGCAATTCCTAGCGGATTCGGACGTAGTCTAATCTGCCGTAATTGCGGTTATTCATTGTTGCCATTAGTACTTTATTCATTTTTTGGCCATACTTTTTTAAACTCCACAGTGACTATTAGCATTTCTTCGCTGGGTTTTCCCCCATTTTCCTTTAAAAAACTTTCAAAAAAATTCCAATGAGCTTTTTTCCATTTTTCGAGAGGTTCAACATCAGTTCCCATATCCATTTCAGCGTATTCTTTGGATATTTTGTTGAATGGAATTGTATCTACACTTATATTTTCTATAATCGCTTTTGCCTTTCCATTAAAGTCCGTTACGATTTGTTTTGTTCCTACTTTTGGTAATTCCGCATTATATTGTTTGTACAAGCTATAAAGTCCAGATGAAGCTCTCTTTTTTCCAGTCAGAGTTAATTCCGCCAATCGATTAGCATCTGCCTCGTTATTATGGAAAAAATCCGATTCAGGTATTTTGTTGTTTTTAAATTCAGGGTTTGATTGGGTAAAGTCATTCCACATTTCAGAAACTGATTTGTCAATTCCGTCCTCGGCCTCATTCGTCACTTCAGATTGATTTTCAGTTCCGATTTCACTTTTGCTTTTGGTTTCGTTTTTACAACCAACTAAAATCAAAAAAAGTAAGATTGAAATGTATCTCATAGTTTTTCAGGTATTAATGGCAACGTTTATGTATATGAGATGTGGCGTGTTTTAGCACGAACCTCTCCAAATTAAAACTGGCTTTATTCACTCGTGACCATTTGGACAACAATTTCCGTTTGTATGTTTTACAATTGATGTTTTAAAATTCTCAATATAATTTATTGCTCTTTCTCGGTTATATCCTTCTAATTCCTTTCCTTTTTCGTCCACAATATTTCCGCACCAACCACAACGATAGACGATTTCTCCATCATAATATTCAAATTCATTAGAGTTATCAATTCTTACGGATTCTTCATCATCTTTTAGAATTCCAATTCTATTTTGGGGAATTGTTTCTCCGTTAGCTTCTCGAATTAAAACTCCTAAAAGTAAATGAGGAAAAGTCATACTATATCCGTAATATTCTAAATACTCAATTACAACATCGTCGAAATTTTTGGAATTTAGGATAATTGTGTCATCTTCAGTTAGATTTTCGTCCAAAATTATATCTCTCAATAATCGGTAAGTGATTTTTTTTCCGATGTATTTTATTTCAGGTTTTTTTATTACCATTTCCAATTCGTTTTATTAATTCATTTCGTATTTCTTTCGATATTAGATTTTTTGTTCAGCTTGTTGGCAACGTAGATATATAGATCATATGATCTATATATCTTTTATTCTCTAAGATACTGAAATAAGTTTTAGGGATAGCAGCAACATCCTTTTTTGCCTTTTCGCCAAAAAGATACAGCGGATAGCCCAGCTTTTGCCAGCGCAAAAGAAAACCCATAAAAAAACTCCAACAGTGTGGTTGGAGTTTCGTTTTTATTCTTCGCGTTGTGGGTTCATTTTAAAATCGTTCATAAAGGCCGTGGTATAATTGCCGGCCAAATAATCGGGATGGTCCATCAACTGTCTATGAAAGGGTATCGTGGTTTTAATACCCTCGATAACGAACTCATCTAAGGCGCGTTTCATTTTATTGATCGCTTCTTCCCTGGTCTGTGCCGTAGTGATTAATTTGGCGATCATGGAATCATAGTTTGGCGGAATGCTATAGCCACTGTATACATGGGTATCCATACGTACGCCGTGCCCTCCCGGGGTATGTAATGTGGTAATTTTACCTGGTGACGGCCTAAAGTTGTTATACGGATCCTCTGCATTGATCCTGCACTCTATAGAATGTAGTTTGGGAAGGTAGTTTTTTCCTGAAATCGGCACCCCTGCGGCTACTAAAATCTGCTCTCGGATCAAGTCATAATCAATAACCTGCTCGGTGATAGGGTGTTCTACTTGAATACGGGTGTTCATTTCCATAAAATAGAATTTACGGTGCTTATCCACCAAAAACTCTATCGTACCCGCTCCCTCATATTTTATATACTCAGCGGCCTTAACGGCTGCATTACCCATGGCTTCGCGAAGCTTATCGGTCATGAACGGAGAAGGGGTTTCCTCGGTCAATTTTTGATGCCGTCGTTGTATTGAACAGTCCCTTTCCGATAAATGACAGGCCTTACCATATTGGTCCCCTACAATTTGAATTTCGATATGTCGTGGTTCCTCGATCAGTTTTTCCATGTACATACCGCCATTGCCAAATGCTGCTTTGGCTTCCTGTACGGCACTTTCGAAGAGCTCCTCCATTTTGTCCTCTGACATCACGGCACGCATCCCCTTACCTCCACCACCAGCAGTGGCCTTGATCATTACGGGGTAGCCCATCTTTTTAGCTACTTTTTTGGCATCGGCAACATCCTTCAACAGACCTTCTGATCCAGGTACACAGGGTACACCGGCCTTTTTCATGGTTTCCTTGGCCGTAGCTTTATCGCCCATACGGTCTATTTGATCCCCCGATGCACCAATGAACTTTATTTCATGTTCTGCACAGATACGGGAAAACTTGGAATTTTCAGATAGAAAACCGTAACCTGGGTGAATAGCATCTGCATTCGTGATCTCTGCAGCGGCTATAATATTCGGTATTTTCAAATAGGATTCACTACTCGCGGCCGGACCTATACATACGGCCTCATCTGCAAAACGTACGTGCAAGCTTTCTTCATCTGCCTTACTGTAGACGGCTACCGTTTTTATACCCATTTCCTTACAGGTACGGATAACTCGTAGCGCAATTTCTCCCCTATTTGCAATCAGTATTTTTTTAAACATCTTTTAAATTTTAAGTTCTCGGTTCCAAATGATTCCTACCTAGCCTTCTTATCGTTCGGTCTCTGACTCGTACTACTCAAAATTTAGTTAAGAAGGATCTACCAAGAACAAGGGCTGGTCAAATTCTACCGGAGAAGAATCATCGACCAATATTTTAACGATGGTTCCTGATACTTCAGATTCTATATCATTGAACAATTTCATGGCTTCGATGACACAAAGTACATCTCCATTGGATATAGAATCACCTACCTCAACAAAAACAGGTTTGTCAGGAGATGGTTTTCTATAAAAAGTACCGATAATAGGCGACTTGATGGTAATGTATTTCGCATCTTCAGATTTCTGTTTTTCTACAGCAGCGGCATTATCAGATGCTTCTTTTTGTTCCGCAGTCTGAACAGGAGCTGATGTCGGGATTGAGGGTTGTGGCATAGGCATGGCCTGAACGTAAGTTGGCTCTGGGTTGCCGTTTCCTAGACTTCCGGTACGTATGGTGATCTTAATATCGTCCGTCTCCAATTTCACCTCACTTGCACCCGATTTGGCTACGAACTTGATAAGGCTTTGAATCTCTTTAATATCCATATTTGTATAAGTTATATTGGTAGTTTTATGTTAGTTATAGGCCCATTTTAAATAGATAGACCCCCATGTAAAGCCGCCGCCAAAGGCTGCGAACACCAAGTTATCGCCTTTCTTGAGTTGGCTTTCGTAGTCACTCAATAATAAGGGTAAGGTAGCCGAGGTAGTGTTTCCATAACGTTGGATGTTCATCATAACCTTATCATCATCAACACCCATTCTTTTGGCAGTTGCATCTATAATACGCTTGTTTGCCTGGTGGGGAACCAACCAGGCCACATCTTTGTCGGTTAAACTATTGCGCTCCATGATCTTTGCCGCCACATCGGCCATATTCGATACCGCAAATTTAAATACGGTCTTACCATCTTGAAATATAAAGTGTTTTCTATTCTTGACACTTTCTTCTGTAGCAGGCATTAAAGAACCGCCACCTTCCATGCCCAAAAACCTTCTTCCAGTACCATCTGCACGCAAATACTCGTCTTGCAAGCCTAAACCTTCCGTGCTCGGTTCAAATAATACGGCTCCCGCACCATCCCCGAAAATAATACAGGTCGTACGATCGGTATAATCAATAATGGAGGACATTTTATCCGCCCCGATCAACAACACCTTTTTATAACGGCCTGATTCGATGTAACCGGCAACGGTAGACATCCCGAACAAAAAACTGGAACATGCCGCTAAAAGATCATAGGCAAAAGCGTTTACAGCTCCGATTTCCGAGGCGACAAACGCTGCGGTCGATGCAACCATACTGTCGGGGGTTGCCGTAGCCACGATAATTAAATCGATTTCTTCAGGGTTAAGGTCTTTCTTGTCCATGAGGTCCTTCGCCGCCTTAATGGCCAAATAAGATGTGCCCTCACCCTCTTCTTTCTTCAATACCCTTCTTTCTTTTATACCCGTTCGTGTAGTGATCCATTCATCATTGGTATCCACCAAATCTTCAAGCATTTTATTCGTCATTACAAATTGGGGAACATAGCCTCCGACAGCGGTAATAGCTGCTGTTATCTTGGTCATACTTTGTTTGCTTTCTTGTAAAAAACTTAAAAAACGAGTCAAAAGTCATGAAAATTAATGATTTTCAACGACTTTTCTCTAAAAGTTACATGGTTTTTGAAAATTTCCCTTGGCTATGTAAATAGCTTTACCGTACCTAATACGCACGATAATAACCATCCAATAACCAAATTGGACTAAAAAAAACTCCCTACTTCAAAAGAAGTGGGAGCTCGGTATAGTTTAAAAGGGTCTTAGGCTTCTGCTTCTTCGGTCTTATCGATCAAAACCTGACCTCTGTAATGTAATTTACCTTCGTGCCAATGCGCTCTGTGGTACAAATGCATTTCTCCTGTGGAGGAATCCTTAGCCAATGTAGGGGCTACTGCTTTATAATGTGTTCTTCTCTTGTCTCTCCTTGTTTTGGAAATCTTTCTTTTAGGATGTGCCATTTAAACTCTTATTTATCCGTTAATAGTTTCTTTAATTCATCCCAACGGGGATCACTTTCTTCTTTATCTGATCTTTTCTCTTTTGGTTGAAGTTCTTGTAGTTTATCCAAGACCTCAGATTTCAACGTTCCATCTTCAATACCTGGATGAACCCGTTTTTGTGGAACTGCCAATACCAACATTTCGTAAACGTATTGGGCAATGTTCAACTGGTGCTCTCCATGAGGTAGTATAAGGATTTCGTCGTCCTCATCATTATATTCCTCTCCGAACTTTACCACCAAATGCAAATCTGCATCTATAGGTTGGTCGTAAGGTTCACTGGTGATATCGCAATTAACGTTTACCGTTCCAGAGGCCTCAAGATCAAGCTCAAGCATGGTGCTTGTTTTATGCAATATTACGTCTAAGGTAATATTCGCATCGTTGAACTCATCGTATCCAAAAGAATCAAAGAACGTATTGTCAATCTGGTAATTAAAGTCGTGTTTTCCTTGCTTCAATCCTGAGAAAGGAATATTGAACTCCTTTTGCTTCATCTCGTACACACTTAAATTAGCATTACCGCCCCATAAAAGGCGGGTGCAAAGATACTATTATTTTAATAAAAGCCAATAGTTATCAACTATTTATCTTTATAACTTTTTTAGGCGTTAAAAATTTAACGCTCTCTTTTTAAACGCTGCTTTTTTAGGACATTCGACGTGAGTTCTTGATATTCGGTCCTGTTCTTGAAAATCTTTAATGCCATAAATACAGCTTCTTTGAACGAACTTTCATCCGCTACTCCTTTTCCCGCTATTTCATAGGCCGTGCCATGATCGGGCGACGTTCGTACTTTATTCAATCCTGCAGTGAAATTTACGCCTTGCCCAAATGATATGGTCTTAAAAGGTATAAGGCCTTGATCATGGTAGGCCGCTAAAATAGCATCAAATTTTTTATACCCGTCAGAACCGAAAAAGCTATCGGCAGAACAGGGCCCATAAACCAAATGTCCCATATTGAACATTTCACGAATGACCGGTTTCAGCACCTCGTCATCTTCCTTACCGATGACGCCATTGTCGCCACTATGCGGATTAATACCCAATAACGCTATTTTAGGTTTACGTATTCCAAAATCCATCATCAGTGATTTTTCAATGGTGTTGATCTTATCCCGTATCAATCTCGGAATTATCGCGGCAGAGACATCTTTTACCGCAACATGGTCCGTTAACAATCCTACTTTTAAGGTATCCGTGACCATGAACATTAAACTCTCGCCCTCGAGTTCTTGTGCCAAATAATCTGTGTGCCCTGGGAATTTGAATTCATCGGATTGTATGTTGTTCTTATTGATCGGTGCGGTCACCAAAACGTCGATATCCCCTTTTTTAAGTGCATCGACTGCCGCTTTTAAAGATTTAATGGCATAACTTCCACCTTCGGCCGTTGCTTTTCCAAATTGAATATTAGGCACCTCTTTCCAGACATTGACGATGTTCAATTTATGGTCAATGGCCTTAGAAGCATCTGGTATCCCATTAAAAATAATGTTAAGTCCCAATTCTTTCAATTGATGGGAAACGGTCTTGTTGGAAGCAAATATAATAGGCGTACAAAAATCTAACATTCTACTATCCTCGAACGTTTTTAAAGCCACCTCGCAGCCTATTCCGTTCAAGTCCCCAATAGAGATCCCCAACCTAATTTTACTATTTTCCTCCATGATAATCTGTACCTTTGTCGTCAAATTTGAATACCCAAAATTACTTAAATTAAACGACACATGTTCACCGGTATTATTGAAACATTAGGTAAAGTAACCGCCCTTGAACCAAAAGGTGGAAACTTGGATATTACGATAGCCTCTGCACTTACTCCAGAGCTTAAAATCGACCAAAGCGTATCGCATAACGGGGTATGTCTTACCGTTGTATCACTAACAGATGCAACCTATACCGTTACCGCTATTGCCGAAACCTTAAAGAAAACCAATTTAGATGCATTACAGGTTGGCGATAGCGTAAATCTGGAACGTGCCATGATTTTAGGGTCTCGATTGGATGGGCACATTGTTCAGGGCCATGTGGATCAGACCGGGGAGTGTACGAATGTTACCGAAGAAAATGGTAGTTGGCTTTTTTCATTCACGTACGATGCGACAAAAGGCAACCCGACCATAGAGAAGGGTTCCATCACTATTGACGGAACTAGTTTGACCGTTGTTAACTCAGGTAAGAATACCTTTGATGTTGCCATTATACCCTACACCTATGAGCACACCCGTTTCAATACCTACCAAAAAGGTACAGTCGTGAATTTGGAGTTCGACGTTATTGGAAAGTACGTGGCGAAATTAATGTCCTTTCGCTAGACCTTACAGCTCAAAGAAACTAATAGAGGATCCGATCCATGTTTCATCTACTTGATGAGATACATTGATCATTTCTCCTTTACTCATACGCGTTAGATTGATGACCGGCTCTAATCTGTCTTTTTCATCGTCCCAAACAAAGAGCATCCGCAACTCTACTTTTGAATTCTTAGCGGTATTTGTTTTAATTAATGGAGCATACGCCACTTTTTGTTGAAGAATATAATTCTGCTTATCCTTGATTGCTTCTATCGTTTCTTGATTTGGATGTAAATTAATTCCTTGGCCGGCAAATGAGAATAAGGGTTTTAAGACATACTTTTTTAAATCAAGATCTACCGGATAGTCTGTCAAATAATAGGATTTTGGAATGTTTTTATGTTCTAACAGTGGCATGATACATTTTGATATCATAAAAAACCAGTCGGGGTGGGTGACCCACTCAACGTCCAAATCATCGTTGAGGTTAAAACTGGTTTTCAAATCTTGAATGCGCTCTAACTCATCATAAATGACTCTGTTGTAAATTCTTTGGATGGCCGTTTTCTCTCCATCCTTATTACGATAAAAAAGCTTTCGCCCTTCTTTGATTACCTTGGTCATACAGACAATCTCTATTCCCAAGGCCTCTTTCGTAGACCAGAAATCGATACGCGTTTTTTGCTTCTCCGGGAAAAGTTCCAAGAGAATCACGTTTTCGGGTTGTTCATTACCCAATATTACGTGCTTTACTTTTTCAGTATACGTTTTCTTATTCAATCCATTCAAATAATAATCAAACCCCTCTTGGGGCATGTTGGGATAATATTTTAGGAAAGATTCCCCTAAAAATGGCTGATAAAAAAATAAGGTGGGAAACGCCTGAAGCTCTATTAATTGTGGTGTAATACCGCCCTTACCATCTTCGCATAAACCAAAATCGATTGCCAAGAAATGTGGGTTGCCCATTGGCACTGGCGACTGTAGTTCTTTAGGTATGAATTTTCGTCTGATTTCCTGAAAATCAATGTTCCACAATTGCTCAATAATAGCCGTGCATGCAGCATCAACCTGTGCCTTAACTTCTTTACTTATAAAAACTGGGGTTTCCGATATTCTAAAAGCACTAGGTTCTTTATACCTATCTATAATATGTTGTAACAGATTCTCATAATAGGACTGCTTAAAGGTGGCATTAAATTCATTTCGTATTCTTGGTATCATACCGTTTGCAGTTTTTGACTATCAATGGCTTCTGCCGCCAATTTTAAAAATGTCGGAATGAGGGTTCTATTGGTCTTATAGATTTTGGACTTATCATCTAATTGCGTGATCATCTCAATATATTTCTTTTTACCATGCCTTTTAACAATTTGCTTCCTTTTTTCCTCTTTTGCAAAATAACGAAGCATTCCCTCGGCATCGGCTTCTGGATGAAATTGTACCCCAAAAATTTCATTGGAAAAGCGAATGGCCATTACGGCACGCTCTAAAGGAACATTGGGCCTAATTTTCTCCCTGCACAACACCTTCCCGTCCAAAGTTTCCAATTTCCACTCCTTAGGGCCGACCACTTGATAATCGCGAGAATCAACCGCGTAAAAAGGATCTTTCAAATCTCTGAAGAGCACCTCTTTTTCCCCACTCTTTGTTTTATACATTGGGAAAATACCAAAGGAAGTGGAACGCCTTTTGGTAACCTTGGCCACATCCCAATGTAAACAGGCCAACTGAAATGAATGGCAGATTAAAAAAAGGTGTTTTTTCTGTGCTTTTGATAGGTTATGCGAAAGTACGGCATCTAAGAATCTGAAGTAAACGGCTTCCCATTCCGCTCCTACTTTAAACGGTGATCCCGGGCCCCCGGAAGACACGAAAATATCATATGCAGCGATGTCGGGAATTTCAAGTTTGTTTCGTACTTCGAAAACATCATAATTTCCCTCTACCCCATCCTGTTCTAAGAACGACACGACAAGTGCGGTAATACAACGCATACCCTCATTGGGCTGCGCGTCGTTCATATCCAATACCGCTATGCTATATTTCCCCTTCATCTATCATTATTTGGCCAAAGTTCTGAATAAACATCATCAAGAACCTTATTACAATTCTATTTAATTACAATCCCTTTCTGGTCTGCGCAACAATGTACTTCGTTACTTCTACTAAATCTCTTGTATCATGAAAAACCTTTAATTGCCGGTCTGCGCCAGAGCCTTCTTCCAAAATTTGGTAAACATAATTGACCTCAGTACGGCAGTCCAATTCATCGACCACATCGTCAATGAATTCTAACAACTCGTTCATCAGCTTTGTAAACGGCACTTCCTCTTCCTTGCCAAAATCGATCAATTTAGATTCTATGCCCCAACGTGCCGCACGCCATTTATTCTCATTCAGCAGCAATCGCCTATAATTTCTAAACGTTTGATTTTTTTTGTGCAACTTGTACAGCTTGGCCACCAAACATTGCATTAATGCCGCTATACAAGTGACCTCGTCTACCGTCATCACTACGTCACAAATTCTAAATTCTATTGTTGGGTAATGGGGATGTAGTCGTATGTCCCACCAGATTTTCTTACTGTTATCCAAGCAATTGGTCTTCACCAAGATATCCACGAACTTATCATACTCCCCTACGCTTGCGAAAAAGGGCGGTATACCCGTTCTCGGAAATTTATCGAAAACCTTGCTCCTATATGATTTAAATCCGGTATTCCTACCTTCCCAAAATGGGGAATTCGTAGAAAGCGCATATAAGTGTGGTAAAAAATAGCGCACTGTGTTCAAGATTTCAAGACCTTCTTCCCTACTGGGGATGGCTACATGCACATGCATTCCGAAAATAAGGTTTCCTCTGGCCACATCTGCCATTTCTTGAATGATCGCATCATACCTAGGATTGGAAGTAATCAACTGCTGATCCCATTCAGAAAAAGGGTGTGTTCCTGCGGCGGCAAGCTTTAGCCCTTCATCATCTGCCAATTTAAGCACTTGTTGCCGTAGATAGGAAACCTCGTCCCTCACCTGATGTACGTTTTCACATACATTGGTTCCCATCTCGACCATAGATTGATGCATTTCTTCCTTGATACGTTCCTGAAGCAGGACTTTACCATCATCGATGATCTTGGACATTTGGGACCGTAATCGATAGGTATCACTATCCAAAACCTGGAACTCCTCTTCTATGCCTAGGGTAAACTTGTGCATGTGACTACTGTTTATTCTTACTGTTCAAAAAGTGTTACCCTGTTATTTCTTAGGTTTTGGTGCCGCCTTCGTCTTAGCGGGCGCCTTCTTGACAGCCGCCTTCTTCGCTGGTGCTGTTTTCTTTGCTGGTGCCGACTTGCCCGTAGTTACTTTAGATGGTGCTTTTTTAATTGCCGTTTTCTTGGCTTCTGCAGCCGTTTTCAAACTTACTTTACCGGTATTTGGCTTAACAGGAGTTATCGAATTACGTACAAATTCACCCCAAGACGTATTGTTCTGTTTCGGTTTGTGCTCTTTAGCCTTTTCGATGGCATATTTAGCCGAATGTTCTACAATCCAATCAAAATTCTCTTGGCCTACGGAATGTATATCAGCATCGGGTGCCGGGTTGCAAAAGTCGATCGCATAAGGGACCCCATCACGCACTGCAAATTCAACGGTATTGAAATCGTACCCAAGTGCTTGATTCAATCTAAGGGTATAGTCGTGCACGGTCTTCAGCAATTTCTTACGCTCTTCCCCTGTGGCCTTACTATCACTTACATAGCGTTCATGAAACGGTTTTCTGGGATCATATGGCATTATATGCACATATTTCTGCCCTAAACAATATACGCGGAAATAATCATCAAAAACAATCTCTTCCTGTAGCATCATGACCAGTTGCCCCGTTTCCTTATGCTTCGTAAAAAGGTCCTCGGCATTTTCTACGCGGTATACATTTTTCCATCCGCCACCGTCGTGAGGTTTCATATAGGCCGGGAATCCGATATAATTGAAAATGTACTCCCAATCCAATGGTGCTTTTAGATTTCTGAAAGACGTTTCACTTGTATTGTCGGGTCTAGCATTTGAAGGCAGCAACACTGTTTTTGGAACGGGTATTCCCATTTCCATGGACAAACAGTTGTTAAAAAACTTCTCATCAGCACTCCACCAAAATGGGTTGTTGATAACGGCCGTTCCCATCAAGGAAGCGTTCTTCAAATAAGCTCGATAAAAGGGAACCTCTTGAGATATACGGTCAAAGATTACGCTATACCCATAATCGATGCCTTGTTGTACCTTATCTATTTGAACTGCTTCGGCGATAATTTGGCCCGCTCCCAATTCGTTCACCTTATCTATAAATGCCCAAGGGAAGGTATCTTCCATGCCGAACAATATTCCTACTTTTTTTACCATGTTGTTGTATGTTTTTTAAGATCTTAACCTATATCAATATAAGGAAAATACTATATTTTATTTAACCCAAACCCTCAAATAGCTTGCTTAAATCATTTAAAATAAGCACCTAAATATTCAGGAAACATCATTTTCCATAGGGGCCAATCGTGCGAGATCCTTTTTTTTTCATCGTACCAATGCGCGATTCCCTTTCCATTTAAAATACCTGACATGTGTCTGTTCTTATCCAAACAAATATCCCAGTCAGAGGTGCCCAGTACAATTTGCATATGATCATACTTCCAACCGTCCTCATGCCGCATGTACTCATCGGGACAGTTGTAATAAATACGCAAATCATCCGATAAGGGAGCCATGTTCCTAATGTTGAATGCTGCGCTCATACCTATATAATGAGAAATCAAGTCGGGAAACCTAAAGGCCGTATTCGCTGCGTGGTATCCACCAAAACTAACCCCGGAAACCCCGATACGATGGGTATGACATTCCCGTTGAATAAAGGGGATCAATTCATTCTTTAAAAACTGCATAAACAATTCATAATTATGCATTTTAGTACCTGTATCCATATGATCATCATAGAAAGACATCATATCTATGGTTTCAATATTATACAGTTTAACTTTTCCTTCATCGATAAAATTCATTACCGATCCAACCAGACCAAAATCTGTGTTCTGGGTAAAATGACCCCCAGAAGAAGGGAACATTAGTATCGGATGCCCCCAATGACCGGTAACCTCCAAGTTCATGTTACGCCGTAATGTATTGGAATAATATTGAATGTATTCTACTTTAGCCATAGCCATCAAGTTAAACAAAATGGTTAAATATCAACATATTAAGGGCGTCAAAAGTAATTTATTTCAAAATATGCCAATATATATTTCGGCGGATACCTATACTTGCACTTTCATACCATATTTTTATGCAGTTCTACATTGAGAGCATTACCATAAAAGGCAAGTATTTTTCTAAAAATTTAGAACGAACAGTGGATTTCCGTTTTGTAGCTCCGCAAGACTATTGGCACTCAAAAAATAACTTTGCCGTGTTACTGATGAATGATGGCCAAGACTATGATGCTTTACAACTAGAACGAACCTTGTCGCTAGCTTTTTCTTCGGCTACTATCAGGCCCTTCTTATATGTGGGTATTTCCTGCAATGAAAACCGCATACATGAATATGGCACCGCCTCTACGGCCGATTTTAAGGGAAGGGGCGGTCTAGCCGTGAACTATTCTGAATTTATTATCGAGGAATTTATTCCCTTTTTAAAAAATGAATTCAAGGTTTCGAAAGAAGGTAAAGAATGGGTCTATTGCGGCATGTCGCTTGGAGGACTCTCGGCTTTTGATATTGTTTACAACCATAGCCTACATTTTGGTAAAGTCGGAGTCTTTAGCGGATCCTTTTGGTGGCGTAAAAAAGCATATGTCAAAAATGATCTCGTAGATCGAAGCAGGATTGTTTTAGATGTAGTTAAAAATGGGCCCTACGCCGACCATTTGAAGTTTTGGTTTCAATGTGGCACGTTAGATGAAACCGCAGACCGAAACAATAATGGAATTATAGATGCTATTGATGACACTTTAGACCTCATTAAAGAATTGACCCTAAAAGGTTATTCCTACCCCGGTGCCATCACCTATGTTCAAGTTGACGGTGGCAAACATGACCTAACTACTTGGGGAAAGGTGTTTCCGCAATTTATAAAATGGGCAATGGGAGCGAATTAAACCTTTATGAATATTTTTCTTCTGTAAAGGAAATAGGCCAAGAAACTATAAAACAAAACCACGCTTAAACCATATAAAAGCGAAGAAGTTTCCATAGCCAGAAAGTCATGCACATATATATTCTGAAAAAGCCAACCGTGTAATGAAGTACCCCCAACTTTGATCTGCCCCATTAACTTGCTAATAAAACTGGAAAGAAAATACACCACAATGGCATTGGCGCCGGCATATCTGAATATCGAACCGAATTCAATCTTCTTGACATCGGTTAGGTAATAAATCAGTGCAAGAACCAGATTTGCCCACCCTGCGGTAACCAAAACAAAACTGCTGGTCCATAAGGCTTTATTGATGGGGAATACCAAATCCCATAAATGCCCGATGATTAATAAACTTCCACCAAGTCCCATTAATAATGTGGCCTTCTTTTCTTGCTTGGATGTCAATATCAATCCGGTAAAAATACCTAGCAATGCACTAGCAATAGAAGGTATGGTACTTAAAAGTCCCTCGGGATCATAATCTGCTTTATAATTATGTGTCCCAAAAACCTTGACATCTAACCAATTGGCTAAATTATTGGGAGCCCTTTCCAAGGTGGATGCCACCCCATCAATAGGGATAAGGGTCATTAGCACCCAATATCCTATCAAAAGAATTACCGCTACCCAAATCAACTTTTTCCAATCGAGATTGATAAATAATAGGGATGCAAAAAAGAAAACCACCCCAATACGTTGTAAAACCCCCGGGAACCGAATGTTTTCAAAATCTTTAAAGAACGGGAAATGGATGATGAAAGCACTAAGAAAAAGACCTAGTCCAATAAGTTTTAAGGCACGGATTATAATCTTTCTGTACGTACTACCATCGGCTGTTTTATTTTGATAAGAAAAAGCAATTGATGTCCCTACAATGAACAAAAAGAAAGGAAACACTAAATCCGTTGGGGTATATCCATGCCAATCTGCATGTAAAAAAGGTGCATAAACAGCAGACCAAGTGCCCGGAGTATTGACCAAAACCATAAGCAATATAGTCGCTCCCCTAAAAATATCAACAGATAAAATACGGTCTTTCATTATGGTAAGGCTATAGCAAGTTCCCCTTTAAACGGTTCCAGGCCTTAATCAGCAAAAATGCCGAGATTATAGAAATAACGGTCAGTACCATAGCTTGTGTGGTCCTGCCATAAATCCAATAACCGGTAGCGAACATAATGGAATAAATGAGCACAACACCGAGCAACATAGCGGTGATGCCTGCCGGTACACTCCACTTTTCCTTGGTCTTTACAATTTCAACGGAATCATCGTTAGCATCTGAAACCACTTTTGACCAGCCTGGTCCGCCTGGTTGAATTTTAATATAAAAACTTCTTAAGGTTTCCTTCGATTCTGGTTGGGTCATAAAGGTTACCGCCATCCATATTGCTGTAGTTACAACCACGACAAAGGGATAATTGGCCCATTCGGGCAACATACCAGTTTCAGGGGCAAATAAAAATTCGCCAAGACCTGTTTTCACCAAAAGAATGGAAATGATACCCGATGCGAACATCGCGGCAATTTCACTCCACGCGTTGATACGCCACCAGAACCATCTCAAAATAAAAACGAGCCCTGTTCCAGCTCCGAACGTAATCAGTAAATCAAATACCTCGAACGCATTTTGCAAGGTTAGCGCAAATAAAGCACTTAAAACCATCAAAACCACGGTAGAAATCCTTCCTACGGCCACCATCTGCTTCTCTGTAGCATTGGGGTTTATCTGTTGCTTATAAAAATCAAACACAATGTAGGAAGAACCCCAGTTCAATTGGGTAGATATGGTACTCATGTAGGCAGCTACCAATGATGCCAGTACAACCCCTAAAAGGCCACTTGGTAATTTGGTCAACATGGCCGAATAGGCCAGATCATGACCTAGTTTACTTTCAGCAACATCTGGGAAGGCCTCATGTATGCTTGCAATATCTGGATAAACGACCAAAGAAGCCAAGGCAACCAAAATCCAAGGCCATGGGCGGAGGGCGTAATGCATAATATTAAAAAAGAAAGTTGCCCCTATAGCATGGTTTTCATCTTTTGCCGCCAACATACGTTGCGCAATATAACCACCACCCCCTGGTTCTGCCCCTGGATACCAAGAACTCCACCACTGTACGGCAATAGGAATGATGAAAAGGGTCACTAACACTTTTGTATTGTCAAAATCGGGCAAAATATTAAGCTTGCTCGACACTACTTCATTGGCCATAAGTGCAGAAATCCCCCCCACTTCAGGTATGTTGACTAAATAATAAGCTGCTCCTATAGCCCCTGACATCGCCACAAAGAATAACAGAAAATCGGTATAAACTACACCTTTAAATCCGCCAAGCGCACTGAATATTACAGTAATCAATCCGGCTCCTACAACGGTTTCCCAAGGCTCAAGCCCCAACATAATACCACCTATCTTTATAGCGGCCAAGGTTACGGACGCCATGGTAATGATATTGAACAAGGCCCCTAAATAGATGGCCCTGAACTTTCTTAGGAAACTTGCAGGTTTACCCCCATAGCGCATTTCGTAAAACTCAAGATCCGTGTTTACATTTGATTTACGCCATAGCTTGGCGTAAACAAAAACGGTCAACATACCCGTTAACAAAAAGCACCACCAAACCCAGTTACCCGAAACACCTTGTGTTCGAACAATATCGGTTACCAAGTTGGGCGTGTCGGTCGAAAAAGTTGTCGCCACCATAGAAAGGCCCAATAACCACCAAGGCATCGTACGGCCAGAAAGAAAAAACTCCGAAGAGTCTTTACCTGATTTTTTAGATACATAAATTCCTATGCCTAGCACAAGGGAAAAGAAAACTATTATAAATCCATAGTCTAATGAACTGAGTTCCATAAATTGGTTTTAGGTTGATGGTTAAAGATATGTTTTTTTAGGATATTTTTGCCGCTAATACGCCAAACGTACTACGTGCTTCTATCAATGACTTCTGAAATAACCCCAACAGCCTGGATCCTTGCCTATGTAGCCACGTTTATTATAGGACTTTCAAAGGCTGGCATAAAAGGAATCGCAGTAATGAACGTAACGTTAATGGCCTTGGCCTTTGGCGCAAAGGAGTCTACAGGAATGGTCGTTCCACTGCTGGTCTTGGCCGACATTTTTGCGGTGATCTATTATAACCGCTATACGCAATGGAGTTATGTCATGAAGGTTCTTCCATGGATGGTTTTTGGCGTTTTAATTGGTGTGGTCATTGGAAAGGACTTGCCCGAAAAATTCTTTAAGATCGGCATGTCCATCATCATTATCATAACCGTATTCATGATGTATTGGTGGGACCGCAAAAAAACTAAAACGGTACCCACGCACTGGACTTTTGCAAGTTCTATCGGCACTATTGCAGGTATCACCACAATGGTGGGAAACTTGGCCGGGGCCTTTTCCAATATTTATTTTTTAGCCATGCGCTTACCAAAAAATCACTTTATAGGAACGGCCGCGTGGCTCTTCTTAATCGTTAATATTATAAAACTACCTTTTCATTTTTTTGTATGGGAGACCATTTCCTTTGATTCGATAGTCCTCAACTTAAAGTTGTTACCTGGAATTTTAATCGGTTTTTTTGTTGGTGTACGCTTCATAAAGTTCATTAAAGAGGCTTTTTTCAGAAAAATGATCCTTGCCTTGACTGCTGTTGGGGCCATTTTAATAATGTTGAGTTAAGAACCGTTTCTTCTAATATTCTAAAAAAAATTGCCGCTTTAGTGTATTAGAGCTATTTCTTTTACCATAGAGTTATTCTTTATCCTCGCAAACATTTAATTTTAATCCTTAATTACGGAAGATTTTACAGTATGAATATTATAGGCAATTTCATCAAGGGAGTTATTAACGTCACTGATAAAATATCAGGTGACGACAACCCTATTGAAGAACAAAAGGAGGTACTTAAAAACCTGCTCAAATCTGCAAAGGACACCTCCTTCGGCAAAGCTTACAGGTTTGAAGACCTTTTAGAAAGCGATGATATGGCCACAGCGTTCAGAGAAGCTGTGCCTTACTTCGACTACAACGAAATCAATGAAAAATGGTGGCATAAACTACATGAAGCGCAATCGGATGTCACTTGGCCAGGACATCCAGATTATTTTGCCCTAAGCTCTGGAACAACCGGCAAAACAAGTAAACGTATACCTGTTACCGATGAAATGATAGATGCCATTCGTGCTGCGGGTATCAAACAGGTTTTAGCCCTGGCGAACTTTGATTTGCCGGCGGATTTCTATGAAACAGGAATACTAATGCTAGGTAGTTCTACCGATTTGATTGAAAACAAAGATCATTTAGAGGGAGAGATTAGTGGCATCAGTGCCAGTAATATTCCATCTTGGTTCAGTGGTTATTATAAACCCGGAAAAGAAATCGCTAAAATTGACGATTGGGACGAAAGGGTCGCTAAAATTGTTGAAAAAGCTCCCGATTGGGATATTGGGGCACTTAGCGGAATTCCTTCATGGATCGAATTGATGCTTAAGGAGGTTATCAAAGAACATAACCTGAAAAATATTCACGATATCTGGCCAAACCTTACCGTATACACTTCTGGCGGGGTGGCTTTTGGCCCCTATGAGAAAAGCTTTAATGCCCTTATGGGAAAACCCGTTACCGTCATTGACACCTATTTAGCATCAGAAGGGTTCATCGCTTTTCAAAGCCGACCCGATACCGATGCTATGAAACTTGTAACCGATAACGGTATTTACTTTGAATTTGTTCCTTTTAATCCCGATTACATTTTAGAAGACGGCTCCCTTTCTCAAAATGCGCCATCCCTAACATTATCAGAGGTCAAAACAGGTCAAAATTACGTGCTGATCATTAGTACGGTAAGTGGTGCTTGGCGCTATTTAATTGGTGATACTATCGAATTTACTGATGTAGAGCGTGCAGAAATTAAAATTACAGGTCGTACCAAGTTCTTCTTGAATACGGTCGGTTCACAATTATCGGTTAATAAATTGGATGACGCCTTACAGGAATTAGAGCAACATTTTGACATAGAAATTCCCGAATATACCCTCTGCGCCAAAAAATATAATGATGGGTTTTACCATACGTGGTACTTGGGAACCACTGCCAACCTTGATACCAAAGAGGTCTCCAAAAAACTCGACGAATCTTTGAAAGATGCCAACAAGAATTATAAAGTAGCACGATCAAAAGCTCTGAAGGGTGTAAAGGTTTTCATTGTGAATCCTGATGTTTTTTATGACTGGAACGACCGCAACAAAAAGAAAGGGGGTCAAGTAAAAATGGAACGGGTTATGAACGAAGAAAAATTTGCAGATTGGGAAGATTTCGTTGAAAAACAATCGTAATATTTAGGTCAATCTGTGGGTAGGGCATCTCGCTCTTCTACCAGCAGCATAATTTCTTCTGGAGAAAGATATAAATTCTTAATGCGGTCAATGTATTTTTGTGAGAGGCCTGCTTTCTCCAAAATAAATTCCTTTGTAGCCAAAATATACTTTTCCATGCCATGCTTCACCGCATATGAATCTGCACGCCGCTCTGCACCACGAATGTATTTTTTTGAAGTCAAATAGCTAATGCCGAAACCGATTAAATTGAGGCCACTTCGTTGTTCAAAATCCATCACATGGCCTAACTCGTGGCCTAACCATCCGATCATAATTTCAGAAGGAATATCTTTTGTAAAATAAACGGAGTCGGCAATCTCAATTTTTTCACTGATCAAGATTTTATAGGATCGGTGTTTCCTCCTTTTAAAAAAACTAGAAAATTTAGGTTGCGCCTGCATCGTAGATTTTTTAATGTTCTTTTTAAACTTGAACTCAATGGGAATAGTGGAAAGTTCAGGATAATGTGATAGGGCGATCTTGGCCTCTGCCGCTATTTCATCAGGAAATGTATGCTGTGCACATGTCACCATATGGGTACTTAATATTATAACGAGTAAATAGTTCGACAATTTTTGGGATAAAGATATTATTAAAGCAGCGGACTAAAGAATTTTGCCAAACCTTCTAAGAATTTTGTAAAAGGGGAGCGCTTTTTAAAGGGGCCCATGGCCAATTGTATATCCTCTTTGCAATGCCCTTGAAATAGTACTTCTATTTGCGTGGCTATTTCTTTGTCGTAAAGAATGGCATTTGTTTCAAAATTATGTTCGAAACTTCTATAATCGAAATTTCCTGAACCTACAGAGGCTATCTCGCTGTCTATGATGATGACCTTACTATGTGAAAAATCAGGTCTTAGGAATATGTTCGCCCCCACTTCCAATAAGGCCTCGAAAGTTGAAAACATACTATACTTTGCTAAAAATGAATCTGATTTTTTGGGAGTCAACAAAGTCACCTTTACACCGCTTAATGCCGCAATACGCAGCGCTTCCATGACGGGTGCCCCGGGAATAAAATAGGGGTTTGCAATACAGATACTCTTTCTGGCAATGTTGATCATCGCCAGATATTGCTGCATAATCGCTGGATATCGTGAATCTGGGCCACTTGAAATTACCTGGGCTATGGTAGTGCCGGCCGGTTCTATTTTAGGAAAATACTTCTCTTGTAACAAGAGCTCTTCTTCCCCGGCAAAATGATAATCTTTAACGAATACACGCTGTAAGCTATTTACGACCGGGCCCTGTAAACGCAAATGAAGGTCTTGCCACAACCCCAAATCGGAAATCGGTTTCATGTACTTGTCCGACACGTTGAAACCTCCGGTGAAGCCGATTTTCCCATCCACGATTACGATTTTCCTATGGTTTCGATAATTAAGGGTAAACAGTAGATTTCCAAATCGTATGGGCATGGATGCATATGCCTTTACCCCAATTTTTTTGAAACGCTTTACTACTTTACCCCTTAAAGAATTACTGCCCAATGAGTCATACAGCATCCTAATTTCGACCCCTTCCTTTACTTTCTTTTCAAAGAGGTCGTAAAAGCGGTCTAAAAGCATGCCTTTTTCCAAGATGTAGTACTGAAGGTGAACGAAATGCTTTGCTTCATCAATAGCCTTGAAAATCGCCTCGAAGGCTTCCTCTCCACTGTTTAGCAACGTGATCTGGTTACCTTCATAGGGTGCGAAATAGCTATTTTTTCTTATAAGAGATGCTAATTTATCCTGCTTATAATCCTTAAAATCATGAACGCTTTGCTCACCTCCTTTTAACTCCTTGTAGGTTTCAGAATAAAGTTTTCGCTTCTCGGTTTGCTTTAATTTAAAGAGCTTAAACTTTCTCCTGTTTATCCCAAAGAGATAGTACAAAAGAGGACCTAAAAACGGCAGGACAATAACCGACAACGACCAACTGATCATCTTCGTGGCCGTAGATCCGTTAAAAATAATATTAACAATACTCCATAGGGTAACCGTTAGGTAGGCAAGCCAAAACAAAGTATTCATCGGTTTATATATAAGTTGGACACAAGATACCATATTTTATCGGGCATCGGTATTTTAAGTGTATTTAGGATATTTTTCATTCGATACGAGTTAATTATTAAATTAGTACTTAATTACCTTTAAAAAAACACGAATGGGAGTAATTGCTATGGACAAAAAACAGATAACGCTTTATTATAGTTCTGAAAATTCATTGGGTAAACAAATCAATGCCTATGTAGAATCTTCGGAAATGAAACATTTAACAATAGATATTTCAAAGACGAATGTGACCGGCACACAGTGGGCCGAACTGGCCGAGGGGCTTCATAAGCAAATCTCGGATTTAATAAATACTGACCATCCGGATTTTAAAGAAGCGTATGGTGATACCCATGCCGATTTGGACGATGATGACTGGTTGAAGATCTTGAACAAAAACCCGAAACTTTTAAAATATCCTATCATCGTTAAAGGAGAGGAATGTATTGAATTAAAAAGCGCATCCGACTTTAAGCACCATATGGAGCCTGATAGTGCGGGTATAGATAAGCCGTATAACTAAAAGAAAACACCTGTCCACATGGTCATCTGTCCTGTTGGTGAAAGCGTGGCTTTAATTTTCAGAAAACAGAAAAAGTCTAAGTTACCAACTAGTAGGTATGATCCGTATTCTTAAGTGGTTTTTTATTTTAGCGGTTGTTGTCATTGGCGGTTATATGGTCGCCGAGTGGCGAATGAAGGTTGAAATAAAAAAATTTTTAGACCTTAAAGTTCCCGACCACATCGACTTTGCATACGAAAACCTTGATATTAGCCTCTTAAAAGGTTCTTTAGAATTTGACGAGGTAAATGTCATTAGCCATGGCAGACAGACCTCTTCTTGTGAAATCATTATTGAGGCAGGACAAGTGGCCATTGAGGGCTTTAGTTACTGGAAGATTTTATTGGATAAGTCCATTTTCCTTAAAAAACTTACGCTCTCGAAGCCCCATTTAAACTTTAAGGCCTGCCCGAAGGATACTAGTGATGTTTCGGGGTCGAATCCCATTAATCTTTTAAAACCCATTTTTATAGAAGAAGTTGCTTTTGATTCTGGAAGTGTCGAAATCTGGAACACAACCAGGGAAGTTGAGCTTTTATCGGTAAAATCAATTGACCTCAACTTAAAACATGTGACCACCGACTCAAAAATAATCAAAGACTATGTTCCCTTTGAATTTTCCGATTTTGACATAACGTTAAAGGACATGAAGGCTCCCTTAGGAGAATTTGAGGTGCTGCAGATGGGAATTATGGAAATGGATAATTCTTCCATAGCCATTAAAGATATCTTGCTGGCTACGGCCCTATCAAAAGCTGAACTAAGCAAAAAACTAACTTTTGAGCGAGACCATATTACCTTATCCGTCCCAGATATTCTAGTGGAAGACCAGGCCTATAGCGTTAAAAACGACTCGCTACAGGTATTTTATAAATCTTTAGCTCTTAATAATCCAAAATTGGATGTATATAGGGACAAATCTCTTGCGGACAACACTGAAAGACGGCCCCTGTTTTCAGAAATGTTAAGAGAGCTTCCTTTTAAAGTTTCAATTGATTCTGTTACTATTGCGAAAGCCATGGTGTCGTATGAAGAAAATCTACCCAATGATGCTCAGGCAGGCCTTCTTACATTTGAAAACCTAGATGCTGTTTTTACGAACCTCTCAAACTTACCATCTAACAAGGATAATCTAAAAATTAATATAAACGCAGACCTTATGGGTGCCGGCAGTTTTAATCTGGACTGGGAATTCAATGTTCAAGACAAGCATGATGCCTTTGTCATCTCCGGTGGTCTTTCTAATCTTAATACCGCCAGTTTAAATGAGTTTTTAGTCCCTAATTTAAGAACGAAAACTACAGGCACCATTGATCAAATGTACTTCACCATTTCAGGTGATGAATATGTGGCATCGGGTGATATTAAAATGAATTACGATGATTTTAAGTTCCAAGTACTCAATAAGAAAAGAAACCAAGTCAAAAAAATACTATCATTTGTCGGCAATCTATTTGTTAGCGATGGTTCTAAAGCTGACGCTGATGGGTATCGTTACGGTAAAATTTCAACTGAACGCCCTACAAACAAATCTTTCTTTAACTACCTGTGGGTAAACTTAGAAGACGGCCTTTTAGATGTTTTAACGGGGAACGGAAAGAAAGAATAATTTACACTTAAACGAATTCGGAATACTAAAAAAGCCAAGTATTTTCGAATACTTGGCTTTTATTATATTTTTAATCTTAAAAATTTAATGGTCATCGGTTGCGTCCTCAACAGCGTCCTCAACTTCTTCTGCACCGTCCTCTAAATCATCACCAACGTCTTCAATACCGTCCTCAATTTTTTCTCCAGTAGATTTTTCTTCCCTACAACCCATGGCAACACCAATGGTCATAAGTGCAAAAACAAACATAAATATTGACTTTCTCATACTCTTGAATTTTAGATTAATAGGTTGTTACTTTTATTAATTGCGCACACAAGAAATTAGGACTTCCCTTAAATCTCCAATCGGCGCAAGACAAATATGAGACTATCTCATAAAACTTATTGGTTGTATAAATTTAAATATTGACTCATCTACATTAAAATCATTTATGCTTGATATTCATTATTTTATGGGTTTTTGTAACGCACTTGTTCTGTTATCAACTAAAGTTATTTTGCATTATATTGTACCCCTAGATTTATTATAGCTCATGAGCATTAGAAGGGAACTTAAAGAATTGAACGTCATAGATGTAGTCAAGGACATTGCCGAAAGATTGAAGGTTGAATACCAAGAAGAGAACAATGAAATTTGTATCGATATTCCTGAAGAAGCTGGTACCGGTCATATAAAAGCCATCAGTTTTTCACATGGTGTGGGTTTAATGGATGTGGATATTCGATTAAAAAAAGAAGTTCGGTTCATGTTGAACCAATCATTGGTGCAGCCCCTAGAAATAGTCTTCAATCGTGAAACCACTCTTTTGCACGAATTTTCTGGGCAAGAAAAATCCCATGAAATAAAACATTTAGAAAGTGCTATATTTTCCTGCAACGGTAAATATGGAAATGTGCTAACCTTAAAAGCGAACGAGCCCATTTGTTTTTTCAATCTTGAAATTAACAGAAAATCTTTTGAGGAAAAAATAGAAACCTTTCTTCCTGAAATGAATGAGGACCTCGAAGGATTATTTAGGGATGTAAATGGTATAAATCTTTTTTTCCATAAAGGACATTATAGCTTGGATATCGCCGAATGCATCGAGGAGATTAATGAGAGTGAAGATACCGGGTTTACCAAGAGCGTATTCATAGAAGGAAAATGCTATGAAATATTAGCCCATCATCTGCGACAATATGTCGATGATTCTTCCCCTGAGGATAAACGCACTATTCTACGGCAATCTACCGTGGTTAAAATTGAGGAGGCGGCTTCGATTATTGAAAATAATTTAGAACAGAGTACAAGTATACTAGCGTTATCAAAAAAAGTAGGGATTAACCAAAATACCTTACAGAACGGTTTTCAAAGCCTATTTAACTTATCTGTAAAAGAATTTACGCAGAATAAAAGAATGGAATTGGCCCGGCACTTAATGGAGACAACAGAATTGAACATTACCGAAATTACCTATAGAATAGGAATTAATTCGCGTAGCTATTTTTCAAAACTCTTTAAACAACGGTATGCCATGACGCCAAAACAATATCTTAAAAAATTGGAATTGAATAGCAAAGGAAAACAAGAACGCATTTAATGCTTACGTTTCCCCTTATTTTATAACCGTAAAATCAACTATTTAACTTTTAGTTTCGATATAGAAAGTGCCCATTTGTGTTAATTAACATTTCATAACTGTTAAGTAAGATCTTAACATTACAATTTCTTTGTAAACAATGTTTTATGTGTAACATATAAAATTGGTTTATGAGAGAAATCGTTTTGAATAGTTCAAAACCAGAAGTTATTTTCTCCCAATTACAACAATGCTTAAAAGGTGAATTCTTTGAAAATTGGGGCGAGACTACATTACGGTTTAACAATGACATCGGAAAGGGTGTCTTGAGAACTATCAGTTTCGATTGGGGTGTTTCTCTTATCGATTGTGACATAACATTATCAAAAGAAACTAAAATCACCTTTGACTCGCCCGAAGTTTCACCGATAGAATTCATTTTCATCTCTCAAGGTAATTTTAAATATAGTGATGACAATTCTGGGCTTTACACTAGTTTAGAACAGTTTCAAAATATTATCATATCGCCGAAGGTAAATGCACAAAAAACATATCTCTTACCCGAAAGGGTAAACCTAAAAATAAATTTTATTGGGGTTAATCGAAAAGAATATTTAAAAAAGAAAAATAACAACGTATACCATCTTAACGAATTATTGATATCGTTGTTCAATGATGAAACAGGTAATCTACACTACCGGCATGGTGGTAGTTTTAGTCTTAAGATTGCCGATGAAGTAAAACAATTATCAAACGTGCGCGATAGCGGTATGCTACGAACCCTTGCGTTAGAGGGTAGGTTATATCTGATTTTAGCGTTACAATTATTGGAGCACCAAAATTTTCAAGAAAACATGAACTTACCTGAATCGCTCTCTAAAGAGGATATTCTTAAAATTCACAAATTAACAGAATATATACTAAAGCATATTTCTGAAAGCATTTCAATAAAAGATCTCTGTGCTGAATCTAGCCTAAGCCCTAAAAAGTTGCAACTCGGGTTTAGACTGTTATATTCCAAAACCGTAAATGAATACGTTAGACAATTAAAGTTGGAGATTTCAAGGGATTATTTAAAGAATACAGACCTCTCTGTTTCTGAAATTGTATATGCCGTAGGTATTAAAAGCAGAAGCTATTTCTCTAAAATATTCTTTGAAGCCTATACTATTCTCCCAACAGATTATAGAAAGGAGCTGAAGAAAAATAAAAAATCGTCTTCTTCTATTTAATTTTCGGTACTATCGAAAGGCATCAACATACTATCATAGGATATATCTTGATTGAAAAGTGCTTTTTCAATGGGCTTTGCCTGTAGAGCTACGTTGTGAGATGATTTTAATAGTCGCTTGGCCTCTATAACGCTAGTCTCACCACTTAGCCACAAATCTTTATGCTTGGGATTTATGATCAGGGGCATAAAATTCACCAAATTTTGATACATCCCTAAATAGTCATCTAAGGGACCAGTGAGTATCGTACACGTAATAAAGCCATCTTCAAGAACGGTATACATACCGGCCAGATAAATTAAATTCTCTTTTTCCGGCCCAATGTAATATGGATTTATTTGCCCATCATTTAGCACTGAAGTGTAAAAACCCGTTACCGGTATTAAACATCTCCTGTTTTCAAAGGCCTTTGTGTACCATAATCCAGAATCCAGATTTTCTGAATTAATGTTTAAGGTATTGGTCAAATTTTGAAATAATTCCCAATCATCGGTATAATTACTGGGCAATAAGCCCCAAATGGACAAAGAAATTACATTGGGATCCTCCATAGTCAATATGGGTATAGATACCTCACTTAGTCCACTAATAACTATTTGAGGCGTATATAGATTCGGATACTTAAATAAAGCGTTAGCCTCACTCTCCATCACCTTCATTTCTGCTGTATTCGATAATTTAAAATACATATGAATCTTTCGCTTTAGAAGTGCAAGCTCGGAAAATACTCTTGAAACGATTGTTTCATTCCCATAAAAAGCTAACTCATTAAAAATTAGTCGGTTGTTTATGGTTGAATTTATAAATACTAACTGCTATTTCGTTAAACATTTATCGTATAATGTTATCAAGTGTACTTCATCAACACTAATTTTGATGTAAAACAATCCTCCAAAAAATAAATCGATGGAAACAAGAAGAATGAGTGCGCAGAATGAGTTACTTCTTTTGAAGGATCATTTGCAAGGTAAAATAATTAAAAAGAATGGCTTACAATTACTTGAACTTGATGCTGCCATAGGCAAAGGGCAGGTACATTGTGTCGTTTTGAATAAAGGGCTTACGGCCTTTGAACTCGACATTAAACTAAACCAGGACCTTGAATTGATCCTCGATTGTGTAGATGATCACATGGTCTACTTATTTTACTGTCTTAAAGGTAATTGCTTTCATAAATTTAAAGGCGATGAGGTCTATAATAAGTTGGAAGAGTTACAAACGGCCGTACTTTTCAATGACGATGAGAATAAAAGCAAGTTTGTCTTTAAGAGAGACGACCGCACCGTATTAAATTGTATACGTATAAATCTATCGGTATTTCGCAATGACGAAAATGCCACTGATGAAGATTTAGATTTTATATCGCTTTTAAACACTTACAACAAAAGCCTAGGATGTTTCCATTTTGGAAAGTACAATTTGGAAATTGGTGAATTAATCAAAAAGCTAGAAGACGCAAAATATGCAGATTCTATTTCCAATCTCATGTATTTTCAAGGAATATGCCATATGATCATGGCAAAACAATTGGAGCAGTTTGAATTGGACCTAAATAATGGTTTAAAATCTTCGACAACCTTATTGAAAAAAGAATTGGAAATGATAAGTGAAATCGGGGATTTCATCAACAATTATCCAGAACTACCCCATACCATTAATTCGATTTCCTCAAAATCTGGTCTATCCCCTTCAAAACTGCAGCTAGGATTCAAGTTTATGCACGATATGACCTTGGGTGAATATATTAGGGAAGTGCGTCTTAAAAAATCAGAAGTGTTGATCAGAACTACGGATCTCAATATATCGCAAGTGGTGTACTCTATCGGATTCACCAGTAGAAGTTACTTTTGTAAAATTTTCAAGAAGAAATATAATTGTAGCCCTAAAGCCTATAAAACACAGGCAATGGAAATTTCAATAACATAAAAAAGAGGCCTTAAAAAGGCCTCTTTTTTTTGGTACCAACTCTATTCAACTTAGATCTTCCAACGTTTTAATTTTTGAAAGTCCATTTTCAATAGCCTGTTTTTGATTTCTTAAAATAGACGAAGTGCTTGATGGCAATGAGGTGTCTGCCAAAACTTCTTGATACTCATCTATTGCAGCTTTTTCTCCTCTAATGGCTTCTTCAAGCATAGCCTCAGCATCATCTGAAGAAAATAATGCCTTAACATCCATCCAAGCTCTATGAGCTTTTCCCGTCAAACTATCACCTTTATCAACCTTTTGGCCGAATGATTTAATTTCCGATTTTAGCTCATGACCAAAATCATAACGTTGCTGAGCCTTACTTTGAAAATATGCTTTTAACGGACTATGGTCGGTATTTTCGGCCGCCTTTTTAAAGCCCTTTTCAGCATCGTATGTTCTTTCCAAAAGGTCATTTAGTTTTTCTCCTACTTCTTCTGTATATGTACTCATCATACTAAGTTTTAAATTATAGGTCCTTTATTTTGAGATGCCGACCATAATTACATCTTGTAAAATCTATTTCTATTTTTAAACGTTTGAATTTTTCTTTTCAGATCATTAATATCATTTACCCCTGTACCTGCTTTTTGGGCGTTCATCCACAAATATTCAATATCTATTTCGCAAAAAGCCTCTTCTTCTAATTCATCTTTTGAGTCTTCTGAACTTCCTATTAAAGAATCTTTCACATAGATAACAATGAACCCTAATGCAATAACAATTGAAACCCCAGCAATTAACTCTATAATATCTACCATTGTCATTCTTTAAATTCTTAACTAAGATAAAATCAAACTAATTTGCGTATTGCCCTGATAAACAGAACTATTGACTCCTTTGGATAGGATTAAATTTTAGATTGAATGCATTAAAAATTCAGTGGTAGGCATGAACATATTCCATTGCTTTTCTTGAAATTTATTTAACATTTAGTTCTCAAGTTTGTGCACCACTGTCTGGTGATTTTCCATCACTTTGTTCTCCAAAACTTCAGGAGTGATGGAAAACACAAACTTAAATCCATATCGATGATAAGAAAAGGGACCGAAGTTAAATGGCCTTGGGGCACCTGGATTGTAAAAGGCACTATAGAAGCAACCTACAACGTTAAAATCACCAAAACGATTAAGGTCATTAAAGTTCACTCGCAATGGCAAGAAAGGAAATAAAGCACTCTTTCTTAAACAAGAGGGCGGGGCTCGTTTTCAAAAAAGTGACCGTGGGGTTCATCGACAAGGTTAATCTTTCCTGCTTTCCGTTGTTTCAGTAGAAACAGTAACGGATTTTGGAAAATCCAAGGTTCGAATGGGAAAAGGAATATTGATATCGTTCTTATCAAAAGCTGCTTTAATCGCAATCATTGCATCTGTTTTTGCTTTCGCTACTTCGAGTGCCGAGGTAGATTCGATCCAAAAACGGGTTTCAAAGTTGATGGAACTATCGCCAAACTCAGAATACAAAAAAATGATATCATCCTTATTCTCTATAGATTCATATTTCTCTAAAATCGTTTTCTTGACCAAGTCCCTAACAAATTCTAAATCTGACGAATACCCAACCCCGCATTCTAAAATCACCCTTGATTGTGAGGTAGAGGAGTAGTTTTTAATCGGGTTTTCAACGACCAGTTTATTAGGAAGGTATACCAGGTTATTATCCGGCTGTTTCAAGGTTACTGACCGAAGATCCAAATCGATTACTTCCCCTTCAAAACCATTACTTTCGATCCAATCTCCAAACTTTATATGTTTAACATACGATAGTACAATACCAGAATATGTATTTGCCAAAGCTCCCTGTAAGGCAAGACCAACAGCAAGACCAACCACACCCGCACCGGCCAACACTGTATTGAGCGCTTTGCTTAAATTCAAAATACCCAAAACCAAAAACAATCCCAATATCACGATCACCATTGAAACAATTTTAGACAGCAATGTTTTCATTGATTCTTGAAGCTTGGTCCTTTCTAGCAATTTGGTAACACCCTTACTAATGGCCCTTGAAATTATAATGGAAAGAATAAAGACTATAATCGCGATCAATATATTAGGAAGATTTAAAACCAAGGCGTCAAACCATGAATTTAATTTCTCGATCATTTTGGTCCAAGCTTCTGAAAATTGTTCTCTCATATCGTTTTTGATTTAAGTCGGATAAAGGGTTGAAATTTGTACGCTTTTTAAAAGAAAAAACACAATAGTTCCAATATAACTGGCAAAAAATACAGAAAATTAATCACTTCTATAAAATAAAAAATGGCTCCGACCAAGAAGTCGGAACCATTTAGAACAACCAACCAAAAAAATTATTTAGTGTAAATAACTTTATAACCGTCCATTTTTGCTTCAACATCGCTCATTGAATCCATATACTTGTACTTTGTATTGAACATGCGGTCTGGCTTTTGACCTATAACAATATACTGTACGCTCATGTCAGGTGCGTTCAAAACAACTTGATCGGAAACCCTCATTTTCTTATCCCCTATACTTTTATCAGTAGCCTTTAATTCAGAGATTACGTATAGATTATTATTGGAGGCATATATTTTCTGAATTTCAATATTGTGTTCATTATCGGTAACCTCAGCCTCTACCATTAATGTGCGTTCTTCCATTTCAGAAGTATCGCCTTCTGGCATTTCTACATCAATAACAGGCACTTCTACCTCTTCTTCCTCCATGACGATTACTACTTTCGGTACGTTTACCGTTTTGGTAGTAGTTCCCACATTTATATCTGCCCAGTTAACTTCATATTCGGGCAATTCACCTGCATCTGCAGAAATGTCAACGTCCATTTCGGGCATTTCCCCTTTTTCCTCTTTTTTGACATTACAACTAATAATTAATACGGATGTCAATAGTATTATCGTAAATTTCTTCATTTTAAATTGTTTAATTTTTAGATTTATTCCTATAACAAAATTAAGCCTCTTACATAAACATCCTTTGTTGTATCAAATTGATTATTAACCGTAAAAATGATTGATTTTCAATAGTTTACAAATTTCATTTCGGCAGAACCTTTTGTGATATAATATTTATTGAACGGATCCGTTCTTAAATTTAGAATTCAATACCTTACCTCAATATTCAAATGCTATGAAAGGATCCCCAATGTTAATATGTATTCCTGATATCAGCGGATTTACCGAATTTCTTAGTGAGACCGATTTCGAATTAAGTTCAAAGATCATACCTTCTTTATTGAACCAAATCATCTATACCAATGATATAGGGCTTAAAGTTTCTGAAATAGAAGGCGATGCGGTACTTTTCTTTAAGTCTGGAAAATTACCCAGTTTGCAAAAACTTATCGATCAATGTAAGATTTTCTACACCGAGTTTTACACACAGTTAGAGGTACTGCGCGAAAAGCATAAAGACAATAAAGATTCTGATGCCATACCAAAAATTTTAGGCCTTAAAATTATTTTGCACTACGGTCAAGAAGTGGCCCTTACTAAAGTTGGCAACAGTATTAAATTATTTGGGGAGGATTTGATCGTTGCCCATAGGCTACTGAAGAATAAACTTCAAATGGACGAATATTTGTTGTTAACGGAAGGTTTAACCAACTATTACAAAGAGAACAATTTAGAAGACCATTTTGATTGGGCCACTTTAAAAGAAAATTACGAAGAGTACGATCATGTGGGGAAAATAAAGTATTATTATGTTGATTTAACGCCTCTGATTCCATCCCAATCTATAGATTGAATCAATGAGGCAAAAGCGTTGATCAACACCGTTTCCGCGTTAAGGACAAATTGGAAAAATAGTTAACTTTATAGCATAATTAATAAACAAAATTGTGTTATGAGTTATTTAGACATTAAAACGAAAGATATTACCCCCATCGTTGAAGAACTGAATGTTCTGTTGGCCGATTACCATTTATATTATCAAAACCTGAGGGGTTACCACTGGAATGTTTTGGGCAAAAACTTTTTTGACCTTCACATAAAATTCGAAGAACTATATACCGACGCACGCATCAAAATCGATGAGATTGCCGAGCGAATTTTGACGCTTAGACACCATCCTACTAGTGAGTTCTCTAAGTATTTTGAGCTGTCTTCCATAAAAGAAACCTCATCATTGATTTCCGATAAAAAAATGGTAGAACATATTCTTCACCAACATGAGCTTTTATTAAAACAAATGAACAGGGTTGTTAAAAAAGCTGAGCCTGCCGGAGATGAAGGTACCATTGACATGATGGGAGGGTATATCGGCGAACTTGAAAAAGTGAGTTGGATGTTAGATGCCTGGTCTAAAGATGGCAGGGACTAACTAACTATAGAGTCCGTAAATAGCAATAAAAAAAGCACTTCTTGTACAAGAAGTGCTTTTTTTATTTATGTCTTTTAATTTTATTATGAAGAGCTACTTACACTAGCTCTCGAAAAGCAGCTATTCAATTCCACTGCTTTTTTGATTTTTTGACCGATATTTACCGTCTAATGAAGAAAGAGATGAAGGTCATTGAAATACATGCCACTAGCCTGCAGGATACAATGCGACAGATGAAGCATGTTTTGGGCGGTGAAATTAACGAGCGTTGGGGCGAGTTTACCTTTACCGTAAACAATGAAAATGCGACAGGTAACATTCGATTCGTTATGTTCGAGTGGGGCGTTGGTCTATTGGAATATGATATTGTTTTTCACGACGATACTATCCTGATTACGGATACGTCCACCTTCAATCCTATCCATTTCATCTATTGTCTAGAAGGCTTTTGCAGTCATCGTTTTGGTCGCGAGGACATGAACAAAATGAAACGCATAGAACAGTTTCAATCGGTCATCATTACCAATAAAAACGGAGGTCACAACTACACGTATTTTCCGAAGGATACCAAATTGGCCATAAACATTGTTCAGATTACACGAAAACAGTATTTAAAAAAGAACCTGAACGGCGTAGACTCCTTAAACGAGAAATTGCATGAGGTCTTTATGGATACAGACCATGAGAATCGCTTTTCCTACTACGGATCCTATAATCTTAAACTGGCCAATAAAATAAATGCACTACGCCAAGTTCCTTCAAAGAACGGAATGATCCGTATTATGCAAATGGAAGGTATGGTTTATGAAATCCTGGCCATGCATATCAGTCAACAAGAGAAAGATAGCACAAATCTATATCCCAAATCAAGCCTATTAAAACGAGAGTTGAAGGTCATTAGAAATTTGGCCAAAAAAATTGTAACTAATTTTTCAGTGGATTATTCGGTAGACGGCCTTTCAAAGGAATCTGGACTATCACAAGCCAAACTCCAAGAAGGGTTTAAATTACTGTACACCAGGACTGTAACGGAATATATCAGGCACATACGTCTAGAAGCTGCTAGAGATTTTATTAGTACTACAGACATGAATATATCACAAATAGTTTATACCATTGGCTTCAGCAGCAGAAGTTATTTTTCAAAAATTTTCAAGGCAAAATACGGTATTAGCCCAAGTGAATTTCAAAACAATGCCAAAAAGAATAGCTTGGCAAAAGGGGTGGCTTAGTTTACACCCTTACTTAATGACCTTTCGTATCAAATAGAGAATACCGTACTTTTTGACTGCAGAAATCACTGTTGAAACCCAACTGTACGGACTTAAATCGTCTTTAACATCTTGTTTTAATCCTTTAATTTCCTCAAGCGCTATTTGACGCTCAAGTTTGAGCCTTTTCAAATCAAATTCTATTTCGGCAAAATTTTTGTACATACTAAGCTTATTTAATCAAAGAATTTATCGGAGAGCTTTTTAATCAAAATGTTATCTATCCTTTTTCTAAAAATATAGGCAATTATTAAAAATATAATAAACGACGCACCTGCAATAAGACACGCAGCCACCATACTTTCTAATACGTGCCCTAAGAATATAATACCGGCCACGGTTAAAAATATAAGTGCCAAAAAACCAAGACCACCGATTACCGCTATTTTTAGCAGCACACCAGTGGTCATTGTTAGTTGTTGAAACACTTTAAGCCTATAATACTCTTGCGTTTTCTTATAGTAAATCTCGCCTACGTCAATAGCTTTATTAGACGTATCGTTAAGTGATTCAAATATTCCCATTTATGATGTTTTCTGCAATTTCTTATTTTTTGCTTTAAGCTCAGCCAACTTTTTTTCTAAAGTGCTGATCACATCCTCTGTTTTATAACTAATATCGGTCACCAAAGATTCAACACGTGTATCTAAAGTCTCTCTTTCATCAGAAATTCTTGATGCAACGCGATTTTTTAACTCTATGGCACTTTCCGTTAGGTTATCTCTAGTGGCAGCTGCCTGATCGGCGATTAGTTTTCTTGTGTTCTCACCCTTATCCGGCGCATATAGAATTCCTAAGGCCGCTCCTATGGCAGAACCTACTATAACCGCTAATAATGTATTTCCACTGTTGTTGCTCATAATATTTTATTTTACTTCGTTTAACTTCAAAATGTGATGACTTACATCATTCTATACAAATATCGTCAATAATTGGCTATTCTGTTGACTCAAACCAATGAAATATTAACGGTAACAATAGGCTAAAAGGGTCAAGAATAAAGCGGAACGAATTAACGATTAAGACCTCTAAGCTATAAATTTGTCACCATGAAAGATATACAATCGAAAAATCCATATAACGGTACAATTATAGATACGTACACACAGGATACGGAAGAAACACTTCACTCCAAATTACAAAAAGCTTTGAATATTGAAGCTTCTTGGGGCAACACCGCTGTAGAAGATCGCTGTGATTTACTATCTAAAGTGGCAGATTTACTTTTAGAACGGAAAGAACAGTACGCCGAATTAATGACCAAAGAAATGGGTAAACCTATTTCGCAAAGCATTTCCGAAATTGAAAAGTGCGCTTGGGCATGTGATTTCTATGCACTTAACGCAGAAGATTTTTTAGCCGATGAACTTATATCGACCGATGCCGATGAAAGCTTTATAAGTTACGACCCCCTAGGGTGCATTCTTGCGGTCATGCCTTGGAATTATCCGTTCTGGCAAGTCATTCGTTTTGCCGCCCCTACGTTGACCGCTGGGAACACGGCACTATTGAAACACGCCGAAAATGTAACTGGATGCTCTTTTGCCATTCAGCAATTGTTCTTGGATGCAGGTTATCCCGAAGGATGCTTTCAAAGTGTCGTAGCGGGTCATGATAAAATCGAGAATTTAATAGCGAATAACGGTATTAAGGCGGTTACCCTGACCGGCAGCGAAAAGGCAGGAAAGGCTATAGCCAAAACTGCTGGTGAAAACCTAAAGAAAACGGTTTTGGAACTCGGCGGAAATAATGCCTGCATTGTTTGGGAAGATGCCGACCTAGAAAAATATATGGATATCATGGTGACCGCACGTATGCAAAATACAGGTCAAAGTTGTATTGCAGCCAAACGGTTTATCGTATGTGAAGAAATTTACGATGCCTTTTTAGAAAAATTCATCGCAAAGGTAAAAGCATTGAAAATTGGAGACCCCATGGATGAGGAAACCTTTATTGGCGTTATGGCGCGAGAAGATTTGGCCGACACCTTGCAAAAACAAATCGATGCTTCCATTGAAAAAGGGGCAACAGTCGTTTTAGGCAATGATCGTAACGGCGCCTACTTTTCCCCTTCCATTTTAACACATGTAACGGCAGATATGCCCATCTTCGAAGAAGAAACTTTTGGTCCTGTGGCGGCGGTGATCAAAGCAAAAGACCGCAAAGAAGCAATTGCAATGGCCGTCGATTCTCGATTCGGTTTGGGCAGTATGTTGTTTACAGAAGATATCGATGAGGCGTTTCATATGGTTTCAAAAATACCAGACGGAGCATTCTTTGTCAATGAGATGGTAAAATCAGACCCTAGACTACCTTTTGGAGGCACAAAGGCATCAGGATACGGAAGGGAATTATCCCGTGAGGGCATTCTCGAATTTGTCAACAAAAAAACAGTATATATCAAAAAATAAAAACATATGAAACAAGGAACAGAAAAAACAAAATTCGTAAAAGAGCCAGAAGAGAAAACAGAGCAGTACATTTTGCAAAAAAATAAGAAGACCAAACTAGGGGCCACTATACTGGTCGTATTTCTCATTGTTCTGGTAATTGGTATTATCATTTCAAATATGTTCTTCAGTAATTAGCAGGTACATATTCTAAACCAATCATAAAAACTATTCAATTTATGGGTAACCAACCACTCGACCGCAGGAAGCGATTTTTTTCCGTAAAAGTTGCCAGTACAACTTTGGCCGCATTGATTATTTGTTCTTGCGCCACACTTAAAGAACAGCGTAAAACTCCAAAAACGATGGGTTTTTCGGATAAGAAAATCACTTACTCATTCTATATTGCGGGTGGTTTGGGCAATGCACTATCCCTTGAGCAAAATCCGTTATTAGATCGCCTTAAAAAGGAACTTGATCAAGCGCCCGAAAATAGTACTTTGGTGTTTACCGGAGACAACATTTCTCCAGACGAAAAGAGTTGGGAAAAAGACAGCCTCTTCGTTCAACAACAATTAAAACTATCGTCCAATTTTAAGGGTGAAACGGTTTTCTTGCCAGGAAACAATGAGTGGAAGAGTTTTGACCTGGATAAGATTGAAAAAGTGGAAGACTATCTTAAAGAGGTGGATAGAAAAAACACTAAGGTAGTTCCCAATAATGGATGCCCTATAGATTACAGGGTCATTAACGACCAACTCGATTTAATCTTGATCGACTCGAAATGGTTCATCTCCAATTGGTCTCGAGTAAAAGGAATCAATAGCAAATGTAGCGATATCATTACCCGCAGGCGTTTTATGCAAGAACTTGAAGGTTACATTGGTGATGGACAGGGGAAGAACATTGTAATTGCCATGCACCATCCTGTTTTAAGTAATGGTATTTATGCCGGTAACACTACGGTAAAAGACCACTTGAAACCATTACCTATATTAGGAACCGTTAAAAATACGGTGATGGATCTGGGTGCCTTTGATCCTGATCACCTTAATTCAAGAAGGTATAACTATCTACGCGTCGCGGTAAGTGCCTTAGCGCAGGCAAATGACCGTATTACCTTAATTTCAGGTCATGAAGAAAGTCTTCAGCTGTTAGAAGGTGGTGGAATGCATCAAATCATTAGTGGTTCATTAGGCAAGAAAAGTGCAACAAAACTGGGACCGGGTAAGATTACCGCCATAGGTGGGGCCATGGATTTTGAAGGGGAATATGCGTATGGAGCCCGTGGTTTTGCCCGTTTGGATTTTTATGAGGATGGCAGCTCCAAGGTTACGTTTATCAACGAAAATGATTTATCCACTTCTACTACTTTTCCTATACTTCCAAAGCTTGAAGCCCCTAAAGAATTTTCAGATTTTAACGGTAACAACAAAAAAATTGAAACTACACGTATCTTAGAAGACCCCTCGGATTATAGTAAAAGTGGTTTTTATGAATTTCTTTGGGGCGAACGCTACCGTTCTTATTATGGTAAAGAGGTCGATGCCCCAGTGGTAAAATTGGATACGTTGTATGGTGGCCTTTCGGTAGTGAAAGAAGGGGGCGGACATCAATCGTTTTCATTACGCTTAGAAGATGCCAACGGCAAACAATACGCTATGCGGTCTTTACGTAAAAGCGCCCTTAAGTTTTTAAAATTCAAACTCCCGGGTGTGTCCTACAACACTGAGGATTATAAAGGTACTTGGCCCGAAAAAGCTATTTCAGATTTTTTTTCCACAGCACATCCTTACATGCAAATCGTAGTTGATCCGTTGGCTAAATCTGTAGATATCAATCATTCGGATACCGAACTGTTCTATGTGCCAAAACAAGAACGCTTGGCAGAATATAACGAAGACTTTGGCGATGAACTCTATTTCATAGAAAGGCGGCCATCTGAAGAACACGCTAATTATAAAGGTTACAAAAGAACTATGGACTCTGCTTCTGGCAAAGTAGTGGATTATGAAAGCACGACGGATATGTTAGAGAAAATAAAGAGTGACGAATCCTACTCCGTTGATGAGAAAAGTTTGATCAGAGCCCGTCTTTTTGATATGCTGATCGGGGATTGGGACCGCCATCAAGATCAATGGCGATGGATCGAGTATGAGAGCCCTGATGGAGATAAGGAATTCATGCCCGTTCCCAGAGATCGCGATAACGCCTTTCCGCGGTTTGACGGAAAGGTCATTCCCTTTGTGCAATGGTTCGTTCCTAACAGTAGAAATTGGGAAACCTATGATGGAGATGTAAACAGCGTAAAATGGCTAAACCTCTCTGGAAATCGATTGGACCGCACCTTACTGACCGGCTACGGACCCGAAGCCTGGGTAGAAGAAGCTAAAGCCATACAAAAAGGAATGACAGAAAAGGTGATCGAAAATGCCTTTAACCGACTACCACAGGCTGTGCAAGATGATACGTCAAACTATATCGAACAAAGTTTAATAGAGCGGCTTAAAACACTGACCGAAGTGGCAAAGGAATACGCAGAATACCTTAACAAAATTGTCGCTGTCAAAGGAACCGAAAAAGACGATATTTTTACGATTACCAGAACCGGCAATGGCGAAACCACGGTAACGGTAAAACGAATATTTTCCGATGAAAAAAATGAATTAATGTACACCCGTACTTTCAACGACAGTCTAACCAAAGAACTCTGGATCTATGGTCTTGGAGATGATGATGTCTTTGTAGTAGAGGGAACGGAAACCCCGAATACCAAAATCAAGATTATCGGGGGATATGGTGAAGATACCTATATCATCGAAAACAAAAAGAAAGTGCAGTTGTTCGATTGGGAACATGAAAAGATCAAATTTGAAAAGAAAGCACCACGAACCCATTTGACCGATAATTACGAAACCAACACCTATCATTTCACCTATTTCGAACCCAATACGAACATATTGGTGCCCAAAGCTGGTTTTAGAACAGACGACGGTTTGTTCTTAGGTGCTTCGAACACCTATACCAAAAATGGTCTAAACGGAAACGACTTTCGACAAAAACACAGTTTAAGTGCCAATTACTTTTTCAAATTCGAAGCTTTTGAAGCATCTTACTCTGGAGTATATGGAAACGTATTTCCAGGTTGGAATTTTGAAATGGATGCCTATTATACAACTGATCGCTATGTAAGCAACTTCTTTGGCTATGGCAATGAAAGTGAAAATAATGAAGATACTTTTGGAAGGGATTATTACCGCGCCAGGATCCAACGCTTTAAAGCAAGTGCCGGTTTCGCATTTTACAGCTTACGGTTAAAGACCCTTTTTGAATCCTTTAAAGTGGCGGATAATCCACAACGCCTATTCACCCCAGATAATATAAACACAAAAGTTTTCGAAAACCAAAATTATGGGGGACTCGAATTAACGGGTGAATATGACCGTGACGATGCAGACGACTTCCCCACCAAAGCGATATATTTTGGTTTTTCTGCGGGATATAAGGCAAATATTAATCTAAGTTCTAACAAATTTGGATATGCCTCTTTAAAGGTTGGTTTTGATCATAAATTGGATACTTCCGGTTCCTTGGTCTATAGCACCATGGCTGAATACAAAGGCGTGTTAGACAACTACAAAACCGTTTTTTTTTACCATATGCCGTCTTTAGGCGGTGCCAACGGTTTGCGGGGTTTTAGGGATGAGCGCTTTACCGGAAAATCCTATTTCTACCAGTCGTCCGATTTAAAACTTAAGCTCAAGCGCTATGTCACTGCGGTTTCACCAGTAACCATAGGCGTATACGGAGCTTTTGATTATGGCCGTGTATGGCAACCCGATGAAGACTCTAACATTTGGCATACGTCACAAGGTGGGGGCTTTTGGATCAGCAGCTTAAAAGTGTTGACCTTTAACATAGGATATTTCAATTCAAAAGAGAGCAACTTGATCCAAGTAGGTTTTGGACTTTCCATATAGACAAGTGTTTGAAAATTATTACATTCATGCATGTTTAGCCTTTTTAAACCCATCGTATGTCAACAATAGTAACTAAAGCAGAAGCATTCGCCACAGAAAAATTAGCTTCAAACTCAGGTCCTAATTATCTGTACCATAACCTAAGGCATACCCAACGTGTTGTCAACAGCACCAAAGAGATTATAGAAGGCGAAAGCATTAGCGATAAAAATGCAGAGCCGTTATTGGTAGCCGCTTGGTTCCATGATCTTGGTTATACCATTACCTATAATAATCATGAGGAACAGAGCTGTGAACTGGCAAAGCAGTTTTTGATGCAACATGATTGTGCCCCAGACTTCATCGATAAGGTGTGCCAACTCATTATGGCGACGTTAAAAAATTATGAACCAAAAAATAAAGAAGAAAAAGTGATCCGTGATGCTGATTCTTCTCACTTTGCCGTAAAAGGGTTTTTATCGACTTCTGAATTATTACGCGAAGAACTTGCTTCGCTTGGTATCCAAAATTATTCTATCGAAGATTGGCGAAACGAAAATGTGCAATTGCTCAGAAGCAAACATAGATACTACACAGATTATGCCATTGAAAACTGGCAACCGGGTAAAGATAAAAATATCAAAAAGCTGGTAAAGGCTAAAAAGAAGAACAAAAAACTCATTAAGAAAGAGAGCTTAAAAGCAAAGTTCAAAGGTGAATTGCCAGATAGGGGCATACAAACTTTATATAGGGTTACCCTGCGCAATCATTTAAAATTAAGTGACATCGCTGATACTAAGGCAAACATACTACTATCTGTAAATGCTATAATAATTTCCATGGCTTTGGCGAACCTAGTTCCTAAGTTAGACAACCCTTCTAATGACTATCTTTTCTACCCCACCTTTTTATTCATCATTTTCAGTATCGTTTCTATGGTAATGTCCATATTAGCCACCAAACCTAATGTTACTTCCGGACAGTTCACAGAGGAAGAAGTAAGTTCAAAAAAGGTAAACCTACTCTTCTTTGGTAACTTTCATAAGATGAAGCTATCACAATACGAGTGGGCTATGAGTCGGTTAATCAAGGATAAGGAATACATCTACAGTTCGCTTACCAAAGACCTTTACTTTTTGGGGCTTGTCTTAGAACGAAAATACAGACTTCTACGTTGGACGTACACGATCTTCATGGTGGGGATGGTGCTTTCTGTAATCGTCTTTGGTATCGCCCTGAAATTTTATGGCCCCGACAGGGTTTTGGAAATCCCTGAAATGCAGCCTTGATACTTTAAAAAGAAGATTGCTTAAAAACAATACATTGGTTTAGTTCCGTACCGCCAAAGCTTCTTTGTTCAATTAGTGTTTTCATTTGAATTTTCCCTGCCTTGCTGCTCCGGTGTCAGCATTATACAACCAGTACATATACACGTATCCCTATTCCTGTTGCGCTGAAGCTCCATAGTATATTTTCTGAAATTTAAACCAGAAAATTACTCCTAAACACATCGCACAAGGTTCATAGCGCGTATATAAAACGCAGTCTTTCAACGAGGTACATTATAGTGTTTTATATCCATTTTGAATGACTAAAATTCTGTAGGTTATGTACAGTCAAACAGTTTTACCACCATTGAAACCTTCTAAAATAATCTCTCCATCTTTAACCATTAACCCACCGAAGCAACCTCCATTGTTTTCTTTTCCTAATTTAACCAAATAAATGAGCTCTGCGTATAAAATGATAGTGCTCAGCACTCCTATAATTAAAACCTATAAAATAGTAAAGAAATTAAGGCATCGTGATCAATGCTTGGAAGATAAAAAAATGAAACATAGTACCACCCCTACCGCAGCAATGACAATTGTGAATTTAATCGTCCTGACCAAAGGTGAATCTCCATCAACATTTCCTAAAGGTCTTTTGGTTTTAAAAGGTACCATATAGTCGGTTTTTCAAGTGTATTCAATATAAGGGGTTAAAAATGAGTTTTTTAACTTAACCGCCTTTTTCATTGACGCTATAAAATTGCTTAAAGTGGCGCTAATATTGTAGGATATCTCTTAAATATCGTTTTACAATAGAACACAAACTTGAAATTTTTGAGTTAATTAAATTTGACCAACGCATGTAATTTAGTTTAAAAAAATTCCGCCACTTATGTTTTCACTTGTTTACCGATCTACAGCTCAAGAAGACTTCAATGATTCGGGGATTAGAAAAATGTTGGAACATGCTAAAAAAAACAATCTAAAAAAGCATATAACAGGTTGTCTGCTATACCATAATAATACCTTCATTCAATTACTGGAGGGAGAAGAGCAGGAAGTACGGAATTTATACCGTCAAATTAAAATGGATTCACGACATAAGGATATTTGTGTTTTACATATCGAAGAAAATATTAATCCATTATTTTCAAAGTTCAGTATGGTCTATAATAACTTGGACGATCTATCGGATCAAATACGACACAAACGCATGTTGTTCGATCAAATTTTCCACAATTCAGACATTATTGGTTCTCCAGGCTCCTCCAAGTTGATTTTATGGGCGCAGGTAAATAAATTGTTGGCCCAAGAAAATAATCTTATGGCCTCCTAAAGCATCCACTACGCACAAAATAAAGAATGGTTTTGGGAATGTAGGCTTTTCTGAATAGCTTTGGGCAAATACATACCTTATGGCGACGACCGATAAATTATTATTAGCTTTTCAACATTTTGATGCCGCCAATAAAGAAGACCCCAATACCGAAGAATATCAAGGAAGGACCTACCCAAAGGAAGTACTCTACGGCATACGTATGACCGAACGGTTAAATGAATTCGACCCTAATGCCTCTGAAGCATTACGTCTAACGGCCCGTTGCCAACATATCTGTAGATGGGAGATTCCCAGAGAATCATACGACATGACCCGCGAAGGGTATTTGCGTTGGCGCCAAGACCTTAAAAAATTCCATGCCGAGAAAGCATCGGAAATCTTGGCAGCCGTGGGCTATGATCAGGACACCATCAAAAAAGTATGCTTTCTTTTAGAAAAGAAACAGCTTAAAAAAAATGCCGATACGCAAGCCTTGGAAGACACTATTTGTCTGGTTTTTTTGGAATATTATTTTGAGCCGTTCGCCCATAAACATCCTGAACAGAAAACCATAGACATCCTTCAAAAAACCTGGCGCAAAATGTCTGATAAAGGACACGATGCCGCCCTAAAATTACCGCTTTCAAAGTTTTCAACGGATTTGGTGTCCAAGGCCCTTTCCAATGAATGAGATGAAGGTAATAGAACCTCATAAAAAAGATAATATGGAGCGTAACGAACTATATCCGGTATTTCTAAAAGTATCGAACCTCAAAATTTTAATTGTAGGCGGCGGCAACGTAGCCCTTGAAAAATTGACCTTCCTGTTAAAATCGAGCCCTAGCGCACGGGTGGAAATGGTATCCCCTATGTTCAGGGAAGAAACGATTGCTTTGGCCGATAAATTCAGAATTAAAATGTACGTTGCTCCCTATGATAAAAGCTTCCTAGAAGGCAAGCATATCGCCATCGCCACAACAGATAATGTGCCTGTTAACGAGCAGGTCTATCATGATTGTAGAGCAAGACAAATTCTTGTAAATGTGGCCGATAATCCGCCGTTCTGTGATTTCTATATGGGTGGTATCGTTACCAAAGGCAACGTCAAAGTAGCAATTTCAACGAACGGACAATCTCCAACTACCGCAAAACGCTTACGCCAATTTTTCGAGGATGTGATTCCCGAAAACATAGATGACCTGGTCAAAAACCTCAACGAATACAGAAAGACAATAAAAGGTGATTTCGAGGAAAAAGTTGAAACGCTCAATGAGTTTACCAAAGGTCTGGTGGGCAAAAAGAAAGAGTGATTTTTTTTATCCATCCTAACTTTCTCCCCCTACTAATTCTTAAGGATTTCTTTAGATATGCATTGTATATTTATAACCTATAGCCCAAGTTATGAAAATACTTATTGCGGAAGACGAGGCAGTGCTACGAAAATCTATAGCCACGTATCTTAACGACGATGGTAATATTTGTGAAACAGCAGCTGATTATAATGAGGCCGCTTACAAGACAGACCTTTATGCATACGATCTTGTTTTACTAGACCTAAATCTAGTAAGTGGTAACGGACTCGATATTTTAAAAATGCTAAGGGAGGAAAAAAAAGAAACCGCTGTCATCATCATTTCGGCAAATAATTCATTAGAGGACAAACTAAAAGGACTGGACATAGGTGCGGATGATTACCTCACCAAACCATTTCATTTAGCAGAACTCAACTCCAGAATTAAAGCTGTACTTCGTCGTGGTAAATTTGGGGGTAATGATAGTCTGTTGTTCAATGAAATTCGGATAGATACCAAATCTAAAAATGTATTTGTAACCAATGAGTCGATTTCACTGACCCGAAAGGAATATGATTTGCTTGTATTTTTTATGACCAACAAAGATCGTGTGCTTTCCAAAGAAATTATCGCCGAACACCTGTGGGGCGATAATAGCGACTTGATGGACAACTATGATTTTATCTATGTACATATCAACAATCTTCGCAAAAAACTAGGCGAAATAGGTTCGAAATACATTCAGACCGCTTACGGCAGCGGGTACCGATTTAAAGAAGATTAAAAGATGGTCAAAGAACAACGTAAAATAAAACTGCTGAGAAAAAGCTCTAGACCTTTTCTGTGGATCAGTTTTGGATTACTCGCCATTAGCGCCCTTGTTCTTTATTTCTATTTACGATTTCTATTGAGAAATGCTGTAGAAGAAGAATTACGCTCTACAGTGGGCCGGGTTGAAAATTCAATCAAAACACAAGGTTCTTGGTATGAATTGCCGCCAATCGTTGAGGTCGCCATGGTATCAAAATTAGGAAAGGAACAGATCAAAGACACCTTAATGTACGACCCCTCTCAGAATGAATTAGAGGAATTTAGGGAGTTAAACACCTACATGGGTTGGAAAGGGGAAAATTACCGCATTACGGTGCGGGCATTGATTGTAGAGTCCAATGAAATTTTAATAACCGTAAATATTTTATATGGGACCATAACGGTACTGGTATTTCTATTTTTATATTATTTCAATAATAAAGCTACACAAAAACTTTGGTTCCCATTTTTCGAGAACCTCAACAAAATGAAACAATTTTCCGTTTCCTCTCAAGACCCTTTACTACTAATGGATAGTGATATTCTTGAATTCACGGAGTTGAACACAGAAATAACCACCCTTACAGAAAAAGTACAATCCGATTATAAAAACCTGAAGCAATTTACCGAAAACGTATCGCACGAACTTCAAACGCCTTTGGCGATTATACAGGCTAAAATAGATACCATTATCAACGGGGAAGGTCTCAACAATTCGCAATTTGAGCAGTTGTCCTCCATTCAAAAAGACATTCAGCGACTTAAGCAATTGAACAAAAGACTTGGTTTACTATCCAAAATTGAGAATGAACAATTTACAAACGTAAAACCTTGCAAGTTGAACGAGGTACTACGTGACCGAATAGAGCACCTTTCCGAACTGTATCCGGCAAAAATTATATTGAACGTCCAAAAAGAAACCATCGTAATTATGGATGCTCATCTTGCCGAAGTGCTTTGCGACAATTTACTATCGAACGCTATAAAATATGCGACCCCTAATACGCCCATAACCATTGATTTACAAAAAAATGCACTGACCGTTAAGAATAAAGGCACCTGTGCCATTTTAAAACCTGAACTATTGTTCAACAGGTTTTATAGGGAAACCGATGAATTGAAATCAACCGGTCTAGGTCTTGCTATCGTAAAAAAAATATGCGATTTCTATGGCTTTACCCCTTCCTATAGCCATGAAAATGGGACACATAACTTCATCGTGAACTTTGAAGTATAAATTAATTCTTCAAATTATCTTTAGATTCTTTTCTTATACTCACTTCGAATTTCGTGTTATTAACGGAAAATAAGGCCTTGTTTTTATTCTTTGGGGATGGGGTCCTTTAAAAATAATTCATTGCAGACGGCTTAAACTTCAGTTCTACTCTAGCAAAATTGCGCTCAAAACAGGTGTTCAATTATTGAAATAGGTGCACGCGGTCGTGATATTGCCGAGCGCTACTAAACGGAAAGTACGTACCGCCTAAGAAAATTATTTAGGACTCTATGAGCTTAATCTTTGAGTTAAATGAAAAATTTTAATAAAGTCGCTCAAATCACATTAATATTCTGGTTAATGAAAATCGTAGCCAACACCTTGGGCGATTTTATCGCTCAAACCTTCGGTTTGGGCTATAGGTTGGAGTTTTAATTCCCCTCACTTTTTTCGGAATTGTCTTGATGATTCAATCGAACCAAAAAGGATATCTCCCTGTTTGGCTTTAGTTGATCCTTATGGCTACGACCACATTGAGTACAGAAATTTCAAATTTTTATTCATCCTTAATAAAAAGGTCTTTATTCATGGCCTACATAGAAAACGAACTACTCAAATAAGAAATTCATAAGATTTTCCCCGACCATGATATGGTCGTGTTCGAACCTCCATTACAACTTAAAAAAAAGTTAGGACTCGGTTTATTGTATTTAAGCTCTGATAGTACCCGTTCTTAAAACCAACTTCAGATTTAACCCTTACTTTAGATTTGTGATTTTCTGCCAGAAGGAGATTATGAGAGCACTAAAGCATTAAAAATAAGGGTTTTTCTAGCAGTATTTATGTTTAGATCATTACCATACAATTTACGCACAGGTAAAAACTTTAAAATTTCTTTAGAATCGTGGCCTACATTTATTTCTTGTCAAACAACTTAAACACATGCGGTCCTCTCTTTTTCCAAAGCGCTATTCGCTGCTAAAAGCATTCGTTTTCTTATTTCTTGTGCTTTCTACGCTACTTCGATTAATTTTTTTCTTTTGGAATTTTCCTGAGGTAGACGCTCATATCGGTGCCCTGCTTAAAACGCTTACGATAGGGTTTTTATTCGATTTGGGTACACTATCAATATTCTTATTGCCGTTTTTAATATACCTACTGTTGGTCCCGAAAAAATGGTACGGCAGCATTCCTGACCGAATTATAACATGGTTCGGATTCTTTTTAGCCTTGGTCATTATATTTTTCTCCTTTTTTGGGGAATTTACCTTTTGGGAAGAGTTTCAACGTCGGTATAATTTTATCGCCGTTGATTACTTGATCTATACCTATGAGGTAGTCAAGAATATTAACGAATCCTATCCTTTGCCTTTATTATTAGGGTCTTTACTTTCATTGGTAGCTTTAGTACTTTACGTTGTGCATAGAAGTGGATATTTTAAGAGAACCTTTCAAAACGACACCATGTTCAAACAACGGTTCATTGCTAGCCTACCTTGGCTCGCCATAGCTATTGTATTTGGGTTCTTTATCACGAACGACCAAGCAGAATGGTCAAAAAACAGGTATAACAACGAACTGTCAAAAGCGGGCATCTATTCCTTTTTCGCCGCTTTTAGAAATAATGAATTAGCCTACTCAGAATTTTACGCCACCCTACCCAAAAAAGAGGCATTCAAAATGGTCAGGGAACAATATACCCCTCTTGCTGATTCGTTTAAACATAAAGACGGTGAAGACATATTAAGAACTATCCATAGCAATGACACCTCTACAACTGAATTCCATCCGAATATCATATTTATATGTATTGAAAGTTTGAGTGGAAAATTCATGGGCGGCTTGGGCGGTGATCAAAATATCACCCCAATATTGGATTCCATAGCCAACAAAAGTCTCTTTTTTTCCAATCTATTCGCAACAGGGACCAGAACCGTAAGGGGCATGGAGGCGATTACCCTATCTGTACCCCCAACTCCTGGCCGTAGTATCGTAAAACGCAAGAACAACACTGGCCTCTTCACCATTGGCGAGGTGTTCAAGAGAAAGGGCTATGACCGTAATTTCTTTTATGGAGGAGATGGGTATTTCGACAATATGAACACTTTTTTTGGCGGTAACGGATTTAACATTGTCGACAGGGGCCGCGGATTTTTATTGGATAAGGATATTACCGTAGCACGCACTAATATTGAAGACGAAGAAGTCACATTTGAAAATGCTTGGGGCGTCTGTGATGAAGATGTCTATGCCAAGGTCCTTAAAGAAGCAGATAAGGCATCTCAAACTGGGAAGCCTTTTTTTGACTTTGTAATGACGACCTCTAATCATAAACCTTTTACGTATCCCGAAGGTAAAATAGATATCCCCTCAGGAACGGGAAGGAACGGTGCCGTAAAATATACAGATTATGCAATTGGTGCGTTTTTAAAGGAAGTAAGCACTAGGTCTTGGTTTAAAAATACGATATTCGTAATAATGAGCGATCATTGTGCCAGTAGCGCCGGTAAATGGGAATTGGATGTAGCGAATTACCATATTCCCGCCCTGATTTATAATCTACCGGATATGCCCGCAAAAAATATAACTACACTTTGTTCTCAAATTGATGTATTTCCAACACTGTTCGCAACCCTGGGATGGGAATATGAAAGCAACCTATTTGGTATGGATATTTTACATATGAACCCTGCAAGTGAGCGCGCACTAATTGGAAACTATAGAAAGTTGGGTTATATGAAAGATGGAAAAGTATTGGTCTTGGGCGATGGTGAAACGGTTAATTTTTATGAATGGAATTCAGAGGACAACAGTTTACAGATAAAACCAATTGAGGAATCTTATAAAAAAATAGCCATTTCCAACTATCAAGTAGCGGACGAACTCTACCATAATGGTGGGCTTCAATTAAAAAACCTAAATAAGTGATACGGATCCATTTTATAGTGAACCCCATTGCTGGTCACGGTAATTCTTCGTTGACCAATGAAGATTTGGAACCCTATTTTATAAAAGGTGTTCATCAGTTGACTATAAAAGTATCTGAGTACAAAGCTCATGCTACCATATTGACACAGGAATCCATTACTGAAAATGCCCATATTATCGTCGCCTGTGGAGGTGACGGTACCATCAACGAAGTAGCTTCCTGTTTAATCGGTACGGATATCGCTCTAGGTATTTTGCCCATGGGATCGGGTAACGGACTCGCCTCCAATCTTAAGATTCCGAAAAATAGACGAAAGGCTTTAGAGATCATACGTGATAAACATGAAGAACGCATAGACGTTGGGCGCATCAATGACCGCTATTTTTTTAGTAATACCGGGGTGGGTTTTGATGCGAGTTTGATCAAACATTATGAGTCATCTGAAAAAAGAACCCTATTGGGCTACATTCGTGCCTGCGTTTTGACTTTTAGGGATATAAAAAAGAACGATCCATTGACCATAAGTATAAACGATGAATTGCCAATGTCGAGTCCTTTTATTATACTAATTTCCAACTCCAATGAAATGGGGTATAAGTTAAGTCTAACCCCAAAAGCATCATTGCAGGATGGCATGTTAGATGTATTGGTCATCAAAAAAATTGGTCGTATAAAAATGCTTTGGCTAGGCTTTTTAATACTTATTCGAAAAGTACAATGGTTAAAGGAATCTAAGAGTTTTCAGACCAAAACGATTCATCTGCAACGCCCACAAGCACTGTTCTTTGATACCCAAGTCGACGGGGAACACCATCGGATAGAAAAAAACATTTTGACCGTTTCCTTGTTAGAAAAATCCTTGTGTGTGCTAACCGCAAAGTGATTGCTGTATTTGTTCGATAACTTTAGATTTTCTTTAGGATTTATTGCTACATTTTCAATGTAATCAAAACTTGAGTAACCTATGTGCTTTAAATATGCTTATCGAATTCTGGTATCCATCCTTTCATTTATTCTTTTTCTAGAAATTTTTTCGAAAGCCCAAGGGCAGAGCAAACCCATTCAGGGCCAATAGATGTACTTTTAGTGGCAATGCCCTTAACCGAATTTGCCAGTAGCCTAATCATAGGTGATTATAAGGTACCTGACAATTTACTTACCCAAGCTATAACCATAGGTCTGAAGTATACTACGGATAAAAAAAAGGCCTTATAATAATGGAGATAGGGCTTTCCCCTCTGGGCATACGTCAACCCCTTTTCAAAGTGCGGCCTATATCCAAAAAAGATATGGATGGAGTTATGGTATACCTGCCTATTTATTGGCAAGTTATACGGCTACTGCCGTATCAATGCACAAAAACATGACGGCTGGGAAGTACTTGCCGGAGCCGTTATCGGTATAAGCAGTGCCTATATTTTCACCAACACTTACCAAAAGGAACCTATGAGCTCAGTTTTGCAATGATACGGATCGCTTTGCGCTCGGCCTTGTCTACAAGTTTTAAATTGTCAACAGAACTCACTATATCTCGGCACCGATGAAAGGACTAACAAAGTCCGGTCATGATGGTGATGTATAAGGGGATGCAGCCGTAAAGTCCTAAGGTAGTTTTCAACCCACAGTTGATCATTACCAATTGGCCAAAAACCTAATCTTACATCCCATTATTAAACGAAACACACCAAAACGGTCTAAAGAAACTTCGATTCTACCGAACCTAAAAAACCATAGCGATTTACTACGGGTTTTGTATTCAAATGAATTTTAATTATTTATCGGCCTGGGCATGGTACTTATCGTGACTACAACTGTAATGTGCGAACTCGGCAGCATAGGCCGCTGCATCAGCGGCACCCTGAGCTTCCCTGATCAACCGTTGCGCCATTCTCATATGGTATTGCAAATTACCCAAATTCTTAGCGGTAGAAGCAAGCTTCACATTGTCAAACGCCTCACTTGCAAAATCACGTGCGTCAATAGTATGGCTTTCGGCATCGATGGTATAACTCATGGCTTCCGCCAACCCACAACGCTCCGATTCATATTGCGCTTCAGACACTAAGGTTACGGCCTCATCGGCAGCGGTCAAGGCTTTTCCCAATAACAACTTTACTTCTTTTGTATTTGAACGTGCGGTACCTAACTGAGCGCCGAACGCAGCAATTTCTGATGAGGTATGTAACGAATCGGTCAATTTTCTCATTTGAAGCATATAGCTTTGTACATCTTGTATTTCACTTTTAAACACCTCGCACTGGGCTCGGGTATACCCTGAAGTACAAAAAAGTATTAGGGTTACCTTCAAGTAGGTTTTGATCTTGTTCATTATTCTGGGGTTACTTTTTTATAGTTTGATAGTAGGGGATGTAGCCCTAACGTTCATCCTTAGGCGTACAGCACTAAAAAAGGTAAAAAGGTTCAATACCATCCTTTAGCGAAAAAATAGCTATTCATAAAATTTACTGTAATCTTTTCTTCCGCGTTCACCGAACCTTGAAATATCAAAGACCAGAAACAGTTCCAAGGCTTTCGGTAAAAACATTTTAGAAGTGCTACCGAAAGGCATTCTATAATTTAAACCAAACTCAAAGGTTTCTAACGTAATACTGCTAGCAAAACCTATTTCTGTGAATGAAGCCGATTCCAAAAAACTAAAATGCTCGTTGACGCCTAAACATATATTCCCTAATTGTAGGTCTTGATAAAAATCTAAGCGGGTACTTGACCCTTGTATTGACACCGTATTGAACAAATACAAATAGGTGTATTCAGGCAATTTTAATTGACCATATTGGTTGATGTTCCATTCGTATCCAAACTGACCCGAAACCAGCATTTTTAAATTGACCCTATCATCACTTTCTTCCGAGGATAATTTTGGCTGGTTCAAATGCTTTGCCGAAAGGCCAAATACCATATTCAAATCGTTGTGCATAATGACCGATGCTCCTAAATCTAGATAACCAATAGATCGTGAGGCTGCTGTTGGGTCGATTGTATTTGCACTAATTTGACCTGAAAATATGTCTATTTGGTCTTGAAAGGTAAGATTGTTGAAATCGAACTTATAATTACTATATCCTGCCGTTATGCCAGGATACAATAACCATTCATTGGGCAACTGTAATTTATACATGTAACTGATGGCCGCAGACGTATAATTGAACCCACTATTTTTAAGATTATTAGTGAACAGATCAATACCCAATTCAAAATTATATTCCTCAAAAAAAGTGGAGCCAAAAGCATATCTATGCTGTGATTGATTGCCTTGGTTCTGGTTGGCCAATTCTCCTAAAACCCCAATCTTGGTCTTCTCTTTAAAAGCATGAAAACTTGGGTTCAAGAATACGGGCACCTTACTAAGGTTATGAATGTATTTATCTTGGGCATTAACGCCCAAGGTTATAAAAAGGACTATAAAGGTTAACTGCTTAAGTCTTTTGATCATTATCTTAAGATTGTGGCTTCGCCAGTTTCGGTTATTTGTTTATTGTCTCCTGTGGTGCCCACGAATATATATCTAAAAGATAGGTTTTCATATACATTGCCATTACTGTAATTTCCATCCCATCCCCAATTTATAGGCAAGTCGTTAAAGTCGTGGGCTGTACTAAACACCAGCGCACCCCACATGTCGTATATCTGGAAGGTAAAGGAGGAAACGCCTGTGAACTCCCCTTGGAAATAATCGTTGATACTATCTCCATTGGGCGAGAAAACGTTGGGGAACATGACCTCATAGCCAGAACCGATCTGTACGGTCTGTACCATGTCCCTACTACATCCTTGGTCATTAAAAACACTAAGGGTAATATCAAAGACGCCAGGAAAATCAAAATTATGGATGGTCAAGGTACCGTCCGTTTCAGGGTCAACGGTAACCAAAGCGCTGCCATCACCAAAATCCCATGTAACGTAGGCATAGTCACCTTCGCTTGTATTTAAGAACCGTACATCTTCTTTGGCCAATAAAAGTCCTGTGACATCAAACTCTGTCGAACTATAACTAAAATTCGGTTCGGTAACATCTATACTCAGTGGAGCGGTAAACCCACAACCAAAATCGTTGACCACATTTAAAGATCCATTGGCTACCGGGTCTGCAATTTGAATGGAATAGGTATCAGGGGAAGTTTCGACCCCTGGAACCAAAACCCCTTCGTAATAAAAACTAAGGTCTCCCCCCTGACTATTGAATATGGTTGCCGTAATGCTTCCCGGGTCTCCAGAACATAAAGAGGCATCAAAATAAGGGCCATCCACCAAACGAAGTGATTCCGCCTTATTTATAGTGATCAGTTCTTGATACCTATACGAAGAATCCGTTTGATCACATCCCGGAATAGTACTGGTAATGGTTAAGCGAAGTCTTCCTTCAGGCAAGCCATTTAACCGCAACGTGTTTTGCGCCAATGGCGTAAATACGGGGTTTGGATTGTCACCAGTACCCGGTTGTTCCTGCTCCCAAACAATACTGTATGGCCTCTTACCTCCATTGATGGTAATGGCTATGGCTCCGTCATCATTGGCGCCACAACTTACCGGGGTAATCGTTTTACTTACGGTAATAGGGTCATAGGTTGGGGTAAAGGTGAATTCCAGTTCTTGGGATTCACAATTGTTCCCATCGATAATGGTAAGGAAATAACTTCCGGATGCTGCATCAAAGGTGGTGATATCCTGTGCCGAAAAATTATTGGGGCCTCGCCATTCGAATAAATAATAGGGTTGATTGTTCGTGTCATAAAACGGTGTTCCACCCGTAATTAAATTCTCGTCCAATGCGAACGGATAATCTCCTGCGCATGGCTCGATCGTAAATGACATTGTACCGTTATACGTAATAGGTTCCGATCGTTGCAAGGTGAAGGTCTGTACTGCACATTGATTGGCATCGGTTACCGTAATCACATGACTATCATTTGAAAGTCCGGTGATGACCACTTGGCTCGTGCTGAACATAACCGCCGTATTTCCATCGACCGAATATTCGTAAGGTGCCGTACCTCCGCTCACTTCAACGGTAAAACTGCGTTGGGCATTCGCCGCATAACATTGTGCACCATTGGTCACCACCTCTGTAGCCGTAAAAACTTCAGGAGCTGTAATCACAATGGTCTGCCTTGCGGTACACGGTGCATTTGGATCGCTATTGATATCGGTTACTACCACCTCATAACTACCCGGACCTAAATTCGTTAAATTGGTGCTATTGGTGGCAAAGCTTGTACCGTTCTTAAACCAATTGATCTGTATTTGACTGCTGGCATCGGACGTTATTTGAATTCCTATTTCGGCATCGGTATCACCGGCACATCGTAATTGCTGGTTCACTACTTGTACATTCCGTATTTCTAACTCAGATTTAGATGCAATGTTGGCCGTGTAGGTGGCAGAACATCCTATTTGATCCGTGACGGTTAATACATACACACCTGGGGCCAGATTGTTGATGTTTTGGGTATTGTATACCGCATTGTCAGGGCCGGTCCAACTAAAGTTGTAGGGCGATTTTCCCCCGGTTACCGTGACGGCACCGTTATTTAGGCTGATACTCCCATCATTCTGTCCAAAACAAGTCACATTTTTAGCGACCACCGAGGCTTCATCGAACTGAAGTCCGAAAGGAAGGGTCACTGATTTTGACTCGGCAATGGCACAGGTAGACCCTTTGACGGAAACCGTATAGGTTGCGCCCCCGGTAAGACCAGTATAGGTAATACTTGGATTATTGGACGTATTTACGGTTGTGGTTCCATTAGGCCGCGTTAAGGTAAAGGTAAAGGGAGCTATACCGCCGGTACTGTTGGCGGTCAAGGCCGTATTACAGGTATCGGCGATATCCAAAGTCAGTTCATCGGGTTCGGTAATCAAGAAGGGTTCTGAGGTAATGCCACAAAACTCGTTATAGACGGTCAAGAAGTAAACCCCTGCGGTCAAATTTGAAATACTTAAGGTGGAGGCCGTAAACGAATTATCGCCCGCCTTTACCCATTCATAGGTGTTGGCCATCCTGTTTTCTTGCGTGATGACACTAGAGGCTCCTGCATTGTTGGTGCTGTCGGTACTTGCGAAGGCGGTAAAACCAATACCTTCAATTTTTGCGGTCAATAAAAGTTCATTCGCATTGGCCGATGCATTTACCGGACTCAATCGATTGCCCGTTGCCTGATTTATTTCCTGAACCAAAGCTTGTACAATTTCATCATTAGTCTGTGTAAGGTTTGAACCATTCAAGGTCACTTGGTGCTCATAAACAATATTATCGATAATAATGCTGTACGTACTCCCCAGTTCAGGTGTTCCAAACAAGGTAACCGTATTTATCTGTTCCTGGGCCGTGTTGCCCCCTGTAATCCTTCCATTAGGGATAACAATACTACCGTCGGCTCCGCCAAAACAACTCACATTGGTAATGTCATCCGAAATGATCGCATCATTATCGATAATGGCATATGGTATCACCGTCACCAATACCGGTGCCGTAGCATCGGTACAATTAACCCCGTTCAAACTACTGGTAACGACCCTTTTAAAATAGGTGGATGTGGTCAAGGTCGTTGGTGGTAAAAAATTAGGCTGCGTAGCCCCTGCTACCGCTGTATAAGTCTGGTCGTCTGGAGAGGACCACCACTGGTAAGACAATTGTCCGGCACCCGTTGCTCCGTTCACCTCAACAAGGGCCGTGGGTTGACTACCTTCACAAACCGACTGGTTGCCTACGATATCGCCAGCTTCTACTTTGTTCACAATAACCTTGACGACATTCGTTTCTGAAAAGCAGGTTAAATTATTCAAAGAAGTTCGGGTTATCCTACGCTTATAAAACATGGTCTGTGTAAGTGCCGGAGGTGAAAAAGAGGTGTCAGTAATTTCCATATCCTTATAAATAATCCCATCTACTGAGGAGTACCATGAAATGTCTCCAAAATTGCTGTCACCCGTAACCGTTAGGGACACCGGCACATCTCCTTCACAGATGGTCTGGTCACTGTTCAACGTGCCGGGAACAATCTCTTCCGCAACGGCGATGGTTATCGTATTACTATCTTCGGTACATTGCACTCCGTTAAACGTTGAAATGGCCGTGCGTTTGAAATAGCGTGTCGGGAAATTCCCCGCTTGTGGATCATAGGTACTATTTACGGCTCCCACAATGATATCCCAAGTAGTATTATCCTCGGATGAATACCATTGGTAGCTGAGAACGCCCCTTGCCGTGCCTTCCGTTTCTGAGTTTAACAGGGCAGGGTCTTCCCCAAAACAAATCTGTTGATCTTCTGAGATGGTTCCGCCAGTTACCGCGTTTACAAAAATATGGATGATATTGCTAAATCTTTTGGGACCACATCGTACCCCTTCTACTTTAGCAAAATAAGCTCTACGGTAATATTTATCGGCTGTAAGCGCAGTGTTCGGAGCATAGGTTGGACTTGTAGCGGCAGAAATCTCGGCAAACACTGTTCCTTCATCGGAAACTTCCCACTGAAAGTCAAAGTTTGTTCTTTCATAATTATCATTATCCTCGATTAAAGATTCATCTCCCAAGGTCGGCGGTGTTTCTCCGGTACAAAGGGTAATATCATCACCGATAAAATCGGCTTGTGGCACCACTACAGTAATGGTATTGCTATTGACCTCACAGGTAGTTCCGTTTATATTTTCACTATAGGTGGTGCGTACATATCGTGTGGTGGAATTTATGGCGGCCGTTGGTGTAAAATCTATTGAAGTAGCACCTGATATTGCCGTGCCATTGGCAAACCATTGATAGGATAAGGTACTTCCACTGGACGCGGTCAATTGTTGCATACGGCTTGGAACGGTACCTCTACATACGGTCTCAAAACTTAAATAATCAGGAGCCGTATTTGCTAAGGTATTTGGATTAGTAGTTTCAATTTTACCGCCATTAGCGATACCGGCATCAATAAATCGCAAGGTATTACTGGTTACATCACACGATACGCCATTGAGGGTAGAAGTGGTTATCCTTCTATAATAAATATCGGCATTTACGGCCGGTGCGTCATATAAGGCATTCGTCGCACCAGAAATATCCGAAAAAGTAACATTATCGTTAGACACTTGCCATTGGTAGCTCAAATTCCCGGAGGCGATCAAATCAAAATTGACATCAAAAGCGGCTGGATCGGCCTGGTTACAAATTTCAAAAGGAGCCGTTGAACCATTGGAAAAGGTAATACGATGGTTGACCGCATCATCAAAGCGGTTAACATAAACGATAACAGGTTGCGTAACGACGTCACAGGTTGTGCCTTGAAGTGTGGCGGTGGCCCTTCTTCGATAATACGTTTGTAACTCATCTGTAATCGCTGGAGTATAGGTTGCCTGATTGGCTCCCGCAATGGTTCCCCATGTCGCATTATCCAGTGAGCTTTCCCAGGAATAGGTAATGGATCCGTTCGAAACTGCATCTGCAGTACTCGTTAGGGGCGGTACACTTGCACCCCCACAGACCGTTTGGGTCTGCCCGATGCTCCCTTCGGATAGCGATAAAAGCGTTACCAAGGTTGGAGTGCTCATAGCGGTACACGTATTACCCCCCGTGGTTTGGTTCACTTCCCTACTGTAATAGGTCGAAGCCGATATTCCCCCTGAAAAACTTAAGGTTTCTCCGGTTTCTCCCGCTATAGGCGTATAATTTATATTGTCTGTCGAAGAAAACCACTGAAAGGCAATACCTGTGCCTGCAGCTGTTCCGTTGGTGACGCTTAACGACGTTGGGGCTTCCCCTTCACAAACCGTCTGTGCGGCAGACCCATCCCCGCCGGAAATGGATCCGGCTACAGTGATGGTAATCCCATTGGTATAGGTCGTACATGTTTTTCCGTTTAGTACACTAGAATCCAATCTTCTAAACACTGTGGTAGCTGCCAAGACCCCTGGGGTGTAGGTAGCGCCAGTGGCCCCCGCTATGGAACTATAATTAGAACCGCCATCGGTAGAGGATTCCCAAGCATAGGAAACCGTTCCTGCGGCCGATGTATTGCTTAAACTTAGGAGCGAATTGGGTGTTTCCCCGGCACATACATTTTGATTTGAACCTATCACCCCAGCGGTGATAGCATTCACAAATACGGTGCTTTCCGTAGAAAAATCGGTACAGACTTTTGCGTTATTGGAAACAATGGTCTGCCTTCTGTAAGTTGTAGTAGTACCGGGCGCGGACGCAAAACTTAGGTTCGCATCGGTTTCCCCCACCATATTGGCAAAATTTCCCGCTGTTTTTGACTGCCATTGGTAGCTACTGTTCGGTGTGGCGGCACTGGCATTGGCAATGCTGATCGAATTAGGTATTTCTCCCGCGCAAATGGTCTGATTGGCCGATGCATCGCCCCCGTTGATTTCGGCCAAAACTTGGATGGTGATTTCATTGGTGGTCTCTGCACAGGTAAATCCGTTAAGTTCTATACTATCCAATCTCCGGAAAGATGTGTTCTGCTGTAAGGATCCTGGTTGGTAAGCAGTGGTAGTTGCCCCATTTATAGCGACCCAAGTACTCCCGTTAAACTGTTGCCACTGATAACTAATGGTTCCAGTTCCGGTGGCATCGGCATCCGAATTTATGGCAGATGGAGATTCATTATAACAAATGGTCTGGCCGCCTGAAATGCTACCAACCTTAAAATTACTATAGGTAATGGTCGCTACTGTACTTACGCCTTCACAACTTGCCCCCGAAACCGTGGTGATTCTTCTGTAACGGCTTACACCAGGAGTAAGATTACTACTGGCATCAAAATTAAGTTGTGTAGCTCCAGGAATATCTTCCCAAGTTCCTAAATTATCTTTTTGCCATTGGTAGGTGCCATTATTTTCCCCATTGTTGACGGTCAATAACTGTAGCTCAGATAACGTACAGATATTCTGGTCGGTTGTGGTGCCTCCCGCCACTACAGAATTGACCACAATGGTCACGGGTTCGGTGTCTGCATCGCAGGTCACCCCGTTGAATACATTTGTAATCCTTCGTTTAAAGGATGTGGTTCTTGAAAGGGTGCCGGGCTGATAAAAAGTGTTGGTAGCCCCGTTAATGATATCCCAAGTACCGGCATCGTTTTGATACCATTGGTAGCTGGCCGTACCACCCACGGTAACCGCTACATCGCCCGAAGTACTTAATTGTTGTGGGGTTTCTGTAGCGCAAATATTTTGCCCTGTACCCGAAGTGATAGTACCCGGATCTATTTCATTGACCGTAACGGTAGCCTCTGTACTGGTAAGGGTACAGGTTTCCCCATTAACGGTAAAGGTGGTATTTCTTCTAAATCTGCTAATGCCGTTAGGAAAGGTGTTGGTGTCGATCACCAAAATTTCCGTATTGGAATTGGGAATGGCCGTCCAACCTCCGTTTTGCTGTTCTTCCCAAAAATAGGTCCTACTCTGCGTAACGGTATCGCCCGTAACACTAATGTTTTGTACATCCGTTGTTTTACAGACTTGCTGATTAACCCCTTCTCCGCCACTTAAGGCATTAAACACGATCGGCGCCAAGGGCTGCCCATCGGTTAGTCCATTGAGATTGTTGGGATTTCCGTCGAGTGCATAGCTTAGGGTTCCGTTCGTAACGGTGCCCGATAGTAATTGTATACGTACATTTTCTAGGGTCAATTGATCTATACTGGCTTCTGCGACAACGGTGACGTTGATTTCCAATTTGGTATTGTCACCCGCAGCTTGGGCCACTGTTGCACTGGTGATATCGGCACCCGAAATAGCTGTAGTGGTTGCGGTAATCTGAAAATTTGACGGTGCCTCTACAAAGAAGGTATACGTACCTGCCTTGAAATTGGTAGCACCGGTTTCCGAAAGGACCAAGTCACCTAAAATCAGTTCAGCTTGTGGCAAGGCATCACCACAGGTGTCAAAATTTCGTTGTTGTACTGTCGTCGTAATTTGAGCGAGGCCGTTCCAAGTGATAAGCTGAAACATAAAGGTCAAAAAGACCAATTTTATTATATATTTTGTCATTTTTTGTTTACCGTTTTTGCACGAAGACTCAAGTGAACTCTCTTACCTATGTTTGTAAGAAATCACTTAATAACGAAAAACTGCCGCCTTCTATTGTATTATAGCCCAACAAAATGCATAGATCGATGACCGACAGAGCTTATTAAAATCTGTTTTAGTGCCCAGAACCAACAAAATGCTACTACGTAAAACCAGACCTAATTAGAATTGCGAAATTGAACGGGACCCCTTTCACTACCTGTTAAGAAAATCTTCTGAAAAAACACCCTCGTTCTTAAGAGGCTAACACTCGTATTTTCTTTCTTTTTGTATCTTTCATCTTCTTTAAAAATCTATCATGTATTCCAACCCCCTTCTTTCCCTATTCTTCTGTTTTCTTGTTAGCAACCTACCAGCTCAAGAGGCCTATTTTTTAATGGACCCAACAGTTTCTCCTGATGCAAAAACGATTGTTTTCAGCTATGACACCGATCTTTGGAGTGTTCCCACAAAAGGGGGTGCCGCCGTACGCCTAACGGCCATGGACGGGGAAGAAACCTTACCCCGTATTTCTCCGGATGGGAAATGGTTGGCCTTCAGCGCTACCCAGTTTGGTAACAGGGATATTTTTGTAATGCCTATGGAAGGGGGGCGAATTCAACAACTCACCTTCAACGATGCCGCCGACGATATGGATAGCTGGGCCTGGGATTCCAAGAGCCTCTATTTTACCTCTTCCCGAAGCAATCGATATTCAGGTTATGAGGTATCTGTATCAGGGGGTACGCCCAAACGTTTATTTGAAAACTATTTTAATACGGTAGCCAATATTGCCATTCATCCAAAGACCGATGAAGTATTTTTCAATGAGAGTTGGGAGGCCAAACTTTTCACCCATCGCAAACGCTATAAGGGTGCTTACAATCCCGATATAAAATCCTATAATCCCAAAACCAAGGAATATAAGGAATACACCACCTATAACGGGAAGGACCTATGGGCTACGTTGGACCAGAACGGAAAACTCTATTTTGTATCCGATGAAGCGAATGGGGAGTATAATTTGTATGAACTAGCGAATGGAACCAAGGTACAACACACCAAATTTGATACGTCCATCGGCCGCCCTCAAGTGAGTGCCAACGGGGAACTCGTAGTTTTTGGGAAGGATTATCAAATCTATGGCTACGATGTGGCGACCAAGACGGCTGCCAAAATCCCCATTAAGATTACCGAGAACAGTACGTTGGCCAAAACCCAAGATTTTAAGGTACAAGGCAATATCAGCAATTTTTCCGTTTCACCGGACAATAAAAAACTGGCCTTCGTATCGCGGGGTGAACTGTTCGTTTCTGATGTAAAGGGGAAATTCATTAAACACATCCCTACCGATCCGGCAGAACGGGTACTGGAAATCGTCTGGTTGAAAGACAACAAGACCCTGTTATACAACCGCACTTATAAGGGCTATACCAACCTGTTCACGATTGCCGCCGATGGGAGTACGCCCGAAAAGCAACATACCAAAGACCTTCGCAACAACGTAAATATTGCGCTGGATCCAGACCTCAGCAAAGCCCTATACATTAGTGGAAGGGACGAACTGCGCCTATTGGATTTGTCCAATTTCAAAAGCGAGACCGTGGTCAAGGATGAGTTCTGGGCCCTATATGCACCGCAACCCCACTTCTCCCCCAATGGCAACTATATTGCCTATAATGCCATCCGTAATTTTGAGAGCGATGTCTTTGTAGTTCGTTTGTCCGATAAAAAAATAATCAACCTCACCAATACGGGCGTTACCGAAAGTGACCCCGTATGGTCTCCCGATGGTAAATACCTGTACATGGTCTCTAACTTGACCAAACCGAGCTATCCTTATGGTCTAGCCGAGTCACAGATTTATCAAATGCCCTTGGATAAATATGAGGATGCTTTTACCTATGACAAGTATGACGAACTGTTCACCGAAGAGGAAAAGGAAGAAGAGGACGATAAAGATGATAAGAAGAAAGATAAAGAGAAAGAAGAAGAGAAAAAGCCCATAACCATCACCATTAATGCTGATGGGATTATGGAGCGCATCACCGCTATAAGCCCTACGTTCGGAAGGCAAACGAGTCCCGCCGTAATCAAAAAAGACGAGGCCATGCACGTGTTGTACATCAGCAATCATGATGAGGGAAAATCAAAACTATGGAAAACTAGTATTGAACCCTTTGAAAAGAACAAAATAGAACTGGTTCTAGACGATGAATTAAACGGCTATCAACTAGCGGGTGCCAAGGACAGCTATTACCTGTTGGGGAAAGGCAACCTGCATACGTTGGATATCGAGAAAAACAAAACCGAAAAAATTGAGATGGACTTTACCTTTCGTCGTAATCTTTCGGAGGAATTCCGTCAAATGTTCCAAGAAGCATGGGCGGGGTTTGAGGAGAATTTTTACGATGGCGATTTCCATGGAGAAGATTGGACCTTGCTTCGTAAAAAATATGAGCAATACCTGCCCTACCTAACCAACCGCAACCAACTACGGGTATTGTTCAATGACATGCTGGGAGAACTCAATACCTCCCACTTTGGCTTTAGCTCTTCTGGAGATGAAGAGAATGTGTTTTACAAAACCAAGACCTTGGCCGTGGGCATTGAATTTTCTAATGAGAACCCGTATACCATAGACGCTATTATTGCCGATAGTCCTGCCGATGTTACCGGAAAAAACCTTAAAAAAGGGGATGTGCTAGTCGCGGTAAACGGACAACCCATAGACCCGAAAAAGAACCGGGAAGCCTACTTTAACGAACCTTCCTTGGATGAAGAAATGCAGTTGGATTTTAAACGGGATGGAAAAACGATTTCCGTGAACCTTCATCCTATCAGCAATACCGCCCAACGAGACTTGCTTTACGATGCATGGATAGACGCCAATCAAAAATATGTTGATGAGAAAGGCGGTAAGAAAATCGCCTATGTCTACATGAAAAATATGGGCGGTGGAGAACTCGAACATTTTAAACGGGAAATGGTTTCGGAAAGCAATCAACTAGACGCCCTAATTTTAGATCTACGGTACAATACCGGCGGCAATGTACATGATGAGGTGCTTCAGTTTTTATCGCAAAAACCGTATCTGAAATGGAAGTACCGGGATGGGGGGCTTGCGCCCCAACCGCATTTTGCTCCCTCAGTCAAGCCCATTATCCTGTTGATGAACGAGCAAAGTTTAAGCGATGCCGAAATGACCGCTGCCGGATTCAAAGCCCTACAACTAGGCAAGACCCTAGGGACGGAAACCTATCGTTGGATCATCTTTACCTCGGGCAAGGGATTGGTCGATGGTTCTTTTTACCGTCTGCCCGCATGGGGCTGTTTTACCTTGGATGGCCAAGATCTGGAAAAAACAGGTGTTACACCCGACATTTTCGTTCCGGAAAACTTTAAACAACGTTTGGAGGGGGAACAACCTCAACTGGATGCTGCCATTAAAGAAATATTAAATCAACTAAAAGGGTAAATGTGTTGTAGTGGTTCTCGATAGTTCTGCTGAGCTTCTCGAAGCAAAAGGCCTCTTTCAGGACGCCACTCGAACTGACAATGTGTATAAAAAAACTAAAATGTCATAAAAGGCCAATGTCACTTCGAGTGTTTTCAATCAAGTTATAACCCAATTGAAAATGCCTGTCCTGAGCGCAGCCGAAGGATATCGAGAAGCCCGACGTGTTCCAAACGATTCTCGATACAAAACCTCTTTCAGGGTTTCACTCGAACTGACAAAGTGTGAAAAAAACTCACCTCAAAAACGCGTCGTCACTTCGAGTGAATTTTCGAGGTACGAGAAAATTAGTATCGAGAAGCCCCGCGTGCTCCAAACGGTTCTCGATACAAAACCTCTTTCAGGACGCCACTCGAACTGACAATACGTATAAAAAAACTAAAATGTCATAAAAAGCCAATGTCACTTCGAGTGAATTTTCGAGGTACGAGAAAATCAGTATCGAGAAGCCACGCGTGTTCCAAAGGGTTCTCGATACAACTCCTCTTTCAGGACGCCACTCGAACTGACAATCCTTAAAAAAAGAAAAACTCAACTCAAAAACGCGTCATCACTTCGAGTGAATTTTCGAGGTACGAGAAAATCAGTATCGAGAAGCCACGCGTGTTCCAAAGGGTTCTCGATACAACGCCTCTTTCAGGGCGCCACTCGAACTGACAATCCTTAAAAAAAGAAAAACTCAACTCAAAAACGAAATGTCACTTCGAGTGCTTTCAATCAAGTGATGACCCAATTGAAAATGCCTGTCCTGAGCGCAGTTGAAGGGTATCGAGAAGTCGATTGTCACCAAGTTTAAATAAAACGCTACTGCGCAACTAAACCATCTAAAAGTGTTCTCACCTTTTTACTGTTCCAGTCCGCCGCACCGGTTTCTTTGATGAGGATGGTGCCATGCCCATCGATAATATAGTTGGTGGGAATACTCTTGGAGCTTAGTATCTCGGGAGTATTTTGTGGAAAATACACCGGCAAGTTGTATCCTTTTTTGTCGAGAAAACGTTGTACTACCTTCGGGTCTTCTTGGGTCAATAGGATAAACTCGACCTTGTCTCCGTAATCGGTATACAATTCTTGAATACCGGGCATTTCTGCCAAACAGGGTGGGCACCACGTGGCCCAATAGCTTAAAAACGTTATGTTGCCCTCACCTACGGGGATGATTACTGATTCGCTATTCAAATCGTACAATTGATACTTAAAAGGCATCAATGATTGTTGATCTCTACTATTTTCAACACTCGGCGACCATACGGCCACCTTAAGTTTATTTAACGCTACTTGAATAGGGGTTCTGGTCTGGGGAATAATCAATAATGCGATAAAGACGACAAAGAGAATATCGCTTATTTTAAATTTCCAGTTTTTCATACGGGGTAAAGGTACATTTCTGTTTCTTGTGCTTTAACTTTCTACTGAGCAAAAATGATATCGAAAAACATCCGTGTTCCAAAGCGTTCTCGATACAACGTCGCTTTCAGGACGCCACTCGAACTGACCATAGGTAGAAAAAAACAAAAATGGCATTCAAAAACGGATGTCACTTCGAGTGGGTTTTGCGACCTTTTCGGGAGCAAAAGTTGTATCGAGAAGCATCCGTGTTCCAAAAGGGCATGCCCTGAGCGGAGGCGAAGGGTTCTCGATACACTTTTATTCCTCCACTGCATTGCCGAAAAAAGCACTCGAACTGACAATACGTTAAAAATGTATGTCAAAAAAACGGATGTCACTTCGAGTGGGTTTTGCGAGCTTTTTGGGAGCAAAAGCTGTATCGAGAAGCATCCGTGTTCCAAAGCGTTCTCGATACAACGTCGCTTTCAGGACGTCACTCGAACTGACCATGCATAAAAAAACAAAAATGACACTCAACAACGAAATGTCACTTCCCGCAAGATTCACCTACTTTTCCCTGAAAATAGTATCTTGGAATGCCAGACCTAATACACCATGCCTAAAAATAACGCGAGCCGATCTTGGGTGACCTTTTTTAGAGAACTGGTCGAGGTTTTTTTCAACAGTGCCCGCCAAGGCAAACGAGGAAGAACCTGGCACCAAGCATGTGGTCCCCTATAAAGATTCGTGGGCCGTACGGCGCGAAGGCAATCGACGCATTACCTCCAAGCATCGATTACAGGTAACCGCCATTAACAAAGCTAAACGACTTGCCCGAAAATACAAGGCCGATGTCATCATTCATCGTGAAGACGGTACCATACGGGACCGAATTAATTTTGAAGAGTCTTAATTAGGATTGATACTTATCATTTCCGATACAATAGCTTACAAAAAACCCTCCAATTTCTTGAAGGGTTTTTTTAATGTATTAAAGGCTTAAATTTTACTCCGCAGCCCCTTCATAAATCGTATTAAAAATCAGTTTATAGGTGCCTCTGGGTTGTGCTCGAAACTGGGGTCGAAACGCAAATAAAACCACTGACCCTTTGCCGTATTTGGCTTTCACCATGGCCGGCTTTTCAGCTATGAACTTTTTCTCGCCCATGGCCCAACCACTCATTAATAGGTTGTTTTTGGCATAGGTGGCAATGACCTCAATTTCTGGAGCGGGAGCGTCCTTGATTTCTTCCGTACCGCCTTCTCCTTTTTTCTCTTGTTTGTCAATCACAAAGGCACGGCTCTTATTAAAGGAGACCGCAACCGTATCTTGCATACCAAAGGCCAAAGGATGGGTGGTATCAATGCCCGTCTTGATCAAGGAACCGGGAATAAAGAAATCCTTGCTATCCGCTCCTTCCGTAGCATCTTTTAAGGGCAATCCAAATTGCTCAATAACGTAGTTACTGGCCTCGTCAAAGGCCATTAGGGTACCGCCATTTTTTACATAGTTGCTCAGGGCCAAAGCACCTTCCAGCCCTAGACCGCCCGTAAATTTTTCGGGCATTTCTAACACTGAATTACCGTGTAACAAAGATTTTACACGTTGGGAAGGCAGTATCAAGACATCATACTGTGACAAGTCCGCCGTTTGAATATCCCGGTCGTGCAGGGTATCGGTCTCAAAGGCATATTCATCCATTACAAAACGGGTCCACCCCTCATCCATATTAGAGACCCACGACTTGTACAAGCCTACTTTAGGGGAGTGAATTTTGGTGAGTTCTACATCGGGTTTGGACGAAAGTCCGGTTAATTCCAAACCATACGTACTGGCCAAAGAATCGATGGAGGCACTACCGCCAGAAACGATATAGGACCCCGCCGGGAACGTGGTTTTCCTTGAGGTAAAGGCCGCTTTGGTCTTATACGCGGCGCCGCCCGAATTCAACACCTTGTTCGTTGCAATGACCGAGGCATTGGTATTGGCGCTCAGAAGATAGCCAAAATCAGCCTTGCCGGAAACGTCACCTTCGGCATAGTCTGTCAATTCGGTTAACATTTCGGTATCCGCCTCGAACGGCTCGGCAATTTTATCAACGGCTACGCCCATTTGCATGGGTAAGGTCCATCCCGCTAAATCATAAGGGGTATCCGGTGGACCACCAGGGTATTGGAAACGGGTCGGATAATCCTGCTTTTCCATCAAATCCATCAGATACGGCCGAAACGCCTGTCCTGCATAAATCACATAGGAACCCTTTTCATATTTTTTATCGTTAACCTCAAAGTTCTTGGTGGCTTGGGTAATCTCGATACCCCCACGCTTCAAGACATTCACCAAATTGACCGCTTCAAAAGCGTCCCATTGACTCTTAGGAATCACATATGCGAACGGACCGTCTTTCTTGGACTTTTCAATCGCCGAAGCACCCATTTTATAAATATTGTACAGGTAGTTACTCTTGCGGTCAGCGGCCAAATCTAGGGTGGCCCAGGTAGCGGTCAGCATATAATCAACAGCATCCCTAAAATGGGATTCGCCACCTTTCCAAGGATCTGGGTACATGATATCGGTACCATCGGTGGGGGTGGTGCCTGCCACTAGTTTGGGTAGTTTTTCAGGATCGTAAAACCGTGGGGTGGGCGTGGTATGTCCGGTTTCGGTCAAAATACCGATCATGTTATGGTAATAGGGTACGGTACGCCCGCCCCCGTTCCAGAACATGGTATAGAAATTATCGGCAATGGCGCCCGGCATATTCTCCAAAGAAAATCGTTTGGACATGGCCGAACCGACTTCGCTCACCCCGGCGGTGATGGCCGGATGAATTTTTGGGTTTACCGGATCGGCATACGGCGGAATGGAAATTTTGGTCCATGACGGGGACGATTGATGGTGGTTATACACAATCTGTGGATACCACTCATTGTACAAGATTTTGGTCACATTATAGGTCTCAGGCATGGTGTTCATAAACCAATCCCTATTGTTGTCATGGCCCATATAATAGTGATATAAAATGGGTGGGCGTGAGGTTTCATAGGCCGTGCCCTTGTTCTTACGGTACCAATCTACCACAATGTCCAAACCGTCTGGGTTCATCACCGGCATAAGAATGGTGATGACATTGTCCCTGATTTTTTTCATTTCGGTCGTTTCCGATGTGGCCAAGGTATAGGCCAATTCAGAGGTCATTTGGCCATGGGCCAATTCGGTAGAGTGCATACCGCCATCTACCCATACCACGGCCTTGCCTTCTTCTGAAAGTTTCTGGGCCTCCGCATCGGTCACTTGAACGCGCGCCAGTTTAGTGCTGATATCTTTCCATTTGCCCAATTGGGCCAGATTTTGCGGGCTTGAGATATAGAGAATGTACATTTTTCTTCCCAAGACCGTGGTACCAATTTCCACTTTTTTGACCCGGTCAGATGCAGCATCCAATTGGGTGAGGTAGTCTTCAATTTGAGCGTAGTCGGCCAATTGATAATCATCGCCTACTCTAAATCCATACACATCTTTGGGGGAAGGAACAGTTTGCGCCCTGGTAAGGGGAACACATAATAATGCCGATGCAAGCGTCAGCATAGCGACTTTGCACCTTGTAATTTTTAAAATCATTTTTGAGTTAGTTTTAATTTCACAGAAAATTAAACAATAGTCACGGAAAAATTAAACCGCAGGGAAAGGAATCCTAGGAAAAGCTTGATTTTTTCCTTGTCCGCAATCTTGAGGTCTATCTTTTGCCGATTTATGGTGTAAACGCCCAGCTTGGCTTACGGCTTTTTCGAATGCTTATCTAAAATTACTCAAGGTGTTTCTTTAGTTATCTGAAAATTTGAGTCTTTAATTCCTGTGAAATGGTAACTTTAAGACCAACAAAATGCTAAACTAATTCATGAAACCAATACGCTTGACCAAAAACCTATGCCTTGTAGGAACCGCAATGATTTGTATTACCTTTTTCGTGGGATGCAAAAATGAACCAAAAGTTGTAAAAACTACCGTAAATGAAACCATTTTAACCGCTCCTGAAGGATTTTCAGTGGAAGAAATCGGGAAGGATTTGGGTGCCGTGCGGCATTTGACCATTTCTAAAAATGGGAACATTTATGCCAATAGGTCGGTTCTAAAAGAGGGTAAAGCCATTCTTGTACTTAAGGATACCAATAAAGACGGAGCTATAGATGCCCAAGAAGCGTTTGCCGAAGTTCCTGGCACCGGAATACTGGTCAAAGACAACTATCTCTATGCCTCCTCGAATTCTGGGGTGTTTCGCTATGCACTGAATGAAGACCACGAAGTTGTTGATACGGAAAACCCAGAAAAAATAGTGGACGGACTCCTGGATATGGGGGCGGATAATGCCAAGCCCTTCACAATCGATGCGCACAACAATCTGTACGTTACCATTGGTTCGTGGAACGACGCCTGTAGGGATAACGAAGCAGGTGCCGGAATGATTCCTTGTACGCTCTTAGATTCCGCTGCGGGTATTTGGAAATTTAAGGCCGATGCCCTGAACCAAACCTATGCCGATGGAACCCGATATGTTACCGGAATTAAAAATGCCGTGGGCATCACTTGGAACTTTAAAACGAATTCGTTGTTCGCCACCGATCATGGTCGGGGAGGTCTGCACAGTTTTTATCCAGACCTCTACACCGAGGAGCAAGACGGGGATCTACCCGCTGAAACTTTATATGAATTGAAACAGGGCGACAATGCCGGTTGGCCTTCTAGCTATTACGACCCCTTTAAAAAGAAACGCATTCTGGCACCGGAGTATGGCGGTGACGGAGAAAAAATGGGCGGTGAAGATGCGGTGACGCCGATTATGGACTTCCCCGCACATTTGGGTCCGAACGACCTGCTTTTTTATACGGGAGACATGTTCCCTGAAAAATATAAGAACGGTGCCTTTATTGCCTTCCACAATCAATCACCCACACTTAAGAAGGGCTTTTTTGTGGCCTTTGTTCCCTTTAAAGATGGAAAACCAAGTGGGGATTGGGAAGTATTCCTGGATAATTTTGCTGGATTTGACTTGGTCAACACAGAAGGCGGCACCCTACAACACCGCCCTTGCGGATTGGCACAAGGTCCCGACGGTGCTTTGTATGTCTGTGATGATTTTGGCGGCAGTATTTTCAAAATTACATATTAACCTCAGCCCCATACATGGGTCGGCCAATAGTTTTATGATATGAAAAAAAATATCCTTGTGTTTCTGGTAGTGGCTTTCCCTTTTATAGGGTTCTCACAGGATGTAGCCATTGTCAACCAATTTATTAATTCGCTGACCACAACTCAAAAAGCAAAGATTGTCAAGGATTTCAACGCAGACACCCGAGCCGATTGGCACTTTCTTCCTTGGAGTTCTTACGAGCGGCAAGGATTACCTTTAAAAGAATTAAGTGCGGAGCAAAAGGCACTTGTTCATCAAGTGCTTCAATCCTACCTAAGTGATAGCGGCTACCAACAAACGAACGAGATTATTGGTTTAGAAAAGGTACTGGCGAAAAGTTCCGGCGACCCGGTGTACCGTGATCCCGAACGGTATTATGTTTCCATTTACGGAACTCCAAATCAAGAAGATGTTTGGATGTGGACTTTTGAAGGACATCATATTTCGCTCCATTTTACCACTGTTGGTGATACAGTTTCCTATACACCTAGATTCTTTGGTTCCAATCCAGGACGGATCATGGAAGGCGAACACAAAGGCTTTAGCCCTTTGGTCAATGAAGAAAATTTGGGCTTGGCCCTCATTAACATGCTAAGTAGTGACCAGAAAAAAATGGCCATTTTTAAGGAAGAAGCTTATAACGATTTGGTGAGTTTCAATAAACCCATAGCAACGAAACTAGCTCCTGAAGGCATATTGGTCAGCGATATGACCCCTGCACAGACAAAGCTTTTAATGGACCTAATTTACGAATATGCCTCCACCATACCAGCAGAACAGGCGATGAAACGAATGAGTAATATCCGTAATGAAGAAATGGAAGATCTACGGTTTGCTTGGGCGGGTGCAACGACACTTGGCCAAGCGCACTACTATCGTATCCAAGGAAAAACCTTTATGATCGAATTTGACAATAGTCAAAACAATGCCAACCATATTCATTCTGTATGGCGAGATTTTGACGGTGATTTTGGCAGGGATTTGCTAAAAGAGCACTACGCCAATCACAAACATCCGCATTAAATAGTTCTTGAATTATTAGAAATATGGCCTTTTTTTGCTACACGTATAACACATCTATCCGTTCCTTAAAATTGAGGGACGCCGTTTGCTAAGATGCTAACCCATAATTTCCATTTACTTGGTTTTGTTGGGCAAAGTCACCATCGGTAGAACGCAAAATCAATTTATAGCCGGTTTCAAAGGTTTCCACACCTAATTTAGGTGTAATCTGTGGTGACACCAATCGCTAATTTCTTATCGAGACCCGTAAATTTTTAATCATAATCGAGCGCCAGTACATTGACGCTTGCTCTTTTTTAAGGATGATATTCAAGGCTCCTATTTTGGCACTCGTATTCTATTGCGCCCCAGCAGTCTTAATGATTTCGATGCGCGCGATATTATTAGCCCGTATATTCTCCAAGTTGGTAGGGCTACAATTACGCCCATTCAACAAAATAAGCGTAGATGCCCTGTAAGCTTTTCCTCCCTCAGCATCTACAAAATCGTATAGGTGTTTCTCAATAAATCTATCGTAGACCTTCCCTACCGACTTAAGGTAGCTTTTTCATTAATAATCAGTCCTTGTGGTGTTTTTGCGCCCTTGCCCGAACCCCTGCAATTGGGTGACGTCATCCTTTATGGTCAAGGTACCAACATCCAGGCCGGTCAACTTTTTTCCACGGAAACTGCCTTAGGAATGGTCTTAGACCCTAAAAATTGGACTTTAATTTCATAGTCTGCCCAAAAGGCACATTCCCTATATTGAATATCCCCTCTTGATCCGTGGTAGCCTTAGCCATTAAACGGCTCGAATCTTCAACAGTTCTATTATATACAGATACGAATTCAAGGGGTTGTTGGTCGCTATCTTTAATTACGCAACTTATAGTTGTTGATTGCTATGCAAATAGCACTGTAAGTTATTGAAAAGCAATTTAAAAAGACAGTAACTATTGATTGTACTTTAATTTGACCCATCATACCTATCTAACATAGGAATGTATTGAAAATTAGCCGAGATTCGACTTCCTAAGCTGTTCATAAAGTACCGCTATGGTTTTTTCAAGAGAGAGGTATATAAGTTTGGATTTTGACCAATACGACTACTTCATTTACATTATATCTTCTCAACTCCTATAGAAGGTTAAACTTAAATCTAAAACAAATCTAAAGTTCAATGCTAGGGATAGGAATTGTTATTTGAAAAGTACTTTGTTCATCAATCTTTTAAACTCGTTTCTGTGGCTTCTACTATTTAGTGAGCTAAAATCTAAACTCATTTTACAATAGATTATGGAATATTTTTTTGCGATAAATGAATACTTTTATTGAATGAAATTAAATTTGAGCCATTTACACCAAACTGCGTTGTGGGCAAGTGTACTTGGTATGTTTGCCTTTATTTTTCATTTTGGATTTAGCCAGTCTTATACCGCCCAACAATTTATCGATGGTTTTTACTTTATAGTCATCACCTTAGGGCTGGTTTCCACTTTTGCCCGATTTTTAAATAACCCCAATCCATTTAAGCGTAAGGTCTGGGTGTTCGACCTGATTTCAGTTATCTATACCGTTTTTGTATTTTTCATGTACCTTTTCATCGGGGAGGCATTTACAACGGATTTAATTCTTGAAAACCCTATTTGGGTCGTCTTGGCGGTCATTCTTTCTTTCATACGTGAGCTCTCAGAGGTCAAAATAAATTACAGCCGTGCCTTTCTCAACCCTGCGCAGTTGTTCATCATAAGTTTTCTATTGATTATACTCTTTGGTACATTTATGTTAAAGCTGCCCAACGCCACGCATAATGGCCTGTCCTATATCGATGCTTTGTTCACCGCTACAAGCGCAGTGTGTGTAACCGGACTTATCGTAGTGGATACCGGCACTTATTTCACCACTTTTGGGCAATGCATTATCCTTTTTCTTATTCAGGTAGGAGGCTTGGGCATTTTAACCTTTGCCAGCTATTTCAGTTATTTCTTTAAAGGCGGTAGTACTTATGAAAATCAGTTGAGTCTAAGCGAAATGAACAACTCCCAAAAAATAGGGGATGTTTTTAAAACCTTGAAAAATATAATTTTAATTACCGCCACCATTGAATTAGGTGCTGCTGTATGCATATTTTTTACACTAGATACCACGCTAATAAGTCCTTTTTCCGAAAGGGCTTTTTTTTCGATCTTCCACGCTATTTCAAGTTTTTGTAATGCAGGCTTTTCAACACTACACTCTAGTATTTATGAAAGTGGTTTTCGATTCAATTATGGTTTACAATTGATTTTGATCATCACCTTTGGGTTGGGTGGCTTGGGATTTCCTATTGTTGTAAATATTCTAACCTACCTAAAACATACTTTCTTAAATCTGTTTTCACGCGGTCCAAAAAAGAAAACCTATAAACCTTGGGTCCTGAAAATTAATAGTAGAATTAATCTTATTACCACCTTGTTACTCACAACCCTAGGATTTTTTCTTTTTCTAATACTGGAATATAATAATACACTTGCCGAACATACATTTTTCGGAAAAATAGTGGTTGCCCTGTTCGGTGCAGCTACCCCTCGAACGGCCGGCTTTAACTCGGTAGATATGACGGCCCTGGCTTTTCCTACCTTAATGATTACATTTTTACTGATGTGGATCGGAGCTTCACCAGCCTCTACAGGCGGGGGTATCAAAACAAGTACATTTGCCATCGCCAGTTTAAATATCATAAGTTTGGCCAAAGGAAAAAACCGCATTGAAATTTATAGGAGGGAAATAGCCGATATTTCGGTAAGAAGAGCTTTTGCCACCATTTCCTTATCCTTGATCGTCATTGGTTTAGGCGTCATACTCATTACCCTATTCGATCCCGAAAAGGGTCTGCTCAATATCGCTTTCGAGAGTTTTTCGGCCTATAGTACCGTTGGTCTAAGCTTGGGCATTACGGCAAGTTTAAGTTGGGTCAGTAAACTAATCGTCATCGTCATCATGTTCGTGGGCAGGGTGAGTATGCTTTCGATTATGGTGGCATTATTTAAAAAAGTAAAACACAAAAACTACCGGTACCCTACAGAAGAAATAACCATTAATTAGTAAAAAAAGAGAAATGAAATTTATAATTGTTGGTCTTGGAAATTTTGGAGCTTCATTGGCAGAAAAACTTACCTCTCAAGGGAATGAGGTAATCGGAATTGACAATAACATGTATAAAGTCGATTCCCTAAAAGAAAAAATTTCCCATACCATTTGCATGGATGCCATGGACGAATTGACCGTAGCAGGACTACCCCTAAACGACACCGATGTCGTTATTATCGCCATTGGCGAAGAACAAGGAGCCAACGTAATGACAACGGCCATTTTTAAGAACCTAAAGGTGAAAAGACTGATAAGCAGGGCCATTAACCCCTTGCACGAAAAAGTACTATTCGCTATTGGGGTTGATGAAATTGTTCACCCCGAAGAGGAAACCGCTGAGCGTTGGGCAAAAAAATTATGTCTTAACAATGTCGTAGATTCATTTGAACTAAATGATGATTTTAGTATCATAGAGATCAGTGTTCCCACCCAATTTATCGGGAAAACAATTAGAGAAATACAATTAAGGGCAAAATATAACCTACTGGCCCTTACCACCATTAAAAAAACAGAGGTAAAAAGTAATGTAGGCAAAAGTAGAAACGAAGACCTCGTACAAGGGGTAGCATCACCCGATACGATATTGGAAAAAAATGATATCCTGGTAATTTATGGCTCGAACAAAGACCTAAGAAAATTTACTAACCAGTGAGGGCAATAAAAAGGGGCGGAAAGTGTAGCCATGCCAATTTTAGGAACCTCTAATTTCGACAAATAATTATTATTGACCTCATCCAAATTAATAAGATGGTAATTCTTGATAAGAGATTTTCTTAAGGGCACAATCTTAAAGGAATGTCTATCGCTTTCAAGATGGTTCTGTGATTCGTAAAAAATAGGCGGTCCATAATACACCTAGGACCATTAGGATAAAGAGGACCAGATAGATCTTATAATAATCTAACAAGGAACGAAAACTAAGAAAGACGGATACTACGAGAATCAAAAAAACAAAAACGGCCAAGATAAAAAGTATCATATTAGTCCTACTGCTTCCTATATTTTACTTTAGTAAAAGGTCCGTTTTCATCCTGACCTTGGCAAGAGATTTTCCCGATTTTTGGATAAATTAATCCATTGGAATATATTGTTCTTCTTTCTAAATATACGTAAAAGAAAAAGGAGAAGAAACGGAAACCAGTTTGAAAAATTACAATGAATTAGTTAATGTAATTTAAAAAGTTTTTTTTTGATGCGAAAGATAGAGTCCGTTAAAATGATTGTTTTACGGATCTATCAAAATTTTCAAATTAGTATTTTTGAAAGAAACCTTTTGCCGCTAGATAAACTTATCTATAAAAATTTAAGATTACTTAATTAGAACAACATTTGGTTAATTAGTTTAAATGGAATTCAGCCAAGAAACGTACAAACTGATTCAGACAATATTTGGAAGTATCGGCGTAATAATCGGCTTATTTTTCGGTCTTTTTCTTCTAATTATTCAAAGTAGGAAGGAAAAGGGTTATATTTTTTTGGCTATATTTTTTATACTATTTAGTGTCAGAATAGGTAAATCCTTATTTCATGGATACTATTCTATTGAAAGCTCTTACCTTGTTGTATTTCTAGGTTTTTTGTTGGCTATTGGACCTTTACTATGGCTTTTTTCTAAAAACATCAAATATTTCAGGTTCACATGGAACAGGCCTTACCTACTAATGCATTTTATACCTTTTGTGATAGTTATTTTCTTCAGTGGAATCATACCCGTCAATGATGATTCGTATTCATGGCTTTTCCATATTGGGATATTCATCCATGGGACGACTTATTCACTAATGGCCCTGTATGAAGGGCTCAAATATTTACCTAAGCAATCCAACAATAAACAAGAATTACAAAACAAGTGGTTGATAATTTTATCGATTGCCACCATTGCCATGTTCCTCAATTACTTATTAATATATTTTTCTATTATTCCATATTATCCAGGCGATACATTCCTTTTTTCCATCATTATTGTTTTATTAACTATATGGGTAATACAAAATCCAGCACTACTAAAAATAGTGAATAACAAATACCTCAATTCTAATTTAAGCCCGGAAGAAATTGAAATGTACAGTAGTTTACTTGCTGAATCACTGGCCGGTAAAAAGTTATATTTAAATCAAGAGCTCTCGCTAACCAGTCTAAGTACCTTTGTTGGGATTACACCCAAACAACTCTCTCAAGTTATCAACCAATCCTATAACATGAACTACTCACAACTTATTGCTAAATATAGAATTGAAGAGGCAAAAAAAATGTTGAGGGCAAAAAAATATAAAGACTATAAAATATCAGCTATAGCCTATGAATGTGGTTTCAATAATTTATCATCATTCAATGTGTCTTTTAAAAGATTGACAAAAACTACCGCAATTCAATATCGAAATTCTTAGTGAAATTTGTGTGATGAATTCATGATTTCAATAGGACTTTAGGCAAATTACTTCAAGATTTGTGTAAAGACTTACACTTATGATTCTACATGTAAATGGAAATAATTACGAACTAGAAGTCGACCCGAATACACCACTACTTTACGTTCTGCGCAATCAATTAAAACTGAACGGACCAAAATATGGTTGCGGTCTCTCACAATGTGGTGCCTGTATGGTACTTATCAATGGCAAAGCGACCACCTCATGTTCCCTACTTGTCAAAAACCTTAATGATTCAAAAATCACCACACTAGAAGGGCTTTTAGGAAAAAATGGGGAGCTCCATAAAGTTCAAAAAGCATTTGTAGATGAACAGGCGGCTCAATGCGGGTATTGTCTTAATGGCCTAATAATCGCAGCTGTTGACCTATTGACTACAAATAAGGAGCCTGATGATTTTCAGATACGTGCAAAGTTAAATCAGAATATCTGTCGATGTGGTGTTCATACCAGGGCAATTAAAGCAATAAAAAGAGCTTATAAAAAATAAATAAGATGATATCCAATAGGAGAAGTTTTATAAAGAAACTAGGTTACGTGAGTGTAGGTTTTTCACTGATGGGCGCAGCATGCACTAGGACCAAAACTAGCGGTGGAAAAAATGATATACAAAGATTTGGCCCTAAACCAGATAATAATTTAATCGATTCTTGGCTACAAATTTTGGAAAATGGGGAAATTCGAATTTTAACAGGAAAGATAGAATTAGGTCAAGGAATAGGAACCGCATTGATGCAAATTGCTGCTGAAGAACTGAATACGAAACTAGATTTAATAGAAATAACTCTTGTTGAAACAGGAGTTACACCTGATGAAGGTTATACAGTAGGCAGCGTATCTATTCAGTCAAGTGGAATGTCGATTCGTAATGCAGCTGCAGCTGCTAGGGAAGTACTTTTAGAGATGGCTTCAACAAAATGGAATGTTCCTATTTCTTCTATTACGCTTAAGAACGGCCATATAAATTCTTCAAAGGAGGATATAAGTTTGTTTGAGTTGTTGGAGGGAAGACAAATCAATACAGAAGTGTTTCAACCAAAAGAAATTAGAAGTAAAACCATAAGAAATTACGTGGGCAAGCCATTGCATAGAAAGGATATCGAAGATATGGTGCGAGGAAAGCCTGTCTTTATACAAGACTTACGTTTTCCCAATATGGTGCATGCCAGAGTGATAAGACCTACTGCTTACACAGCTAAATTAATCGCTATAGACAATAGTGAATTAAGCAAGATGGCCGGTTTTATCAAATTCGTTCAGATTGGAAGCTTTTTAGGTGTTTTGACCAAAGAGGAATATCAGGCTATTAAATTGAAGTCAAAGGCAACTATGTTATGTCAATGGGCTAATGAAGAAAATTTACCCGAGGTCGGATTTCTAAAAGACTACTTGTTAAACCTTCCCGTAGAGACGGAAAAGATAGAGGAAAAAGGTAGTTTTCGGAATTCAATAGAACAATCTTTTAAACAATATTCCGCTAGCTATTATAAACCTTACATAATGCATGGAGCTAATGGTCCCTCATGTGCAATCGCTTTTTATTCCGACGGCAAATTGGATGTTTGGACCCACAGCCAAGGAATCTATCCTCTGAGAAAATCACTTGCTCTTTTATTGAAATTACCAGAGAACGACATCCATATAAAAGGCGTACCAGCATCAGGTTGTTATGGTCATAACGGGGCTGATGACGCAGCAGCGGAAGCTGCAATAATGGCGACGCAATATCCTGACAAACATATTCGCCTACAATGGATGCGGGATGACGAGCATGGTTGGGAACCTTACGGAACGGCTATGGTAATGAAATTAAAAGCAGGATTAAGTGAATCAGGCCAAATCACGGGCTGGAAATATGATTTCTGGACAGATGGACATGGTACCCGACCAGGAAGAAGCCCAGAGAGTTTATTGCCCGCAAGATTTTTAGAGAAAGGTTATCCAGTGCCAGGATATGGGTTTAAATATGGCGCAGTTAGAAATTCTGTACCTTACTACAAAATTGAACACTTTGATATTCAAGCCCATTTTTTTCACGGTCCTTTAAGACAGTCCGGTTTGCGGTCCTTAGGAGCATATGCCAATGTCTTTGCTATAGAGTCGTTCATGGATGAACTAGCGGTTTCCGTAAAAATTGATTCCTTAAAATTCCGTATCAAGCACTTGGAAGATGGTCGGGCAATTGATTGTTTGAAAAGATTGCAGGAGAATACATCAAAAATAAAAAAAAAGGAAAATGAAGGTATTGGATATGCATTTGCAAGATATTCCAATAGCTCATCTTATATAGCTATTGCGACTCTAGTAAAAGTAAATAGGCGAAAAAAGTTGATAGTTAAAAAAATGTGGGCAGTTGTTGATTCGGGAGAGGTGATAAACCCAGACGGACTTAAAAATCAAATTGAAGGAGGTATGATTCAATCAACTAGTTGGACACTTTTGGAAAAAGTTCATTTTGATAAAAAACATATTTCCAGTTTAGATTGGAATTCATATCCAGTTCTTAGGTTCATGGAATCCCCTGAGATTCATGTTGACATAATAGAAAGAAACGAACTAGAACCTTTAGGAGTTGGGGAAGCTGCTCAAGGCCCTGTAGCGGCCTCAATAACAAATGCAATTTATAACGCCTGTAAGGTTCGTGTCAGAGAACTTCCCATTAAATCAAATTCATTATTTAAATTATAATATAGTTTATTATCACTTGTCCCCTAAAATGGCATTTTAATAGAATAGTTTTAAAAGAGAAAAAAGCTATTCCTCCAAATTCGCATCCTTTTTCTTTTTTAGTTGTTTGACTTATTCACCTTGTAAGGGATAAGTTTTCAATTTGCAAAACCATACAAACAAGAAGATTGGAATAATAAAAAAATGTTGTACTGATTTTGTACTGGTGTAAAAACAAAACCCTTCAATCTCTTGAAGGGGTTTGATCATTGTTGTGGTCCCACCTGGGCTCGAACCAGGGACCACCTGATTATGAGTCAGGTGCTCTAACCAACTGAGCTATAGGACCCGCGAATTGCGGATGCAATATTACCACTTATTTTTAATCGACACAAGATTTTTATGCATACTTCTAGTAAACTACCTCGGGGCAAGCCCACGAGGCATTGAATATGAATTCATGTTTGATTTCGACGCAAGCGTCCAAGCATTTAAATTTCGATTATCTAGTAAGCTTATTTTACCACCTGACTGCGTTTTATCACTTCGATGGCTTAAGGCCGCTAGCATATTAATCCGGCAGGAACTTCGCCTGTAATCTTAATGCTTATGGTTTATCGTTCAATTGTTTTGGAGTGGAGCTTCTTGGCAAAGTTCTACCAAAACCCCGTTGGCACTTTTTGGATGCACAAAAGCCACCCATTTGTTATCGGCTCCTTTTTTAGGTTTTTCATTTAAAAGTGTAAAGCCTTCCTGCTTTAATCGGGCCATTTCAGCAAGAATATCATCAACCTCGAAGGCCACATGGTGAATTCCTTCGCCCTTTTTCTCCAAAAATTTGGCAATAGGTCCGTTAGGGTCCGTTGACTCTACTAATTCTATCTTGTTAGGGCCGTTTTGAAAGAAGGAGGTACGTACGCTTTCCGAGGCTACCGCTTCTTGTTTGTAAGGGGCAACCCCCAATAATTTTTCAAAAAGTGCATTGGAAGCGTCCAAGTTTTTTACCGCTATGCCCAAATGTTCTATTTTTTTCATGCCTTATTTGCTTCAGGATGGGTTGCATAGCGGTCAAGATACATTTTTCTATGTACTTTTGCAGTATGGAAACGCAAAGACAACGTAAAATAGCAGGGGTCATTCAAAAGGATATTGTAGACATTCTACAAAAGGCAGCCATTGATGGTGGGTTGCGAGGCACCCTTATTTCCGTTTCCAAAGTGAACGTGACCACCGACCTGTCTATCGCCAAGATTTACGTTAGTATTTTCCCGAACGATAAGGCCGGCGAATTGATGGAAGGGATAAAATCGAATCAGCCCCTTATAAAACACGAATTATCACAACGTACCCGAAACCAGTTGCGCAGGGTACCCGAACTTTTGTTTTACTTAGATGATTCGTTAGATTATATCGAGAATATTGAAAAGTCCTTGAAGCGCGAGGAAAATCCTATTGAAAACAGGGAGTTACTGCCGAAACGAAAAAAGTCCTGATCGTTTGAATTTTCCGCTCTATATCGCCAAACGCTATGTGCGTTCGAAAAGCACACAGAATGCGGTAAACATCATTAATTTTATTACGTTTTTAGTTATTGTCATTGGTTCTGCAGCACTGTTTATTGTGCTTTCGGCCTTCGCCGGATTAAAGACCTTTAGCCTTTCCTTTACCGAATCTTTTGATCCACAACTAAAAGCCCTTCCCGTAGCTGGAAAAACCTTTTCACTAACGACAGAACAAGAGCAAAAACTACTGGCCGTAGAGGGCTTAGCTTTTTATTCCAAAGAATTGGAGGAGAAAGTTTCTTTGGAACACCGTGGTAAAAACCATATTGCGTACATCAAAGGTGTCGACAGTAATTATACCAAAGTCACCGGAATCGATAGCACCATTTATATGGGCGATTGGACTATTAACGATTCACAGGTGGTATCTGGATCGGGAATTGCAAATATTTTAGGGGTCACCATTAACGAATTTCGTAGTCCGATACAGATTTATGCCTTTAAACCTGGCAAAGGCTCCATTTCCCAGCAAAGTATTTCATCGCTGTATAATCAATTGCCTATGGTCATTGGGGGTGTCTATGCCGTGGAGGCCGATTTGGATAACAAATATGTCTTTGCAAATCTGCGGTTGACCCAAGCCTTATTAGAAAAGGATTCCCTACAGGTTTCAGGCATCAACTTTAAAATGAAGGATGGTGTAGAGCCCAGCGCTATTAGGCCACAACTAAAAGCTATTTTAGGGCCCGGTGTTCAACTTAAAAACAGACAGGAACTGAACAGTACGCTCTATAGAATGTTGAATACCGAAAATGTCGCCACCTACCTTATTTTTACGTTGGTATTGATTATTGCACTTTTCAATGTAGTTGGCGCCATAATCATGATGATTCTGGACAAACAACAGAATTCAAAAACGCTCTTCAGTCTTGGCACAACCATTGCCGAACTACGCCGCATTTATTTTGTGCAAGGCGTATTGGTGACCGGTTTTGGCGGATTGATAGGAGTGCTCATAGGGTTGCTGCTTATTTGGTCCCAACTATTCTTTGGTTGGTTGCGCATCACACCTTCCTTGGCCTATCCCGTAAAATTTGAGTTCGTCAACATCGTCATCGTACTGGCGACCATCGTTATTTTAGGAATTATCGCCTCTAAAATTGCCAGTAGCCGCATTAACAAAAAGCTGATAAGCACGGCCCCTTAGTTTAATGCGAGACTTGCTGTAGTACTATTTTTATTTTCCTTACCTATGGGATGTCGAACTGATAATCCCCAAAAAGCTCCAACACCTCATCAAAGGCTTGAAAGACCGATGCCGAATCGTCACTGGTGACCATTTTCATACGGTGTTCCTTAAAATTGGGAATCCCCTTGAAATAGTTGGTATAGTGTCTTCGGGTTTCAAAAACACCTAGGGTTTCGCCTTTCCAATCAATGGACATTTGTAGGTGACGGCGAGCGGCAGCTACCCGTTCGACCATCGTAGGAGGTTCTAGATGGGTGCCTGTTTCGAAAAAGTGTTTGATTTCACGAAAAACCCAAGGATAGCCAATACTGGCCCTGCCGATCATAGCACCATCCAATCCAAATTCGTCGCGCATTTTCATAGCCGCTTCCGGGGTGTCCACATCGCCATTGCCGAATACGGGAATGTGCATCCTGGGATTGTTCTTCACCTCTGCTATCGGATGCCAATTCGCATTGCCCTTATACATTTGCGCCCGGGTACGCCCGTGGATGGAAATAGCTTTACAGCCTACATCCTGTAAACGTTCGGCCACCTCAACGATTTTTATGGAATCATCATCCCAGCCCAAGCGGGTCTTAACGGTAATGGGTAGTTGGGTATGTTTGACCATAGCCTCCGTCAAGAAAACCATCAGGTCTATATCTTTGAGGATTCCTGCACCTGCTCCTCTAGATACCACTTTCTTTACGGGACAGCCGAAATTGATATCAATAATATCTGGATTCGATTTCTCTACAATCTCCACAGATTGCAACATGCTCTCTAAATTGGCGCCAAAAATCTGAATGCCAACGGGGCGTTCCTTTTCATAGATATCCAACTTCATAAGGCTCTTAGCGGCATCACGGATCAGGCCTTCGGATGATATAAACTCGGTATACACCACATCGGCACCATGCTCTTTACAGAGGGCACGAAAAGGGGGGTCGCTCACGTCTTCCATAGGCGCTAAAAGCAACGGAAAATCAGGCAGTTGTATGTCTCCTATTTTAGGCATGGGCTTTTCTAATTTTGGGATGCAAAGTTATATAAAATACGTAAAGGTTGTTAAACTGGTCTATGACCGTTCTATAGAACGTAACTTCAATGATTAGAAACCATAGGGCATGAAATTTATAGGACGTTTACCTGAAGGAGATAAGCGGCAACCTCTAAGCCAAAATTGGGCTGATTACAATGACCGTAACGTAAAAGGTTCATTTGAGTGTAAGCGCCCCAACATTTCCGTTGGTTTTGATGAAAATTACTTAAAATTTCAGGGGTGTTAAAGCCCGGATGTTAAGCACCGGAATAAGGCGTGCCCACAATGTCTATTTTTAACCCTACCACAAATATCTTGTATAGGGCCGTGGATAAAAATGCTCCTTAAGTTTTTTATGGAAGATTGAAAATTATGCCTTCCCGTATTATCTCATGACGTCACGTATTTAGGTTTGTCAAGTAACAGAAATAACGGTGGAACGGGAAATACCAATCCTTTTATTACAGAAAGGAAGGAGTAGGTTGAACTGTGAAGTGATTAAGGAAAGGTATGCTATAAACGGTTACCCTCATCGGTATTTTTTCGTTTATAGTTATCCTTAATTCTTGTGTTGCCAAACTTATATCGGAATCCAAAGACGAACAGTCTGTTCTCTGCTCTGGTAAATGTGCTATTATTCTGGTCTAGATAGTTTCTGGTAGCGAATTTATTATTGTCATTGAAGATATCCTCTATGGCCAATGAAACACTTGCCGCTTTGTTCCATAGGGTCTTACGAACTGTCAATCCTAATTTACCATATGACTCGATTCGGGAATTACCTCTGATGCGTGGTGAAAAATGGGTGTATGTTATATCGGCAAAAAGAGATCGGTCACTTAAAAAAGTAAAGCTGTTGGTAGCACGGATATGAGTCGTCCAAATAGAATTTTTAATAATGGTGTTCGAGTTTAGATCGGTAAAACTGTCCTCGTCGTAAAAATGGCTTATTAAAAAAAAGGTGTTCCAAAAGGTGGTAAGGTCCTTTGAAAAACTGGCGTCGGCACCATAATAATAATTGGTCTTAAGGTTTATATATTGCAAGCGCAAAATATTTGCGTTGTTGTCTTGAAAAACCTGTTGAGATTGTTCATTGCTCTGTTTTCCACCAAACAAGACCAACTTATACGCCTTGTCATAAACATAATCCAATTGAACATAATCTCTATAGGCCGGTTTGAGGTTGGGATTGCCTTCCTCAATGGAATTTGCAGTCTGATAGAATTGAAATGGATTGATGACGTTGTACTTGGGTCGGATAATACGTCTGTAGGACTTTAAGAAGAACCCGTTTTTATTCGGGATGTATGATACCGAAAGGGAGGGAAACCAGTTAAGGTACTCGTTGTTGTTTACATTTGCGCCGGTATCCAATTTACCATTGGTATCTGTATACTCTGCCCGCAGACCGACATTCAGTTTCCAGTTTTCCCAGCTGTTATTAAAGCTTATGTAAGAGGCATATATATCTTCGTCATAATTAAAAACACCAGACTCTGTTGGGTTTACGCCCGCCCTCAATTGATCAAACCCTGCCTGAACGATACTGGCCTCAGAATTAATGACCGCATAACGCGCGCCCGTTTCCATCGTAGTATGTTGATTCAAAGGAAGTGTGAAATCGGTCTGTACACTATATAAATTGATGATTTGATCCGAACCTACCGAAAAAGTATTCTGTGAGATAAATTGCGATTCTTCATCAAAAATGGTATTGTTCAATTGTTGATTTTGCTTAAAATCATAATAGGTGAAATGGGCGTTCACCGATAGTTCAGCACCCTTATCATTTAACTTGTTGATCCAATCCAAATAATAGGCGGTATTGAACACATCGTTGTTAGAGGTATTGCTACTCTGCCAGCGAGCCGATCGATTACCATCGGTATCGGATATCTCGGTTCGGGAGTCAAAAGCGCGCAGCATATTCGGCGAAAAACTCGTATTGGAAGATAGACTAAGGGTGTTCTTGTCATCAAGCTCAATATCTAGGAACAGATTGAGGTTGTGGCCCTTTCTTCGGTCAATGGATTTCTGCTCGGCCGCCCATGTTTCATTAGCTGTGCCGTTTTCAAAAAAATTGGTGATTTCAGTGTACCTGACCCAGTCCCTATCATCACTATAACTGTAGTTTGTGGAAAAATCCACCTTTCGACTCTTGAAAAAATGGTCCATTCCCAACGTATGTTTTGGCAATACGCCTTGCGTATACCGGTTGAAGACAGAGCCGTTATAGCCTGAAACTAGGTTTTTCTTCATTTTTATGTCGATCATCAGACCTCCTTCCGCACTGTATTTTGCGGGTGGACTCGTAATGACCTCAATAGATTCTACATTGCCCGCAGAATTGCCGGAAAGCAGGTTTATAAGATCCTCTTGTGGCAGATTGATGCGCTTTCCATTGATCATGACACTAACATTGGGGCTTCCGTTAATATACAACGTATTATCCATCACCATTACCCCGGGGGTACGCTTTAAAACATCCCAAATATCATTTTCAGAAAGTGCCGTGTTGGCTATGTTAAAAACCAACCGATCCGCCAATTGTTCAAGCCTAGGTTTTTGTCGGGTAACGGTAACCTCATCCAATTCTTGGGCATTGTTGAGAACTAGGGTTTCCATAGCGGTATCTGCGGATACTTGAAATATGGAACTTTCAACAGTGTCTCCGAAATAACTGACAGCAATTCGGTAATCTCCCCCGATAACCGAAGTGAATTCATAAGCTCCGTTGTCGTCTGTTACGGTTCCTTTGACAAAAGTGCCTTCCGTGGTTAGTAAAAGTATATTGGCTAAAGCGATAGGACGCTCTTCAACGTCTAGAACTAATCCGGTAATACGAAACTCTTGGGCAAAGGTGAGGGAAACCGTTAGCCCAAGAAGAAGTGATATGATATAATCCCTCTTCATTCTTAATATGTGTTGGGGCTAAAAATAGGAAAGTAAATCGGAAATGTCTGACAGAAAAGTCAACTATTTAACAGTCCTATACCTACCTTGTTGAAAAATAAATAGTTACAATCATTCTAAGCGTTCGCGCTCAATTTTTTCAATCTCCCGCTGGTTGTCCTCTAAACGGAAATTTCCAAAATTATAAGTGAATCCAAAGCGGACGTATTGTGTTTCTGGCCTAACCAAATAGCGGTTATCCTGATTTAAATAATTTGAATTGATGTAGGAATTATACTTCCCCAAAAGGTCATTGGCACTAATACTCAAAATAGCCCTGTTCTTCATGAAAGATTTTCTAAATCCTAACGTTAGATTCGTAGATTCCTCCTGTATATAAGACCCTTGCAAATAGCCTGACATATATACAAACCCTAGTTCACCTTTAAAAGTACCATCTTTGGAAAGGGTCAAATAATTGGTCAGGTCAACATAAGCTCCATTAAACTGATTGTTATATGAATAAGCGTCACTTTGTAAGGCCATGAACGTTTCGTCTTCATGAAAAAGGGAAATATAACTATATACATACCAATTATTGCTGATCGACTTCCCATAGGTAAAATCAAAGCCATAGGAAGTACTTTTCAATACATTTTGGGTGATATCCCTTAAAACCTGGTTTTCATTGTCCTGAAAGGTAAGTGTTGAAATATACCGTCCGTTGTCCCGAAAATAAAAATCAAAAAAATATTCTTGGTTCAGGGTGTAGTTCAAATTAAAATTATTACTAAAACTGGGCAGTAAATTGGGGTTTCCTTCTTCAAACGTTCGTTCGTTAATATAGGTCCTAAAAGGATTCAGGTCATCATACCTCGGCCGTTTTAGCTTTCTGGAATAGTCAAAAGAGAGGCTATGGTTTTCATTGATGTTGTGTAGAATGTATGCCGAAGGAAAAAGTTCGAAATAGTTTAGTCCATTTATCTCAGCCACATTTAGCGATACTCCGTTGCTCTCTGTCTGCTCAGCTCTTAAGCCTGCTTTTATACTCCATTTTTCCCAATCTTTGGATAAGCTGAAATAGCCTGCAAACACTTTTTCATCGTAGCTGTAATCGTCCGATAAATTAGGAACGAACACTAATCCACTATTCCTTAAAAAATAGTCAAGAATACTCTCCGAATGAATAAAAGATCCCTTAAGTCCAGTTTCAAAAGACCAATTTCCCATACTGCTATAATCTATTTGGGCCGTTTTGATTTTGATTTGCTGGTCTGCGTTAGTAAAAAAATTAAAATCACGGATAAACGAACCGTCAGGCAAAAAGTAATCGGAATTGACATCTTGGGAGCGGCTAAGATCAAAATAGGTATAGTGTGCATTTACACTAAGATTTTGGTTTTCCTTAAAGCGATGTTTAATGGTTAGATCTCCAGATAGATTATTTTTCTCTTCGTTCAAAAAACTGCCTGTCGTAAATGTAGAGTCCAAGACACCTAGCCCATTTTTCATGGTCGTCTTCTGAAAAAAATCAGATTCTTTTTTTGGCTGCAGCTGTGCGTTCGAGGTAAGGCTTAAGGTATTACTATCGTCGAACTCATAGTCTACAACAAGACCAGCTGTATGGGAATTGTTACGTACGACTTGGTCAAAATCAGTATTCCAAATTGAAAAAATACCGGTTTCATTTCTATAATTAATATCGTTCAAGGTGTTCTTAAACTCTTTTTTGGGAGCAAAAGTATAACTGGCATTAACGTTCAATTTGTCTGTCTTGTAGAAATGGGAGGTGCCAAAATTATATTTCGGAAACACACTTTGGGTGTAGCCGACACTGACATTACCCTTATACCCTAAAGAGATATTTTTACTGGTGATGATATTCAGAATGGAGCCACCTTCTGCATCGTAACTAGCTGGTGGATTGTAAATAACCTCAACCGATTTTATGTTTTCCCCTTGGTAATTTTCCAATAAATTACGTACCTCTTCTGGGGATAATTGTACTTTTCGGTCATTTATATAGATTGTGGTGGCTTGGTTTCGAACCTGCAATTCATCTCCCGTAACAATAACTCCGGGGGTTTGTTTTAGAATATCCCACGAATTACTCTGTGAAATCACGGTGTTTTCAACATTAAAAACGATACGGTCCACTTTTCGGTCTACCACAGGCCTATTTCCGCTTACGGTTACTTCGTTCAACTCCTCAACGTGTTGTTCAATAATGACCGCGCCTATCTTCGTATCCCTTAAAATTTCGATCGTAAGGTTTTCAGAAATTTGCCCTACATAGGATGCCTTTAAAAAATAAAGTCCTTCGTTGATATTCGTAATTGAAAAACTACCATTTTCATCCGCAGAGGTACCTTTGACCAAGGTGGAGTCGGTCACGGTCAATAGGAAAACGGAAGCGAAAGCTATGGGTTCCCTATATTGGTTCCTGACCTCCCCTCTCAACTCAAAGGTTTGTCCGATTACACTTTGGGAAATACCCAGTGCAATACCTAAAGTCGCAAGTAGTAGTTTCAATTTTGGTTTGGGTTGAATTCCAAATCTAACGAAAATCCATTGTTTTCCTTTACAATTTTTGTAATCTATGCACACTTAGGTAGCAATAAATTGATATTGACCCCAAAGCATAGCGCAATAAATTAGATTATATTTGCAATTGCTCTTTTAAAACCTAGAACTATTTAGGTTTTTAACTAGCTTTATGATTACTGGTACCGCTATGAAAAACATAAGAAATTTCTGCATAATCGCACATATAGACCATGGTAAAAGCACCTTGGCCGATCGTCTCTTAGATTTTACGGGCTCTGTTACGGAACGGGAGAAAAAAGAGCAATTATTAGATAGTATGGATCTTGAACGGGAGCGTGGCATTACCATAAAAAGCCATGCCATTCAAATGGATTATACCTATAAAGGGGAACAGTACATCTTAAACCTTATTGACACTCCTGGCCATGTTGATTTCTCCTATGAGGTTTCACGATCCATTGCCGCTTGTGAAGGCGCACTATTGGTGGTTGATGCCGCTCAGAGCATACAGGCACAGACCATTTCAAACCTTTACCTGGCCTTGGAAAACGACTTGGAAATTATTCCTGTTTTGAACAAGGTGGATCTGCCGAGTGCCAACCCTGAGGAAGTTACCGATGATATCGTCGATTTGTTAGGATGTAAGGCAGAGGATGTAATTCCTGCCAGTGCTAAAACCGGTATTGGCATTGAGGAAATTTTAACGGCCATTATAGAACGCATCCCAGCCCCAAAAGGCAATCCTGACGAAGCGCTACAAGCCCTTGTTTTCGATTCTGTTTACAATCCGTTTAGAGGGGTTGAGACCTATTTTAGGGTGGTAAACGGATCCATAAAGAAAGGTCAGAAAATAAAATTCGTTGCCACCGATAAAAGTTATTATGCCGATGAAGTAGGCACCTTGAAATTAATACAGCATCCTAAAAAAGAAATAAAAGCCGGTGATGTAGGTTATTTGATTACCGGAATAAAAGATGCGCGGGAAGTGAAAGTGGGCGATACCATTACCGATTCAGCGGACCCTACCAAAAATCCCATTGCAGGTTTCGAGGATGTAAAACCCATGGTCTTTGCGGGAATCTATCCTGTAGATACCGAAGATTTTGAAGAGCTACGTTCTTCTATGGAAAAATTACAGCTGAACGATGCATCCTTGGTTTTTGCCGCAGAAAGTAGTGCGGCCTTGGGCTTTGGTTTCCGTTGTGGGTTCTTGGGGATGCTGCATATGGAAATTATACAAGAACGCTTGGAACGCGAGTTCGATATGACGGTAATTACCACCGTACCAAACGTTAGTTACCACGCATTTACACGTAAAGACAGTGAGGTTCCTTTGATTGTAAACAACCCTAGCGATTTGCCCGATCCATCAACCATAGACCGTGTTGAAGAGCCTTATATAAAAGCTACTATCATTACAAAAGCCGACTTTGTGGGCAACGTGATGTCTCTATGTATTGAAAAAAGGGGGCAGATTACCAATCAGACCTATTTGACTACGGAGCGTGTAGAACTTAATTTCGACATGCCCTTAGCGGAAATTGTATTCGATTTTTATGACCGTTTAAAAACCGTTTCGAAGGGTTATGCTTCGTTTGATTATACCCCAATAGGCATGCGTACCTCTAAATTGGTGCGCGTTGACATATTGTTGAACGCCCAACCCGTAGATGCCCTTTCTGCTTTGATCCATTTTGATAATGCAACTACAATTGGCAAGAAGATGTGCGAAAAACTGAAAGAGCTTATTCCAAGACAACAGTTCGACATTCCTATACAAGCGGCCATAGGATCTAAAATTATATCTAGGGAAACCATAAAGGCCCTACGTAAGGACGTAACCGCCAAATGTTACGGTGGTGATATTTCACGTAAACGAAAACTTTTAGAAAAGCAGAAAAAAGGAAAGAAACGTATGCGCCAAGTTGGTAATGTTGAAATACCACAAGAAGCATTTATGGCCGTTCTTAAACTGAACGATTAAGAGGTTTCAGTGGTTTTTTTCTCTAGCTCAGGCTCGTCGGTAGGAAACATTTTGCCTAAATAGGCCAATTTATACCCTTCCTGAATATCTGTGAAATCTTTACTGAAAGCGGTAATAATTTGAATATCACCTTCTAGATTTTTAAGAAATAACGGAACGATATCTGGATCAGCTTTCGTTATTTCGATCAACCCTTCGTAATGCTCTGTGTCGTGAAGTTCTATTTCATGTACGGCCGGATACTTTCTTGCGGCTTCTGTTAACTTTATAAAATCATCCGTGTGTGAAAATAAACCTTCTTTGGGATTATTTTCCGGATCCCCCATTTCATCTGAATCGACCAATCTAAAAGAGCCATTTTCGCCAAAGGCATCCTGAAATTTATTGATTGCATACCTATTGATATCTGAATTTCCGGTTAAGGCCATTAGATACCCAATATCGTTAAGTTCGATATTGTCGGTCAAGGTATCTGAATAAATATTCGCCGATATGGCCTCCAAGCCCAGTTTTTTAGCCTTATCAATATTGGATTGGTTATTGTCAATCAATACGACGTGCCTATCGTTCTGATGTAAATAATTACCTATCAACCTAGGTGCTTTTGATGCTCCCAATATTAAAATACCTTCTGACTTTTTCAAGAAAACTCCAACCAACTTGGCAAATATGCGTGCCGTAGTGGCATTCAACAATACCGTGCCCAGCACGATCATAAACACCAAGGGGGTTATATATTCTGCTCCCGCTTCCCCTTTGGACAATAATTTGGACCCAAAAAGGGAGGCGATACCTGCTGCTACGATACCCCTAGGACCAACCCAACTTATAAACAATTTTTCGTTAAACTTTAAATTAGACCCAATGGAGCTTAAGAACACGCCAAGAGGTCTGATAATAAATACAATCGACAAAAACAAAACTGCTGTTTGCCAAGTAAAAATCAATTCAAGATCCGCAATGTCGATGTTAGCGGAAAGCAAGATAAAAAGAATAGATATCAACAATACGCTTAAGGACTCCTTAAAATACAGCAGTTCTTTTATATTGGGTAAGTCTGTGTTGCCCATAACCATACCCATTACGACCACGGCCAATAGTCCTGATTCATGTGCGAAAATATCTGACATTACAAAAACTCCCAGTACTACCGACAATGAAACAACGTTCAGCAAATAGTGGGGAATAAAATTCTTCTTGATCAGAAATGTCAGTGCATGTGCAAACGCAAAGCCGAAGGTAAAACCGAACAGTAATATCTTTCCGAACTCGATTAAAGCCGTTTTGGTATACGCTTGGCCCTCACCTACACTTATGAACTCAAACACCAACACGGCAGCCAACGCCCCGATCGGGTCAATTAAAATACCCTCCCATTTAAGTATGGCAGATATATCCTTTTTTAGGGGGATATTCCGAAGAATGGGTGTAATTACGGTCGGCCCTGTTACAATGATTAAAGCTGAAAACAAGAAACAAAGTTGCCATGAAAGCCCAAAAAGAAGGTAAGCCGCCAATGCAGCTGTAAAAAATGTGGTGACACTTCCTAATGTTATCAACTTGGTAATTACCGGGCCAATACTACTGATTTCCGAACGTTTTAGCGTGAGTCCACCTTCAAACAGAATAATACTTATAGCCAAGGAAACGAAATAATACAATCCTTCGCCCGGAAATAGTCCTTTATCCCCATTCCAAATTGGTTCAATAATTTTTGAACCATCCAAGGTATATAAAGTGGATATCGGTCCGACCAATAATCCTATGAGGATCAAAGGTAAAATTGCAGGCAATTTTAAACGCCAAGCCACCCATTGTGCAAGTATTCCAAGAATTATAATGCCGGCAAGTTCTAACATTGAAATTATTTTGGGTAAAAATAAGCATTAAACCAATGTTAGAAACGAATGAACGAAAATCTAGTCAATGATCTTTCATTGTTAATCTCAAGACAGAGCATGCAGATTTTTCGGTGTATTTATCCTTACCTGTTCCGAAGAGTATACGGATCCAATTATCTTTCTGTGGTGTTCCTAAAATAAGTAAATCATAACTTGCCGAAATAGTGGATATCGTGGTTATCGAGTCATTACTTTTTTCAATAATGACCGAACTTTGGGTAGGCACTTTTCGTAAAAGCGTTACAGAGTGATTGCGCATGGCTTCGACCTCTTCTTCCTCCATATCGTCTTGAACTACATGTAACAAGGTCAAGGAAGCATTGTAAAAGGAGCATATTCTATCGGCTACGGCGATAAAATTCTTGTCCTTACGCCCTGGTCTAAGTGCCAACAATACTTTACCTATATGTCTGACACCAACATCTTTAAAAAGTGCAAAATCTGAATTAATGTTCGTCAGCAACCAACCTATTGGATTGCTGACCAAAATACCGCTATGCGCCCTTCCGTTCCAGCCCATGACCAACCAATCACAATTGGTTTGATTACTTAGCTCGTGTATGGTATCCGAAATTTCATGGGTAACGGCAGCCTCAAAATCGATGTTGACGTTTCTTGAAATGGCCAATTGGGAGATGCGCCGTTCTAATGAAGCAATTTTGGGATTCTCCTCGACCATAGCGTCCAAAAATGTTTGATTGGGCACCTCGGTGATGTTCACCGCTTGAATCTTATCTCGTTTATTAATTGCGGCGGCTATTTCTACCAGCATTTCTGGTGACCTTTCATTTCCTAGTAAGGGTACGACGACCCCGGCATCGGACGCCAATTTTCCATCTAAATTTTGAAGTATGCCCGCTTGATTGTTTCTATAGGTTATCTGCCCTTTACCCTTTCTTTTATAAAATAGATACAAGGCCGGCCTATGTCCATATTTCCGTAGAATTCCTGTTCTTGTGGCATTTTTACCGAAGTAGAAGTAAATTAAAAACCCAATGGCAAGAATAATGATAATGGCCAGTAAAGGGCCCATCCCCAATAAAATCAATAAAGCGATTCCAGTAAAAATACCGAACAATTGAACAAAAGGATAAAGGGGCGACTTATAAGGAGGAGCATACCATTGTGCCGATGTTTCTCGTAGAACGATGACACATGCATTCACCAAAATAAACATCATCACCATAAATGCACTGGCCAACTTGGCAATCTTCTCCACATCTAAGAATAATATTACAAGTGCCATGACGAAGCATGTCATCGTAATAGTGACCACGGGCGTTAAGTACTTGGAATGAATCTTGGACATAAAATCAGGAAGTAGTTTGTCCCTCGCCATAGCAAAAGGAAATCGAGAAGCAGCCAAAACTCCAGAGTTTGCCATTGAGATCAAGGTAATGACACCTACAATCGCAGCTATATAACCAATGGCACTTCCCCCTAGAAGATTGGCAATGGAATAAATGGGTTTAATGTCTGTTTTCAATGCTTCTAATGGCAAGTTACCCACGAGCACGAATGCAACTACCACATATATCACGGTCATTATGAACAATGACAGTAGCATAGCCCTGGGCAAATTCATACTCGGGTTTTTGATTTCTCCGGCAATCGCAGCTACTTTGGTCACGCCTGCATAAGAAATATAAACAAAGGCCACCGTGGTAAACAATCCCATTTTACCTTTAAGCATAAAGGGGTCTAAAAGTGTCGCAGAGGTTCTGGGAAGTCCAAAAATCAAGATCAAGGCAAGGCTGATAAGGCTGATGGAAACAATTACAATTTGAACCTTACCCACTTTCTTTACCCCTAGGATGTTCAAAAAGAGAATCACGACCAAAAAGACCAAGGCAATATATTTCGTAATACCCGTCTCTATATTTACCAATACGGTGAGATAAGCCCCAAAACCAACTAAAGCGAAGGCACTTTTTAGTAGAAGGGATAGCCATAGGCCAATACCCGCTATAGTGCCGAACAGGGGTCCGAAAGCCCGTTCAATATAAACGTACGTCCCTCCAGACGAAGGCATTGCCGTAGCCAACTCAGATTTGGACAGCGCCGCGGGCAAAATACAAACAGCGGCCAAGAGGTAGGCCAACCAAACCGATGAGCCCGTTTTTGCCGCCGCCAAACCAGGTAGCACAAAAATACCACTGCCCAACATACCTCCAATACTGATGGCGACTACAGATGTTAGGGATAAACTACGTTCTAATTTTTTCAATTTGGCTAACTATGAATATTAAAAATAGCCCTTTTTTATCTTTCCAAAGAGTAATTTGCAAAACCATGTAGTACGACATAAGTGTACTTGTCTAACTTTAAAAAGTGATCTGCCAATGGAAAAAATTACAAATCACTGTTTATTAGCGTTCTAAATAGATGAAATGCCGTTAATCCTTATAATTTTTATAGAAATAAGTTGCAAATTTGCAACCTATATAGCTTCTGTTTAAAAATTGCTCCTACTTTAGGCGGATGGCTTTTTAAAATTCCTACGATTCCTTTTTTCAAATGAAAACTGTGCCAAAAAAAATCATTTTTAAGAATCCCGTTCTAATGGGATTCTTGGTATTCCTTTTTGTTTTGCTACTCACCCAATACCTCACTTATCAACATTCTCATCTATTACAGATGAAAGAAAATATCGAGGTGGCCAAACACGCCGTAGAAATTGAAAACAAACTGGAGAACATTTTAAGTCAAAGTTTTTCCTCTACGGCAACTTTGGGCTTTATAGTGGAGAATTATGGTGTTCCTAAAGATTTTGACAGCATCGCCAGAATATTACTTAGTTCTAATAAACATGTGGACGCTTTAGAACTCGTAAACAGTACAGGTGAAATTACCCACGTTTATCCCTTAGAAACAAACCAAGTAATAGGTTTCAATATTCTACAGGATTCCATAGGGAAGACAGGGGCTTTTACCGCTATAGAGCGAAAAGGGTTCTTTACTGCCGGACCCATACCCTTAAAACAAGGAGGTGAGGGTTTTGTGAGCAGGGTTCCCATTTTTAGGGAAGACTCCTTTTTAGGGTTTGCGGCGGCCATAGTCAAGCTTCCATCCCTAATGAATTCCATTCGATTGGATTCGATACAAAATGGTCACTTTTCTTATCAACTTTCAAAAATTAATAAAGATAACTCCGAAGAGATTTTCTTTCGTTCTAAAAAATTCGAGCGACATAAGGGCTACGTCCATTCCATAACCATGAACAATGCAGAATGGAATCTAAAGGTAGTTTCGAATAAAAATATAGACTATTCTACCGTAGCCCTATATTCCATTTTAGGACTTCTTTTCTCTTTGCTCTGTGGTTTTATAATGTGGCAATTTATTAGGTTACCACAATATCTTAGCAGGGTCTTGCATAAGAAAACAAAATTATTAAGGGAAAGTAAGTACAAATTTAAAACCCTAGTGGAGCAAGCAACCGATGGAATATTTCTCACTAGTGCTGAAGGTCTTGTATTGGAAGTGAACTTAAAAGGGGCAGAAATGTTGGGTTATACCATCAACGAACTCATAGGACTGAACTTAACCGATATTTACGATAAAGAGGACATCATTGCAAATCCTATAAAGTTTAAAGAACTTGAAAATGGAAGACCTATAATTCATGAACGATTAATGGTGCGAAAAAACGGGACTCGTTTTTATGCCGAAATCACGGCTAAAATGTTGGACAATGGTAATTTGTTGGGTATTGGTAGGGATGTAACGGAACGAAAAGAAGCGAGGGAAATTCTTGAGGAAAAAAACAAAGAACTGGAAAAAACAAATGCCGAACTTAACCAGTTTGTGTATAGTGCATCACATGAATTAAGAGCACCGTTGAGTTCTGTTCTGGGCCTTCTTGAAATAATTAAGTTGGAGGAAAATGAACCTCAACTTATAGAAAAACTGGACATGATGGATATGGCTATCAAAAATTTAGATGGTTTTATTAGCGACATCATCCAATATTCTAGAAACAGGCACGTTGAAGTTGAAGGAGAATTAATTGATTTTAACAGCTTGGTGCAAGAATCCTTGGCCAGTTTGTGGTATTTGAAAAACAGAAATAAAATTGCCATAGAAGTTTCGGTCGAAGATACAGTACCTTTCATTTCAGATAGAAAACGGGTATCGGTTTTACTGAACAATTTTATTTCCAATGCCATCAAGTATCACAATTTAGATGGTAACGCCCCATATATCGATATTACTATTAAAACAAATGCCGACTATGCCACAATGGAAATAAAGGATAACGGACCTGGTATCGAAAAAGAACATCTTGACAAGATCTTCAATATGTTCTATAGGGTTCCTTCAAGAATCACGGGTTCGGGCATAGGGTTGTTCATTGTCAAAGAAGTATTGAATAAATTGAAGGGCGATGTTACGATTGAATCTGAACCAAATCAAGGGACTGTGTTCTTTGTAACTATTCCCAATCAAAAACTATAACGGTTTCTTAGATGAACTTAAAAAAGATTTTACTTGTTGACGATTCTGAAATGGATAATTTCATCAACAAAACCATTATCGAAAAAACAAAAATTCCGGTAGCTATTCAAATAAAGACTTCTGCACTTGAAGCATTGCACCATCTTAAGGAATTAGATAATAATATTACGCTTTTTCCAGATATTATATTTTTAGACATCCGCATGCCATTAATGGACGGGTTTCAATTCATGGAAGAGTACATAAAATTACCTCAAGAAGTTAGAGAAAAATGTAAAGTCTATATGCTCAGCTCTTCTTTGGACCCGGGTGATATACAAAAATCTGAAAATAATATCGGGGTTGAAAAATATCTTACAAAGCCGTTAGCTCATCATTCTTTGGGAGAACTCATTGATCAGTAATGCCTACAATCACGTTAAAATCTCTTAAAAAGGCGACAAACCCTATGTATTTTAGTAATTTGTACGCCTTTATATTTTATGAAAATATATCCTATCGAGACCGGTAATTTTAAGTTGGATGGTGGTGCCATGTTCGGTGTTGTTCCTAAGACCATTTGGCAGCGTACCAATCCGGCAGATGAACTTAATCTAATCGATATAGCCGCTAGAAGCCTCTTGATCGAAGATGGCGACCGACTCACACTGGTAGATACGGGGATGGGTAACAAACAATCCGATAAATTTTTTGGATACTATTACCGTTGGGGTAACTATGATATAGATTCTTCTTTAAAAAATGCTGGGTTTCACAGGGACGAGATTACCGATGTTTTTCTGACCCACCTCCATTTTGACCACTGTGGCGGGGCCATTCAGTGGAACAAAGATAGAACTGGTTATGAACCCGCTTTTAAGCATGCCAAATTTTGGACCAATGAAAAACATTGGAAATGGGCAACAGACCCCAATCCACGGGAAAAGGCTTCCTTTTTAAAAGAAAATCTAATTCCGATGCAAGAAAGCGGTCAATTGAAATTTATCGGCCGTACAGATGAAAAATACCTCGCCGATTCACCATTAGGATTTGACATCCGTTTTGTTGATGGCCATACAGAAAAGCAAATGCTGCCCCAATTCGAATATAAAGGCAAGACCATCGCCTACATGGCCGATTTAATCCCCACCGTTGGACATATACCGCTGCCCTACGTCATTGGTTACGACACAAGGCCATTGATTACCATGGAAGAGAAAGAATTGTTTTTAAATCAAGCCGTTGACAATAACTATTATCTGCTTTTTGAACATGATGCCCATAATCAATTATGTACGCTCAAACGAACTGAAAAAGGAGTACGTTTAGATCGAACATTTACCTTCAATGAGCTGTTCAACTAATTGTTCAATACTAAAATCTTATAAACACAAAATAACCCTAACACACATTCCCCTATATGACAAAGACATATTTTAAATCGCTAATCTTTATTTCGCTAATCGCTCTATTCTCAGGTTGTGGTACTACCAGTTCGGCCGGTGGAGGAGGGCTAATCTTAACGCCCGTTGAAAACATTGATTCGACCCCTCTCAAAATTGCCGACCTCACCGAGGACGAAGAAAAGAATTGGGGCCATTTGGACTTAGTCGCCGACACCATCCCCGGTATGAGCGTGAATAAAGCCTATAATGAAATCATCAAAAATAGAAAAGGAACTAAAACGATAGTTGCCGTGCTTGATTCTGGAATCGATTTAACCCATGAAGATCTTGATGGGGTTCTATGGACGAATACCGATGAAAAACCTGGCAACAACAAAGATGATGATGGCAATGGGTATATAGATGATATTCATGGTTATAACTTCTTAGGCGATTCATACAATGAGCAATTGGAGTATGTTCGTATGCTAAGACTTAACATAGGAGATGCCACAACATTGGCCAAGGCAAAAGCCAAACTGGATACCGAGCATACGAAGGCCCTACAGAACAAGCAACAATATGAACAAATATTACAAGCTGTGAAAGATGCCGATGTTGCGGTCAAACAATATTTGAAGAAAGAATCCTATACACAAGAAGACCTTTCAAGTATTAAGGCGACCGACGAGGCCATGCAGCGAAATATTTCGGTTCTTAATCAAATGTTCAGTATAAAGGATACCATACCAGAGGTGATTGAAGAATTGGGAAAAGGCATTAAATATTTCACCGAACAATTGAACTACAACCTCAACAAGGATTTTAACGGTAGAGCCCCTGTAGGAGATGATGCGTATGATATCACCGATATCAACTACGGCAATGGTAATCCAAAAAACAGGGTGGACGATGAAAGCCATGGCACCCACGTTGCCGGAATTATCGCTGCCGAGCGCAATAATGGTAAAGGTGTGAATGGGGTGGCCAACAATGTTGCCATAATGAGTATCAGAGCGGTGCCGAATGGTGACGAGTATGACAAGGATATCGCACTGGGAATTCGTTATGCCGTTGACAACGGTGCCCGTGTAATTAACGGAAGTTTCGGAAAATCGTTTTCACCAAAAGCCCAATGGGTATACGATGCTATTAAGTACGCGGCCGACAACAATGTGCTCTTTGTGCATGCTGCCGGTAATGACGGTGCGAATTTAGACGACCCTACCAACGCCAATTTCCCAAATGATCAAATTAAAAATGGCCCAGAATTTGCCGACAACGTGATTACAGTAGGGGCATTGAACCCTGAATACGGATCAGAATTGGTAGCATCCTATTCCAATTATGGGGATATAAACGTAGATGTATTCGCTCCGGGAACCGATATATATTCGACCTTTCCTAATAATGAGTATGAGTTTTCGCCAGGTACATCAATGGCGGCTCCAGCGGTTGCCGGTGTAGCTGCATTGGTGATGTCCCAATATCCATCATTGACCGCGGCACAGGTGAAAAAGATTATATTGCAATCTGGCTTGCCTATAAAGTCGAAAGTAATATTGGCTGGTGATAATTCAAAAAGTGCCACCTTGGACGAAATCTCCACCTCAGGTAAAATCGTCAATGCCTATAATGCATTGGTAATGGCAAGCAAGGTAGCTGCAGGACAAATTAAATTATAATTTTTATGACACAGATGACTAAATCAATCCTAGCCTTTCTTGCGATACTTTGTTCAACTGCCTCCTTTGCCCAAGGCAATGCCTGCTATTGGCAACAACACGTGGACTATACTATGGAGGTGGACATGAATGTTGAAAATTTTCAATATACCGGAACCCAACAGTTGGTATATACCAACAATTCCCCTGATGAATTAAACAGGGTTTACTTTCATTTATACTTCAACGCCTTTCAGCCAGGAAGTGAGATGGATATTCGATTACAGACCATTGCAGATCCAGATGGGCGAATGATTACAGAAGACAAAGAAAGTAGAATTATGTCTCTTTCAGAAACTGAAATGGGATACCTACATGCTACAACCTTGACACAAGATGGTAATAGCGTTTCTTTTTCAGAAGAAGGCACTGTATTGGTTGTAGAATTGGCTTCTCCAATACCTTCGGGAGGTAAAACGACCTTCGACATGAACTTTAAAGGCCAAGTTCCTTTACAGATCAGACGCTCTGGAAGAAATAGTAGTGAAGGGGTTGCCCTTTCCATGAGCCAATGGTATCCAAAACTAGCCGAATATGATTTTGAAGGGTGGCATGCAGATCCTTATATTGCTAGGGAATTCCATGGTGTTTGGGGAGATTTTGATGTAAAACTGACCTTGGACAAGAAGTATGTTGTTGGTGGTACAGGATACCTTCAAAATGCAGATGAAATTGGTCATGGTTATGAAGCGCCAGGTACGAAAATCAAGAAACAGAAAGGCAAAACATTGACCTGGCATTTTAAAGCCCCTATGGTACATGATTTTATGTGGGCCGCAGACCCAGATTATATTCATGATACGACACAGGTTCCCGATGGTCCTATGTTACATTTCCTATACAAGAACAAGCCAGAAAACTTAGAAAACTGGAAAAATCTTCAACCTAAAACTGTTGAAGCCATGCAGTTTTTTAACAAAAACGTTGGGCCTTATCCCTATGATCAATATTCCGTAATTCAAGGTGGTGACGGTGGTATGGAGTATGCCATGGCGACGCTTATAACAGGCGACCGTAAATTTGGTAGTCTCGTCGGGGTTATGGCACACGAAATGGCACACTCATGGTTTCAACAGGTATTGGGTACTAATGAAGCCAAACACGAGTGGATGGATGAGGGTTTCACTTCGTTTATTTCCACATTATGTATGAACCAGATTATGGGAGAACTTAAGGACAATCCATTTGAAAACACGTACAAAGGGTATCGAAATTTGGCGCTTTCAGGTAAAGAGCAGCCGCAGACCACCTACGCAGATCGATACGCACTTAACTTTGCCTATGGTATTTCGGCCTACAGTAAAGGTTCTATCTTTTTGTCTCAATTGGGTTATGTTATCGGCCAAGATAAGTTAATGGAAACCATTCGAAAGTACTATGCCGATTTCAAATTCAAGCATCCCGTTCCTAATGACATCAAACGTACTGCAGAAAAAGTATCGGGTATGGAATTGGATTGGTATTTGACAGATTGGACCCAAACCACCAACACCATTGATTATGGAATCAAGAGCGTTGATGCTGATGGCACATCTACCAAAGTGACTATGGAACGTATTGGACTAATGCCAATGCCCCTGGATATTTTGGTTGTTTATAACGATGATACAAGGGAAACATTTTATGCGCCCCTACGTATGATGCGCGGGGAAAAAGAGAACCCCTATGAAGGAATACAACGAACGTTAGTGGAAGATTGGCCTTGGGCCTATCCGACTTATGATTTTATAATCAATAAGCCATTATCGTCCATCAAAGCGGTGGTAATAGATCCCTCGCAATTAATGGCGGATGTAAACTTGGAGAACAATGTTTGGCAAGCGGAGTAGGTAATTAAATATATAGTTGATAATTTACACTTTCCCTCTGGGTAATATAAAAACAGATCCTCTAAAATGGATAGATCCTTCGGAAAAAAGGAAAAGCTAAAGAGCCAAAAACTCTTCACCCAGTTATTTGAGGAAGGAAAAAGCATATCCAACTATCCATTGAAATTGATGTATATCCCCGCTCAACACCAAAACGTCGCCATTAAAGCTGGGGTAACGGTATCTAAGCGGAATTTCAAAAGTGCCGTGCAACGAAACAGGATAAAACGTTTGCTCAGGGAAGCCTATCGGCTTAATAAAGCAATGGTTTTTAACAATACCGATGCCGACTTTGCGTTTCTATTTTTATACCTTGGTAGGGAGATGCCCACTTTTGAGCAATTAGATCAACGAATGAAGCTTGTATTGAACAAATTTAAGGTCAAGATTGATGAAAAAAATAGTCAGTAAAAAAGTTCTTATACCCATCATCGCCATAGCGTTCCTATTCGTAGGAAGTAGTTATAAAAGCGACTTTTTCGAAATAGCCAAGCAGATTGAAATCTTCACAACCCTGTTCAAAGAGTTGAATATGAACTATGTTGACGAGACCAATCCGGCAGAATTAATGGATACCGCCATTAAAAATATGCTAGAGGATTTGGATCCCTACACCAAGTTTTTAAACGAACAGGATGTTGAAACTTACCGAATAAATAATGCCGGGGAATATTCGGGCATCGGAGCTTTAGTTCGCACCTACAAAGATAAATTATTGATTGTAGAACCACACGAGGGATATCCGGCAGATAAAGCAGGATTAAAGGCCGGGGATGAAATCATTCAGATTGGAGATATAAAGGTGGCGGATTTTGAGGATAATGCCAGTGAACTTTTAAAAGGGGCCAACGGTTCTACTGTCAACGTCACTTATAAAAGACAGGGCAAAACAAATACAACTACCATAACGCGTGAAGGAATAGAAGTTGATGCCGTTCCGTTCTTTAAAATGATCGATGGTAAAACTGGTTATATCGTATTGTCAAAATTCAACGAAAAAGCCTCTGAGCAAACCAAATCTGCATTACTGGACCTAAAAGGAAAGGGAGCTGAAAAAATAATTTTGGATTTAAGGGACAATCCTGGAGGTTTACTTTCCGAAGCCATAAACGTTACCAACTTATTCGTGCCCAAAGGAGAATTGGTGGTTACGACAAAATCAAAAGTAAAAAAATTCAATCGCGAATACCGTACGAACAACCAACCTGTGGATGAGAAAATCCCTTTGGTCGTTCTCGTAAACGGAAGCAGTGCCTCGGCCAGCGAAATTGTTTCTGGTAGTTTGCAGGACTTGGATAGGGCAGTAATAATGGGGGCCAGAAGTTTTGGAAAAGGTTTGGTGCAAAGGCCTTTGAAGCTTACTTATGGCACACAGTTAAAAGTGACCATTTCTAGATACTATACCGCATCTGGTAGATGTATACAAGCGTTGGACTACTGGAATAGGGATGATAACGGTAATGCGGTAAGAAATACCAAATACAATGATTTTTCTACTCGTAATGGTAGAAAGGTACAAGACGGCGGTGGAATTTTACCCGATATAGAGGTAGCAACGGTTCAAACCAACGACCTTACCTTGGCTCTTTTACAGAACAATGTCATCTTCGATTATGCTACCGATTATTCATACAAGAATAATTTGGAGTCTGTTTCAGATTTCAAATTCACCGATGCAGATTTCAATGCGTTTAAAAACTACGTGAAAAACAGTAATTTTTCATTCGAGACCAAAGCAGAAAAAGCCATTAAGAATGCCCTTTCTGGAGAGGAAAACGATTTCTTGGGAGAAGATGTTAAGGACAGTTATAAAACACTTTTGGTCAATATCGAAAAAGGTAAGATCAATGCCTTGGACAAATACCAAAGTGAGATACAGAAAAATCTTGAGGATGAAATCGTAAAACGATATTTCTATCGTGATGGATTGTACAAGTACTATTTAAACCATGACGATGCCATTCTGGCGGCAACGGAATTATTGGATAACTCCGTTAAATATAATGCGACACTCCATTAATCATAACTACACGCCCCAGGATTCGAAACTACATAATAGTCCTTGAAGTTCGCTGCCTTGGGGTCCATGCATCCTTTTAGGTTCCTTATCTTCATATTTCTAAAGTCAATGGGCTGACCTTCACTCTGCAAAGCGATAAGGCCTTCTTTTAACGGTTTACCATCTTCCTTGAGTGTGGAGTCAAAACCATTGACCACGCCTCCTCCTATTTGGGGCTTGGTATATTGTAGTACTTCTTTTCCATTAATGATGTGGGTAACCAAGGAATCATGATACACGACCAATTCGGCTGTAACCCATTGATCGCCATAATAGGTGTCCGAGGTAGAGTTGATACAATGCCTTGAATCTACTTTACCCTCATAGACCACGTCTGTTCCCGGGGAGCACATGTTTCCGGTAGGGCGTTCCTCCCCCTCAGTGATTCCCGCTAAAAACTGCATCTCGACAGAAATAGGCCAGTCCTGGTCCTTTAGCATAGTTCTAGGGTCTTGGGAATGGAACATGATGCCACTGTTTTTCAAAGTGTAATCCGGAGCACCGGGAAAAAGCTCCCCAACGAAACGGTATTGCATGGTCAAGTGAAAATCTGAAAAAGGCTGGTCGTAATACAAATGGGAAAAACGGTCATTGAACGGTTCTTCGTATTGGTCGTATCGCACAATAATCATATCGTCCTTTACCCTGAAGGTATCCCCAAAATTATCCCCGGATTCATAATGGTGGACCTTGGCGGTCCATCCATCTAGATTTTCCCCATTGAACATATCTACCCATCCATCTTCGCTTTGTTGTGCCGAAACATTATTCGTTAGCAATGCAAAAAGAGCACCCAAAAGGAAATTGGTTTTAGGAATATACTGGCCAAACGGCTTGGTGGATAAGGAACGGTAATACATGTTTTAATTTTTAGAATCATTCAACTATCTAAATGTACAGCAAATTCTAGAAACTTAAGTCGGCTCGTATTTTATAACTACTTTTAGGCTACAAACCAAACTACTCTTTCCATGCGAAACTTATATTTATTAACCCTTTGCCTTACGATGTGTTTAAGGCTTTTTGGACAGGCACCCAAAAAGGAAACCGAACCAAAACCCATTCCACAAGCAAAATCCTTTGTGACCAACCACCAAGGCAGCTTTGGGGGTAAAAGCATCAACTATACCGCTACCGCCAAGGAAACCTTTCTTACCGATAAAAACGGAGACTCCATTGCTACTTTTTGGTCTGTTGCCTACACCAAATCCCCCATGGGTGATGTTGCCAAACGGCCGGTAACCTTTGTGTTCAACGGCGGACCCGGTTCCGCGTCCATGTGGTTGCATATGGGATTCTTTGGGCCAAAAATCGTAAAAGTGGATTCTGAGGCAAAAAGCGACGATGGGGCCGCACCCTATACCCTTATAACGAACGAGCATGGATTATTAGACCTGACCGATCTGGTCTTTATCGACCCTGTTGGAACCGGATACAGCCGTTTGGTAGGAAAGGGAGAGGGAAAGGATTTCTACGGACTCAAAGAAGACGTGGCCTCTTTTGCCCAGTTCATCCGAACTTGGGTGACCGAAAACGAACGTTGGTTCTCCCCGAAATATTTGGCCGGTGAAAGTTATGGCACAACCCGTGCCGCCGCCCTTGGGAAAGCCTTAGAAGGTTCTGGACAGAACATGGCCTTGAACGGAATGATTTTGATATCCCAAGCTTTGGATTACGCAGGGTCAACCTCTGAACCCAATAATATCACTTCCTTCATTACCTATTTGCCTAGTATGGCCGCTACGGCCTGGTACCACAAAAAAGCGGGACAGGGCAAATCCCTAGAAAACTTTACCCAAGAATGCCGTAATTTTACGTATAGTACCTATATACCGGCACTTTATAAAGGAAGTTTACTTTCCGATGACGAGAAAAATACCATTGCGGAGAAGCTGGCCTATTTTACGGGATTGGAGAAAACCTATATCCTAAGGTCCAACCTACGTATTTTGATGGGACGTTTTCAAAAGCAGCTGTTACAGGACAAAGGATTGGCGATTGGTCGTTTAGACGGACGGTTTATGGGCGATGAAGAGGATAAGGTTTCAGAACGTCCCCATTTGGGGGATGCTGCCAGCTACCAAATTAGTGCCGCCTATACGGCAAGCCTTAACCACTATTTTGCATCGGAATTAAAAGTGAAAATGGATAGGCCCTACATTACCTCCGGTGGTGGTTCCAATTGGCGTTGGAGAACCGTGCCCGATGGTCAGTATTGGGAGCCCATGCCGGTCAATACCGCTCCGGAACTTGGGGAAACCATGCGCAGGAATACCGCCATGAAAGTTCTGGTCGCCTGTGGATATTATGATTTGATCACTCCCTTCTTTGATGCGGAATATACCTTTGCCCGAAACGGAATCGTGACGGACCGTGTGGAGATGAAGTATTACGAAGGGGGACATATGATGTACACCCATGAGCCCGATTTAATTCAACTGAGCCAGGATATCCGGGCATTTCTAACCGAAGACTAACACTTTCCCATCTAAACAACCCATTTTGAACAAGCAGTTTCTTGACCATATTTCCTATGTACTTTGTGTAAAAATTAATCAGGTAAAGCCCTTGTCCGGAGGTGATATTTCTAAAGTTTTTTTGCTGGAAACCGAAACGGAACGTGTCGTTTGTAAACTTCATGAAGGCACCGATGCCCTCAAACTTTTTCAATCCGAAAAAAAAGGATTGGAGGCCATCGCCAAGACCAAAACCATTGCCACGCCTAAGGTACTACATTGCGAGGCATTGGAAACGGGAGCCTTTCTCTTGATGGAATATGTGGAAACCAAAAGACCGGAAGCTGCAGATATGGAACTATTGGGGCATCACTTGGCAGCACTGCACACCAATGGTACCGCGAAGGATTTTGGTTGGGCTACCGATAATTTTATTGGAAGTTTGCCGCAATCGAATACCACCCACTCCTATTGGGCCTCTTTTTATACCCAGGAAAGACTACTACCGCAACTGCATTTGGCGTTTAAGAATCAGCTATTGATTGATGACGAAATTCCATCCAAAACAAAAATTCTAGATCGTTGTACCCACTATGTAGGTGATGCCCAGCCGGCCCTACTCCATGGAGACTTATGGAGCGGTAATTTTTTGATCAGTTCCGCGGGGGTTCCCTTTCTGATCGACCCTGCCGTGTATTATGGCCATGCAGAGGTGGATATGGCCATGACCAAACTTTTTGGCGGCTTCTCCAGACCGTTTTACAATGCCTATCGCGAGCATCTTTCCGTTCCTAAAAATGAGGATCAGCTCACCGACCTGTACCAACTCTACTATCTGTTGGTCCATTTAAATCTTTTTGGGACCTCCTATTATGCCCAAGTGATTTCCCTCCTGAACAGGCTTTTTAAATAAGGCCATGTTTTGTAGAAAGCTTCGTGCTTTTTGCTACTTTTAAGAAACAGCAACCCTTATGGCCCTTTCTAAACTTACCACACTATTCACAACACTAGCCCTTATTTTGGCCGTAGGCTGTTCCACCAAACAGGGGAAAAATCCCAAAAAAAAGTATACGACATGGTCCTCCTATTTGGGTGATGCGGGGCGAAGCCATTTCACGATCCTTGACCAGATAACCCTAGAAAATGTGTCGCAATTAACGGTTGCCTGGCGTTATAAAGCCCCGGACTGGGGACAGATGCAGATGAACCCGTTGGTGGTAGATAGTATGGTCTATGGGGTAACCGCTGCGTTGCGCGTAGTTGCCCTTCATGCTGAAACCGGAAAAGAACTCTGGAGCTTTGGGGACTCCATACAAGTATGGCATTCTACGAGCCGGGGTGTTTCCTATTGGGAAAAGGGAAACGATAAACGTATTCTCTGTACCCGTGGTCCCCACCTTTTTGCCTTAGATGCGACGACCGGAAAACCGATTCCGTCCTTTGGGACCGAGGGCAAGGTAGATATGCGTTCCGGTATGCCGGATAGCGCTAAAAACAAATTTGTCATTTCCAATACGCCCGGCACCATCTTCAAAGATATCATCGTGATGCCCTTACGCGTATCCGAAGGGTCAGATGCCGCACCCGGGGATATCATGGCCTTCAATATCATCAGCGGAAAACCGGAATGGGTTTTTCACACCATTCCACACCCAGGCGAACCGGGCTATGAAACTTGGGAAGACTCCACAGCCTATAAAAGTCCAAAGGTGGGCGCGGCCAATAATTGGGCGGGCATGGCCTTGGATGAGGAAGCGGAAATCATTTATATTCCCACCGGTTCTGCCGCGCCTGATTTTTATGGGGGAGATCGCTTAGGCAGTAATCTTTATGCCAATTCCCTATTGGCCCTTAGTGCCAATACGGGAGCATATCTCTGGCACTTTCAATTTACGCACCACGATCTTTGGGATCGAGACCCTCCGGCCCCACCCAACCTCTTGTTGGTTGAACGTAATGGCCAAAAAATAAAAGCCGTTGCGCAAGTAACCAAACAGGGTTATGTTTTTCTGTTTGACCGAATCACCGGTGAACCTTTGTTCGATATCGAGGAGATACCCGTGCCTCCATCCACCTTAATCGGTGAAGTGGCCTGGGCCACCCAACCTATTCCACTACGGCCCAAACCTTTTGCGAGACAGTCCGTAGACTTGTCCGAGAAGGATATAAGTCCCTATGCCAAAAACAAGGAAACGCTTTTACAGTTTTTCAACGCTGCACAAAAAGAAGTCTATAGTCCGCCCAACCTCGATCCTACCTTGCTATTGCCCGGTTATGATGGGGCTGCGGAATGGGGCGGGGCGGGTTCCGCTCCAGAGGAAGGCATCCTTTATGTCAATTCCAACGAAATGGCCTGGAACCTACAAATGAAAGAGAATGCCCCAACGGCTGCCACGATGCCGCTAGGACAACAGCTTTACAATAATAAATGTATCACATGCCATCAGGCGGATAGAAAAGGTTTGGTGGCAAGCGGATTTCCGTCCTTAATCGACCTTCAGCTCCGGAAAAGCAAAGAAGAAGTGAACACCATTATCACACATGGCAAAGGGATGATGACCGGATTTCCTGAATTAACCGAAACTGAAAAGGATGCGCTCATTCGATTTCTTTTCGAAGAGGAAACGTCAGTAGCAACAACCGAGAAAATGGAAATGGTCAATGCCCAAGAGGAAAACCAGTATCAACATGGCGGCTACACTAAATTTTTGGATAGTAACGGGTTACCTGGCATTGCGCCGCCCTGGGGAACACTCCATGCCATCGATTTAAATACAGGTGATTTTCTATGGTCCATCCCCTTTGGTGAAACTTTATCGCTAAAGGAAAAAGGGTTTCCTACCACTGGAACCGAAAACTATGGAGGACCCATCATTACCCAGAACGGACTGTTGCTGATTGGGGCTACCAAAGATGGTTATTTTAGGGCCTACGACCGCCGCAACGGAAAACTGCTTTGGGAATATAAACTGCCCGCACCCGCTTTTGCCACGCCCTCAACGTATTTTTACAATGGAAAACAATATGTGGTCATTGCCTGCGGAGGGGAAAAACTAGGAACCGAAAAAGGAAATCAGATCATTGCCTTTGCGCTACCTAATCCTTGAAAAGATCTGCTTGTTTCAAGGAGATCAGACCTTCCTCTTCCTGTTGGAGAATACGTTTTGTACGGAGATAACGGTTTACGTTGTATTCATCATAGCTGGAATCGCTAGGGTCAACGCTACTGATACGGACCATGTTCGAAGAATGTATAAATTGGTTGTCACCGATCCACATGCCTACGTGAACCACTTTTTCTTCAGAGGAGTCCGTGGCCTTTCTTCCAAAAAACAACAAGTCTCCTTTTTCAAGATTCTCAAAATTGGCAACGGAATCCACCGCTTTTCCGGTATGTATCTGTTGTGATGCATCTCGCGGAATGACCATCCCGTTCAGAAAATAAATGGTCTTGGTAAAACCGCTACAATCGACACCTTTTGTAGAGGTTCCTCCCCATAAATAGGGTACTCCCATCAAGGTTTTGGATGTGGTGATCAAGGCATCGGCATCGGTCGTTAAAGCATCGGTCCAGGTTTGGTAATCCTGTGATTCTTCCGTAGCGACAAAAGCAATCCTACCATCGGGAAATTGGACCTTGTGGTAATCTCCATCGGTACCCAAAAACTGAAGTATATCTCCCGCAACCAAATCGGAAACCCTGTTTGTACCTTCGGTCGTTTGAAAAGCATGCCCGTAAGTTTTGGTATAGATAATCTTATCGGTCTTCTTCCATGTGGAAAATTTTTGCTCGGTCATCAACTGAAGGCCTCCTGCATCAACCCAGGATAAGTAGAGGTCCGGTGTTTGGATCAAATACCAGCTCCCTTCCTTTTTCAACACCTTTACCGGCGTACCCAATGTCGCTTGGGTGGCCAGTTCTGCGGAATGTTTGGGTTCGCTTCTTAAATTCGCTACCGATACATTGATGACTCCTTGTATTTTTCCCTCTAGTTCGGATGCTGGGAGTAGTACTATTTTATCATCAAATTGAATACCTTTCTCGTCTAAAGCCGATTTTAAAGAATCTACTGCGACCGGTAAATTACTTTCTCCTGCTAACGTAAATGAAGAGGGCCCTTTCAAAACCTCAATATTAAAAAGCGCAGTTCTTTTATCTGGGGCAAAAGTGTTTTTAACATTTTCTACTTCGATTAATATAGTCTCTTTATCCTTAATACTGCTAATACACGCCGTTTGAAGTATTATAAAAAGTATTGAAAAACCCTTGAAGAATGTTGTTTTGCCCATGTCTATCTTTTTATTTTTTAGTGTTGACCCCTTGAATTTATGTAAATTTAGCGCAAATGAAGAAACTTAAGGTTATAGAGCTTTTTGCAGGGGTTGGTGGTTTTCGTTTAGGTTTGGAAGACACTGAGCATTTTGAGGTCGTTTGGAGCAACCAATGGGAACCCAGTACAAAAACGCAACATGCGTCATTAGTTTACGAAGCCCGATTTGGTAGTGAAAATCATTGTAACGAAGATATTTCGGAGGTTAAAACCGCAATCATACCCGATGCAGATATATTGGTAGGAGGTTTTCCGTGCCAAGATTATTCAGTTGCTACCACGCTTCAAAACTCCAAAGGATTAATCGGTAAAAAGGGGGTGCTCTGGTGGAGCATTCATCGTATTCTTTCCGAAAAAAAAAATCCGCCGAAATATCTTTTTCTCGAGAATGTGGACCGATTGCTAAAGTCCCCTTCCAACCAACGTGGGCGAGATTTTGCGATTATGCTTAAAAGCTTGGACAATTTAGGGTATGCGATAGAATGGCGCGTGATCAATGCGGCAGATTATGGGATGCCACAGCGCCGTAGACGTATTTTTTTCTTGGGATATCATAAATCTACCGCCCTGTACAAAAAATTGAAAAAAGGAAATCCTGAAGAATGGATGTGTACGACTGGAACCATGGCAACAGCTTTCCCAGCGACTTCCACTTCCTCAAAAATCAACTCCTTTACGATTGAAGAGGATTTGGTGACCTTATCGGAAGAATTCAATAAAGGAGGTAAATTATCCCCGTTTCAAAATTCGGGCGTTTTTATAAACGGAACCGTTCATACGACTAAAACCACCCCGAATTACCATGGAAAAAGAGTGGTCTTAAAAGATGTTTTAGAAAAAGGGAAAATACCGGATGAATTTTTTATTCCCGAAAATGACTATCCTAAATGGGAATACTTAAAAGGGGCGAAAAAAGAAACCCGAACCGCCAAAACTGGTTTTTCCTATAACTATAGCGAAGGAGGTATGATTTTTCCAGATGCTTTAGATAATGCTTCAAGAACCATAATAACAGGCGAAGGCGGTAAAAGTCCGTCACGTTTCAAACATGTGATACAAACCAACAAAGGTTTGCGAAGATTAACGCCTAAAGAATTGGAACGCCTAAACATGTTCCCTGATCACCATACGCAGCTTGACGGAATCTCGAATACTAAACGGGCATTTTTTATGGGGAATGCCCTCGTAGTGGGCGTAGTTCAAAAGATAGGTCAAACATTATTCGACAAAATAAATGACTTGTGAAAAGCAAATTCACATCCGATTTAAAAAGAGAGAAACAACTTTCCCGATTATTGGATGTGTATTATCAAAAACACTTGGTTCATTATCATACAACACGTGTTCATGACCTTGAAAACCAACTAGCTGGGGTAGACGTGGTTTTTATACATAGGAAAACGCAAGACAAATTCTATATTGACGAAAAGGCCCAGCTAGATTATATAAATGATGATTTACCCACCTTTGCCTTTGAACTTGGATACTATAAAAAGAACGGCTTTAAAGAAGGTTGGCTTTTCGACCAAAGGAAAATCACTGATTTTTATGCCTTGGCCACAGCTATATATCAAGATGAGCCTCATGTTTTTACAACCTGTAAAATTACATTGGTGAATCGTGAAAAGCTATGTTCCTTTCTTGAGCAAAGGAAATTGACTAAGGCCGTTTTAGACAGCTATCTTTATGAAAATAAAGAACTAAATGGCAAATTAAAATTAAAAGAATTGAATTCTAGAACAGAAGGATATCTCTATTTTTCTAAGAACAATAAGGTTGAAAAACCCATCAATCTTGTTTTAAAATTAGATTTTTTGTTGGCCAATGCAATTGCAAAACGGTTGGTGTAATGGAATTCATTTATAGGTCTGTAAAACATTATTCTTATTTTGCGCTTTATCTTAATTATCCCTATATAAAAACGTATGAAAAAAATTATTCTAATAGTAGCTAGTATTCTTTGTATTGCTCTATCCTGCAATGAAAAAGAAATAAAAAAACCAGCTCCTTTAGAACGGCCAAATGTATTGACTAAACTTTTACCCGATGACGATAATGGAGGATTAGTTTTACCTAATGGTTTTGGCGCATTAGTAGTGATAGATAGTATTGGTCCTTCTAGACATATTGCTGTCAATAAGAATGGCGATATCTATGTAAAATTAAGGGAGCCAAAAGGACAGTTTGGAAATATGGCCTTGAGGGATACTACTCATAACGGTAAGGCAGATATAAAAAAAAGGTTTGGAAATTATCCAAACGATGGAACCTTTGCCACTGAAATGCGCATTCATAATGGCTATTTATACTTTAGCTCCGAGCTCGTTATTTATCGTCAAAAATTAAGTGAAACAGATTTAATTCCAGATGGAAACCCAGAGGTTATCTTAACCGATCCATTTCCCCTTCGTTGGCATAATGCAAAATCATTGGCGTTTGACGGTAGAGGCGGAATGTACGTTACCTTCAGTGCGCCAACTAATGCATGCGAAGACCCAGAATCTGTAGGAAGAATAAAAGGCCTTTATCCTTGTCCTGGTTTAGAAGTGCTCGGTAGTATTTGGAAATTTGATGAAAATCGTCTAAATCAGACCCAATATGACGGTGAAAACTATGCTATCGGTATACGAAGTATTGTGGGTATTTCTTGGAACGAAATGGACAATTCCCTTTATGCGGTCCAACACGGAAGAGATTATTTGCATAACCATGCTCCCGAGCTTTATACTAAATGGGAAAATGCCGTTTTACCAGCCGAGGAGTTTATTCAGATAGAAAAAGGGGATAACTTTGGTTGGCCCTACTCCTATTATGATCCCTTTAAACAAAAAAGATTAATTGCTCCAGAGTATGCTGGCGACGGAAAAACCACAGCAGAAGGTTACAAAGATCCGTTAATGGGTTTTCCTGCCCATTGGGCACCAAATGATTTATTGTTTTATAAAGGATCCATGTTTCCTAAACGCTATAAAAACGGAGCATTTGTCGCCTTCCATGGCTCTACCAATAGAAACCCCTATCCCCAAGCTGGTTACATCGTTGCTTTTGTTCCTTTTGAAAATGGAAAACCTACGGGCGAATGGGAAGTTTTTGCAGATGGTTTTACCGGCGTCGATACTGTTTTAGATATGAAAGACGCCATCTATAGGCCAATGGGTCTTGCAGAGGGTCCTGATGGTTCGCTCTATATTTCCGAATCAAGAAAGGGTAAAATTTGGAGGATTATCTTTGATGAAGAAAAGAAATCATTTGATAAAACAGACCTTTTGGAAATGGAGGAAAGAAAAAACAGAAGTTATATTAGAACTCCGGACAAAGTAAAAGATTTAGTTAGTAAAGGATAGTATGACCATCGTCTTGCGTTATAATGTCTTTTTAAATATTAACATATTGTTAATCAACCTTCAAAATTTGGAATTCTCTTTTTTTATGTTATCTTACTAGGTATGGTAAAAGTAGAAAAGTCAGAAAACACAGAATTTTTAGAAAAATCGATCCAACATTTAGAAGCTACAGGTTTTGAAAATATCAAGGCTGATATGGAAGGGTATGAAACCCCTAAATCGTATTCCAGAAAAGGAAAAGACGATAACATTACTCCAGATATCGTAGCGGTAAAAAATGGCAGAAAATACTATTTTGACATTAGTTTGAAATCTCCAAAAACACGCTTGTTGAAAACAAAATGGTTGTTCTTGGATACCTTAAGCAGAATGAATTCTAATCGCTTTAGAATTATTACTACCCGTGGACATTATAAGTTCACAGATACGATGTTGGAGGATATTAATTTATCCAATAAAAAACCAATTAAAATTTAATCTAAAAATCGCTTTGAAAATTAAAAACAGCCGCTATATGCGGCTGTTTTTAATTCTTAACCATTGCAAAATGGGGAATACCATCTTCTAAATACGTATCGCCAATTGATTTAAACCCTAGTTCCTCATAAAATTTCAAAAGATAGGTTTGAGCGGATATTTTAATTTGGGCAGTATTGAAATTATTCTGAACCGCAGCAATCGAAGCTTTCATAATATCCTTTCCATAACCATAAGAACGTTGGTCTGCAGCTACCGTTACCCTACCTATACTAGCGTGGTCAAAATAATCACCAGGCTTAAAAATTCTCGTATACGCTACTACTTTTTCTTTTTTGAAACCTACCACATGTAAAGCTTTAATATCTTTACCGTCCAAATCTTGATAAACACAATTTTGCTCTACGACGAATATTTGACTTCGCAATTGTAATAGACCATATAGCTCTATCGTATTCAATTCGCTAAATTCTTTTACCACTATTTCTAACATTAGTCCTGTACAATTATTTGTTTATTGTCACACCTTCCGAATTCGGGTTGAATGTTCACATGGTTAATTCCAAACTTATGATATAGTTCTTCTTGAATTTCCTCAAGAATACCATCGAATTTAGAAAGTGCAATATCTTGAGTAAAATCTATATGTGCTTCTAAATGAATTTGGTTTTCTGTTAATTGCCATATATGGACATGGTGCACATTATCGATCGGTTCAATTTTACCGATTACTTCAACAATCTTGTTGACACTTATTTCATTGGGTGTAAACAACATTAAAACTTTTGTTGAATCAATCAAAAGCGCATACCCCATATAAATAAGATATAATGCTATGGCCATTGTCAACGTAGGATCGACCCAATAGAGCGAGAAAAACTTCATGAGCAGACCCCCTATCAATACAGCTACAGATGCCATCATATCTGTTAACAAATGAAGATAGGCAGATTTCATGTTCATATTACTGTCTGCATCTTTCTTGATGAGAAAGACACTGAAGCCATTCGCTAAAATACCTACCAAAGAAAGCCAAATAACCAGATTGGATTCCACAGTTTGTGGCTCAATAAAGCGTTCTATAGATTCCTTTATTAAAATTACGGCGACTACGATTAAAGTTGCTGAATTGACGAATGCGGCAACAATTTCAGCCCTTTTGTATCCAAAAGTTTTACCAACTGACGCTTCTTTCTTTGAAAGTACATTGGCAATGTAACTTACTATCAAAGAAAGGACATCACTAAAATTATGTAAAGCATCGGAAAGTAAGGAGAGACTTCCAGATAATAGTCCGCCTACCACTTGTGAAAGGGTGATCAGCACATTTAATACAATGGAGATAACCAGATTTTTACCTTCTATTTTTGGATGTACATGCCCGTGTGCGTGATGATGATCGTGTTTGTGTTCATGACCCATAGATACTTTATTTTAAAGGAATTTTTTCAATTCTACGTTCATGTCGTCCACCGGAAAAAGGAGTTTTTAAAAAGGTAGCAACCATTTCAAGCGCTTGGGGCAAAGCAATATATCTTGCTGGTAAACTTAAGATATTAGCATCATTATGTTCCCTAGCCAATTCGGTTATTTCTTTGTTCCAACATAAGGCAGCTCTAACATTTTGCTGTTTGTTGGCTGTCATACATGCTCCATTTCCACTACCGCAAATCAAAATACCAAAATCTACACGTCCATTTTCAACATCTCCAGCGACAGGATGTGCATAATCTGGATAATCAACACTATCCCTACCATCGGTACCATAATTGGTAACTTCTATTTCCATAGATTTTAACAAACCTATAATGGCCAATTTGTATTCTGTGCCGGCATGGTCATTTCCAATAGCTATTTTCATAAGCGTATTGTTTAGAGGTTAATAGTTCACTAAGTTTCAATATGGGGGAGTAGTAAAACTTTGCTAAAGGTACGATAATCAGTAATTCACAACAAGCAGTACGTAGTTAACAACATTAATTATAGTACTATAATTAATGGTTGTTCATTAGTATGGTATAAGCCAAGTTTGTACTTTAATAAATTGTTTAAAAAAACTTATTTTAAAACTTGCTTTTTAATATTAATAACTGCTTACACTTTTAAACATTAAAAGAAGAAAAAAGGTTTTAAAAAGAGTTAGTTCATTTTCACCCGAACAAGGCCTCCCATTAACACTAATTTTACATTTAGTTATCAAATAATTCATGTTAACAGTGGTTATAAACCATTACTAATAACTTCTCAAATTTCTGATTTTCAATTATTATAACGACTAATAGTCTGTCAACAACTTTTAGTATATTATAAAATCAAGTAAATAGTATTTAAGTTATACCAGTTATGAACATCCTATAATAACCATCAATATTTAATTTAATTAAAAAGAAAAAATGTCCATTAGTATATAATTGTTGATAACAGTTGTGACAGTTAACTTTTCATGAAAAAGTTGTCTTTCAGGTAGTGGATTATAATTCGTAATTTTCCAACAAATAAAAAGTTTAATGTCGAAAAGAAATAAGAAGGCGAAGGATCATAGAAAAAATGAAATTACCAGAGGAATTTTTACAGTTCTGGAAAAAGAGCCTAGTAAAAGTTTTAATTACAAGCAAATTGCTGCTAAGATAGATATAACCGATGCCCAAGATAGAAATACATTAATAAAGCGATTAGCCGAATTAAAGGAAAAAAAGCGTATTCAGGAGATAGATAGGGGGCAGTATAAAGTTTTGGAAGATAAAAAGACCTATCATGAAGGTACGGTAGATCTTACAGGTAAAGGCAATGCTTATATTGTAGTAGAGGGCATGGATGATGATATTTTTATTCCCTCCAATAAATTGAACAAGGCCTTTCATAAAGATAAAGTTGAGGTCTATATACATCCTAGAAAGAAGAGCAAAAAATTAGAAGGTGAAATTGTAAAAATACTAGAGCGTTACAAAACCACGTTTGTGGGTATTGTTGATTTGCAAAAAACCTTTGCATTTGTGAGGCCTACGGATTTTAGAATGTACACCGACATTTTTGTTTCAAAAGATAAATTAGGAGATGCTAAAAATGGAGAAAAGGTACTAGTTGAAATTACCGACTGGCCCGAGAATGTTGATTCCCCTTTTGGGAAGGTAACTGAAGTTCTGGGTATACCTGGAGAACATGATACCGAAATTCATTCTATTCTCGCTGAGTATGGTCTACCATATTCCTTTCCTGTAGAAGTGCAACGCTTTGCCGATAGTCTGGACACGAGCATTAAACCAGATGAGATCGCCAAGAGAAAAGATGTAAGGGATGTACTTACCTTCACCATTGATCCAAAGGATGCCAAGGATTTTGATGATGCACTTTCTTTTAAAAAATTGGATAATGGAAACTACGAAATAGGAATTCATATCGCAGATGTTTCACATTATTTGGAAAAGGAAACTATTTTAGATGATGAAGCTTATGAGCGGGCAACCTCTGTTTATTTGGTTGATCGTGTGGTCCCTATGTTGCCAGAAGTATTATCCAATAATGCTTGTTCATTAAGACCTAATGAAGAAAAATATACATTTTCTGCTATTTTTGAATTAGATGATAAGGCTTTGATCAGAAATCAATGGTTTGGTAGAACGGTTATTAATTCAAATGAGCGTTTTGCTTATGAGGAGGCGCAACATATTATAGAAACCGGTAATGGTGAAATACCTGATGACGTTTCTATTAGGAATTCTGCATATAAAGTTTCTAATGATATAGTAGAAGCCATATTGACGATGGACGGCTTGGCGAAAATTATGCGCGATAAGCGTATGGATCAAGGTGCATTATCATTCGATAAGGTAGAGGTTCGTTTTAATTTAGACGAAAATAGTGAACCTATGGGGGTTTATTTTAAGGAATCTAAAGAAGCGAATAAACTTATAGAGGAGTTTATGCTGTTGGCCAATAGAAAAGTTGCTGAGTTTATTGGAAAACAAAAACCTAAGAAAACCTTTGTCTATCGAGTTCATGACGATCCAGATCCAGATAAGTTAATGGCGTTGAATGGTATTGTTTCTAAGTTTGGACATAAACTTGATTTTAAAGATAAAAAGTCAATTAGTTCTTCACTAAATCAGTTACTTCAAGATGTAAAAGGTAAGAAAGAACAGAATATGGTTGATACCTTGACCATACGTAGTATGAGTAAGGCTATTTACACTATTGATAATATAGGTCATTATGGTCTTGCTTTTGACTACTATACGCATTTTACATCACCGATACGGCGTTATCCAGATGTTATGGTACATAGGTTACTTCAGTATTATTTAGATGGTGGTTCGTCAGCTAAGGAAGAGGAATATGAAAAGAAATGTATACATTCATCCGATATGGAGTATCTAGCATCTAGTGCTGAGCGTGATTCGATAAAATATATGCAGATAAAGTTTATGCAGAATCATAAAGATGAGGAGTTTAGGGGGGTTATTAGTGGTGTGACCGAATGGGGAATTTACGTTGAGATCATTGCTAACAAATGTGAGGGAATGATTCGTATTCGAGACATAAAAGGAGATTATTATATCTTTGATGAAAAGCAATATGCTATTATAGGAGAACGTACCAAGAGGAGATATCAACTTGGTGATGAAGTAACTGTAATGGTTAAGAGTACTGATTTGGTTAAACGGCACTTGGATTTTGCTTTGATTCCAGATATAAATAATTGATTTGGAACGAATTTTGGTATAAGAAGGCTGAATTAGAAGTGTTAGTCGAATAAGTAATATTTCTATTAACGAAGTTATACATACAGAATGAAACAACTATTAGTTAGTGTTTTTCTCTTAGGATGTGTTTTGGCTATTGGCCAGGACAACAAGGTTACTCAGAAGTTAAATGGCTTTAAAGAAGTCAAGGGTTTTGATGGCCTTTCAATTAAGCTTATCCAATCTACTGAAAACAAGGCGATTATTACAGGTGAAAATACAGAAAGTGTTGCTTTTGTTAATAATGATGGAGTACTTAAGATACGGATGCAAATAGGGAAAATATTTAGTGGGTATAAAACATTTGTAGATTTATATTATTCAGGAACCTTGTTGGTTATTGATGTGAACGAAGATGCCAGAATGATAACCGATGGAACGATTAAACAAGAAGTTCTGGAATTGAAGGCACAAGAAGGTGGTGAACTTATTGTAAATGCCGAAGTTGAACAATTGTTAATAAAGTCGGTTTCAGGAGGAATAATTAAAACTAAAGGATTTTCTGATTTGCAAGATGTTCAAATCAATACCGGTGGGGTTTATGAAGGTAAAGATTTCAGTACTAAGTTTTCTACAATCAATGTGAATGCTGGTTCTAGGGCTGAAATAAATGCGAAGGATTATGTAAAGGCAACAGTGAAAGCTGGAGGTGAAGTGTTGGTGTATGGAAATCCTAAAAAATTGGAAGAAAAAACCGTTTTCGGTGGTACAATAAAAAGAATGTAAACGTTCATGTTAGAAGATATTCAGGCAGCGATTCCCTTAGGCTTTTTCTTGAGCTTCATGGTGGGTCCTGTTTTTTTTGTTCTTTTACAAACTAGTGCAATTAAAGGCTTTAGAGCTGCCATATCGTTTGATTGTGGGGTTTTGATTGCCGATATTCTTTTTATTCTTATTGCTTATTTTACTAGTTTTCGATTACTGGAGAATTTAAGTAATCAACCAGGTCTTTATATTTTCGGCGGTGTTATTTTGTTGATTTATGGAATAATTACTTTTTTCAAGGTTAACACTAAGGAAGTACCTGACGATTCGAAGAAAATAAGGAAGGCTGATTTTCTTAGTCTTTTTATGAAAGGTTTTCTTTTGAACTTTATTAATATAGGTGTTCTTGTTTTTTGGTTGGGAATTATAATCATTGTAGGTCCCAGTTTGAATAATCAACCTAATAGGGTGTTCGTTTTTTTTACAACGGTATTGGTAGCCTATTTTGTTACAGATATTTTTAAGATATTGTTGGCTAAACAATTAAAGAGGAAACTAACTCTAAAGAGAATAGGGATTATAAAAAAAGTAATAGGAATTATATTGATTATTTGTGGAATCGTTTTAATTATAAAAGGTTTCCTTCCTAAAAATCAATTTAATATTGAGAAAGGTCTTGAAAAATTAGAGAAAAACATCATTGAATAAAAAAAGGACAGCTTCAAACCGTCCTTTTTTTCAATGTAATTGAAAGGTTTATTTTTTGTATTTTTCGTTTAATAATTTCACTATTTCTTCGGTCAGGTCATTAGATTCTTTACCATATAGAACACTACCTCCGTCTCCTCCTCCTAAAATATAAGAGTATCCATTGTCTTTTCCGTAAGCTTTAATTTCCTTTTTTACTGCAGAAACTATACTATCCATTTCAGTTTGACCTTCGAGTTGAAGTTGTTGGTCTTGTTGTTGTAATTGTTGACCTATCATTTGTCCTTTTTGTTGCATGGCAGCATATTCTTCTTGTGCCTTGTTCTGTGACATTGATTGTGCTTTTGCTTGAAAAGCTTGTGCTTCCATTTGAAAAGCTTGTGAAATACTATCTCTTTTTTTAGCTAGAGCATCTGCTTTGATTTTGAATTTAGATTCAACATCGATCTTTTGTTGATATTCATCCATCAATTTTACATTATCTACGTACCCTATTTTCTCTTGTTGACAAGATGCCGATAACATCAATAGGAATACGACTAATAGATTTTTCATTTTTTTCATTTTTAAAGTTGCGCAAAAGTAGTAAAGCTTTTTTTATGGCAAATAGTTTAAATTATAAATCCTACTGATGTTAAGCTACTATAGTTTTTTTCTATTTCTATTTAGTTAATTATTTAAAGTAATTATCATAAAAGACTTATTTAGGAGCTTTTTAAGGAGTTTTTAGAAATGTAATAATGTTACACTATTTTTATAAGCAAAATACCCTGTAAATTGTTTAAAATAGTTTTATTCTCTTTTTAGGACATATATTAGGGATGAATATTCATTTGTTCTCCGTGCTTTCCAATTTGACAAGAATCCGATGTAAAAAGCTTTGAGGTAATTAGATTTTCCCGTTTTGTATTTTTCTGAAAGTAGAGATACGTAATAAGCATCAAAAAACATTGGAAGTGTTCGTTCAACTTTTAGTCCATGTACATTGAATAGTTTTGAAATGCTTTTTTTACTGAAATGCCAAAGATGCCGTGGTGTATCATAAGCAGCCCAATGTGCGCCATAATATTTGGCATCATAGGCTTTGTAATTTGGAACTGCTATAATAAGGGTTCCATTAGGCGATAGCAGTTGTTCAATTTTTTTAATATCTTCTTGTAAATTAGGTAAATGTTCTAGAACGTGCCAGAGTGTTATTACCTCGAATTTTTCTGATAAATCTAATTCCTTTAATTCTTTATAGATAATTAAACCTTTATCGCTTGCTTTTCCTTTAGCTATTTCATTGGGCTCTATTCCTAGGGTTGACCATTTTTGGTGTTTTGCTTTGAGTAAAAATTCTCCTGTTCCTGCTCCTACATCTAGCAACGTTTTCTCGTGATTCGAGTATTTGGAGATAAGTTTTATCTTCGTGTTAAGAGTATAGCTTTTCACCAATTGATAGATTTTATCTATTATATTTTTACTATCATCGTGATGAGAAACATAGGCTTCACTTTCATAATATTTCGTTAGTTTTTGAGGTCGGGGGGCTGTAATTAGCATGTCGAGATTTTTATCGATCTCAAGTTCGAATATTTCTTTTGTTACTAAGTAGTCTTGGGTGGTTATATGAATAGGTTTGCCGTTCATGCAATGGCGTACTTGAAGTTAGTTATAACTGGTTTTTAGGATAGCTAAATCTATTTAATTATAATTTTGATCGTTCCACGTGGAACGATCAAAATTATCTACCGAGATAAACCAAAAGAACACTTATGTCGCTTGGAGTTACTCCACTTATCCTAGAAGCTTGAGAGATAGTTATAGGTTGTATTTTTGTAAGTTTTTCACGTGCTTCAAAAGAAAGGGATTTCAATTTCTTATAGTCAAATCCTTTGGGGATTTTAACAGCTTCTAAACGATTAAGTTTATCTGCATTGACCTTTTCTTTGGCAATATATCCGGAGTATTTAATTTGAACTTCTGCTTGCTCAAGTACTTCTCGATTTAAGTCATGCTCATTAATATAATGTGCCACACTTTCAAGTTGGAGCATGTGATCCATGGTCACGTTTGGGCGAGAGAAAGCCTTGTACATTTTGTCGGATTGTTTGACTAATGCAGAATCTACGCTTTCTAAGATAGGATTTATATCTTCGGGTAGCACACTGGTTTCTTTGAAAAAGTTGACGAGGGATTCCGATTTTTTTAACTTTACTTCCATGCGTTTCATTCTATCCTCTGTAGCTAGACCTATTTCATGACTCATTGGCGTAAGACGTAAATCAGCATTATCCTGACGTAATAAAGTGCGATATTCTGCTCTTGAAGTAAACATTCTATAAGGTTCTTCTGTTCCTTTGGTTATTAGGTCATCTATAAGAACACCTATGTACGCTTCGTCTCTTTTTAAGATAAAAGCATCTTTTTCTTTTAACTTTAAGTGAGCATTTATGCCCGCCATTAGCCCCTGAGAGGCCGCTTCTTCATAACCAGTCGTTCCATTTATTTGACCCGCGAAGTATAGATTATCTACTAGTTTGGTTTCAAGGGTATGTTTTAATTGTGTGGGTGGAAAGTAGTCGTATTCGATAGCATAGCCTGGTCTAAAGAATTTAACTTTCTCAAAGCCCACCACTGAACGAAGTGCTTTGAATTGAACATCTTCGGGTAATGAAGTTGAGAAACCATTTACGTAAACCTCAACTGTTTCCCATCCTTCTGGTTCTATAAACATTTGATGACTGTCTTTGTCTGCGAACCTATTTATTTTATCTTCTATAGACGGGCAATATCTTGGGCCAATACTTTTTATACGACCATTGAACATTGGTGAACGGTCAAAACCTTCTCGTAATAAATCATGAACTAGAGCACTGGTGTGTGTCATGTAACAATCGCGCTGTTTTTTTAAAGCTAAGGTCGGGGAATAGGAAAATTTTTCTGGTATAGAATCTCCGGGTTGAACAATCATTTTAGAATAATCTAAGGATCTTCCATCAACCCTTGGTGGCGTTCCGGTTTTCATTCGACCGCTTTCAAAACCTAAACTCACCAATTGTTCGGTAATTCCTGTTGCTGCTTTTTCCCCTGCTCTACCCCCGCCAATTTGTTTTTCACCAATATGAATTAGTCCATTTAGAAACGTTCCATTGGTTAGGACGACGGCTTTAGAACGGATTTTTATTCCTAATGAGGTTTTGACTCCAGCAATTTTATTGTTTTCGACTATTAAGCCAGAAACCATTTCTTGATAAAAATCTACATTAGGTGTTCGCTCGAGCATTAAGCGCCATTCTTCCGCAAAGCGCATTCTGTCATTTTGGGTACGCGGACTCCACATCGCTGGCCCTTTGGATTTGTTCAGCATTTTAAATTGAATGGCAGATTTATCGGATACAATTCCGCTATAACCACCCAAGGCATCAATCTCCCTCACAATTTGTCCCTTGGCAATTCCTCCCATCGCAGGGTTGCATGACATTTGACCAATGTTTTGCAAATTCATTGTTACCAAAAGGGTTTTTGAACCTAGATTTGCTGCCGCCGCCGCTGCCTCAGCACCGGCATGTCCACCACCCACTACTATTACATCGTATTCTTCTCCAAACATATTTTCTATTGTTCCACGTGGAACAGTTTTATTTTTTCTTCTTCTTTAGCTCGCATTTCGGTTGTTGCTGTATCCGTTTTGTCCGAATAGCCCATAAGATGTAAAACACCATGAACCATTACGCGCTTTAATTCATTTTCAAAAGTAACACTGAATTCTTTCGCATTTTCTTTTATGCGATCAATCGAGATGTATAGGTCTCCAGAAAGTTGAGTTCCTAACACATAGTCAAAAGTGATAATATCGGTAAAATAATCATGTTGTAGGTAGTCTTGATTAATTTTTAAAATGTAATCATCATCACAGAATATATAATTCAATTCATTTATAGAAAATCCTTCTGTCTTGCAGGTTTCTTTAAGCCATACATCATAAACATCTTCCTTGTCTAATTTGAAATCCATAAGATAATTGTAGTTAATCATTCCCTTTAAAATACGCTTTAACCTTGTTTTGAAAATTTTGGCGCAAAGGTAATGCTTGGCGATTTAAAATCTCGACTTCATTTCGATAATTATCTAATTGTGAGGGCTTAGTAATTATAGGGTTGGAAAAGTCTTTGGTGGCACGATTACTTTCTCGCTCAGACTTTTTTCCTTGTTTAAGAGCAGCGTTTTCCAACTTCAATAGTTCGTAATGAATGGTGTTCGCCTTGTTCATTGTGCGTTGGGTGATTCCATTTTCTAAAAGGTCGTTTTCAAAATCCTCCATTTGTCGCACTAATTTTTCCCCTAATTTTTGATCACTGGCATTGATCATGTTTTCTAATTGCTTTTCTAACTCTTGCCTGATTTTTTGCTGTTCCTGATATATTTCATAAATCTCGTTAAGCTCTGATTCGCTCATGCCGCCCTGCCCCTGACCATTGCCACCACCGGAACCTTCTTGTCCACTACCATTTGTGCCCTTTTCTCCTTGAGTTCCATTTTTACCGCCTTGGCCATTCTGCCCGTTTTGACCTTTTGACCCTTGTTCACCACTTTCACCATTATTCCCTTCCGAACCTTGTTCTCCCTCTTTACCTTGTTGACCCCCTTGACTTTCACTTCCGGATTCTCCCTGTTCTCCCATTTTTTCACCCAATTGTTGCTGTCCTTTTATGATATCAGGCAATTGAAAACCCCCTTGACTTTGCCCTGATCCTTTTCCCATTTGCATGCTTTCTTGCATATTATCCATTACTTCTGCAAGAAAATCCGCTAAACTATTGGCCGCTGTTAGTACATATTTTTGGTGTGATATACCCTGAAAGGTTTGACCGTCGGCCATCGTTTCCAAAGACTTGTCAATATTATAGTAGACTTCGGTGATTTGTTCGTTTACAAACTCAGACAGTTCTGCTTGTCTAAGCGATAATGCAAAAAGACTATCGTCTACATGCTCGAACAAACCCCTAAGTTCTTTTTGGTCTCTCACCGTTTCTGAATATTGGGCGGCATCTTCACTTTCTTGAGCGCTAAGCTTATCATAAAGTGATTCTTGTTTGAAAGAGAAAATAATGAGGTTGTCCAAGATTTGACGTAACATTTCAGCATCTTCTGCCTCAGAAGAACCACTTTCTCCACTTGAAGCAGATTTACCAAGTTGCTCACTTATCTCTTTCATCTTTTGAGCAGCGGACTGTTGTTTTTTAGAGGCATTCTCTTGAGATTTTTCCATTTTATCACGCTCTGATGCTGATTCACTTCCACTGTGTTTTTTTATCTCGTCGAGCGCATCTATTTGGTCGTTCTTTACCTCTTGCTCCTTACCCTTATCCAACGGTATGTCCATTGGTTTTTTCAATTTGCCATTATCTTTTTTTAGGTTTTCCAATTCGTGAGAAAGCTCTTCAAAATCTTCGTTTAAAATTTGTTGTTCCTTTTCTGAAAAATCTTCACCTATTTTTAATCGGGATAAAATCTCTTGTTTTTCTGATAATTTAAGTAAATCTCGAGCTAGTTGCGAAGCTTTTTCGGCAACATAATACCGTTTGGTCAATTCTAGTAATTGTTCTAGGCTACGTTCACTATTTTGTTGCTTTTTGCCCAGTTCTTCAAGTTTTTTAGTGAGTTCTTCTTTATTGATTTTATCGGCTACTTTATTTAGCTCTTCCAAAAGTTTTTCATTTTTTCTTGCTTCAAGCTCTTGACGCTCTAAACGTTCTTGTAACAATTGGTTTAATTTGTCATCTTTATTGCCCTTATCTAGATTTTCTTTTAAATCCTTACTGAACTTTTGCATCAATTCTTCCTGACGTTCCTGTTTTTTCAGAAAATCCTTTATTTGATTTTGGTCGTTAAAATTAAGACTCTTTTTTTCCTTTTGGTTTTGGTTAAGCTCTTCAAGAGTTTCCTTTTGTTCCTTAGCTCTTTCCAATGATTTATCTAAATCTTTTATTAAGGATTGCTGTGATTCTAATTCTTTGTTTTTGAGTTGATTTTCATCTAAAAGAACTTGATGAAATACTTGACTTTTTGCTGATTTACCTTTATGTATGGCATCATTATCTACAACTTCAAAGTAGAAAGCATAGTTTTTACCGCTGTCGAGCTCTAAACCAGAAGGAAAGGTGTAATAGAATTGAGCATAGTTCGTTTCGGGTTTTGTTAGGGAAACTGTTTTGGCTTCATTTTCATTACCCTCCTCAAAATAGGTCATGTTTATTTTTGCCAACCCATAATCGTCTGTTGCATTACCGGTGTAGTATGAAATGTTCGGGTTAAGGGAATCTAAGACTTGAGTGACTTTAATGGTTGGATATGCATCTTTAACAACTTTAAAATTATAAGCCAGTTTCTCGTAATCGGTAACGTTTTTATTAGTCGTAGTTAATTGATAATTTAAATCAGTATAAATGTGATCACTTAAATGAAATGACTCTTTTTCTTTTGAAAATTTTAAAATTGTGTCTTTTGATATACGTTTAATCTCTTCGGTGTTCTTCCCCTCAATATGCCAGGTTACTTTGGTGCCTTCAGGCAATAGGGCATTGCCCGTACTTTTTATAGTTTCATTATTTTTTTTCAAATAGCTAGGATACACCAAGTCCATAGTAAAATCAACGATAGATGGTGTAGACAAAGCGGTTAGGTTATAATTCCTAGAACTTACTTCGTTGGCCCTAAAATTGAAATTGGTTGATTTTATAGGGGGTGAAAAGGTATAAGTGTAAAAACCATTTTCTTGTTGCAATAGAATTTCCTTACCATCAATATAAATAAAAACATTTTCTGGTTTTACCGATCCTTTGGTCGCCACCTGTAAAGTAAATGATTCGTCTTCTAAAACATTTAAGTTCGGCGTCAATAATTCGAACTGAAAAGGAGCGGGTTTTTCATAGGCCATTTCGTAATGTATCACCCGCTCATAGGTGCCAAAAAAGGAATTCCAGTTTCCAGAAATATAAAGCACTCCCAATATCAAAAGAGGAATCAATGCATATTTCGAATAGCCTATAGCTTCTTTATAAGTAATAGCTTTTGAAAAGGGTACTTGGTTAAGTTGCTTAGATCTTTGTGAAATACTGGCTAATAGTAGTTCTGATTGTTGTTTGTTCTCGGCTAAATCCAAAAGGTTGGTCAACTTGTCCCCCACTTCAGGAAAATGTTTTCCGATTATATAAGCGGCATCTTTGGGGCCTATACCTTTCTTAAGTTTAGACAGATAGAAAAGAGGGGTTAGTATGTATCTGAATAGTAGATAAAGCTCCATTATCATGAAAATACCGAACAGTATCATACGGCCGGTCGTGTTTAACCAAAGAAAATACTCGACCCCTAGAATAAGGATGAAAAAAAGTAGTCCGAAAGAAAAAAAAAGCAACACGCCTTTTAACAATACTTGGGAATAATGCTTTTGAATAAATTGATTTAGCCGTTCTAGAATGTGGTTATACTCTTGCACTTAGCGCTTTTTTATACCAAGATAACGGTTATCATTTAGGATTGTTTGGAAAAATTTGTTAAAACAAAGTTTCCTATGCCGAAACCGAGTCGGTATTAATAGATTCTCTAAGGGCTAAAAAACAGCGGGATGTGTATCTTTGTACCCTCAAAAAAAGTATATGTCAAAAAAAGTTCGTGTTCGTTTTGCTCCTAGTCCTACGGGACCTTTACACATTGGTGGTGTTCGCACCGCACTGTTCAACTATTTGTTCGCAAAAAAACATGGAGGCGATTTTCTTCTTCGCATAGAGGATACCGACCAAAATAGGTATGTTGAGGGCGCGGAGCAATATATCATCGATGCTTTAAATTGGTGCGGAATTCCTTTTGACGAAGGCATAGGTAAAGATGGAGGGTATGGTCCCTATAGACAGAGCGAACGAAAATCCTTGTACAAAAAATATGCTGAAGAACTGATTGAAAATGGGATGGCCTATTATGCGTTCGATACTTCTGAGCGGTTGGATTTTCACCGAAAAGACCACGAAGAAAAGGGTAAAACCTTTATTTACAATTGGCATAATCGGTTAAAATTGGACAACTCACTCTCCCTATTGCCGGAAGAAGTTGAAAAACGATTGGCCAATGGGGATGATTATGTGGTACGATTTCTAACCCCACCGGATGAAAAATTACAGTTGACGGACATCATACGGGGAAATATGGAAATTGACACCAATGTTCTTGATGATAAGGTTTTGTTTAAAAGTGACGGAATGCCTACCTATCACCTGGCCAATATCGTAGACGACCACTTGATGGAAATCACCCATGTGATTCGTGGGGAGGAATGGTTACCTTCTTTGGCCCTACACCAACAATTGTATGATGCCTTTGGATGGGAAGCACCTGAGTTTGCACACTTGCCCCTTATTATGAAACCGGTCGGAAAGGGTAAATTAAGTAAGCGAGACGGAGAAAAAATGGGATTTCCCGTATTCCCACTGTCGTGGAACGAATCTGAAGGATACCGTGAAGCCGGATATTTTCCGGAAGCAGTCGTTAATTTCTTGGCCATGTTGGGATGGAATCCTGGTACAGAGCAAGAATTATTTACGTTGGATGAATTAGTTAAAGCCTTTAGTCTAGAGCGTGTCAACAAATCCGGCGCACGTTTCGACCCAGAAAAAACCAAATGGTATAACCAACATTATCTTCAGGAAACTCCCGATGCCGAGCTGGCCATTAGCTTCTTACCTATCGTGAAGGAGAAAACGGGAAATACGGAAAAGGCAGATTTGGATTATGTAACCAAGGTCGTTTCCCTCATCAAGGAAAGGGCGGTTTTCGTTTCCGATTTTTGGGAATTGAGCGATTACTTTTTTCAGGCTCCCCTAGCCTACGAGGAAAAGGCGGCAAAAAAACAATGGAGAGAAGATACCGCTGACATCATGACCGATTTGATAGCGGTTATCGAAGGGATTTCCGATTTTTCCTCAGAGAATACAGAGACCCAGGTAAAGGCCTGGATTGCGGATAAAGCACTTTCCTTTGGTAAAGTCATGCCCCCTTTACGGCTCTTTCTGGTGGGCGAAATGAAAGGACCCCACATTTTTGATATTATGGCCATGATCGGTAAAGAAGAAAGTATCGCCAGAATACGAACTGCGCTGGAGCGTTTGGGCTAAACGGATATTCTTGGCCACCAAGCAATAGTGTTTAAAGTTGTTCTGAGGAAAGTTCCGCTAAAGCATGAAGTGCCTTTTTCGTATCTTCCGCTGTAACGAACAAGTGGTCATGTTAAAAAGCCGCAACGATGTTGCAGCTGATTTCGTGTTGCGTGAGTTTGGCCGAAACGGCAGCAGTAAGTCCAACAGCGGCTAATGACGAATGGATTTTTAGCGTAATCCATGCGGACTCAAATGCATAATGCAATCCTAGTTCGTCTGCAGTTTCTTTATTTAAAATAAGTGTAACACCTTCTTCTTCCCTAAACTCCATTACAATATCCATCTTGGGCACGTCGTGATTAGCGGATAGGGTCACAAAAACATAGGAACCTGCATGAAGAACAGGTTTCATGTTTATAAGCAGTACGCTCAAATCAGTTTCTCCACTCATAAAAAGCGTTTTAAGAGCGTTACTAAGGAAACCATGGCCCAAACCCCTTCTAGGATCACAAAAGGCAAATAATCTAGCATAAGGGAGGCGGCACAGGCCATGGAAGCGCCAATTAGGTTCAAAATTAAGAATAGAAGTGCGTTAGTCTCGGTTTTACCGGTAACGTTCAATATGTAGGCCAATAAAATTTGAAAAACGCCCAAAGTCCCTATCCAATCCACCAATGTCATATATTCCTATTTTTAATTTCAGTATCGGGCAATAGCTCCAAAACCATTAAAGATTAGTTTAAGCAAATTTTAAAAGGACGATTTTTCAATCCCAATTTAAAATAAATACGAAAAACCTGCCCTTAATTAGGTTTGACATCCACTTCAGCATTCTTTTCAGGTCCGATAATCGTTTTGATTTAATTATTTGTCAAGATTATTCCATCGTTTCTCTGCCCATTCTTCCATTTCTTGCTTGTTCAAAAAGGTCCACGCTACAATCCTACTCAATTTATTGCCTTGCCCCATCATCACCGTTTTGTGGGTTACCGCACCTATTTTCTCCAAACGGTCGTAAAAGGTTTTCAAGTTGGATTGTTTGGATACCAAAGTGGAATACCAGGCACAGTTTTTGGGGAACTGCGCACTTTCATTGATCATATTTAAGATAAAGCGCTTCTCCCCGCCATCGGTCCACAACTCCCCTCCTTTTCCACCAAAATTCAATTGCGGATTTTTAACTCTTTTTTTCTTCAGATTGGTGAGTTTTCGGAGCGTTCCAGCCTCTGCTTCCGCTTGCGTGGCATGGAAAGGCGGATTGCAAATCGTTAGATCAAAAAACTCGTCAGCAGCTAATATTCCGGGAAAGATACGTTCCATATTGGATTGTAACCTTAATTCAACCTTGTCTTTCAAAGCAGGGTTGGATGCGCAGATCTTTTGAGCATTGGTTATGGCTTTTTCATCAATGTCAGAACCAACGAATGACCAATCAAAGGTGCTGTTGCCAATAATCGGGTATACACAATTGGCACCTACCCCAATATCCAAACACTTAATTTGTGATCCTTTGGGAATGTTACCGTGATTACTTTCCGCTAAAATATCGGCAATGTGATGTATATAATCTGCACGACCGGGTATGGGCGGACAAAGATAGCCCTCAGGAATATCCCAATATTCTATGTCATAATGGGAAAGCAACAGGCCTTTATTAAGTGCTTTCACGGCTGCCGGATTAAAAAAATCTATGGATAGATTACCATATTTATTTTTAGTGACGAAAGGTTTTAATTCAGGATTCGCCATATAAAGCTCCCTTAAATCATATCGGCCATTGTGCCTGTTACGTGGGTGTACGCTTGGTTTTTCTAATTTCTTTTCAGGGGAAGGTTTGGGCATAAGAATGTCTTTTTGGTCCGTACCAATTACGGACCTCAAAGCTAAAGCTAATTTTTAAGGGGTTTTGGAATTTCTTCGCATGCGTTTTGGTCCGTACCAAAGCCAAAAACCTGTAACGGTGAAGACCAAAAGGGCAACGCCCATGACCGAAGTGTAAAACACTTTTATCTGTTTGTCACTGGTTCCTAAGTAATCGTCTAGAATAGAACCATCGTGAATGTTTTCAATAAGGTCAGAATACCTACGTTCCACATGCAGTAGCTTTCCCGTGGTACCATCTAATTGAAGGCCCCACAAATGATCGGCATAAATAAATTTGACCATTCCTTTTTCTTTGCGGATGTCAATACGGTCAATCTCAGTGGAAAGCTCAGGAGAAATACGATCCAATAAATACGTGTTGGCTAGAGTCTGTAAACTATCCACAGGCAACCAATCTTTTAAATTTGACGAAGTACCTTTATAAGATTTTGACAAGATAATACCACCACTATGTTTTTTCCAACCTAAAAGAAGGCCAGAAATTGATATGAAAAAGAAAAATATAAATAGAGCGGCACCTGTAGCTCTATGGATTTTTCTGAAGATGCGAAGTAGTTTGGCCTGTCTTTGTCTCTTAGTGTCTTTGCCCATTTTGGAATTTCATTATCATTAAATCAAAGCCTGATGTAGCGGCGCAAGATAGGCAGATTCGAAAAGAGAGACAGATTTGTTTTTGTTAAAAAGTGCTATCATCAATGCCACCAGTTATTTCGCTTTCGAATGTAGATGATTTGGCCGGTATGATAAGCCGTATGGGCAGCGAGATTTAAGATTTCCGAATTCCATTCCAGTAATTTTTCATCAGTGCTTTTTAGAATGGCATTTTCCCATTCGGTTTGTACACTGTCCAGCTTTTGAACTAAATCCATACATTCCAAATCACTTCCGTTATGGAATGTAAGCTCATTGTCATCGTCAAAATTAGGAAGCTTATCATCCTTATAGGCAATTAGAACGCGTTCATTCCAAAACGTGAGATGTGCGACCAATTGTGAAATGGAATGGTTGTCTGTACTATCTTTCCACTGTGCCTGTTTACCGTTCAACCCTTTTATTGCAAGGCTTGTGGGAACGAACCAATCTTGGTTGGTATGTGTGTTTTTAAGCTGTTGTAGTAGGATTGATTTTTGGAAAGCGACGCTCTTTGTTGGGGAGCAGGAAAATAGGAACAACCCAATAACCAATATAAATGGAAGAATTTTCATTTTTGCTATTTTCAAAGGATTATTCCTCTATTTCCATTGCGTCTTCAGTTTTTACCATAGACCATTCTTCAAGAACCATATGGTCGTTTGGGATATCATTGGCATAAAACAGCGCATTAAATAAGGCTCTATAGGTGCCCATGGGCTGGCCTCTCCACTGCGGTTGAAAACCAAAAAGCAATACCCGCCCTTTACCATGAACAACATCCAAGGCTGCGGCATTATTGTTTAAATAGCTTTCACCGACCAAATAACCCGAAAGTAATGGCGAACCCTTTTCTTGATAACGCGCTAACACCTCGCCTTCAAAACCTTCATTTGTTTTAAATACCGGACTATCAAAAACAAAAACGCCAGATTTTTTTGGCATTCCAGCCATTACCGGATGCTGTTGATTGTTTTCCACTTCTAAAATGGAGCCCCCCGTAAAAAATAAACTACGATCTATTTCATCTACAACATTTTCAACTGGAAGATGCAATGCTTCAATGGCGAAAGTGCTGCTTTTATTCAGGCAGACCAAGGTGCCGCCTTCGGTTACGAAAGTTTCAATGTTTCTTGTTCCCTGCCCGTGTAATCCACCCGCATATTGGGGTGGTGCCGTCCCTTTTTGAAATCCGTTTTCTATGGTCCCAGATCTTTCGGAAGCCATTAAAATGACATCAAAACGATCGTTCAGATTTCCATTGACCACATCGGCGTTTCTAATAATGGTGTGGGGAATTCCAAAGTTGTCCAACAACCATCTGGTCCAGCCCATGTCCATGCTTGCCGTCCAGGGATCATAGATTGCAATTCGTGTATTTACGTTGGTTTTAGTAGAACTGGAGGTCAATTCCCCGTTCACGGCATACTCTTTTACCCATTGCTGTATTTGGGAACGACCTGCGTTTTTAATACCGTAGGATTGTTTTTTGGAATCATAGGTCAAGGTTAAACCTTTGGTCATGGCCTCCCCTAGTACCCTAAATGTGTTGTTTTCCTCCGGATTTAATAATAAGGTTCCGCCACTACCTTTTAAGGTGCCCGGCAATGGCACTATTCCTGCCGCAACTTCATTTGTATTAAACCCGGCACCAGGAACAAAATCGAACTTACTGTAATCGGTTTCCAGAGTATCTTCTGGTTCTAGGACTTTTCCTTTTACAGGAGTTAAAGCATGGGCCACTTCTGTACTCAATGGGGACATGGCCGCAATAACTTCAACTTCCATTTGATAAGGCAAGGTCCAACCAGCTGCATCATAAGGCTGCTCCAAAGGTCCATCGGGCGATTCCCTTAAATCAGGGTATTCTTGCACGTCCAGCACTTGCCTTACCAATTCCCCAAATTCTTGCGCCATAGGAATTACCCACGTTCCCTTAGGATATTGGGTTCCTTCAAAAATTAAATCTTTTTCCAACTGAGATATGCTGATTCCATTAAAAGCAAGCCTTCTTAGTAGTTCGACGGGGCGAACGGGATCACGTTGTTTTTGTTTGATAAAATAGGCATAGGGAGGTTCGTTTTTATATTTTTCAATGATGCTAATGCCCGATTGGTATTTATTGAAAAGCAAGGTTTCCTTATATTTTGCGGCATAGTCCAATACGGATATCGAAGCGGTTTGCATATATTGCATGGCATCTTTTAAGCGCCACCATCCCCCTTTCCATGGACTTGAATAAAGAGACTCTACACGTAGATCGGCTTTGTCTTTTGGAAAATCTCGGAGGGTGTAGAAATAGGGCGTGGCATAGCGATACAGTGCGGTCTCTGTCCAAAATGAAGGTATGTTCTGCATTGCCGGCAAATAATCAATATAGCCAGGATACCACGCATCAAACCCCTTTCCCATATGAACAGCCCCTGGTAATCCTTCGGTCTCCAATTCCTGCGCCATGGCCATGCCGATCATATTCACCTCACGCGCAACCAACGGTGGAGTTTGTGGCGCTATAGGTTCAGCAAAAGGAGGTAGCCATATACGGGTTGGGAATGGCGAAGATTGATGGTGAACATGAATAATGCTTGGCTCCCATTCGCGCCAAGTTCGCCCCACTATCCTAGATTCCAATTGGTTGAGCATATAGGCATCACGATTGTTATCATGCCCTACATATTTTTGATACAACCAAGGGGTCGGTGCCGTTTCATAAGGTGTGCCCACATTGCCCATGTACCAATTTGCGATAATATCTTGGCCATCCGGATTTAAGGATGGCCATAAAACCAAAATTACATTGTCTAAAATAGCTTTGAATTTTTGGTCGTTGGCTTTAGTAACTATTTCATGGGCTAAGGTTATGATATGTTGCGCGCCTGCGACTTCAGAGGCGTGTAATCCTCCGCTTAAATCTACTATGGCTTTCCCTTCTGCCGCAAGTTGCTTTGCCGCTTCTTTGGCGAGCCCTTTTGGATGGGCCAATTGTTGCGAAATTGATTTGTAGTGTTCAATCTTTTTAAGATTATCAGGAGAAGAAATTAAGACATAATTCCATTCCCTTCCTTCCGATGTTTTGCCGGCGTACCGCATTTCTACCAAATCACTTGCTTCCGCTAATTTTTTGAAATAGCTAATGGATTGTTGATAGGTGGCCAAATGAAAATCAGATCCGACTTCAAAACCAATCACCGATTCAGGTGAGGGAATCTGTTGTGCATTGACATCAAAAAGTGTAATGGTAATAAAGATTAAAAATGCCGATCGTTGAAAAGTTAAAAAAAATGGTTTAGGCCAAGAGCCAATCGAATTAAGCAAAATAAATATACGTTTAGAGGAGAACAAGTTCCGCATGGGTTGAGTATTGGTTATTGGTCTAATTTATTAATAAAGCCGGTCGTTCTGTCCTAGAAAGGGAATTTTATAATAGAAGAAGCAACAGGGTTGACGATTATTACAGAAACCCTAAAAAACAAGGGTTATTTTTAAAGAATAGGTGCATCAATTAGCTTTAAAAATGAATCATAGTTTTTATCTATTAAAAATTAAATTTTAATAAATAAAATATTGATAAATTTACTTTAAGAAGTAGAATCAACACTAAAAATTATACGATCATGAGTGAAAACAACGGAAAAGGCGGTGCTTGGGAAGCGAATAGTGGAAGCCCCGCAGATTGCCCCTTTTTAAACGGAGGATTAACACAAGCAGCAGGCGGTGGAATGACCAATAGGGATTGGTGGCCGAATATGTTGAACATAAATATCCTAAGACTGCATTCTAAAAAAGCAGACCCTATGGATGATGACTTTAACTATGCAGAAGAATTCAAATCATTGGATTTGGCTGCGGTTAAAAAGGATATAGCCGATTTAATGACGGAAAGCCAAGATTGGTGGCCAGCGGATTATGGTCATTATGGTCCATTTTTTATACGAATGGCTTGGCATAGTGCGGGTACATATCGTATTGCAGATGGTCGTGGTGGATCGGGTTCAGGAAATCAGCGTTTCGCACCCTTGAATAGTTGGCCCGACAACGCCAACTTGGATAAGGCACGTTTGTTATTGTGGCCCATTAAACAGAAGTACGGTAATAAGATTTCATGGGCAGATTTAATGATTTTGACAGGTAATGTGGCCCACGAGACTATGGGCTTACCCATGTTCGGCTTTGCAGGAGGTCGTGAAGATATTTGGCAACCAGAAGAGGACATTTATTGGGGTTCTGAAAGCGAATGGTTAGGGAGTAAGAAGCGATATGAAGACGGTGTGGGCGAATTGGAAAATCCATTAGGCGCTGCACACATGGGATTGATTTATGTAAACCCAGAAGGTCATAACGGGAATCCAGACCCAGTTGAGGCCGCTCACTACATCCGAGAGACGTTTGGCCGAATGGCAATGAACGATTATGAAACAGTGGCGTTGATTGCAGGGGGGCATACGTTTGGTAAAACACACGGTGCAGCAAGCGATGCAGATAATCTTGAACCAGAACCGGCAGGTGCAGGTATTGAAATGCAAGGTTTAGGATGGAAAAATAATTTTGGCACGGGCGTTGGGAAAGATACGATTACCAGTGGGTTGGAAGGCGCTTGGAGTCAGACGCCAATCAATTGGAGCCACAATTATTTTAAGAATTTGTTCGGTTTCGAGTGGGAATTGACCAAAAGTCCGGCAGGCGCTTGGCAATATAAGCCAGTTGGCGATGCTGGTGCTGGAACCGTTCCAGATGCACATGTTGAAGGCAAGACTCACCAACCGTTCATGTTGGTGACGGATCTTTCCTTACGTATGGATCCAGATTATGAAAAAATATCAAGACACTTTTTGGAAAATCCAGAGGAGTTTGCCGATGCTTACGCAAGAGCATGGTTTAAGTTGACGCACCGCGATATGGGACCTGTTTCCCGCTACTTAGGATCAGAAGTTCCTCAAGAGGAATTATTATGGCAAGATCCAGTTCCGGCTGTAGACCATGAATTGATCAATGACGGCGATGTAACTGCATTGAAGGAAAATATATTGGCTTCCGGACTTTCTGTTTCAGAATTGGTATCGACTGCATGGGCTTCCGCTTCTACTTTCAGGGATTCTGACAAACGTGGAGGCGCCAATGGAGGCCGCATCCGTTTAGCGCCTCAAAAGGATTGGAAAGTGAACAAACCAGAGGAATTGGCGAAAGTTGTAGATACCTTGGAGCGTATTCAAAAAGAGTTTAACGATGGACAACCTGAAGGGAAAAAGGTTTCCTTCGCTGATTTGGTCGTGCTTGCAGGTGCTGCTGGTGTTGAAAAAGCGGCTAAGGCTGCTGGTCATGAAATACACGTACCGTTTACACCAGGTCGAACCGATGCTACCCAAGAAATGACTGATGTAGAAGCGTTTGAAGCTTTAGAACCTCGTGCAGACGGTTTCCGTAATTACAGTAGTAAAAAGTATTCCATTAAGGAAGAGGAGCTATTGGTGGATAGGGCTAACCTATTGACCTTGACGCCGGCTGAAATGACGGTTTTGGTCGGAGGTCTTAGAGTGTTGAACACCAACTACGACGGTTCGAAGCGTGGAGTATTTACCGATAAACCAGGTGTTCTTACCAATGATTTCTTTGTGAACTTATTGAATATGGGCACTACTTGGAAATCTATTTCTGAAGATGACACCTTATTTGAAGGTACGGATCGTAAAACAGGAGACAGAAAATGGTTGGGTTCTAGGGTAGACCTCATTTTTGGTTCCAATTCTGAGCTACGTGCCATGGCCGAGGTTTATGGAACCAATGATGCCAGCAAAAAGTTTGTACGCGATTTCGTAAAAGCTTGGGCCAAAGTGATGGATTTGGACCGTTATGATGTGAAGAAGTGAACATAAACTTAACCCCGCATTTAAAAGGCGTCCATTTTCGGGCGCCTTTTTTTAGGTTAATTAAATTGGCTGGCCAAAAGTTAAAAGATTATGGTCTGGATCCAGTAAGGAAAATTCCTTTTGTCCCCAAGGTTTCGATTCCAATTTTCCGTTAGGATGAATGGGAACATTTTTATGTAGTAATGCTTGGTATAATTTTTCAATAGCGGTTGTTCTAAGATAAACCTGTCCGTAATTTTCAAACGGGTTCAAATCTTTGAATTCAAAGAAATGGAGCTGCAGTTTGTTTCTTTCCAGCATTAGGTAGTAATCAACGTCGGTTCTTCCAAATTCTACAAATCCTAAATTTTTTAAATAATAGGCTTTCGTTATGGCTTTATTGCGCATGGGAAGTTTTGGAATGATGGCATCTATCATAAGGTGATTTTTAGAAAGGGCGGTTGAGCCGTTTAAAATTAAATATTTTGTTGGTGTAACAAATAGTATAATTTCAACGCTAATTGTAAAACACTTTGTATCTTCAATCAATAACTATTAAATCGACTTTTTATGGGCACGTTTATTTGGATTCCGATAATATTTTTTGTCATCATCACTATTCTCTCGGGGGTTTTTATAGTAAAACAACAAACCGCTGTATTAATTGAAACCTTTGGTAGGTTTACCAGCGTTCGAAATTCTGGGTTACAGTTTAAAATTCCGTTCGTTCAACGAATAGCGGCCCGTATCGGGCTTAAAATACAGCAATTAGATGTTATTATTGAAACCAAAACCAAAGATGATGTTTTTGTAAAATTGAAGGTATCGGTTCAATATGTGGTTATAAAAGAAAAAGTGTATGACGCTTTTTACAAGTTAGAATATCCGCACGAACAGATTACTTCCTATGTTTTTGATGTGGTACGTGCCGAAGTGCCAAAAATGAAACTTGACGATGTTTTCGTTAAAAAGGATGATATCGCCATAGCGGTCAAAGCAGAATTGCAGGATGCCATGTTAGATTATGGGTACGACATCATCAAGACCTTGGTGACGGACATAGACCCTGACGCTCAGGTAAAGGAAGCTATGAACCGTATAAATGCTTCAGAACGTCAGAAAACGGCCGCTCAGTTCGAGGGGGATGCCGCAAGGATATTGATTGTAGAAAAAGCGAAGGCCGAGGCGGAAAGCAAACGCTTACAAGGACAGGGAATCGCTGATCAACGTAGGGAAATAGCTAGAGGTCTGGAAGAATCGGTAGAAGTGCTTAATAAAGTTGGTATCAATTCTCAAGAAGCTTCTGCGCTTATTGTAGTTACGCAACATTATGACACTTTGCAAAGTATTGGAGAAGAAACCAACACTAATTTGATTTTATTACCTAATTCTCCGCAAGCGGGTAGTGATATGTTGAATAATATGGTCGCGAGCTTTACAGCAAGCAATATGATCGGTGAAAGCATGAAAAAAACGAACAAAACTAAACCGAAGGACTAATTTGTTCATACCGCTGATATAATTGGATTTTTGTATCCTTAGTATATTAATGGGTACCTCAAACGAAAAAAGGCTCGTAGGAATGTTTGCTACGAGCCTTTTTCTATTGGTAAAAGTAATTTTGTTGTTGAAATCTATAAGAAAGATCGATCGGCCTTTCAAAATGAAAAATTTAATTATTTTCTTGAATCTTAGCCCAAGAATCACGTAAGCCTACCGTTCTGTTAAAAATCAATTTTTCTTCTGTAGATTCCTTATCGACACAAAAATAACCCATGCGCTGAAATTGAAATTGCTCTCCCGGTTTCGCATCTTTGAGTCCGGGTTCTACATAGCCGGTAATCACCTCGAGAGAATTTGGGTTAATAAAATCCAAGAAATCTTTATCCTTATGGGTATCCGGACTCTCGTCAGTAAACAATCGGTCGTACAAACGGATTTCTGCGGCAACTGCATGTGCGATGGACACCCAATGTAGTGTACCCTTTACGCGACGCAGACTCTCTTCGGTACCGCTACCACTTTTACTTTTTGGGTCATAGGTACACTGAACCTCTACAATATTCCCTTCGGTATCTTTTGTACAGCTTTCAGCTTTAATGATATAGCCGTTTTTCAATCGTACTTCACCACCTAATTTTAAACGGAAGAATTTTTTATTCGCCTCTTCTTTAAAATCTTCTTGTTCTATGTACAATTCTTTTGAAAACGGAATTTCTCTTGATCCTGCCGATTCATCTTCCGGTGAATTTTCGGCCTCTAGCCATTCCGTTTGTCCGTCAGGATAATTTGTAATAACCAATTTAAGAGGATTCAATACCCCCATTACCCTATGGGTGATTTTGTTGAGGTGCTCGCGAATGTTAAATTCCAATAACGAAACATCAATGAGATTGTCTCGTTTAGCAATTCCAATGGTTTCCACAAAATTACGAATAGAGTCAGGAGTGTAGCCTCTTCTGCGTAATCCGGAAATGGTAGGCATCCTGGGGTCGTCCCACCCGGTTACATAACCCTGTTCTACCAATTGTAATAATTTTCGTTTGCTTACTACGGTATGGCTCAAATTTCTTCTGGCGAACTCCCGTTGTTTAGGACGCACTTTTTTATCGTCATATACTTGGTCTAAAAACCAATTGTACAACTCCCTGTGCATTGCAAATTCTAGCGTACAAAAAGAGTGGGAAACTTGTTCTATATAGTCGCTTTCTCCATGGGTCCAGTCGTACATGGGGTAAATACACCAATCGGTATTTGTTCTATGATGTGTTTTATGGAGAATCCTGTACATTATCGGGTCTCGCATCAACATATTTGAGGAGGCCATATCAATTTTAGCACGAAGTACATGGGTGCCTTCGCCGAACTCACCACTTTTCATTTTTTCGAAAAGAGTTAAATTTTCTTCAATGGATCTTTTTCTGTTCGGACTATCTATTCCTGGTACGGTAGGGGTACCTTTTTGAATGGCCATTTCTTCTGATGATTGATTATCAACATAAGCTTTCCCATCCTTGATAAGCTGTACAGCCCAATCGTAAAGCTGTTGGAAATAATCCGACGCATACCGTTCGGTATCCCATTTGAACCCTAGCCATTCTACATCTTGTTTAATGGCATCTACGAACTCTTGTTCCTCTTTGGCTGGGTTGGTATCATCAAACCTAAGGTTTACGGGGGCATCATACCTCAGTCCTAAACCAAAATTTAAACAGATTGAACTAGCATGCCCAATATGAAGATAGCCATTGGGCTCAGGCGGGAAACGAAAACGGAGTTCCTCTTTTGAATAGCCATTTTCTAAGTCTTCCTCGATAATTTGCTCAATAAAATTCAAAGACTTTGATGTCTCGCTCATGTCGTTTTATTTCAGTCTACAAAAGTAGCAAAATTGCAGTAATTGCACGGTTTAAAATGGACACACCTTATATTAAATGCGTTTCACAACAGAAATGTTCCCTCCTGCAACAATAAATTCCATTTCGTCGTTTATAATGACATATTTGTCTATGAATTGATGGTTTATAATTTTTTTTAAACCCTTAGTTCTACCGTAGTGGCCCCCATAACTACAAATACTTATGAAAACCTTTACAAAAAGTTCCATTTTTGCTACATTTTTTATGCTTTTCTGTGTGATTCCATTATCTGCACAGGCAATAATGATCAATGCCCCAAAGCCTGCGGGTAATCCAAACTTTGGAGAGGATAATACTCCGTGGACGGCAATTTGTGCCGGCAATGATGGATTTAACGAATATTTCGTTAATGTTTCCTGGGTAGGAACTGTAAATACTGGTAATGAATTCATTTTAGAGCTTTCAAATGCTAGTGGAAGTTTTTCAAGTCCGGTAACTTTAAGCACAATAACCGATAAAAACTCTAATCATGATTTTGATGTAAGTTTCTCTATACCTACAGATACTCGTGGCCCGGGTTATAAGATGCGGCTACGAAGCACCAATCCTGCAAAGGTAGGGGCATTATCAGGCGCATATAACATGTATTATATGGATATCACTAAGAATCTTAATATTAGTGAACTGGCAGATGGAGTTCCACCAGGTTCGGTATGTAGTACGGGTCCTATAACATTACAGGTAGATAACATTCAGAACCCTGAAACCTATCAGTATATTTGGTACCGTAGTGGTACTGAACTAGTCGGGGAGAAAGGGCATACGCTTTATGTTACCCAATCAGGAATGTATAGCGCTTATGTAGATTATGGCGCCATATGTACTGGTTCGGGAAATACGGACTCTAATATCGTGGACGTTACCATTGGTGCATCCGGAAACGGAATTGCTGTCGTAACACCAACCAAAACGGCACTTTGTACTACGGATTCAGAAACGCTGACAATAAATAAAACTGATGCGGCGTGGAATTATCAGTGGTTCAAGAATGGCGAACCGATACTAGGCGCTATTGGAACTTCCTATACCGTGAATGCTGCAAATGCTGGATTTGAAGGAGATTATGCGATAGAAATTTCAGGCAATGGAATATGTAACGAACGGTCCGTCGCTATTGCGATAACCAATGCTGAGAATTATACAGTTACTGTGGACGGTGAAACTAATTTGGTACTTTTGCCATTGCAAACGCAGGCCTTATCTGTTTCTACAACAGCTAATACCCCAAGTTATAAGTGGTTTAGAAATGGTGTTGAAATCGCCGGAGAATCGAAAAGTTCTGTTGAGGTTTCCCAAGAGGGACAATATTTTGCTGAAGTATCACAAACGGGCGGGGCCTGTGGGATTACTTCAAAGAATTCTGAAACCATTAATGTGGTATCACCAGCTTCATTTGAAATGACGGTTGCTTACAAAGAGATGTATACCTCATGTGAATCTACCAGTACCACTTTGGCTGTTCAAACGATCAATGCCATCGATTCTGATGGTGCTAAAACGGATGTCACTACCGCATTGATTGATGCATTCTCCTATCAATGGCAAAAAGACGGTGCAGATGTATCTGGCGCCTCTACTAAAAATATTAGTCTTGCGTCAAACACAGAGAATGGAAACTATACATTAAATGCAACATTAGAAAGTTATAAAGAAACATCGAATACATTGACTGTTCGGTTATTGACGAATGAAACTGTAAGCATTAACAGCACGGCAACCGTTTATTGCAGTGCTGGTGAAACCATTACACTAAGTACTGCGACGGATTTGAGCACTTCGAATTTTGAATGGCAAAAGGATGGTTCCTTGATAAATACAACGGATGTGGAGTTAAACATATCAGCTCCTGGAACATACCGGTTGGTTTTAGATAGGGATGGCTGTTCTTTAATTTCCAATGAAATTATTATAACTCCTTTGGATGAAAACTTAATAACGCTTGATCCAGGTGCGGACATTGTAATTCCAGAAGGAAGCAGCAAAACCGTAACCGCTAGTGGAGGAACGGCCTACAGATGGCTAGATGGCAATAATTTGGAAGTAAGTAATTCTGACAGTTTCACTGTAACTGAAGAAGGCAGTTATACGTTAATTGCATCCATAGATAATTGCGAAATCATAAAACAATTGGAAGTTTCTTTTTTGGATACTTTTAAAGTCCCTAATGTAATCACGGTGAATGGTGACGGTATTAATGACCAATGGATAATTCCTAATACGTATTCAAATAAGGCCGATGTTAGCGTAATTATATACAACGAGCAAGGACAGGAGATTATTAATGAATCAAACTATAAAAACAATTGGCCGCAGTCTGCTACTGCGTTCACAAAACAAAATATGGTGTTCTACTATAAGATAAGGAACGCCAGTGAGGTGCTCAAACAGGGCACCATCACAGTAATACGTTAAGCTCACCATGCTAAAAAAAAGTGTTTTATACTTATTGTTATTTTTATTTGCCGCCTTAAAGATCGGTGCCCAAGAGGATAATCCGTTTGTTGCCTATGACGTTCCTGCACAGAACCTTTTAAAATACAACAGGTTTTTAATTAACCCTACGTTTTCAACGGTTCGGGAAGATAAATCATATATCAACCTATTACATAGAAATCAATCGGTACAGTTCGACGATAACAATCAAAACTACTTTTTAAGCTATAGTGGTCGTATTAGCGATAGAACAGGATTGGGCCTTAGTCTGTATACTCAACGTATGGGAACATTAAGTAACTTTGGTGTATTGGCCAATTATGCCTATGGTATAAAATTAAACGATAAAAGCAACTTTACTTTTGGCGCCAATATTTCGTATTACAATAGTGGTTTTGATCAAGGGAGGGCATCGACGGTTGAGGTTGATCCAGTATTAGCAGGGCTACAAGACCAAACGTTGATTTCGTTTCAACCCGCTTTTAACCTTTCTTACGGAAAATTTGATGTAGGTATCTTTGCTGAAAATTTATTCGATTACAACCTTAAAACCAGTGAGTCGTTAACTGCTTTTAAAGACAAAACATTTTCAGGACATTTACAATATACCCATCAGTTTGAAAATCAATCGGGTATTTTAGAAGAAGGTCGTTTAATGCCCTTGGCAAGGGTTCGGAAGGTAGGTGAGGAAGATGTAACTCTGGGCGGTAGCCTTATTTTAGACTTACCTAAACTCGGATGGGTACAAGGAGGTTACGATAGCTTTTATGGTGCCGCTGCCGGGGTAGGTTTTAATTTGAACCGAAGAATTTCCATAGGATATACGATGGAAAAGGGTCTTTCTAACAATTTCGATAATTTCGGACTTACCCATGAAATCTCTTTTGCATATTCCTTTTCGCCCAACCTAACGGAAGATCGGGTCTTGCTAGAAGAAGATTATGAAGATGATGTAGTGGATAATCAAATAGAACCTAAAAATATTGCCACACTTGAGGAAATTGAGCAACTGAAACAAAAATTAGCAGAGAACGATGCCATTATAGAAGAGCTGATGTTCCGTCAAGATTCTTTGGAGAGCGCCCGTCAAAGTGATTTGGAACGACGTTTTGAAATGGTAATGCGAATGGTGCGTAATGAAACGAATGGCGAGCGGCCAGATCTTGAAAAGAAGGCTGGAGACCTCTTTATGGACAGTACTACCCAAAATAATATTGCATCCTCTAGTAATCCTAGTAATGATTGGGGTGTGAATAAAGGGATTAATCCAAGAAAAGAGCAGGAACAAGATAGGGTAGTGGTTACCGAACCCTATAAAAAGCAACCTTCAGCTACTAAGCAAGAAGCCGATTTAGCGAAAAACACACAGCAAAAAGATGCCTTGGCGACTACTTTACCCAAGCGCCAGAATACGGTAAACCCTGAACAGAAAGAAGTGCCGCAAGATAAAGTTAAAAGTAGAAGGTTTAAGGATTTACCTAGGGTTACCGATGGTTATTATGTGGTAGCGAACGTATACAAAGGAGGGCAGTATATGGATAAGTTTCTAAACGCGCTTACCGATAAGGGTATCGATGCGAACTATATTGATAATCCCAATAACGGTCTTAAATATGTGTACTTAAAAAGGTTCGACTCCTTCGAAGAGGCAGAGGCTGCCCATAATTCCAATCTTAATGGAATGTATCAAGGGGCTACGTGGATTATGAATGTTGACAACAGCTATACTAACGAAGCCTATGCCACAAACGTTAACAAGCTTAAGCAAAAGGCCTCAAAATATGATACCAATGTCCTAAGCAAGAATGTAGTCGCCAAGGATAATGTAACAGCTAATGACCCCGACCCCAAAACGTATGTTATTGAAGGGGCTGATTCTGGGTATTACCTCATCGCCAATGTTTTTGCAAACCCAAAGAATGCCAATAGATTTGTAAAATTATTAAATTCCTATGGGTTAAGCGCAAGCTATTTTATCAATCCAAAGAACAATTATAGGTACGTATACCTTAAAAAACACGACTCTTGGACCAATGCATTGATATCCTATTATTCGAAGCTAAATGACGCCTATAATGATAAGATGTGGATTATGCGCGTAACTGAAGAGCAGATGGTTTAAGGCCCCTATAATGCCAACCATTGAAAACTAGGGCAAAGATTATATTACAATTAGTTTGACCGACAATTTCTAACCAGTAAAACTGGATGGATACTGTATTTCTGTGAGCCGGACCTAAATATCAGTATAATTCTACTTCTTTAGATTAAGTTCGACTTTAAGGGGGTACACATTCAAAAAGAGAGATAACAAATTCTCATTTAGTTAATACAAACCGGAATCTTTTAAAAGATAGGGTCCACCCCTCTTTAGCGGTCAGATGACAAAAACAGGTAACAGTAAAATAGGTCATGCAAGAATCTCCTAATTTTTTTGTGAAAAACCACCGGGATAAAAAGAACTCTTCGCTTTATCGATGAAATAAGACTTTCCAATAAAACAAGGGCAATATCAATAAAATTAGGTACTTACGCAAAAATTAAACCCAAACTAATTGCTGTTTCACAACAGAAATACTTCATGCCACAACATAAAATTCGTCACCTGATTTTGAAGGGCAATATTTGATGGAATCTTTGGGATAGAATTCAAAAAGACCAAAGAATCTAGTAAGAATCTTACATGACCAGACGGACTAATTTTTTCGATGCCCTTAAACATGTTTCTCTTATGAGAAAACAGTATACCAACAGCGTATTTTTCATTTTTTTCTTGATGATAGGTGCTTTCACGGCTATGGCACAAGTAAAAACTGATTTTGAAGTCAGATACGAAGCGGACATACGTGGAGAGCTGACCGTTATTGCGAATAACATTGTGAACAGAAAGACCTCATCGTCTTCGCCGAATGCTCCACATAATTTAACAGGTACATCTTCAAATTATAATGATGACTATGACATGCAATATATTGATATCGATAACGATAGCAATACATTTAGCTCCAGTAGTGCCATCTTGAGTATTTCAGACCCTGACTGTTCTGTAGTGCGCTATGCAGGACTCTATTGGTCTGCCATTTATAAAAATACGGATAGAAGCACAATCGATGATATTAAGTTCAAACTTCCTGGGGGCGTTTATCAAGATATAACTGCCGATGAAATCATATTTGATGGCGACGGAGATGTCGATTTCGGGTATTATAGCCCCTATGCGGCTTACAAAGATGTAACGAGTATGGTCGCCGGTCTGAGTAGTCCGGCTGGTGAATATTTTGTTGCCAATGTTAGGGCAAGTACTGGAAATAGCATATCAGGAGGTATTTCTGGTGGATGGCAAATGGTAGTAGTCTATGAAAACCCTAATCTTCCTGGCAGTAAATTTATTACAACTTTTGATGGTTATGCAGGTATAAAATCTGGAGAATCGGTTGATATTCCCGTGAGTGGATTCACCACGTTGCCAGCTCCATTTCCGGTTTACGCCCATATGGGTGTTGCAGCATTGGAGGGTGATAATAGAATAGGGGGCGATGCACTTCAAATTAATGCCAATGGCTCTTTTACTACGTTGTCGAATGGTCAAAACCCTGCAAATAATTTTTTCAATTCAAGCATTACCATCAACGACACACAATTTACCGCTAGAACACCCAACAGTGTAAACACCTTGGGTTGGGATGTAGATTTTTTCGAAATATTAAACGGAGGGTCAAACAATACGGTCATACCGAACGGCGCTACAAGTGCCATTTTAAGGGCAACTTCTTCTCAGGATAAATATGACATTTTTTTCACCTCCTTCGATGTGGATATCATAGCACCGAACATTGTTTTGGAAAAAAGGGTGAATACACCTGGCGGAGATGATATTACAGGACAGGGTGTGCATTTAGGACAGACCTTGGATTATGTACTAACCTTTGAAAATATAGGTAATGATGATGGCGTAAACTACACAATTAAGGATGTTTTACCCGTCAACGTATCTCCACCTGACGGACGCAGTTTTTTTAACGCATCAGATTTTACGTTGCCTCCAGGGGTAACTTATACGTACGATACAGCTACAAGAGAGATTGTTTTTAACATACCGAATGAACTGGTAACTCAAGAAGCTACTCAAAACTCAATTCGTTTTAGGGTTCAGGTGGCTGAAAATTGTTTCGATTTTATAAACGCCTGTTCAGATTTAATAGAAAACATAGCCTTTGGCACCTATAGCGGAGTTGAAAATTCTGCTGTAGTCAACGACGACCCCAGTGTAACCGATTTTAACGCGTGTGGCTACACGGTGCCTGGGGCGACCAATTTTCTTTTAGACGATTTGTCCGATTGTAACTTTGAGCGAACCGTTGAGCTTTGCGGTAATTCCGCAGTTTTAAATGCGGGCGACGGCTTTGACTCGTATGTTTGGTATCGAGATACCAACAATAATGGGATTATAGACGCAACAGATGTAGAGATCAACGACGGTGATCCAGACAATGACCCAAGCACGATTGTAGTTACTACTGCAGAAAGTTATATCGTAGATAAAATTGTAGCGGATCCTTGCAAAGGATTTACAGAAATTATAACCGTGGTTCCTTATGGATCAGGTACGATACCAAACCCTATCATAGAATATTTCAACGAGGTCAATAACGATACCGACCCATCTAACAATATTCCTGGTGAAATAGTTTCCTGTAGTGTCGATAGTTCATTGTTGCCAAAAATTTTCCTTTGCGGCATTAATGATTCTCATTTGTTACAGGTCAACATCGTTGATGCGCAGACGGTAAATTGGGAAAAATTGGACGAAGGAAGTTGTTCCGCCTCGGGAGACGATTGTGCCAACAAAGCACTTACCTGTACATGGAATCAAGTGGGAACGGGGGGGAACTACCGTTTAAACGCACCAGGCCAGTATAGGCTTTCGGTAACTTATCAAAATGGGTGTACCAGTCGTTTCTATTTTAATGGATTTCAAAACAACCTCGACCTACAATTCAACAAACGAGACATCATCTGTGATACGGATGGAAATATTACGATTACAAATCTAGGAAATGGATATGGCTACCAGTTGGTAAACGACCTTACTAACGATATCATCGTTCCTTTTAGTGCAGACAATGGTCCTAGCTTCAATTTTGCGTCGGGTCAAAACGGGTCGTATAGGGTAGAAGTTACACCGCTAGACGTAAATGGCGACCCCATTGAAAACGCTTGCGTTTTTACAACCCCGGTAATTGGTATTTTGGAACGTGCCGTAACGTATAATGTAGATGTTACCAATGAAACCTGTCATGGACTAGGAACGGTCACTATTCAAATTTCAAATGCCGAATCTACCTACGAGTATGAACTAAGACGTGACGATGGAACCAATGGAGGTTCAGGAACGTTGGTTGACAGTGAAAATGGACAATCATTAAATTATTATTCGTTCACAGGCTTAAGCGCGGGAAACTATATTGCTAGTGTACGCACGGCAGATGGGTGCTCCTATACCGAAAATGTTACCGTAATCGATGAAAATAACTTAGATTTAAGTGCTAGGGTATCACAACATATTATCTGTAAAGAAGGTAATATACTTATGGATTCCAGTGGAGGTAAGACACCACACACCTATGCCATTTGGTCCTATGTTGACGAGAGTGGAAACACGGTAACATCTTACCCTTCATTTGCCGATATACCGGCAAGCAATTTTGGCACAAGTCAAATTTTCGACATAGTGAAACCAGGAGACTACACCTTTGTCGTTCTTGACAGAAATGGGTGCTATGCTGTATCCAATACGGTAACTATTGAACTGAGACCGGCGTCAGAGTTTACTTCTACAACAGTTTATGATGTCGCCTGTTATGGGGAATCTAGCGGAGCGATTGAATTCAATCTGGTGAATGACAATGGCTATCAACTTACCTATTATCTTTTCGATAATACCAATTTCGACGAGAATAGTTACGACTACAATAATGCCTTGGCAACCAATGCATCGGGATATTTTCCAAATTTGAGCAGTGGAGATTATGCTGTTGTCATCAATCAAAGAAAAGGGAGTGCTTCTTGTGATTACTATGAGTATCATACCCTTTCTGAACCGACCAGTGGTATTTTTGGCGAAGCATTCTTGGTTCAAGAATATACCTGTTTACAAGACGGAATTATTGAAGCAAGAAATGTTACGGGAGGCGCCGCACCTTACGCATATAGTTTGGACGGAATTAATTTTACTGCCGATTCGGATCCTAATGCGAACAGATTTGAAAATTTAATAGACGGTACGTATAGAATAACCATTAGAGATGCCAGTGGTTGTATATTCAAGACCGATCCTATAATCATCGATGGACTTAACCCTCCTTCAGATTTAAATGTTGTACAATCACAGATTGTTTGTCCCTCAGAAACGGCTAGCCTAACGGTAACCTCTATTAAAGGAACTGCTCCATTTGTCTATGAAATTGTAGCGCCATCATCCGTTAGTCCTTCAAGCATCAATGATAACGACGCTAATTTTGACAATCTATCTCCTGACACCTACACTATTAGGGTTACAGATGCTGATGGATGTTTTTATGAAGAAAACTACACCATTGATCCTATCGTTCCAATCACCATGAATGCTACCACGGTAAGTCCTATAACATGCTTTGGTGCGGATAACGGAGAATTACGCTTTAATATCACTTATCAAGGAGGCCAGAATTTTAGCTATGTATTGACGGGTCCTTCGGGAACGATTCGTTCAGGGGGTACACAGCCTGTTATTGACAACATCGTCAATTTAGCGCCTGGCGATTACACACTGGATCTTACAGAAACCAATACCGGATGTACATTTACGTACACATATCCCTTGGTTGGGCCATCATCCGCGCTTACAGTTTCCAACATTGCCGTAACCCAACCTACTTGTTTGGTAGATGGAAGTGCAAGTGTTACCGCTTCAGGAGGATGGGGAGGTTATAGCTATTCCTTGAACAACCCCGACAATTCCTTAGTTGGAACGAATACAACTGGAAATTTCTCTGGCCTTACACAAAATGGCACCTTTACTGGTACGGTTACCGATGCCAATAACTGCATTGTTCCGTTCACCTTCGCTTTAAATGCTGCGATCGCGCCAGATTTGGAAATTGTGCCCAACAGTTTCTGTTATGACGACGCGGTAGGTTTAACCCTTACAGCGAATATAGTATCGGGTGGCGATGGAAATTTTGAATATAACCTTAACGGTGGAACGTACACTGCAAACAATACCTTTTCAGGTCTAGTGCCAGGAACCTACACCATCTATGTAAGAGATGGTAAAAATTGTATGGATAGCGAATCCATAACCATATATCCAGAGCTAAAAGTTCAGGTGATTGCAGATAATATCGCTGCTTGTGAAACATCCACGGAGATAGATATTACGGCTGCCGGAGGAGATGGCAAGTATGTGTATGCAGTGGTCTTGGACGGAGTGGCTCCCAGCAATGGCGATTTTTCGACTACAAATCCGGTGACTGTGAGTGCCGCTGGAGATTATGACATTTTTGTAAGGGATAAAAATGGCCTTACTGGATTTTGTGAAGTGACATACGATATCTCTATTCAGAAAGATACACCGCTATCCATTAGCGTCGGCAATACTCCTGTTCTTTGTAGCGGAGACAACCAGTCAACGTTGACCATAAACCCTTCTGGCGGAAGAGCCCCTTATAGGTACAGTATCAACAATGGATCCACGTATCAGACTTCAAACACCTTCAATAACCTTGGTGCAGGAAATTACCAAATCAGGGTTCGGGATTTCAATAATTGTGAGGTTGCCCAAACATACTCGATTACAGAGCCGTTCACACTCTCCGCTTCCGCAGCGGTAACCCAATTAGCGGAATGTAACCCTGGTATGGGGGCAGAAGTAAGGGTTACCAACCCACAGGGGGGTACGGCGCCCTATACCTATAGTTTTGACGGGGGAGTTAACTATACGTTAAACGCCATAGATTACTTGCTTCCGGGAACGCATACCGTATTCATTAAGGATGCGAATAACTGTACTTTTCCGATGACGGTGGTTATTGAACAGGCACCCACACCGCCCAACGTAACCTTAACACCATCAATTGATTATTCGTGCGATGGAACGGGTATTGTCTCTATTAGTCCCGACGACCCCAATTTAAAGTACACCTACGCTATAAACGGCATTGCCAACAGTCCCGCAGACTCCAATGTTTTTACGAATGTTCCGGTAGGCACCCATACGATAACAGTAGACTACCTTAGCAACACCGCTCCAACTCCAAGTACCTTATTATTGGAAAGCTTTGGAACGGGTGCAAATACGAGCATAACCCAAATAGACCCGGCCTATTGTTACGAGGCTCAAGACGGTACAGCTAGTTCTTGTGGTTTTGGAACTGACACTCATATTCAGGACGGAGAATATTCCGTCACCCAAACCATAGTCAACCCATACGGTTCTTGGAGGAATCCTAACGACCATTCTGGGGACGTAAATGGAAGGTTCTTGGCCATAAATGTGGGTGGAGTAGCAGGTGTTGGTGGTATCATTTACGCCAAAAGAGACATCGAGGTAATCCCAAATAGAGATATATCCGTTTCATTATGGGCATTCAATTTGTTAAGAACCGGTACGTCTGGAGGTGATCCTACCATCGAAATTCAGTTGGTAGACGGGTCAGGTAATATTATTGCTAGTACTGCAACAGGAAACGTTCCTAAAAATAGTGGTGCTAATGACTGGCATAATTATTCGGTAAACTTGAACCCTGGCGCAAATAGTGATTTGGATATTGTTATTAGAACCAATTCTGCGGTGGTTAGCGGAAACGACATTGCCATAGATGACATTGAGGCCTATCAGTTGCCCGAACAATGTTCGCAAACCGTTTCTATGGACGTAACCGTTGAGGATGGTAATGCGTTGGAAGCTTCCATCACCTCAACTGCAGATGTAAATTGTAGCGGAGACAGCACAGGCTCCATCACGTTTGAAGTGGATAATTTTGGAGCAGGTGGTTTTGAATACAGCCTTGACAACTTTGTGAGCATACTTGGAACAACAACGGTGTCACCACAAACAATATCGGGACTTTCAACCGGGAATTATACCATCTATATAAGAGATGTTGATAATCCTACCGCTGATTGTACAGTGTCGGTCAGTCAAACGATTACGGAGCCTACACCTGTTGAGGTTGTGGCAAGTGTAACGAACCAGGCGACCTGTACCGAAGGGGGTAAAATCACGGCTTCTGCTTCAGGCGGAACGCCTTATTATGAATATCAGTTGGAAGATGATTTAGGGGGTATCATTTCCGGATACGATTACACGACAAACGGAGTCAACACTTCATTTTCCGATTTGGCCCCAGGAAATTATATTGTTCGGGCAAGGGACATTAACGGGTGCGAGGATAGCATCGATACGGCGTTGACCATTGACCCTGCTAATCCAATCGTTTTTACCGCAACGGCAACTACGTGTTACAGTGGCGCTAATGATGGTGAAATACAAATTAATGTTACAAACGGAAACGGCGGCTATCAATTTCGTCTAAACGGCGGAACTTGGGTGTCTCCAGCTACCTTAACATCAGACGAGTATACCTATACGGGTCTTTCTTCGGGCTCTTATACGGTTGAGGTACGTGACGCTTTTGGATGTCCGTTGACCTCGAACTCCCAAACCCTGACCATAAACCCACAGTTAACCGCTGAAGCGGTTCTAACTAACGATTTAAGCTGTTTGGTCGATGCCATGGTAACCATCAATGCAAATGGAGGTTCGGGCACCTATACTTATGAATGGTCAGATGATAACGGCTTGTCTTATTATACTACCAACTTTTCTGGAAATGTATTCACGACCAGTAATTTTGGCACTTTTATGTTCAGGGTAAGCGATACCACAAACCCTACTGCCTGTACAGTTGTGACTGATCCTGTACAAATTACAGAAGCTGAGACCCCTATTATTTCAAATGTTACTCCTAAAGATATCTTTTGTAATGGTGAACTTACCGGTTCTCTTGATGTTACTATAGATACTTCGGTCGGTTTGCCGCCCTATACCATTAATGTGGTTGAAACTAACGGTCCTACCAATTATGGAACGCAGACCAACAGTCTCCCTGCTGGTGATTATGAAGTCACTATAACAGATGACAAGGGTTGTGTTTCTGCTCCTTTCACTGTAAGTATAGCCGAACCTAGCCCTATCACCTATGTCACCTCAGATGTGCCGATCACGTGTAATTCGGGTACGGGGAGTACAAATCCTGGCGAAATATCCATTACCGGAGTTTCTGGAGGTACGGCAGAATATACCTATGTTTTGACAGGTAATAACGGTATTGCTACACAAACCTACGTAACCACGCCTAGTACGAGAGACCATGTATTTACGGTCTTGGAATTCGGAATCTATCAAATAGACGTTGTCGATGCAAATGGGTGTGCTTCATTTACCACTGAGATCATTGCTTCGCCACCTAACGATCTTGATATTGATGTCAGCACCGTTACTACAGATTGTACCGCCGGCGGAACCGCAATTGTTACGGTCAGCTCCGCCGTAGGGAGTGGTAATTATGAATTTGGAATTTTAGATAGTTTCTCACCCCCTTACGCCAGTAGCTACCAAAACCCGGATGCTCCAGGAGGGTATACAGCAACCTTTGCCAGTCTAACACCGGGTGTTCTGTACACCTTTGTGGTATTTGACGCAACTACAAATTGCTATTATTTTGAAGAGGCCGCCGCCCCCGTTAACACGCCATCTAACATGACCGCAAGTTTAGATGCCATTAATAATGTGAGTTGTACAGGAGCGGGAGATGGTAATATTTCCTTCACATTTTCGGGGTTTAACGCTGGGGCTACACAGGTTCAGTATGAAATCTTCAATAGACAATCGAATCTTACGACTGGGTTCACTGCAACATCGGCTGTAAACCCACCTTCTACCGTCACTATTAATAATTTTGCGACCCTTCCTCCTGGAGAATACTATCTATTGCTTACAGAGGTAGGAGGGCCTAACAACGGCTGTTCCGTAGATGGTGGAAACTTTACCATTAGGGAATCTGTCAATGCGCTGGATTTGGATGTTGCCAGTCCCAAAAATGACAACTGTAATCTAAATGCAGGAGTAATTACCGCCTCGGGAAGGTTTGGTACGGCACCGTATGAATATCAGTATTTAAACAATAGCGCCCCTGCGCCCGGAGCCAATGATGCGGGATGGATCAGCAATACGAGTGCTAATGTAGAGGCTGGAGATTATATAGTATACGTTAAAGATGCTTATGGCTGTATCTTTCAGCGACCTATTACCGTAGATGAGGACCTTAGTCCTTCAATAAGTTTGTCGATTATAGATGAGTGTGTGGAAGAGGGTATGTTCGAAGTTGTTGTAACCCTGAACAATCCAGTCGCCGCTTCCTCTCCTTTTCAGCTAAGTGTAAACGGCAGTGCGTTCCATAATTTTTCTTTTGATGGCAGTAACCAGTATACGCTATCTGGATTACATTCCGGGTTAGGACAAACATTCGCTGTTAGAGATTTGAATGGTTGTGTCGATACCCAGACGCTCGATATACAAAAACCTTTAGAATTTACAGTAGTACAAACGGTTGCTCTTGATTGTGAAACAGGCGCAGCTGCCAATGCAGAAATTCTGATCAATGTAGTTTCCGGTTCAGGTAATTATGAATTTAAAATTGATGGTCCTGGTACTAGTGATCAATCTAGGACCGTGTTGCCCCCGAGCCCATATACTTGGACGGGTGCCGCCGATTATGGGAATTATTATGTAACGGTATTTGACTTGGGAACAACCCCACCGAATTGTTTTAAAACTATTACGATTGCTATTCCAGACGCACCTGTTCCGGCTTTTACAAAAACGGAAACCAATGTAAGTTGTAATGGTCTATCAGACGGTAGTGTTACCTTGACTGAGACAAATACGGGTATCAACCCATTGACATATGTATTGACACCTATGCCAGCAGGAGCCGTGTTAAATGGCACCACCTTTGAAAACCTCCCTCCGGGAACGTATAGCGTTAGAGGAACGGGAACGAACAATTGCTCTACCAATGTCGATATTGTGATCACAGAACCCACTGTAATCACAGTGCCTCAACCAACAGTGGTTCCCTTTGCATGTACAGCGGGTAATAATGGCAATAATGCAAGCATTACAATAGATGGTACTGCTATTACAGGCGGATCAGGAAATTATGTACGATATGAGTTTATAGAGGAAGATGACCCGAATACTGTACCCGTAGAATCACCGGTAGTGGTTCAAAACGGTGCTAATCCTAAATATATAGAAACAAATACCGATGGAGGTAAATATACCATTAATGTGTATGATAGTACCGGTTGTTTAGGTACTACTACCGCCATCATACCACCTTTTGACGCGATAACTTCCGCCACGGCAACAGTGACCAACACGGTTACCTGTAATCCGGGAAATGATGGCGAGTTGACGATGAATGTGAACTCTACCTTAGGAGACGCCACTAAATTTGAATATAGCATTGACAATGGTGCCAATTATCAAACATATAATGTATTTGGTGTACTAGAAAAAGGAACCTATACCATTTTGGCGAGACATTTGGATACCGGATGTATGATCTCTGCAACGCAAACATTATTAGAGCCTAACACCTTTACCATTGATGTACAAAAAACAAGCGACGTCGTTTGTTTTGGATCAGCTTCAGGAGCCGTAAACTTTACCTTAGTTGACACCACTTATCCGGGGGGATTTACTTGGATGATTTATGACACAAAGGGTACTCCTGCGGATATTTCAGACGATGTAGTCGTTGATTCGGGTACAGAGACAACTAATGCAACGTCAGACATTAATTTGCCAGTGGGAAGTTATTATATATCCGTGTCACAAGACAATAACCCTTTCTGTCAAAACACAGAGGCATTTACCATTACAGGTCCTAGTGCAGCCATTACGGGCGCGATAGTGGTCAACGACATTACCTGTGCCGGTAGTGATGGTTCCATTAAAATTATAAATGTTGCTGGCGGATGGGGAAGTTACACCTACTATATTGGTGTAGCGGCTCCGAGTGCCCCATCGGATTATTCGGCATCTCCTTCTTTAGGAGGACTTTCCGCAGAAACCTACCAGGCATGGGTGCGTGACGCCCAAGGATGTGAGCAATTGATTCAGGACAATATTGTATTGGCCGATCCTACGCCCATCAATGCGACCCTACAGGTGAAACAGGAGAACTGTACCAACCTACAGGGAATACTTGAAGTGATCAACGTGAACGGAGGACAGGGTAGCAACTATACCTATCAATTAATATTGAACGGTTCTAATTTCCGAGCTCCTCAAAACACGTCTGTATTCTCTGGTTTAGGGGCAGGAAGCTATGAGGTCGAGGTTACAGACCAATGGGGTTGTTCTTTTACAACACCTGCTGAAGTATTGTACGAAGAAATGAATTTGACTACTACAGTTGATAAAACCATTGATTGTACTTCAACTCCCGGAGGTCAGATTACAGTAAATGTAACTGGGGGACCCACAAACCTTGAGTTTGAGATGACGGTGCCGGGCGGAACTATTATTACACAGACTACCGGGGTGTTCACAAATCTAGTGCTATCAGGAACGTATAGTTTCGTCGTTAAGGATTTAGACACCACGAACCCTGTTTGCGAAAGAACCATCGTTCAAAATTTGGATGCGCCTGTAGCACCCCTTTTATTGGATGCGAGCCTTACCCATGTGAGCTGTTTTGGAGGTAACGACGGTAGTATTAGGGCCAATATCGACCCAACCACCAAATTGAATCCGGTTTATCGCTATGAATTATATGAAATCGGTAATTTAAGTACCCCAATTTTAGGACCAAGCGATAATCCGTTGTTTACAGGGTTAAGTGCTGGGGATTATCAAGTGAAAATTATTTCGGCTAGAGGTTGTGAAGCGGTTAAAAATGAAACCATCACTCAACCTACTCAACTATTGATTGATGCAGTGGCTACTGAATTTAGCTGTTCACCAAATAACAGCGTGAATACGGCAACGGTAACCGTCTCTATTTTGAATGGAGCCACCACTCCAGGAACAGCATCAGGAACTTCACCTTATTTATATAGCTTGGATAATATCAACTTTCAATCATCGAACACGTTCAATATTACAGATACTGGAGCTGCACAGACTGTAAATGTTTTTGTAACGGATGGAAAGGGTTGTACTGCTACGGATATGGTTACTATTCAACCAATAAATCGTTTCACGGCCTCAGTTACCACCGATGTTGATATTTCATGTGCCAATGCAGAATCGGTTACCATAACGGTTTCGGATAATGGTTTGACCCATAATTATACCTACGAATTGTTACCAATTGGAAACACTAATGCGCTTCTAACAGGGACTACAGCTGCTACGGCTACTTTTGATTTAATCACTACCGGTTCCTATACTTTTAGGGTAACGGATACGGATACAGGCTGTTATTACGATACAACAGCTTATAATGTTGAACCTTATGATTTCATTAGAGCTACTGCTACCGCTGTGACACCAGTTACTTGTTTTGGCGATACAAATGGTGAAGTGGAAATAAATATTATAGGGTATACTGGAACATACCAATATGAGGTGTTTGATACGACTGGTAATTCAGTTATTCCGGCAACAGCTTCGGATACCAATGTTAACCCAAGAAGATTTGGTGGTTTGTCCGGTGGAAATTACTATGTAACCATTACAGAAACGGCTACCCCGTTCTGCTCAGACAACACCAACATCATTACGATCGATTCTCCCGATATTAATCTCACCGCTGCAGTGAATGTGTTGGCGGAACCGACCTGTACAAATCAAGGTGAAATTCGTATCGTTCCCGTGGGGGGATATTCGCCTTATGCAATAAGTATGACCAACGGAACGGATACCTATGATGCAAAGAAGGTCCAATCCATAGCCTTTAGTGGTTTGGCAGCGGGTACCTATACAATTACGGTGACCGATGATAAAGGTTGTATCCGTACCTATACCGAAATTTTGAACCCTGCTACAAAAATTGTTGCCAATGCCACCCCATTGATTACAGACTTGGCTTGTTTTGGTGATACTGGGGCTACAGTTTCTGCAAATGTAATAAGTGGGGGAAGTGGTTCTTATGAGTATCAATTAAACTATTATGATGAAGCAGGTACCTCAATAGAATTTACTACGGGACAACAGTTAAGCCCTAATTTCAATGACTTAGGAGCGGGTTTCTATAGTATAACCGTTTCCGATGGGTGGAATTGTGATGTGACCACCGACAAAGTTGAGGTCAAGGAGCCAACACCAGTAGAGGCCTTTTTGAGACGAACAGATCCTTTAACCTGTGCAACAGGTGCCGAATTTGAACTTACGGCTACCGGTGGAAGTGGAAGTTATGAATATATGTTTATTAAGAATGAATCTTCTAATGGAGTGTTCTTACTGATGACAAGTAATCCATTACGACTGCCTGAAACAGGAATTTTCCAAGAAGGTACGTATCAATATTATGTTCGTGATGCGGTCAATGGTTGTGAAGCAGCAGTCTCTAATGTTATAACAGAAAACAAACCAATGCCTTTAATTTTAACTGTTGATAAAACTTCGGCAGTTTTAAACTGTACGGGAGAAAGTACCGCTATTATTTATGCCAATGCCGAAGGTGGTTTAGGAAATTACCAATATGAATTGTTCACAGATAGCTCATTAAATTTGGCTACCCGTGTTGCAGGACCGCTAAAGCACGGAATTTTCAGGAACCTATCTGCAGGAACGTATTATGTTTCAGTCACCAGCGAGGACTGTACAACGCAACCTGTGGAAGTTATCATCAATCCGCCAACCCCATTATCCTATACCGAGAGTGTTTTAGATGTAACCTGTGCAGGAGAAGATAATGGTCGAATTACGGTCGAACTTTCCGGTGGGGCAGGAGGGTATCAATATGCGATTTCCCCAAACCTAAATCAGTTCACCACTATAAATACGTTTACAGACCTATCGCCTGGTGAGTACACGGTTATAGCACAAGACAAGAATGGTTGTTTTGAGTACTTGACCTATACGATAACCGAACCTACAATTTTAAAGGTAAGTGCAAATTCCACACCTGAAATCTGTGTAAATAGCCAAGATGGTTCCATTATACTTGAAATATCAGGAGGTACAGCACCTTACAGCACCGCATTGAACGCTAACGATGATACAGATTTTGTACCGAACAGAACAGATTTCTTCGATTTGGCCGCTGGCAATTACCTACTTTTCATTAGGGATTCCAATGGTTGCGAAACCAATGTTGTCGTTGATATCGAAAGAGGGGTTAACCTTAATGCGATTATCGAGCCCATCTATGAGTGTACTGGTTATGTTCCAAACAACTATGTGAACATAACCCTTGAAGACGATAGTGTAATCGGCGATGTGTTGTATGCGCTAGATTCGGTTGACCCCTCAGATTTCCAATTGAATCCAGACTTTAGGAACTCGGCACCAGGAAATCATTATATCACCATTGCGCATGCGAATGGTTGTATACAGACGATCGATTTTGTGATTGAGGCATTTGATCCATTGACCCTTTCATTGGAGCAACTCAGTTTAAATCAGATAATCGCTAATGTGGATGGAGGAAAAGGAGAATACACCTATTATTTTGACGGTATCGATAATGGCTCTGAAAACACGTTCTATATTGATAGAACGGATACGTTTGAGGTACGTGTGGTAGATGCAAATGGCTGTGAAGCCGTAGCAACTATTTTCATGGAGTTCATAGATATTGAAATCCCCAATTTCTTCACTCCTGATGGGGATACGAAAAACGATTTTTGGATTCCTAAAAACATGGAACAGTTCCCGAAAATACTAATTAAAATATTTGATCGTTATGGTAGGGTGGTTTCCAATCAATCGGTAGATTCAAAAGGGTGGGATGGTATGTATTCAGGAAATGAATTGCCAACGGGAGACTACTGGTATATCATAAAATTGAATGGAGAAAGAGATGAACGGGAATTTGTAGGTCATTTCACCCTATACAGATAAAACTTAACCTAAGATGATGATGCGAAATAGTGTTTTGACCTTGGCCTTTTTTATAAGTGCCTTAGCCCTAAAAGGTCAAGAGCTAACCATACCCCAATTATCTCAATATTTGGCAGACAACCCTTTTGTCATGTCACCAACGTATGCAGGTATCGGCGATCATGTTAAAATACGTCTAAACGGACTTACGCAATGGGTGGGGATTAAGGATGCCCCAGACACCCAATCATTGGCTGCGGATATGCGTATCGGCGAAAAATCGGGAATAGGTACGTTATTGTATAATGATAGTAATGGAGAGACTAAACAGCGTGGCGCTCGAATTTCATTTGCGCACCACCTTACTTTAGATCGCTATGACGATGAGTTTTTATCCTTTGGTCTTTCGTATAACTTTAACCAATTCAGAATAGACATTCAAAATTTTGATGCATTGGACCCATCGGTAACAGATGATAGGGCTACGACCAACCACAACTTTGATGTAGGTTTTTTATACCGTTATGATAAATTTTATTTTAGTGTGAATGCCTCCAACCTATTGGATAAAGACCTTAGTAAGTTCAACCCTGTGTTTGAGCCCAATCGATTAAGGAACTATTATGTTTATACCGGTTATAGATATATGAAGAAACGTACTAGTAAAGTGGAAGTTGAACCTTCCATTTTCTTTCAATTATTTGAGAGTGATGGCCGTTCTGTAACCGATTTAAATCTCAAATTCAGGTTTTATGATTTTGAAGACTATTACTATGCAGGAATCAATTATAGATTCTTGAATGACCAGATCGGAAATCCACTATATATTGCGCCTATTGCTGGATTAAAGAAAAGTAATTTCTATTTTGGGTATTCGTATCAGGTTATTTTAAATGAAATTCTTGGATATAGTTCAGGTACCCATGTAATCACTATCGGAGTAGATCTTTTCCAAGGAATCAGTAATTGTCGATGTACCTATTAAACCTTTCGGAGAATGATTATGTTTGTTCTCCAGAAAAAATGAAATGGGTAAGGTACAATTACAAAACATAAAGGCTTACGCGCACCATGGGTGTTTGCCACAGGAAACCAATATTGGGAGTGACTACTTGATTAATGTCTCCATTAGCACCGATTTAACAAAAGCTTCGGTTTCTGATCAACTAAAAGATACGGTCGACTATGTTCATATCAATAAAATTGTTAAGCAAGAAATGGCGATTCCTTCCAAATTATTGGAACACGTGGCCAAACGTATTATTGATAGAATTTTTTTAGAACTTTCATCCGTAGAAAAAGCAAAAGTCTCCGTTTCGAAGATTAACCCTCCAATAAATGGGGATGTAGAAAGGGTGACCGTTACCTTAAATTTGAAAAGGAACGATTAATTTTTGCTATTAAACCAATAGAAAGCAATGACCTGTCTTATTTTCTTGCTTTTGTTTTGCCTTTAGAAAAGTATAATTGTTTATTTTTGCTCTCGCTTTAAAAAATGGCATCGTGGCCGAGTGGCTAGGCGCAGCTCTGCAAAAGCTTGTACAGCGGTTCGAATCCGCTCGATGCCTCCAAAACCTTCCCTTTCAGGAAGGTTTTTTATTATCGGTATTTTTTAGAAAACACAGAGGAGCTTGGTAAAGGTAGTGAACCATTGCAGCTATAATTGTAGTAGAAACACCAATAATATAGAAGGAACGAAATAGATAGCAATGGTCTTTGCCCCTTCATAATCTTTGGCAACACGTTGTCCGAACAAAAGCATAAGTAGGGTAACGCACGATAAAATAGCTCCATAGAATCCTAATATGGTTTTTCCTATACTTAAAAGCTCATAGATACCGGCGACACATAAAAATGCGGCAATCAGCTCGGTAACCAGAATAATTCCAACCAATAGGGGAATACTATTTTTAAACGGAGTCTTTGAGAAATGTTCTTTTAGCCAAGAGATATTCCCGTTCCAATCCAACATCTTATCCAGACCACTTTGTAAAAAAGTAATAATCAAAAATAGTAGCAGCAAAATTTCGGTGGCGTGGTGTAATGGTGAATTCATGGTAATGGTTGGTTCAATTCAGAAGCTTTTCTATGCAAAAGGCGCGTAAGCTTAATGGAGATATCTGTAAATATAATTTTGGCATTTCCATTGCGCTCTATATGATAAATGGCATCCTCGAGTTCTTGGGTAATATCAAGAATGTTGTTTTCATGAACAAATGGGGCAAATTTTTTGAGCTGAAATCCATCTGCATGTATTTTAAGATAGGCAAGTTCTTCTGCCCCGTAATTGATCATCAGTGCCTGCCGCATTACGGTTATGCAATAGTGTAAAAATTTCTTTTGGGTTTCCCTTCCAGTTTTGGCAACTTCTTCACTCCACAATAATAGTTCGTGAATGGCGGCTTTGTTTCCTTTTGCCTTAAAGGCACTACGTACCCATTGCACGAACCAATTTTCAAACACTAAATCTTCAGAATCATTATTCAAAAGATCAAGTGCCTTGTTGAAATTACCATTTACCTCGTGAGCGATCCGCATGGCTTCTGGCTTTGCAGACCCTTTTTCTATTAATGCGCCAGCTATGGCATCTTCGGACAAGGGAGGAAAATGAACCACTTGGCACCGCGATCTGATCGTCTGTATAATCTGCTCTTCCTCTTGGCAAAGAAGCAGGAATATGGTTTTATCCGGTGGCTCCTCGAGTAATTTCAATAATTTATTGGCGGCGGCGGTGTTCATTTTTTCGGCCATCCAAATCAACATCACCTTATAGCCTCCTTCATAGGATTTTAAATATAATTTTTTGACGATGTCCTGTGCTTCATCTACCCCGATCTGGCCTTGCTTTTTTTCTATTTCGATAAGCCGGTACCAATCGAAAAGATTGCCATACGGTTGTTCCATAATAAATTGACGCCATTCTTTCATATAATGGTCGCTTACCGCATGTGATTTTACTTTGTCTGAATTGGACACCGGAAAAGCAAAATGAACATCGGGATGGGATAACGAATTGAATTTAATATTACAAGCAGTAGTTCCCCCTTCATTTTCGCCGTTGTTGTTTTGGCAGATAATGTATTGGGCGTATGCCAAAGCCATAGGTAAAAGGCCACAACCTTCTGGACCAACGAAAAGCTGTGCATGGGGTATGCGGCCGGCATCTGCACTTGATGACAAGTGGTTTTTAATATGGGAAAGTCCTAAAATATCCTTGAATAACATAGAATCAAATATAGTTGTTTTAAAGCATAACAAATTTAATGGTAATGAGCATAAATTAACCGCTTTAGCTCTTTAACCCAAAACTATTAATCTTTACATTTGTCACTTAACAAAAGGAAATAGCACATGAAAGTATTGAATGACTTTAATTTTGAGAACAAGAAAGCGTTGGTAAGAGTGGACTTTAATGTTCCCTTGAATGATAAATTTGAAGTGACGGATACAAATAGAATCGAAGCTGCAAAGCCGACTATTATAAAGATTTTGGAAGATGGCGGTAGTGCTGTCCTTATGAGTCACTTAGGAAGACCTGATGGAAAACGTAATCCAGACTTGTCATTAAAACATATATGTACCGCTGTTTCCGATATTATTGGGGTTTCCGTGAAGTTCGTTGATGATTGTGTCGGTGAAAAAGCAGAAAAAGCGGTTGCTGAATTAAAGAACGGCGAAGTACTTCTACTTGAGAATTTACGTTACTATAGCGAAGAAGAAAATGGGGACGAAGCTTTTGCAGAAAAGCTTTCTAAACTAGGTGATATCTATGTAAACGATGCTTTTGGAACTGCACATCGTGCCCATGCCTCTACCACAATTGTAGCAAAGTTTTTTCCTGATGCTAAATGCTTTGGATTTTTGTTGGCCAAAGAGATTGAAGCTATTGAAAAAGTAATGGCTACTGGCGAAAAACCTGTTTTGGCCATTCTTGGAGGCGCAAAAGTTTCTTCAAAAATCACTATTATTGAAAATATTTTGGACAAGGTAGATGATTTGATCATCGGCGGAGGAATGACCTATACCTTTATAAAGGCACAGGGCGGAAAAGTAGGAGATTCGATTTGTGAAGATGATAAGATGGACCTTGCTATGGAAATCTTGGAAAAAGCGAAGAACAAAGGGGTTAACGTACATATTCCTGTCGATGTTCTAGCCGCGGATGATTTTGATGCCAATGCAAACACTCAAGTAGTTGATGTGGATAAAATTCCTGATGGCTGGCAAGGGTTGGACGCTGGGCCGAAAACATTGGAAAATTTCAAAAAGGTCATTCTAGCATCAAAAACTATTCTTTGGAACGGACCTATTGGTGTTTTTGAAATGGAAAAATTTGCCAAGGGTACTATTGCAGTCGGTAACTATATAGATGAGGCAACTAAAAAAGGGGCTTTCTCATTAGTTGGCGGCGGAGATTCCGTTGCCGCTGTCAAGCAATTTGGCTTTGAGGATAAAGTGAGTTATGTTTCTACAGGGGGGGGTGCCATGTTAGAAAGTCTAGAAGGCAAAACCTTGCCAGGTATTTCTGCAATATTAAGCTAGGAAAGGCGTTATCGATAAACGGGTTACAGTGCGAAATCGTACATTTTATGAGAATTAATTTTATTCTCATAAAAAAATGTACGATTTTCGTTAGTCCCGCTAAGAAATTTTGCCTCAAATGAACAGACTTCAAAACAATTGTATTTATTTTCTGGGATTACTACTGATTCCAATGCTGGGTTCAGCCCAAAAAACTGACGCTACCACAACGGCCACCGATGATTTGGTAAACCGTATAATCATAACGAAGGACACCTTGGTGATTGACAAAACCGACGTGGTGCCTTTAGGGCAGTTAAGCATCATCACGAAAACACCTGAAGAAGAGCTGTTGCTTTTTAAGCCTACCGAGTCTTCTACATATTCTCTTAAAGATCACGAACTGGCTGCGAAATTCGACAGTTTATGGATGAAAGAATTGGTAGATGCCGCCCCCCTTTTCGATGAAATGTACCAAGAAATCATTGAGTTGGATACCAGTGCAACCTATGAGTATGATCTACCTACAGATACTTTAAAACTCCGTTTGGCCAAAATAAATGAGAAAACACCCTTTAACGTAGAGTACAACCCTTCATTAGAGAGCGTTATCAAGTCTTTTCTTACTAGAAAAAGAAATTTGATGGAGCGCATGTTGACCGTGAGTCAGTTTTATTTTCCGATGTTCGAACAACAGTTGGATAATCATGACATTCCACTTGAGATGAAGTATCTATCCATTATAGAATCGGCCTTAAACCCTAAGGCGCGCTCTAGGGTTGGTGCTACTGGTCTTTGGCAATTTATGTACGGTACCGGAAAAGAGATGAAATTGGATATCAATAGTTATGTTGACGAACGAAGTGATCCAATTAAATCTACAGCGGCAGCGTGCGAATATTTAAATCGATTATATAGCATTTATGAAGACTGGGACTTAGCTCTAGCGGCGTATAATTCTGGTCCGGGTAATGTGAACAAGGCCATACGCAGAAGTGGCGGTCGCACGAACTATTGGAACATACGAAGAAACCTTCCAAGAGAGACTGCAGGATATGTGCCGGCTTTTTTGGCCACGATGTATATCTTTGAATATGCCGAAGAGCACGGTTTAAGAACTAAAAAAGCAGAACGCGCCTATTTTGAAACAGACACGGTACACATTAAAAGCATGATAACTTTTGATCAAATAACCGAACTCACGAATATTGACAAAGAAGAATTAAAAATATTGAACCCTCACTACAAATTAGAAGTCATTCCCTTTGTTGAAGGAAAACAATACGCTTTACGCTTGCCCGTTCATCAAATTGGAAAATTTGTTGCCAATGAGGATGCGATATACGCCCATGTGGAAGAAGAGTTGAAAAGCAAAGAAGGGCTAATGGCCGAAATTGAAAAGCAAGCGGAGCAAAATAGTGTGCGATATAAGGTGAAAAGCGGAGATTTTTTAGGAAAAATCGCTGAGCACTACGGGGTAGGGGTAAGCCAAATTAAACAATGGAACGGGTTGCGTAGTAATAATTTACGAATTGGACAGCGATTGACCATTTATCCTCGAAGAAATGGATCAAGTGCCGTAAAACCTCGCGATACCCCTGCTAGAACTGGTGTTGCAATCAATTCTAAGGTATATGAGGTGCGTAGTGGAGACTCATTGTGGACCATTTCTAAAAAATATCCTGGTGTTACTATTGAAAATTTACGAAAATGGAACGGTATTAGTGGTAATAATTTAAAACCCGGCACAAAATTAAAGTTGTGTGACTGCTCATCGTAAATTGATACACTAATGAAAAAAAGAATTTTACTTTGTTTTTTAGCACTTTTAGGAGTTGCAATTGCATGTAAGGAAAATGGCAAACAAGATTATCTGCCGGATTCGGTCGGTGCCATGAACACATTAACCGTTGTTATCGACAATGAATTATGGAAAAGTAGCGTAGGCGATGCGATTCGAGAAAAATATACTGCCGCCGCCTTGGGCCTTACGTGGGACGAGGCCTTGTTCAGCGTAACCCAAATACCACCACAGATTTTTTCAGGGTCAGTACGTAATACAAGCTCCGTTTTGTACGTAATGGAAGACTCTTTGAATGTTGCCCACATGAAATCCAATATGTACTCAAAACCACAAAAGGTGGGGGTAATAAAGGGGCGCACGAAACAAGAACTTATTGAGAATATTACAAATACCGCTCCAGAATTTATTAAGGCATTCAAAAAACTAGAAATAGAAAAGGCACAACTGCGGTTTACAAAATCCTTGAATAAGGAAAAGGCTTTAGAGAACAAGTTCAATATTTCAATGAAGATACCTTCTATTTATAGAGTGGGGCGTGAAGAGGACAATTTCGTTTGGATCGATCGTGAAATACAGAAAGGGAACATGAACATTATTGCCTATACAATGCCTTGGGATAGTTTTCAGAACGACTCTACCTTTGTGCAAGACATTGTAAAAATGCGAGATTCCATTGGGAAATTGTTCATTCCTGGCACAGATGTACCAGGTAAGGAAAATTATATGATAACGGAAAAGGGTTTTTCTCCATACGTCTTTCCTGCTGAGGTTGCGGGGAGAAAGGCAGCAGAGGTAAGGGGTATATGGGAAATGTCGGCATATCCTATGGCAGGCCCGTTTCTGACCTATATTATCAATGATAAGGAAAATAACAGAAAATTGATTTTAGAAGGATTTGTTTTTGCGCCCGCTACCCAAAAAAGAGATTATATGTTTGAATTGGAAGCGATATTGAAATCGGTTCAGTTTAACGTAGGGGAACAAAAAGAATAACAAAAAACATCAAAATGAAAAGGGCTCAGGAAACACCTGAGCCCTTTTTTTGCTTAAATCGGTAGGGTGGTCAAACGAACAGTACCCTTATTTCGTAAGTATACTTCAATGCGACCGAAGTTCTAACTTATAGGTTGCTGAACGAGAATCCTGTAGAAATTCGGTAGATTAATGCGTAGGTGGCCAAACCTATCAAGGCAAAACCCATCCACGAGAACAGTTTAAAATAATTTTCCAAAAGATAGTTCTTCCAATTTCTAAAGGCCTCTGTATAGATTTCTTTTACAAGTGTAATTTTTTCCATAGTAAAGTAGTTTTAGAGTTCATAATCAGGTAAAGTTCATCACTTGTTCTTTATGTATAGAAAAGATTAGTCAAAGCGATCGTTTTTACTGTGAAAAGTAGTGGCTCTTCCTAAAAATCCATGTAATGTAGATTAAACAGGATGATTAACAGCATTTTGTTTTCTGAAGAATGCGGTAAAGTGTTTGAAAGAAAAGAGGAACTGTTTTTATTGAAACGAATACTGTAATTACTATTATGATTCAATTTTAATTTAAAAAAGGGGTGTTTTGAGTACGGATTATATCCATAGAAATAGGAATTTCTATTAATAAAAAACCACCGCCGTTGGAGCGATGGTTTTTGAACTAAGTTGGTTGAGTTACATTTCTACGATAATAAATTCTGATCTCCTGTTAAGATAATGCAGGTTCTCTGTGCAACGAAGGCTTCCATCACATTCGTTCAGAAGCTGTTCTTCTCCATAGCCAATGGCACTTTGAATACGGCGAGGATCAATACCTTGACTAATAATATAATCTCGAGTAGATTTGGCCCTCTTGTCCGACAGGTATTTGTTATAGACCGCAGGACCTCTTGAATCGGTATGTGATTCGATTTTTATGATCATATTCGGAGATTCTTGCATTACAGAAACGAGTTTATTCAATTCAAGTGCGGCATCATCCCTGATATTGAATTTGTCAAAATTAAAGTGAATCATTTCAGTCTTTAATTTTCTGATACCGTTCTCTACCGTAATCATTTCGTTTAGCTTTCTCATTGAAACTTCGACGTTTACCAGTTCATTATCAACGGTTGCCACCTCCCTAGTATCCTCATAATAGGTCTCTTTCGTGGTTTTTAATATGTACCTAGTATCTGAGTCCAGATCTTCAAAAACAAAGCTTCCATTTTCATCGGTCTCCATTTCCTTGATTTTAATAGTATTCTCGTCCAATAATTGTACTAGGGTATTAGGCATAATGTCACCGCTTATTAACTTTGTTACTACGCCAGCAACGACGTTCTTATTTGTCGGGATTTCCTCGAGCTGCAATGCTTTAAAGGAATAGATGTCATCATCGCCTTTACCACCGGCCCGGTTAGATGCAAAGTATCCGTTCTGTGTTTTCTCGTTCATAATAAACGAGAAATCATCTTTTTTACTGTTTATCGGCTTACCGACATTACGAACTTCAAGAAATCCATTTTCATCGTCAAAGGCGACTTCGAAAACATCCAACCCTCCTAATCCAACATGACCATCTGACGAGAAATAAAGCTTTTTACCATTAATGAACGGGAACATTTCTTTTTGTACCGTATTGATTTCGGGGCCAAGATTTCTGGGGGTTGAAAAGGAACCGTTCTCAAGCACATCAACAACGAAAATATCTGTTTCACCTATGCTCCCTGGCATATCCGATATAAAATAAAGTTGCTTTCCATCCATACTTAAGGCTGGATGCCCAGTGGAATAGTTGTCACTATTAAAGGAAACCTCTTCTGCTTCGGTCCACTCACCATCAACTTTCTTAGATTGATAGATTTTAAGATTATTTATTCCGTTCTTATCTCGTTTTAACTTTTTGCCATAATTGTTCCGCGTAAAATACATAGTCTTATTATCTGGCGAAAAGGTAACGGAAGCCTCGTGATACTTCGAGTTGATTTTTTTAGAGAATTTAATGACATTCTTTAATTCTTGCGATCCATCATTTATTTTGCCCACATACAGATCCAAATAAGGTTGATCGTTCCATTTGTACCGTCTGGTGTTAAAAATGGAAGAATCTTTTGCCGATGCAAAAACGATTTCATCAGTATTAAAATACATGGGAGAGAAATCTGAATAATTTGTGTTGATTTTTAGGTTTTTAATGGCAAACTTATCTTTCATTCGCAATAGCCCGTCAAGAACTACTTCGTTTTGTTCGTAGCTTTCACCCATTTGCTCACCTTGCAACTTTCGATTATATAATTTCATTAAACGTTTGGACCTACTGTAATTTCCGGTTCCTTTGAGTGAGTGCGCATATTTGAAAATGTTATCCGAGGACATTTCATTTTGATACTTTTCATAAAGTAGATTATACCATTTATAGGCTTTTTCCATATTGGTGTTGAAATAATTGGCATCACCCGTCTTCTGTAAAATATCAAAAGAATAGTTCTGATCGTATTTAGTCAGGGCCAATTCATAAAGTTTGGCGGCCTCTGCATACCACATTTTATTAAAATACGCATCGGCTCGTTGAATCAACTTGCTTTTTGTCTCAGAAGTATTCGGTTCTTCTTGTTTTTTTAAGGTTAGCGCGGTAGTATCTTCGGCATCTATTTCTTTGAGCATGGCATAGGTTACTTCCTCTATTGGCAGCACTTCTGAAACCCGAACGGGATTGGCCATTTGAAGTACCCAAAAATCGTACTTGTATCGATTGTCAAATTTAGAGTTGCAATCTTTCAAAGCCTGCTCCCAAGAATCGTAACGATTTAGGTATAAATAATAGAGTTGGTTATCAGGATTTTGAAAGTATCCCGCATCGAATCCTTTTTTGTTTAATTTTTTTACCTGGGAATTTAATTTTTTGTTTTTTTTGAAAATCCCAGAGACTATATAGAACCCATTTTTCACCTCCTTTATGTTCGTAAAGGTCTTATGGGCAATGTTATAGTCATCTGCTACTTTTTCAAATGCAATTGTAGCATCTTTTTCGTGTACAAGGGAAGGTGTAGTTGGGTCATCGGTATTTTCTGAAGTTAGTGCGGTCTGAAAATCTTGGGCCTGAATGAAAATGGCAAATAGTAAAAAGTACAATTGTAATAAATTCCTCATACACATCTTTCTTGATTGACTTTTAACGGTCTAACAACAATAGGATTATAAAATCGCGTTATTGTAAACAATACATAACCTTATAATCCAAACGAAATTAACCTTAAAGGTTTTTAACGAATATTTTTTGTTGTGAAAGAAGTGTTTTTTGTCGTGTATCTTAACGATACCGTAGCTTTAGGGAATCATCTTGGCTAAAAACCAAGGACTTCAACACGCATTAAATAATCGGTGAAGAGCTTTTTATAGATAGTTGTGGAAATAAAAAACGCTCTGAAAGACAGAACGTTTGAGGTGTTATAAAGAATAATGCTTTGGGATTATTCCTTTTTCTTTTCTTCTAGTTTTTCATCCTCCTTAGAGGCATCTTTAAATTCTTTGATACCGCTTCCCAAGCCTCTCATAAGTTCAGGAATCTTCTTGCCACCGAATAATAAAAGTATTACGACGACCACCAAAATGATTTGTGGAGCGCCAATGGCCAAAAAAGTAGACAAAATCGTCATAAGACATTAATTTTAATTGGATATCAAAGATACTAAAAACTAAGATAGAAATTTCAGTTATATCGAATACGTTTTTGAATAATACTTATTTTAACTATAAATTAGGCATTTATGCGTCCTCGGGTTAGAATATTGCCATTATATTTCCATAATCAAAAGGTTCAAATTAATTTCTAAGCATATCTTTGTTTAAATGGCCAAGAAAGTCAGAAAGAGAAAAGAAATAAAACGAAAGTTGCTTCACAAGTATCGTTTGGTAATCTTGAACGAAAGTACTTTTGAAGAAAAAATATCATTCAAACTAAGTAGATTGAACGTGTTTGTAACCGGCTCTCTTTTTATGATTGTCCTTATAGGTTTTACAACATTATTAATAGCTTTTACACCCTTACGCGAATATATTCCTGGATATTCATCTACTAAATTGAAAAAGGAAGCTACCGAGCTTACCTATAAAACAGACTCTTTAGTAAGAACTTTAAATTATACCAATAAGTATTTAGATAATATTCGATTAGTTTTAAAAGGAGATATAGAAAATACAGTAGTTAATAGAGACTCTCTTTTTCAACAATATAAACTAGACCCTTTATCCGTTGATCTTACCCCGACCAAAGAAGATTCATTATTAAGGGCCGAGGTCGCTTTAGAAGATAAGTACAATTTATTCGAGCGGGTTGTTGATAAGAAGAATCTGGTGTTGTTTACCCCTGTTACGGGTTCAATTTCAATGGACTATAATTCGGATGAAAAACATTATGCAGTAGATATAAGTGCGGAAATGGATAGTCCGGTTAAGGCAATTGCCAACGGCACTGTTATTTTTGCCGAATGGACGGCCGACACAGGCTATGTCATTATCATTGAGCATGAGGGCGGCCTGTTAAGTGTTTATAAGCATAATGGCTCTTTATCAAAATTTCAAGGAAATATTGTAAGAGGCGGTGAGGTTATTGCTTCAGTAGGCAATACCGGCGAATTTACTACTGGTCCACATTTACATTTTGAGATATGGGATAATGGAACGCCTATTAACCCAGCCAACTTCATTGATTTTAACTAAACCTAGATGTCTTTAAAGACCTTTGCTGCCAAAATATTTGCACACCGTATTGCAAAAAGAACTCAAAAATGGGTAGATAATCCTATTAAAACCCAAGAAAAAGTTTTTGAGCAACTTATTTCCAGTGGTGCCCACACCAAGTTTGGTAAAGACCATCGTTTTGATACGATACGCACGCATGCCGATTTTGTGCAAAAAGTTCCTATAAGGGATTACGAAGAATTGAAGGAATATATAAGCCTATTAATTTCAGGGAATAAGGATGTTCTTTGGCCGGGAAAGCCTATTTATTTTGCAAAGACTTCGGGAACTACTTCTGGCGCAAAATATATTCCTATAACAGATGTATCCATAAAGGAGCAAGTAAAGGCATCAAGAAATGCCATTTTGAATTATATTCATGAAACTGGTAATGCCGACTTTGTCACCGGAAAGATGATTTTCCTACAGGGAAGTCCAGTACTTGATGAAAAGAATGGCATCAAGTTAGGCCGACTTTCTGGCATATCGGCTCATTACGTTCCTAACTATTTACAAAAAAACCGTTTACCCAGTTGGGAGACGAATTGTATTGAAGATTGGGAAACCAAGGTCAATGCCATAGTTGAGGAGACTAAGGGTGAAGATATGACCGTTATTGCCGGTATACCTTCTTGGGTGCAGATGTATTTTGAAAAACTTAGAGAAAATACCAATCAAGATATTGGGGATTTATTCAAGAATTTCGAACTTTTTATCTATGGAGGCGTTAATTACGAGCCCTATAGAAAAAAGTTTGAAGCATTGATCGGAAGAAAAGTTGCTAGTATAGAACTTTTCCCCGCAAGTGAAGGATTTTTTGCCTATCAAAACTCTCAAAAGGAGAGGGGAATGCTATTACTTTTGGACGCAGGAATTTTTTATGAATTTGTTAAATCCGACGAATTTTTCAATGAGAACCCAAATCGAATCACTTTAAAGGAGGTTGAAATAGGAGTGGATTATGTGATGATTATCTCTACCAATGCTGGGTTGTGGGCATATAATTTAGGAGATACCATTCGGTTTATTTCAACCTATCCGTTTAAAATAGTGGTTTCTGGACGGATAAAACATTTTATATCTGCCTTTGGCGAACATGTTATCGCAAAAGAAGTTGAGGAAGCGATGATGATCGCAACGAACGAAACGAACACTAGTGTAAGTGAGTTTACGGTAGCTCCTCAAATAACACCCGAAAACGATGAACTACCCTATCATGAGTGGTTTGTAGAATTTGAAAAATTGCCCGATGACATGGGTCTTTTTATTCATCGATTGGACGAGGCCTTACAAAAACAGAACAGTTATTACTATGACCTTATAGTAGGTAAAGTCTTGCAACGCCTAAAAATAACGCCTATTCAATCTAACGGATTCATGGAATATATGAAATCCGTAGGAAAACTTGGTGGACAGAATAAGGTCCAACGCTTGTCCAACGACCGAAAAGTTGCAGAGGGATTGTTGAAGTTCAAAAGTTAAAAAACCAAACCCTTTAAAGCGAAATAATAATCGTAATTTTGCATGAAATCTGCAATGGGAAAAGCAATTACAACGACTAGGGCACAGGAATCTACCAACGCCATTGAGCGCATGTACATCACTATGCGACACCTTTTCAATCGTGGTTTTTATAAGCCGAACGGAGTTTCTGGGGACGCTTTAAAAAGTGCTTTGTTACTGTTAAGACCAGAAATCTATGGTTCTGTAGGGGAGCAAAAGGCAGAGTTGAACGGACTCATCTATGTTCTAGAAAGGCTACCGGAAGGAATTGAACAGTGCCGTTTTATTAATTTAACTTCAGACGAAGGGTATGGCATATCGCACATAAACCCCATCATTCCCCCGAAAAGAAGACGTAATTGCTACCGGATCGATGATGAGCAAATGAACATTGAGATTACTAGGGGCAGATCCGACATCTATGATATTCTTACCCATTTGACCTTCCTATTCATAGAATCTGAAAAAATTTGTAATCGGGTGTTGATACCTGAAACAGAAAAAACTATCCGCGATTGGTCAAAACTTGAAGCTGCACTTCAAAAGCCAGAAGAATTGACCCAAGCCGAGCGGGAAATAGCGCTTATACATACTGCCAATATATTAGGTCGGTCTTTTGAAGAAATTCTAGAGGTTTATAAAAAGTTTAGTACAAAAGAAACTCCAGAACGATTTTTAAGCATAATCTATTGGCTAGGAAAGTTAGCCTTGGAGGAACAAATTACTGGAGAGAAAAGGTCAGTCACATTTAGTGCCCTGCTTAGGGAGCGTCTCGGGCATCATATTCATGGCGAAAGATGGGCCAATAACATTAAGGATGTTTTAAAAAAGAACAACTTGTTACAACGACCCATCCATATTATTTCTGCCAATATGCATAGTGTAATGAACTCCCTTTTTGCGAAGTCCGCTTTGTTAACCGAATTTTCTAATGCTGATGCTCTCGATATTTTTGAAGCCTTAAGTAGTTCCGGAAATTCTTCGCTAAGAAAAAAAGTGATGGATGTTGCCGAAAAAAATGGAATGATTTCTATAGATGATACATCTGGCACTAATATCGATGTTCAAATTTTTGATACTTCTAAAATCGAAAATGAAGTTTGCTCGTATGATTTATCAGAAGTGCCGGATGATAAAAAACCTGTTATATTTGTAATGGACTATGCCTTTGGAGAGCAGGCTTATGAAACGATTGACGAACTTTTAAAGCCCTACGGCACCAAAAAGAATAACGAGATATTGATAAACGTAGATTCTGTTTCAATAATGGGTAAAGCGGGTATTCTAGAGGGAGGGAAGGGAGATTTGATGATTCCTTCAGCACATATTTTTGAAGGAACTGCAGATAATTACCCTTTTAAAAATGAACTCTGTTCAGAAGACTTTAAAGGTTATGGTCTAAAAGTATTTGAAGGAACCATGGTAACTGTTTTAGGAACTTCGTTGCAGAACAAGGATATTTTGAAGTTTTTTCATAAATCGACTTGGAACGTTATTGGTTTAGAAATGGAAGGGGTACATTATCAAAAAGCGATACAGTCTGCTTCCAAGATTCGTAAAAGTATTGGCGAGGATGTAAAAGTAAGATATGCCTATTACGCTTCAGATAATCCCTTGGAAACGGGGAGTACTTTGGCCTCTGGAGGTTTAGGGACAACAGGAGTGAAACCTACGTATTTAATTACAGATAAAATTTTAAAACAAATATTTAACTCATAATGGCCGAACACAATACTCCAGCTAACCAAAATAGCTCCGATGAAGTCGATTTGGGACAATTGTTTCAACTAATAGGCAGGGGATTCAATGCTATTTTTAGATTTATTCTTAGAATATTTCTCTATCTCAAGAGAAATATTCTAATACTGATCGGTCTTTTTGTCTTGGGAGTAGCTATTGGTTACAGCTTGAATAAAATAATATCCAAAAAATTAAAAACGGAGGTCATTGTAAAACCTCAAATGGAGAGTAAAAATTATCTATATGATGTAATTGAAGAAATTCAATCAAATATAAGTGCTCAAGACACCCTATTTTTTGCTTCCATTGGAATTGAAAAAATTGATTTTTCGGGACTTGAAGTCTCTATAGCTCCAGTAGATGATAATAAGGAGAGTACCGAAAGTGAAATGAAGTACTTAGAACTACTTCAAAGCTTTGAAAACACAGGGGCCATTGCAGATATTGTTCGTGCAGAACTCCAAAACAAAAGCTCCTTTAATCATAGAATAACATTCTTTTATAAAAATATAGATACCGGTAAGATTTTTGCTGAAAAAATAATGGAGTATATAAATTCTAACCCATATTTTGAAGGACTGATTGAAATCAGTAGGGCCAACGCCAAAAGTCGTATTGAAGAGAATCAAATTTTATTAAAGCAGGTTGATGATATCATTTCAAATTACACCACTAGTCTGGCAGCCAAAGGAAATTTTTCTACAAGCGAACGAATCGTTCTAGATAATCAAGAGCAAGTAAATGTGGCCGATTTGTTTGAATATAAAAACCTATTGATTCGCGACATTGAATCTAAAAAATTGGAACTAAAGGAACAAACTGAACCAATTAGTGTTATTAATTTCGGAAAACCTCAAGTAGTTCGCAAATCCTTTTTTGGGAAGAACTTGGTTTTATTGCCTCTTATTTTTATAGGGGTATTCTTTTTAATATCGTTTCTTGGTTTTTTAAATAATAAAACCAAAGAATTATAAATTTTAATTATGAACTTATTGGTAACCGGCGGCGCAGGATTTATAGGCTCACACGTAGTTAGAAGACTTGTTACGAATTATCCGGAATATACTATTTACAATCTTGATAAACTCACTTACGCAGGTAATTTGGAGAATCTAAAAGATGTAGATCAATTACCAAATTATAATTTCATCAAAGGTGATATCGTACAAGAAGATTTTATAAACGACTTATTCGAAAGAATTAATTTTGACGGGGTAATCCATTTAGCTGCTGAGTCGCATGTAGATAGGTCAATAGAAGACCCATTAGCTTTTGTTAGAACAAACATTATTGGAACGGTAAATCTATTAAATGCCGCTAAGAAAAGTTGGAGTGGCAAATTTTCTAGAAAACGCTTTTATCATGTAAGTACCGATGAAGTATATGGTTCCTTAGGTAAAGAGGGTCTATTTACAGAAGAAACTAGTTATGACCCTAATTCCCCATATTCTGCATCAAAGGCAAGTTCTGATCATTTTGTAAGAGCATATGGAGAGACATATAACCTACCGTTCGTCATAAGTAACTGTTCAAATAATTATGGGCCTTATCACTTCCCAGAGAAATTGATACCCTTATTTATTAATAATATTATAGAGAATAAAGCCTTGCCCGTTTATGGAGATGGCAAATATACCAGAGACTGGCTTTTTGTTGAAGATCATGCGAGAGCAATTGATTTAATCTTTCATAAGGGGAAGGATAGAGAAACTTACAATATTGGAGGTTTTAATGAATGGCAAAATATTGACCTGATAAAATTGCTATGTAAAGTCATGGACAGAAAGTTGAATAGAAATGAAGAAGAATCAGAAAAGCTTATTACCTATGTTAAAGACAGACCTGGGCACGATTTAAGGTATGCTATTAATGCTACCAAAATTAATGAGGAACTAGGATGGAAACCATCGGTTACCTTTGAAGAAGGATTGGAAAAAACGGTTGATTGGTATCTCAATAATTCGGAATGGCTAAAACATGTAACATCTGGGGATTATAAAGAATACTATTCAAAAATGTATTCGTAAACACCAAAAACTACCTATGAAAGGAATTATCCTAGCAGGAGGGTCTGGAACTAGGCTTCATCCACTAACACTATCAGTAAGTAAGCAATTGATGCCTATTTATGATAAGCCAATGATTTATTATCCGCTTTCAACTTTAATGTATGCAGGTATTAGGGAAATCCTTATTATTTCAACACCAAAAGATTTACCCTTATTCGAAGAATTATTGGGAGAAGGAAAAAAATACGGATGTTCATTTTCATACGCTGTCCAAGAGGCACCAAATGGTTTAGCAGAAGCCTTTATTATTGGTGCCGATTTTATTGGAAAAGACAAAGTAGCCCTCATTTTAGGGGATAATATTTTTTACGGATCAGGTTTGGCTAAACTGTTGCAATCAAATAATAATCCTGATGGGGGTATAATCTACGCCTACAGGGTTCATGATCCTGAACGTTATGGCGTAGTTGAGTTTGATGACGCAGGTGTTGCTATTAGCATAGAGGAAAAGCCTTTAGAACCAAAATCTAATTATGCTGTTCCAGGGATATATTTTTATGATAACGATGTTGTAGAAATCGCTACAAATATAACTCCGAGTCCAAGAGGAGAATTGGAAATTACCGATGTTAATAAGGAATATTTGACAAGGGGTAAATTAAGTGTTAGTATTTTAGATAGAGGTACTGCTTGGCTGGATACGGGAACGTTTCAATCCTTAATGCAAGCGTCTCAATTCGTAGAGGTAATCGAGGAGCGTCAAGGGCTCAAAATTGGCGCCATTGAGGGTGCAGCCTATGAAATGGGCTACATTAATAGGGATGAATTTAAAGCATTGGCAGAACCTTTAATGAAAAGCGGTTATGGAAAAAATCTTTTGGGAATCTTAAATAAGAGCTCATGATATTTATTGAAACAAAATTAAAAGGATGTTTTGTTCTGGAGCCAAATGTATTTTCCGACAATAGAGGATATTTTTTTGAGTCCTATAACGAGGAAAAGTTTGCCAAAGGTATTGGAACTAAGATAGATTTTGTTCAAGATAACCAGTCTTTTTCGTCCCACGGTGTTATAAGGGCTATCCATTATCAGTTGGGCGAACATTCACAGGCAAAATTGGTAAGGGTCTTAAGCGGTAAAATATTAGATGTGGCCGTAGATCTTAGAGGGGATTCTCCAACTTTTGGCCAACATTTTTCAATAGAACTGAGTGCAGAGAATAAAAAGCAGCTATTTATTCCAAGAGGTTTTGGACATGGTTTTTCTGTTTTGTCTGAAACTGCTGAATTTTTTTATAAATGTGATAATTTTTATAACAAGGAATCTGAAGGCGGAATAGTTTATAATGATACAACATTAGCAATTGATTGGCAATTAGCTCCAAAAAGCATAAAGGTTTCAGAAAAGGATTTGGTATTGCCAACAATAAAGAAGGCACGACTATGAAAAAAATATTGGTAACGGGTTGTAATGGTCAACTAGGTCATTGTATAAGAGAGTTATCAGGTGGAATCAAGGAACTTGATTTTATATTCAAATCTTCGAGTGAACTAGATATTACTAGTGAAATTAAAATGCAAGAAATTTTTATTAGTGAAAATTTTGATTATTGTATTAATTGTGCGGCCTATACTAAGGTGGATTTGGCGGAAAATGAACAGGATAAAGCATTTGAGATTAATGCGGAAGGGGTTAGAATTTTATCCGAATATTGCAAAAAAGGGAAAACTATATTAATTCATATTTCTACCGATTTTGTTTTTGATGGAACTAAAACTTCACCTTACACAGAAAATGATATTCCTAAGCCAATAAATACCTATGGAAAGTCTAAATTGAAAGGGGAACTATACATAAATCAGATTTTACAAGAATATTTTATAATAAGGACCTCATGGTTGTATTCGGAGTATGGGCATAATTTTTTAAGGACCATGTTAAGGATTAGTGAAAATAAAACCGAAATAGATGTTGTTTCCGACCAATTTGGCACACCTACATATGCTAAAGATTTAGCGGAAATAATTTTATCAAAAATAATAATTGAAGAAAATAAGAAATTCGGAATTTATCATTTTAGTAATGATGGAATAGCGAGCTGGTATGATTTTGCAAAGACAATATTTGAATTTTCTAATAAAAAGATATCGGTAAATGCTATAGATTCAATTGCATACCCAACTTCAGCAACTCGTCCTTTATATAGTGTTTTAGACAAATCTAAAATTAAGGGATGCCTCCACTTAAATCCATTGAATTGGAAGAATAGTTTAAAAAGAGCTATTTTGAATTCAACATTTAAATTGAATACGTAATTAAAATTTGATGTTTAAATTTAGTAAGGAGATTTTATATCGAAATCGAAGGATTATTGAAAATTTCTCCTATCTGTCTATATTACAAATTTTCAATTTAATCTTGCCATTAATTACGTACCCTTATTTAATAAGGGTTTTGGGTAAAGAATCGTTTGGGGGAATTGTTTTTGCTCAAGCAATAATTAGTTATTTGGCTATAATTGTAGGATATGGATTTAATATTTCGGCTACGAAAAATATTAGTATTAACAAGAATAATAAGAAAATAATTTCTGAAATTGTAAGTAGTGTTTTAATTATTAAGGCTGTTCTCTTTTTAATAAGTTTAATAATTCTATACATATTGCTTAAAATATTCAATTCTTTTGAATTGAATCAATCGTTGTTTTATTTCACCATGTATTTATGTTTGAATGAATTAATATTCCCAGTGTGGTATTTTCAAGGATTAGAGAAGATGAAATTTACAACATTGTTTAATCTTGTAAGTAGATTAATATTTGTAGGGTTAATATTTATTTTCATTAAATCAGAGAAGGACTATTTATTAGTTCCTATTATTAATGGAGTGGGGATTATAATTGCGGGATTATTTTCTCTTTATGTAATTTTCTTTGTTCATGGGGTAAGATTTAAGTGGCAAAAGAAGTCAATGTTACTATACTACATTAAAGATAGCACTAGTTTATTTATTTCAAATGCTATGGTAATGGTCAAGGAAAAATCAAACATTGTCTTGATAGGTTCCATTTTAAGCATGTCTGAAGTATCATACTATGATTTGATTCTAAAAATTGCAAGTATTTTAAGAACTCCTTTTATGGCGCTTAGAGACGCAATTTTTCCAAATATTGCCAAATCGCAAAATAAATCAAAATATCTCAAAATAACCTTGGGAGCTACTCTAATTTCTTTTTTGGCTTATGGGTTGTTAATTGTTTTCAAAACGCCCATTATTCTTTTTTTAGGAGGTCCAGATATGATTAATTCGGTTAGTTTAGTTCCATTAATGGGGTTAATAATTCCATTTGGTGTACTTAGTATGTTTATGGGATCAGCATTGATACTCTTCTTCGATTCGAGAAGATATACCTTGTCTATTGTATATTCTATGATTTATTTTATAACCGGTTTATCAGTTTTATATCTATTTAACGCTTTTAATTTGAAATATCTTATAATCCTATTAGTTACCTCAATTTTAATAGAGATAATATCTAGAACATATTTATATATAAAGAAATGAAAAAATTACTTTTTGATTTAATTGCCACACAACCATCCCCAGAGGCACGTTTTCATGGAGGGGGTCAATACGCAAAAATGATTTTTTTAAAAGCAATTGAACAGGGATTTAAGGATTTCGATTGTGTATATAATCCAAATATTGAACTCGGTGCGGATATTAAAATTGCTTGTAAATTATATACTATCAATCTGATTCCTGTGAACCATGTTGAAGAAGTTGAAAAGGTTATACAACAAGGCAACTATGATGCCTTTTATTCTTCTTTGCCCTATCAATATTTAAATATTAAGATAGGTAAAACAATCTTCATAATGGACGTTTTAGGTCTTAGGGAAATAGAAATGCCAAAGGATAAAGTTGAAAGGTTTTATCGTAAAAATTTATTTTCCAAATTAAAGCTAATAATCAGAAATATTTTTTTTGAAAAGAATCGTTTTAAAAAAAAAGAACAGAAATACAGGAAGTTACTTGAAATCAGGAACAAACATATTTTAACTATATCCTACCACTCTAAATATTCATTATTAAATTTTTTTCCCTTCTTAGACTCCAACGATATTACTGTAAATTATGCTCCAATCGACTTTTCTGATTTTAAAAAAAATAGCGAGGAAATAAAAGGCGATTATTTTCTTTTGGTTAGTGCAAATAGATGGATTAAGAATAACCATAGAGCGATTATTGCACTTGATCAATTGTTTTCTGAGGGTAAATTAGAGAATAAAAAAGTAATTGTTCTGGGCTCTTCAAAGGTTAATTCACTTAAAATTAAAAACTCTGACAAATTTATTTTTAAAGGTTATGTTGGTGAAGAAGATTTAAAAATTTTTTACAAAAATGCTTACTGTTTCATATATCCTTCTTTAAATGAGGGATTCGGATATCCTCCAATAGAGGCTATGAAATATAAAACTCCTGTATTAGCTTCTGCCATTTCTGCAATTCCTGAAATTTGTGGTAATGCCGTGCTCTATTTCAACCCATTTTCAATATATGAAATTAGAAATAGAATACTCCAAATCAATGAAGATAAATTAATTTATGCTAACCTTCAATCTAAAGGAATTATAAGACTAGAAGAATTACAGGAGAATCAAAAGTTAATGATTACCAATTTATTGAAAATTATTTTTCAATAAATAGTAAATTAAGATGTTTTGTGAGATTTTATAATTGGCATCTTGAAGTAATTTTCATTCAAGTTCTATCCTTAAAATGATATTTGTAAAGTGATTAAAGATTAAAAAATACTACATAATCATTAATAGGGTTGTTTCAATGCTGAACTTGACTAATAAATTTGAAATTAAAAAAAATGAGGAAAAAGGTTATTTATACTTGTTTAGCTGGAAATTATGACATTTTGGAAGAACCTCAATATATAATGGAAGATTGGGAATACATATGTTTTTCTAATGATTTGAGCCAAACAGAGAATAGTGTTTGGGAAATAAGAAAAATACCTTTTCACGACAATGATAAAAGAAGATTATCAAGGTATGCCAAGTTATTGCCACATAAGGTTTTGGCGGATTTTGACACAAGTATATATATTGACTCTAATATTATTATCCTTTCGGGTATTTTAGAAAATCGAGTAAAGGAATTGGAACAAAACGATGTTTTGGTTGCAATCGCTCAACATCCAGAACGAAATTGTATCTATGAAGAGGCTAAGGCTTGTGTTGATAGAGGGCTGGAAAGCAATGATATTGTTCAAAAACAAATGAAGTTTTATAAAACTCAAGGGTTTCCTGAAAATTTTGGACTTTATGAAAATAACATCATATATAGGCAGCATAATAACTCTAAAATAGTGGAACTAGATAAAGCATGGTGGAACCTTTATATTACCTATAGTCAAAGAGACCAATTAAGCCTGGCGTTTTTGTTATGGAAATTAGATTTAAAATGCTCAAGTTTGTTTGAAGATGGTTTTAACATAAGAAAAAGTGAAGATTTCAAGTATAAGAGTCATGACCTCACTTTAAAATCGCGAATAAAAAGGAAAATAAACGTTTTAAAAAGTAGGATCAGTAATACATTTACTTACAATAAGTAATACATTTTTAAAAATTAAGACTGCGTTAAAAACAACCCTCCAACTTTTCATCCTTTATGTTAAATACTGCAATAGTAATTTTAAATTATAATAATTGGGAGGATACTATAGAATGTCTGGAAACGGTTTTAAAACAGTCATTACAGGATTCTTTCACAGTTTTTGTTGTGGATAATTCTGAAACAAATAATTCTATAGATCAAATAAAAAAATGGTCTTGTGGGCAGTTAGAAGTTTCTAATTATCTTTTTCCTGAAATAGTAGAGCCTTTTGTAGAAAAACCACTTTCATTTCAATTCTTTTATGAATTTGAATTGCAAAATACGATACTCAAAGATAAATTGATTCTCGTAAAAGCAACCAGAAATAATGGCTTTGCGGCGGGGAATAATATTATCCTTAATGAAATTAGGTCTAATTGGAAGCAATTCGATTTCATTTGGCTCCTTAACAACGACACTATAGTCAAAAAGGACACATTATGTCAGATTTTAAATAGAGTAGCCCACCAAAAGAATGAAAGCGAGATGTTTGGAACTCCCTTGTTGGAGTATTTTGAACCAAATAAAATTCAAGCTTTTGGAGGGAGGTACAATAAATATTTTGCACTTACAAGGCATCTAGGGGAAGGAAAAAATCTTAATTTACTAAGTAGTCGTAATGTTGCGAAATATAAAATTGATTATCCTATTGGCGCATCAATAATTATTACTAGAATATTTTTGGAAAATGTGGGATTGTTAAATGAAAAATATTTCCTTTTTTTTGAGGAGTTGGATTGGGTATTACGATTTAGAAAGGTGGGAGGAATCCCTAAAATTCTGGACGTTTTTGGAGTGTTTCATAAACAGGGAGCTTCTACCAAAGTTAAAACCCAGAATCTAGAAACTAAAAATGAGTTTATTGATCTATTAGCTCTAAAAAATAGAATATTATTTACTAAAACCTATTACAAGAAATATTTAATTACGGTTATTCTATTTATTTCTACTGTTACTGTTTTAAAGAGGTTAATTTTGGGGGATTACAAAAGGGTTTTTAGAATTTACAAGTTAATTTATAAGCAAATTTTTTGAAAGGATATAGCCACATATTTAGTTTTGGAATAATTGTGTTCCTAACATTTTGTATACAATTTACCGATCTCAAAATTAATGTGATAAAAATTTCAGAACTATTACTTTTATTATCTATTCCTGTAGTTTTTTGGAATAAGATAAATAAACACATTTTTTATTTTATCGTATTCTTTTCAATTCAATTGTTTTGCTCTTTGATAATCACGTATTTTTTAAAGTTTGAGTATTTAGGAGATTCGGTACTTAAAACACCCTACGTTTTATCCATTTCAAGGTATTTTGAAATTATAGCGTGTTTGGTATTATGTCAAATAACCTATTCATTCTTTAAGACAAGTAAAATAGAATTTAGGGTATACCTTAAATGGTTTATTGATTTAAACATACTTATAACTATTTTTTTCGTAATTATCTATTTTTCTGTTTATTTTGGGTTAATTTCAATAGATAGTACAAGAATAGTTTATTCAGATTTCAGACTTAGAGGTTATTATGTTGAAGGAGGGCCTTACGGATTAATGTTAAGTTTTATTTTTATAACAACGAGCCTGCTCAAATATGATAAATCTACAAAATATCGGAGAGTATTGTTATTGATTGTGATTTTATTTTTAGCAAAATCAAAATCAGGTTTGTTGTGTACTGTTCTATGGTTAGGAATAGAGAATTACGTTTATTTAAAAAGAAAAATAAAACAATTCGTTTATCCCATTCTTATAATTGGAATTACAGCATTTACCTTTTTTTTTATTAACATTAGTGAGATGTATGTAAAACAACTTACTATTGTAAAATCTTCCGTAGAAGAAAGACCTACCGACACCAATTTAATAATGGGAAGAATTCCTTCAGTCTTTATTGTTCCTGAAATTATAAATGACCACTCATTTTTTGGAATCGGAATAGGAAATTATCCTTTGCTGAGGAACAATAGGGAATATAGAGGTTTTTTTCCTTTGCCTCCAAAGGAGTTTAGAGTTTTGGACTCTCATAGTTTAGGAGGTATTTTTGATATTTTAATTGATACAGGTATTATTGGGCTGTTTTTTTTCTCTTTGATTTTAATTAATATTTGGAAGAGCTTAAAGGCATTGAAATTCCAAAAAAGACTTCTAATAGGATTCTTGATGTTGTTTCTTTTTGGAGTGCAAATTTATTTTTTATATCCATGGATATTATTGGGAATTTTAATTTCATTAAATGAAAATCGATCAATCTAAAAAAAAAATTGTAATAGATGCCAGAATGATTAATAGTTCAGGAATTGGTGTTTATTTAAAGAACATTCTTCCATCTATAATTGATAACTTTCACGTTGTATTGTTAGGAAATAAAAAAGAACTTTCCAATTTTCCTTGGTCTGATAAGGTGAGTATAATTGAATTTAGTGCAAAAATATATTCTATTCTAGAACAAATTTTATATCCTTTTGTTATTCCTAAAACAGAACTTGTTTGGTTTCCACACTATAATATTCCATTTTTCTATACAAGTAGTAAAAAAATATTAACAACAATCCATGATGTTAACCACCTAGCAAATAAAAAGGACTTATCTTATATAAAATGGAAATATGCCAAAATTCTTATTACTAAGGCAGTAAGAAAAAGCGATAGGTTGATTACTATATCCGAGCACTCTAGGAAGGAACTTATAAAATTTACGAAAGTAAAAAGAGATAAAATTAGTATTATATCCAACGGTGTAGATTTTAAATTATTTAACACAAAAGTTCGTCAGATAAGTAAAATTAAAAATATTCAAAATTATATATTGTACGTAGGAAATGTAAAACCACATAAAAATCTAATAACTTTATTAAAAGCTTATCAAATATTGCCAGACCAGTTTAAGGAAAAATTTAAACTGGTTATTTTAGGCAAGAAGGAAGGATTTATAACTCCAGATTTAGAGGTTTTTAATTTTATTGAAGAGAATAAGCTCTTGAAACATATTATTTTTACTGGTTATATAAAGGATGAAGAAGTTCCTTCTGTATATCAAAGTGCTAGCTTATTTGTTTTTCCGTCTATTTATGAAGGTTTTGGGCTGCCTGTATTAGAGGCAATGGCTAGTGGAATTCCAGTTTTAACATCGAATTCATCAAGTTTGCCAGAAGTTGGCGGAGAAGCGGCTTCTTATTTTGAGCCAATGGACCATATGCAGCTTTCTACAAAGATTTCTGAAATTATCTTAAATGAAGAGTTGAAAAGTGTTTTAATAAAAAAAGGTTATCAGCAAGCAAAGAAGTTTTCATGGGAACCTGCTCAAAAGAAACATGTCGAAACCATTAGATTATTGTTAGATTGAAACAATGAAATGGGAAAACTTAAAAATTGCTTAGATAGACTATGGTTTTATTTATTGTTTTCATTGTTTTTGTTTCCAGTCTTTCCGACAGGTATAGAAACAGTCTTAATAATTTGTTTTACCCTATTATCTATTCTAAAGGAAATTTTTTATAGAAAAAAAGGCCAAATAACATTCAAGCGGTTTTGTTTATTCTTGGCTCTTTCAAGTATCTTTTTTATTTATATAATTGGCTTTTTCTTTTCTACAGACAGTAAAGTAGCCTTAGGGTTTATAACAAGGGTTTTGCCCATAGTTTTATTTCCAATTATTTTTGGGCTTTTCAAAAATAATCTAATCAATCAACAAGAGCTGAAAAAACTAAAACTAGGTTATATTGTGTCAACCTTGATAGGTTTGATGTACTTAAATATTGATTTGTCCGATATCCTTTATTTTAAAGAAACACCATATTGGAATATTCGGCAATCCATAGAGAGCATATCGAAAGTGCATGGTACGTATTTGTCCCTTTGGATTGGTTTTGCAATTTTATTGATGTTAGACATTATAAGAAAAGAGATAAAATCTCTTCAAAAAGGGTTTATGTTTCTCATTATTTGCATAATCCCCTATTTTTTTTATTGGCAATCGTTAATTGGTGCAAGAATGCCTTTCGCTATTACCATAGTACTCTCTATTATTTATTTAATACTTCAGTTTAAATCAACAACAAGGATTGCAATGGTTTGTGTAACTTTGGTTACTGCCCTTTTTTTTCTTAAAACTACTAAATCTGGTGTTGCAGATCGTGTTCAATCTGTCTTTAATAAAAACCAAACCTTTCCAGAGGGTGATTACTCAGTGGAGTATAAAAATATATCATCAGAAGACATAAGAAAAGGAATTTTTTATTGTTCCTGGATTTTGATAAAGGAATCCCCTCTAAGGGGCTATGGACAAGGGGATGTACAGTCTCGACTAGATGCTTGTTATAAGCAAAAATTCAGTAGTAATGTATATCAAAAATTTCTTTATAATACACATAATCAGTATCTACAGATATTTTTATCTGCTGGAATATTTGCCCTGATTTTTTTCTTAACAAGCCTTTTCGCACCTTTATACATTGCTTATAAAAAATCTGATTTCATTTTATTCTCTTTTATCATTTTAGTCATGGGATGTTTAATGACCGAAAATTTAATAAATAGGCATGATGGAATTATCTTTTACAGTTTGTTTAATTCAATATTAATATTTAATATCCCTAAAGGAAATGAAGAAGGCGTTGGTACATGACTGGTATACCGTATATGGTGGAGCAGAAAGATGTGTGGAAAGCTTTACCAATATCTGGAATGACATGGATCATTATTCTTTAATTGATAATTTGTCTGAAGACAATAGAGAGATTATTTTAAAGGGGCGGTCAACTAGAAATTCATTTATCCAAAAGTTACCTTTTGGTAAAACAAAATATAGAACCTATTTGCCGTTGTTTCCATTGGCTATCGAGCAGTTTGATTTTAATGAGTATGATTTAATCATATCCTCCTCATCTTCAGTGGCCAAAGGGGTATTGACTCGACCAGATCAATTGCATATTTCATATGTCTATTCTCCCGTCAGGTATGCTTGGGACTTATATCACCAATATCTAAGGGAGTCTGGTTTAGAAACCGGAATTAAAGGGTTTTTGGCAAAGTATTTCCTACATAAACTAAGGCTTTGGGATTATTCTACAGCAAACAGGCCTGATCATTATATTGCTATTTCTAAGTATGTCGCTAAACGCATAAAAAAAATATATGATAAGGATGCATTGGTCATTTACCCACCTGTGGACACGAAATCCTTTACCATTTCTGAGAGAACCGAAAATTATTACATTACTTGTTCAAGAATGGTGCCTTATAAAAAAATAGATTTAATTGTGGAAGCCTTTTCCAAAACAGATAAAAAATTAATTGTAATTGGTGATGGCCCAGATTTTAATAAAATAAGTAAGTTGGCAACAGCAAATGTTGAAATTCTTGGATTTTTGGAGAAGAATAAGGTTTTGAATTTAATCAAAAGAGCTAAAGCCTTTATATTTGCTGCGGAGGAAGATTTTGGGATTGCCCCAATTGAGGCTCAGGCAGCAGGGGTGCCTGTTATAGCATTTGGTAAGGGAGGTATATTAGAAACGGTTAATGGGCAATATCCTCATGAAAATAATTTAAACAAAAATGTCACTGGTGTTTTTTTTGAGAAACAAAATATAGATTCTCTTTTAAACGCGGTACAATATTTTGAAAAGAACAGTAATCTTTTTGATAAGAACCTAATTAGGGAGAATGCCCAAAAGTTCAGTGTTGAAAGATTTGAATTAGAGTTTAAAAATACAATAGAGGAATTATATAATAGTTGGAAATTCAATAATTAGAATGAAAAAAGCAATAATTACGGGTATCACAGGTCAAGATGCTGCATATTTGGCGGAGCTTCTTTTAAATAAAGGGTATAAAGTGTATGGTACTTACAGAAGGACTAGTTCTACCAATTTTTGGAGAATAGAGGAATTGGGAATTGAGAATGACCCCAATTTAATTTTATTGGAATATGATTTAATTGATTTATCAAGTGCCTATAGAATTATTTCAGATATTGAACCCGATGAAATTTACAATTTGGCAGCTCAGAGCTTTGTGGGAGTTTCGTTTACCCAACCTATTGCTACAGCCCAAATCACAGGAATCGGTGCTATGAATTTATTAGAAGCAATTAGGACTATTAACCCTAAAATAAAATTTTATCAGGCTTCCACTTCTGAGATGTTTGGGAAGGTTCATGCCATTCCGCAGAATGAAGAGACACCCTTTCATCCAAGAAGTCCTTATGGGGTTGCAAAAGTATTTGCTCATTGGGCTACTTTAAACTATCAGGAATCGTATAATCTATTTGCCACAAGCGGTATTTTGTTCAATCACGAATCTCCATTAAGAGGTAAAGAATTTGTAACTAGAAAAATTACAGATGCAGTTGCTAAAATACACCTTGGAAAACAAGATGTTTTGGAGTTAGGCAACATGGACGCTAAACGCGATTGGGGTTTTGCTAAGGAATATGTTGATGGGATGTACCGTATGCTTCAGATAGACGAACCGGGCACATTTGTATTGGCGACGAATAAAACACAAACTGTCCGTGACTTCGTTTCAATGGCATTTAAAGCTATAGACGTTAACATTATTTGGAAAGGAAAAGAGGATAGTGAAATAGGTATAGATGAGGCATCAGGAAACATGCTTATCCAAGTTAATCCTAAATTTTATCGCCCCGCAGAAGTCGATTTGCTGATTGGTGATGCAACAAAAGCTAATGATAAATTAAACTGGAAACCAAAAACTACTTTACAAGAACTTTGTGATATGATGGTGAAAAAGGATATAGAGCGCAATGAAAATGGATCAACCTTTTAAAGGCAACGTTTTAATTACAGGTATAAACGGATTCACCGGATTCCATTTGGAATACGAAATGAAGCGATTAGGCTATTTTGTATTTGGCACCACATTTTCTGAACCTTTTCAAAAAAATCATTTTCAATGTGATGTTTTAGATAAAGCGCAAGTGAAGAAAGTTTTGTCTGATATTAAACCAGATTATATAATTCATTTGGCAGCAATATCTTTTGTGGCATCTGAAAATACGAGTTCCATATATGACACAAATGTCATTGGCACTTTGAATTTACTCGAAGGTCTTGATGAATTGGGTCTTCAGGTAAATAAAATACTTATTGCTAGTAGTGCGGCTGTTTATGGTAATGTTGAAGGGGAGTTGTCTGAAGAAATGTGTCCCAAACCAATAAATCATTACGGGAATAGTAAATTGGCAATGGAGCATATGGTATCCAATTTTTTTAATAAATTCGATATTATATTGATGCGTCCATTTAATTATACGGGAATTGCTCAAAATAAAGATTTTTTAATACCTAAAATAGTTGACCATTTTAAAAGAGGACTAGATGTGATAGAGTTAGGTAATCTTCACACATATAGAGAGTATAATAGTGTTAAATCTTTTGTTACAATTTATATTGAATTATTGAATTCTTCTTTTAGTTCAGGCGTGCTGAATATTTGTAGTGGAAGAACATATTCTATCGAAAATATTCTAAAAATGATGAAAGATATAGCGAATCGTTCCATTAGAGTTGAGGTTAATCCCTTGTTTGTAAGGAAAAACGAAATAATTGAGCTTAAGGGCTCTACAAAGCGACTCTTTGATGCTTTAGGGCATCCTGTAGATTATATTAAATTGAAAAAAACATTGACCGATATGTTTTTGAATTAGAAATAATAATGTGTTAATTTAATTTGGAAAATTCTACTTTAGCAAAATGTTTTTCAAACAAGGTAGATATTCAGGTTTTATAACTCCTATTTCCTATGGTCTGGATCTTTTAGTTGTTAATTTTTTTACTAATTTCCTTCCTATTAATTTTCAAAATCCTTGGTTATTTCATTGTTATATTTCCTTAACATGGATTATACTCTCCTTTAAAAATGAATTTTATGTGGTTCATAGATATTCGAAGGCTGTAGTTTTAATAAGAAAGTTATTTACACAATTCGTATTTTTCTTTTTGATTTTATACGCATACATTGGGTTTTTTAAGCAACCATTAATGAGTCGGCTTGCTTTGGGGCAGTATTTTATTTTGGTATTTATAGGCATTGGTTTTCTTAAAATTTTGAATTTCTTTCTTTTAAATAAATACAGGGAACGCATAAGAGGGAACATTAGAAATGTTGTAGTTATTGGTAAAACCAAAAAAGCCAATCAATTAATAGAGGTATTCAATGATAGACGAGAGTTTGGGTATCATTTTTCAGGTCAGTTTTCTCCGAGAGATAGGGATTTTGAGCTTTTGAGCTGTTTTCAGTTTATTGTGAAGAACAATGTTGACGAAATCTATTGTTCGGTCTCTGAGTTAAAGAATGATGAACTTTCTGCTTTTATTAATTTTGCGGATAATAATCTTAAAACGCTTAAGTTTCTTCCAGATAACAAAAATATATTTTCAAAAAAACTGAAGTTCGAATACTATGATTACCTTCCTATTTTATCGCTCAGGGACATTCCGTTGCACAATTCCTTGAATGCGATTTTAAAACGCTCTTTTGATATTCTCTTTTCACTAGTTGTCATTTTTGGAATACTGATTTGGTTAGGTCCGTTATTGGCGTTATTGATTTCTATCGAATCAAGAGGACCTGTATTTTTTATTCAAAAACGTACAGGTTTTGATAACAATGAATTTCAATGTTTTAAGTTTAGGTCAATGGCTGTCAATGAATCTTCGGATGACCGACAAGCAGGAAAAAACGACATGAGGGTTACTAAGATTGGTAAATTTATACGGAAAACCAGTATTGATGAATTACCGCAATTTTACAATGTTCTATTTGGAAATATGTCCGTAGTGGGCCCAAGACCTCATATGTTAAAACATACAGATGAGTACGCAAGTAGAGTCGATAAGTATATGCTGAGACATTTCGTAAAGCCGGGTATCACTGGTTTGGCACAGATCAGAGGATATAGAGGGGAAATCGAACGCGATAGCGATATTCAAAATAGGATTAAATTTGATATTTTTTATGTCGAAAATTGGTCATTTTTTCTGGATTTAAAAATTATTGTTCAAACAGTGATCAACGCTTTTAAAGGAGAAGACAAAGCCTATTAATCATCAAAATGAAAAAAATACTAATCACAGGCGCGGCAGGTTTTCTTGGTTCGCATTTGTGCGATCGTTTTATTAAAGAAGGATTCCATGTAATTGGAATGGACAATCTTATTACGGGGGATTTGGATAATATTTCCCATTTATTTCCTTTGGATAATTTTGAGTTTCACCATCATGATGTAACGAAATTTGTGCATGTTTCGGACACTTTGGATTATATTTTGCATTTTGCTTCTCCGGCCAGTCCTATAGATTATTTGAAAATTCCAATAAAAACCTTAAAAGTAGGTTCGCTTGGAACTCTCAACCTATTGGGATTGGCCAAAGAAAAAAACGCTACAATTTTGGTAGCATCCACATCTGAAGTTTATGGAGATCCTATGGTTCATCCTCAAACAGAAGAATATTTTGGCAATGTAAATCCAGTAGGTCCTCGAGGTGTTTATGACGAAGCTAAACGGTTTATGGAGTCCATTACAATGGCCTATCATCGGCATCATGGGCTTGATACGCGTATCGTGCGTATTTTTAACACCTACGGCTCTAGAATGCGCTTAAACGATGGTCGTGTAGTGCCAGCTTTTATGGGTCAAGCATTACGAGGTGAGGATTTGACTGTATTCGGAGATGGTTCACAAACTAGATCTTTCTGTTATATCGATGATCAGGTTGAAGGAATATACCGTTTATTATTTAGTGATTATAACGATCCAATTAATATTGGTAACCCCCATGAAACGACAATTAAAGAATTTGCAGAAGAGATTATAGCATTAACAGGCACTCAACAAAAGATTATTTATAAACCTTTACCTAAAGATGACCCCACCCAAAGGCAACCTGATATAACCAAAGCAAAAGAAATTCTTGGTTGGGAGCCGAAAGTTGTCCGTTCTGAAGGTCTTAAAATCGTATACGATTATTTTAAGTCCCTGTCTTCGGAGGATTTACAAAAAAAAGAACATAGAGATTTCTCTGGTAAATAGTTTAATAGTGCAGAAAGTTTATTTTTGCTAAAATTCGTGTAATGAACATTCTTATTCTTGGTTCGGGCGGTCGCGAGCATACTTTCGCTTGGAAATTGTCTCAAAGTAAAAATTTAACTAAACTATTCGTTGCTCCTGGTAATGCAGGTACATCGAAAATCGCAACCAATATACCAATCGGTGTAAATGATTTTGAAAGTATTAAGGATGTAGTTCTTAAAGAAGGTATTGAATTGGTGATGGTGGGGCCGGAAGATCCTTTGGTAAAGGGGGTTCATGATTTTTTTCTACAAGATGAAAGCTTAAAGCACGTTGCTGTAATCGGCCCAGAGAAACTGGCAGCTGGTTTAGAGGGTAGTAAGGAGTTCGCAAAGGAGTTTATGATTCGACACCACATCCCTACGGCTCAATACAAGAGTTTCACTTCTGAAACTGTGGATGATGGTTTTCGTTTTTTAGAGGAGTTAAATCCGCCCTACGTTTTAAAGGCCGATGGTTTGGCTGCGGGGAAGGGAGTTGTTATTTTGAAGGACTTGGATGAAGCAAAAACCGAATTGAAGGCCATGTTGGTTGATAAAAAATTTGGCATGGCAAGTTCAACAGTTGTTATCGAAGAATTCCTTGATGGTATCGAATTAAGTGTTTTCGTTCTTACTGATGGAGAAAGCTATAAAGTTTTGCCGACGGCAAAAGACTATAAACGTATCGGAGAAGGGGATACCGGACTCAATACAGGCGGTATGGGAGCGATTTCCCCCGTTCCTTTCGCCAATAAGGAATTCATGGCTAAGATTGAACAGCAAATAGTAAAACCTACCGTAGAAGGTCTTAAAATCGATAAAATGCCCTATAAGGGTTTTATCTTTATTGGATTGATTAAGGTGGTTGATGATCCCAAGGTTATCGAATACAATGTTCGAATGGGTGATCCAGAAACAGAAGTTGTATTACCACGTATAAAAAATGATATGGTAGAATTGCTTCAAGCAGTGGCCAATCAAAGACTTAATGATATTCATCTAGAGATTGATGAACGGACGGCCACGACGGTAATGACAGTTTCAGGAGGATATCCTGGTGCTTACGAAAAAGGTAAGGAGATTAAAGGAATGGAAGCTATTCAAGATTCATTGGTGTTTCACGCAGGCACTGCTATAAAAGATGGTAAAGTAGTTACTGACGGAGGCAGGGTAATGGCAATTACTTCTTTTGGAACTGATTTTAAATCAGCACTGGCCCAATCCTACGAGAATGTAGAAAAGCTTTCGTTCGAAGGAATGAATTATAGAAAGGATTTAGGTTTTGACCTTTAATGCTTAATCTTATCAGATTTTTAAAAAATCTGATAAGATTAAAACACCTATCTAGAGGTACGAGTGTGAAGTACTTGATGTATCCTCTTCGCCACTATCATTGTACTTTTTCAACTGTAGCATCCAATAAACAAAAGCTACAGAACCTATTAACATAAATATCCAATTAAGGATGTTCGCCAAAGCCCAACTATGGGTAAAACGTAAAAAATCTAGAGGTGCAAATAGTACGTTTACGAATAAATCGGCAATGCCTTCAAAAAATGATTTCATCTTATTGTTATATTTACCAACAAAAATATAAAAAGCTTAGATGATTTCAAGCATTTTTGGAAAAACAAAACCGATCAACTTTATTATTTTACTGGTATCCCTTTTTCTAATTTACTGGGCGGTTCAATTTTACCTTTTTGACTTCACTATTATCAATATAGAAATCGCTTCGGTAATTCTGGTATTGATGACGCTTTTGTTCAGTGTTTTCATCGTAGATTTTATTATCAAAAGAAACAAATTAACGGGCACAAATTCTTATGCCATTTTGTATTTTACGTTATTGTTCGTTGTATTTCCTGAAACACTAGGGGATAGTAACGCCATCTTCACCAGTTTTTTTTTGCTACTGGCAATGAGACGTTTGCTAAGCATAAAATCTCTCAAAAATATTAAACTAAAAATATTTGATGCTGGATTATGGATCTGCGTATCCAGTATTTTTTACGAATGGGCAATTCTTTACCTCCTGTTGGTTTTTGCGGCTATTTATATTTATGAGCCTAAGAACATCAGAAATTGGCTGGTAATCCTATCGGTGGGTTTTTGTTTTTTTATGATTTTGTACGGCATTTTAATTTTGGCGAACGAAACTTCTTTTTTAACATCCCATTACGACTTTACGATTGATACTAGTGCTATATACCCTATAAAATGGTGGTCGAGTATTAAGCTTTCCTTGTATGTGGTTTTGAATATAGGACTTGCTTTTTGGACCTTTGTGCATCTGAGTAAAGGAGGTGTGGGAAAGGTTGCAACCATGAGATTAATCGCTTTATCCTTCTTTATAGGGCTGGTGGTCAATGTATTGGTTTCCACAGAGAACACAAATGCCGTTATGGTTACCTTTTTTCCTTCTATAATATTTATTGTGAACTATTTAGAATCCATAAAAAAGCCAAAATTTTTAGAATTGATTTTGGTGTTAAGCATAGTGGTACCAATTGTTGTATTTATTACCAAACTCTAGTTTATAGCTTTAAACTTTATCTTTGTAAAAAAAGTTAGTATGTTCAGCGAATTCGCATTTTCCATTTTCCAAGAAAGCATAGACACTTATCACATTAGTGATGATGTTGATCAGAGCTTTAACAATCCCTATCCTAAAGCGTCCATTGAACATCTTTTGTACCGTAAGAACTGGATCGATACCGTTCAATGGCATTATGAGGATATTATTCGTGATCCAAAAATTAATCCCGATGCCGCTTTGCTTTTAAAACGTAAAATTGATGCTAGTAACCAAGACCGAACTGATTTAGTGGAGTATATTGATAGCTATTTTTTGAATAAATACCACTCGGTAAAGGTGAAGGCTGCCGCTACGATCAATACAGAAAGTCCTGCGTGGGCTTTGGATCGTCTTTCTATTCTGGCACTTAAAATATATCATATGGATGAGGAGGTGAACCGAACGGATGCCTCTGTAGAACATAAACAGAAATGCCTTTCAAAACTTAAAGTGCTTTTAGAGCAAAAGAAGGACCTTTCTCTGGCAATAGATCAATTGTTGGCCGATATTGAACGTGGAACTAAGTATATGAAAGTCTACAAGCAGATGAAAATGTACAACGATGAGGAACTAAATCCCATCCTTCGTGGGCAAAAATAAATCGGCACATATTTTGGTGATCAGACTCTCTGCAATGGGAGATGTTGCCATGACCGTTCCTGTACTATTGAACTTGATGCGGCAGTATCCAGAACTTAAAATTACAGTACTCACCAAACCTTTTTTCGCAACTATCTTTTCGGACGTTCCCAATGTTAATGTCCATAGGGCAGATGTAAAAGGGTGCCATAAAGGAATTTTGGGGCTTTTCAAGCTCTATAGGGAATTAAACAAGTTGGATTTGGATATGGTGGCCGATGTTCATCATGTTTTGAGAAGTACGGTCTTAAAGCAGTTTTTTAGATTTTCCAGAATCCCATTTGTTCAAATTGATAAGGGAAGGGCAGAGAAAAAAGCTTTGACCCGTCCGGATAGAGCAGTATTCCAACCTTTGAAAACTACTTTTCAACGCTACGCCGATGTTTTTGAGAAGTTAGGGTATCCATTAGAACTAAAAAAAGATGCCGTATTGCCCAAAAGGCAACTGTCTTCGAAACTGAGCCCTATTGTACATTCAGAGGGTAAATGGCTAGTGGGAATAGCGCCATTTGCGGCCTTCGAAGGTAAAATGTATCCTTCCTCATTAATGGAGGATGTTATTCGACAATTGAACGATACCAATAAGTATAAAATAATCCTTTTCGGAGGGGGGGAGAAAGAAAGAGAAATTCTTGATATTTGGAAAAATCAGTTTAAAAACACGATTAACGCCGCAGGCAACTATTCGTTTTCAGATGAACTTAGCCTCATTTCCAATCTTGATATAATGGTTGCTATGGATAGCGGAAATGCGCACTTAGCGGCGATGTATGGAATATCAACGCTTACACTTTGGGGCGTAACCCATCCGTTTGCTGGATTTTATCCGTTTGGGCAGCCTGAAAAGAATGCGTTATTATCGGACCGAAGGAGGTATCCGCAGATCCCGACCTCCATTTACGGGAATAAGTATCCACCCGGTTACGGCAATGTTATGGACACGATTCTGCCAAAGGAGGTGATTCAAAAAATTATGGAAATTCTTAAGGATTCTATTTAACATAACGTTGTTTAAATTGTTACCGGTTTCGCTTCTATACTTTTAAAATACTGGCGTAATTGGGTCATGAACCTGTACTTTTTAGCACTTGGTGAGGACCCTGCCATTAAGGTTCGAACACCAAAATAAGAATTCATTAAAAAGGTGGCCACTGCCTCACAATCTACATGGCGGTCCAAGAAACCATTGAATTTTCCTTTTTGTAATGTGGTTACGAGATTAACTTCCCAAACGGTTACAATTTCATTAAGGTGCTGCATAATGGTTTCATTCTTTCCATTAAACTCAATTAGAAAGTTATTTAGAATACAGCCGAAATCCATTTCATTGTGTATGGCGGTTTCCATAGCGTCATCAAAACATTTACTAATTAAGGTCAATGGATTTTCATGACCTTCCAAGGGTTCTATTAAAGTACTGTAAACTTTACGCGCCATAAGGTTCTGCACGATTTGAACGAAGAAATCCTCTTTTGAATCGAAATGATAATAAAAAGCTCCTTTAGACAGTTCTAATTCTTTTAAGATATCGTCGATACTGGTATTGTAATATCCTTTTGAATAGAATAATTTCAATCCTGTTACTTGCATACGTTGCATGGTAGCCATGCGTTTTAAACTCTTATTCATAGTATTTCGATTTGGGCGAATTCGACCATTTGGCCTAAACAAAGAAATCTCAAACAATTGCAAAGCATCCGATTCTTAGGTGTATCTACGTAAAAAATCGGTGAAGGTTTCAGAAATCGATGAATGGTAGCTTCATAATTGGGAAGTGCAAACCGAGTGGTCTGTTCAAGTGTCTCAAATTTTGGTTCAAATGACTCATAACCTGAATATTTCATAGTTAAAAACAAAAAAACCGCTCACTACCTTAGGTTCGTGAAGCGGCATAAGTTTTGAAAACATAAGTTTACTCGCTAATCGAGATTTAAATGCTTCGGGGCTTGCGTCGAAATCAAACATGAATTTCCCTTCAATGCCTAGTTTGCCCCGAGGTGTTTACTTTAAGAACTAACAACACCCCCCGCCATCATAATGGTAGGTAGATTCACTTATAAAAATATCATTTCTATCTAAAGAGCTTAAAGCTCCGGCGGTTTTATCACATACCGCCAAAGGCTGATTCTTCAACAGAACATGTCCTTTTTTATCGTCAAAATAATCCTCATCACCATAATAGATGGCTGCCTTTCCAGTAAACACACAGGGTCCGTCAGCAGGCATAGGGTCTTTTATGGCCGCTACTTCGATAGATTCGATGTATATGAGTTCATCAGTAGGGTAGGCATTGGGCGCCAAGATGCGATAGGGCTTACGCGCCCGTATTTCTATGGTTCCAAAACCAACATCGGTCAAGGCTTTCACGTAATCCTTGATCGGTATGCTTCCGCTTAGGCATAAAGCCCTTAGACGGTCGTCATTTCTCAGGGTATCGTTCATCTCCTGTTCGCAAGTAGGATCGCTCATGACCAGCTTACCGTGTGGTTTCAGAACACGGTACATTTCTTCAATGGCACGTTTTAAGTCTTCGGCCTTAAAGATATTGAACAGGCAGTTTTGCGCGGCAACATCAATCGTATTATCGTCTACGGGTAGGTTTAGCGCATCCCCTTTTTTAAGGTCGATGAAATCGGATTTGAACCAGTCATTTTCCGCTTCCGCAATTTTGAAGTTCTTCCTGCTGGCTTCCAACATCTCATCTACCACATCCACCCCTACAACACCTCCTTTTTGTCGGTTGAAATAGGAAAATTGAAGGAGCTCCATGCCACCACCCACGCCCACATAGAGCATTTTAGGATTGTTGGACAAATCCCGGGCGTGTACGGTACTTCCACAGCCATAATTCATTTCCTGCATGATTTTAGGAATTTTCAAACCCGGCAATTCCCAAATAGGATTGGTGGTGCAGCATAGGCCAACATCTGGGGTTAGGGCCGCTTGTTTGTAGAGGTCGTTCGTTGCTTCTAAATAGCTCATGTATTTGTATTTTAAGGTTACGCCACGGTTCCTTGGCAGCTACTACCTGCACCAGCGGTACAGCCGTAGCAATGTTGTGAGATGATAATGTTCCGGTCGTTCAATAGGTCTTCGTTGTAGTCTTTGATGTGCTTCACCTTACTGGCCACTTTTAAATCGAGCATCTGGTTGAAATCGCAATCATATAACCAACCGTCCCAACTGATGGAAATGGTATTGGTGCACATGACATTTTCTACCGCCGCCGGATTATAGGCCTCTACCAAGGCATACATGTAATCTTCATAGTTTTCGGAGGCTATTAAATAGTCCAAGAATCGGGCGATGGGTAAATTAGTAATCGCGAATAGGTTATGAAACTGAATGTTGAAATCCTCTTTCAAGGCTTTCTTAAAATCCTTTTCCATGGCGGCCTGATCCCCGGGCAAATAGGCTCCGGATGGATTATAGACCAGATCCAAGCGTAAATCACTGCCGGGCATGCCGTAACCCCGTTCATTCAGTTCCTGCAGGGCCTTGATGGATTTGTCAAAAACACCGTCACCACGTTGCTTGTCCGTTTTACCACGGGTATAGTGTGGCATGGAAGAAATGACGTGGACATTGTGTTTCTTGAAAAAATCGGGCAGGTCATAGTACTTTTTGTTCGCGCGGATAATGGTCAAATTCGACCGAACGATAAAATCCTTGATACCTGCTTTGGCGGCCTCTTCCACGAACCATCTAAAATCCGGATTCATTTCTGGTGCTCCACCGGTCAAGTCCAGGGTGTGTGCACCGGTATTTTTAATGACCTCCAAACACTGCATCATCGTTTCACGGGTCATGATTTCCTTACGGTCCGGACCGGCATCTACGTGGCAATGTTCGCAAACCTGGTTACACATATAACCTACATTGATTTGAAGGATTTCGAGTTTTTTAGGGCGTAAGGGAAAATGTCCAATTTGTGCGATTTTGTCCTTAAAATAAGGAAGTTCGCCATCGGCAAAAATGCCTCCATTGAGAATTTCCAATTGTTTGTTGGAAACCGCTAAATCGTCTCCTTTTGCTTTTAATGATTTTGTAGCCATTTTTTTAGAAATCAGTATAAAGTACTAAGTACTAAGTTCTTTACAGTTTAAACATTCAAATATCAATTGAAGATGGTACCAATTGCTTTGTACCATCTACTTAGGACTTCTTTACATGCTAAGCTTATTATACTTGTTCATCATCTGTACGCCGTGAACCAAGGTCGCGCCACTTTCGATCGCCGCACCAACATGTACCGCTTCCATCATTTCCTCTTTGGTAATTCCTTTTTGCAGGCCATCCTTGGTATAAGCGTCTATACAGTAAGGGCATTTCACTACATGGGAAACTGCTAGGGCGATTAGGGACTTTTCCCGTGCACTTAGTGCGCCCTCTTCGAAAACCTTACCATAATAATCGAAAAATTTGGTGCCGAGCTCCTCGCTCCATTCCGTGATTTTTCCGAATTTCCTTAAGTCCGCTGGGTCGTAATACGTATTTGCCATTTTTGTTTGGGTTTTAGTGTGTATTGAATGTTGTGGTGTTTCGTTAAAAAAGATTGGAATGCCTTGCCCCATTTTTTCTACTTCGGGAAGGATTTCCATATTGTCCCAGATACCGGACGTTAACGTATCGCCGTAGGCTTCGGGTAAATAGTTGTTGTACATGAGTTTCTGAGCGGTGGCCGCATCATATTCAAAAGACTGATGGGTATATTTTATTTCACCATCCTCAAATGCTAGTATCATATACCAAACGCGGGTAGTTCCGTCATTGGCCGGCATTCCAATCACTCCGGGATTCAACCATAGTTTTTCCTTAATGGATTGATGGAATGGGAGTCCGCAATGTCCTGCAATAATTACGTCACTTTGGGTCTGCTCAAAGCAATTTTGCTTGCTGTCATCGGCATTGGACTGAAATATGAATTCCGATACATTGCCATAGTTGCCATGGACAACGGTTATTTTTGTATTCCCGTAATCAAAACTGATGTTCTCGGGTAGGGTGGCGATCCAATCGATGGATTCTTGCGATAGATGCCCTTTGGTGTAGGGAAACCACATTTTTGAAAAATCATCGCAACGACTGCCGGATTTAAAATCGCAACCACAGTCCTCACTATCGCTGGCCAATTGTAATTCCACATTTCCGGCAATGCTTAAAGCACCCCACGTTCTGAAACGTTGTACCGTTTCTTCGGGTTGTGCACAATAGCCGGTAATGTCGCCGGTACAGATACAATTTTCTGGGCGGATGCCTTTTTCCTCGGCGATGGAAATTAACTTTTCCAAGGCCTGAAGATTGCTGTACACCCCACCAAAAAGGAGCAGCTTTCCTGTTTTTGTGCCGATATGTTTTATCTCTTGATCCATGTGGGTATAAAATAAACTAAAATACAACAACCGATGCCCCAAACATTCACCCAAAGTAAATCGGCATATTTTCCGGTAGTATAGATTAAACTTTTGGGAAAGGAATTAAAAACTAAGAGAAATCCGAACAGGATTCCGCTGAATACGCTTAAGTGAAAACTAATCTTCGGCGCCTTTTCTTTCCAAAAAAGGAATATGGGGGTCAATCCTATGACCATGGTGCCACTGATGGTGGTAGCGGACAGAATTTCGGCATTTAAAAAAACAGGGATAGTTCCCAGCACGGCAATGAATACCATGGACCATCTTCCAAATTTCAAGGAGTTGCCTAGGCCCAAATCGATGGCCAATAATTTGGAGAACGACGAAAACGTAGAATCCAAAGTCGATGCGGCAGAAGTGATCATGATAAAGTTGATGACCAACAAGATCAGAACACCAAAGGCTTTTCCAACTTCTACAGCGGCCTGCCCCTGCATGCCCTGTGATTGCGCATAAACACCGATAATGCTAAAGAGGACAATACAAATAGCGCCAATAAGGCTGGCCCATAAAAAACTGTTCAAGGTGATTTTCGGACTACTTAGAAATCCTCTATCGGTCAAAACCGGGTCGTGGAACGGGTAGCTGAAGGATTGGAGTAGGGCGGCGAACAATAGATTCAATCCCATTTCAAAGGACCAAACGCCGGAATTGGCGACTTCATGAACGGTCAACGAGGTCTCTTTTCCAAAAATAGCGAACAATATTACCATTAAAAGTACCGAAAATAGTCCCATTTGGATAACATCCGTAAAAATGGAGCTGCTCATACCCCCTTTGAGCACGTACGCCAAGGTCAAAATCGTGAACACCAGGATAGACCCATAATAGGCACTGGAACCGATATCACCAAAATAGGAGCCAATGACCATGGTGTTACTCCATACTTCGTTGAACAAGCGAATGGCGATAAGCATCGAAAATACTGAAACGGCGGTTTTGCCGAATTTACTGGACAAAAAATGGTGGATGCTGGTGTATTGGCCTTTTAGTCGCATGTTATAAATAACCACCCCGGCAATGGCGAAAGAAAGATAATAACCTGCATAGGCCACCCCGCCCACGATACCATAGTCCAACCCTAAATTGGCCGCATTGGTGATGCTTTTCGCAAAGATCCAAGAAATCACCAAGCTGCCCATCAGCATAAACGTATTGGGAGATTTTTTATGATGAACCGCCTTAAAAAACTGATTGGTATTCTTAGCCAAAGGGGAAATTAGGAACAGCACCAGACTCGACGCTAAAATTAATCCCCATTGCCAAATTTTTACTTCAGTCATTTTAAAACTTTAATTTCTAATTGTCAGTTCGAGTGTTTTTCTTCCTGTAGAGAGAAGAAAAATGTATTGAGAACCTTTAAGCTTCCAACTGTTCTCGATACAATTTTAAAAGTTTAGCGATAGCAAACTTTTAAAATCACTCGAACTGACATTTTTTTAATTTTACCATCAACCATCAACCATCAACCATCAACCATCAACCATCAACCATCAACCATCAACCATCAACCATCAATCATTTTACTCATCCCACCAAACCGGAACATTGATACTATTTCCATCCGTTTTACTGGCCGCATCGGAATAGTTGGCACTGTTCAAGGCTTCTTCTTCTGCCGGATACGGCATACGTACCGGAATCAAATTATCGTTGAGACTTGCCGAAATCGTTTTGAGTTGCGGAAACCCCGTCCTGCGATACTCTACCCAGCCTTCGTAACCGTTGATTATGTTCGCAATCCATTTTTGGGTAAGGATATTTTCAATAGGGTCGCCGTTGGTCAATGCGGCATCCGTGGTCAAATAGGTATCGGGTAACTCCACTTGCCAGTACTCAAAAGCTTGGGTAACGCCAGTAGTGTACAAAGCATTGGTATCTGCGGTGATCAATCCTTTTTGTGCAGCTTCGGCCAATAGGAAATGGGTTTCCATGCTGGTCATAAAATTGGCATCCAACAAACCGGTGGTTTCCCTGAAAATGGTGCCGAGCTGGGAATAATCGGCCAAAGAAACCCCAACCGAGGCATCTATTCCATTCAGAAGTCCGTTGTACTCACCGTTTTCACTATTTCCAAAGGGCCGGTAAAGCCTTCCTATTCTCGGGTCGTTCAATCCCTTCAGGATTTCATCCATGGTTTCGGACAACACATAATTGTTGAAATCCCCAATTCGGAGTCGGGCCAAACGAAAGTTATTGGGTTCACCATCGGTAAAATTGAAAATGGCGTTTTCAGCGTTTTCATCGATAAAATTTCCTTCGGAAACAATGGCCTGTAATTGAGAAGCAACATCCACTTTCGCCGAAATACGTATTAGGTATTTAATCTTTAGGGAATTTGCAAAACGCACCCATCCGTCCAAATCACCATTAAAAAGAATATCTCCTTCCAAGGGAATAGCACTGGAGTAGCTTTCTATGGCCTCGATTCCTTTGTCCAGATTATCAAAAATTCCACCTTCGTCCCTATATATCGATTCTTGGGTATCATAAACAGGAGTAACCGTTGCTTCTGATCCTTTAAAAGCTTCGGAATAGGGAACATCACCGAACAGGTCCGTTAGTCCCGCGGCCATGTAGGCTTTCAATATTCTTGCGGGACCTTCATAAACCGCAAAAGCGGTATTTTCTTGCGAGAGATCGAGAATGATTTCATTGTCCCGCAGGTTCTTGTAAAATATCGGCCATGGATTGCCACCCAATTGGGGCGATTTAAGGTTGTGGCGGTCAAAAAGGTTAAAATCCAATGCCGTACTGTATTGCCCCAAAAGATTGCCCGCAGTAAACCCTTCATAGGACATTTGCTCCCCAAAATCGTAAATGACCTGGCGTAACAACAGGCTGGGTTGCACGGTAACGGGGGAATTGGAATTGGTATTGATGTCCTCAAAATCCTGGGTGCATCCCAAAACCAGCAAAATGATGAAAAGGCTATAACTATATTTCATGTTCTTTTTCTTAAAAATTAAACCCTGCTTTAAATCCGATGCTTCTGGTGGTGGCATAGGACATATCTTCCACACCACTGACGAAACCATTGCCCTGAACGGCCAGTTGTTCCGGGTCAAAGTGCGGATTTTCGGTAATCGCAAACAGGTTCCTGCCAATGAGGGATAGGTTTAAACTGGCGTTTTGTTTGAATAGGCTGAGGTTGTCAAAGGTGTATCCTATGGCCACTTGGCGCAGTTTTAAAAAGGAGGCGTCATAGGTATTATTTTCCTCATGGTTACGGTCGTAAAATTGACGGTAATAGCTCTCTGCCGATACGGCCACGGTGTTTGGCGTATAGACGGGACTTTCAGGTGTACCCGTATTGACCACCCCTTGAGGTACGATGCCGGCTTCGGGTCTGTTGACCGTTTCCGCCAATTGTCCGCCTACATTTCCCAAGGCCTTCGTTCGGGAAACGATAATGCCCCCTCGACGCCAGTCGAACAAGAAACCTAGATTCCACTGTTTATAATTGAACTGATTGTTGAAACCGAGCATAAAATCGGGATTGTAATTGCCCAGTTTTTGCAAATTGTTATCCGGGATGTACCGACCTTCATCGGTAAGGATAAAATCTCCGTTTTCATTTTTAAGATAACCGGTTCCGTACAAATCACCCACACGACCCCCTTCTTCTACCTGTACATATACCGTTTGGTTTTGACTGTCGTAAATACGGGAATAGGCCAGTGTCAATCGGCCATCAGCTTGCGGTAGACTTTCTACTGTAGACCGATTGGTACTGAAATTCAAGGTGGTGTTCCATTGTAGATTTTGGGAAATTACCGGAGAGAATCCAAGTATGACCTCCAAACCTTTGGAGCGGACCTCACCGCCATTGACCACTTGTTGCGTATAACCCGAGGATATACCGATGGGTAAGGAAATGATCTGGTCTTTGGTCAAGGCATTGTAATACGATACATCGAACCGAACCTGATCTCCGAACAAACGTACATCTGCACCTACCTCCAAGGAGGAAGTGCGTTCCGGTCGCAGGTTGGGGTTGGCAATGGTGTTGGAATTGCTGAACGTGGGCTGACCGTTAAATGGGGTCTGCGCCGCAAAGGCTCCGGTAGTCTGGTAAGGACTGGTGTCATTACCTACCTGTGCCCAACTGGCCCTCAGTTTCGCAAAGGAAATGGCCTTCGGAAGTTCAACGATTTCCGATAGGATAAAACTACTGGATACCGATGGATAAAAGAACGAAGTATTATCTACCGAAAAGGGCGTTGCCAAAGCGCTGGACCAGTCATTACGACCGGTGATATCCACATACAGGAAGTTTTTGTAGCTCAACTTGGCCAAACCGTAAAAGCTATTGATGCGTTTGTTGGATTCGAACTCGAACACTTCAACGGGAGAAGCGGCATTCGATAGTCTAAAAATACCAGGTTGTGCCAAACTAGTAGTCTGCGACTGTGAGGTAAAAGCCTTTTGATCTAATCGGTTACCACCTAATGAAACATCAACATTAACCTCGTTGAAGGTATTGGTATAGTTGAGAAGGAAGTCGGTATTGATTTCCCGGAAAAGTACATCATGCTCTGCATAGCCTCCATTTTTAAAACGGTTAGAGCTATAGGCTCTGCGTAACTGGCGTATTTCGGAAGAATAATCCATCCCTGAACGGATGGATGCCGTAAGGTGCTTTGTAATATCATAGCTGGCGGAAACATTGCCAAATACCCTATCCCTGTTAAAGGAATTCCGGTTTTCATACAAGATGAAATAGGGATTATCAAAATAGGTATAGTTAAAGGAATATTGCTGTACACCTTCCAGACCAGGTTGCCAGTAATTTTTAAGGTTTTCGATATTCAAGGAACGAGGTCCCCATGCCACCAAAGAATAATTTACGTTTTCAGAACCGTAACCGTTGGATGGGCGGTTATCACTTTGAGAGTTCACATAATTGATGGTGGTATTCACCCGTAATTTCTCCAACGGTTCAAAATGAAGTTTTGCGTTAATCGTTTGTCGGTCCAGGTTAACTCCGGGGATAATCGATTCACTCCGCAAATCGGTAAAGGATAGTCGGTAATTCCCCTTCTCAAAACCAGAGGCGATCGCAAGGTTGTTGATGAACGTGCTTCCGGTTTCATAGAAATTCTTGAGGTTGTCGGGATGGGAATTAAATTCGGTCGGTGTAATCGGTAATCCACTGTACAAGGCCGTATCCCCGCCGCGAACTACGGAACCGTCCGGCAAGGTCACCGGACTATCAAATTGCGGAACGAGATTGCCTACATCCAAACGAGGCCCCCAGCTATAGGTGATTAAGTCGTTGGTCCCCCCGCCTAATCCGTCCACAAAAGCAAACTGACCGGCGTTCCCTTGGCCATATTCGTTCTGGAATTCGGGCAGTTTAAAGGCGGAATCCACAAAAAAGCTGGTATTGTAACTAATCCCCAAACCTTTGGTGTTTTTTCCACTTTTGGTCTCGATCACAATCACGCCGTTCGAGGCCCGGGTACCGTACAATGCGGCGGCACTAGGTCCTTTGAGCACGGAAACTTCGGCAATGTCATCGGGATTCACCTCCATGGCGCCGTTTCCAAAATCGATGGCCTGAAAACCGGCAGCGGCCTCATTGTTAAAATTAAAGACCGAATTGTTATTGATAGGCACTCCATCAACGATGAACAAGGGATTGTTATTTGAGAAAGATGCTTCGCCGCGTATGGTAATCTTTGAAGATGAGCCTACCCCGGTAGCACCCTGGTTGATGGTGACCCCGGCCAATTTTCCCGAAAGGTTATCCAGAAAGTTGACGGATTTTACTTCGGTGACGCCCTCGGCATCCAAACTTTGGACCACATAACCCAATTCCTTGGTTTCGCGCTTTAGACCTAGGGCGGTTAGGACCACTTCATCCAGGACTTCGGAGGATTCTTCCAAAACCACGTTGATAGTAGTGTTGTAATTGATTACCACGGTTTTGGTTTGATAGCCCAATACCGAAAATTCCAATCCGCCGATAAGATTGGGAACTTCTAAGGAATAGTTCCCCTCGTCATTGGTGGTCGTACCCGTAGTGGTCTCTGTCAAGAGAATGTTGACATAGGGAATTCCGTTTCCATCAACATCCGTTACCGTTCCGGTAATGGTTTGTTGAGCTTGAAGACCTGTTATAACAAACAGGGTCAAGGCCATAAAAATATATTTCATGAATTACAATTGAGCTGAGTTGTACATGGACCCTTTAATTGGGCAGGTTAATTTCAGGCAAAAAACACCCTTGGTGAACCTTTGTTGTACAAAGACTTGTGGAGATACAGATCAAAAAATAAGTAATTGTGGGTAATTAGCTGTCGCAGATGGCCTAAAACGGTAATGATAAGTTGCAGTACTTCCGAAGACAAAGACTTTGAAAAACGTAAAGCCGATTTCAAATCCTGTTCGTCATCCAAATCCTGAAAAACAGGCAATTTTACGATTTCGGAAGCTTCATTCTGAAACCAGAGCGCTATTTTACTGAAAAGATCGAACCGCTGCCAAGGCAAGTCTTTGAAAACTTCAATGTCAAAATTTGATTTCTTTAATCCCAATAAGTAAAAACCACCATCCAACGATGGGCCAATAACAGTTTTTTCTTGAGCTAGTTGCTCCGCTGCTTTTTTAAGATGTTGTACCGTTAATTGTGGGGTGTCATTTCCAATGGTTATGATGTTTTCAAAACCTTTTTCAAAAACGGAGGCTATAGCGTTGGTAAAGCGCTCGCCAAAATTGGCACCAACCTGTTCTTCTTCTGTGAAATGAAATACGGGTAAATAGGTGCGTTGTACTTTTTGAAGGGTACTTTCGGTAAGTGCGTCAAATAATTGTTCTCCTTTACCTATAGGTTTGTATTCCAATTCTTTTTTTGCGGAATTGGCAAATACCAAAATGGCCGTATGATTAGCTATTTTCAATTAAATTTTCTTTCTCGTTAGTAAACATACGTAAAAATTTGACGAAGGTTTTATCTGACAATCAAATTTTTAGGAGAATACATTTAAACTTTAAAGGTTAAAAGGTCATTTTGTCAGTCTTTGGTCGATCAGTTTGTTAGAGTTCGTTTATATATGTCATTAGTATTAATCTATCATCCATAAAAGAAAAAAAATTACCATTAAAAATCGTATATGATTATGAATTTGAAATGTATATCCTCAAAACAAATTATATAGTGTAAAATATTTCTTAATAATCCCTTTAATTTTAGTTATTATTTAGCATTTTAACATATTTCTTTGGCACGCCAATTGCCTAATTTAGATACGTAAAATAAAATTATTAATACACATAATATATATGGAATCAAACACAAAAACAAAAAGCAGTGGTGCCTGGAAGATGTATTTCTTCTCAGCCTTAATTGCCCTAGCCGTCAGTTACGGGGTAATCGAATTTAATAAACAGACAACTACCAAAGGATTACCGGGTGTGACCGTAGTAGATTCTGTTCCCGGAAGTCATGTACTGTATACGGCGGATAATGAAGGGAACATCAAGCCCTTGGATTTTACGGAAACCTCTAAAAAGGTTTTGGATGCTGTAGTACATATTAAATCTACCCAAACAGGTTCATTCTATGGTAATCAACGTGCACGGGAACTCCCAGACCCGTTTAAGGAATTCTTCGGAGACATGTTCAAAGGGCAGTCTCCTGAGGGGATGCAGTCCCAACCTAGAGTCGGTACCGGTTCTGGGGTAATCATCAATGACAAGGGATATATTGTCACTAATAATCACGTTATCGATAATGCAGATGAGATTGAAGTGACACTTTATGATAATGAGTCGTATAAAGCCACCGTTATCGGTACCGATCCAACTACAGATTTAGCCCTTCTGCAGATCAAGGCCGATAATTTAAGAACCATGTCCTTAGTCAATTCCGATGATGTGGAGGTTGGGGAATGGGTTCTTGCCGTTGGTAATCCCCTTGGGTTAAATTCTACCGTTACTGCTGGTATCATAAGTGCTAAGGCGCGTAACATCCATATTAACAAGGACAAGTTTGCCGTAGAGAGCTTTATACAGACCGATGCGGCTATAAATCCCGGTAATAGCGGGGGTGCCTTGGTGAACCTGGATGGAAATTTGGTAGGTATTAACACAGCTATTGCCAGTACTACGGGAACCTACACAGGGTATGGTTTTGCAGTACCTAGCAATATCGTCACCAAAGTGGTCGAAGATTTGTTGAAGTACGGAAACGTTCAAAGAGGGATGTTGGGCGTATCCATTAGAACGATGGATAGCAATCTAGCCAAAGAAAAAGGCGTTGATTTCACCAAAGGCGTTTGGGTAGAACAAGTCGGTGAGGGTAGCGGTGCAGATGAGGCCGGTGTTAAATCAGGGGATGTTATTTTAGGCGTCGATGGTATGGAAACAAACTCTTCACCTAGACTTCAAGAGATTATTGCTGGGAAAAGGCCTGGTGATAAAGTAGTTCTTTTAGTTAACCGTGAAGGAAATGAAAAAGAGCTTGAAGTAACACTTCAGAACTCTGAAGGAGGGACCGGTATCATTAAAAAAGAGAAAAAGGAAGTGTTTAATCTATTAGGTGCTGACTTTGAAAATGTGAACAAAGATTTAGCAAAAAAATTGAGCTTGGATGGTGGCGTACAGGTAAGTAAGTTGTATCCAGGTAAAATAAAAAAGGAGACCCAAATGAGAGAGGGCTTTATCATCACACATATTGACGGTAAAAAAGTCACTGATATTGAAGACGTAGCCGATATTCTTGAAGGTAAAAAGGGTGGCGTTATGTTAGAAGGTTTGTATGAAGATGGCAGTAAATATTATTATGCCTTCGGATTGGACTCATAGACTCCCTTATTATACTTAATTTTATGCCGTACAGATATTATGCTCTGTGCGGCATTTTTTTTAAATAAATCCTAAATAAATGCAATTACGTCCAAAGTCCATAGGCTTAGTGCTTTCTGGTGGCGGAGTGCGCGGTATGGCCCATATAGGTGTACTAAAGGCCATGCAAGAATTTGGCATAGCCGCAACCGTTGTTGCAGGAAGCAGCGTGGGCGCTTTGGTAGGGGCTCTTTATGCGGCAGATAAGCCGATCATTGATATGCTTCGATTTTTTAAAGAGACACCCTTGTTCAAATACAACTATTTTGCGGTAGCCAAACCTGGATTAATAAATACGGAACGGTATATTGCTACGTTTCGAGACTATTTCCCTGAAAATAGTTTTGAAGCACTTAAAAAGAAACTTTACGTAGTCGCTACAAATTTGGAATTAGGAGAAGAAATAATTATTAATGAGGGTGAATTGATAAAGCCATTATTGGCATCTGCAGCGTTACCCCCTGTTTTTAGTCCGGTAGAATATAATGGAGCATTACATGCCGATGGGGGTATTATGAACAATTTTCCGTCAGAACCAGTTTTGAATCAGGTTGATTATGTAATTGGCAGCAACGTATCGATTGTTTCCAAATTGGATAAGAAATACTTGAATAACTCCTTTCAACTTACGGCAAGGGTCACCGGATTGATGATTTATGCCATCAACCGAGAGAAAATATATAAATGTAATTTGGTTATAGAACCAAAGGAATTGGAACATATCGGCATTTTAGACCGAAGAGGAATTGAAAAGGCGTATTCGATCGGGTATGAAACGGCTGTTAAAGTTTTTGAAGCATCTCCATGGGTTTGAGGACATGGAAGAATTTCTAGGATAGAGAAGTATACTGTACAACCAAGCTTCAAGAGTAATAGTAAAATAAAAATGATTAAGGTTCTAACAAGACCATATATCTTTATATATACTAATGCGTCATCTTGAAGTATAAATTGGCCTACATATTATTATTCTGTATCGCAGCCCCCTTGGTTGCCACATCTTTTTTGCTACAGTACCAGAAAATGAAAGTACGGCACGAGGTAAAACAGAAAATGATTGCTGGTCTTGATAAAGAAGAGCTGGTTCTCTTGAAGTTTACTGAAAGCGAATCACAAAGTGAATTACGTTGGGAGCATTCAAAGGAATTTGAATACAAAGGCCAGATGTATGATGTTGTATCACAGGAGGTACAGGGTGATACCATTAAATACTGGTGCTGGCTAGATCATGAGGAGACAGATATCAATAAACGATTACAGGGTCTGGTAGATTCAGTTTTAGGAAAGGATCCACAACGTAATAGTAACAAAGAAAAACTAGCGCATTTTTATAAATCTCTTTTTTGGAAAAAATACCCATATTTTAGGGTTTGGACAATCTGCGAAGCTAATTTGAAAATTTCTCAAAAGGCACACTATCATAATTTAATGTTCTCCCCGCCCGTTCCACCACCCGAAGAGACCTGAATATATACACATTTGATTTATAGTCTGCCGGTTCATCAATCGGTAGACAATAGCTATTTATTTTAAAAAGAAACAAACCAGAATGAAACAACTATATATGTTGTGGTTATTTTTTTGGGGTATAGCTTTATCCTATTCCCAAACGGTAACCATTAAAGATAAAGAAACGCAAAGGCCACTCGAAGGCGTGGTGCTTATTAGTTATGCCCCTAGAGCATCTGTTACATCCAATACAAACGGACAAGCTGAAATTGCCGTCTTTAAGGGGGCAAAAGAAATACAGGTGCGTATGCTGGGTTATAAAACCGAAGTTTTGAACTACGGGCAACTACAAACGGCAAATTTCAAAGTAGAGTTAGAACAAGCGAGTTTCGATTTGGACCAAGTGGTGGTTTCGGCCACGCGTTGGCAGCAAAATGCGAGCAAGATACCATCAAAAATAGTGGTTATTACAGGTGGTGAAGCTGCATTTCAAAATCCGCAGACCGCGGCAGATCTTTTGGGGTCTTCTGGAACAGTCTTTATTCAAAAGAGCCAACAAGGTGGAGGGAGTCCTATGATTAGAGGTTTTGCTACCAATAGGTTGATTTATACCATTGATGGTGTTCGAATGAACACCGCGATATTCCGTGGCGGAAATTTACAGAATGTTATTAATTTAGATCCTTTTGCTATTGAGAATACAGAGGTACTGTTCGGCCCAGGGTCGGTCATCTATGGGAGTGATGCCATTGGTGGAGTAATGAGCTTTCAGACCCTCACACCTCAACTCTCCCTAACAGATGACCCATTGATTACGGGCAAGGCCATAACGCGATACTCCTCTGCAAATACTGAAAAAACAGGCCATTTTGATATAAACATCGGATGGAAAAAATGGGCTTTGGCGACTAGTTTCAGCAGTTGGGATTTTGACAATTTACGCCAAGGAAGTAAAGGCCCCGATGATTATCTTAAGGATGTTTATCCTCAAAGACAGGATAGTGTAGATGTAGTGATAACCCAAGAAGACCGCTTACTACAAATACCATCGGCCTATTCGCAAATTAACATAATGCAAAAGGTTCGATTCAAACCCAATGAAGCATGGGATTTTCAATATGGGTTTCATTATTCTGAAACCTCTTCCTACGGTAGGTATGATAGGCACAATCGCTTTCGAAACGGTACCCTTCGTTATGCAGAATGGGATTATGGACCACAAAAGTGGATGATGAATAATTTGAACATCTCCCATAACGGAAACAATACCGTTTACGACCAAATGTCTGTTCGTTTGGCACAGCAATCGTTTGAAGAAAGTCGTATTGACCGCTCACTGAACCGAGATGACCGTACTACGAACACTGAAAAGGTAGAAGCCTACTCCGTAAACCTTGATTTCACTAAAAATATAGGAGCTAGAAATACGCTGTATTATGGAACGGAGTATGTCTTGAACGATGTAGCTTCTGAAGGTAAGGTTACCGATATTGCTATGGGGAACGATTCAAAAGGTCCTTCTCGCTACCCAAATGCAACATGGAATTCTATTGCAGCTTATGTGAACGATGAACTTCAAGTTTCCGATAGGTTAATGCTTCAGGCGGGATTAAGATATAATCAGTTCATCCTCGATGCAGATTTCAGCAATAATCTGGAGTTCTATCCTTTTCCTTTTACAACGGCCAAAATCGATAACGGAGCCTTGACCGGTAGTATCGGAGCAGTTTTTCACCCTACTGAAAGCTGGGTTTTTAAAGCCAATTTTGGCACGGCCTTCCGCTCCCCTAATGTAGATGATGTAGGCAAAGTATTCGATTCTGAACCTGGGGCTGTTACTGTTCCAAACCCTGATTTAAAGGCCGAATATGCTTACAACTTTGATTTAGGTATAACCAAGTTTTTTGGTGAGACGCTTAAGTTTGATATCAATGGGTATTATACCATTTTGGAGAATGCGCTTGTGCGAAGGAATTTTCAACTAAATGGGGAGGAAAGCATTCTTTATGATGGAGAAATGAGCAAAGTGCAGGCCATACAGAATGCGGCAGTAGCTCATGTGAGAGGTGTACAGGCTGGAGTAGAGGTCAGGTTAGCGGATGGGTTTAAGTTTCTTTCAGACTTGAACTATCAAAAGGGAGAAGAGGAACTTGACGATGGTACAAAAAGTCCTTCGAGGCACGCGGCACCCTTATTTGGAAAAAGTAGATTACGATATTCTCAGAAAGATTTGATGTTAGAATTTAATGTGATGTATCAGGGGGAGCGTAGTTTTGAGGATTTGGCCCTAGATGAACAAGGCAAGGATGAAATCTATGCCAAAGATGCCAATGGCAACAATTATTCCCCTTCATGGTATACATTAAATTTAAAAACCATGTATCGGTTAACAGATGCTTTAAGCGTAAGCGGCGGACTGGAAAACCTTACGGACCAAAGGTACAGACCCTACAGTTCTGGTCTTTCTGGTGCAGGAAGGAATTTTGTGCTCTCTTTAAGGGCTGATTTTTAAATTACAATAAACCCACCGTAGGTCTTTAGGCCTTGCGGTGGGTTTCTTTATTATTGTTGATTTTAAATTGAAGTATAAATGGTTCAATAGTTACTATAGTTTATTTATAACATAGCGCTTAAAAGCAGCGTGCCCACTACCCAAAGTACGGCCGAAATGACCCCGCCAATAACTAAAAAGTGTTTGAATTTGTAAATGCCCATGCTATAGACAAGGGCGTTGGTTTGGTAGCCCAAAGGTGTAAAGAAGCTGAAGTTCGCCGCGAACATCACGCAGAGTATAAAAGGTTTTGGGTCTAGGTCAAGTCCACTGGCCAAAGAAATTCCGATCGGGGCCATGATGATAGCCGTTGCATTGTTCGAAACCACACTACTAAGAAACATCGTGGTTAGAAATAATAGACCAATGATGAACATAGGCCGCTGGCCTGCCATTAATGCTAAAAGTTCTTCAGTTATCCATGTATCTGCTTTTGCATTACTCATGGCAATACCTAGCGGTATCATCCCAGCTAATAGAAAGATGATTTGCCAATTGATTTTTTCATAAATACGGTTGAGTTCCACACATTTAAATAAAAGCATGGCCAATGTACCGGTAATGACGCTGGTCATCACTTCAAAAACTCCGGTGGCAGCCAAAACAATTGTGCCTAAAAGAATTAGTATAGAAAGATTCCTCTTGAATGGGGTAGCAGGAGGCCCACCTTCAAACTGGTTGAGTACCGCAAGGTTACTGCTTTTCTCGAAGTTCTGAACATATTCCCTATCCGTTTGTATCAATAGACGATCCCCTACATGTAGGCGTGTAAATTCTTGATTACTTTGGTGAAGTCGAGTTTTTAGGATGGTCAATTTTTTACGTTTATTTACTGCCAAAGGGATTGCCCTTGGCACCAGCATGGTTTTAAGCTCATTCAAGTCACGGCCCAAAAATTTTGAACCGGGTAACAAAAGAAGTTCCAATAAAAGTGTTTCTGTACGGTCCTCCTTTTCCACTTCCCCATCATCTGATTCATTTTCATTTTTTTTGGCAGATACCCCTACTTTTTTTATCGTTGTGCTTTGGGTCGATGCGATAGTGTCCTTTCCATCCAAGTCAATATCAAAATAACCTTCTCCCCGCATCTTTTGAAGATTTTCCAAACTACAGTGTAAAAGGATGATATCATTCGCTTTTATGACTATGTTAGCATCCAAAAGATTTCGGTCAACACCTTTTCTGGTCAACCGTAGAACGGTAATATCCGTTTCTTTGAACATAAAACTTTCTCCCATTTTCATACCCACCAATGGCGATTCTGGTAAGACTTCTAAAGTTAAGAGGTAACGATCAAGGTCGTAATTCTCTGAAAGTCCGCCAGTATCCTTTGGTAAAAACTTATAAAACAAGGTGATAATACCGATGGAGATTCCCATAAATAGCAATCCCATGTAAGAGAATTCGAAAAAGCCCAAACGTTCGCCGGTATACCTTGAAGAAATATTGTTGACCAATAAATTGGTCGAGGTGCCCATTAGGGTGCAGCTACCTCCCAAGATACTTGCAAATGAAATAGGAAGTAGTAATTTACCCGGTGGCAGTTGATATTTTTCCCGTAGTTCTGCAACAATTTTTATGAAGACGATGACTACTGCGGTCGAACTTACAAAAGCGGAAATACTGCCGGCGATAATCATGATAAATACCGATGCCAATACCACAGGCCAATTCTTTAAAATCTTCAATCCTTTTGCCAGCCAAGAGATTGCCCCGTTTTCCTCTAGGCCAACCGCCAAAATCATAAGACACAAAATGGTGATGACCGCTTTGTTAGAAAATCCGCTAACGGCTTCTTCGGGAGATACCAACCCGGTAAGTAATAAGGCCGCGATAATACAAAAGGAAATTTTGTCCATCGGAAATACCTCGAAGGCAAAGAGTAGTATTACGGCCAAAATAATACCGAAAACAAGGATAACTTCAGTGGTCATGAAAAAAATTTAAAAGCCTACAAAGGTATTTTTAAATCCAATTTTGGTATGCCCCAATAAAAATTTATTTAGATCAGAAAAGATAAAAAAAGCCTGCAAATATTAGCAGTCGTATTTGCAGGCCTCATTTTCTGAAGCTTATAAAATGTTCAAACGATAAAAGATGAATCGAATAGAAAGATCAAACACTTTTAAACATCGTCATAATCGATTTTCAAGGTAGGTGTGGTAGGGTGGGCTTGGCAGGTTAGGATAAAACCTTCGGCTATCTCTTTATCGGTTAATATCTGGTTCATGACCATTTCCGCTTCTCCTTCTTTTATTTTTGCGATACAACTACTACAAACCCCACCTTGACAAGAATAGGGTGCATCGATATTTTCTTTTAGAACGGCATCTAAGACCAGGGACTTTTTATCCATTGTAAATTGAAATTCCTCATCATCGACCACTACCGTAATAGCAGTTTGGCCTTCAACTTGAACGGGAAGTTCTTCCTTGATTTCTGTAGGTGTGAACAATTCAAAGAGAATCTTATCCTTATCAATGCCATTTTCTAAGAGGGTGTCCTTGACCAAGTGAATCATGGCTTCAGGACCGCATAGATAAAAAGCATCAAAACTGACATCCTTGTGCTTGTTTTTTAAGGCGTAATTGACGGTTGATGTGTCAATACGGCCAAATAGGGCGGTGTCTTCATGGATTTGGCTATTTGTGAAATAGACAAAAAACCGATTGGAATATTCTAATTCCAATTTAACCAAATCGGTATAGAACATGGTTTCTTCATATGATTTATTGCCGTAAACAAGCACGAACTTGTTTTTTGGATTGCTATCCAAAACCTGTTTAACGATACTCATAATCGGGGTAATACCACTACCTGCTGCGAATGCCGCTATATTTTTAATCTCTTTGGATGGCTTGAAAACGAAACGCCCTTCGGGCCCCATAACATCTAGCGTATCCCCAACCTTGAGTTTGTTGTTGGCATAATTTGAAAATCCGCCGCTATCCACTTTTTTAATTGCGATGGTGATACCATCTTTTTCGGGAGAAGAACTAATGGAATAAGCTCTTCTTAATTCCTTTCCCTTAATTTCTGTTTTGATGGTAATATATTGACCGGCTGTAAAGGTAAAGGTCTGCGCCAACTCTTTTGGGATAGCAAAAGTTACTGCTACCGAGGTAGGCGTTAATTTTTTAATGTTCTTAACCGTTAGCGGATGAAAATGCGACATATATTCTTTTCTTTAAATCGATCACAAAATTAAGCATTGCGTAAGCGATATAAAATGGGTTTGAGAAAAAAATATAAGTTCTGTAACAAATGATAGATTGTACACACCAATACCTTGAACGCTAAAAACCAACCTACATGTTCAAACAATTGCTTTCATTACAATGGAAATCCTTTTTTCGATCTTCCAACTTAGGTAAAAGCCTTGGCATTAAAATCTTAATGGGCTTTTTCGCAGTGTATATGCTCATTACATTGGTGGGCTTAGGTGGGGGCATGTATTTTATCCTTAGAAAATTATTCCCAGATCAAAGTCCGATGTGGAGTTTAAGCCACTATGTTATCTATTGGATGCTCATCGAATTATTGATGCGTTATTTTATGCAAAAATTACCGGTTTTGGATATAAAACCATTTTTGACTTCCCCTGTTCAGAAAAGTACCATTGCGCATTATATTTTAGGAAGGTCGGCCGCCTCGGTTTATAACCTGTTAACACTTTTTCTAATTGCTCCTTTTGCCGTTGTTCTTTTGTTTCAAGGATATCCGGCATTGAACGTATTGTTATGGGTGGTGGGCATAATGGCACTTGTAATTTGTATTAATTATATCAACCTACTCATTAATAAAAACGAGAAAGTGTTAATTGGTATCGCCAGTGTTCTAGTAGCCGGATATGGCCTTGATTATTTTGGTGTTTTTTCGGTTAAATCTCTTTTCGCACCCATATTCCACGCGCTTTATACGTATCCTGTAACGGTACTCGTTCCAATATTCTTGGCGGTAGTAATATATTATATCAATTATCAGTTTTTAAAAGATCAAATTTACTTGGATGCCAGATTAAAGACCAAGAGCGTAGAGGCCAATGCCTCAAATTTGGCGTGGACCAAGCGTTTTGGGGAAATGGGCTCGTTTTTACAACTTGATCTAAAAATGATTTGGCGAAATAAGCGGACCAAATCACAGGTCTATATTTCCCTCCTTTTTGTGTTCTACGGATTGTTCTTTTATACCCAGGATATGTATTCGGGTATGATGCCGATGAAGGTGTTCTTGGGTATTTTCATGACAGGAATATTCTTGAGTAATTTTGGACAATTTATTCCAGCTTGGGATAGTAGTTATTACAGTATGATGATGTCCCAGAACATTCCCATGCGAAAGTACTTGGAGTCAAAAGCCACCTTAATTACGGTTAGTGTGGTGGCCATGTTTTTCTTGACAATACCTTATGTTTACTTTGGCTGGGACGTATTGGCGATTAATTTGGCCTCTGCTCTTTATAATTTGGGCGTAAACATACCGGTCATTTTGTTTTTCGGATCTTTCAATAAAAAAAGAATTGAATTGGATCAAAGTCCGTTTGGTAACATGCAAGGAACCAGTGCTACCCAATTCTTGATTATGCTGCCAGTGTTGATAGTTCCCATTGTTTTATTCTCCATATTTTATTATCTGGTTTCGTGGCAAGTTGCCGCAGGGGTACTGGCAGTTTTAGGTATCATAGGTTTTTCTATGAGAAACTACCTAATGGGCTTGGTTACGAAGCAATATAAGCATAAGAAATACGGCATGATCGCTGGGTTTAAGGAAAAAGGCAGTTAATAAATAACAGAACAATACAACTAAACAGGTTCCATTTCAATTCTTAGATATGATTACAATAGAAAATTTATCAAAAAAATACGGTTCGCAAACGGTCTTGAATATTGAAGAGCTTTCCATCCCTACAGGACAAAGTTTTGGATTAGTAGGTAATAACGGAGCTGGAAAAACCACATTTTTTAGTTTGTTATTAGACCTGATACAGCCAACTAGAGGACATATTATCAATAATGAAGTGCAGGTTAATACAAGTGAGGCCTGGAAGCCTTTTACCTCTTCATTTATTGATGAAACATTTTTGATCGGGTATTTGACTCCAGAAGAATATTTCTATTTTATTGGGGATTTAAGGGGGCAAAATAAAGCGGATGTAGACGCCTTGCTGGCAACCTATGACGATTTTTTTCACGGTGAAATCTTAGGGCAAAAAAAATATTTGAGAGACCTGTCTAAAGGAAACCAGAAAAAAGCGGGTATAGTAGCTTCTTTCATTGGCAATCCAAAAGTGGTTATTTTAGATGAACCTTTCGCTAACCTAGATCCGACCACCCAGATCCGACTGAAGCAGATTATTAAAGAACTTACGGCAAAAGAAGATGTGACCGTATTGGTGTCTAGTCACGACCTCATTCATGTAACGGAGGTTTGTGAACGTATTGTAGTACTCAATAAAGGGGAAGTAGTGAAGGACATCAAAACATCTACCGAAACACTTAAGGAATTGGAAGTGTTTTTTGCAGGATAATTTTTATACTTGTTGACTAAAGTGTTTTTCGTCGATTTTTCGAAAAGTTGCTTAAAAGAGGTATAACCGACCAATAGGTCGGTTTAATGCCAAAGGCTCAACTTTTGTAATTTTCTAAAAGTCGACAAAGCATTTAATTCTTGGGTCAGTGACAAAAAAATAGACTTGTTTGTGGTGATTTAAAATCAAAACAAACTACCTGGTTGGTTAGAAGCGAATATAGAAGTTTCCAAATGTTTGAAAATCTAAGAAATAAAAAATGCGGTTTACCGATGAACTACATAATAATATGTATGTTTTTAAGTTAAACATACATACGTAGACTGTCTATTTTGATTCTTAGAAACAAACTTATTTTATCGGGTATTTTAGTGGCCTTGCTCTTTACGGCATGTTCCACTAAAAAGGATGCTTTAATAAATCGTAAATGGCATGCACTCAATACCAAATACAATACCTTATATAATGGAAATATTGCTTTTGACGAAGGTCGTACTACACTAAACGATACCTACCAAGATGACTACTTTGAAACCTTGCCCGTTGAACGCTTGGCCGTAAGCGATGAGATAAAACTCGATTCAGAGGACAATAACCCTAATTTTTTACGGGCAGAGGAAAAAGCGACCAAGGCCATACAGCGCCATAGTATGGATATTAAGAATGTAGAGCGCAACCCTCAAACCGACGAGGCTTTTCTCTTACTGGGTAAGGCCCGCTATTTTGACGAAAGGTATATGCCTGCGCTTGAAGCCTTCAACTATATCCTTAATAAGTATACGGAAAGTGACAAGTTGAACGAGGCCAATATTTGGCGAGAGAAAGTGAATATACGTTTGCAGAACGAAGATTTGGCCATTAAGAACTTAAAGCGATTGTTCAAGTTTGAACAATTGAAAGATCAGGAGTATGCCGATGCGCGTGCTATTATGGCACAAGCCTATATTAATCTAAATGCGCCTGATACGGCCGTTCAAAATCTTAAAATAGCTTCCTATTATACCAAAAAGAATCCTGAAAAAGGAAGGTATTATTATATCATAGGGCAATTATACAATCAATTAGGATATAAAGACAGTGCCAATTATGCCTTTGACAAGGTCATAGATTTGAACAGAAAGTCCCCTAGGGTATATATGATCAATGCCGAAATTGAAAAATTGAGGAATACCGAAGTAACCGCTGATAATAAAGAGGAGATTTTTGAGTATTTATCCGATTTGGAGGAAAACAGGGAAAATAGGCCATTTTTAGATAAAATCTACAGACAGATAGCAGAATTTCATTTAGAACAAGCATCGGATAGTTTAGCCATTGACTACTTTAATAAATCATTGCGTGCTACACAGAACAAACCGAAATTGAATGCGCTCAACTATGAGAACTTAGCGGAGTATAACTTTGATGAAAGCAGCTATAAAACGGCTGGAGCATATTATGATAGTGTACTCACCAATTTAAACGAGAACACCAAAAAATACAGGTCCATAAAAAAGAAGTTGGATAATCTAGAGGATGTAATCAAATATGAAGATATCGTACAATATGCCGATAGTGTCATCACTGTTTATGATATGCCCAAAGAGGACCGATTGGCCTATTTCGGAAAACATATTGAAGATTTACAGAAGGCGAAAGAGGCTGCACAGAAAAAAGAAAAGGATAGAATAACCGATGGTTTTGTTGCATTTAATAAAAGCAAGGGTGGTAAGGAAAATAAAGGAAAATTTTATTTTTATAATATTACTAGCCTAGGCTATGGCCAGAACGATTTTAAGAACAAATGGGGTAATCGCGAATTAACCGATGATTGGCGTTGGTCTGATAAATCGGTTAGGGCTACTAGCGATGATTTGGCACAGAATGGAGCAACGGTTACAGATACCTTGAGTGCCGTTAGTGATGACGAGAAGTTTTCGTTGGAGTATTACATGGACAGGGTACCTACCGATGTTGCCATAATCGATAGTCTAAAGACCGAGCGGAATTTTGCCAATTATCAATTAGGATTGATCTATAAAGAGAAATTCAATGAATATCTTTTGGCAGCTGATAAATTGGAATATGTTTTGGCCTCCGATCCAGAAGAGCGATTGGTGCTTCCATCAAAATACAATCTGTATAAGATCTATGAAGAAGTAGGTAGTCCGCTAAAGGAAACCATGAAGGCCGATATCATCGCCAACCATGGTGATTCTAGATATGCTGAAATTCTATTGAATCCGCAGGCGGTATTGGCCGATAATTCCGACAGTCCAGAAAAGCGTTATGAAGCCTTGTTCAAGCAATTTAACGACCAACATTTTTTGCAGGTCATCACGGGCGCTGAGGAGAATATAAATAGGTATACAGGGGATCCTATCGTTCCAAAATTCGAAATGTTAAAAGCAAATGCGATTGGAAGATTACAAGGGTTCGAGCCCTTTAAAGAGGCATTGAATTATGTTGCGTTGACATATCCCAACAATCCTGAGGGGAAGAAAGCGGAACAAATGGTTGAGGAACAGCTTCCAAAATTAGAACTCAAGGAATTTTCCCCTGAAACCGATTCTAAAGGAACATCGAACTGGAAGGTGGTCTTTCCTTTTAAGCGGAGCCACGACGACCAAGCTCTAAAGTTGATGGAGTTATTGAAAAAATCCATCAAGGATCTACGTTATAAAAATAACGTTTCAAAAGATATTTATAATCTTGAAGATGAATTTGTAGTAGTACATGGTTTTAAGTCAAAGGATTTTGCATTGGGCTATGCCGAGCTTCTAAAAAACAATAGGGATTACAGGGTTGCTGATGAGAATTTCGTAGTTTTATCGGACAACTACAAAGTGATACAGGTACATAAAAATTTAGAGGATTATAAAAATACGCTTTTAACCCCAAAACCGTAAACCATGTTTTCAGACAGACAAAAACCTAAAGCTATGAGTGAAATAGGAGGGCAACCCAACAGAATTGAGAAGAACACGAAAATTAAAGGAGATATTATCTCCGAAGCTGATTTCCGCATTGATGGAAAATTAGATGGAAACGTAAAAACATCGGGAAAAGTGGTCATCGGTAAAGATGGTTATATCCACGGAAAAGTAGAATGTGTAAACGCCGATATCGAAGGAAGTTTTAATGGGGAACTTATGGTGTCTGACCTGTTGTCCTTAAAATCATCCGCAGTTATAGAAGGAACGGTTTCGGTGAGTAAGTTGGCGGTTGAACCAGGCGCTACTTTTAATGCATCATGCTCCATGGGGGGTAAAAAAGGATTGGGGGCTAATGGCTCCGCAGGATTTAGATCAACGGCAAACAACAGTAATGAAGCCGCAAAAGCCTCGTGATAATTCAGAACTTTTAAAGACTGCTGCGAGTTTATCGGGCATCGCCATTCAAATGGGAGCTACCATCTATTTGGGAAACCTGCTTGGCGAATGGCTAGATGCAAAGTTTGAAAAAACATATTTAGAGGATACCCTCACCATGCTTGCTGTCTTCTTGTCAATATACTTGGTCATCAAAAAAGTTATGAGCTTAAACAAATAGGTAACAGTTGATCAAAAAAATCATACTATATATAGTCGTGTTGCTTTTGGTAGGCACGACTTCTTATTTTTTTCATCTTTTTCTCCTAAAAGAAAAGCATGAAAGTTTTACGGTAGTACTTCAAAATGCCTATGTATTCCATCTTTGTTTTTCATTGGCTACGCTAATTATATTTCGATTGTTGGCCCGATCAAACAAACTTTTTGATCAATTAGGTTTTATCTATATGGGGCTATTGGTTTTTAAAATAGTTGTTTTCGCCACTCTTTTTTATCCACAACTTTTAGGAGAAGATTTGTTACCGCGTTCATTTAGAGCTTCTTTATTAATTCCTGTTATTGTATTTTTGCCGCTTGAAGTGATTTTCATTTCAAAAATAATGCAAGGCAAAAAAGCTTAAATTTTAAAGCTCTAAATTTGCGCAGTTTAGGTTAATATTGACTACTTTTGCGCAAAATTTCAAGAGCTTAATTTTTGAAAAAGAAATAATGAGGAAAGTTTCTAAAACGTTGAAAACGGCAGTAATACTTTTTGTACTATGTTTTTCCATTCAAGGATTTGCGTATTCTAATGAGGATCAAGACCCTGCGGTCGATTCTAAAGAAGAAGTGAACGAGTATATTCTACATCATATTAAGGATGCGCATGACTTTCATTTGTTTTCCTATACCGCCAGTAATGGTGAGCGTAAGCATGTAGGTTTTCCGTTACCCGTAATCGTTTGGTCAAGCAACGGTTTGGCTACCTTTATGTCTTCCGCATTTCATCATGATGATGAAGGAGAGGTAATTGTAGAGCGCAACGGTTCTAAGTTTGTGAAATTGCATAGCAAGATTTATGAATTGGAAGCCGGAGCTAGCGAAGTCGAATTAGACGAAACCAATCATGCGACCAACGCGCATAAAGTGTTAGATTTCTCCATCACCAAAAGTGTAATGGGTATTCTATTGGTCGGTCTTTTTATGCTGATCGTTTTTTCCTCTTTGGCTAAACAATATAAGAACAAAAAAGTACCTACAGGTTTCGGGCGCGTATTAGAGCCTTTGGTAATCTATGTAAGGGATGAAATCGCAAGACCTAATATTGGTGAAAAGAAGTACCGCAAGTTCACGGGGTATTTATTGACCGTATTCTTTTTTATCTGGATTTTGAACTTATTAGGCTTGACTCCTTTTGGATTCAATGTAACGGGTCAATTGGCGGTGACCGCAGCTTTGGCCATCTTTACTTTGATCATATATACAATCAGTGGGAATAAGGATTACTGGATGCACATGCTTTGGATGCCTGGTGTTCCTGTATTGATTAGACCGGTTTTGGCGATTATAGAGTTAGCGGGTGCTTTTATTATCAAGCCATTTTCGTTATTGGTGCGTTTGTTCGCGAATATTTCTGCGGGGCATATTGTGGTTATGAGTTTGATCGCTATCATGTTCACCTTGAAAAATAGTTTAGGGGTAGTAGGTGCTACGGGTCTTTCTTTAGTGTTGTCTTTCTTCATCACTTTAATTGAAGTGCTGGTGGCTTTTTTACAGGCCTATATCTTTACTATGTTATCCGCTTTGTTTATAGGAATGGCGGTTGCGGAGCATGATCATCATCATGAACATGATTTGCAAGGGCACGACATTCCAGATGCAGAAGATGTCAGAGGAGATTTTATTTAATTTCGAGTTTATTTAATTTAATATATAAATCAGTTTACTATGTACAATTTAATTGGAGCAGGTTTAATCGTAATCGGAGCAGGTATTGGACTTGGTCAAATTGGTGGTAAGGCAATGGAAGGTATTGCCCGTCAACCAGAAGCGACCGGTAAAATTCAAACTGCGATGATTATCATCGCTGCACTTTTGGAAGGTTTGGCATTCGGTGCCTTGTTCTTAGGAAAATAAGAACGCAAAGACCAAAGAACATTTTCCTGTAACGGTTGGTTGCAGGAAGTGTTTTTTAATTATTGATTTAGTATTTTAACAGTAAAACATATGGAAACTTTATTGAACGATTTTTCACCAGGCTTGTTTGTCGTACAGACAATATTATTATTAGGACTTATTTTTCTTTTGGTGAAATTCGCTTGGAAACCTATATTGAATTCTTTGAACGAAAGAGAATCTGGAATTCAAGAAGCTTTGGCCGCTGCGGAAAGAGCACGTGCCGATATGCAGAATTTACAGGCAGATAATGAAAAAATGTTGCAGGAAGCACGTTCTGAGCGTGAAGCCATGTTGAAGGAAGCACGTGAGATTAAGGACAAGATGATTGCCGATTCCAAGGAACAGGCAAAAGTTGAGGGAGATAAAATGCTTAAAAATGCACAAGCCGCTATAGAAAGTGAAAAGAAAGCAGCGGTTGCCGATATTAAAAATCAAGTGGCTCAATTATCGATCGCCATTGCAGAAAAAGTTTTGAAAGAAGAATTGTCTAGCAATGATAAGCAATTGAAATTGGTAGATAGTATGTTGAGCGATATCAAACTGAACTAAGAAAGCATGAGCGAATCTAGAGCTGCATTACGTTACGCAAAAGCCATTTTGGATATGGCCAAGGAAAACAAAGCCTTGGATGCCGTTGAGAAGGACATGCGTTCCATAGCCTCGACAATTTCCGATAGCAAAGAATTAAAGGATGTTCTGGCGAGCCCTGTAGTTTCAGGTGCTTCAAAAAAGAAGGCATTGGCTGAAATTTTTAAAGGTAGCCATGCAATTACAGATGGTTCAATTGCTATGTTGGTCGATAATAATCGTATTGGAATGCTAAATGAAGTAGCATTGAAGTATATCATCCTTAACGAGCAATTAAAAGGAAAAGATGTAGCTTTTGTGACTACGGCCATTCCTTTAGATGCCGCAATGGAGAAAAAAGTATTACAACAAGTAGCTTCTCTTACAGGCAACCAAGTAACCATCGAGAATAAAATCGATGAAAGCATCATCGGTGGATTTATCCTTAGGGTAGGTGATTTGCAATATGATGCAAGCATTGCCAATAAGCTGAGTAATATAAAAAGAGAATTTTCGAATAGTCTATAAATAACTATATTGGAGGCTGGATGCTTACATCTAAAATCCTAATATCTTATATCTAATTAAAAATGGCAGGAGTAAAAGCCGCTGAAGTATCAGCAATTTTAAAAAAACAATTATCAGGATTTGATGCTACCGCTACTTTGGATGAAGTAGGTACCGTTTTACAGGTAGGTGATGGTATCGCAAGGGTCTACGGATTGGCAAATGCCCAATATGGGGAATTGGTCGAGTTCGAAGGTGGCCTTGAAGGTATTGTATTGAACCTTGAGGAAGATAACGTTGGGGTGGTTCTTTTAGGACACTCAAAAACGGTTGGCGAAGGAGCTACCGTAAAACGAACACAACGTATCGCATCTATAAAGGTTGGTGAAGGAATTGTTGGTCGTGTGGTTGATACTTTAGGAAATCCTATAGACGGTAAAGGTCCTATTGCCGGTAAAACGTATGAAATGCCATTGGAGCGTAAAGCACCAGGTGTTATTTTCAGGGAGCCGGTTACCGAGCCTATGCAATCGGGTATCAAGGCAATTGATGCCATGATTCCTGTGGGTAGAGGACAAAGGGAACTTGTTATTGGTGACCGCCAAACCGGTAAGACTACGGTTTGTATCGATACCATTTTGAACCAAAAAGAATTTTACGATGCAGGTGAGCCTGTTTTCTGTATCTATGTAGCCATCGGTCAGAAAGCATCCACTGTTGCAGGTATCGCACAGGTATTGGAAGATAAAGGCGCAATGGCCTATACGACCATAGTTGCCGCAAATGCATCTGACCCTGCACCAATGCAGGTGTACGCACCTTTCGCAGGAGCATCTATTGGGGAGTATTTCCGTGATACGGGTCGTCCTGCTTTGATTATCTACGATGATTTGTCAAAACAAGCGGTAGCATATCGTGAGGTGTCTCTTTTATTGAGAAGACCACCAGGGCGTGAGGCATATCCAGGAGACGTTTTCTATCTTCACTCCAGATTATTGGAACGCGCGGCAAAAGTGATCAATGATGATAATATCGCAAAAGAAATGAACGATTTACCAGAGGTGTTGAAACCGATGGTAAAAGGAGGAGGTTCTTTAACGGCACTTCCAATTATTGAAACACAGGCAGGTGACGTTTCAGCTTATATTCCAACCAACGTAATTTCGATTACCGATGGTCAGATATTCTTGGAGCAAGATTTGTTCAACCAAGGGGTAAGACCAGCGATTAACGTGGGTATTTCGGTATCACGTGTAGGGGGTAACGCTCAGATCAAATCGATGAAGAAAGTAGCAGGTACTTTAAAACTGGATCAAGCACAGTTCCGTGAATTGGAGGCTTTTGCCAAGTTTGGTTCGGATCTAGATGCTGCTACCTTGAATGTTATCGAAAAAGGTCGTAGAAACGTTGAGATATTGAAACAGGCACAGAACGACCCTTATACTGTTGAAGATCAGGTGGCGATTATCTATGCCGGTTCAAAGAACTTATTACGTGATGTCCCTGTTGAAAAGGTTAAGGAATTTGAGAGGGATTATTTAGAGTTCTTGAACGCTAAGCACAGAAATGTGTTGGATACTTTAAAAGCCGGTAAATTGACAGATGAGGTTACAGATACTTTGACTGCGGTTTGTAAAGATCTTTCAGCTAAATATAAATAAGTACTAAGTAATAGGTATTGAGTACAAACTATCTAGTTCGATACGTTTTTAAGCTAATTCGTTGTACTATATTCTAAATACTAATGAATAAATGGCCAATTTAAAGGAAATACGCAATAGAATATCATCGGTTTCATCAACGATGCAGATTACCAGTGCCATGAAAATGGTATCTGCTGCTAAATTGAAGAAGGCACAGGATGCCATTACCGCAATGAGGCCTTACGCGGATAAACTGACCGAATTACTACAGAACTTAAGCGCAAGCATCGAAGGTGATTCTGGAAGTAAATATTCAGATAATCGAATCGTAAAGAAAGTTTTGGTGGTGTCCATAACGTCAAATAGAGGTCTTTGTGGGGCTTTTAATACCAATATTTTAAAGCAATCCGTAAATCTTGCAGAGAATGTACATTCTGGTAAGGAAGTAGACTTCGTGGCCATTGGTAAAAAGGCGAATGACTTTTTAGGAAAGCGATATAAGGTGATTGCAAATTACAGTAAGGTTTATGAGGATTTAAACTTCGACAACGTTGCCGAAATCGCTGAACGTTTAATGGAACTTTTCACAGAAGGCGCCTATGATCGTATTGAAATTGTATATAACAAGTTCAAGAATGCGGCTACTCAGATTGTAATGACTGAGCAGTTTTTGCCAATTGTTCCTATGGAAGTAGAGGGAAATACGGCGGCAGATTACACCTTCGAGCCTTCAAAAGTGGAAATTATAAAGCAATTGATTCCTAAATCCTTAAAAACTCAATTGTATAAAGGCATTCGCGATTCTTTTGCGAGTGAGCACGGTGCGCGTATGACAGCTATGCACAAAGCGACCGATAATGCGACCGAACTTCGTGATCAGTTGAAATTGACCTATAACAAGGCACGTCAAGCAGCTATTACCAATGAGATATTAGAGATAGTTGGTGGTGCCGAGGCCTTGAATAACTAAGCTCATGCTTATTTTGAGTTTAGCGAAACAATATTTCCGTTTACAGTAAGAATGAAGAACCCCACATTAATGCGGGGTTCTTCATTTTAAAGAAGTTGGATTCTAAATTTTAACCGACTTTTGTCACACGTATGAAATCAAATAAAACAGCCCTACTTTTCATTTTCATAACCATTCTTGTAGATGTCATCGGTATCGGTATCATATTGCCAATTATTCCTGATTTAATTATGGAATTGACGGGAGAAGGCACCCATGTTGCCGTTATTTACGGAATGTGGCTTACTACGGCATTTGCTGGAATGCAGTTTCTGTTTTCGCCTGTATTAGGTGAAATTTCAGATAAATATGGAAGACGCCCCATTTTACTTTTGGCACTTCTAGGGCTCAGTATCGATTATATGATCCATGCATGGGCACCCACCATTACATGGTTGTTTCTAGGACGGTTTTTAGCGGGGATTACGGGAGCAAGTTTTACGGTGGCCTCTGCCTATATTGCCGATGTTAGTACAAAGGAGAATAAAGCGAAGAATTTTGGACTTATAGGCGCTGCCTTTGGTATAGGATTCATCATCGGTCCTGGTATTGGGGGATTTTTCGGAGAAATCGATATTCGACTGCCCTTTTATATCGCGGCCGGTCTAACGTTTGCTAATTTCCTTTTTGGATGGTTCTTTGTTCCTGAATCGTTGGCATTGGAAAAACGAAGGGAAATCGATTTTAAGAAAATGATACCTGGCGTTTCTTTAATTGCATTAAGGAACTATAAGGGGCTTCTATTGCTTATTGCGGCCTTCTTCCTTGCCAATTTGGCGGGGCAGGCTTTGCCTTCCACTTGGTCGTATTATGGTATTGAGCGTTATGATTGGAACCCAAAACAAATAGGTGTTTCGTTGATGGTGGTCGGTTTATTGGTTGCTATTGTACAGGGTTTCCTAGTTGGAGTGTTGGTCAAAAAGTTCGGAAAACGAAAAGTGATTATTTTCGGGTTTCTGTTATGGACCGTTGGGATGTTCTTGTTTTCCTTGGCATCAGAACCTTGGATGTTATATGCCTTTTTGATTCCGTATGCCTTAGGAGGTATCGCCGGACCCACCGTACAAGGGGTTATTTCCAACCAAGTACCGGATAACGAACAGGGAATATTACAAGGTTCAATAACAGGCTTAGTAAGTATAACTGCCATTTTAGGACAACTGATTTTCTCCCCTGTATTTTATTATTTTGTTCGGCCAGTAGGTAAAATTTACTTTCCAGGAGCACCATATACCTTGGCCGCCCTATTTCTTTTAATGGCATTCGGCCTTGCCTTTACGGCGATACGTCGTATGAATGTGGAGCCAGATTAATATTTCGTTGAATACGATGTAACATTTTTTGATTGTTGAATCTAAAAGGAAAATAACTTAAAAACCTTTAGGATGAAAACAATCAAAAGTCTAGTATTCGTAATGAGTTTAGTTGCGGCTTTATTTGTAAGAGCGCAGGAATTTCCTTTCCATGTTGAAGTTAGCGGTGAAGGAGACCCCATTTTATTTTTCCCTGGGTTTACATGTACTGGTGAAGTTTGGGAAGATACGGTCAAAGAACTTTCAAAAAATTACCAATGTCATGTTTTTACCTTCGCAGGTTTCGGTGAAGTAACTTCAATAGAAAGACCGTGGTTGCCTAAGATAAAGCAGGGGGTAAAGAACTATATCCAAAACTTGGGTTTGGAAACCCCAACCCTTATAGGCCATAGTTTAGGCGGAGCTTTGATACTTTGGATGGCTTCTGACAGCGATGGATACAAGCAATTAATTGTCGTAGATGCGCTACCTTCAACGGGAGCCTTGATCATACCTGATTTTAAGAGTGAAGATATTGTTTATGACTCGCCATACAATCAACAACTCTTGGCGATGACCCAAGCAGATTTTGAAATTATGGCATCTCAAATGGCAAGCGGAATGACTTCAGATACGAAGAAGCAGCTCAAAATTAAAAATTGGATGCTACATGCAGATAGAGAGACCTACGTTTACGGCTATACAGATTTGCTAAAACTCGATTTAAGACGGGATGTTACGAACATTACCGTTCCAGTAACCATTCTTGCCGCTACTGAGCCCTATGGTTATGAAATAGCTAAAGCGACTTTTGAAAACCAATACGAAAACCTGAAAGAATACGAGATTAAATATGCTAAGGGATCGGGTCATTTTATTATGTACGACCAACCGGAATGGTTTCTGGAAAACATAAAGAGCACCTTAAAAAATTAAGCGGATTGAAAGAGGTCATCTATAAAAAGCTTTACGAGGATAATTACCCACAGGTGATGCGACTTTGTTTAGGGTATACCACAGGGAATGAGGCATTGGCCAAAGATTTGGCCCAGGAAACGTTCCTTAAAATTTGGCAGCATCTAGATAGTTTTAGAAATGAAAGCGCTATAGCAACTTGGGTGTATAGAATTACCATAAATACCTGTCTGGCTGCTATAAAAAAAGAAAAGAAACGACATTACATAGAAAACGTTAATGATGTTCAAATACCTACAGATACAGATGAACATATAGATAAGGAGCACATGTTCAAGCAATTGTATACGTGTGTTAACAAGTTGACGGCAACTAACAAAGCTATTATTTTATTGGAGTTGGAAGGGTTGTCACAACAGGAAATCGCATCCATAATGGAATTAAAGCATGAAGCGCTCCGTACCAGAATACATCGAATTAAGAATCAATTGATAAAATGTGTAAACCATGAATAAATTTGAAGAATTACAGAATAAGTGGAAGAATCAGCCCGAAGTTAAAACTTCAGAAAGGGCGTTTAATGCGCTTTTAATCGGAATTAAAGCTATCGAGAGAAAGCAAAAAGCAACGAACATAGTACTATCGGTTACCATAGGGGTATTGGTAGCCTTCATGTTCTATGTCGCTGCATTTAACAATACCACTTTTATGGTGGGAATCACTATTATGATCGTTAGTTTAGCGAGTAGGATTTTGGTGGAAATTTCAAGTATTAGGCGTTTGAAAAAACTGAACTATCTTGAAAATCCTGGCAAGTTCAAAAAGGGACTTTTAAAATATTATACCAGTAGAAAAAAGGTTCATTATTACATTACGCCGATAGCTTTAATTGCTTATGCCATAGGGTTTGTGATTTTAATGCCACTCTTTAAAAAAAATCTTTCGTATGGGTTCTATATGTATATACTGTTTTCCTCCGTTGCGCTATTGGTATTTTTTTCCATTTTCATATTTAAACAAGTGAAAAAAGAACTTTTAAAATTGCGGGAGTTGCAGGTATCCTAGAGTTTGAAAACTTACTTTGTAAAGAAGGTTTTAATAGGTACTTTTAAGGTTTCAATCTAAGGTGTTTGAATCCTCTAAAAAAACTCTTTAAGCAAACTGCTATTTATGGCTTGGCGACCGTCTTGCCACGAATGATTTCATTCATTTTAGTGCCATTATACACAGACGTGATGCGTCCTGGAACCTATGGGGAGGTTACGTTGATTTTTTCTTGGTTCGCAATTTTTAATGTATTTATGGCCTATGGTATGGAAACCGCTTTTTTTAGATTCTATAAGGAAGCTGATAATCGTAAAAAGGTCGTAAGCACTTCACTGCTTTCTATTGCAGGCTCAACGTTTCTCTTCGTGTGTTTGGGACTTATTTTCAAAACACAACTTGCAGAAGGCCTTAATATAGAGTTGCAGTATATGAACTACGTCTACGGTATTTTGGCATTGGATGCTTTAGTCATTATTCCGTTCGCGTGGTTACGGGCCAATGAAAAACCGATGCGCTACGCCATCGTCAAGATTTTGAACGTATCACTCATGTTGGGCTTGAACGTTTTTTGTTTGTTGATATTGCCTAAGTTGGCTCAAAATGGAACTGAAGGATTTTTAAGTTCACTATACAGGCCAAATTATGAAGTGCCCTACATTCTTATTTCAAATCTTATTGCTAGTGGTATTACCTTACTGCTCATGCTTCGCATTTATTTACGTAGACCTTATGTATTTGATAGGGTATTATGGAAACGAATGCTGACCTATGCCATGCCCGTTATGGTTGCGGGCATAGCTTTTACGATAAATGAAGTGTTTGACCGCTACCTACTTTCTGAACTATTACCCGCTGATATTGCCAAGAGCGAGATGGGGAAGTATTCGGCCTGTTATAAGCTGGCCCTGTTTATGACCCTTTTCGCTACAGCTTTTCGGATGGGAATAGAACCTTTTTTCTTTAGTCATTCAGACACCAAGAATCCACAAAGGGCCTATGCTCAAATCACTAATTATTTTGTGGTGTTGGGGAGTATCATCTTACTGTCCGTAGTTGTATTTGCCGATGTTCTTAAAAAGTTCATCGTATTGGATGATTCCTATTGGGAGGCGATGTCGATTGTTCCCTTAATTGTATTGGCAAGTTTCTTTCTGGGTATTTATCACAATCTTTCGGTTTGGTATAAAGTGACAGACAAGACCATTTATGGGGCTTATATTTCTATGATCGGTGCCGTGCTCACCATTGTGATCAATTTTACATTTATCCCTTATTTTGGATATATGGCTTCGGCGGTCGCCACCGTGTTGGCCTATGGTACCATGATGGTGCTTTCGTTTTATTTTGGACGTTTGTATTATCCGGTTCCCTATAATTTTAGAAAAATTATCTTTTATTTAGGAGTGTCCATCTTGTTTTCTACCCTATCATTTTACATTTTTGATAGAAATCTTTTTATTGGCATACCGCTATTGTTAATATTCTTAGGCTTAGTATATAAACTGGAATATGATAATCTTAAAAAATTGTATTTAAATAGATGAACATAAAAATAATCAATAGGTCGGGCCATGATTTGCCGCATTATGAAACCAGTTCTTCCGCAGGTATGGATTTAAGGGCCGATCTGTCTGAACCCGTAACGCTTCAACCTTTAGAACGGGCAATTATAAAAACAGGACTTTTTATAGAACTTCCAGTTGGTGTAGAGGCTCAAGTGCGCCCAAGAAGTGGTCTTGCTGCTAAAAAAGGGATAACGGTACTCAATGCTCCTGGCACGATTGATGCAGATTATAGGGGAGAGGTTGGGGTAATATTGGTAAATCTATCCAACGAAGCGTATACGATTGAAAATGGGGAGCGTATAGCTCAAATGGTGATAGCGAAACACGAACGTGCCTCGTGGGAATCGGTAACGGAATTATCTGAGACTTCAAGGGGAGAAGGCGGATTTGGAAGTACTGGTGTTAAATAAAACAATTCAAGTTTAATTGTAATCTTCATGAAGAAGTTGTTCTTTTTGATAGTAGTATTCGGCGGATGTTTTTCCCCGGAAATAAACTATGCCCAAGGAGAACAGGAAATTGATGTAGAACAAAGCGCCGAAGTATTTCTGGAGGAATATTCAGATGCCTTTCAAGAAAATTTTTTTGAAGGACTAAAGCAAAAGGGAATTCAAAATTATGACCGGGCCATCACCTATTTTATGGAATGCAAACGGTTACAGCCAGAGAACGACGTTGTGACGTTTGAGTTGGCAAAATCCCATCTTTTGGAGAAGAAAGTAATATTGGCTCAAGAATATGCTGTTGAAGCCATCAACGCAAATCCAGAGAATTACTGGTATGCCGAAACCTTAACCGATGTGGTCGAAGCCAGAAAGGTGGCAATTGACGAAGTAACGGGGAATTTACCTTGGAACAATGTGATGCTGCGTGGAAATATGGCCGAAATTTACTTTAAGAAGGGCAATTACCAAACCGCCAAAAAAATTATTAAAGGTGTAAAAAAGTCGGCTGCATTGACGAAGCTTGAAAATCGAATTTTAGATTCTATCGCCAAGGGGGAAATAAATACGCAATCGATTAGTTTACCTGTTAAAAGGGAAAATAGGGAAGAAGTAAGTGGATTGGAACAGTTCAGAACTAAAATTCAAGAAGTATTGAAGAAAAATTCTTTTGATTCCTCATTGGAGCGGCTTACAGAAGAGGCGATGGAACGGTTCCCGACCCAACCCTTCTTTTATTATGCGAATGGGTATGCCTTAAATAAACTTCAAAAGCCAAAAGATGCCATTGAAATGTTAGAAGCGGCTTTGGACTTTTTAATTGAGGATGTAGCGTTAGAAAATAAGATTTATAAAGAATTGGTAGATGCCTATACGACGCTTAATAATACAGAAAAGGCAAATAGGTATCGCAGTAAAATTAAACCTGGTTTTTAAATGATAAAATTTGTGAATAGGAGTAGGGTAAGGCAATTGTTGTTGATTTTTTCAGTAGTGTTAATCTCTTCCTGTAAAAGTACCAAGGTTGTTTCTGGGGGATCCGTTGATGAACGCTTATCTGCGAAGTCAGTTATAAAGGCTCATTATCAAAACGAAACGGAATTCAAGACCTTGAGCGGTAAGGTTCGAATCGCGTATTCTGATGGAGAAGATTCCCAGAGCGTATCGGTCAGTCTTCGGATGGAAAAGGATAAAGCTATTTGGATGAGCGCCCCCTTAGGTATGGTAAAGGCCTATATCACACCACAACGGGTTTCTTTTTATAACAAATTAGAGAACGAGTATTTTGATGGTGATTTTAGGTATTTAAGTGATATGTTAGGAACGGAAGTTGATTTTTCTATTTTGCAAAATTTGTTGACGGGGCAGGCCATAGTTGACTTAAGACAAGAAAAGTATACCATTGATATTGCCGAGGGTTCCTATAGACTGGTGCCTAAATTACAGGGAGTACTGTATAAAACCCTATTTCGAATCGAACCCAAGAATTTTAAAATGGATTTACAACAACTATCTCAACCCTTGGAGAAACGACTTTTAGAAATATCCTATGAAAATTATCAAACAATAGGGGAAGAAGTTTTTCCGAATGAAATAAAAATCAAGGCAATTTCTAAGGATAAGGAGAACGATATAGGACTGGAATTCAGAAATATAGAATTTAACCGCCCAGTTAATTTTCCATATAAAATACCAAATGGTTTTAAACAAATAGAACTTTAAATACACATGCGCTCCAACTTAAGATACATTTTTTTTACGGTACTATGTTTAGGAGGTCATGCTATGGTCGCGTTCGCCCAGACGAGCGAACAAAAAGCATTGGAAGAAAAACGGGAGCGACTTCAAACGGAGATAAGGGACATTAACCGTTTGCTCTTTGCAGAAAAAAAGGAAAAGGGTAATGTGTTGGATCAGATGGAAGGGTTAGACAAAAAAATTACCGTACGCCAACAATTGATCCGTGTTACCAACCAACAATCCAATTTATTAAATAGACAAATCAACACGAACATCAGGAATATTGGTAAACTGAGATCAGAACTTGAGGAGGTCAAAGACGAATATGCTACGATGATTAGAAAATCGTATCAGAACAAGTCCAAACAGAATAGATTGATGTTCTTGTTGTCATCTGAGAGCTTCTTTCAGGCCTTTAAAAGACTGCAGTACATGAAGCAGTATACTGACTATAGAAAAGAGCAGGGAGCGCAGATTTTGGCTAAAACGGACGAGCTCAAACGATTAAACTCTGACTTAAATGAAGAACGAAAAGTAAAAGAAGTATTGTTGGCCCAGAATAAAAAGGCAAAAGACCAATTGTTCTCGGAGATTCAAACCCAAAAAGCACTTTTAGGTACTATTCGTAAGAATGAAAGTAAATATGCAAGTGCCATAGAAGCCAAAAAACGAGAAGCCCGTAAAATAGATGAGCAAATAGAAAAGCTGATCCGAAACGCCATTGCCGCTTCCAATAAAAAGAGTGGTAGCACCACCAAAAGCAGTAGTAAGTTCGTACTTACCCCAGAAGCAACAATTGTGGCGAACAATTTTTCCGCAAATAAAGGAAAATTGATCTGGCCCGTTGAAAAAGGAATTAAAAGCCAAGGGTTTGGCATATATAGTGACCCTGTTTATCCCGGTATTAAGCACCAAAGTAATGGGGTGATCATTGCGACCGATCCAGGTGCTAAGGCAAGGGCTATTTTTGAAGGAGAGGTTATTGCGATTTTGGCCGTTCCAGGTGGAAATAAAGGAGTCCAGATCAAGCACGGTAATTTCATTAGTACATATTACAATTTATCCGATTTGTCGGTTAAAAAAGGTGATAGGGTAGCAAGTAAGGATGTGTTGGGTACGATTTATACGAATAAAACCAATGGTCAAACCCGATTAAAATTTTATTTATATCAGAATACATCAAGACTGAATCCAGAAGAATGGGTTTACCGACTTTAAAAATATTCCTACATGAGTACCAACAGAACGATTACAGACTTAAAAGGAACCTTTAACCTGCACAATGGTGTGGCAATGCCTTATTTGGGACTGGGTACGTATCAATCCGATAATGACCAACAAGTAGTTGATGCTGTGAAAAGTGCTTTGGAAATTGGTTATCGCCATATCGATACGGCATCCGCCTATAAGAATGAGGAAGGCGTAGGAAAGGGAATCAAGGAAAGTAATGTTTCCCGAGAGGAAATTTTTATAACGAGTAAAGTTTGGAATGCCGATCAAGGTTATGAAGCTACGCTAAAAGCTTTTGACGAAAGTTTAAACCGATTGGGGTTGGACTATTTGGATCTGTATTTGGTTCACTGGCCTGTACCTGAAAAGTATGCGGAAACGTGGAAGGCTTTGGAACATTTGTATTCCGAAAAGAAAATTAGGGCGATAGGAGTAAGTAATTTTTTAAAACATCACTTAGAGGAAATTCTCAAAGATTGTGAAGTAGTCCCCATGGTCAATCAAATGGAGTTCCATCCCCATTTGGTTCAACAAGATTTATTGGATTTTTGTAAAGAAAATACCATTCAGTATGAGTCTTGGTCTCCGTTTATGCAGGGGAAAGTCCTTGAGCTGGATCTCTGTAATGACTTGGCGAAAAAGCACAAAAAATCTGTGGCGCAGATTATTCTACGATGGAATTTACAAAAAGGGGTTGTGGCCATCCCTAAATCGGTACATGCAAAACGAATCAAATCCAATGCCGATATTTTCGATTTTGAATTATCAAAAGAGGATATCGCCTTTTTAGATGGTTTGGAAAACGGTCAACGTACTGGTCCCGACCCCGATAATTTCAATTTTTAGTTTTTGGTAAAAAGGGCCTTTAGTTCGGTAGCCTCATCTGGTTTCATCTTTCCGGCCAAGACCAAGCTTAATTGTTTTCTGCGAAGTGCACCCTCATAGCGTATTTTTTCCAAATCGGTTTCGGGTAACAGTTCGGGTACTTCAGTAGGTTTCCCAGTTTCATCCACGGCCACGAACGTATAAATAGCTTCATTGGCCTTGGTGCGCTTACCGTTATAACGATCTTCGATCCACACATCGATATAGACCTCCATTGAAGTGTTATAGGCTCTGGAAACGGCTGCCTCAACGGTGACAACACTACCTAACGGAACGGCTAAATTAAACGCCACGTGGTTTACAGATGCCGTCACTGTGATTCTTCGGCTATGCCTTCCGGCGGCGATACTGGCGGCACGGTCCATTCGGGCTAAAAGTTCACCCCCGAATAGATTTTGAAGGGCGTTGGTCTCACTAGGAAGAACCATATCGGTCATTGTAGTTCTAGACTGTGCTGGTGTTTTAGCTTGCATCAAATGAAATTTTCCGCAAAGATACGGGCATCAGTGGTAGTTATAAAATGAGCTATGGTTTATTTTTTGGAAAGTAACCACGCATCTTTAGACTGGGTGCGCTTTATTACCCGTAATGCTCTTAGAGCATCTGTAGCATTGGCATAACTGGCATAGGTGACTACGTGCAGTCCGTAGGCATTCGTTCCAAAATAAGCGGCATCAAAGCCCTTTTCTTGAAGTTCTTCAATTTTTCTGTCGGCATTCGCTTTAATTCGAAAGGCACCGGCAACGATATGATGCATTTCTCCTTTTTCGTTTGCTGGAACTACATTAGTTTTGGCCGCTACTGTAACAGTAGGTAGTTCTAATGGAGCAATGTCAAAGAAAGTAGCTTTTTGAATTTGTTTGGTGACATATTCCTGGGCATCTTGTCGGACAACTTGCTCATTGGAACGTTGTTGTTGGTAGATTCGATAGCCCGTTACACCGGTCGAAAATGCCAACAATAAAATGGCCGCATATTTTAAGTAAGGCCTAAAGCCATTGTTTTCTCTACGTTCTGGACTAATAACGAACGGTATTTTTTCTTCCATTGCTTCCACTTCTTCCTTGAGTACTTCACGGGTAACAGGAATCGAATTGAAATTTGATAACCCAAAGGAAGAGGTCAAGTAGTTGGGTTCGGAAGCCGGTTGAAATAAAATTTTGCCTTCTGCATTAGTAGTAAGCAATCCTATGTTCTTCAAGGTTAAAGAAGATTCCTCTTTTAAAATGTACTTCCACCATTTAACGCGTTCCTCTATATTAGAAAGTGCGTCTTCAAATGAAATTTTCTCCGATTCCGATACATAGGATACGAGGAGGCCGTCATTGGAAATGAGTTGTCCATTAAAAGCTACCGATTTGCTAGGGGCGAAAAACGTATTCGTATCTTGGTTGATACGTGCGGTTGTCTTTTGGGTAAGAAATGCCCCAAAGCCTGGAACAACGACACAATTGTACCGATATAACAAGTCGCTTATATAATGCTCTAAAACCATAGTTGCGCAAATATTAAAAAAATAAAGGGGCTTAAAAACTCCTTGGGTAACTTTTTATTAACATAATTTTTCACCTAATTTGTGGACAATTTATGAATGCCACACAACATACTGCCGATGAACTTATTGCAATGCTGCGATTGCAACATGTGCCTAATATTGGAGATGTACTTGCCAAGAAATTAATTTCCCATTGTGGTACTCCATCCGCAGTTTTTGGGGACAAACAACGAAACCTGCTAAAAATTGATGGAATAGGTACACACACCATTAGGCATCTTTTTGATACGGAACATCTCGAAGCTGCTGAAGCTGAGTTCGATTATATCCTGAAAAATAATATTTTCTGTACTTATTTTCAGGATGCATCCTATCCTGATTATTTAAAGCATTGTATTGACGGACCCCTACTTTTGTTTCAGAAGGGAAACATTGATTTAGAACGGAAAAAGATTGTTAGCGTAGTCGGTACCCGTAATATTACTAGTTATGGCATGGCCTTTTGCGAACAATTCATTGCCGACTTAGCTCCCTTGAATCCCATTATTGTGAGCGGATTCGCTTATGGTGTAGACATCTGTGTTCAACGCGAAGCGATTAAACAAGGGCTGCAAACGATTGGGTGCCTTGCCCACGGGCTTAATCAAATCTACCCTAAGGTACATGCCAAATATCAGGCAGATGTGCTTAAAAATGGCGGCTTTTATACAGAATTCTGGAGTACGAGTAATCCGGAACGGGAAAATTTCCTAAAACGTAACCGAATCATTGCCGGTATGTGTGAAGCCACCATAGTTGTAGAATCGGCTGAAAAGGGTGGAAGTTTGGTGACTGCAGATATTGCGAACAGTTATAATCGAGACGTTTTTGCGGTTCCCGGAAGAACAACGGACAAATACAGTATAGGCTGTAATAATCTGATCAAGCAACAAAAAGCGCATATATTGACCTCAGCTGCCGATTTAATTTATTTGTTGGACTGGGAATTGGAAGAGAAGCAAAGTAAGGCCATACAGAAGCAATTGTTCGTCGATTTGGATGAAATAGAACAAGATATTTACACCTATTTACAAAACAATGGAAAGCAATTGTTGGATAGTATTGCGTTAGATTGTAAAATTCCAATATTTAGGGCATCATCCACTTTGTTGAATATGGAAATGAAAGGCGTTGTCCGACCCTTACCTGGAAAATTGTTCGAGGCGATTTAGGTCTTTACAGACTGAATGGTTTGTTGTTGATAATTTTAGAGAAGATGTTAAGACATTTTTCTTCAAGGCGATAAAAGTAAACTTCAAAACGAAGGCTTATGAGTTCGTTGTTTATATGATAGCAATGTTCTAAAATTAATACCCCAACTTTTCTCTAACTCGTTCTAATACACCATCTGCCACTTTTTTGGCTTTTTCTGCTCCTAAAGACAAGGCTTCATCCACTTCCTCAAGATGGTTCATATAGTAATTAAATTTCTTACGAGGCTCTTCAAATTTATTGAGTATAACTTCATAAAGGGCTTGTTTTGCATGACCATAGCCATAATTACCAGCTAAGTAATTGGCACTCATTTCCTCTATTTGAGGCTGTGTAGCCAAAATTTTATAAAGCGCGAAAACATTATCGGTTGCGGGGTCTTTAGGGTTTTCCATGGGGGTACTATCCGTTTGAATCCCCATAATTTGCTTTCGTAACTGTTTATCGGTTTGGAACAAACTGATTAAATTACCTCTGCTCTTGCTCATTTTTTCACCATCGGTACCGGGTATGTACATGGTATGTTCTTGAACTTTACCTTCGGGTATAACAAAAGTTTCGCCTAATTGAGCATGAAAACGTGAGGCGACATCTCGGGTCATTTCAATATGCTGCAATTGATCCTTTCCGACGGGGACGATATTGGCATCGTACAATAATATGTCGGCTGCCATCAACATGGGGTAGGTAAATAGTCCGGCATTAACATCATCCAAACGGTCTGCCTTGTCCTTAAACGAATGGGCCAACGTTAATCGTTGATACGGAAAAAAGCAGCTTAAATACCAAGAAAGTTCCGTAGTTTGGGGTACATCGCTTTGACGGTAAAAAACGGTTTTTTCAATATCAAGGCCAAAGGCAAGCCAAGTGGCAGCAATGGCGTATGTATTTTGGCGTAATTCGGCACCATTTTTTATCTGGGTGAGGGAGTGCATGTCTGCAATGAACAGAAAAGATTCATTTTTTGGATCTTGCGCCATTTGAATGGCCGGGATTATAGCTCCTAAAATATTTCCCAAATGTGGAGTTCCTGTACTTTGTATTCCTGTTAAGATTCTTGACATTTGAATTATTTCTAAGTTGGTAAAGGTAAAACAAATCAAAAAAAACGGGCCTAAATAACTACTTTTGATTTATGCTAAAAATGATCAAAAAAACAGGTCAAGCACTATACCGTATCTGGTTTTATGTTTTGGTGGTCGTACCAATGCTGGTTTTCTTCCCACTTTTGGTTCTTTTTGCCTCTAGGGAGGCGTGGTATCCACAGTTTTTTTGGATGGCAAGAAATCTTTGGGCCAAATTTATACTGTTCGGCATGTTTTGTTGGCCTAGGATTATCTACGAGGAAAAAATAAAGAAAGGGGAAAGTTATATGTTAGTGGCCAACCATACCAGTATGTTAGATATTATGTTAATGCTTGTTATAAGTAAAAATCCGTTTGTTTTTGTGGGTAAGAAGGAGTTGGTGAACATACCTCTTTTCGGATTTTTCTATAAACGTGTTTGTATTATGGTAGACCGTAAAGATGCGCAAAGCAGGACAGGAGTGTATAGACGGGCACAAAGACGGCTGCAGCAAGGTACGAGTATTTGTATTTTCCCTGAAGGAGGAGTGCCGGAAGAACATGTTATATTGGATAATTTTAAGGATGGGGCCTTTAAAATGGCCATTGCCCACAAGATTCCTGTGGTTCCGATGACGTTTTATGATAACAAGAAACGTTTTCCGTTTATATTTTTTAGAGGAGGGCCTGGTAAATGCAGGGCGAAAGTTCATTCATTCATTCACACTAAAAATCTTGACGAATATCAAAAATCAGGTTTACGGCAAAATGTTCGTAATCTGATTCTCCAAGATTTAAAACAAGGTTTTCAAAAATAGAATCGGTTAGAATTTAAAATTCAAGCCACTATATATTCCAATGGAATAGGGTCTAAAGGTTCCATTAATATCAGAGAAGGTATTGAGTTGGTACTTAAAAATGGGCTCTACGTTGAAACGTATTTTTCTAGAAAATTTATAGTTCAGCCCAAGTCCCATGTTCGCACTAAAATTTAGCTCGTTTATATTGTTTGCCTCCCCAATTTCTGTAGTAAGTTCGCCTGCGGTCAAGGAAACGGCATTATTTATTAAAAATAGAGAGCTGACTCCGCCGATGAGGTTTATACCGAATTTATTGTCGACCAACGCATAATTAACTTCAACCGGAAGTTCAAGATAACCTAATTGTTGTGACATAAATCCTTCTCTGGCTGCACTTTTTGCGGTTACATCTGCAGATGAATTAACCGTACTATACTTATCTGAGGCTACCTTTTCACTAGAAATAACGAGCGTATTTGAGGTTGGGGCGTAATCAATTGATGCTAATTGCCCATTACTGGAGATTGAATTCAAGGAGGATGAAAATGAAACATCTTCCGTATCGTAGCCATAGTCCACTTTATGTATCCCCGACCGGATGGTCACTTTTTTAGAAACGGCATAAGCGACAGATACCCCATAGCTCATATTTATAGTTCCCGATTTTGAATTGGGCACAAAAATGGAATTGACCGGAGAACCCTTACCCATTCCATTGAAATAAACAGGAGCTATACTAGGTCCTGCCGACCACCTATTCTTGGTTTCATTTTGCGCTAAATCTTCCTCTTGGTCTACTAATTCATCAAAAATCGATTTTTTATTTTCTTCCAATAGCTCTTGATCTTTATGCTCGGTGCTGGCTACGGCAGAACTATCATTTGAACTTTTGAAATCAACCCTATTATTATTCGCATGTTCATTTGTCGGTATTGAATTGGTGATCGTATTTTTATTTTCACCATCTGTTTTTGAACCAGTGGCAGGGGCCAGCGTAGTTCCTGCCAAGGTCTTATCGTTTTTGGCGACAGTACCCGATTCCCTTTCATCGGAGTTCAGCACGATTACCTCACTTTCTTTTATTGACCTTGTTACTTTTAAAATGGTATTTTCTTTGGGGCTTGGCGTGGCTAACTTTTTATCGTTTTTTGATGACACAGAATTGTCATTCTCAGTGATATCGGTTTTGTCTGATGACTTTTCGACTAATTGGTCGGTGCCGTTATTATCGGTACTGTCAAAGGAATTCTCGGTTGTAGATTCTTGTTGGGCATCTGTTATGTTCTTGACATCGTTTTGGGTTTCGACAAGAATTTCTTTGGTGGTCTGTTGGTTCGAGAACGGATTGAAAAGTAAAAAGGCAATGGCCAGTGCTGCGGCGATACCCCCCAATCGCCACCAGATAGGAATGATACGTTTGTTCTTCTTCTTGTTCAGAGACGCATCAATTGCCCGCCATACCTTATCGTCGGGCGATTGCTTGAAGTCCAGGAATTTCTCCTGGAAAAGTTCGTCTAGTTTCTTTTTCTGCATCGTTTAAGATTTCAGTTTATAATACATCCGATTATAAAAAATGAGTTATGATAAGCATCAGTATTCCGATACTGGATTGGGATGCCTTCGTTTCTATTTTTTCCTTTAACAAAATCCGCGCTCTCGCAAGGTTTGATTTAGAAGTTCCAATTGATGTGCCTAACACATCACTTATTTCTTTATGGGTATACCCATCCAAAACATAGAGGTTAAAGGTTGCCTTGTATTTGGTTGGTAATTCTTGTATGTAGCCTAATAAAGTTTGTAGGCTGATGTCGCTATAAGCTCCATCTACCGTAACTTCTTCCTCGATGTTATCGGAAACCACATTTAAATATTCTTCCTTCCTGTATTTCTGTAAAACAGTATTTACGGTAATACGTTTCATCCATCCTTCAAAGGAACCTTTATTGCTGAACTGACCGATTTTTTCATAAATGGTCATGAAACTGTCGTGTAGGTTGTCTTCTGCTTCGGTTTTAGAATTGGAATACTTCAAACAAATGCCAAATAAGGTAGTAGCATAGGTCCTATAGAGTAGTTCCTGTGCTTTTCGGTTTCCTTTTTTGCAATTATGTATGAGTTCTTCTAGACTCACAAATGGTCGGTTAATTTTTAGGTTAAGGTGTGTTTACCGGCACAACCACTTCCAGGTATTCTGGTTCCCCTTCGCTATTATCGCCCGTATAAAATTTAAACGTGTAGGGATCCGTGTAAATTACTTTAAAATCAAACGTTTTTGTTTCTTCGACAACAGCTTGGGTGCAGGCTTCGAAATCTACTCTTACAGAACCTACGGCCACTACATTCCTAACCGTAGTGTCTTCTTTTACAACATTGAAACCTTCATAAAAAGTGCATTCATTGGGCTTTAGGTAAGCTACTTTTATCACATAGGTTTCGTTTAATTCAAAAGCATCCGGCACTTCTGCAGATACAATCTCTAAAGCGGTAAAATGAAAATTTGGTTCATCATCTTCAATGGAACAACTACTTAAAATTAAAGCTGATAACGCCAGTAACAGCATACTCTTTTTCCTCATCATGGTAATATTTTTGTTATCAAGATGAAGATTATGGAAAATGGTTGCGTGGGCCTCTTGCTAAAAACTAAGCTTAAATGGTTTTAAATACTATTTGTTCAACGCATTTATGGCTTCTCTTATTTTTGCATCCAACTCTTCAAAAAGTTCAGGATTGTCTAAAAGTAAACTTTTAACTGCGTCACGACCCTGGCCAAGTTTGGTGTCGCCATAACTGAACCAAGAGCCACTTTTCTTTATGATCTCGTATTCCACACCAAGATCGATGATTTCTCCCACCTTAGAAATACCTTCCCCATACATAATATCAAACTCTGTCGTACGGAAGGGTGGCGCTACTTTGTTCTTTACCACTTTTACACGGGTTTTATTCCCTTGAACGTTACCATCGGTATCCTTGATCTGTGTAGATCTTCTAATATCTAGACGAACCGAAGCATAGAATTTAAGGGCATTACCACCAGTAGTCGTTTCAGGATTGCCGAACATTACCCCGATTTTTTCACGTAACTGGTTTATGAAGATTACGGTACAGTGCGTTTTGCTGATAGAGCCTGTAAGCTTACGCAAAGCCTGGGACATTAAACGAGCATGAAGCCCCATTTTAGAATCGCCCATTTCTCCTTCAATTTCACTCTTCGGGGTCAAAGCGGCGACGGAGTCAATAACTACGATGTCGATTGCACCAGAACGAATTAAATTATCGGCGATTTCTAATCCTTGTTCTCCGTTATCGGGTTGTGAAATGATTAAATTGTCTATATCAACCCCCAGTTTTTGGGCGTAAAAACGATCAAAAGCGTGCTCCGCATCAATAAATGCTGCGATACCACCATTTTTTTGGGCTTCGGCAATCGCATGTAAAGTCAAGGTAGTTTTACCAGAGGATTCTGGTCCGTAAATTTCAATAACCCTACCCCTTGGGTATCCGCCAACCCCTAAAGCGATATCCAGTCCTAATGAGCCGGAAGGAATGACCTCTACATCTGCAACAACACTGTCCCCCATTTTCATTACAGCACCCTTTCCGTAGGTTTTATCCATCTTGTCGAGGGTCAACTTTAATGCTTTTAATTTTGCTTCTTTTTCGGAACTCATTTTTTGATTTTTAGGAAAGCTAAATTACCATTTCTTTTTTGAATTGTATAATATTGATAAGGATTACGCAACCATTTTAAGTAAATCCTATCTTATAAAAAATGTAATTTGGGTAAATGGTTATAATCCGTTGTTTTTAGTGGCAACGGATATTGGTGACTATCTCCTTTTTTTGGGTTCTGAAAGAATGCTATGAAGAAGAAAAAAATGGAATAGTCGACAAAGAGTCTTGAGTAATCAAGGCTCTTTTTAATTAAAAAGTTAGGCTATTCGGAATTTTTCAAACGACTTAATTTAGCATAAATCCTTACTTTTGCATCTCAAAATATTTCTTTAACTTAAAACTATTGGTATAGCATGCAACTGTACAATACATTAAGTGCTAAGGAAAGAGCAACGCTTATAGAAGAAGCAGGAAAGGAACGCCTTACCATCTCTTTCTACAAATATGCACACATTGCCAACACGGGTATATTTAGAAATCACATGTTCGTTCATTGGAATGAAATGGACGTTCTCGGGCGCATTTATATCGCCCATGAGGGCATAAATGCCCAATTATCCGTTCCGGCAGAAAACTTCGAAGTTTTTAAAAATCATTTAGACAGTATTTCTTTCTTGGAAAATGTACGATTGAACGTTGCGATTGAGCAAGACAATCTTTCCTTTTTAAAATTGAAAGTAAAAGTGCGCCACAAGATTGTTGCCGACGGGTTGAACGATGCTAGTTTTGATGTCACCGACAAAGGCATTCATGTAGATGCCGAAAAATTCAACGAACTTATTGAAGATCCAGATACGGTTTTGGTCGATATGCGTAACCATTATGAAAGTGAAATAGGACATTTCAAAAACGCAGTTACGCCAGATGTCGATACCTTTCGCGATTCGTTGGATATTATAGAGCGTGACCTGGCCGACCATAAAAAGGATAAAAAGCTGGTCATGTATTGTACCGGTGGTATACGGTGCGAAAAAGCAAGTGCTTATTATAAGCATAAGGGTTTTGAACAGGTTTATCAATTAGAGGGCGGAATCATAGAGTATACCCGACAGGTCGAACAACGTAAATTGGAGAACAAGTTTATGGGCAAGAACTTCGTTTTCGACCATAGAAGGGGAGAGCGTATTAGTGATGACATCATCGCCAATTGTCACCAATGTGGCGAACCCTGTGATGAGCATGTTAACTGTGCCAATGAGGCTTGTCATTTATTGTTTATTCAATGTGCGGCTTGTGCAGAAAAGATGAACCATTGCTGTTCAGAAGCCTGTAAGAAAATTCATGAACTGCCGTATGAAGAACAAAAAGCATTGCGTAAAGGAAAAGTGGTGAGCAACAAGATATTCAAGAAAGGCCGGTCTGAGGTACTGAAATTTAAAAAGTAATTTTTGCAAAAGTTCATTTCAGGACTGTGAAAGGCACCTTCATTGGTGTTTTTGACCTTTCGTTGCCAACCCATATAATTTACTGATAACTATGAACCGACAACTGCTTTATATCGCATTAAAAAAATAGTATCTTTACCTATAAGTTTTTTATGAACCTTTTTTGGTGAATCTATTAAGATTCGGCCAAATCAATATATATAATATGGGTTGTAGTAGTTGTTCTACCGGTAAGGATGGACAACCAAAGGGATGCAAGAATAACGGTACTTGCGGTACAGATGGTTGCAATAAATTAACAGTTTTTGATTGGCTTTCCAACATGTCGCTCCCCAATGGGGAACGGCCATTCGATTTTGTTGAAGTACGATTTAAAAACAGTAGGAAAGAATTTTTCCAGAACACAGAAAATCTTTCACTTTCCATTGGCGATATTGTCGCCACACAAGCCCAAGCCGGGCACGATATAGGCATGGTCACTTTGACAGGAGAACTAGTGCGGGTACAGATGAAGCGTAAAAAGGAGGATTTTAATGCTCCTGATGCGCCCAAGGTGTATAGAAAAGCGAGTCAAAAAGATATTGATATCTGGCAGAAATGCAGGGATAGGGAAGAGGAAATCAAAAAGCGTGCACGCGAAATAGCCATTATCCTAAAACTTCAAATGAAAATCTCGGATGTTGAGTTTCAAGGTGATGGTTCTAAAGCAACGTTTTATTATACCGCCGATGAGCGTGTCGATTTTCGACAATTGATTAAGGATATGGCCAAAGCATTCGGTATTCGAATCGAAATGCGTCAAATTGGGTACCGACAAGAAGCACAGCGTTTGGGAGGTATAGGATCATGTGGAAGGGAATTGTGTTGCTCAACGTGGTTGACCGACTTTAGGTCGGTAAGCACTTCTGCGGCACGTTATCAACAATTGTCCTTGAATCCTCAAAAATTGGCGGGACAATGCGGCAAGTTGAAATGCTGTCTAAATTACGAGTTGGATGTGTATTTAGATGCGCTTAAAGACTTTCCCGCTCAGGATACGAAATTATTTACGGACAAAGGAATGGCCTTTTGCCAGAAAACTGACATTTTCAAGGAAACGCTATGGTTTTCATATAAAGATAATCCTGGCAATTGGCATGTCCTGTCCAAAGATCAGGTGAATGAGATTCTTGAGAAAAATAAAAAGAAAGAGAAAGTCGCTAGTTTAGAAATGTACGCCATTGAAATTGAGGCGGAAGAAAAAGTGGTTTTTGAAAATGTGGTGGGTCAGGATAGCCTTACCCGTTTCGATAAACCTAAAGGTAGTGGCAATAGAAACAAGAACAAAGGCAAGAATCGAAACCGCAACAAGAACAGGAATAGAAAAAGAAATCAAAAGAATGCGTAGTCTTTTTTGTTCATTAATGATAGCCCTGTCGTTGGTTTCATGTGATACCAATGTAATTATGTCTGAATACCGAACCTTGGGTAAAGGGGTTTGGAATAAAGATGAAGTACTTGAATTCACCTTTAATGAAATGGATACTGTACAGAAATATGATGTTTTTATCAATGTACGTAACGATAACACTTTCCCCTATAGCAATCTTTTTATTATCGCTGCGTTAACCTCTCCAGAAGGGGAAGTAGTTAAAGACACCTTAGAATACACCATGGCCATGCCAGACGGCACTTGGCTTGGAAAAGGAAGTGGAAGTATCAAAGAAAATAAATTGTGGTATAAGGAAAACATCGTTTTCCCTTCCCCTGGCGTATATACAATAGAAGTTTCCCATGCCATGCGCAAAAATGGAACTGTTTCCGGTATCGTGGGCTTAGAGGGTATTACAGATGTGGGTATAGAAATAACAAAAAGCAACCCGTAAACTATGGCAAGAGCGGTAAAAAAGAAAACAACCAACAATTTTTCTAAATTCATTAAATGGTTCTGGATTTTATTTGTGACAGGAATTGCCATGGTGGCCTTGATTTTCCTATCGGCTTCTTGGGGTCTTTTCGGGGAGTTACCTCCTTATGAATACCTTGAAAACCCTCAGACCAATCTAGCTTCTCAAATTATATCTTCCGATGGTAATCTTTTAGGAAAATTCTACTTGGACGATAACCGTACCGATGTCAAATTCGATGATTTACCCGATAACTTGGTAAACGCTTTAATAGCTACTGAGGATGCCAGGTTTCGTGACCATTCCGGTATCGATGCAAGGGGTACTTTTAGAGCATTTGTATTTTTGGGCACGAAAGGGGGGGCAAGTACCATTTCGCAACAGTTGGCAAGACAATTGTTCGTAGGAGTGCGTTCTCGTAGTAAGTTCGATGCCATAAAACAGAAAATCAAGGAGTGGGTTTTGGCCACACGCTTAGAACGTAGTTATACGAAGGAAGAGATCATCAGTATGTATTTTAATATCTATGACTTTGGAAACAATGCAGACGGCATCCGTTCTGCGGCCCGTATCTATTTTGGTAAAGAACCCAAAGATTTAAAGATTGAGGAGTCTGCCATGTTGGTAGGCATGTTTAAAAATTCATCGCTCTTTAACCCCCTGCGTAGAGAAGAAATGGTAAAGAACCGTAGGGATGTGGTTTTAGCGCAAATGGCCAAATATGATTACATTACCGAAGAAGAAAAAGATTCGCTTCAAGCGCTTCGAATGGATATCAATTATAATCCGGAAAACCATAGAGAAGGATTGGCTACCTATTTTAGGATGTACTTGCAACGGTTTATGAAAGGTTGGATTGACAAACATCCAAAACCGGCAATCGAAGGGGAACGTGATCGGTACAATTTATACTTGGACGGACTCAAAATCTACACCACTATTGATTCTAAAATGCAGGCGAATGCAGAGGAATCTGTATATCAGCATATGGCTAATCTTCAGGAAGAGTTTTTTCATCAAAATACTCCGGACAGAAATCCGACGACGCCGTTTTTAGACCTCACCCCAGAGGAAACCCAGGGTATTATGGAACGGGCCATGAAAACTTCAGACCGTTGGCGTTTGATGAAAGAGGAAGGAAAATCTGAAAAGGAAATTCGAGAATCCTTTGACAAAAAGACCGAGATGACCGTTTTCGATTGGAAGAGCGATATCAGGGAAAAAGATACCATTATGACCCCTAGAGATTCCATTCGCTATTATAAAACGTTTCTAAGAGCGGCCATGATGTCCATGGAACCACAAACCGGGCATGTAAAAGCTTGGGTTGGTGGCATTAATTATAAACATTTTCAATATGACAATGTAATTCAAGGTTCTAGGCAGGTAGGCTCTACTTTTAAACCTTTTGTATACGCAGCGGCAATTGATCAATTACGGCTATCGCCTTGTGAAACATTACCTGATACCCAATACTGTATTGAAGCAGGCAAACATGGCAATCCTGAACCATGGTGCCCTAGAAATTCAGATTTTAAATATTCTGGTAAGGAGTTGACCCTTAAGAATGCATTGGCCAATTCAGTGAATACGGTAACCGCCCAGTTAATTGATAAAGTGGGACCAAAATCAGTGGTGGCAATAGCCAAGAATTTAGGAATGTCAGGAGATATTCCCGAGGTGCCCTCGATTGCTTTGGGTACCTTAGATGCTAATGTTTACGATATGGTGGGTGCATACGGTGCTTTTGCCAATCAAGGTGTATATGTAAAACCGGTCATGGTGACCCGTATTGAAAATAAGGATGGTACGGTTTTATATGAATATGTTCCAGAAACAAAGGATGTTTTGAGTAAGGAGGTTTCCTATGCCATGGTAGATTTAATGAAAGGGGTAACAGAAAGTGGTTCCGGTGCTAGATTACGACATACCTATGGTAAGAACAATTCGGTTTACAAAGAAGTGATTACAGGATATCCCTATGAATTCACTAATCCAATAGCCGGTAAAACGGGTACGACACAAAATAATAGCGACGGTTGGTTCATGGGCATGGTTCCGAATTTAGTTACCGGAGTCTGGGTAGGTGGTGATGAAAGAGCAATACATTTTAACAGTACAGCTTATGGTCAAGGTGCCTCTATGGCACTGCCAATTTGGGGGTTGTATATGAAGAAGAACTATGCCAATGAAGAATTGGGTATATCTCAAGACGATTTTCAAAGGCCCGAAGATATGTCCATAGAATTGGATTGTAGCAAGTTTGCAGCCGAAATGAAGCTGGATAATGATTTGGAGGACGATTTAGAAGATCTTGATTTTTAAAAGTTTACTTATTTTGAAGAATTCAAAAAAGACCCTTGTTAATGCGAGGGTCTTTTTTATTTATCCCATATAATTCCTTTATTTTAGTAATATCATAATTGAACAGTAAAAATGATTCGTAAAACGGTAGCAAGCGTAACAGAAGCAGTAAGGGGTGTAAAAGACGGCATGACGCTGATGTTGGGGGGCTTTGGTCTCTGTGGAATTCCGGAGAATGCCATTTCAGAGTTGGTTAACATCGGGGTAAAGGATATCACGTGTATTTCCAATAATGCAGGAATAGATGATTTCGGTCTGGGCCTACTCCTTCAAAAAAAACAAATCAAAAAAATGGTCTCCTCCTATGTAGGGGAGAACGCTGAATTTGAGCGTCAAATGTTAAGTGGTGAACTGGAAGTGGAACTAACCCCACAAGGTACTTTGGCTGAAAAGTGTAGGGCGGCACAAGCAGGTATCCCAGCTTTCTTTACTCCGGCAGGATATGGAACAGAGGTCGCCGAAGGAAAAGAAGTTCGTGAATTTGATGGCAAAATGTATATTCTCGAAGCTGCCTTCAAGGCTGATTTTGCGTTTGTAAAGGCTTGGAAAGGGGATAGGGCCGGTAATTTGATTTTCAAAGGAACGGCAAGAAATTTTAATCCCTGTATGTGTGGTGCAGCCAAAATAACGGTTGCTGAGGTGGAAGAATTGGTTCCTGAAGGGGAATTAGATCCTAATCAAATCCATATTCCGGGCATCTTTGTACAGCGAATATTTCAGGGGTCAGCTTACGAAAAGAGAATAGAGCAACGAACCGTACGTCAAAAGAAATAAAAGCTATGTTAGATAAAAACGGAATCGCAAGGCGCATCGCGAAAGAAGTAAAGGATGGGTATTATGTAAACTTGGGAATTGGCATTCCAACATTGGTTGCCAATTTTGTGAGGGATGATATTAGCGTTGAGTTTCAAAGTGAAAACGGAATTTTGGGCATGGGTCCTTTTCCTTTTGATGGGGAAGAAGATGCCGATTTAATAAATGCGGGTAAACAGACGATTACGGCTTTGCCAGGTGCCTCTTTTTTCGATTCGGCCACTAGTTTTGCAATGATCAGGGGGAGGCATGTTGACCTGACCATTCTAGGCGCTATGGAGGTGGCCGATAATGGGGATATCGCAAATTGGAAAATCCCCGGTAAAATGGTAAAAGGAATGGGGGGTGCCATGGACCTCGTCGCCTCTGCAGAAAATATCATCGTCGCCATGATGCATACGAATAGGGATGGGGAGTCTAAATTGTTGCAAAAGTGCTCACTGCCCTTGACCGGGGTGGGTTGTGTTACGACTATTGTGACCAATTTGGCCGTACTGGAAGTTACGAAAGATGGATTTTTGTTAAAAGAAAGAGCTCCTGGGGTTACTGTTGATGAGATTAAAAAAGCTACTGAAGGTAGACTGATTATAAAAGGGGAAGTTGCGGAAATGGGGATTGATTGACATGGTTGTATATCGATGAAATTCAAATAATATTTTTTTCACAACATTTTGAATATCCTACACAACAATAATTTTCTAAAATGAACAAGATGAATGTATCTTTAGGAAGAACAAAAAACCCAATTAACCTTTTAATACTTAACCTAGATGGACTCCCAATTTAACCACATCGCATCAGAAGAAAAAGTTCAAGTGTACCGCAATGATTTTTTCAGCGGATTTTTACGACTTACTAAAAAGTTATTTATGCTTTAAATCACTTTTTAACGCATTACCAAAGAGCGACTTTCCTAAGTCGCTCTTTTTTTTTGCTTTAATTGTTTTACAACGTTCTCTATTCTTAATTCTTTTTTATAGCTCGGTTGATTTTAACCTGTTACTTCTTTGTAGTCCATAAGTAGCATGTTTACTTCAGATTTTTTAATCAGGTAGAAGGTTTAGATAAATTTAACGTGGTTCACCACAGCCACGGTGATTTTCACCACATAATATTTTTTGTAAGAAAAAGGCCACATATATTTGAACTATTATTGGTTGTGAATCCCAAATCACTCCCTAAACTTAACCTACTTTACTATGAAAGCCTTTTTAAATCTCTTTTTGTTATTGAGCCTTATTTCCTCCTGTTCAAAGATTGAAGAAAATAATGATCCTATAATCGGTATTTGGCAAAATACGGTGAAGACGGCGACCAATACAAAAAAGATGGTTGTGGATAATGAAGAGTGGATTTTCAATGATGTCTATTTAGGGCGTTTTCATGGGTACAAAGATGGTAAGGTCGTCTTTCTGACCGATTTTAAATGGACCGTAGAGAATGGCACTTATATTGTAAGTTATCCCGGTACTGATTTCCCTGATGATTTGGTTGAAATGAAGAAAACAGAAGAGGCAACCATTCTTGTCCGAATGGAAGGAAAGATATTTGCAGAAAAACAAGATTAATAGTGCTTTTAAAATATAGTAGTCCCACCAACAATTGACCTACTTCGCTTAGGCATTTCAAAACTAATAAGATGGTTATGCTGACCCAAGTCCTAAATTGAAAAAATTTCCCCCGGTAAGGAGCAAAGTAATTTGCTCCTTTTTTTATTTTCAATTTTAAAGTAGCAGTTATTGAATGAATGAAGGGCACTTCAAAAATTAGGTAGTTTGTGCTATTTATTTTTCGAAGCATATTCACATGGTTCAAAATATCCCTATTTTTAAGGCTTGTGAGAATATTTTTATCCAATCTTAAATTATTGAATGTCTATGATCAAGCACATTTTCTACTATTTTGTTTTATTAGTAAATATACTTCCTGTTTTCGGACAAGAATCGAATGTTTCGACCTTAAAAATTAAGGATATCATGAAAGGGGACGATTTTATCGGCCATAGACCATCCGGTGTTTTTTGGGCAACGGACCAGTCCGCTATTTATTTTGATTGGAATCCTGATATGGCTTTTAGCGACTCACTTTATCGCTATCAGTTGAAAAGCGAAAAAATTGAGAAAGTTGATTTTTTGACGGCGGAGGAACTTCCCGCTACACGAAGGATAAAACATCCAACCCTGAACAAAAGTGTTTATGCGAAAAAGGGCGATATTTTTTTGCTGGATGAGAATACCAATATTCCGTTGGCCATAACCCAAACACAGGAAAGGGAATCTAATCCACATTTTACAGGTGTAGGTACGAAAGTCGCTTTTGAAAAGGATGATAATCTATTCACTTGGAACATGGAAACCGGAGTACTTGAACAAATTACCGATTTTGTCAAAAAAATCGAGGAGGAGCCTAAGCGAAGTCCTAAAGAGGAATGGTTGTATCAAGATCAGCTCGAACTATTCGGTGTACTTAGGGAACGTAAAGAAAAACGGGATTTAGGAGATAGCATCCGTAAAAAATGGGAGCGTAAACAACCTTTACCTATCGAAATCGGCGATAAACGCGTCGTACATCAAAACCTAGATCCTAAAGGCCGTTACGTTACTTATGTATTGATGGATACAAAAAAGAACAAGTCCACCATCGTTCCCCACTATGTTACCGAATCGGGTTATACAGAAGATCAGACCACTAGAACGAAAGTGGGCGATGAGCTTCCTACCTACCAACTGTTTGTGTATGATATAAAAAATCGAAAAACTACCGAAGTTACATTGGAAGGGTTAGAGGGACTAACCGATATACCCGAGTTTACAAAGGATTATCCCGATAAACCCTATGAAAACGAGCATCCTATCGGTGGTGTCAGTTCACCTACCTGGCATCCGGATGGTTCCAAGGCTATACTTGATATTCAGGCAAGTAATTATAAAGATCGTTGGATCGTTTTGTTGGATGCAGAAACCGCTACCGTTACCCAATTGGACCGTCAACATGATGAGGCTTGGGTAGCTGGACCGGGAATTACCGGCTGGTTCGATGGGGGTGATCTGGGTTGGATGCCAGACGGTAAGCACATCTGGTTTCAGTCCGAAAAATCAGGCTATTCCCATTTGTACCTTACCGATATGAAAGGCGCAAATACATCGGCCTTGACCGAAGGCGCGTTTGAAATCTATGACCCTTTTATCGCCAAGGATAAAAAACGTTGGTATTTTACCGCGAATAAGAACCATCCGGGTGACCGGCAGTTCTATACCATGCCCTTAAAAGGTGGTAGACTTCGGCAATTAACGAATAGGGTGGGCAATAATGAAGTAACCCTCTCTCCAGACGAAACCAAAATGGCGATGCTGTATTCCTATTCCAACACCCCTACGGAATTGTATTTGCAGGATAATCCGGTTTACAATGAAAACTCGAAAGCTATTCAAATTACTAAATCCAATACCGAGGAATTTGAAGACTATCAATGGAAAGATCCAGAAATCATCACCTTTTCAGCCGAAGATGGTGCTGAGGTTCATGCGAGATTGTACACTCCAGCCTCCAATGTAAAGAATAAGGCGGCGGTAATTTTCGTCCACGGTGCCGGGTATTTACAGAATGCACATAAATGGTGGAGTTCCTATTACAGGGAATATATGTTTCACAACCTCTTAGTGGACAACGGGTACACGGTCTTGGACATTGATTACCGCGGAAGTGCCGGTTATGGTCGCGATTGGAGAACGGGTATCTATCGCCATATGGGGGGTAAGGACCTTTCCGATCAGGTGGACGGTGCCAAATACTTGGTAGAGAACTATGGTGTGGATGCTGATAAAATAGGGATTTACGGGGGCTCCTATGGCGGATTCATTACACTTATGGGTATGTTCAATGCTCCAGAAAGCTTTAGTGCCGGGGCAGCCATACGTTCCGTTGGGGATTGGGCCGCCTATAACCATCCGTATACCGCCCATATTTTGAATACGCCCGTAACCGATAGTTTGGCCTATAGGCGTAGTTCGCCCATCTATTTTGCCGAAGGCTTAGAGGGCAAACTATTGATTTTACACGGTATGGTCGATGACAATGTGCACTTTCAGGATATGGTACGGCTTTCTCAACGGTTGATTGAACTGGGTAAGGAAGATTGGGAAATGGCCGTATATCCCGTAGAACGCCATGGCTTTGTAGAACCCAGTAGTTGGACGGATGAGTACAGGCGTATTTTCAAACTGTTTCAGGAAACCCTAGTAGGTAAATAAAACTAAGATAAAAGTCAATCGTATATATCCTATAAAAATGGAAGTCAAGTTCGTGCAATGTCATATGGGTCATTTGGACCAATTGGTCGACATTTCAAGGAAGACCTTTGTCGATGCCTTCGAAAAGGACAATGATCCTACCGATTTTAAGGTGTATATCGAGAAGGCATTTGCTAGCGAAACGGTAGCCAAAGAAATGTCAAATCCCGAAACCTTTTTTTATTTTATAACGATTCAGGATGCGATAGCAGCTTATGTGAAATTGAATGTAGGCAATGCCCAAAGCGATCTCCAATTGGAGGACAGCATGGAACTGGAGCGTATCTATGTTTTATGTGAATATCAAGGGTCAGGTCTAGGGGAACAAATAGTGACAAAGGTCAAAAAACTGGCGTTGAACAAACACAAAACCCTGCTTTGGCTTGGCGTCTGGGAGCACAATAAACGGGGCATTCAATTTTATCAGCGTCAAGGTTTCCAAAAATTTGGAACCCATCCCTATTTTATCGGTTCCGATGAGCAAACCGATTGGTTGATGCGTTTTGATTTAACTACCTTGTACCCTAAATAATCCACCATGAAATTCGCTTATATCCTACTTTTTCTATCCATTTCCTTCGGACAGGTAACGGCACAGGACTATTTTTTTCCGGAAGCCAATGCAACGTGGGCAACCAAATCTCCGGAATCCTTTAAAATAGATGCTGAAAAATTAAAAACCGTCGTCCAATTTGCCGAAGCCCATGAATATTCCGGTTCGCGAGATTTGCGTATCGCAATTTTGAAAGGATTTGAACGGGAGCCTTTCCATAAAATTCTGGGTCCCACCAAAAAACGGGGCGGACCGGCCGGCATGATTCTTAAAAATGGGTATGTAGTGGCCCAGTGGGGCGATACCAAAAGGGTGGGCATGACCTTTAGTGTCACCAAAAGTTTTTTAAGTACGATGGCCGGCTTGGCAGAGGACCAAGGACTCATTGCGGACACGAAAGATTTAGCCGGTAATTATATCTGGGACGGTACCTTTGAGGGTACCCATAACTCGAAGATTACTTGGGAGCATTTGTTACAACAAAATTCGGCATGGTCGGGAGAACTCTGGGGTGGAAAGGATTGGGCCGACAGACCTCCACGTGAAGGGGATATCGATGATTGGAGGTTGGAGAAGCCCAAGGAACCCGGTACGGTCATGGAGTATAATGACGTTCGGGTAAACGTTTTGGCCTACGCCCTTACCCACGTTTGGCGAAAACCCATGCCCTTAGTGCTAAAGGAGCGGATTATGGATAAAATTGGAGCCTCTACCACTTGGCGCTGGTTCGGGTATGATAAGGCTTGGACCGAAATTGACGGAATCAAAATGAAATCGGTCACCGGTGGTGGTCACTCCGGCGCCGGACTATTCATCAGTGCCGAGGATATGGCCCGTTTCGGGATGTTATTTTTGAACGATGGTAAATGGAAGAACGAGCAATTGATTTCATCGGCTTGGATTCAGAAAGCGACGACGCCTTCGCAACCCAATCCCAATTATGGCTATATGTGGTGGTTGAACCAAAAAGGAGACCGGCATTGGGAAGGGCTTTCAGAAGACATTTTTTACGCGGCAGGTTTTGGAGGAAATTTTATCGTCATTGACAAAGCACATGACGTGGTGGTGGTTACGCGTTGGTTAGAACCGAATACCATCGGAGAATTCATGACCAAAGTAACCGCTGCGTTAAACTAATAATTTATAGCTTATTTAGGATTTCGACTGCTTGCTCTAAAGTCTCGTGTCTTTTGGCAAAGCAGAAACGGAGCATATGATCGTTACGGTTATTTACATTGAAGGAAGAAATAGGGATGCTTGCTAGTTTATTGTCTATAATCAAACGTTTCCCTAAATCTTCATCTTCTTCATCGGTTATTCCCGAATAATCCAGCAACTGAAAATAGGTGCCTTGGGAAGGTTGAAATTTAAAACGTGAATTTTTTATCCCTTCCAGAAAATAGTCCCTTTTCTGTTGGTAGAAGCCATTTAAAGCCAAGTAGTGCGATGCATCTTCAAGATAGGTTGCCAAAGCACGCTGCACGGGATGATCCACGCAGAATACGGCAAATTGGTGTACTTTTCTAAATTCTGCCATCAATGCGGCGGGAGCGGCACAATATCCCATTTTCCATCCGGTCACGTGAAAGGTTTTTCCAAAAGACGCACAAACAAAACTGCGGGCCGCCAGATGTGGAAAACGGGAAGCGCTCTGATGTTCCTCCCCATCAAAAATGATATGTTCGTACACCTCATCGCTTAATAAGATAATATTCGTAGGCCGTAGGATTTCCTGAAGTTGTTCCATATCCTTTTGGGATAGGATTTTCCCGCTGGGATTATGTGGGGTGTTGATGATGACCATCTTCGTACGGTCCGTTAGTTTGGCCTTAAAAGCGCTCCAATCGATTTGGTAATCCGGAGCCTCTAATTGAACATAAATGGGTATTCCTCCGTTTAGGGTAATGGCCGGTTCGTAGCAATCGTACGCAGGTTTGATGACAATGACCTCGTCACCTGGACCGATAAAGGCAGTAATGGCGGTAGAAATCGCTTGGGTGGCACCAACAGTCACCGTTATTTCCGTTTCGGGGTGGTAATGATGTTGGTGAAGTGAGGCTATTTTGGCTGAGATAATCTCCCGTAATCCAAAATAACCGGGCATGGGGGCATACTGGTTGTGACCCTTTTGCATGGCATTGGTAACCAAAGCCAATAAATTGGGGTCCGCCTCAAAATTTGGAAATCCCTGGGACAGGTCAATGGCATTGTGCTGCCGGGCAAGATTACCAACCGTGGTAAAAATGGTGGTCTTTACATCGGGAAGTTTGGACGAACCGGGAATTTCAAATACTTGCATTCGTAAATTTAGGAATTTTAAAACAGCGCATAAAAAAAGCCCGACCTATTGGTCGGGCTTTTTTTGGACTAATTCAAATTATGCATGTTGCATTTCGTGTTTTCCTTCTTTTATCTCCTCAATTAACTTGGAGTTAAAAGCCGGTAGGTCATTTGGATTTCTACTTGTTACAAATCCTTGGTCTACAACTACTTCTTGGTCTACCCAATTAGCTCCCGCATTCACTAAATCATCCTTAATGGAGTTGAATGATGTCATTTTTCTACCTTCTACCACTCCTGCACTTATTAAAGTCCAAGGTGCGTGGCAAATAGCGGCTACGGGTTTCTTCATTTTAAAGAAGTCACGTACGAACATTAATGCATCCTCGTTTCTTCTTAAAGTATCTGGGTTAATGACTCCGCCTGGTAGGACCAAGGCATTGTACTCTTCCGCTTTTACATCTTTTAGATTTCGGTCTACTTTATAGGTATTCGACCAATTTCCATCACTCCATGATTTTATTTCTCCGTTTTCAGGACTTACGATATCCACTTTAAAGCCTTCTTTTTCCATGGCTTCTTTTGGAGATTTTAATTCACTTTCTTCAAATCCATTTGTAGCTAATATTGCTATCCTCTTCATATATTGTGTTTTTAAGATTAATAATTTCGTTATACCTCAATATAAGATATTTTAGGGCAAATCTCTGTTAAGGCCTTATTAAATAAGGCTTTGCAAACGTTAAGGTTTGTTAAGGCTACCAGATTTAAGAAGGTTTCCGCTCTAAATGTTCAATCACAATGCGAAGACAGGCGTCCAATTCTTTTTTGATTTCGGATTCCCAAAAACGGAATACAGTATAGCCTTTTTCCTTTAAGGCTTGGTTCACTTCTGCATCCCGTTGGATGTTCCGTTCAAACTTTGCGATCCAAAACGCGCGATTGGTTTTGATTTTGGGTTTACGTTCTTCCCAATTTTTACCGTGCCAATATTCCCCATCGATAAAGATGACGGTTTTGTATTTGGGTAGGGCGATATCCGGTTTGCCTATTAATTTCTTATAATCGATACGGTAGCGATAGCCTTTGGCATACAAGGCCTTTCGGAAGGCTAATTCTGGTTTGGTGTTTTTACCCCTAATTTTGCTCATGATTCTAGAGCGCTGTGGGGTAGTGTAGAATCCGGACTCCTCGTTAAACCGGGGCACTTTTATCCGTTCTTCTGAATAGTCTTTGGACATGTTTAAAAATAAAAAATCCCAGACCAAAAGGTGTGGGATTTCATTTATTTATTGACTTGAAAAATTATCCTTCCAAACTGGCGCTAATGTACTCGCGGTTCATGCGCGCAATGTTCTCCAAGGAAATTCCCTTTGGACATTCCACCTCACAGGCACCGGTATTGGTACAGTTACCAAAACCTTCCAAATCCATTTGACGTACCATGTTCTGAACACGTTCTGTAGCTTCTACTTGTCCCTGAGGTAATAGCGCATATTGCGATACTTTAGCTGAGGTGAACAACATGGCACTTGCATTCTTGCAAGCCGCAACACAAGCACCACAACCGATGCAAGCCGCTGCGTAGAAAGCATCGTCAGCATCTTCTTTATTGATCGGAATCGAATTCGCATCTTGTGTATTGCCTGAAGTGTTGATCGATATATAACCTCCTGCTTGTTGAATTCTATCAAAGGCAGTACGGTCAACAATTAAATCTTTAATTACCGGAAAGGCTTTCGCTCTAAAGGGTTCGATAACGATGGTATCCCCATCATTGAATTTACGCATGTGCAATTGACAGGTGGTTACCAGTCTATCCGGACCATGGGGCTCACCGTTAATTTGAAGCGAACAAGAACCGCAGATACCTTCCCTACAGTCATGGTCGAACTCTATAGCTTCTTCACCTTTGTTGATCAAGTCTTCATTAAGAACATCCATCATTTCTAAGAACGACATATCGCCATCTATACCATCAATGGTATAGTCTTTCATGCTTCCTTTAGTTTTAGCATCTTTTTGACGCCATATTTTTAGATTCAGCTTCATAGCTTCTTATTTATAACTTCTTGTTTTTAATTCGATGTTTTCGTACTTCAATTCCTCCTTATGCAATACGGCATCTTTAGGCTCCCCTTTGTATTCCCAAGCGGATACGAACTTAAAGTTTTCATCATCCCGTAACGCCTCACCTTCAGGAGTTTGATATTCTTCACGGAAGTGACCTCCACAAGATTCATTTCTAGTTAAGGCATCCTTGGCGAACAATTCTCCCAATTCTAAGAAGTCGGCAACTCGACCTGCTTTTTCCAATTCTTGGTTTTTGCTATCCGCTGATCCAGGAACGCGAACGTTTTCCCAGAAATCTCTGCGTAACGCCGAAATTTCATCTATGGCTTGTTGTAATTCTACTGCATTACGAGACATTCCACATTTATTCCACATGATTTTACCTAGTTTCTTATGGTAGTAATCTACGGAATGTGTTCCCTTACCATTCATCAATTTCTCCATACGGTCACGAACTTCTTTTTCCGCGGCATCGAATTCTTTGGAGTCGGTAGGTATTTTACCTGTTCTAATATCGTTGGACAAGTAATCGCCAATGGTATAGGGCAGTACAAAATAACCGTCTGCCAAACCTTGCATTAAGGCCGATGCTCCTAAACGGTTTGCGCCATGATCACTAAAGTTGGCTTCACCCGCGGCGTAACATCCTTCGATGGTGGTCTGTAAATTATAATCGACCCAAAGACCGCCCATGGTATAGTGTACCGCTGGATAAATCATCATTGGGGTCTTGTACGGATTTTCATCCACGATTTTCTCGTACATCTGGAAAAGGTTACCATATTTGGCCTCAACTACCTCTTCACCAAAAGCCCTTATTTCTTTGTCGGTGGCATCTTTATGACCACTGGTCAATGCTTTTTCTTTACCATATCGCATGATGGCGGCATCAAAATCCAAATACACGGCTTCCCCTGTTTTGTTGACACCAAAACCGGCATCACAACGTTCTTTGGCGGCTCTTGAGGCCACATCCCTTGGAACCAGGTTTCCGAATGCAGGATAACGTCTTTCCAAATAGTAATCCCTATCCTCTTCCTTTATTTGTGTTGGTTTTAATTTGCCAGCACGAATGGCCTCGGCATCTTCTAATTTTTTTGGGACCCAAATACGACCGTCATTACGCAATGATTCTGACATCAACGTTAGCTTCGACTGATGGTCTCCAGAAACCGGAATACACGTCGGGTGGATTTGCGTAAAACATGGGTTGGCAAAATAAGCCCCACGTCTGTGCGCTCTCCAAGCGGCCATTACGTTGCTTCCCATAGCATTGGTCGATAAAAAGAATACGTTACCGTACCCACCTGTTGCCAAAACAACGGCATGTGCGGAATGACGCTCTATTTCACCGGTCACCAAGTTACGTGCAATGATACCACGGGCCTTACCATCGATCTTTACCAAATCCATCATTTCATGACGGTTGAACGGCTGGATTTTTCCTCTATTAATTTGACGGTTCATAGCGGAGTAGGCCCCGAGCAATAATTGTTGCCCTGTTTGTCCTTTAGCATAAAAAGTTCTGGAAACCAAAACCCCACCAAAAGAGCGGTTATCCAAAAGACCACCATATTCGCGGGCGAAAGGAACTCCTTGAGCTACGCATTGGTCAATGATTTGTCCGGAGACTTCTGCCAAACGGTATACATTGCCTTCTCTAGAACGGTAATCACCACCTTTTACGGTATCATAGAATAAGCGATAGTTACTATCTCCATCTCCTTGATAGTTCTTGGCCGCGTTGATTCCCCCTTGTGCGGCAATTGAGTGCGCGCGTCTAGGTGAATCTTGATAGCAGAATGTTTTTACGTTATAACCTAATTCTGCTAACGTTGCTGCTGCAGAACCACCGGCCAGACCTGTGCCCACTACGATAATATCAATATTACGTTTGTTGGCAGGGTTTACCAGATTAATTTCGTTTTTATGTTTCGTCCATTTATCGGCCAATGGCCCCTTAGGAACTTTAGAATCCAAAATGCCCATACTTAATGTGTTATTGGGTTAAGGTGATGATATATGGCAATTAGTGCGAAACCAGCTGGAATGGCAATGGCATATATCTTCGTAAATGTTTTTATTGCGGGGGTGTACTTGTTGTTGACCCCCATGGTTTGGAATGATGATGAAAAACCATGTAAAAGATGCAAGGATAAAAGAACGAAAGCGATTACATAAATAACGGTTCTCCATATCGGCTCAAATTTCTCAACGGTTTCCGCATAATAACGGGTCGGGTCTTCGGAGTTGCCCTCTATATATTTAAAGGCCATTTCATGAACCCAGAAATCATAGAAGTGAAGTCCTAAAAATGCAAGTACTACCAAACCGGTAACGATCATGTTCCTTGACACCCAAGATGAATTGGCACTGCCGTTATACTTTGCATAACTAACGGCTCTTGCTCTATTGTTCTGTATCTCTAAAACAATACCCATAACAAAATGGACGACAACACCAGCGATCAAGATGGGCTGTAGTACAAATTGTACTAACGGGTTGTACCCCATAAAATGGGACCAAGAGTTAAACGTATCAGGAGCAATGACTGAGGTAAGGTTAATGGTAAAGTGTTGGCCTAGAAAAAGGACCAAAAAAAGTCCCGAAAGTGCCATTACTACTTTTCGGGCTATTGAAGATTTTATCAATCCACTCATTATTTTGATTTTTTTAGCGGGGGTAAAGTTACGGTACAAGCAAGTTATTAACAAGTTTTCAATAGCTTTAGTATACTAATTTAGACCAATTATAAAGGGGTGAAAATCCTGTTTAAAGATTAAATGGAATTTTCTGGTATTAATTGTGAAATTTTAAACAAAAAAGAATGAGATGGGTTGGGCTTTTTCCTTTTCGAATAATTCCATTTTACCTAACCCCCATTTTTCAGCCTTTTCCAAATCTTTAAAATGTGTAGTGTTCCTTTTAAATAATATGCACTCTAAAGCAACGCTTGCAAAACTACCCTCGGTCAGGTCTACCACGGCATAATAAGGAAGCTGATGTCTACTTTTATGGAATCTCATCCAATTAAAAGGATTTACGGTATAATAATTTACCCTATTGGAGCTATAAACAAGGGAGCTTCCTTTTCCGAAAATCTCTGGTGCGGCCATAATTCTTTTTTCGGCCATTTTCCATTGAAACAAGATATCTTCTTTGATTTCGGAAATTACCAACTTATCAAAGTAGTAGAATACACCAAATTCATATTCCCTTATTTCACGGATTTTCTTAAAAAAGTCAAGCTCCATAACACGTTTCATGGGTTGGTTGGATCAGCGAATAAAGAAATGCTGTTCCATTATCAATCTCAATATGGTAATAGCATTGAATGATGACGTACAGGTAAAGGACGTGCCTTATTGCTCCATGTCCTTTAGTTGAATGGAAAGCGCCCTGGTGGACAGTTGTACTTCAACAAAACTCAAAACCAAAGAAATAATTAAGGCAAATAGACTGATGCCAAAAACCAATTTTGCTCCAATTTCATAATTGAAAAAAATAAGTGCCATAGTAATGACGGCCAATAGAAAGCTAAAAATAGCTGAGGCCTGCATATTCTTTATAATCGTTAACCGCTTCCGTAATTTTTTCACTTGTAGCTCAATGGAAGTAGAACCCGTTTCTTGATATTTTTGATGTAATTGGCGTATCAGTGCAGCGATGGCAAGATACCGTGCATTATAGGCCAACATGGTCAATGAAATGGCCGGAAAGAGTAGGGCGGGTATGCCTAAAGTTAGTTCCATAGTTTTTGATTAGTCGGTTGCGATACCAAAATAGCTCCAGGTTACCTCAGTGTCAAAAGGATTTTCTTGACCGTGTAGTTCTCCGGGTTCAATGGTAATACATTGTCCGGGACCCACTTCATAGTCTTTGCCGGATATGTTGAAAATAGCGTTTCCGGTTTGAATGTGAAATACCTCATACATAGTATCATGTTTGTGCAATTCCACTTTTTGACCTGGTTTAAAAACAGCGGTGCCGTACATCATTAACTGTGGAATTTCACCCGGACCTATCAAGGTTTTTTTCTTGATGTCGGGATTATGGCTTACGCCTAATTCCGATAAGGAATGCCAATCAACGATTTTCATTGCTATTCGATTTCAAATGTGGTTTTTTCGGCAATTCCATTTCCCTTCAATTCTACCGTATAGGTACCTTTTGGTAAATAGGTTTTTCCGTCTTTAGCTTCCTTCAATTCGGTTTTGTGCTTTTTAAGATAGTTCAATTTTCCAATTTTTGAAAAAGTTAAATCATAGGAAAGGATGTTCAAACCTTTATCGGCAGGGACGTGGGTTTCACTTACTACGATATCATCCGAAGAACTGATTTTCGCTTCAACGGCATCATCGGATCCTGAGTAAAATGAAATATCCAATCCGGGAGTGCTAGGCTTGGACCAAGAACTCCAAGAATTTCCCCATCGGCTTGAATATTTTATAGCTTCCAGCGGAAAGATATATAAATCCTTTTTTAGGATTTCAGGGGTCATTTTTTGTATGTTCGAAATATCTGCTTTATAAATACTTCTTCCGTGTGTACCTACTAGGAGATGTTTGGCCTTCGCCTGTATGGCAAGATCATGTACGGCTACATAGGGCATTCCATTTTGCAAGGACTCCCAAGATGCTCCCCTGTTCAACGAGACATACAGGCCGTTATCCGTTCCTACGAACAATATATTTTCATTTTCAGGATCTTCTACGATAACATTGACCGGTGAAGTGGGAATATTAGCGGAAATCGATTTCCAATTAGTTCCCATATCTTCGCTGACATAGAGGTACGGCCTAAAATCATCTGAGCGATATCCATTTAAAGCAGCGTATACCCGTTCTTTTTTATGTTGTGAAGCAACGACCCTGCTCACCCATAAATTAAGTGGCAAATTCGCGGAAAGTACCTCCCAGCTTCCTCCTCCGTTGGTGGTTCTTTGTACTAATCCATCATCACTACCCGTATAAATTAACCCAAATTTAAAGGGAGATTCAGAAATGGTGGTCAACGTTCCATAGGCCACGTTCCCTTTTTTACTCCCTTGGGTCAAGTCTGCGGAAATTACCTCCCAATCATCTCCTTGATTTAGGGAGCGATGAAGTTTATTGCCACCCATATACAGAATATCTTGATTGTGTGGCGATAGTAAAATAGGCGTTTGCCAATTGAATCGGTACGGTGTTTCGCCCAATTCATGTTTGGGTTGTATGTAGGTGCGTTTATCATTTTCCACATCTAACCGAAAATAATTACCAAACTGAAAACCCGCATAAATGATATTGGAATTTCGATTGTCCACCTGTACCTGCATTCCATCACCCCCTAAAATCGATCTCCAGGGATATTGACCCTCTTGGTGCCACGCTGTATTTTCTTCTACATTATGAGGGCCCATCCATACACCATTATCCTGTAAACCACCATAAACCTTGTAGGGTTCTTCGTTATCCACGGCTATGGCGTAGAACTGCCCAACGGTGGGCGAGTTGTTCTTAATCCAATGGCCCCCATCATCGTAGCTGGTATTGACACCACCATCGTTTCCATTGATCAAATGCCCTTTTAGATTTGGGTCCACCCAAAGTGCATGATGATCGGAATGCACATTGTCTCCACTGATAGAGGTATAGGTTTTACCCCCATCCTTGGAGGAAATGATGGGAACCCCGGCCAGATAAATGGCATTTACATTTTTTGGATCAACCGTAATTTGGGCAAAATAATACCCGTAGCTGTAGAAAAGATCATCTATATAATCCTCGTTTTGCTTGTTCCAGGTTTTACCTCCATCGTTACTACGATATACTTCTGCACCAATAACAGGGGTGTCGAACAATTGGCTATTGGCATCCTCTAGATAGAGCGCTAGGTCGGCCGGCTTGACCGCATCGCTGCGTACCATTTGTTTTACGTTATCGGCACGGTATTTTTCCTGAAAATTATTGGTCTTTAAAAATTCATTAAGTTCCTTGTCCCCCAACTTTAAAAATTCTTCTTTAGAAAGCCTTTTAAAAGCTTCCTTGGTAAGGCCTACTTTTTCATTCTTTTTTTCTTCAGATTTTTTCCGTCTGTATTGATTGTCATGAACGGCATACACCGTTTTTTCATCGAATACCGCTAAACCGATACGGCCAACTCCCGTTCCTGTTGGGAATCCACTGGAAGGCGTTGAAATTTTCGACCAAGTGCTTCCCGCATCGGTGCTTTTATAAATTCCGGAACCCTCGCCATTTCCCACAAAGTCCCATGCCTTACGATCCTTTTGCCAAGCGGCGGCATATTGGATCCTGAAATTATTTGGCGCTACCGCAACATCGATTATTCCCGTTTCATTATCAATGTTCAATGTTTTTTTCCAAGTTTTTCCCCCATCGGTGGTTGTATAGATACCGCGTTCCTCATTTGGCGAATACAAATGACCCGCTACCCCTACGGTCACTTCATTCGGATTATCTGGGTTTACCACAATCCTGCCTATATGATGAGCATCGGTAAGCCCCATATTTTCCCAGGTTTTACCCTTATCGGTCGATTTTAAAATACCGATACCTGCATAAGAGGAGCGCGAAGCATTATTTTCCCCAGTACCTACCCATAAGGTGCCGCTTGGCCAATGCACCGCAATATCCCCTAAGTTCTGGGTTTGGGTTTCATCCATTACCGGGGTAAAAGAGGTTCCATTATTATTGGTGTACCATAAGCCTCCGGAGGCATAAGCCACATAATATTCGGTAGGATTGGCTTCATTTACCGCCAAATCCACTACACGGCCGCTCATTATGGACGGACCAATATTTCTTAAGGGAAGGTTTTTCAGTAAGGAATTTTCTTCCATTGTTTTTTTAGCAGCGAGCGATGCCTGGACCTGTTCTGGTGTCGTAGGCTGCAGCTGGGCCGAGACCATAGAAATACCGGCGAGAAAAAGAGCGTAAAATTGTTTCATTTTTTAAAAGTGCTATTATTGATGGTAAGTTACGGATTCCTTTTTTTTGGTAACATCTTAAAATTTCCAAGTAAATATTCCTTGGTTCAGAGATTTCATCAGTTCTTCCGTTTTTGACTCAAATTCTAATTGTGCCTCGTGGATAGATTTCTCTAGTGAACTATTTCCTTCAGGAACAATATCATTGATGGACCCGATTGCTTTTAGATACCAGTCCTGCCATACTTTAAGAATCAAGGCTTGCTCACCCAATTCACCTTCTTCTTCCAAGATCTTTTTGCTTAAAGCGATTTCTGTTTTTAACCGTTCGATTCCCTGCTGTTTTATACTTTTAATTAGTTTCTCAGCAAATTCAGCATCGGCATTCACCAGTTCCAAACCGCTTACCAAGGCTGCCGTACCTACATTTTTCAAGGTTTCTTGAGATACTTTGTCAATTCTGTCATTATTGGTGTGGTAAAATTGATCTGTAAAATGCCATAGGAGGAGTCCGGGAATATCGGCCTGTAAAAAGGGGGTATGGTCACTGCCGCCTTCGAAAGGGTTTGTTTCCACTTTCCAGTCTGCGAATTTGCCCTGAGCCTTAAAGTTGGAAATAATAAAGTCGTTTAGGTAATGCGGTTTCATGTCTTCCGTTGATAAAACTTCCCCACCCCATTCGGTATGTTTATCTGCTCCCCGTGTCCAAATAGCACTTGGATCCGGCATTTTTTCAATTAGAAAAGAGCCACCAGTAATGTTAGTATCCTCTCCCACCATATCTAAACTAATGCCCCATTTGATGCCTTTCGCCCTTTCTGGGTTTTCTTGAATATACCTGCGGGTAGAGATGATTTCATCTCCCCATAAGAAGGTTAGGGTGCGGTCAAGGTCAATCTTTCCTTCAGAAAATAGTTTTGCCGCAAGTACTGCCATTTCTAACTGGGTGCCTACTCCGGTTGCATTGTCATTTGCCCCAGGTTCTTGTATATGTGCCGAAAACACCAAACGTTCATCGGGTTTTTCGACTCCTTTGATGTTCGCAACGATGGTAAGTTCTTCGGATGGGTATCGTTTGGTTTGGATATTGACCAAAACCTCCGTCGTTCCTTTTTGCAATCGTGCGATTAATTTTTCCTTCGTCTCAAAGGAAAGTGCGATACCCCAAAAATTCGTGGAATCTTGGTGCGGCAAGCTCCTAAACTGGATGGAGGTTTTGTTTTTTTCCGGTTGTAAATAAGTGGGATTGTCATATGTGAGAATTCCCAAAGCCCCATTTTCCAAAAGATAATCAAATAGTTTTCTGGCGCTTATTTCGGTATAAATGATTTTATCCTTTACCGGAATTTTTTCTAGCTGCTCTAAATTCTCCACATACAAAACTTCTGCCTGCACACCGTTTTCTGGAGTTGAAGCGGAATTTAAATAGGTCATGTTTCGGTTGGATGCCGATACCAATAAAGGTTTGTCTTCTCCAACAATTTGAAGCGATGCGCTTATAGGCTCCCAAGTTTGATTTTCCATGGGGCGTTTTTCAATGCGATAGGTAAGTCGGTCGGTTTCTTTGGCTTCAGATTCCAATACAAAGCCCGATGCTTTTAAGGTGTCGGCAATCAGGTAAACCGTATTATTGAAACCTGTATTACCTACTACGCGCCAATAATCTTCCATGTAATCTGTGGTTTTATAGGCGAGTTTTCCAGTAAATGCTGGTCGTACCAATGCAAAATAATCGGTTGAGTTATTCTCAATTTTTTGAGAGCATCCCGTTAAAAAAGTAAAGCAGACCATCATCGAAACGACGCCCTGCTTTGACCTAAGTTTTAAAAAGGATGGTTTGTGGCTTATTCTTCCCATTTCCAGTCGTTTCCAATAATCAGTTTTTCCTTCAAATTGTTCTTGATCATAAATTCTTTGGTCGTCTCACTGTCCATTTTGGTAGCCGGAAGCTTATCTGCATTTGCCACGGCATAGAGCATCATCGTGCCGAATCGTGCGGTATTGGTCATGTGGTCTTCGTTCACCAAGTTGAAATCATCACAATCGGAATGGTAACAGCCGTAAATGGAACGGTCTAAATTACTGTTGACCGACAAAATTGGAACACCTTCTAACATAAAGGGTTGGTGATCGCTATGTAAGCCAGATTTATTGGAAAAGGTATTTTGATAAATGGTATCCTGTTTTTGTATGGCAGCGCCTAAATCGGTAAAAAATTCTTCACTATCCAATTTACCACCCGCGTTTATCCCAATCGGGTTGCCAGACATATCTAAGTTCATCATGTATTTTATGTTGTCCATAGTGTTGTTTTCGATGGCCTGTTCAACCATATATTTAGAACCCAATAGCCCTTGTTCCTCGCCCATGAACATAACGAATTTTATTGTTCGTTTTGGATGGAGGTTATTCGCTTTAAAAGCACGCGCAATATCCAGAACGGCAAAAGACCCGATACCGTTGTCAATGGCCCCAGTGGCCAAATCCCATGAATCCAAATGACCTCCAATTACAATTTCTTCATTGGGTATTTCACTGCCCGGTAACGTAGCGACTACATTTCTTGCTTTAATGACATCACTCGTGTTGGTCATGCTTATTTTGGCGATGGCTTTCTGATTTTTTAGGCTTTCTTTTAAGGCCATCCCATCCTCTTTTCCTATACAAACGGCAGGGATAGGAATCAATTCTCCGGTAACGGAAGCCGTACCGGTCAATAAAACGCCGTTGTCCACTTGATTGGCAATGATGATACCAATGGCACCATATTTTATGGCCAAGGCCGTTTTTTCACTTCGATGCAAGTTGGTCAAGCCCTCTGGGCTATCCGGTAAAATACCGATATAGACCAAAGAAATTTTTCCTTTCACCGCATCGGGGTCGGCCGCATAATCCGCTTCGAGACCATTGCCCATATCTACAATTTCACCGGTCACATCAGCTTCGATAGGGGAATGCCCCAGCGTAACTACTTTTACGGGTTCATCCTTTATTTCCAAGGAAACATCTCCACGGGCCCAGGCTTCCACCTCAAAAGTTTGGTAGGCGACATCTTCGTATCCGTATTCCTTGAACTTGTTATAGGTATATTCCTCTGCTTTTGATCCATTTGTAGAACCTGTCAATCGATGACCAATAGTTTCCGAAGCTTCTTTTAAGGTGCTGTATCCCTTTGCGTTGGCCTTGATTTCCGAATCGATACGGGCAAAAAGTTGTGCTTGGGTTTCTTCTTTTTTAGTTTCTGAACAGGCCTGAAGGCATAGAAAGGCTATCGATAGATAGGCTACTTTTTTCATGAAGTTTTAGTTTTTGGTTGAAGCCTACAAGTTAGCTAATTGTTCTTGAAAAGGTGATGCATGTTTCCATGTAATTCTGGTAAATATGTGCGGTAATCTTTATCAAAATAAAGGCTAATGCTTAATTTTATGGCAAAATCAATATTTCATGAAATACAGTCAAATTCCTAATTCCTTATTTATAAAGAACCGCAAAAAATTCATGGAGCGTATGCGTCCCAAAAGTGTTGCGGTTTTTAACTCCAACGATATTTATCCTATAGGTGCCGATAGCGTGATGCCCTTTGAGCAACACCGCGATATTTTTTACCTATCCGGTGCGGATCAGGAAGAGACCATTTTGCTGTTATTCCCCGATGCGATGGATGAAAAACACCGTGAAATCCTATTCGTCAGGGAAACCAACGACCATATCGCCGTTTGGGAAGGGGCTAAACTGACCAAGGAAAAAGCGACCGAAGTTTCAGGTATCCAAACTATATATTGGTTGAAGGAATTCGATAAAGTGTTTTTCGACCTAATGACCGAGGCCGAAACCATCTATTTTAATACCAACGAGCATTACCGGCAAGCGGTAGAAACCCAAACCCGCGAAGACCGTTTTATCCAAAAATGCAAGCAGGACTATCCGGCGCATCAAATCGCGAAAAGCAATCCCATACTTCAAGAAATCCGTGGAATCAAGGAACCTGAGGAATTGGAGCTCATGCAGATGGCGTGTAACATTACCGAGAAAGGTTTCCGTAGATTATTGGGTTTTGTAAAACCCGGAGTAATGGAATACGAAATTGAAGCTGAACTACTGCATGAATTTGTAAGTAACCGTTCCAAAGGATTTGCCTATCCGCCCATTATCGCCTCAGGAAATAATGCCAATGTGTTGCACTATCTAGAGAATAACAGACCTTGCAAGGAGGGAGATTTGATACTGTTGGACACGGCAGCGGAATATGCCAACTATTCCAGTGATTTGACCCGTACCATTCCAGCAAGCGGAAGGTTCACTAAACGGCAAAAAGAAGTTTACAATGCCGTACTACGTGTAAAGGACGAAGCGACAAAAATGCTGGTACCGGGAACGTTTTGGGCAGAATACCACAAAGAATGTGGTAAGTTGATGACCTCGGAATTGTTAAGATTAGGCTTATTGGATAAAGCCGACGTTCAAAACGAGAATCCGGATTGGCCCGCCTATAAAAAATACTTTATGCACGGAACCAGTCACCATATCGGCTTGAATACGCACGATTATGGAGAATTGAAAACACCCATGAAAGCGAATATGGTATTTACGGTAGAACCGGGTATTTATATTCCTGCCGAAAATATGGGTGTTCGTTTAGAGGATGACGTAGTGATTCAAGAAAGCGGAGTGCCGTTTAACCTTATGGCCAACATTCCAATTAAGGCCGAGGAGATCGAGGAATTAATGAATGCGTAATAGGCATCAATATTTTATTTTTAATAACTTATGGTTACGAAATTAGTTTCATGGAACGTTAATGGCATACGGGCTGCAGTTAAAAAGGATTTTGAAAATGTAGTATCTGATTTTGATGCCGATATATTTTGTGTTCAAGAAACGAAGGCACAGGATGATCAAGTGAGTGAAGCCTTGAAGAATTTGGACAATTACCAATTATTCTCCAATAGCGCCGAAAAGAAAGGCTACTCTGGAACCGGAATTTTAATCAAGGATAAACCCGTAGATTTCACAAAAAACATGGGAGTCGTTGAGCATGATTCGGAAGGGCGAATCATACATACCGAACTAGAGCATTTTCATCTGGTGAACGTTTATGTACCTAATAGTGGTAACGGCCTAAAACGCTTGGACTATAGGTCTGTTTGGGATAAAGATTTCACCAATTATCTAAAGGAACTATCAAAAAGCAAACCGTTAATTATTACCGGAGATTTCAATGTGGCGCATACCGAAAATGACCTAGCGAATCCTAAAAGCAATTACAACAAAACTTCAGGATTTACCCAAGTAGAAATCGATGGTTTTGGACATATGCTAAAGGAGTTGGATCTGGTGGATAGCTTTAGGCAACTGCATCCGGATACATTTGACAAGTATACCTTTTGGAGCATGCGCGGTGGCGCGAGATCACGAAACGTAGGCTGGCGTATCGATTATTTCTTGGTCAGTGCTTCGATTTGGCCCAAGGTGAAGTCGGCCGAAATCCATGATCAGATTATGGGAAGCGACCATTGCCCAATTAGCCTTGTTATAAAATTTTAATTTTTAAATCATAAAAAAACGGCCCCATGTTCTGGGGCCGTTTCATCAAATTTTGGTGTGCGGAACTTTCAATCTTACATTCCTGGCAATACAACGGTATCCACAACGTGAATTATTCCGTTAGATTGATTCACATCGGCAATAGTTACTGTAGAAATGTTTCCGGCAGCATCTTTCAATTGCACTTTTTTACCCTTTAACATAGCCGTTAATTTACCTCCGTTAACAGTGGTCAATTCAGCTTTTCCTTTTCCGTCTTTAATCATTTTAACCAAATCCATGGAGCTCACTTTTCCTGCCACTACATGGTAAGTAAGTACAGCTTGCAATTTCTCTTTGTTTTCAGGCTTCAATAAAGTTTCAACGGTACCTTTAGGTAATTTGTCAAAAGCAGCATTGGTAGGTGCGAAAACGGTAAACGGACCTTCACCTTGCAAGGTTTCTACAAGTCCGGCGGCTTTTACTGCGGCAACCAATGTGGTGTGGTCTTTAGAGTTTACTGCATTCTCAATGATGTTTTTAGTAGGATACATTTCTGCGCCACCGACCATTTTGGTCTGTATCATCATTTTCTCCTTTTTCATCTTCTTCATGGAACCATCTTGTGCGAAAGCAGTTGTGCCAAGCGCAAGTGTAAATGCTAATGTTACTACGGTAATGGATTTTGAAATTTTCATCTTTTCTTAGTTTTTATGTATACCCTACCTACGCTCCTTTTTTCGAAAGGTTTGGTTTTTTAAATTTTTAATGATTGAACAGAAATGAAAAATTGGATTTTGGTAGGACGATTTATTTTTGGAATTGTCAATCTCACCTCTATTCTAGAAGTCAAACCATATATAATGAAGAATTATCTTGATAAGCGAATGAAGACATTGGTCAATATAAAGGTTGCCAATGCCGGCAACGCCCAACCCAAACTATATTCCTGTAAAGGAATCCAAGAAAAGGTTTCAGGTTTTGGGGTCAATGCCGGAATACTATTTAAAAAGTCGGGGATACTAAAAAGAATGGTGGTTAGGGTAACGGCTCGAAATACAAAAGACGACCCCCATTTTTCAGGAACTACGTTCAGTAGAATTAGAATTACAGTGATTGGATAAATAAACATCAATGAGGGTAATGCCACAATGATGATGTAACCTACATCAAATTTACCGATAAGAATACCTAAAACGCTCCCTATAATTGCGGTTAGCGTGTAGGCCAGTTGAGAGTCATTGCATCTTGATTTTACAAAATCCGCCGTTCCGGTAACGATGCCTACTGCGGTTGTAAAACATGCTATGGCTACCAAAATACTTAAAAAGATATTGCCCACATTTCCCAAACTCTGTTTTGCCAAACCAGAAAGTAAAGCGGTTCGTGTAGTATCCTCAGGAAAAGCCGAATGTACTAATGCACCAGAAAGTATCAAGCCCATATAGATAAGGAACAGGGCCAGTCCTGCAATCCATCCCGCTTTACGGATCATTGATCTTTTATCCTCGTATGAGGCATCGGTATGTTTGAGATTAATGGAAATGATAATTACCCCGCCTACGACTACGGCACCAATGGCATCAAAGGTTTGGTATCCCTCCAAAATCCCGTTAGAAAAGGGATTAGTAATGTTCGTCGTTCCAAAATCGAACGGAAATGAAAAAATGGTAATACCGATTACAAAAAGTAAAATCAGAATGATGGCCGGTGTCAACAACTTTCCTAATACCCCTAATATCCGTGAGCGGTTGATGGCGAATATAAAGACTAGGCCAAAATAGATACTGCTGGTAACCCAAGGAGAAATATCCCAATATGGTTGTATGGCCATCTCATGTGTAACCGATGCGGTTCTAGGCCCTGGTAATGCCACAGCTATGGCATAAATGAAAAAGGAAAAAATCAAACTAAAAGTGGGGGAGACTTTTTTTCCGAAATCCATCAAGGTGCCTTGTAGTTTGGCATGGGCCAAAATCCCTAAAAGTGGAATTACCATTGCAGAAAGACAAAAGCCAATGGTAACAATAAGCCATTGGTTACCAGCATTGAAACCTAATAGAGGGGGCAAAATTAAATTTCCGGCACCGAAAAAAAGGGAGAATAGCGCAAAGGCCGTTATAAGTATTTCTTTCTTCTTGAACATGGCTGCAAATAAAGTGAAAGATTATGGAATAACGAACGCGCCCTGATTTTTGAATGATAAGACACCAAAAAAAATTAGGTTGACAACAAAAAAGTTCAACCTCACAACAAATAGTGGTACAGCACTTTAATATACAGTACTTTAACAAAAGGAAATTTACCCCAAGTTATTTCCTGCAAAAGTATAACCTTGAACAAACACTTAATCGCATTTTATCGGTTACCCAAATCGAAACCTTTGCAACAAAAACCTACAGCATGAAAAAATTATTCTGCAACATTTTTGGCCATCACTATTCCATCTCTAAAAAGGTGACATCGCACATTAAAGAATACAAGTGTATTCATTGCCAAAAGCAAGTTACGACAGACGTAAGTGGAAACCTTTCGATATTAACGCCAGAGTTGGAAGACATCAACAGAACGTTAGAACATATTTACCAAAGAAGACATACCGCTGCGCAACAAGTAGCTTAATTGTTTTTTCTTTTTAGGTAAAAGAATTCCAACCCTGCGCGGTCAATGGAATCTTCGTATTGTTCCTGGAAATCAAGAAAGCACCTTCATCTTTTCCCGTGGTATGCCCCACAACGGTTAAGTTAGGATTGCCCTTTATTTTCGGGAATTCTTTTTGGTCTATGGTAAACAAAAGTTCATAGTCTTCGCCTCCACTTAAGGCTACCAATGTACTATCCATTTTAAATTCCTCACAGGCCGAAATAACGGTTGGATCTAAAGGAATTTTATCCTCGTAAAGATCAATACCCAAACCGCTACTCTTGCTTAAATGAAGAATTTCAGATGAAAGTCCGTCACTAATATCAATCATTGAAGTAGGGTGCACCTCCAGTTTTTTCAATAGTTCAACAATATCCTTTCGAGCTTCAGGCTTTAACTGTCGTTCTACAATATAGGAATAAGGTTCCAGATCGGGTTGGCTGTTGGGGTTGACCTTAAAAACTTCCTTTTCACGTTCCAATACCTGTAAACCCATATAAGCTCCACCTAAATCGCCCGAAACGACTAATAAGTCATTTGGTTTGGCACCTGATCGATAAGCGATATCTGCCTCGTCTGACTCGCCTATGGCGGTAACACTAATTAAAAGTCCGGTTTTAGAAGAGGTGGTATCACCTCCGACCAAGTCAACTTTATAGGTTTTACATGCAGTGGCAATGCCCGCATATAATTCTTCCAATGCTTCTAACGGAAAACGATTGGAAACGGCAATAGAAACTGTTACTTGTGTTGCCGTTGCATTCATCGCATAGATATCGGATAGATTCACCATAACCGACTTATAACCTAAATGTTTCAGAGGCATGTAGGCAAGGTCAAAATGTACCCCTTCAATTAAGAGGTCCGTACTGATCACCGTTTTTTTGTTTTTGAAATCCAAAACGGTTGCATCGTCTCCAATACCTTTTATGGTCGATTTTTGTTTGATTTTAAAATCCTTGGTGAGGTGGTCTATGAGACCAAATTCTCCTAATTTCTCCAAAGAAGTCCTTTCTTGATTCTTATCTTCTAGCATGATGCAAAAATAAGGAGTTAATACTAGATTAAAAGCATAAAAAAACTGGAGTTGTTACGCTCCAGTTTTCCTTTTTTACGGTTTAAAAAAACTAAATGTCTATCCTAAGGAATAACCGTCCCGGTAGGTACGTTTTACATATTTATTTGCAGGTTCAAAATTCGTGATTTTCATATTGGCTGCATCCCACTGTAAACGTTTTCTTCCGTAATATTGTTTTCCACCGCCCCAGAAGCCTTGGTTTTCAGCTGTGGGGTCAACTTCGAAGTATGATTTCAAGGCCAAATTACCAATGAGTATGCTTTCTGTAAACGGCCCGGCGTAGTCAAAAGAAGAACTGGTCTCCGCATTTCCATACCCTGCCATACAGGCATTTACCCACTGTAAATAATGACCTTCGGGCACACGTGCAATGGTTTCTTCAACTTCAAATTGTTCGTTAAGGCTTAATGGAAGTAATCGTGGATTGGCTCCGTAACAATCGGCCATTAATTTTCCTTTGGTGCCTATAAATAGAACACCGCCATCCCAGTTGCCCAAAGCTTCATCATCACCTAGTTCGTCAGGCCGTTCAGGTAATAATCCGCCATCCATCCAAGAAACTTTAATAGTTCCTTTTCCATCGGTACGTGGGTAGCTTAAATGGATTTTACTGGAGTTGGGAAAACTTTTTGGATAATCAGCTGTTTCAAACTTCCCTTTAAAAGAATCTGAAACACTACACTCTACAGTACTTGGATAAAGAATGGGTAGAATTCTATAAACGGGATCCATAATATGGCAGGCCATATCGCCTAAGGCACCTGTTCCGAAATCTGACCAACCCCGCCAATCGAAAGGAAGGTAGGCGTCATTGTAATCGCGCATTGCGGCAGTACCGAGCCAAAGATTCCAGTCCAGACCTTTGGGAACCCTATCTTTTTTGGTAGGTGTCTGTAAGGCTTGTGGCCAAATGGGCCTATTTGTCCAGCATTTTACGGTGTGCACATCACCAATAATTCCTGTATCATAAATTTCCTTCATTTTACGAACACCATCGCCAGAACCACCCTGGTTACCCATTTGCGTCACCACTTTGAATTTTTTGGCCGCTTCAGTAAGCATTCTTGCCTCCCAAATATCATGGGTCAACGGTTTTTGTACGTAGACATGTTTACCCATTGACATCGCTTGATAGGCGGCTACGGCATGGTTGTGGTCAGGAGTGGAAACCGAAACCGCATCAATGTTATTACCTTCTTTTTCAAGCATTTCGCGGAAATCGCTATAATAACTTGCTTTTGGAAAAGCTTCTCTTGATGCAATCGCCTGCCTGTAATCTACATCACACAGCGATACGATATTTACATTCGGACTTTCTGCAAAGGAAGCAATATCACTTTGGCCTTTGCCCCCGACACCAATTCCTGCAATATTCAATTTATCACTAGGGGCAACATAACCTGTACCACCCAGCACGTGTCTGGGAACGATCATAAATCCGGCCGCTGCCAAGCCGGTATTTTTCATGAATTTTCTACGGGTGTTCTTTTTGAAATTCCTCTCTTTTTTTGACATAAAGCACTCTTGTTTTGATTTAAGTTGATTTGGCCTTCAAGTTAATCCATTTATTTTTATTTTATAAATATGACAAGGGATTAATGGCTAAGTAGATTAGGTATTTAACACCTTTGGCTTTTACAATGAATTAATATTACAAAAAAAAGACATTATTGTTTTTCCATGGCTTCTTTTCAAAAACGACTTATATATTAATAAGTTTTCTCAGTTGATGCTTCTTGGGTTATTTGAATCGGCCCATATGAGATATACTCAGTTGGTAATAAGTTGAATTAATGAAGAAAATATTCAGTACGGTTTCAATTTCTGTAAAGGGGCACGGACCAAATATATAATCAACATAAAAGCGTCAAAAACTGAGCAGCTGGCATTCTTTGCAATCTATAGTATTATCCTATAATGAGATACATTATAATAATGTAAGGTTATATGGTAAAAACCTACATATAGCGTATATTTGTAAACTATTTAGATTAAATCTAGTTAATTATGATTCAAGTATCAGAAACAGCCAAAAAGAAAGTCGTCAGTCTTATGACCGAGGAAGGTTTTGATGCATCTAAGGATTATGTGCGGGTAGGAGTGAAAAGTGGTGGTTGTAGTGGATTGTCCTATGAATTGAACTTTGACAGTAAGAAAGATGAGACCGATAAGGTTTTTGAAGACAACGACGTACGTATCATTGTAGATAAAAAGAGCTTTTTGTATTTGGTGGGTACCGTTTTGGAATATTCTGGCGGACTTAACGGAAAGGGATTTGTCTTCAACAATCCGAACGCACAACGTACCTGTGGTTGCGGAGAAAGTTTTTCCTTATAAATTGTTGATTGCTAAATGTTAATTGACGTATTACAAATAATATGGCATACACAGAAGAAGAATTAAAAAAAGAACTGGAAACCAAAGAGTATGAATATGGTTTCTATACGGATATAGAATCTGACACCTTTCCTAATGGTTTGAGCGAAGAAATCGTGATTGCCATTTCCAAGAAAAAGGAGGAGCCGGAGTGGATGACGCTGTGGCGACTCGAAGCCTTTAAGTATTGGAAGGAAATGGCCGAGCCAGAATGGGCGAATGTCCGTTATAAAAAACCCGATTTTCAGGCAATTTCCTATTATTCTGCTCCTAAGAAAGCAGATCCCAACAAAACCTTGGAAGATGTTGATCCCGAGTTGTTGGAGATGTATAAGAAATTAGGAATTTCGGTTGATGAACAAAAGAAACTTCAGAACGTTGCAGTAGATATTGTGATGGACTCGGTTTCTGTTGCCACCACTTTTAAAAAGACCTTGGCCGAAAAGGGAATTATTTTCTGTTCCATTTCCGAAGCCATTAAGGAACATCCCGAACTGGTGAAGAAGTATTTAGGCACGGTTGTTCCTAAACGAGATAATTTTTATGCAGCATTGAACTCCGCCGTATTTTCAGATGGTAGTTTCTGCTACATTCCCAAAGGCGTTCGTTGCCCTATGGAATTGTCCACTTATTTTAGAATCAACCAAGCCGGTACAGGTCAGTTCGAACGAACCTTGTTGATCGCTGACAAAGGGAGTTATGTAAGTTATTTGGAAGGCTGCACGGCACCGTCGAGGGATGAAAACCAATTGCATGCTGCCGTGGTGGAGTTAATTGCGTTGGACGATGCCGAAATAAAATATTCAACCGTTCAAAACTGGTTTCCTGGCGGAAAAGACGGTAAAGGTGGCGTGTATAATTTTGTGACCAAAAGAGCCCTTTGCGAGAAGAACGCGAAAGTATCTTGGACACAGGTAGAAACGGGTTCGGCCGTTACTTGGAAGTATCCATCCTGTATTTTAAAGGGAGATAATTCCATAGGGGAGTTTTATTCTATTGCCGTTACCAATAATTACCAACAGGCCGATACGGGTACGAAAATGATCCATCTCGGTAAGAATACCAGAAGTACGATTATTTCAAAGGGTATTTCTGCAGGTAAATCACAGAATAGTTATAGAGGTTTGGTTCAGATCAATAGTGGGGCAGATAATGCACGTAACTTCTCTCAATGTGATTCCCTTTTAATGGGGAACGAATGTGGGGCGCACACCTTCCCGTACATTGAAGCAAAAAACAAATCTGCCCAAATAGAACATGAGGCTACCACCAGTAAGATTGGCGAGGACCAAATTTTTTATTGTAACCAACGAGGCATCGATACTGAAAAAGCGATCGCATTGATTGTCAACGGTTTCAGTAAGGAAGTGCTTAATAAACTACCAATGGAGTTTGCTGTTGAAGCCCAAAAGCTTTTGGAGATTAGTTTAGAAGGTTCGGTAGGATAAAGAAAAAAACGAAATGAAGAGAATACTATTAATATTCGCAGTACCATTGGTGTTCTTTGCCTGTAAAGAGACAAAGAAGGAAGTGAAGGAAGATGTTGTCGAAGCGGTGAAACCCGAAGTAAAGTTATATGTTTTCGATGGTGGAACGGTTATGGCCAATAATTTAGAATTGTTCTCTCAAGATACTACTTATCATGGCCAATCGAGGGAATTTGCAGATCCGTTTTTTGTCATCAGTCACCCTAAGGGAAATTTAATGTGGGATGCGGGCCTGCCAGAAGGTCTGGTTGCTATGGATGAACCTTACACAGACCCAAGCGGGGCATTTACAGTTTCCCGAAAGGATTCTGTCATGAATCAGTTGAAAAGTATCGGAATGTCGCCGGCCGATATAAAATATATGGCCCTCTCACATACCCATTTTGATCATAGCGGGCACGCCAACGCATTAAAGGATGCCACTTGGTTAGTTCAAGATGCCGAATATGATTTTATTACCAGTGAAGAAACACAAAAATCAAATGCGGATATTTATAATGCGATCAAAGCGTTAGAAAAGGTACAAAAAATCAAAGGTGATTATGATGTTTTTGGCGATGGTAGTGTGGTGATAAAATCAATGCCTGGCCACACACCGGGTCATCAAGTTTTGTATTTGGATTTGGCCGAAAATGGTCCAATCCTTTTAACAGGCGATTTATACCACCTTTACGAAAACAGAGCGTATAAGCGAGTACCTAGTTTTAATTATGATGTTGAGCAAACATTAAAGAGTATGGAAGCTTTTGAGGCTTTTGCAAAAGAAAACGGCGCAAAAGTGTACATACAACATTCAAAAGAAGATTTTAACAAACTGCCTAAGGCACCAGAATATTTAAAGTAGTAGACTATGTTGAAAATTACAAACCTACATGCTCAAATAGAGGATAAGGAAATTTTAAAAGGAATTAATCTAGAAGTTAAAGCCGGTGAGGTGCATGCCATCATGGGGCCAAATGGTTCAGGTAAAAGTACATTGGCTTCGGTAATCGCCGGTAAGGAAGAATTTGAAGTTACCCATGGATCTATAGAATTATATGGGGAGGATTTGGATGAGGTTTCCCCAGAGGAAAGAGCACACAAGGGTGTTTTCCTTTCGTTTCAGTATCCTATAGAAATACCTGGGGTTTCAGTGACCAACTTTATGAAAACGGCCATTAACGAGTCGCGTAAAGCTAAAGGTTTGGAAGATATGCCAGCAAAGGACATGTTAAAGCTGATCCGTGAAAAATCTGAACTGTTGGAAATCGACCGTAAGTTTTTATCCCGCTCGTTGAACGAAGGCTTTTCTGGGGGAGAGAAGAAACGTAACGAAATTTTTCAAATGGCAATGTTAGAGCCAAAGGTCGCAATTTTGGATGAGACCGATTCTGGTTTGGATATTGATGCCCTTCGTATTGTAGCGAATGGAGTAAATAAATTGAAAAGTAAGGATAACGCCGTTATTTTAATTACCCACTACCAAAGACTTTTAGAATATATCGTTCCAGATTTCGTACACGTATTGCATAACGGTAAAATTGTAAAATCTGGTGGTAAGGAGTTGGCTCTTGAACTGGAAGAGAAAGGTTATGATTGGTTGAAGCAAGAAACTGCTATTTAAAATAGTATTAAGTGGAAAGTAGTCAGTACAAAGTACTCGCTGCCTAATACTCATTACTAAACTAAATACTACATAAAATGGATTTAAAAGATAAATTAATTTCTTCCTTTATGGCGTTTGAGAACAACGTGGATGTGGAGCATCCGGTACACGATGTTCGTATGGCTGCCATAAAGAATTTCGAGGAAAAAGGTTTTCCTTCCAAGAAAGAGGAAGCTTGGAAATATACATCGCTCAATAGTTTACAGAAAGTAGATTTCAGTATTTTTCCTAAACAGGAGAATACCTTAGAGTATAAGGATGTGAAACGCTATTTCCTTCATGAAATCGATTCGTATAAAATCGTTTTTGTTGATGGTATTTATAGCTCTTACTTGTCTGAAACTACCCATGATGGTGTCGACATTTGTTTAATGAGCTCGGCGTTAACCAAACCCATGTACAAACAGGTAATTGATGTGTATTTTAATAAAATCGCATCCAAAGAGGAGTCGTTGACTTCTTTGAATACAGCGTTTAGTAGGGAGGGGGCTTATATCTACATTCCAAAGAATAAAATGCCTAAAAAGCCTATCGAGATTTTGCATTTCGCTACAGGTAATGAAGCTTCCTTAATGTTACAACCAAGGAATTTAGTCATTGTTGAAGAAAATGCAGAGGTACAGATTATTGAACGTCACCAGAGTTTAACTACCAATGAGGTGCTAACAAATGAGGTTACGGAAATTTTCGCGGCTAAAAGTGCTATTGTAGATTATTATAAAATACAGAACGATTCACCTACGGCTTCCCTTATAGATAACACCTATATTGATCAGAAAGATAAAAGTGTTGTTAAGGTACATACGTTCTCATTTGGCGGGAAACTCACAAGGAACAATATGAACTTCTATCAGAATGGTGAATACATTGATTCTACAATGAAGGGTGTTACGATTTTGGGTGAAAAGCAACATGTAGACCACCACACGTTAGTGCATCATATACAACCCAATTGTGAAAGTCACCAAGATTACAAAGGAATCTATGGAGATAGCTCTACCGGTGTTTTTAACGGAAAGATTATCGTGGATAAAATCGCCCAAAAAACGAATGCCTTTCAGCAGAACAATAACATTCTTATTAGCGATAAGGCAAGCATCAATACCAAACCGCAGTTGGAGATTTTTGCCGATGATGTTAAATGCTCGCATGGTTGCACCATTGGTCAGTTGGATGAAGAGGCCTTGTTCTATCTACAATCACGAGGAATCCCTAAAAAGGAAGCTAGGGCTTTATTAATGTATGCTTTTGCAAATAACGTGTTGTCTTCCGTTCGTATTCCAGAGTTGAAGACTAGGATCAATAAATTGATTGCAAAGAAACTAGGGGTCAACCTTGGCTTTGATCTATAAGTGACTTAAAAAATAATTTTTTATAATTAACGGTTCGTTGGGTAATTCTTAACGGACCGTTTTATTTTCCTACAAAGCTTTTGGTCTACTTTAGCCGGATAACAATCAATTCAATAATCAATTTATGAAAAGACTTTTACTTATTTCCGCTCTAACACTTAGTACTTATTTTCTACATTCCCAAGACCAAAAATGGAGTTTAGAAGCCAATTATCCTTTAAACCTGGTAGATGGTTCGGCATCAGGAATAAACAATTTGAATGGAATACTCGATTTGGGCCTAAAATATCGATTTATAGAATTGGGTCCAGTTAATTTAGGAATGGGGCTAAACACATCATTTTTGAAAAAAAACAATAATTTTACCTTTGGCACTCCAGATAGTAATGATTTAGGGTATGATTATAAAGCAAAAACGTATCTGCTACAACCTAAACTATTTATGGAAATGCCTATACCTGGCTTAACGAAGCTTAAACCACAATTAGGAATAGGTTATAGTGTAGTCTTTGACGACACCTATTTCAAAGATGGTGAAACAGTGGTTTTTGATAATTCTGAAACCGACGGAGCACTTAATTTAAATTTAGGCCTTTCTTACGATATTTCTAGCAGAATTTTTATTCAGATTCAATATGATTATCTAAATATAGCCCGAAAAGGAGAGTCGGTTTTTAATGAACAATCCTATACCTATGATTTCAAGGAAAATGCCAATATTTTAAAAGCAGGAGTCGGTTTTAGGTTCTAAACAGCGCAATTACAATAAGCTTGATACCCGATATGTTTTCATTATCGGGTATCTTTGTATAGAAGAAGTTGAACTATGTTAGATATAAAAAAAATACGGGAAGATTTCCCCATATTAAAACGGCAAGTGAACGGTAAACCCTTGGTTTACATGGATAATGCCGCTACCTCACAGACACCGCAACAAGTAATCGATGTCATCGTTGATTACTATCAAAACTATAACGCTAATATTCACCGTGGGGTTCATGCGCTTTCTCAAGAAGCTACGGATAAATACGAGCAAGCACGCCAAAAAGTCCAGAAGCATTTCAACGCAGAAAAATCCTGCGAAATTATTTTTACTTCAGGAACGACACACAGCATCAATATTGTGGCTAACGGTTTTTCTTCATTAATCAAAAAGGGAGATGAGGTTTTGGTTTCGGCTATGGAGCATCATTCGAACATCGTTCCGTGGCAAATGCTTTGTGAACGTACTGGAGCCGTTTTGAAAGTGATTCCTATGAGTCAAGAAGGGGAATTGTTGATGGATGCCTACGACGAATTATTATCCGAAAAAACGAAATTGGTTTTTTGTAATCATATTTCCAACGCTTTAGGTACTATCAATCCGATAAAGGAAATTATCGAAAAGGCACATAATGTAGGTGCGGCTGTTTTGATTGATGGTGCGCAGGCAGTGCCTCATTTAGCGGCAGATGTTCAAGCACTTGAGGTTGATTTTTATACCTGTTCCGCACATAAAATTTGCGGACCAACAGGTGTAGGTATGTTATATGGAAAAGAGGATTGGTTGAATAAATTGCCACCGTATCAAGGTGGGGGTGAAATGATTGCCGAGGTTACTTTTGAAAAGACAACCTATGCCGCGCTGCCCCATAAATTCGAAGCAGGAACGCCCAATATCTGTGGGGGAATCGCATTTGGTGCCGCACTGGACTATATGAACGCTATTGGGTTTGATTTGATAGCAAAATATGAGCATGAGCTTTTAGAATATGGCACCCAAGAATTGCTAAAAATAGAGGGACTCAAAATATATGGAACAGCAAAAAATAAAACTTCAGTGATATCTTTCAATATCGAAGGAATACATCCTTATGATATGGGTAGTATTCTAGATAAATTAGGTATTGCCGTACGTACGGGGCACCATTGTGCTCAACCCATAATGGATTTTTATAAGATACCTGGCACCGTTAGGGCTAGTTTCTCCTTTTATAATACCAAAGAAGAGATAGATGTTCTAGTTGCTGGCGTTAAGAAAGCTAAAAGCATGCTGCTGTAGTTTATAACACTAATTTGAAACTTTAGTTAGAACATGCAGATGTCAAATTATTGTTTCTCTTAAGCTTATAGTAAATGGGCGCCGACTAGGAGTCCTTTTGTGTATTTTAACCTTAATTATTCCAATATGAAACTGACCATAGCGATATTAATTACGGTTTTAGTGACGACCTGTAATCCAAAAAACAGGGACGCATCTGCATCCGTTCAGCAGTTCATTTATCAAGCTACGACAAGAGGGTCAAGTTATTCTTGTGACCTAACGGAAAATGAAATGATTATCACTTCCGAAGGAAGAGAAACATTTAAAAAATCGGTTAATGTTGAAACATATCAGTGGCAAGAATTGATTTCATCAATAAAAGACGTGTCATTTCAAGGTATTTCTCAACTAAAAGTGCCTAGTTCCGATCGTCACAGTGATCGCGCAAGAATAGCAACGTTGACCATCATAACCCAAAAGAAAACCTATAGATCTACGGACTTTGACGAGGGGAATCCCCCACGTGATTTGGTACCATTGATAAACCGTATACTAGCATTGACCCAAACAGTTGATTAGCACCGATACTTGTTGTAATTTTGTTGAAAATAGAACCATGGGAATTAAAGAGATACAAGAAGAAATTATCGACGAGTTTTCAATGTTCGATGATTGGATGCAGCGGTACGAGTACATGATAGAATTGGGGAAGTCCCTTCCATTGATTAAAGAAGAATACAAGACCGATGATAACATCATCAAGGGTTGCCAAAGTAAAGTTTGGGTGCATGCAGAGTTAGAGGATAATAAATTGATATTTACGGCAGATAGCGATGCCATCATTACGAAAGGGATCATCGCTATTTTGATAAGGGTGTTTAGCGAACAAAAGCCTCAGGATATTTTAGATGCCGACACCCAATTCATTGATGAAATAGGTTTAAAAGAACATTTGTCACCTACCAGGGCAAATGGCTTGGTGAGTATGATCAAACAATTAAAATTATATGCAGTGGCATATCAAACACAAATTGAAGAATAGAACATTATGAGCGAAGAACATATAGCCGAAGATAGTGCTGAATTAGGAGAAAAAATTGTTAGGGTGTTGAAAACCATTTATGACCCTGAAATCCCTGTAGATATTTACGAATTAGGGCTTATCTACGATGTATTGGTCAATGAAGATAATGAGGTAAAGATATTGATGACCTTGACATCTCCAAATTGTCCAGTAGCGGAAACCCTGCCAGTAGAGGTTGAAGAAAAGGTAAAATCAATTAATGAGATAAAGGATGCTGAAGTGGAAATTACGTTTGACCCACCATGGACCCAAGATTTAATGAGCGAAGAAGCTAAATTGGAACTTGGTCTTTTATAGGAAAGAATTCTAAAAGGTCGAACACTTTCAAGGCATAATTATAGATAAATGCAAGACGAAATCGTTAATAGAGTAGCCCAAAGTAAATTAATCACCTTTAATCTTGAGGATTACTATCCTGAAGGTAAACGGATGGTTTTAGATATTAAGGATTGGTTGTTCGAAGGTTTCATTTTAAAAGAAAGAGATTTTCGGGCCTCTGTAGAAAACCATGATTGGTCTCAATATAAGGATGCCTACGTTGCATTGCATTGTTCTACAGATGCCATTATACCAGGGTGGGCATACATGTTAATTACCGTAAAGCTCTCCGAGTTTTCAAAAAAAGCGGTACAAGGAACCTTCGAAGATCTAGAGTCTTTTTTATATCAATCTGTAATTGAAAATTTGAACGTTTCTGAATTTCAAGATAAGTCCGTCATCATCAAAGGCTGTAGCAAAAAGCCCGTACCTGCAAATGCTTATTTATTTTTAGCTGAAAAATTAGTTCCTGTAGCTAAATCAATAATGTATGGCGAGGCATGCTCTTCGGTGCCTTTGTATAAAAGAAAATAGCAATTTCATATGTATGCTTTTTGGCTACAATTCTTACATTTGCGCCTTTATAGAATAGTAACACTAATAAATATGAAGAAAATTGTTTTAACTCTTGTGCTTGTGTTTTGCGCGAGTTTAGGTTTTTCGCAAACGGAAGATGAACTTAAAGCACAAATAGCACCTAAGAAAGATTCTATAGCCGCCATAAAAGGAAGGGTTGATGCCTTGCAAGCACAAATCGATAAACTTCCCGGTTGGAAAAAAGGTGCTTTTGGTACAATAGGGATGAACTTAAGTAGTTTCAACAACTGGTATGCCCAAGGTACTCCGAACAATTCATCAGGTAATATCGGTGTTATATTAAATGGCTATGCCAATCTTAATCAAGATAAGTACTTCTGGAGAAATTCGGGCAACGTGAACCTAAGTTGGGTAAAGTTTGATGATAAAGATGACCCTAACGATGATGATTCTTTTAGAAAATCGGCGGATGTGTTTACGATAAACTCGTTGTACGGACGAAAAATAACCGAAAAATTTGCAATCTCCGCACTTGGGGAATACCGAACAACTTTACTTGATAATTTTAATGATCCTGGATACCTAGATTTGGGGGTCGGAGCTACGTGGACTCCTATAACCGATTTGGTAGTGGTCGTACATCCTCTTAACTATAACTTTGTATTCAGTAAAGGAGACAATGTTTATGAGTCTTCGATGGGTGCCAAGATCGTAGCCGATTATACCAAGAAAATTGGAGCAGTCAATTTCAAGACCAATCTTTCTATGTTTCAGAGTTATAAAAGCGGGGATTTATCCAATTATACCTGGATCAATTCCTTGGGTTATACATTATGGAATGGTATAGGTCTAGGATTTGAATTTGGTTTAAGGAATAATAAACAAGAAGCTTTGAATTATGCCTTGACCGGCCCCACACCTGATCCAACGGCAACATTTGATTCTATAGACAATAAGTTACAGACCTATCTTTTGTTCGGTCTAAACTATGCTTTTTAATGTTCAGTTACAGTTTTGATCATAAAAAAGCCCTCTTAATAGAGGGCTTTTTTCGGTTAAGCAATTATCGTAAAATTTGGGATTTTACTTTTAGTTATAAGAAGTTAAATGTCGATTTGGGTCAACACTAACATTAAAGCACAAAGTAAAATTAGACCAATAGTATTGTGGGTGATAATTTATGTTGTGAATTTCACTCAATTTGTGGTGAGATTTATGAAGAGTTCATTTTCGTCGGTGAACTGCAGGAAATGCCTTATAATTGACGATCAATACTCATCTAAATTCTCTGGATACAGAAAATTATTATAGGGAAAGCGGGTCACATGGATGTCTCTAACCTCATCATAAACACGTTTCCTAAATTCATCCAAGTTTTCTTTATTCAAAGCGGAAATGAACAAGGCACGATCACCGATTTTCTCCATCCAGGTTTTTTTCCAATCGTTTATGGTAAAGTGTTTACCTGTACGCTCTGTAATTAAATCATCTTCATCTATCGTTTCTGGCTCGTATTGATCGATTTTATTAAAGACCATAATAATCTTTTTATCGGAGCTTTTGATTTCTGAAAGTATTTGGTTGACAGACTCGATGTGTTCCTCGAATTGTGGATGGGAAATATCAACGATATGTAATAGTAAATCAGCTTCCCGCACCTCATCCAAAGTGCTTTTAAAGCTTTCTACCAATTGTGTGGGCAGTTTTCTGATGAAACCGACGGTATCGCTTAGAAGGAAAGGAAGGTTGCCTAAAACCACTTTTCTAACGGTGGTATCCAATGTGGCGAACAACTTGTTTTCCGCAAAGACATCACTCTTGCTGATTACGTTCATGAGTGTAGATTTCCCTACGTTGGTGTAGCCTACCAAAGCCACACGAACCAATGCGCCGCGGTTCCCCCGTTGGGTCTCCATTTGACGGTCGATCTTCAGTAATTTCTTTTTGAGTAGGGTAATACGGTCACGCACAATACGTCTATCTGTTTCTATTTCAGTTTCACCTGGTCCACGCATCCCAATACCCCCTTTTTGGCGCTCTAAGTGAGTCCAAAGTCCGGTAAGTCTCGGTAATAGATACTCATATTGTGCAAGCTCTACTTGGGTACGGGCATAACTTGTCTGTGCTCTTTGGGCAAAGATGTCCAATATTAGACTAGTACGGTCAATAATTTTGCAGCGCAGCTGCTTTTCAATATTCCGTTGTTGTGCAGGAGTAAGTTCGTCATCGAAAATTACCGAACCGATTTCGTTTTCTTCAACGTAGCGCTCAACTTCCTCCATTTTTCCGGTACCGATTAAGGTCTTTGGGTTAGGAATGTCCATACGCTGTACAAAACGCTTGGTTACCTCACCCCCCGCTGTGTAGGTTAGGAATTCAAGTTCATCTAGATATTCCTTTACTTTTTCTTCATTCTGTTCTTTATTGATAATCCCAATAAGAACCGCCTTTTCATATTCTGTATCCTTCTTTTCTATCATAGTTGTGTAAAGTGCAAAATTAAGCAAATACCCCTATGCTATTTCGTATTTTTATTGACCCATTAAAAAGCTATATGCGAATACCATTTTTTAAGAAAAAGGTCAAGAAACAGCGATATGCGGTTGCGTTCTACAATTTAGAAAATCTATTTGATCCAGAACGAAATACCGCTACTTTAGATAGTGATTATACTCCTACCGGATTAAAAAAGTGGACACCAGAACGATACCGAAGAAAATTATCAAAGCTTGCGAAAACAATTGTCCATATTGGGGAGGATGGCCATCAGTATCCGCCGGTTTTGGTGGGGGTCGCCGAAGCGGAAAATAGCGGTGTTCTAAAAGACCTGTTGTCAACTGCCCCTTTAGATGGTTTGGATTATGGCTTTGTGCATTTTGAATCTCCCGATGAACGCGGTATCGATACAGGACTTCTTTACCGGCATAAGTTTTTTAAAGTGCTTCATTCAGAACCATTGGCATTGGTGGTCAATAATCCTGAAGGAATACGAGATATGACTCGAGATATTTTATATGTAAAAGGTGTACTTAACAATGAGTTGGTTCATGTTTTTGTGAATCATTGGCCTTCAAGACGTGATGGAGATGTTGAAACGGAGCACAAACGTATCGCGGCAGCTCAACAGATTGTTGAAAAGATAGAAGATATAGAACTGGTAGAACCAGACCCGAACATCATTGTTATGGGCGATTTTAACGATGACCCCTTATCGAAAAGTATTCAATTGTTGATGAGCGGCGCGCGTTTGTTTAATCCAATGCAAATTTTACATATACCGTTAAGTAGCGGTACTTCAACTTATAATAGTACGTGGAATCTTTTCGACCAAATTCTTATTTCAAATTCCTTTTTTAGTTTCGAAAAGGGAACACATAGTTTCGATACCGCTGCAATTTTTGATAATCCTTTCCTGAAAGAAAAGGAAGGCAAGTATAAAGGTACTCCCTACAGAACTTTTGTAGGGAATAGATATATGGGTGGATATAGTGATCACTTCCCTGTCTATGCGATGTTCAGCCTTAATTCCTGATAATAATTTTCGAAAGAAAAAACTTACACATCGAAAATTGGTGTTTTCACAACAAACAAATTGAAAGCTTGATGTATTTCATCGAATAAAACCTGTGTTTTATCCGATGTAGGTATAGGTTGGTATATTTGTAGTCTAAGTCTTACAAATATAAATACCTGCCTATGAATCATAAAAATACAATGTACAGCAAAAGCTCTTTTACCATTTTGCTTGGTATTGTTTTTTCATGTGTAAGCATCTTAAGTGGGCAAACGAAAAAACAACGTTTAGAAATATCAGCAGGTTACAAAACCGATATTTTGAATAATTTTAAATCAAACCTTGTTTCTGAGCACAAGGCTAAGACCATTCGCATAAAAGAGCTCGCCAAACAGAATAATTGGAAAATAAAAGAAACACTTGCCAATGGTAAGAAAATCGAGTTGCAGGAAATAGGGACTGATGGCAGTCCATTGTACTATGAGACTTATGCTGATCAAGCCGGTCTTGTTTCTAGGGCGAACACATTGAATACCAATGGAATCCTGGGTTTGGGTTTGGATGGTGAAGGAATGCAAGTAGGGGTTTGGGATTCTGGAATAGCTTTGGAAAACCATGTTGAATATTCTTCTCGGGTTATAAAGGGAGATGAGGCATCGGACATTGACTCTCATGCTACACGTGTTACCGGAAGTATCATCTCTACAGGTCATAAAAAGGAGGCCAAGGGAGTTGCCAACAAAGCAAGTGTCTTGACCCATGATTGGAGTAGAGATAAGATTGAAGTTACCGAGGCTGCTGCAAACGGACTTTTACTTTCTAACCATTCTTATGGAATAAAGGCAGACCGTGTTCCAGATTGGTATTTTGGAGCCTACACTAAAGTGGCCCAAGACTGGGACAAAATAATGTACAACGCTCCTTACTATCTAATGGTTACGGCTGCGGGTAACGCTCAAAAAAGTCGGGACAACGAAGCTCCTATCTACGGTACCACTGCAGATGGTTTTGATGTATTGTTAGGATTTACATTGACAAAGAACGGAATTACGGTTGCCGGTGCCAATTCTGAAATTGACCGAAACGGAAACTTAATCAGTTCAAATGTATCTGCCTACAGTAGTTTTGGACCAGTTGATGACGGAAGAATAAAACCAGATCTTGCTGGTGATGGAGGCTCCATACTTTCTACAGATTCGTATAGTAACACAAGCTACAATACATCTTCTGGTACGTCAATGGCTACTCCAGGTGTCACTGGTTCCTTATTATTGTTGCAACAGTACAATGAACAATTATATGGTTCCTATATGAAAGCGGCAACCTTAAAAGGTTTGGCGTTACATACAGCAGACGATATTGATAAAGCAGGGCCGGATTACAAAATGGGATGGGGAATTATGAACTCAAAAAGAGCGGCAGAAGTTCTTTTCAATAAAGATTTCACGAGCTATATTTCCGAGGAGTCCTTAGAAAATGAAGAAAAGTTTTCTTTTACGGTAACAGCCGAGGGAGAGGGTAGCCTTGTCGCATCTATTTCTTGGACAGATGTAGCTTCAAATTTTGTAAATAGTGGCGAATTGAATAATACCACCGCTGCCTTGGTGAATGATCTGGATATCAGGATTACCCAAAACGGTAAAACATTCCTTCCTTGGAAATTGAATCCGGCACAAGCGAGTAGTGCTGCTATTAAAGGTGATAATAGTGTTGACCCTTTTGAACGTATCGAAATACCGAATGCAAAAGGAACGTATACCATTACAGTAAGCCATAAAGGGAAATTAGAAAATAACAGTCAGGATTTCTCATTAATACTTTCTGGAGTAATGATGACCTCTTGTTCAGCTAAAGCACCCGAACAAGTTACCTTAGAAAAGGTCGATGCTACAGGAATTACCATAACTTGGGAAGGAAGTGAAGAAGGTCTTTATGAAGTTCAATATAAAGAAGTGAACCAACAAGACTGGTCAACGCAATATGTTGATACGAATGCATTTGCTTTGAAAGGCTTGATACAGGATAAGATTTATGCATTGAGATTCAGGACTTTTTGTTCCCAAAATGTGGCTTCTGAATATAGCGAGGTACTTTCTTTTGCCTTTAAGGGTCAGGAAACGGTCTTGGAAACGTTGACAACTTTAAGTTTAGATGATACACTTTCGTTTAATGTATATCCTAATCCTGCTGTAGATGAGATTCAATTGAACATTAAAACGAGTGATACGGCTATGTATCGTATTGTAAGTACCAGCGGTGTCGAATTAAAAATGAACGTGGTCAATAATGAACGGATCAACGTTTCTGATTTGCCTTCTGGACTTTATATCCTTCAAGTACAAGATTTTGATTTAAATAAGAGCGCAAAATTTTATAAATATTAAGTATTAAATTTTTTTCAAGCTTCCAAGCTTCTCTTAATTTTTGAAATTGCGGTTCAATCAATATAGTTAGAACGGCTATTCATATTTGTCAAGTGAAATAGTTGCTAATACCACTGAGTATACTTTGAACGGCATAAGAGGCTAAAATCAACCCCATGACTTTACTGATAACTGTTATTCCATAACTTCCAATATGTTTTTGAACATTATTGGCGGCTAATAATACTCCACAGGTAAGACCAATTACTAAAAGTACCAATGCCGTGGTAAGGGTTTGTTGCTCTATGGTATAGATGTGGTTATCCGTTAATAGTACGACCGCCATGATTGCCCCGGGAGAAGCGATGGACGGAATCGCAACAGGGAAAATGGTAACATGCTTATAATCGGTTATATGGCTTTTTTCCTCCTCTGGTTTTCCATCCCCAAAAATCATGGTCAATGCGAACAAGAATAGAATTACACCTCCGGATATTTGGAACGCATCTAAAGAAACGGACATGGCCTCTAGAATAAGCTGTCCGATGACAATGAAGAACAGTAGGATAAAAAAAGCGATTATCGATGCCCTTATGGCAATTTTCCGCTTATGTAGCTTGTCAAACTCTTTCGTTGCTTCTAGGTATACGGGAACAGATCCTATTGGGTCAATAACTGCAATTAGAAAAAATATAGAGGTTAGTATTTCTATCATTGTTATTGTATTCTTCTTGATTGTGTGGTAAAGGAGAGTCCCTGCTGGCCAACGGTAGAATTCATAATACCTTCGAACAAAGGCTCAGGACAATCTTTGGGTATTTTCCATTCAATAATGAAATTAGATCCAGTACCCCCCTCTATATCATGTTCGTCAATGATGATTTCAGTGGTCTCCAAGGGAGCGAGATAAATAGGATGGTTAAAATAGGTTCTTACCGAAGTGCCATGGGTATCGAAATATTCTGCTTTTAAAAGATATATAGTATCTTTTTCGCTTGTATTGCGAAGACTGACCATTGCCGTCAGGTTGTGTGTTTTATGCTCAGAACTACTGTAGATTTGCGAATAAATGGATAAGTATGATTTCCCATGCTCTAAAGAATCCTTGGGTTGCAGTGAAACCTGTCTTTTGGACCAATTTTCAGGATTTATAGAGCTCATCTCTACTTTTTTTTCGGCGCAGCCTATTAAAAGTACGTGGATGGAGAATAGAAAAATGAACTTTTTCATGGATAAGTAGTTTTTGGAAAATAGTGTCATATTCAAAATTACATCATTAGTATTCCTTTCCTAATAAGAGATTCTAATTTTTAGCATAGAATTAGGGAATCCTCTTGTTACTAGTTTTAATTCACTACTTTCTTTACTTCATCATCGTTCAACAGTGGTTCATTCCGTAATCTTAAAAAGACCTGTGCCGTAGTAAGTACATCTAATTCGCAATAGGTAATGATACGGTCTAAATCTTTCTCTTCATAATAAACATTGCGTACCATACTTCCATCTATATCCTCTTTTGGCGAGGGGATACCGAGAACATTGGCCATAAGTTTAAGGGAGGTATAGTGCTTATAATCGCCGAATTTCCATAAGTCCATAGTATCTAAGTGGGGTACTTCCCAAGGTTTTTTTCCAAAAAGGTCCAATTTGTAGGGCAGTGAAATGCAATGTACAATCATTCTACGGGCTATGTACGGAAAATCGAATTCTTTACCATTATGCGCACACATTACATTTTTCGAATGGTTAAAATGGCCGTTCAACAGCTGTTTGAATTCTTGCAAAAGTTTTGCTTCTTCTCCATGAAAAGTAGTTAACCTAAAACTCCGGTTTTCACCTTTCAAGGTGAAATAGCCAACAGAGATACAGATGATCTTGCCAAACTCGGCCCAAATGCCGGCACGGTCATAAAACTCTTCGGCGCTAAATTCATCTTTACGTTGGTACTGTGTTTTTTGTGACCAAAGCTCTTGTTTTTCCATATCTAATTGGTCAAACGAACTTTCTTCAGGCACCGTTTCGATATCCAAAAACAGGATGAGGTCAAGAGGTATTTTTTCAAGCATAGGTCTGTGAATTGCTATGAACTAGTAAATTAAGATAATTTCTTTAATATTTAGTTGTTGAATATTAAGGCAAAATAGGACATGGTGCAAGATGCCCGCAGATTGTTATGAATCTAGATCTATTTCTTGGAATAATCGTAAACCGACTAGTGGGTTTATTTTCATTTTACAGATTCAAATGAATATGATTGGTTAATAGTCAATCGTAGTGAAAAAATAGATAAACGGTGTTTTTTTAGTTTGAAAGAGAGGTAAATTGTTCCAAAGCGACCTATTGGTCTGTTTCAAACTTCCATTGTAGCCATAATATAGAGGGGTGGTAGGGATGAATTTTAAACAACAAAGCTGTTTAAAACAGGCTTTGTTGTTTAAAAGGACTTTCATGTTCCAAAAGCCATTGTTTACGGTGCAAGCCACCTGCATACCCGGTAAGTGAACCATCGCTACCTATGACGCGGTGACATGGAATGACAATCCATATGGGATTTTTTCCGTTCGCCGCTGCTACAGCTCTAATCGCTTTAATATCTCCCAAGGTTTTGGAAAGTTCTAGGTAAGACGTTGTTTGTCCGTAAGGTATATTTTGAAGTGCTTTCCAAACCCTTTTTTGAAATTCGGTACCCTCTGGTTTAAGGTCTAGTAGAAATTGCTTTCGGATGCCTTCAAAATATTCGTTCAGTTGATAAACGGCATCCTCTAAACTTTCCGGAATAATATCAGTGCGTATTTCTTCAGTATCAAGTACAATGATTGAAGCAATTCCGTGGCTGTCTCCTGTTATTTTGGCAACGCCCAATGGAGTTTTGACAAATGCCTCTTCCAATTTAATTTTTGTTTTCTGGGGTTTCTTTTTTGGGATGTTGCTTTTCAATGACTCCAGATGCTTGTGCCCTAGTCTCCCAATTCTTTCTGGCCAATACCTGTAAATCTGCTATACTATCGCTCTCGTCCATAATTTCGAGCCCTAACAGTGTTTCTATGACATCTTCCATGGTTACGATTCCACTTACCGAACCGTATTCGTCGACAACGAGTGCGATGGCCTCTCTTTTTTCGATCAATATTTCAAATAATGTGGGAATAGGGGTACTTCTGCGGGTCATTAAAATTTCCCGTTTAATTTCTGAAAGTGGAATGGCTCCATTTTGATTGATCATTTCTTCGAGAACCCTATCCTTCAAGACAAATCCTGTGATGTTATCACTTTTTTCATGGTAAACCGGGATTCTTGAAAATCTCACCTTAGGATTTTCCTTAAAAAAGTCTGCAATCGATTTTTCTTCAGATGCTATCTTCATCACTGCACGCGGGGTCATAATGTCCTTAACGAGAATTTGATCGAACCGCAATAAATTTTTAATGATGGTAGATTCTGATTTTTCAAAAACTCCTTCTTCGTGAGCCATATCGGTCATTGCATGAAAATCTTCCCTGCTTAATACACTACCATGATGTTGACCACCGCCCACCAACTTTGTAAATAAACGTAGTAACCATAAGAGGCCGATGTATTTGAGTCCCAAAACCATTATGTTCAGGGTCTTGGCCGCAAAATTGGAAAGTTGTTTCCAATAGGTTGCTCCTATAGTTTTAGGTATTATTTCAGAAGCCACCAAAATAAGAATGGTCATTAGGGTAGAGACAATACCTACCATAAGATCTTCGGTAAATTCAACACCGAAAATCGTGTGGTTTTCAGAGCCATATAATTCGGCATAGGCTACTTTTGCCTGTACCCCGACCAAAATCGCCCCGACCGTATGGGCAATCGTATTTATGGTAAGAATGGCAATTAGGGGTTGATCTACATCCCTTTTTAGAGATTCGAGCGTGTGTGCATAGGATTTACCTTCTTTAATCTTGACATTTATAAAGGTGGGTGTAATACTTAACAGTACCGCCTCTAAAATGGAGCAGAGAAAGGAGAAGAATATAGAGATAAAGGCGTAAAATATCAATAATCCCATAGGTTGTGTTTAGTTATCGAAGATATCAATAAAAATACTAAGGTTTGCGCTGTTTAGCATCTTCAAATGCCTGATAAAATATCTGTTGAATAGCCGAGCGAATATGTAAACTGTATAAATTGCGATTCTCGCGGGTTGGATAAACCCGATTCGACAGAAAAATATACACCAATTGGTTCTCTGGATCTGCCCAAACAAACGTACCGGTGAAACCGCTGTGGCCAAAACTTTCTTTACTTACTTCAGGAGCGGGGTAGGCATCTGCCAAGGAAAGCTCATTATTATTAAAATAGGGTTTGTCAAAGCCTAACCCTCTTCTATTTTCATTTTCAGGATATTGTACGCTGGTAAATTCTTTTAAGGTATTTTCTGAAATGTATCTTTTCCCATTGTAGATACCGTACTGCATATACATTTGCATAATTTTCGCCAAATCATCAGCGGTTCCAAATAGTCCGGCATTTCCTGAAATACCACCCAAGAGCGATGCGTTTTCATCATGGACCCATCCTTTGGTCAAGGTATGTCTGTACAGAGTGTCTAGTTCGGTGGGTACGATGTTATTGTCAAAATTCTTGGTACTGGGAAGAAATCCGAAAGTTTTCATACCAAGTGGTTTATAAAATTCCTCTTGCAAATATTCATCATAATGTTTTCCGGTCAATTCGGCGATCAACTCGGGAAAAATAAGAAAGCTTAATCCGGAATAAAGATACTTTTTATCTTTAGAAACTTCTGATCTATTAATTATTCTGTACATTTTATGGTTAAACCTATTTTTTACATAAACACCTTCAAATGCCTCATTTTCAAATCTTATATTCGATTTTTTTCTGAGAAATCTATGTTTAAACCGACCGTTATTTTTTAGTGTTTTATTCAAGAATACGATATAAGGGACTAAGCCCGCCTGATGAGCTAAAATTTCGCGTAGGGTCAGGTCTTTTTTGTCCTTTCTTCTTTTCCATGGTTTCCAATAGGTGCTAAAAGGTTTGTCTAAATCTAATTTACCGTCATCCACCAGTTTCATAAGAGCTGGCAAAGGGCCTAAAATTTTGGTTACCGATGCCAAATCGTAGATGTCGTTCAAAGCTACAGGTTGAATACTATCATAGGTGTGAAATCCATAGGCCTCATGAAAAATAATATTCCCTTCTTTTGCAATGAGTATCTGCGCTCCCGGAAACGCTTGGTTTTTTATACCGTTTGTTATGATGCTATCTACTTGATGATCAATAAAGAGTGAATCTAAATGATAGCTAGAAATATACGATTTTTGTAGGCCATGCCCTTTTGAAACTGAAAGCTTCTTCTGCCTATTTTCTTGGCTTTGTAATCCTAAACTTAAAAACCCAAAGAGTATAATTAAAGATGTTCGCATGAGATTTTTTATAATTTGAAATGACAATCAAATGGACTTTTAACCCATTAACTTCACAGCATCCTTTGCAAAATAACTTGCAATAATGGTTGCTCCGGCCCTTTTAATGGCTATCAATTGTTCCATCATTACAGCATCATGATCGAGCCAGCCCCTTTCGGAGGCTGCTTTTACCATAGCATATTCTCCAGATACTTGATAGACAGCAACGGGCACATCTACTTCATTGCGGATTTCGCGTACAATGTCTAAATAACATAGGCCTGGCTTTACCATTACAATATCCGCGCCTTCCTCAATATCCATTTGGGTTTCCCTTATGGCCTCGAATCTATTTGCGGAATCCATTTGGTAGCTTCTTTTATCTTTGGGTACATCTTTTAAATCGACCGGGGCGGAATCCAAGGCATCTCTAAACGGGCCATAAAATGCACTTGCGTATTTGGCACTGTAGGCCATAATGCCTGTATTGATTAACCCTTCATCTTCTAGGGCTTCTCTTATGCTGAGAATACGACCGTCCATCATATCACTCGGCGCTACGAAGTCAGCTCCTGCCTTAGCGTGCGAAAGGCTCATCTCGGTCAAAACCTCTACGCTTTCATCATTAAGTACCTTTCCATTGGCCACAATACCGTCATGGCCATAAGAGGAGTAGGGATCCAACGCAACATCGGTCATCACCAGCATCTCTGGACAGGCGTTTTTTACCGTTTTAATCGCCTTTTGCATCAATCCGTTTTCATTGAGCGCTTCCGAGCCTTTATTATCTTTCAAGTTATCGGGAACCTTAACAAATAAGAGAACGGAACATAGGCCCATTTTCCAAAGTTCTTTAACTTCTTTTTCAAGATTATCTAAGCTTAAGCGATAGTAATTGGGCATGGAGGGAATTTCTTCCTTAATTCCTTTTCCTTCAACTACAAAGAGCGGTACAAGAAAATCACTTGGTGTAATTATTGTTTCTCGAACCAGATGACGAATAGCTTCAGAACTTCGTAATCTTCTATTTCTAATAAGTGGATACATTTTTTATATTATGTTTTAAATTTCTATTTCTCCGGTTAAATAACAAGCCGCATGGCCGGTTATTTTAATTCGCTTCCCTAAATCCTCACATTTTAAATCACCTCCCCTTTGGGATAATTGTTGGGCGGTTAGTTTTGTTTTTCCTAATTCTTTAGACCAATACGGGGTTAAGGTCGTATGGGCCGAACCAGTTACCGGGTCTTCTGGAATTCCGCACTGTGGGGCGAAAAACCGGGATACAAAATCAACGTTAGTTCCCGAGGCGGAAACAATAACGCCCCTACAATCCAACTCGTTCAGGAGGCGGAAATTCGGCTGTATGTTCTCTATTATTTCTTGAGACTCATAAATAAGGAGGTAATCTGTTTTTCCCTTGAAGGTTTTCAAGGGAACTTTACCGATGGCTGTATTCATTTTTTCATGGGATGTTACAGGTTTCAGGTCGTCTGCAGGGAAATCGATGGTCATGCTTCCGTCGCCGTTCCTTTGAACGATTAGCTCGCCGCTTCGGGGAGAAATGAACCGAAGTGTATTTTCTTTATGCCCATAGTGGTTAAATAGCACAAAGGCGGCGGCTAATGTTGCATGTCCACAAAGGTCGACCTCCAATTCGGGTGTGAACCAACGGAGCTCGTAGTGGTTTGCTTTTTGAACTGTAAAGGCTGTTTCTGCTAAATTATTTTCTGCCGCAATATTTTGCATCAGTTCAGCTGAAATCCACGAATCAAGAATACACACTGCTGCTGGGTTACCTCCAAAAATGGTTTGCGTAAAAGCATCGATTTGAAATATTTTTTGCTTCATTATCATTCGGTTAATCCCACCCAAATTTACGATTTATCTCTTTGGCTTTTTCGATCCATTTTTTTGGGGCATCGAAACGATATCCAATATAAAGCTCTAGAAAGCTGATGGAATCGTCCATTACAAAATTGTCTAAAGAAGTACTGCTTAGCAGTTGCGTGTTAATGTTAATACCGCTAAAAAAAGATGCTGAGTTATAACCGCCGGATAACCTAAAGATAAGTTGGGCCAACCCGTTCATCGTGGTCTTTCCACCAGAATTCGTGATATCGAATCCCAATCCGCCAGTGGACCCAGCAGAAACGATGTAATTCTCATCAAAAATCCAATTGTAATAGTAACCTGGGCCAACGGCCATATTGAATGAATGTTCAGTCAAATTGCCTATTAAAGGATCTTCTAGTTTAAATTTTGTGAAATAGTATGATAACCTTGGAATAAAACTGCCTGCACTTTTTTTTTGCCATTCGTTTTGAAAACCTATAGCCCTAAAAGAAAAATCCTCATTGAAGATGTAACTGGTACTGCCACCTATTTTAGTAGTCTTTAAGTCTTCAATAGGTAATGTAATATCTTTGGTACGGATGAAGAATCCCTTTTGTTTATAAAAGTCGACTGTTTGCATGACGTGGTCAAAGAACATTCTAAAGTTAAGTGTTACCAATTTGGAATCTTCATTGTCCTTGTTTTCGGCCAGAAAATTAGGAGCGTAACCAATATCGAGCCCAATGGACCTAAATTGAACGGAAAGTCCTAAATAACTCTTATCATTGGGAATAAATTCGGTTTTTTCCTTGGTTTGCTTATCGGTTAAGGTAAAACTGTTGGAGGTGGTCTGTAGTGCTGCTCTAAAGGTTAGTTTATCTGGAAAGGTTTGAATATAGGAAGAATCTTGTGAATATAGAGTGCCACACAAGAGGCAAAGCATTAGAAAGTATAAAATAGTCTTTATGCCCATTCCTTAGGCCGCTTTAAAATGTTCAGTAAGCGCTCTTCTTCACTTCCTTCTTTGGGTTTATGGTCGTAGTGCCATTGAACATGTGGGGGTAGGCTCATTAGAATGCTTTCAATGCGTCCGTTAGTTCGCAAACCGAACAGCGTACCTTTATCATGTACGAGATTGAACTCTACATACCTTCCACGTCGTATTTCTTGCCAATCCCGTTGCTCTTTGGTATATGTAAGGTTTTTTCTTTTTAAAACAATCGGTATATAACTATCTAAAAATCTATTTCCTACCTCGGTGACAAAATTGTACCAAGCCTCCATATCCATTTCGGGGAGCGCTTTGCAATAATCGAAAAAGAGTCCGCCAATTCCTCGGGCTTCCTCTCTATGGGAGTTCCAGAAATATTCGTCACATCGCCGTTTGTAGTTTTGGTAAAAATCAGGATGATGTGGGTCACAAGCCTTTTTGCAAACGGAATGAAAATGATGTGCATCTTCATCAAAAAGGTAGTAAGGGGTTAGGTCTTGGCCTCCACCAAACCATTGGTCCACAATCGTACCATTCGCATCGTACAGTTCAAAATATCGCCAATTGGCATGAACGGTGGGCACCATCGGATTTTTAGGATGCAAGACCAAACTGAGTCCGCATGCAAAAAAATTAGCATCTTCAACCCCAAAATAGGTTTTCATGCTATCGGGAAGTTCGCCGTGTACCCCAGAAATATTGACGCCCCCTTTTTCAAAAACAGCTCCATTTTCAATAACACGGGTGTGGCCACCACCACCTTCAGAACGTTCCCAAATATCTTCTCGAAATTTAGCTTTACCGTCCACTTCTTCCAAAGTTTTGGTAATGGTATTCTGTAACTCTTGTATGTACTTGTAGAATTTATCCTTCATTTTCTAAGACATATAGTTCCATATCGAGCGCAGACTCCTTTGGAGGTGTAAATGCTTTTGGTAATGTTTCTATCCAAAGATAACCGCATTTTTCAGCAACCCGAATACTTGCCTGGTTACTTTTGTGAGCAATAATGCGAAGGGTCTCTAATTTTAATTCATTAAATGCGTAGTGAGAAAGTGCCTTTACGCTTTTTGTTGTATATCCTTTTCCTTCATATTGATACCCTATGCAATAGGCGAGCTCCGCTTCTTTTTTAACCCAATCTATTTCTTTAATGTATACCAAGCCCATGATTGTTCTATGTTGAATTTCTTTTAAAACAAAAAGAAATTCTTCTTTTTTAGCGAATTGCCGTACTTTATTCGCCACAAAGTATTGAGAGAGGGTAGGGGTTAAGTTCTGTTGTAAGGTTTGTGGAAAAAAGCGCTTAAACCTATCTGAATTTGTGGTCATAAGATCACAAATACGCCATGCATACTTTTCATGTACAGGTTCTATGATGAAATTGTCAAAATGATAGGTAAGCATTTAATCTTAGTTGTTTAAAGCGCAAGGTCTGCATCGGAGATTTTAGGATTTTCTTTTTGCTTTTTATACCAAAGGGCCAAACCAAAGGTAAGGACACCTAAGCGACCAATGAACATTAACAGAATCAAAACAATTTTTCCTGAAGTGTCTAAATCGCCCGTTATTCCTGTACTCAACCCAACCGTTCCTAAGGCGGAAGCTACCTCAAAAAGAATAGTTTCAAATTTAAAGTTATTGGTGTAGCTCACCAATAAGGTGCCCACTACCAGAAGCAAAGTGTAAAATATAAAGGTAGAAATCGCAATTTGTAAGCGTTCATTGGGGATTCTAACATTTAGAAAGGTTACTGTTTTTTTGCCTTGCAGGCCACTTTTCATAATGGCGAGTATAGCGGTGAGCGTGGTTATTTTAATGCCTCCGGCCGTACCGGAAGGTGAAGCCCCAACGTACATTAAAAAAATGGTGACCAATAAAATAGATTGAGAGAACATACCAATATCTACTGTATTAAAACCAACCGTGGTCATAGCACTCATGGCCTGAAAAAAGGAGGCCATAAATCGTTCTTTACCCTCAAGAAGCGACAGCGTAGGTTCTGTGAAATAGAGCAATGTGGTTCCTAAGGTGAGTAAAATCAGAAATCCGTAGACGATAATCTTGGTGGTAAAACTTAGCTGATGCACTTTGAGTTTTATCAACAGATAAAAATCGGTAGCCACGATGAATCCTAAAGAACCACAAATAGCCAAAATGCTTGTAACCGAGTTGATTAGACCATTATCCACGTAAGGTGCGAACCCGCTAGGGTCTAAACTAAAACCAGCGGTACAGAATGCACTTACACTATGAAAAATGGCGGACCATAACGCATCCCAAAAAGCAAATCCTTCACCAGTAAATGCGATAAAGAATAAGATTGCACCAATAGTCTCCATAACAACGGTAAATAGTATCACCGACTTCAGAAAATCGCTGATATGTAATGTTTTTGGCAACGTAAATTCCGTTTGAAGAATTTTCTGATGCCAATGCGTCATTTTTCTGGTGGTAGAAAGAATGATAAACGTTGTAAACGTCAAATAACCTATACCTCCCAATTGAAACATCACCATAATGACCAACTGACCAAAAAAGTTGTACGAAGCTACTAAGGGTACGGTAAGCAGACCTGTGGTGGATACCGCCGAAGCTGCCGTAAAAAGGTTATCTACAAAACCAATAGGTTTATTTTGTAAAAAAGGCAGACAAAGTATTAAAAATCCTGCAGAGATATAAGTTAGAAAACCATAGAATAAAGTTTGTTGTGGGGTGAGCCCCAATTTAAACTTCTTGTATTTTTTGCTTGCCTTTTTATCGAGACGCATGGTCATTCCATTTTATATTCCTTTACGGCGTCTATGAACGCTTTGGCATTTTCCACAGGTACGTTGGGGAGAATTCCATGTCCTAAGTTTACCACATAACTGTCCTTGCCAAATTCATTGATCATTTGGTGTACCATCTTTTTTATTTCGGATGGAGGTGATAGTAGCCGCGCTGGGTCAAAATTACCTTGTAAAGTAATTTTTCCTCCGCTCAAGTAACGTGCATTTCTAGCAGAACACGTCCAGTCTACACCCAATGCAGACGCTCCAGATTTGGCCATATCGCCTAAAGCGAACCAGCAGCCTTTGCCAAAAACGATAACCGGGGTTTCCTCTTTCAAGGCATCTATAATCTGTTGAATGTACTGCCAAGAGAATTCTTGGTAGTCGGTTGGGGAAAGCATACCGCCCCAGGAATCGAATACCTGAACCGCATTTACACCGGCGGCGACCTTAGCCTTTAGATAGGCAATAGTGGTATCGGTGATTTTTTGCAAAAGTTCATGAGCCACCACGGGTTGGGTAAAGCACAATTCTTTGGCCTTGTCAAAGGTTTTACTTCCCTGGCCCTGTACGCAATAACAGAGAATGGTCCACGGTGAACCGGCAAAGCCAATTAACGGAATCTCATCGTTCAATTTTTCTTTGGTTGCTTTTATCGCCTCCATCACATACCCCAATGTTTCATGAACATCGGGTACGATGACGCTGTCCAAATCTTTTTGTGAACGTATAGGGTGCGGTAAATACGGACCAAAATTGGGTTTCATTTCCACCTCAATATTCATGGCCTGCGGAATGACCAAGATATCACTGAATAAAATGGCCGCATCCATACCATATCTGCGAATGGGCTGTACGGTAATTTCAGAAGCTAGTTCAGGAGTTTGGCAGCGGGTGAAGAAATCATATTTTTCTTTGATGGCCATAAATTCGGGCAAATATCTACCAGCTTGGCGCATCATCCAAACGGGGGGTCTTTCTACGGTTTCGCCTTTTAGGGCTTTTAGGAATAAGTCGTTTTTCATGTTGGCGATTAGCCTTTAGCCATTGGCTGTTAGCTATTTTTTATTTTACTGATTAAACTATTGATCATCTTTGCCTCTGTATTCAGCAATTCAATGACCGATTTGATATCGGAGCCATCCAAAAGTTGTAATTCCTGTGAAATGATCAGTTGTGTTTCAACCTCAAAAAGAGAACCTAAGGCAATTTCCAAAAATCGTTTAAATTCAATTTCACTATTTCTACTACATCCTTCAGCTATATTTGAAGGGATTGAGACTGCTGCTCTCGTCATTTGACTTTTAAGTCCGTATTTTTCTTCCTTAGGAAACTTGTCAGCTAACGCATATACCTGTTTCACTAGGCTTATGCCATTTTTCCAAATTTCAAGTTTTCTGAAGTCTCGCATTTCAAAAAGCTAAATACTAATGGCTAAAAGCCAGAAGCTATTTGTTATAATCTTCGTTTACCAAATCGATGACACTTTCTACCGTGGGTATTTTGGCAACTTTGACTTCCTTAAAATATGCTCTTGCCGCCTTGGCAGTTGTTTCGCCAATACAATAGGCAATTTTATCGGCGGAATTTTCCTTTAGGTAGCTTTCTACGTTGGAGGGACTGTAGAACAAAATCCCTTTTACTTCGTCCGGAATTGCTTTTCCAGATAGTTTTGTCCTATAGGCCTCTATGCCGTTCACCGTGATATTGTTATCTTCCAATATGGTGGGTAAATCCTCTAAACTTAAATTCCCGTGAAAATAGGTCACTTCGGTACCTTCCATAAATTCTACCAAATAGTTGGCTAAATCGGTTGCGTTGTTTTCAAAGTGAGCTACTTGCCCAAGTTTCTTTCGAATCAATCTGCGTGTCTTTCGGCCCACACAATAGATGTTTTCGAATTTCAATTCGGCAGCATCGATGCTTGTCAATACAGCCTCAATGGCATTTTTACTGGTAAAGACAACATTTTTGATTTCCTTTTTCAGGATAATGGGCGAGATACGGTTCGGACTGATTTTAATAAAATCATCTGAATCTGAGGTAATCGATATATGCAAGCGCTGTTGCTGCTCCGGAGTCAATTTTTTGGTCGAAAAGACATCAATTGTCTTTCCAGCATTGGCCAATTCCGTCATCAAGCGCTTACCGCCCCTAGCCAGAATACTCTTGGCGCAATCAATCCCCAAATTTTTATGTTTCCCTAAAGGCGCGGTTAAATTCGCTTCAAGTTTTTTGGTTCCATCAACATTCAACAAAACACCTTTGAGGGTCACTATATTTTCTTTGTCGATATAGGATAAGGCTCCGATCGGAGCGCTACAACCTCCTTCAAGTTCCCTAAGAAATTCACGTTCTAAAGTTACACAAATATCAGTTTCTTCATGATTGAGTTGGGCGCAAGCTGCACGAATTTCTTCATCCTCTTCTAGGGCGACCACCATGATGGCACCCTGGGCCGGGGCCGGAAGCATCCAGGTCAATCCAATGGTATTTTCTGGTTCCAGACCAATACGTTCCAAACCTGCAGCAGCGAAAATGGCTCCGTTCCATTCATTGGTATACAGTTTTTCTAGTCGACTGTTTACGTTCCCCCTTAAATCTACGATGGTATGGGTTGGGTAGCGGTTCAGCCATTGTGCCTGGCGTCGTAAACTACCCGTAGCAATAACCGCATCTCTAGAGCCTAAAAATTCCTCGTTGTCATTATAGGCCATGATGTCCATGTAATTGCCGCGTTTTAATACCGCCGCTTTTACAATGCCTTTAGGTAAAGCGGTGGGTACATCTTTCATGGAATGAACGGCAATATCAATAGTGCCGTTGAGCATGGCAACATCCAAGGTTTTGGTGAAAATACCGGTAATGCCCAATTCGTACAAAGGCTTGTCCAATACTAAATCTCCCGTAGATTTCACGGGAACGAGTTGTACCCTGTGCCCAAAAGTTTCCAGTTGTTTTTTAACGGTATTGGCCTGCCAAAGCGCAAGTTCACTATCTCGTGTGCCTAGTCTAATTATTTTACTCATTATTGGTCCAATTCTAATTGGAATATTTTTTGGATAAACTCTAAACTAGAAGTAGAATCTATGGAGTCATCCTTTAGGTGATTGGCAAATTGTGTCGTTATCTTTTGGATAATACGATTGGAGATGATGTCGGCCTGATCTGCATTGAAATTGAGCGTTTTTTTGGATTGATAATCCATCTCCTCGTCTTTTATCGTTTTTAGTTTTTTCTTTAACGCTTTTATGACCGGAGCAAATTTTCGGGTTTCGAGCCATTGGTTGAAATCGTTCATGACTTCTTGGTTAATAGCTTCTGCCTCTGGAATGAACTGTTTTCTTCGCTCCAGGGTTTCGTCGGTCATTTGCGATAAGTGATCTAAATGTACTACGGTCACATGCTCCAAATCTGACACGGCATCATCAACGTTTTTTGGAACGGACAGATCCAATATCAATAGGGGCTTTTTGGTGTAGATCAGTTCTTTGGTAATCGTAGGTTTATTTGCACCGGTGGCAACGACCAGTACATCGGCCTTTCTTATTTCGGGTTGAAGATCTCCGTAATCCTTCACCATAAGATTGAACTTTCCAGCTACTTGTTCCGCCTTCCCTTTAGTTCTGTTAATGAGGGTGATATGTGGGTTTTTGGTATGCTTAATCAGGTTTTCACACGTATTGCGTCCTATTTTACCTGTTCCGAAAAGCAGAATGTTCTTTTCTGAAATATTAGGAACGTTCTTTAAGATGTATTGTACCGAGGCAAAAGCGACCGAAGTTGCACCCGATGAAATCTCGGTTTCGTTCTTGATACGTTTACTAGCTTGTATAATGTTGTTGCACAGACGCTCGATGAACGGATTGGCAATACCCAATTCTTTAGAACGCTTAAAGCTTTGTTTTAGTTGACTGATGATTTCAAAATCTCCTAGAATCTGACTATCCAATCCCGTTCCTACGCGGAATAAGTGATTGATCGCCTCTTTGTTTTTGTACACATAGGCAACTTCTTGAAACGCCTCAACGGTACCATTTGAATGGTCGCACAATAATTTGATAAGTTGAAAAGGATGCTGGGCAAAACCATGCAATTCTGTACGGTTACAGGTAGAGGTAGCTAAAAGGCCATCGATCCCCTGCTCCTTTGCCTCAACCAATAGCTTGTTAACCGCTACTTCGTCTAAGCTGAATTTACCTCTTGCTTCGGCATCGGCCTTCTTGTAGTTGAGGCCAATGGTATAAAAAGAGTTGTGTTTAGAAATATGATAGTCTTTCATAAAGCGGATACAAAAGTATGGGTGTCAATCAAATAAAAATAACGCTAGCGGTACAATTAGTGTCGACGGCAGAATTTTTAGGCCTAATTTGAAATATTTCCGTTGAAATGCCATACTTTTATGATGCTAAGAACTACAAACAATCAATTTATTTAGACGCTTTCTAAATAGTTATAAATTATTTTAAACAAATGGAGGTCAAAAATAACGCTCAAGGTTCATTTGACGAAGTGTTTATTGAAGAGGGATTTTATGTGCTCAAATTTCAAAATGAATCAGGGGATAAACTTCAGTATTCGCGTGAAATCAATAAAAGGTTTATCCAGTTCCATTTCTGTTTAAAGGGCAGTGGCAACTTTTTGTTCAATCAAGGTAATTACACATTGAACGTTACCGAAGAAAACTCTTTATTGCTGTATAACACCCAATTAGACCTACCGTTGCATTTAGAGCTTGCCGCTAATTCATCTATAGTTTCGGTAGTGATGACCTTACGTAAATTCCACTCCCTATTTACTAACGAGGCGAACTATATTCCGTTTTTAAGTACAGATAATAAGGAGAAGAAATATTATGCTCAGGAACCTTTTTCACCTTCCATTTCCGTTATTTTAAGTCAAATCATTAATTATAACCTACATCCATCGATTAAATCTTTGTATGTTAAAGGAAAGATTTACGAGTTGATCGCGCTCTACTTTAACAAAAGTCCGAATGCCGATATTGAACAATGTCCCTATTTGGCCGATGAGGAAAACGTTAAGAAAATAAAGAAAGCAAAAGAAATCATCTTGGCCAATATGGCCGAACCGCCAACATTATCTGAATTGGCCAGTGAAATAGGACTTAGTCTAAAGCGTTTAAAAGAGGGATTCAAACAGATTTATGGCGACTCGGTATACAGTTTTTTATTCGACCATAAAATGGATTATGCAAAAAACTTGTTAGAAACGGGTCAGTACAATGTCAATGAAATAGGTTTAAAAGTAGGATATAGTACCGCAAGTCATTTCATTGCCGCTTTCAAGAAAAAGTACAATACTACCCCAAAGAAGTATTTATTGGCCTTGGCAGGAAACTAGTAATAAGATTATAATGGTCTTGCCACCATGATACCGGTATTACTTTTTATCCCCTTTAAATAGTCGGCTAAAGGTAGTTTGGAAATTTCAACTTCCATCGAACCGGTAGAAGCATGTAACAAATGAATGCGCCCATCTTTTTCACGGGTGGCGATACCCGTGTGTGTAACGTCTAGGCCGTTAATAGAGGTGGCCAGTGCTATGATATCTCCAGATTGAATCAGGTGTTCATTTTCTACAATCTTATCTTGCGCTAGAACACAGATGGATTGGTTGTTAAGGTAATTCTCAGAAGCTTTTATTTTATCAAAGTTGGATGCGTCGGCTAGAAATGGGTATAAGTCTCTGTGGGTGCTCATAAAGTCAATATCCTTGGTGATTTCTTCACCGCCTATGTCGCCGGTAATATCTTTTACCAACCCTTTTTCGGCATTGTTGGCGATCCATTCCGAGAAGTAATGTAATCGAGAGGCGTATCCTTCTAGAGCTCCGTCTTTATAGCGAATAAGCTCTAGATTCTTGGTAAAGTTATTAAATGTATCCTCCTTTTGCTTTAGCAGCATCGCAAACGCCAGTACATTTTCCACAAAGGTGGTGCAATCCAAACCATGTAAATTAACTACTAGGGTTTCGGTTTTTCCAATTTCCAAGGTTTTGGCCACATATGGCGTTTTTAAAAAAGATTTACCGACCGCTACAATCGTATTTCCAAGATCTACTTGTTGTAGTCCTTGAATAGCCAGTATTTTTTGCTCGACCGCAACCTTGTCCTTTGGAGAACAGGTGATTTGTTGGGCAAATCCAAGGGTTGAAATTAATATGAAGTAGCAAAGGGTAATTGTTTTTTTCATGTCCCTAAATTATGAATTCTCCTCATTTTCATCCCTCTTTTCCAACAAAACTCGATTCCGAGCAATACTATCCGGATAATTTTCCTGTAAAAAGGTAATTAGCTTTTCCCTTACCAACACCCGCAAATCCCATGCTGTAGGAGAATCTTTAGCGCTCATCAGCGCCCGTATTTCAACACAATCCTGTTTGCTTTCGGTTACTTGTAATACATTCACTTCTTTGTCCCATAAATCGGTGCTTTCTAAAATTTTGGTCAATTCGGAACGTAAGGCGTCAAACGGAACTTTATAGTCGGTATATAAAAATACAGTTCCTAAAATATCTGAAGATGTCTTTGTCCAGTTCTGAAAGGGTTTCTCAATAAAATAAGGAGTCGGTACGATCAATCTCCTTTTATCCCAAATTTTTACAACCACATAGGTTAGGGTAATCTCTTCAATACGGCCCCATTCCCCTTCAACAATAACCACATCATCGATTTTAATGGGTTGGGCAATGGCAATCTGTATACCGGCCAAAATGGTGCCGATCATTTTTTGGGCAGAAAAACCAATAATGATACCTGCTACCCCGGCGGAGGCAAAAATACTGACTCCGAGCTCACGAATTCCTTGAAAACTCATGAGTGCTGCGCCTATGGCCAGAAGAATGATCAAGAACATAAAAATACGCTCCAGAATATTGAACTGGGTATACACTTTGCGGGCTTTCAGGTTATTCTCTACGCCCACATCGTAATTGCTAATGACCACTTTTTTGACCATTTTCAGTACATTGAGTGCCAACCAAGTGAGTGAAATTATGAACAGGATCGTACTTGCCTTTTTGAACCAATAGTCATGTTCTTCCAAAGTCAATAGGTTGCGAAGCGATTCGGACCTGACAAGTATAGAGGTGAACATTAAAAGGATAGGCCTGCTGATTTTTTTAAAGGCACCTTCCGGTAACAGATACTTAGGGTCTTTTCCGTATTTTCTAAAAAAAAAGGAGATGAGCCAATAGCCAATTAAAATTGCTATAAGCAATGTTAAGAAGAGGTATAAAGAATTTTTTGGGATGCTATCAAAGAATGTGTTCATCTTAAGTTTAGTAATATAAAATTTTCAACATCTACAACATACTAAAATTAATCAGCTTAAAAAACATATTGCCTAGTTATTGGAAGGCTTTATGGAAGTATAGAAAAAGTATTGCGAAAAATTAAAATATCATCGATGATCAAGTGTTATTTTTGCGAAGGAAAAAAACGAAAGCTATGAAAGGAGTATTATTGGTCAATTTAGGATCGCCTGAGAGCCCTACCCCAAAAGACGTAAAACCTTATTTAGATGAATTTTTGATGGATGAACGGGTAATCGATGCTCCAAAATGGCTACGCGCTTTTCTGGTCAAAGGCATCATTCTTCAGACCCGACCAAAAAAATCTGCCAAGGCTTATGCAAAAATTTGGTGGGAAGAGGGCTCCCCGCTTATTGTCCTTTCAGAACGTTTCACCAAAAAATTACGCCAACATACCCAAATGCCGGTCGCTTTAGGAATGCGCTATGGTACTATGACCATTAAAAGTGCGCTTCAAGAATTAAAAGATAAAGGCGTAGATGAGGTTCTTTTGGTGCCATTGTATCCACATTATGCGATGTCAAGTTACGAAACGGTCGTGGTAAAGGTATTAGAAGAGCAGCAGGGTCATTTTCCAGAAATGAAAGTGAGTACGTTACCTGCATTTTATAAAAATGCGGACTATATAAAAGCACTGTCCGAAAGTATCAAGGAGGGTTTGAAAGGTTTTGATTATGACCATATTCTTTTCTCTTATCATGGTATTCCCGAAAGACACATCCGCAAAAGTGACCCGACCCGTTTTCACTGTAAGATAGATGGTAGTTGTTGTTCCGTCAATTCGGTTGCCCATAATACCTGTTATAGACATCAAGTATATGATACTACAGAAATGGTAAAAACCTATTTAGGACTATCTGAAGAGCAGGTAAGTACTTCGTTTCAATCTCGTTTGGCCGGTGACCCCTGGTTGAAACCTTATACCGATTATGAATTTGAGCGTTTGGCCAAGCAAGGTAAAAAACGTTTGGCGGTCATTACCCCAGCATTCGTGAGTGATTGTTTGGAAACCTTGGAAGAGATAGCCATGGAGGGAAAGCATCAATTTGAGGAAGCAGGAGGAGTAGATTATAAACATATTCCATGTATGAACGACAATGAAATTTGGGTGCAGGTCATGGCCAAATGGGTGAACGACTGGCAAGCGACGGGTAGAATTATAGCTACGCCAAGTACATAAAACAAAGATTTTATAAAACTGAGAAATCACTGCCTATGCAAATCGAAGAAATAGAATCAGCATTAGAACCTCTAAGGGCGAAATTAAGAAACCATAAGTTATATAAAGAATTGGCTTCCTTATCGGATATCAAAATCTTCATGGAAAACCATGTATATGCCGTTTGGGACTTTATGTCGCTCTTAAAAGCCTTACAGATTCATTTGACTTGCACCACATTACCTTGGAAACCTTCCAAGAACACCAATACCGCCAGGTTCATTAACGAAATCGTACTGGAGGAGGAAACCGATAAAAACGAATTGGGCATTTACAAAAGTCACTACGGAATGTATTTGGATGCCATGGAAGAGGTTGGGGCAAACACTGACCGCATTTCCCAATTATTGGAATCAATTCAAGGAATGGAATCGGTTGTAAGGACAATTGCAGATACAGGTCTGAACGAAGCGGTGAAAAACTTTTTGGGCTTTACTTTTGAGACGATACAAACGAATCAACCGCATAAGATAGCCGCCGCCTTTACTTTTGGGAGGGAGGATCTAATTCCGGATATGTTCTTGAAAATCATTGAACAGGCGGGGGAAGACCAGTATCCGAAATTGGCCTATTATTTGAAAAGACACATCGAGTTGGATGGGGACGATCACGGGCCACTATCCTTAAAAATGATAGCGGAATTATGTGGTTCTGCGGAATGGAAATGGAACGAAGTTGTCACTACTTCCACAAAGGCTTTGGAGCAGCGTATCGCCCTATGGGATGATATCGCCAACCAAATCAAATCGGAAAGAAGTATCCTGGCTTAGGGATGCCAACAAACGCTACTCAAAAAATCATAAACAATGGCAAACGTTTCTTCAGAGCAACTCGGCTCGGAACCGATATCCAGTTTGCTCATTAAACAAGCGGTTCCTGCCAGTATCGGTATATTGGTAATGTCGCTCAATGTTTTAGTAGACTCCATTTTTGTGGGGAATTGGATCGGCTCCATTGCCATTGCCGCCATCAATGTAGTGCTACCCGTATCCTTTTTTATCGGGGCTCTTGGAATGTCTATCGGCATAGGTGGTGCTAGTATAATTTCTAGGGCTTTAGGGGCTAATAACAAAGAGAAAGCCTTACGAACCTTTGGGAATCAAATTAGTTTTACCGTGCTCATTACGGTTGTAATGGTTGTTCTTGGACTGACCTATGTTGATAGTTTAATACCGGCATTTGGCGGTAAAGGTTCCATCTTTGAGATGGCCAAAATCTATTATGTCATTGTATTGTACGGGGTGCCCCTTTTAGCCTTGAATATGATGGGGAATTCGGTCATTCGTGCAGAAGGAAAACCCAAATTCGCCATGATCGCCATGATTATCCCATCCGTTGGCAACTTGGTCATGGATTATCTGTTCATCAATGTATTGGACTATGGAATGGAAGGTGCCGCTTGGGCCACGACCATCAGTTATTTTCTTTGTTTCAGTTATATCCTCTACTTTTTTTGTTCTAAAAACTCAGAACTCAAATTGAGTCCGGGTTATTTCGGCATCAATTTCAGGATACTCAAAGAGATCAGTTCCTTAGGTTTCGTAACACTTTCCAGACAGGCGGTGGTCAGTATCATCTATTTACTGATGAACAATATTCTGTTTAATCTGGGGGGGGAGGCCATGGTAGCCGTTTATGCCATTATCGGTAGAATGCTCATGTTTGCCCTGTTCCCGGTTTTTGGGGTGACTCAAGGATTCCTTCCCATTGCCGGATTTAATTACGGTGCTGGAAAATATGATCGTGTGAAGGAATCCATCTATACGGCGATTACCTATGCGGCGATTTTGGCTACTATCGTTTTTGCCGGATTGATGATTTTCCCTGGCGAAATTGCCGGACTTTTTCTTAGTCATAAACCAGATATGACCGCAATGGAAATCGCTACCAATAAATTTGTATTAGAAAACACTCCTTCAGCCATGCGCTGGGTCTTTGCCGCCACCCCTATCATTGCCTTACAACTGATAGGTGCAGCGTATTTTCAGGCTATTGGAAAAGCAATTCCCGCTTTGTTATTAACATTATGCCGACAAGGATTTTTCTTTATCCCGTTAATTCTTATTTTGCCTAAGTATATGGGTGAACTGGGTGTTTGGATTTCATTCCCGATAGCCGATGTCTTGGCTACCATTGTGACGGGGTATTATTTAAAAAAGGAGATCAATAGAACATTGGTTTTAGAATAGATTTATATTCAAACCGAACCTTGCTGAACAAATTCCGTAAGTAAATTTAGAAATCAAAACAGAATACTTATACTTTTCTTACTCATAGCAATTACCTCTGTAGTTTGGATTTTTCAGCTTTTTCAATTAATAAAGGATAAAGCATATTACGCTACTCTGCTTAAAATGAATACCAAAAAAAAATCCAACTAAAAGGATTAAGATTAATTAGTGTGCATTAATTCCATATCTGTTGATAAGCGAGTTTAAACTCGGTCCAGTCCTTTTCAATGGAGTTTTTCTGATGGTTTAGAAACTTCTTACAATCCTTATTTTTTAGATGGAAGCCAAAAAAGGGGATGATAATTTTTTGTTTTTTATATCCATTTTTGGTTTTTGATAAAAACTTCTTTGATTTTATCGAAAATCATTAATCTTGAGTTAATGTTTTAGCTAGCGGCGTATTGGCATTAATATTACGTAACGTATTTTCATATTAATGTTTTTATCGACTTAAAATACCATTGTTTTACAGCACACTTCAGTGATGATATGGCACATATAAATTTGAAACCCTCCTTCTTTAGAATTTCTATTTTATTTGATGTGCTAACTGAAAAGTATTAAACCCATTATCTTTTCTAAATACGATATTTATCGTATCCATTTTATTTTTGATGCAAGAGGTTTAGACAATGCCGCTATCGATACTACTAATGCCAATGGTTTAAGAGTCTTCTCCAAATAGCTTATATTTAGGACATTGCCTTTTTAAATTAAAATTACCAAGCTATCGTCCAATATAAGTATATATTCAAAATTATGCACCTTTTGAAAACTTCTACCAATTCTATAGTAGGCTTTGTAATTATGAACTTATTTTTTTTGTTGGTGGGATGTGGTCCAAAAATCCCTACTGAAAACCCGCCCATAGCCCTTGGTACGGATTTTTCAATACAAGGAAATCAAGCTGTGCCTGATCAATGGTGGACGGTTTTTGAGGACGAACAACTTAATATTTTTATCGATAGTGCATTGCGGTCAAATTTTGATTTGGCGGCAACTTGGCAACAATTTTTAGCTGCTAAAGCTACCGTATCTAGAGAAGCATCAATCAAATGGCCACAAATAAACGCCACTGCCCAAACGGCTGAAAATTTTCCTGTGAATGATTTTAGAGGTGGAGAAAATACACAGTTGGGACTTTCGGCTTCTTATGAAGTAGATTTATGGGGTCGGATCAAAACTGGTGTCCAGGCAGAAAAATTTAGGGCAGAAGCCAGCCTTTTTGATTACCGCGCTGCGTCCATATCCATTTCTGCAGAAATTGCTTCTACCTGGTACCAACTACAGGCGGCAAAACAACAATTACAGATTACCGAGGACCAAATTGACACCAATGAGGATATCATCAGGTTAATTCGTTCCCGTTTTGTGGGCGGTCAAATTAGGGCCGTGGATATCCTTAGGCAAGCACAGTTGTTGGAAAGTACCAAGGAACAAAAGATTATATTCAGTACCAATGTGAGCGTATTGGAAAATCAACTCGCAGTATTGCTAGGGAGACAACCTCAAGATAGTATTGCTTTCGAAAGTTTGGAACTACCAAGATTGCCGGAGCTTCCTGAGACCGGATTACCGTTGGAACTCGTGCGTCGCAGACCGGATTTGCAGCAGTCTTACGCCCTTTTACTTGCAGCAGATCGCGACATGGCTTCTGCCGTACGAAACAAATACCCTAGAATTTCCATTAATACCAGAGGACAATTACGGGCGAATAATTTCGCCAATCTATTTGATAATTGGGCCTATTCCATTGCAGGAAATTTATTGGCTCCCTTATTCTACGGAGGACAACTGAGTGCCGAGGTCAACAGAAACGAGGCTATTAAGCAGCAAAGACTGTTTGAGTATGGGCAGGCCACTTTGATTGCCTTTCAGGAGGTAGAAGATGGTCTTGTTCAGGATGTAATGCAAAAACAGCGATCAGAGAACATTAAACGACAGTTAGAACTTGCCAGTAAAAGTAATCAGCAGCTACGGGTTGAATTCCTAAATGGTTTTAGTCCCTACTTAGATGTTCTTCTAGGTTTAGATCAGGAGCAACAGTTGCGCCGAGATTACGTATCTGCCCAATTGAGACAAGTTCAAGCGCGCATTGGCTTGTACAGAGCTTTGGCGGGTGGTTTCGAAACTGGGAGAACCTTGGAGAATTAAAAAAAACGAACAGAATTTTATGAACAATAAAAAAATACTTTGGATTTGTTTGGCTATCATTGGTGGGGGTTTACTAGTTACGGCACTCATCTTTTCTACCGAACCCGAAGCACAACAGGAAGGAGCGAGTCTCGAAACTGCAATGCTTGTAGATGTCACCACCATCAAGAAAGGGACATTTGAACCTCTCGTTGTAGCTACCGGTACGGTGCAGCCCATAGAGGACGTAAATTTGAGCCCATTGGTTTCTGGTCAAGTTATCCGTAGGGACCCTGCCTTTACGCCAGGCGGTTTTGTAAAAAAGAATCAAGTGCTCTTACAGATTGATCCGGCTGATTACAGGAACACTCTTGAACTGCGGAAGAGTGAGTACATGCAATCGCAAACCACCTTGGATACAGAAATGGGGCGCCAAGAGATTGCAGTACAAGATTTACAACTTATTACTGACGATTCCCTTTTCGGTAATAACCCACTTTCGGAAGATGAACGAGAACTGGTGCTCAGAAAACCACAGCTAAATGCCGTTAAGGCCAATATAGGTGCGGCGAAAGCAGCTGTAGACCAAGCACAACTTAATCTTGAAAGAACAACCATTAGGGCACCTTTCGATGCCCATATTCTAAGCCAAAATGTGACCAATGGCTCCCTCGTTGCCCAAGGAGATATTTTGGGTCGTATCGTGGGTACCAAAGAATACTGGGTAGTGGCCACGGTTCCAGTGTCCAAATTGCAATGGTTGAGTTTTCCGGATAATGATTCGGAAAAAGGGGCTTCCGTGCGTATTGAAAATGCTTCGGCGTGGCCCGATGATGCCTATCGGGAAGGCTACCTGGATAGACAGATAGGCGCACTTGATGGACAAACCAGGTTAGCAAGGGTTCTGATAAAAGTAACGGACCCACTGGCAACAACTTCAGAATTAAAAGGAAAACCCAAATTGATGATAGGGACTTTTGTGGAAGTAAGTATTCAGGCGGATGCTATCCCAAATATTGTCCGACTCCATAGGGATTATGTAAGAAGTAATAAAACCGTTTGGGTCATGAAAGAGGGTAAATTGGAAATAAGAAACGTAGAAATCGTACTTACCGATGACACCTATGCGTACATACGCGGCGGTTTGGAAGATAATGAAAAAGTGGTGATTACAGATTTAAGTACCGTTAGTAACGGTATTGGTTTACGCACCGCATCCGATGCTATGGATCAAGAAATGGAACAATAAAGAAAATAGGCAAGATGGAAAAGAAAGAAAAGAACAAGACCAGAAGAAAAGAAGGTGCCATCGCCTATATGGCCAGGAATTCCATTGCCACCAATTTATTGATGTTGGTATTGCTCGCCGGGGGTCTGTTTACTATGTATACCATACAAAAAGAAGTATTCCCTGAATTTCAGCTGGATTTTGTGGAGGTTTCCGTTGCATACCCAGGTGCTTCCCCTGCAGAGGTGGAACAAGGGGTATTACAACCGGTAGAGGAGGCTGTACGTGGCGTACAGGGTATCAAAGAAATCGTCTCCCAGGCGAATGAGGGGTCTGGACAAATTACTATTGAGCTGGTCGCTGGTTCCGAAAGAATGACCGCCTTTCAAGATATTGATCAGGCTATCAATCGCATCCAGACTTTTCCAGACGATATTGAGCGTCCTGAGGTACGCTTGCAGTCCCGCCAAAGAGATGTTTTACAAATTGGCCTGTATGGCGCTGCCGATATTTGGACCCTGCGGCAACTCGCGGAACGGCTTCGTACCATTCTATTGAACAATCCGGAAATCACACAGGTAGAACTGGGTAATGTCCCTGATTATGAAACACGGATTGAAATTCCAAGACGTACCCTTCAAAAATACAACCTAACCTTAGGTCAAGTGGCGGATATCATTCGTCAGAGCAGTAGCGATGTGCCAGCCGGGGCCGTACAAACGCAAAGCGGAGAAATTCTACTCCGTATGCAGGAACGCAAGCAATGGGCCAAGGAATACGGTGGTATCACCATTGTGTCCTCTGAAGATGGAGCCAAGGTTTCTCTGAGCGATATCGCGACCATAACCGATGGTTTTGAAGAAACTGGATTTCACGGACAATTCAACCAAGAAAATTATGTGGAGCTGCGCATTTTCCGAATCGGTGATCAATCCCCGTTGAGGATTGCGGACGTTACCAACGGAATTTTAGAGGATTTTCAGCTTCCCCCGGGTATTAAATACCGTACGGACAGTAATCGTGCGGCAGATTATCGGGAACGTCTTTCTTTACTTACGGAAAACGGGGTACTGGCCATCGTTATCGTATTAATTATTTTGACCCTTTTTTTGGAATACCGATTGGCGTTTTGGGTGATGATGGGGATGACGGTTTCCTTTATTGGGGGAATGATTCTGTTGCCACTTATTGGGATCAGCGTAAACATGATATCCATGTTTGGATTTTTGGTGGTGCTCGGTATCGTGGTAGATGATGCCATTGTAGTAGGCGAAAACGTCTACGAATACAGGCAAAAAGGTTTGAGTCCCATGAAGGCGGCCATTGCGGGAACCAAAGATGTATCGATGCCGGTCGTATTCAGTATTGTCACCACCATCATCGCTTTCGTCCCATTGCTGTTTATGCCAGGGGAGACCGGGAAATTTTGGCAGCCGCTTCCAGCAGTTGTGATTGTGATTTTGGCGGTATCATTGGTTGAAGCCCTTTTTATTTTACCGTCCCACTTGGCGCATATCAAAAAGAAGAAAACGAAGAATAAGTGGGTACTTAAACTAGAGGGCTGGCAACGTTCTTTTGCGAACGGCTTTGATCGGTTTATAGAAAACCGGTATCGTCCTTTTCTTGATCTTTGTTTAAAATATAGGTACATCACCTTGAGCGCTGCTGTTACACTTTTATTGATTGTTGGCGGTTATGGGTATAGTGGCCATATGGGAATGATCATGATGCCCGAGGTTGCTGCAGACGAAATTGAAGCGGGGGTACGTTTGCCTGTTGGCACTACTCCTGATCAAGCCGCTAAAGTGGCCTATGCCATTTCTGCTTCGACACAGCGCATGTTTGAGGAACATAATCTTTATGAAGTGGCCGAAGGGATAAAAACGAATGTACGAGGACAGAATTTTATTGACGTCGAAATTGTGATGCTACCCCCAGACCAAAGGGATATTACGGCTGCAGAGGTGATTGCCCTTTGGCGAGATAATATTGGGGATATTGAAGGGGTGGACCAAATTACCTTTGAGGCCGAACGTGGTCCGGGCGGGGCACGCCAAGATATCAGTATTGATTTAAGCCATTCCGATATCGAAGTGTTAGAGCGTGCCAGTAGTGCTTTTGTGGAACGGATGCAGTCTTTTTCAAATACCCGTGATGTCACCGATAATTACAATAAGGGTAAAATGCAGTATGACTTTAAGTTGCTGCCACAGGGACGAAATCTTGGCCTTACCTCCGATGAAGTGGGGCGTCAAGTCCGTAATGGATTTTTCGGTGCATTGGCTATGCGACAGTTACGGGGAATGAACGAGATAGAAGTGCGTGTAAAGCTACCTTTGGAAGAACGTAAGGACATTAATAACCTCGAAAAGTTTCTGATTAGGACCCCCAGCGGTGTACAGGTGCCTTTAATGGACGTTGTGGAAATAGAGGAACGTGAAGCATTCAGTAGTATAAATCGAAGGGATGGCCGTAGGGTGGTAAATGTGGGGATGGACGTAGAACCTGCCAATGCCGTAGGTAGGGTCATTGCTTCGGTACAAGAGGAAACCCTGCCACAGTTAAGAGCGGATTTTCCTGGAATTACCTGGAGTTTTGAAGGTAGCCAGGCCGATATGCGGGAGAGCACCAACACCTTGAAAGCCGGTTTCTCCATTGCAATGCTGATGATTTATGCGCTACTTGCCATAGCTTTCAGCAGTTATGTGCAGCCGCTAATTGTAATGACTGCCATTCCCTTCGGTATTGTGGGGGCGGTCATAGGTCACATCCTTTTAGGCTATGACTTGTCCTTGGTGAGCTTGATGGGGGTCATTGCATTGTCTGGTGTGGTCGTGAACGATTCTCTTATTATGATCGATTACGCCAACAAACGAAGAAAGGAAGGGGGCCCTATTTACCAAGCTATTCACGAGGCCGGCTTAAGAAGGTTTCGCCCCATAATTTTAACCACTATGACGACATTTGGAGGTTTGGCACCTATTATTTTAGAAACATCTAGCCAAGCCTTTTATTTGATTCCCATGGCCATTTCCTTAGGATTCGGTATTGTTTTTGCCACGGCGATCATTCTGGTCATTGTACCTTGTTTATATTTAGCATTGGAAGATGTACAACGTCTTATCCAAAATAAAAGAACGGTGAAACGTACGCTGGAACCTAGTAATGTATAGTATAAGATTTTTAGCAACTAAACCAAGATTGCTGCCCAATAATGACAATTTGATAAATATGTGAAGGAGTTTGTTTTTAAGATGTCCTATTAACAACAATTATCTAACAATTTGTTTAATTTTAGGCAAGACTAACTTCAAACTAAGAAAATGAAAACCGTTTTTGTCAAAGCCGGCCTTTTTGGGCTGGCACTATTATTTTTGCCGCTATCGCTAACTTCCCAAAGAAAAAACAAATCACAAAATGTAACACCAACCTATCCAGAGGAGCTGTATTCCAGTCTGGATTACCGATTGATCGGTCCCTTCCGTGGGGGTCGTTCTGCTGCGGTGACAGGTGTGCCGGGAGAGCCTAATCTGTTTTATTTCGGGGCCACGGGTGGCGGGGTATGGAAAACCTTGGATGGCGGCCGTACTTGGGACAATATTTCCGACGGTTATTTCGGGGGAAGTATCGGTGCTGTTGAGGTGGCGAAAAGTGACCCTAATGTGATTTATGTAGGCGGTGGGGAACAGACCCTGCGAGGAAACGTATCCTCCGGTTATGGCGTTTGGAAAACCGTGGATGCCGGTAAAACTTGGACGTCCGCAGGATTGGAGAAAAGTAGGCATGTCCCTAGAATCAGGGTACATCCAACCGATTATAATACTGTGTATGCTGCAGTTTTAGGAGATATTTATAAACCTACCCAAGAACGTGGTATTTATAAAAGTACCGATGGCGGCCAAAACTGGAAGCAGGTGCTTTTCGTCAACGATCAAGCAGGAGCAGTTGATTTAACTTTCGACCCTAACAATCCAAGAATTTTATATGCCTCTACGTGGTACGCAAAGCGAACGCCATATAGTATGATTAGTGGTGGACAAGGTTCTGCGTTATGGAAAAGTATGGATAGCGGGGAAACTTGGACAGAAATTTCTAAAAATGAAGGATTTCCTAAGGATACTTTGGGAATCATTGGCGTAGCCGTTTCCCCAAAAAACTCGGACCGCGTTTGGGCCATTGTAGAAAATAAAGAAAAGGGAGGTCTATACCGTTCCGATGACGGAGGTAAAAAATGGGCCTTAATCAATGAAGATCGTAATTTAAGGCAACGCGCTTGGTATTACACGCGCGTATATGCGGATACCGGAGATGAAGATGTGGTTTATGTCATGAATGTAAGCTATCATAAATCAACTGACGGCGGAAAATCGTTCAATTCTTTCAATGCGCCACACGGAGATCATCACGATTTATGGATTTCGCCGGAAGACTCCCAGCGAATGATCATCGGGGATGACGGTGGTGCTCAAATTTCCTATGACGGGGGTGAAACTTGGAGTACCTATTACAATCAGCCTACGGCTCAATTTTATCGGGTAACTACAGATAATTCTTTTCCCTACCGGATCTATGTCGCACAACAGGATAATTCCACTTTGAGAATTGACCATCGAAGTGATGAAAGTTCGATCACCGAAAAGAATTGGGAAGAAACGGCAGGTGGTGAATCTGCGTGGATTGCCGTAGACCCGGAAAATGATGATATCGTCTATGGGGGCAGTTATGATGGATTTTTAACCCGTGTCAATCACGATAAAGGCACAGTGAGGGGAATCAATATTTGGCCAGACAATCCCATGGGTGCTGGGGCCGAAGCCATGAAATATCGTTTTCAATGGAATTTCCCCATCATATTCAGTAGACATGATCCAGAAAAATTATATACCTTTTCCAACCATGTGCATTTATCCACAAATGAAGGGCAGAGTTGGGAATTGTTAAGTGATGACCTCACCCGCAATGACCCAACAAAATTGGGCACAAGTGGTGGGCCGATTACACAAGATAATACCAGTGTAGAATATTATGGAACCATTTTTACGGCGAATGAAAGTCCGCTAAAAGAAGGATTGCTGTGGGTAGGTAGTGATGATGGATTAATCCACGTTTCCAAAAACGGTGGCGATACTTGGGAAAATGTAACCCCCAGCAATATGCCGGAATGGTCTATGGTGAACAGTATTGAACCTTCCTATTTTGATGAAGGCACCTGCTATGTCGCAGCAACCCGCTACAAACTGGGCGATTTTCAACCCTATTTGTATAAAACGACCGATTATGGTAAAAGTTGGACAAAAATCACGAACGGTATTCCGGAAGAGCATTTTACAAGGGTAGTACGTGAAGACCCAAAAAAGAAGGGATTATTATATGCCGGCACAGAAACCGGAATGTACATTTCTTTTGATGATGGGGCCAAATGGAGTTCATTTCAAATGAACCTACCCATAGTTCCTATCACTGATTTAGCGGTAAAAGAGAACAATTTAATCGTGGCCACACAGGGCCGGAGCCTTTATATCATCGATGACCTGACGGTTTTACATCAATTGGATGAAAGTAAAAAGAATGCAAATACCATTCTTTTTAAGCCAAAGGACTCCTATCGTACCAAAGGAAGAACTTCGAAAGAACCTTCCACAACGGAAGGGCAAAATTTGGAGAACGGGGTCATCACCCACTTCTTTTTGAAGAATTACACCGAAAAGGATACCGTGCAATTGACCTATACTTCTATGGCCGGTGATACCTTGGCCAACTATAGTTCGGTTGCCAAGAAAAAGAATAAAAAATTTGAGGTTAAAAAAGGCGGCAATACTTTTGTTTGGGACACCCGTGGTAAAGGAGCCGAAAAACTCGAAGGTATGATTTTATGGTGGGCCAACTTGGATGGAGCTAAAGCCGTACCCGGAGATTACAAAGTACATTTGAATGTCAACGGGGACAATAGCTCCGAAACCTTTATCATTTTGGCAGACCCAAGAGCGGAAAGTACCGTGGTCGAAATGCAAAAGCAGTTTGACTTTATTACGGATGTCAATACTACCATCGACAATGCTCATCAGTCCATCAAAAAAATAAGGAAGGTTACGGAGCAGTTGAATGCCTTTACGGAGCAATACAAGGAGGATGAACGTACCAAGGAATTGGTGGAAAAGGCGAAGACGATGAAGGAAAAATTAGGCGAGGTTGAAAAGGCCTTGTATCAAACAAAAAACAGAAGTAATCAGGATCCTTTGAACTTCCCGATCAAACTGACCAATAAATTAGGTCATTTAAACAGTCTGGTTTCTATTGATGATTTTCCTCCTACTGATCAGGACATCGCAGTGAAAAACGAACTGACCGCTGAAATCAACAAAGAGCTTCAAATTTTCAATGAAGTGGTTTCGTCGGAATTAAAGGAATTTAATGCCGCTTTTAACGAGATGAAATTGAATTATTTATTCGTTGAGGAGTAATAATAGTTAATAATGTCACTTCGAGCGCAGTGGGAAACTTTGTAACAGGGGTCTCGATTGTGCTCGACCGGACAATCGAGAAGTTTTTGGAACATGCGTCTCGAGTTTATTTCAAACTATTTTAAAAATTAAACCACCCAGAGAAAACCAACCCATCCTGAAAATGAAAAAACCGTGTGTATTTTTACTAACGATGCTTTTCATGAGCATCACCTTTGCGCAATCTGCAAACGAGTATTTTAAACCCTTAAAGTATCGAAATATCGGCCCGTTCAGGGGTGGGCGTTCCGTAACCGCCACAGGAGTGCTAGGTGACCCGATGACCTATTATATGGGGACCACGGGGGGTGGACTTTGGAAAACCGAATCCGCCGGACAACGGTGGGAAAATATTTCTGACGAATTTTTTGAGTTAGGTTCCGTTGGTGCGGTTTCCGTGTCCGAATCCAATCCCAATATTATCTATGTCGGTATGGGGGAGCATGCCCCAAGGGGAGTAATGACCTCTTACGGCGATGGTGTCTATAAATCTACGGATGCCGGGAAGACCTGGAAAAGAATGGGCTTGGAGAAGACCCAACACATTTCCAGAATTATTATCCATCCTAGCAATCCCGATGTGGTCTATGTTGCCGCCCAAGGTGCTTTGTTTGAGGGGAATCCTGAACGCGGAATCTATAAATCTACCGATGGTGGGCTAACTTGGAAAAACACCCTGTTCGTGAACGACCTTACCGGTGCCGCAGAACTTTCCATGGACGCAAATTATCCAGAGATCATGTATGCCGCCATGTGGGAACACCAACGTAAACCCAACATGGTGATTAGTGGGGGAGCAGGTAGTGGATTATATAAATCGACCGATGCTGGGGAGACTTGGAAAAAAATCCACGAAGGCTTACCGGAAGAAAAGGGAAAAATGGCCATTGCCGTGAGTCCGGCGAATTCCAATAAAGTGTATGCACTTATTGAAAGTGACTCGAATGCGGACAAGGGAGGTTTGTTTGTTTCCAATGATGCGGGAGAATCCTGGTCCATGGCAAGCGGAGATAACCGTCTGGTGCAACGTGCCTGGTATTATATTGAAGTCTTCCCAGACCCCAATGACGAGGATACCGTGTATGTGCTAAGCGCACCCATGTTACGTTCCGAGGACGGTGGTAAAACTTGGGAAAATATTGATATACCCCATGGCGATACCCATAATTTGTGGATCAATCCCAATAACTCCAAAAACATGGTTTTGGCCGATGATGGTGGTGCTACCATAACCTTTGATTATGGAAAGACCTGGTCAAGTCAGGACAATATGCCTACCGCCCAATTCTATAGAATCAGTGTCGACAACCTATTTCCTTACAACATTTATGCGGGTCAGCAGGATAATACCGCAGTACGAATCGCCAGCCTGTCCATGGGAAGAGGTAGTATTTCGGAACAGGATTGGACCTACACGGCAGGAGGCGAAAGTGCCTTTTTAGCCTTTGACCCAGATGACCCGCGCTATGTATTGGGCGGTAGTTATTTAGGAACTATAGAGGTTTTGGACATGAAATCGAAAGCATCGACTAATATTATGCCGGCACCCATTCAATATTTAGGGCGTGAAGCTAGGGATATGAAATACCTTTACAATTGGAATGCACCTATCATTGGTTCCAAACACGAGCCTGGCACCTATTATCATGGCGCACAATTGGTCTTACGTACCAAGGATATGGGTATGACTTGGGAGGAAATCTCTCCAGACCTTACCAGAAACGTGGATGAGAAACAAGGTAAAGGTGGTGGTCCCTTTACCAATGAGGCCGTAGGTGCTGAAAACTACGGTACCCTGGCGTATATGTTGGAATCTCCCAATGAGAAAGGACATATCTGGACCGGCAGTGATGATGGTCTGGTACACCTTACCAAGAACGGAGGGGAAACCTGGGAAAACGTAACCCCAAAAGAATTAAAGGAATGCTTGATCAATGCGATTGAGGTGTCTCCTCATGACCCAGCAACAGCTTATATCGCCACGACTCGGTACAAGTTCAATGACTATACTCCAGGTCTTTATAAAACGACGGATTATGGCAAAACCTGGTCCGCTATCAATACGGGGATACCTTATGGGGCATTCACAAGGGTGATTCGTGAGGATGAATTGAAGAAGGATGTGCTTTATGCCGGCACGGAGAAAGGAATCTATATTTCCTATAATGGCGGTAAAAATTGGGAATCCCTACAATTGAATCTTCCGGTAACACCTGTATTAGATTTAAAAATGAAAAATGGCGATATGATTGTCGCTACTTCTGGTCGTTCCTTCTGGATTTTGGATGATGTAGTGGCTTTAAGTCAATACGATTCTTCTAAAAAAGGATTGAAACTTCTTGAACCGAAAGACGCTTATAATGGTTCATGGGGAAGTCCGCTCAGTGGAAATACAGATACGTTTACAGGTGGGGATACCTTTGATGGCATCAATCCAGCAAATGGGGTGGTGTTGTATTACGAACTGCCAAAACTGAAAGACAGTACGGCAATTACGATGGACATCTTAGATGCTAAAGGAAAAGTAATCCGGACGATTAGTTCAGAAAAAGATTCGACCTATATTCCCCATAATGGAGGAGGGGCTCCACCGGCACCCTTACTCCCAAAAAAGGAAGGGTTGAACCGTTTTGTCTGGGATATGGAATATCCAATTATACCCAGCGTGCCCGGGGTATATATGGAAGCTGGTTTTGGCGGACATAAAGTTTCACCTGGAGCTTATACCTTTAAATTGACAGTGGATGGAAAAACGGTATCGACCATTGGTAAAATTCTAGAAGTACCAACCTATGAAACCAAAACCGGTCAATATGAAAAATATGATGCGTTTATGACTGATGCGGAGCAGAAAGTGACCCATATGCACAACATGATCAATACCCTATATGCCGCTCAGCATGATTTAAAAGAGGTGCTTAAAAAAGTTACTGATTCAACACTCAAAAAAGAAGGGAAGAAATTATTGGCCGATATGAAAGCATGGGATGAGGACATGGTTCAACGTAAATCACAGGCCTATGATGACGTGGAGAATTTCCCCAATAAGTTTACGGCAGAATACATGTTCTTGATCAATCAAACGAATAGCAGTATCCCTAGGGTAAACCAACCCAATATAGAACGCAAAGCAGAGCTCGATGCACAATGGATCAAATTAAAAACTAGAGGGGAGCAATTGAAGAACTCTGCCATTCCTGCGTATAACAAAAGGCTATGGGAAGCGGGTATCGGAGCAATACAGTTGTAAGGTATTTGCTAATAGTTAAAGTCACAAAAATACGTTCAGTTGAGAAGAGTAGAGAAGAGCTGACACATGGGTTTCGATTGCGCTTGACGTGACACTTTACGGATTATTATAAATGCGAATCCAATAAGCAGCATTGTATTTACTAACTTTGAACTTGAACTTGTTTTTTGGGTTTGAACTTGAATTTCTATGACCGAGTATTATAATTATATAAAATCCCTGCACCTGATTTTCGTAATCACATGGTTCGCAGGGCTTTTTTATATTCCAAGGTTGTTCATTTACCATATCGAGGCCCATCACAAAGCCTCCCCGAAAAAGGAAATACTTTCCGAACAGTTGAAACTGATGACCAAACGCCTTTGGTATATCATTACTTGGCCATCGGCTATATTGGCCACTTTTTTTGCCGTTTGGTTATTGATCATTTACCCTGGGTGGCTCAGCCAACCCTGGATGCACGTAAAGTTGGTTTTTGTAGCGCTACTTGTAGCTTACCATCTAAAGAATCATCAGATCTTCAAAAAATTTCAACGAGATGAAATCAATTATACGTCCAATTACATGCGTATTTGGAACGAGGGCGCTACCCTGATTCTATTTTCAGTCGTGTTCCTGGTCATCTTAAAAAGTGCGTTCAATTGGATTTTTGGTGTTGTAGGTGTCATCGTCTTGGGAATCCTTTTAATGTTGGGCATCAAACTGTATAGGAGAATTAGGAATAAAAATCCGGAGGCTTGAAAAGCCTTCGAGTTTAAGGTTCAAGTGCAAATACACCTTTATTCACTTGGATAAAACTTTAGCCGATAGCTATCCGTAAGTTTGAGAACGATTCTTGAATTTTTTTTGGTTCGATATTTGTTAACTTTAGATGAAATACTGAAAAATTGTTAACCAAATTATCTTTACGGTCCCGTATATTTTTATCCATGATATTTTTGGTGTTGACCGCTTCGGTACTGATAGCAGGGGTAACCGTTTATCAATACAGGGATCAATCAAAAGATTACCATGAAAATAGAATGGAGCGTAAAGAGGAGCAAATACGCCAAAGTATTGACCTTGCCATTCAAAAAACAACGTACCCTGTTACGACCGAAAATTTAGATCTTATTTTTAAAAATGAGATTTATGAGATTGCCGTAGTGCAAAACATGAACTTTAATATCTATAGTTTAGACGGACAACTCATAAAAAGTTCCCGACCTAAGTTCGCCAATGATTCCATTTCAATGTGCTTGGATGCCGAAGTGTTGAATAAGTTAGAGAGTAGTCCCGATAAACGTTATGTACGTGAAAACGCCTTGGCGGGAGATAAGTACCAAGCCTCATTTACCTATATAGCCGATCAAAAGTTCAAACCTATCGGAATTCTAAATCTTCCCTATTTCGAAGATAATTCGTTTAATGACAGTGAATTGAAGGAGTTTTTAATGCGACTATCTGGGGTATACCTCTTGATGTTGTTGATGGCCATTCTGTTTGCTTTTTTTATCTCTAAATACATCACCCGATCTTTGGAGACCATTTCAGATATGATGGAGCGGACCGATTTAAGCAAAGAGAACAAAAAAATATTTATAGACAATCCTGGGGAAGAAATTGAAAAATTGATTTCCGCGTATAATGGAATGATCGATGAATTGGGGCACAGTGCAGCAAAATTGGCCCGAAGTGAACGTGAGCAGGCCTGGCGCGAGATGGCGAAGCAGGTTGCCCATGAGATTAAGAATCCGTTGACGCCAATGCGCCTGAGCGTTCAGAGCTTTGAACGAAAATTCGATCCGCAAGATCCAAATATTCATGAGAAGGTAAAGGAATATTCCAATACCCTGATTCAGCAAATCGATACGATGAGCAGTATTGCTTCGGCATTTTCGAACTTTGCCGAAATGCCAGCGCAACAGAACGAAACACTGAACGTGGTCAAAATAGTAAAGCTGGCCTTGGATATCTTTAATGAGGACTATATTCACTTCATAGCGGATGAGGAAGAAATAATCGTTAAATTGGATCGAACCCAATTGATCAGGGTGGTCACCAATTTAGTGAAGAATGCCATTCAAGCTGTGCCCGATGTAGCATCACCGCGGGTATTGGTTTCTGTAGCATCAGAGGGAGCTATGGTTAAGATTTCAGTTGCCGATAATGGAGTCGGTATTGAAAAATATAACGAAGAAAAAATATTCGAACCGAAGTTCACGACAAAAACAAGTGGTATGGGTCTTGGATTAGGAATGGTCAAAAATATTGTGGAAACGTATAACGGAACTATTAAATGTACTTCCCAACCAGGTAAGGGAACCGTCTTTTGTGTCAAGTTTCCAAAGGAGAATTAAAACATATTTGTAATCAGTTAAAAACAAGAACATGGCTTACAAAACGATACAGCTTCAAAAAGAAACATCGACCGCGCTAGTAACAATAGACCGCCCCAATAAATTAAACGCCTTGAATAAGGAAACTATTGAGGAGTTAGAAGATGTTTTTAAAGGCTTACAAAAAGACAAAAAAATAAAGGCTATTATTTTGACCGGTAGTGGTGAAAAGGCTTTTGTAGCAGGGGCCGATATTTCAGAGTTTTCAGATTATTCTGTTAAAGACGGAAAAAAGTTGGCGGCCAAGGGACAGAAAAAATTGTTCGATTTCATTGAAAACCTTTCTAAACCGGTTATTGCGGCTATTAATGGTTTTGCATTGGGCGGCGGCCTGGAGTTGGCTATGGCCTGTCATTTTAGGGTGGCCAGCGACAATGCAAAAATGGGTCTTCCTGAAGTGTCCTTGGGTTTGATTCCTGGATATGGTGGGACACAGCGTTTGCCACAATTGGTGGGCAAGGGCAGGGCGATGGAAATGATTATGACCGCAGGCATGATCACGGCAGAACAGGCGTATGCCTACGGCTTGGTCAATCACGTAACGACACAAGAAGAGTTGATACCTTTATGCCATAAAATCATTTCTAAGATCAGCAATAATTCTTCCGTGGCCATTTCATATGCAATAAAAGCGGTAAATGCTGGTTTTAAGAATACTGTAAATGGTTATGAGCAGGAAATAGAGGCTTTTGGCGCCTGTTTTGGAACGGAAGATTTTACCGAAGGTACTACAGCTTTTTTAGAAAAAAGAAAAGCATCTTTTCCCGGTTCATAACATAAACCGAACCGGTTATGTTGAGACATGGTATTTGTATAGTTGCATGGTTCATAGGTATATTTTGCACGTTTGCCCAAGAAGAAAGGGTAACCTATACCATTGGCGAAAAATTCAATGATAAGTACAGGTATTCAAATATGTTGGCCATGGCCGATGACGGTAATGAGGGAACGGTTGTGGTTCGAGCCTATTACACGGGAATTATTTTACGACCCAAGGGATATTTTATCGAACATTATGATAAAAACCTACAACTCGTTTCAGAATTCAACTATAAGCTTAAGGATGCCAATTTTATTGATGCCTATGTGCGTAACGGACAGGTATATCTACTGTTTTTGGAATATAGTTTTAAGAACAACGCCTACCAGTATGAAGTGCACCGAAGTCCGTTCGTGCAGTTCGAGTTTACACGAGAGACCATTCTATCGATAGCATCTGAACCTGTAGAACAGCCATTCGACCGTAACTTTTATAACCGTAATTTTTCATCGGGTTTTACCACTTCGGTATTATTTAACGATGAAAAATCGGCCTTTGCCATTACCACACATTACAAGAAAAGAAAAGTGGGTCAGCACACTATTTTTGTTTTCGATTCAAACTTGAACAAATTGATGGAACATGATTTTTCCGATGAGGTAGAAGAAAAGAATTATGCCTTTGAAAATATTTTGTTTTCAAGCGATTTAAAGAACGTTTATCTAGTAGGCAAGGCCTACTTCAAGAAAAAGCGATTTAATGTGACCGAGCGAAAATTTCAGTATGAAATGGTCCGTATTTCAAAATCCGATCGCAGCGTACAGGCTTTTTATACAGAAGGTAAGTTTCCAGAGGCCCTAAAACCTATTTTCAGGGGTAAGGATTTGCTATGTGTGGGTTTTTACGCTGACCGTAAAGATAATCGCTACAACGGTATTTCCTATTTTAAATTGAATCCAACCTCTTTGGAAATTGAGACGAGCAAGTTCAACCCATTTTCAGAACAGTTCATGTTGGATAAATTTGGTAGGGAAGATGACAAGTCTATCAAGGATCTTGTTTTTAAAAGTATGGATGCAACTGACTCTGGAAATATCCTGTTCAATGCAGAAGAATATTTTACCAGTTCTAGTGTTCAATCCAATAGTAGCGGGGGTAGGGTTATGGTTACAAGATACCATCACAACGATATTATCAGTGCTAAATTAAGTGCGGCCGGAGATTTGGTTTGGGCGCGCAACATTAATAAAACAGAGGTTACCCAAGGAGATGGTGCTTACGCATCCTACAGTGCCTACACTAAGGATGATACTACGTATTTTTTCATCAGTACATCGGCAGAAAATCCACAACAATTAAGTGATGACCGTATCATGTTCAAACAAGGTTTAAGTAGAAACAGGAATGTTTTCTTGATTACGCTAGATGAAAATGGCCTTATGAAATACACGAAGGTTATCGATGATACAGAGGCACGTTTACCGCTAATGGTTTCGCAACCTTACCTGGATCGTATACATGATGAATTATTGTTCTACGCTAAACGGGGGACTAAAAAACAATTGGTTCAAGTGGCTGTTAAATAGACGGTTCGTTCTTTTGAAAATCATAACTTATCCTAAAGCAGAAGCCAATCGTCTTTGTGTTAATACGTGATATATTAAACTGTTGTTCCTCAAAATCTGCCGTATTTAAAACTTTACCTGCATTTAAACCGCTGTATGTTAGATAAAAACCATATACCGCGGCATTTGACCATTTAGTTTCCTCTATTCCCAAAGCAAAAGACCAAAAATAGACCTTTTCTGTTTTAATCTTTTCGAGTTCTAGAAATTCAGTATCTACGAAATCGCCCTCGCTCTTAATCTTTCCGAAACTATACTTCGGCAATAGTACTATTCGCGTTCCTTCATGTTCATAAAATAATTTTGGAGTGAAACCCCACATGAAACCATCAAAATATTGAGAAAGGTAAGCGGAATAGTCAGGAGGTCCTGGTCGCTCGAATATGTGTCGTTCATTGGAAACTCTACCGAAATAATAGGAGACATCAACCTCTGGTGAGAAGAACTTATACGTGAACAAACTCGAGCCAAACGCCAGTCTGTGATAGATGTTGTCATCTACGTCAGAATCCACAAAAACACCATATTCGCCAAATATTTCAGGCGTTTGAAATTGATTAAAACCTAAAAAGGGCGACAGGAACAGAACTAATCTTAACACAGTTTTCAAGTGACTAATGTAAATAATAATTCATTCTAAAATTTAAATATCCATTCGCTATTTTAAAGGATATAATCCATAAATTTGGAATAAATCCTAATAAATGAAAACAGACAGTTTTCTAAAAGGTCGTGGGGCCCAGCAAAACACCGACAATAAGTTCTCTGCCTTTTCGTACGAAACACGGGATGATTTTCTTGAATTCTGTCGGTTGGAAGGTGAAGTGGCCGACGCCAATAAGACGCAGTATATCCCAATTTTCCCTAAAACTATTGTAAATAAGGTTACAAGTCCCGATGTGGGTATGAGTTATTCCATGAATATGTATCAGGGCTGTGAACATGGCTGTGTGTATTGCTACGCTAGAAACGCCCACGAATATTGGGGCTACAGTGCCGGACTCGATTTTGAACGGAAAATATTGATAAAGCACGATGCACCGAAGTTATTGGAAGCAAAATTGCGTAGTAAAAGCTGGAAAGCCTGTACCATAGTATTATCAGGAAACACCGATTGTTATCAACCTGCCGAACAAGAGTTTCAATTGACCCGAAAGTGTCTAGAAGTATTTTTAAAGTATAGGCATCCTGTAGGGGTTATCACTAAAAATGGATTGATTCTTCGTGACTTGGACATTTTAAAACAATTGAATGAATATGGATTAATCGGCGTGAATATTTCGGTTACATCTCTTTCCGAAAAAACCAGGAGAATTTTGGAACCTAGAACCACTACCATTAAAAAACGCTTGGAAGCCATTAAGGTTTTGTCGGATAATGGTATACCCGTTAATGCTATGTTGGCGCCTATTATTCCAGGGATCAATAGCCATGAAATTTTGAACTTGGCAAAAGCAGTTTCGGATAATGGAGCCCTTTCTGTGGCATTTACAGTGGTACGCCTTAATGGTGCCATAGGTGAAATCTTCACCGATTGGATCAAGAAAACCTTGCCCGACAAGGCCGATAAGGTCTTAAGCCAAATTAAGGAATGTCACGGCGGGAGTTTAAACGATAGTCGTTTCGGCATTCGAAGTAGGGGCGAGGGCAAAATAGCGATCCAAATTCATGATATGATGCGTTTGGCAAAGTTGAAATATTTCAAGGATAAAAAATTTCCGAGTTTGAACACCCAATTACATGAAGCTTATAAAGACGGACAATTGAAATTGTTCTAAAACTATTCCGGTTTTCTAGGATGAATGGATTGGCCGACCAATTTCCATTGTCCATCTATTTTTTCTAGAATGCGCATTTCATACGTGTAGGTCGTAACGCCATCCTTGGAGGTTGATTCCTCATCATGGGTAACCCAAGCATTATTCCCACTGATATTCATTTTGTAATTGGAGTTTTTTGAGGTTCCTCCGTTGCCCATCATATTTGCTGGCGGATCGAGCATACTAGCCGGCGGCACATCGATACTGGAACCTTCTTGAGTGGAAACCAATATCCTTCCATAGGGTTTTATGGCCCAACAATCGGCATGTGCTTTTACATCTCCAGAACGCCAAGTTGCCGATTCTTTTTCAAGTAACGCTATAATAGCTTCTTCTTCAGACTGACTGTAACCCACCGAAATGGTAAAAAATACTAGAAGAAATATGTTTTTCATGGAATAGTGATTTAGGTTTGTTTATAAAATTCTTGCTCATCGAACACAAGAGTAGTCAATTCTACCGTGTGACCATCTGGGTCTTTTGTATAGGTGGAATGAAAATAACGATGGTCTTTGCATGTTGAAGGTAATACAGAGGGTTTCATATCTTTTTTTAGCTTTTTCATACCATTTCACGGATGTTCTTTATCCTTAATGCAACATGGTCTAAAAAGTCCAGATCAAATTCGTCTTGCGGTGTTGTCATGGTAAAAATTAAAAGGAACCATCCACAAAAATCCATACACTTTACTCCGTTTTGGTATACACCACCTTACCGTCAAAAATAGTCATCGCTATCTCTGTATCTAAAAGCTTGCTTTCATCCACTTTCATAATATCCTGATCATATATCGTAAAATCGGCCAATTTACACATGGTTATCGACCCTTTGATGTCTTCTTCAAACGCGCCGTAAGCAGCATCTAACGTGTACGATCGTAAAGCTTGCTCGCGAGTCATCTTCTGTTCGGGTTCATAACCACCTTCTGGAGTTCCTTTTAGCGTTTTGCGACTGACACTGGCGTAAAAGCTGGCAATAGGGTTTATGGGTTCTACAGGAACATCGGTTCCATTTATTATGGGGATGCCAGTTTTCAGCAAGGCCTGCCACATATAGGCACCTTCTTTGATGCGTTTCTCGCCCAAACGGTCAATGGCCCAAGGCCTATCGGAAGACATGTGTACCGCTTGCATGGCAGGAATAACCCCTAATTCCGCAAAACGTGGAATATCATCAGGGTGTAAATGTTGGGCATGTTCTATCCGAAATCTATGATCATTAGTTAAATCAGGTAATTCCTTGAATGCCGCTTCATAACGGTCCAATATTTCCCTATTCGCACGATCACCAATGGCATGGGAGCATACCTGAAATCCGTTCTGTAAACCTTTTAATGCCGTTTCTTTTACAAATTCCATAGGCAGGGTTTCATGACCAAAATGTCCAGGTCTATCCGTATATTCCTCTAAAAGCCAAGCCCCACGTGAGCCCAATGCACCGTCGCAATTTAATTTTACAGAGCGGATGGTGACCAAATGATCGGGGTCTATCATTGGGCCTTTTTCATACCATTCCTCAAGTAATTCCTTATTTCCACCCCATAACATGGCATACATACGTACGTTCATTTTATCCGCTAATTTCATCTCCTCATAAAGGGCAATGGTTTCCCTATCGATAGCGGCATCGTGAAAACTTGTAATTCCGTTTTTATGACAGGCGGCGACTGCTAGTTCAAAGGCCTTTTGGTTTTTTTCTGGGGTACTTTCCGGAATATGCTGTTTAATCAGGCTCATGGCACGCTCGTTGAATATTCCTGTAGGTCTTCCCAATTCATCACGCATGACTTCCCCACCTTCGACCTCAAATTTATTGATGCCGTCCTTGGACAACAGTTCAATACCTGCCATTTCCATGGCCTTGGCATTGGCGAAACCTGCATGTCCACTCGCATGGCTTAAGTACACCGGATTATCTGGAGAAACCTCACTTAATTTGTAATGGGTTTGAAAACCATTGACGGCATCAGAAGGAAGGGAATCCCATTTACTTTGATGCCAGCCCCTACCGGTAATCCACTCACCAGGCTTGACTTTTCTGACTTCTTCTGCGACCGCGTTTACTATTTCTTGATAGCTGGTGGTGTTCATTAAATCAAGATTTAGTTCGTTGTAACCCAACCCCATAAAATGGCCATGCCCTTCTATTAAACCTGGGGTCATGGTTTTTCCTTTTAAATCAATAATTCGGGTCTGTTCACTTTTATATTTTTCTGCTTCTGCAAGAGTGCCGGCAAATAGGATCGTATCCCCATGGGTAGCGACTGCCTCGACCATTGTTTGTGTGGAATCTACGGTATAGATCGGTCCTCCATAAATAAGTAAAGTGGCTGGTGTTCTAGATGGACCTGAGCAAGACGCAAGAATTAGCAAGGAGATGGTGAAACTATAAAAAAGCGATTTTTTTGGTAGCATGTGTCAGTTATTGTATTGAATTTAAGTCGGTTATATTTTTTTGAAATTAAAAACAGGAAAAGCACTAGGCTTTTTAGACTGCGGCACCATAGATTTAAACTATTAATTCATAGCATGTAAATAGTGAGGTTGATGTTTCGGTGTATGGTACCGAAGTTTATATTACTGTTTTTTTACCTCCGTTAATTCCATAATTAAATCGACTTCCTCCTGTTTATATGGAGTTCCATCTGTTCTAAAAATTTCATGGAACCAAAGTTTTGGTTCTGAACCGTCGGGTATAGGTTCGTCCCAAGCATATTTGGTGTTAGATTTTCCAGCTACAAGCCCCCAATTAATGGCCCCAATGTTTTCCTTTTTAAGAATTGGCATAATATTGCTGAACAAGCTATTGTGCTTGCGCGCCATATATTCGGTACAAATTAAAGGGCGGTTGTAGGTTTTTAATGAATCTATGGCACTTTGGTGACTGACTTCATCATTGTAATTATGATAGGTGATAATATCGGAGTGCTCTACTTGAAATTTATTCAAGTCCGGTAAATCTAAACTCCATACACCTGAGGAAATGGGTTGAGACGGATTGACTTCTCTTGCCCACTCAAAAACATTTTTTAAAAGGGGCAATGATTTGTTCTTGTAGCCAGAATTGCCAGGCTCATTGTACAAATCCCAAAGGATTACTCTTTTGTCATCTTTAAAGGTATTGAGAACATCTTTGGTGTAATCTTCAAGAATGGGCATTAAATTATCTGAAGTGTATAGTAAATCGCCCGGATCACGCACCCAGCCAGAATTGTGAATTCCTGGTTTTGGCTCTGGTTGTTTCCCGGCTTTGTACGTAGGATTCCAACAATCATCGAAAATCACGAATATGGTCGAAATATTATGCTTGTCAGCAATAGACAGATAGTTGTTTACACGTTCTTTGAACCCTACCTTATCAACCTCCCAAGCCAAGTGATGGAGGTAGACCCGCATACAGTTCAGGCCAATACCTTCTGCCCAACCCAATTCACGGTCAATGGTTTCAGGGTCAAAAGTTTCGGCTTGCCAAAACTCCAACTGATTGATAGCGGTACTAGGGTTAAAATTGGCACCACGTAGCCAAGGTTGATTTTTTGCCCAAGCATTTGCCTTCTCTTCTGACCAACGTTCATCGATGGTTGTGGGTTCATTTTCTTTTTCATCTTTTTTGGACTCTTGTTTACAGGAAGAAAGAAATCCAAGGATGATCAAACCTAAGTATAAAAGGTGGGTTCTAGTTTTTGACATGATTTGTTTAAGGTGTTTTTATATTAATTTTAATTTGATTTCTAAAACAAGCGGCAAGGTTTTGAATTCACATTTACTTTTTCAAGTAAGTTACAAAAAAGACTGGGAGATTTTCAGACCATCTATTGTGTTGTCAAAACATTCGCTTTCCCACCACAATTTAAATTTAATTGGTACAACTCTTCGGTCGGTTTAAATTTAATAAAAAGAATTAATGCTAAAGTTTGTTAAAAGAACATCCAAAAGGGGTCTTTGTCCGTATTACTAGTGAGAATATTATCCAAAGACAAAATATGAAAACTGAAAACACTACTACTACCAAAGTTGTGAACGAAAATAGAAAAACGTCACGCTTTTCAAGAATTAAACACACAATAGAAAATGCGAATGCCTGGGGAGTTTTTGTAATGGGAAGTACCTTTGTATTAATGTTCGGTGCGGCTTATTTAGCCTTCATTCTAGAAGGTGATTTTACCCAATTGCATATAGAGCGAAGAAGCACGTTAATCGGTCTGATTTTCATGATCGTTGCAGCAGCGTTCTTCATATTTAAACTGAGCTTCTTTATCTACACCTTTATTCGATTTTTGAAGTATAAGGCCATACCATCTGTGTCAAATACAGAATTACCGACCGTTACGGTAATCGTACCTGCTTATAATGAAGGGAAGCAAGTTTGGGCCACCTTGAAAAGTTTAGCTGAGAGTGATTATCCGGAGCATAAAATGCAATTGCTCGCTATTGATGATGGAAGCAAGGATGATACTTGGAAATGGATGTTAGAGGCTAAAGAGGAATTGGGCGATCGGGTTTCTATTTGCCAACAACCTAAAAATATGGGTAAACGTCATGCCCTTTACAGAGGTTTCAACGAAGGAACTGGTGAAATATTCGTGACCGTTGATAGTGATTCCATTGTCGATAAGGATACGTTAAGAAATTTGGTAAGTCCGTTCATTGTTGATGAGAATTGCGGTGCTGTTGCGGGTAACATTCGCGTGCTTAATAATAAGAATGCGTTATTACCAAAAATGTTGGATGTTAGTTTTGCACTTAGTTTTGAATTCGTTCGTTCATCTGAAAGCACCTTGAATTCAGTATTATGTACCCCTGGTGCCTTAGCGGCTTACAGGGCTACAGCGGTATTTGCGTGCCTAGAAGATTGGATTAACCAAACGTTTATGGGCCAACCTTCCGATATTGGTGAAGATAGGGCGATGACGAATATGATTTTAAAGCAAGGGTATCACGTGCTGTTTCAAAGAAACTCTTATGCATATACGAATGTTCCGGAAAAATACAAAGGATTGTACAAAATGTTCATCAGATGGGGCAGAAGCAATGTTCGTGAAAACATTCAGATGTCAAAGTATGTGTTTAAAAACTTCAGAAAAGGACCTAAGGCCGGAACCCGATTATTATTCTTTAGTCAGTTCTCAAGAATTGTTCTTTGTTACCCATTTGTACTCTTCATGTTATTCTTTGTAGTAACACACCCATTGTTGTTTTTAAGTTCTACCTTGGTGAGTATACTTATATTGTCATCGTTCCCTGTATTGTTTTATGCTAAGCGATACACGTTATTGGAGTCATTTTGGGCATATTCTTATAGTATTCTCTATACGTTCGGATTATTTTGGATAACTCCTTACGCTATCGTAACGGCAAACAGAAGAGGTTGGTTGACCAGAGATTTGTCAGCTAAAAAGTAGAAATTTGATTATACAGATTTGTCAGGAAAAAGTCCCCGCAAAATATTTTGCGGGGACTTTTTGATTTTAGTACAATTTTACATGGAATTTTTAAAGGACAAAGGATTCCATTCATGGTAAAATTGCTCCAAATAGTCTAGCATTACTTGATGCCGCTGTTTCGCAAGTTGCTTTCCGGTCTCGGTATTCATATTGTCTTTAAGTAACAATAGCTTTTCGTAAAAATGATTGATCGTTGGCGCAGTAGATTTTTTATATTCTTCCTTTGTCATTTTTAAGTTCGGCGGCACGCTGGGGTCAAAGAGCAATCGATTTTTGAATCCACCATAATTAAATGCCCTTGCTATACCGATAGCACCAATAGCATCTAATCGGTCAGCATCTTGTACAACCTGCAATTCTTTGGATGAGAATTTTGTCTTTTTACCTTTCACGGTGCCGTTATTTAGCCCTGACTTAAACGAACTGTACTTAATAATTTTTATAACATGGTTGATCGTTCGTTTAGGAACACCTATGGAATGTAAAAAATCTTGTGCCATTTGTGGACCTAATGATTCATCGCCATCGTGAAATTTAGCATCCGCAATATCATGTAAAAGCGCCCCAAGACTCACCACTAAAATATTTACTTTTTCTTCCTTTGCAATGAGCATTGTGTTATTGAACACACGTTGAATATGAAACCAATCATGGCCTCCTTCGGCATGTTGCAGCGTTTCCTTTACAAAGGTGATCGTTTCTTCTACGATTTCACTATCGGTCATTTAAATGAATTTATGCCTGAATTTACAGCGGCTTCTATTTTACGGATAAGCGCGTCAATATCACCTTTATTCTCTAGTGGTTCATGAACATCAAAACTAACTTTCGCGCCAAGGCCCATGGGGAATTTACCATAACGCACTAATTTCCATGAATTATTGATGCTTATAGGAACGATCAAGGCCGACGGGGCTTTTTTAAGGAGCATTTTTAACCCCATAGATTTAAAAGGCTTGGGATGCCCGTCCCTACTTCGTGTTCCTTCCGGAAAAATTACGGCACTTCTATTATGTTTTTCGATATAACTACCCAATTTACCAATTTCAATTATCGCTGATTTTCCATCTTTCCTGTCAATCAATACCGAACCCCCATGTGTAAGATTAAATGACACACTGGGAATTCCTTTTCCAAGTTCCTTTTTACTGACAAATTTGGGGTGGTACTTGCGCATATGCCAAATAAGCGGAGGAATATCATACATGCTCTGATGATTGGTCACAATAATCAACGGTCTATTTGTAGGGAGATTGTAATTGTTGGTAAATCTATAGGTAGTACCTAATATATTGGTCGTCCTCATTAGACTCCAATTGAGAACACTGACCACTTTTTTCAATTTATGATACCCAAAAAGTCTAAACGCCAACCATTGAATGGGATGGAATACGAGCAAGCATAGGCCGAAGGCTATAAAAAACAAAGGTGTTATAAAGTAGGAGATCAGCTTCTGCATTTCACAAAAATAAAAAACCGCTCCATTGGAGCGGTTTTTTGAACCTATTATTTTATTCGGTCACAATGTGCTTAAAAATAGTCTAGCAAAACTCATCGTAAGCCTGTGCTAAATTTTGGGCGATCATTTCCGCCGGTCTTCCTTCAATATGATGACGTTCGATCATATGAACCAACTCACCATTTTTGAACAACGCCATAGACGGAGAAGAAGGAGGAAAAGGAACCATTAGATTTCTTGCCGCATTTACAGCTTCTGTATCAACACCCGCAAATACCGTAACGGCATAGTCAGGTTTTTTATCATTTTGCAAACTCATTTTGGCCGCTGGCCTTGCGTTTGCCGCGGCACAACCACAAACAGAATTCACGACCACAAGGGTAGTTCCTTCTTTTTGAATGGCTTTTTCTACGGCTTCCGCAGTATATAATTCTTCAAATCCGGCAGAGGCCAGATCATCTCTCATAGGTTTTACTAATTCTGCAGGGTACATATTTTTTTATTTAAATTAAACGCTTTACAAAGATAACCATTTAGTCGTAGACGTGCTTTAGACCTTAACTTTTCATTAGCCTTAGTTTCTGTCTGTAATATTTTATCTTTGACAAAATTGAAAATAGGAGATGATTAAATGGTTAGGAGCCTTTGTCGGCTTTTTTGTGAGGGGTTTGTCCGGCGCAATTTTAGGATTTTTTGCAGGGAGTATCATAGATGGCCTTTTCGGTTCTGATAAAGGAAAGGCGCGTTCGGTTTTCGATGATTATACGAGGCCTAACGTAAGTCCGGCAGATTTTGAATTGAATCTATTGTCGCTTTGCTCCATTGTTATCAAAGCGGATGGACAAGTGAGCCAGTCTGAAATGGACTATGTACGCCAATATTTTGTGGGAACTTATGGAAAAGATAAGGCCAACGCCATTTTCAGGACGTTCAATGAAGTCAATAAGAAGCAAGAAATATCCGCACAACGCATTTGTGCTTTTTTAGCACAGCGTACGCGGTATGAGGTGCGATTGCAGCTACTTCATTTCTTGTTCGGGATCGCGCAGGCCGATGGTAGTATCACGAATCCTGAGGCCCAAAAAATACGTGAAATCGCCGGATATTTACGTGTGTCACTTAATGAGTTCGAAAGTATTAAGGCGATGTTCATTAAATCTGCCGATAATTCATATAAAATTTTGGATATTGAGAAATCCGCTACCGATGCCGAAGTGAAAAAAGCGTACCGAGAGATGGCCAAAAAATACCATCCGGATCGGGTGAACACAAAAGACGAGGCAATAAAAAAGGGAGCTGAGGAGAAGTTCAAACAAGTTCAAACGGCCTACGAAACCATACAAAAAGAGCGCGGGTTGAATTAACGCCATTAGGGATCGAAAAGTAGAAATCAAAATATTTTTCATAGTTAAACACGTAGATAATGCAAGAACTTTGGTTTTATATTCAATTAGGTTTAAAACATGTATTGGATTTTAATGCCTATGATCATATTTTATTTTTAACGGCTTTGGCACTTCCGTTTACCTTTAAAAGTTGGAAAAGCGTATTGCTGCTTGCGACGGTTTTTACGTTTACGCATTGCTTGGCCCTAGTGTTGTCTGTATATGAGGTGGTTGTGCTAGAGGTGAGTTGGATAGAGTTTTTAATACCCGTCACCATTCTTCTTACGGCTATTTTTAATTTGATCTATGAAAATAGCGAAGCAAATCACAAACGTATTTGGCTTCATGTTTTGGCCACTGCCTTTTTTGGTTTGATCCACGGTTTTGGATTTTCCAATTACTTTAAAATGATGATTATGGGTGAGGAGGACAAACTTAAGCCATTGATCGGTTTTGCTGGGGGGATAGAAATTTCTCAAGTAACCATAGTGCTGGTCGTTTTAATATTGGCCTATATCGTTCAGTCAATTTTTAAGGTAAGGCAAAAACATTTTGTTCGAATAGGTAGTTTGGTAATCATTTTAATAACCCTTCCCTTACTTTACCAAACTTTCCCACTTTAAGATTGTTAAATTTAACCCTAAGGTGTTGTCCTTGCCTTTTAAAGCGGGTATATTAGTTAATCATGCTAGCGAAAAGCCTAGAAGAAATGAAGAAAGCGAAGCAAATAAAATATGATAGGGCCTATTTAAGAATGGCCACTGAATGGGGAAAGTTGTCTTCTTGTAAAAGAAAACAAGTGGGTGCCATTATTGTAAAGGATCGTATGATAATTTCCGATGGATATAACGGAACCCCCACAGGTTTTGAGAATTTTTGTGAGGATGAAGCGGGCTACACCAAGTGGTATGTTTTGCATGCAGAAGCAAATGCTATTCTAAAAGTAGCAAGTTCGACCCAATCTTGTCAAGGAGCAACGTTGTACATTACCTTATCACCTTGTAGAGAGTGCAGTAAACTAATCCATCAGTCAGGTATAAAGCGAGTCGTTTATCAAATAGCATATAAAGATGCTTCAGGATTAGAATTCTTGGAGAAGGCGGGTGTAGAATTGGATCATATACCAGAAATAAATGTAGCTATCTAACGTTTGAACTAATGATGAAGAAAAAATATAGTTTTCTTTTACCTTTAATTATCGCTACAGCCATTGCTGTGGGTTTTTTTATTGGAGGGAAACTAAATTTTAACGATACACCAGAACGACTGTTCACCACTAATTCTAAGAAGGATAAACTAAACCGACTTATAGATTATATAGACTACGAATATGTTGATGATGTAAATACAGATAGTATCGTCGATGTAACCGTAAATAGTATTCTTGAAAAATTAGACCCTCATTCAGTTTATATTCCAGAGAAGGAAATGACCCGCGTTTCTGAGAGCATGAAGGGAGATTTTGTAGGGATCGGCATTAATTTTTATTCATATCATGATACAATTACCGTCATTAAAACGGTAACCGACGGCCCTAGTTTTTTAAAAGGTATTTTACCTGGCGACCGTATTCTCTTAGCTAACAAAGACACGTTGTTCGGTAAGGAGTTACCCAGCGAAGTAATTGTAGACAAGTTAAAGGGGAAAGAAGGCACTTCGGTTTCCCTTACTATATTTAGAAAATCGGAAAACAAAACCTTTAATGTAAATGTAAAGCGCGGTATTGTTCCCCTAAAGAGTGTGGACGCCTTTTATATGCTTACCCAGGACATGGGATATATCAAGGTGAATCGATTTGCTGAATCTACCTATAAGGAGTTTAAAATTGCCTTAACGGAATTACAAAAGAGAGGGGCAAAAAAATTGGTCCTTGATTTACGTGATAATCCCGGCGGGTATCTGGGAATGGCTGAAGAAATGGCCGATGAGTTTTTAGAAGATGGTAAACTTATCTTGTTCACCAAGAACAAAAATGGGAAGATAGACAAAAGTTATGCCACCGATGAAGGTAGTTTCGAGGATAAACCTATTTACGTTTTGATCAATGAAAGGTCTGCATCTGCAAGTGAAATCGTCGCGGGAGCATTGCAGGATAATGATGTAGGTACGATTGTGGGCCGTCGATCCTTTGGGAAAGGATTGGTGCAACGTGAAATGGCTCTAGGCGATGGCTCCGCTGTTCGTTTAACAGTGTCTAGGTATTATACACCTACCGGGCGTAGCATTCAAAAAACCTATGCTAATGGCACAAAAGATTATTACCAAAAGTTTACGGATCGCTACCACAGTGGTGAAATGATCTCCGTCGACAGTATAAAAGTGGCTGACTCTTTGAAATTCTTAACTCCGAAAGGAAAAGTGGTGTATGGCGGTGGAGGCATCATTCCCGATGTATTTGTGCCCATAGGAACCAATGAGGAAGAGGCCGTAGAAAGTATGGATAGTTTAGGGTTTTTATCCTTTTTTGTCTTTGAGCATCTAGACGAGAATCGTGAACGCTATTCTCAATATTCTCAAGAGGAATTCGTAAACGATTTCCATGTGGATGATATTTTGTTCGAAAAGTTCGTACAGTATTCCGTCGATAGAAACTTACGGATGAATTTCTATGATTATGAGGACAGTATAAAATTGTATTTAAAAGCTGGAATTGCAGAGCAATTGTTCAATACCAACATTCATGCTAAAATAAAGGCCGATGAAGATTCTATGCTTAAAAAAGTATTGGAATTAGATGAGCAAATTACAGAACAAAAAAAGCCTGTTGTTGTAGACCAGACGAATTAATCATTATTTAATTTATCTTTTATCTTTTTACTGGTTACAAAAACCAAAAGTAACACGATGGCACATAAAGATGCCATAATTCCGATAAGGGCGATGGTGCTGTTCTTTTCAAACGGGTGTGCAAAATTCACCAGAGTTACGTTATAGGCTATGAGCCCGATAGCGATGACAATAAAGATAATGGATAGTGTTCTGCTCATATTCTAAATTTTTATAAAAGTACAATCTTCTTTTCGGTTAGAAAAGTTGGTTGATATTGGCAGTGAATAATTTAACGGCGATAGCCATTAGAATGACACCAAACACCTTACGTATAACATTTACACCGCCGGTTCCTAACATCTTTTCAATTTTTATAGAAGACTTAAGAACTATAAAAACGAAAATTATATTCACGATAATGGCAACGATTATATTTTCAACGTTGTATTCGGCTCTAAGTGAAAGTAATGAGGTTAAGGTACCTGCACCGGCAATTAGCGGAAAAGCTATGGGTACGATAGAGGCGCTTTCTGGTTCATCATCTCTATATAAGGTTATTCCTAGAATCATTTCTATAGCTAAAAAGAATATAATGAACGCACCCGCCACTGCAAATGAATTAACATCTATGCCGATTAGGTTTAAAATTTCTTCCCCAAGAAATAAAAATGCGACCATAATACAGGCGGCTACAATAGAGGCTTTCTCAGATTGAATGTGTCCAACCTTTTTACGCAGACCGATTATGATCGGAATGCTTCCAAGAATATCGATAACTGCAAAGAGGACCATGCTGGCCGTTGCTATTTCCCGTACATCAAAATGAAGTTGCATATTGAAAATTTTTGCAAATCTACGCTTATAAATATCGATTCGAATGTTTATTCTTAAAATATTCTACAGGCAATACGTATCAAAAAATGTATCTTGCGGCCTTCAAATCATCACATGTTTCAACTAGGAAAGACAATAGTATCTGAGGAAATCATAGAAAATGATTTTGTTTGTAATCTCACAGCCTGTAAGGGTGCGTGCTGTATAGACGGTGAAGCGGGTGCGCCTGTTGAGGATGCCGAAACCGAGATAATGGTCGATATTTATTCTAAAGTGAAACCATTTCTAAGGCCAGAAGGTAGAAAGGTGATTGAAGAGCAAGGTGCATTTGTGAAAGGAGAAGATGGAGAGTGGGAAACTCCGTTGGTCAATGGCAGTGAATGTGCCTACGTGATTTTTGACGAACGTAAAACTGCAAAATGTGGTATAGAAGAAGCGTATAATCAAGGGAAAATCAAGTGGAAAAAACCAGTTTCATGCCATTTATATCCAGTTAGGGTGCGAGAATATACAGGGTTAACCGCTGTAAATTATCATAAGTGGCAAATCTGTGATCCGGCGTGCGCCTTGGGAGATGAGTTAAAAGTACCTATTTACAAATTTGTTAAGGAAGCCTTGATTCGAAAATTCGGAAAATCTTGGTATGCCGAATTAGAAACAATAGCCCAAGAACATCTTAAATAGTTGGTATAAAGATAATTATTTGGGTACCCGTTGAATGGTTATGTTCATCGAATTTGTCAATAATTTCAACGTGAAAATAATTTTCATAATCACGCGAAAAATTTGCTAAACGTTCTTTAGTGATATCAATGCCGACAGATTTACGCTTCAGTACTTTTCCATCCTTGATTTTTTGCGCAACATCACGGCCAACACCATTGTCGGTTATTACAATTTCAATAAAGCCATTCTTCCCATTTCTTACTTCTACGTTTATATTTTTATCTCCCTCTTTTGAAGAAAGTCCGTGCCAAAGGGCATTTTCCAAAAAAGGCTGTAAAATCAATGAAGGTATTTTTATGTTGTGGGGGTCTATACCATCCTTAACATCAATGGTGAAATTGATTTCATTGGAAAATCTAATATTTTCAATGTTCATATAAAGCGCTACAGTTTCTAATTCCTCTGCCAATGAAATTTCTCTTTGAGAGGAAGCTTCTAAAATTTTACGGACCAATTTTGAGAATTTGTTCAAGTAGTGAACTGCATTCTTCTTTTCATTATTGATGATATAGAGTTTAATGGAATTTAACGAATTGAATAAAAAATGGGGATTCATTTGACTGCGTAACATACTTTGTTCAAGTGTCAAAAGTTTTTTTTCTGCGTTCAATTGATTTTGTCTGTATAATATGTATAAGATACCTATAAGTAGCATTAAGAAAATACCGATTATTATTAGAAGGGTCTTGTTCTTTCTTAGTTTTAACCGAACAGATTCATTTTCTTCGGCAAGGCGTTCTAATTGGTTGGTTCTCATTTGTGATTCGTACCGCAATATCATATCGTTAACGTATCTTAGATTCAGTGAATTGGTGATGCGGTCTTCATATTTTTTCGATTCTTTAAAATAGCCCATCGCTTTTTCATAATCATCACGCTTCATCCAAAGTTCTGAAAGAAATTTATTCGATTCGGCAATTTCAGCGTTGAACTCATAAAGCTTGGCTAAAGAAAGTCCTTTCTCTAAATTTGATTGTGCGGCATCATAATCGCCTAAATGAATGAGCGACCAGCCCAGGTTGATGTAAATGGTGGTAATTATTTTTTTATCACCCAAAGATTCGGCCCTCGTGAGATAGTTCTGTAAAATATTTACTGCCTCTGGAACTTTTCCAAGGTGAACATAGACATGAGCGATACTGTAATTGCAAATAATCTTGCCTTTTTCAGAATCGATGATTTCATTATAAACGAGTGATTTTCTAAAGTTCTGTAAGGCAGGTTCCAATTTTCCCTGAGCTTCAAAGCAATCTCCTAAATTCTGATGATTAATGGCTAGGCCTAGCTTATTGTCCAATTCCTTTTCAAGAATCATTGACTGTTCAAATTTTTCAATGGCAAGGTCGTATTGCTCCAACATTTGGTAAATATTACCGATACTGTTCAATGAAACATTAATGCTGCGCTTTAGTCCTATACTGGGCTCTTGTACGGTTTCGGCTAATTCTAGGGCTTCCTGACTATAGTCCAATGCAGATTTCACGGCCTCTGTTCTTCTGTAAATTACGCTGATCATATTTAGACTATAGACTTTGAATTCTATGCTTTCAGCTTCTTTAGAAATTTTCAACGCTTCTTGGAATAGTTCCAATGCTTTCGGATAAAGAGAAATATCTCTATAAATTCTACCCAATTGATTTAAGGCATAGGCCCTGCCATATAAATAATGCGATTCTTTCGATTTTTCATCGAAATACCGTACCAGTGTGCTGTCATTTCTATACTCTCTAAGTACATCATCTAATTCTGAATAGGTTTTAGGAGCTGCTATAAGCAAACTGTCTACCTTTTTCTTAAAGGTAGGGGTTACTTCTTGTGTATAACTAAAGTTAAATATTGAAAATAGAAACAGAACATAAAATACTAATTGCCGGTTGTTTTCAAAATGGAGATTACGGGCTGTTTGCCTATGTGTAGGTAGTGCGTTAGCCATAAATAAGATTACAATAAATCGAGGAAATCTGATTTTTTCTGTCTTGAAACGGGAATTTTATGATTTGATTTCAAAACGACATAGCCATCTGTTTTCAAGAATTCCTTTATTTTATTGAGATTAATGATATATGAGTTGTGAATCCTGAAAAATGAATCACTAGGCAGTAATTCATTCACTTCCTTTAGTTTTTTAGTAAGTACTATTTTTTGGCCATCGGTTAGGAAAATGGTGCTATAATTTCCGTCAGACTCAGCGTATAAAATTTCATCGCTGTCCAGAAATAATAATTTTCCATCTGTATTAAGGGTAATTCTTTTTTGATTAGATCTTAAATTAAAATTTTGCAGAGCTGTTTCCAATCTTTCAACTGTAAAATGTTTGGCATTAAATTTTTTGATTTTTACTATAGTTTCTTCTAAATCATCAGTATCTATGGGTTTCAATAGATAATCTAATGCCTCGCTTTTTATCGCTTTTAGAGCGTATTGATTATATGCCGTGGTGATGACCACAGGAAAGTTCTTGTTCGTCAGTTTTTGTATAAACTGAAAACCGTCCATTGTAGGCATTTCTATATCCAGAAAAAGGCAATCGGGAGTATTTTTTCCCAAGTAATCAAGTGCCTCGAATGGATTGGTAAACGAAGCGATAACATTAATCTCGTCACTAAAGTTAGTAAGCTCCCAAGTCAAGCTTTGGAGCGCCTTTATCTCATCATCAACTATTACTGCCTGTAACATACGGGAAAGGATATAAAATAGAAAGTTAGGAAAAATAATGGGCTTGTTGAGTTACAATATATTTTTTTGTGCCAATGGGTGCAATTTTAGTATAATCGGTATAAAAGCGATGAATAGTGATTTTGTGTGAGAAGTTTAACAACAAGAAAGAAAAATACTACAAAACAATCATTCTATCCTAAATCTCAAGCATTGTACTTTCCGTTTATACAAAAAAGAGAACAGGTTATACAATAGTGAAATAGGTGTTTTCATCTTAATATATCTTTAACATATTAGTTGGTGGCAGGGATAGAACTGAACTAATTTTAAAAATAATGAGGAAGTGTATCATAATGTTTGCCTTGTGGGTCATATTCTTGACGTTAGCTTCTTTCATGAGTCAGCCAACCCAAAAGTTAAAGGATACTGAGTTCCTGGTTATGGATTATAAGGAAAAACCCATTACCTAAGCCTCAATGTTTTCTAGAATAATTTTGTTGATATGATACAAACAGTAGTTAAGTCTTTAAGGGTATTTGTTTTTGGCATTATACCCCTATTTCTTATTGCTAGTGTTTCAAAAGATCATGAAAGTGGTAAAACGCTTGAAAAGGGGACTTATGAATGTGAAGCATCAGGCGCTATCAATGGGAAGGTAAATGGATTCGCTTTTTTTAAAATAGTTAAACAACATCATGATTCTGGTCAAATTTCCCAAAGATTGGAATTGAGTTTTAAAACTGAAGAAATTGGGAAGAACGCCCTGATTCAATTTGAGCTAACGAACAAGCCGGATAGCAAAGGTGTTTACAAAATAAAAAATTTAGAACGTTTGTTCCATGGGCTTGAAGGGGTCTATGGTTATGCCGATTTAGGCAAGCAGAACGAGCTGCCTTTTTTTGCTAGTAGAGGAAGTATAACCATTTTAGAAAATGGGTCTGATATATTAGTGGGAAACCTAGAGGTAGGGTTTAAAAATGCTAACAATGAAACTTTGAATTTAAAAGGTTTCTTTAATGCTAAATAAGAAAGTTTATATCAAAAAGAAGTACGGTTCTTTATAAAATATTTGTATGTTATTTTATATCTGATGTTTTGAGCGCCAAAATAGGTAAGGTATACGGCTTGTCCGTTGCATTACAATCTAAGACAAGGTTTCGGGGGAACTACCTTTATTAGATTTGGTGGGCATTTTTCATAATATGAGCATTGGAGGAACCGTACATTTTTTGATAAAATCTATCAATAACTTCATCTCCCGTCTTTTAAGATTAATAAACCGCAGAGTATGGTTTATTATACTTCTTGGTTTAAAAATTTTTTGTCCAAAACTTCAAAAAAGTTACCTCTTATTGGCTTTTGCCCTTAGGGCAATGAACATCACTTGTGAGCCTAGATTTCAACATTTTGTGTTAAAAACTTTGTAGGTTAAAAGGTAGAACAGCCTTTAAAAATTGGATCCATTTTTGAATCTTTGTTATTCCCAATAAGAAGGTACTATTCACCGTCTTTACAACTAATTTTTTAAAATATTATAATTATGTCCACAGCCCTAGAGCCTATTTTGGAAGCAAATAATGACCGCTTTGTAATTTTCCCGATTAAACATCACGACCTTTGGGAATGGTATAAAAAATGCGAGGCTTGTTTTTGGACCGCTGAAGAAATTGACCTTCATGAAGATTTGACCGATTGGAACAATAAGTTGAATGATGATGAGCGCTATTTCATTAAACATATATTGGCATTTTTTGCTGCTTCCGACGGAATTGTAAATGAGAATTTGGCAGAGAATTTTGTGAGCGAGGTTCAGTATGCCGAAGCAAAGTTCTTCTATGGTTTTCAGATAATGATGGAGAATATTCACTCAGAAACCTACTCACTGCTTATAGATACGTATGTAAAGGACGAAAAAGAAAAGAATATTCTTTTCAAAGCTCTAGAGAATTTTCCGGCTATTAAGAAAAAGGCTGACTGGGCCTTAAATTGGATTGAATCACCAAGTTTTGCAGAACGCTTGATTGCTTTCGCGGCTGTAGAAGGCATTTTCTTCTCAGGTGCATTCTGTTCCATATTTTGGTTGAAAAAAAGAGGTCTTATGCCAGGGCTTACCTTTTCAAATGAATTGATTTCAAGAGATGAAGGTATGCATTGTGATTATGCGGTTCATTTGCATAACAAGCATTTGATGAACAAAGTTCCTAAAGAGCGTATAACACAGATTTTAACCGATGCCTTGGAAATAGAGCGTGAGTTTATAACTGAATCTTTGCCCGTTAGTTTAATAGGAATGAACTCGAAATTAATGACCCAATATCTTGAGTTCGTTACCGATAGACTTTTGGTCGAACTCGAGTGTGACCGTGTTTATAATGCAACCAATCCATTTGATTTTATGGATATGATCTCATTGCAAGGAAAAACTAATTTCTTTGAGAAACGCGTTTCAGAATATCAGAAAGCAGGAGTTCTAAACAAAGATAAAGATGAAGATGCGCAGAAGATAAGTTTCGATGCAGACTTTTAAATAGGAATAAAGTAAGCCTCTTTGCTCTTATGTAAGGAGGTTTTTACGCTCCTATAATAAAATGTTAAAATATTTAACACATTAATAATCCTAAAATAATTGTAGCCCCATGTATGTAGTAAAAAGAGACGGAAGAAAGGAAATGATCATGTTCGATAAGATCACGGCCAGAGTACGAAAATTATGTTATGGTCTTAATGGACTTGTAGATCCTTTAAAAGTAGCGATGCGTGTTATTGAGGGGCTTTATGATGGAGTCACTACTTCAGAATTGGATAATCTCGCTGCTGAAATTGCTGCTACGATGACTACGACCCATCCGGATTATGCAAAATTGGCTGCACGAATATCCGTTTCCAACCTGCACAAGAATACTAAGAAATCGTTTTCAGAAACAATGAACGATCTGTATGTATATGTAAACCCTAGAACCGGTAAAAAGGCACCTTTACTTTCAGATGAAGTTTATAAGGTGATTTCTGAAAATGCGGAACGATTGGATTCTACAATTATTTACAACCGTGATTTCGGCTACGATTATTTCGGCTTTAAAACATTGGAGCGTTCCTACCTGTTGAAATTAAACGGAAAGATAGTCGAACGTCCACAGCACATGTTAATGCGCGTTTCCGTTGGAATTCACCTTGACGATTTGGATGCTGCCATAGAAACCTATGAGTTGATGTCGAAAAAGTATTTTACACATGCGACACCAACCTTGTTCAATTCAGGTACTCCAAAGCCGCAAATGTCTTCTTGTTTCCTTTTGGCGATGAAAGATGATAGTATTGATGGTATTTATGATACGTTAAAACAAACCGCCAAGATTTCCCAATCCGCTGGGGGTATCGGTCTGTCCATTCATAATGTAAGGGCTACAGGTTCTTATATTGCTGGTACCAATGGAACATCCAACGGTATTGTTCCTATGTTACAGGTATTTAATGATACCGCGCGTTACGTAGATCAAGGAGGTGGAAAACGTAAAGGTAGTTTTGCTATTTATATGGAACCATGGCATGCTGATATTTATGAATTTCTAGACCTTAAGAAAAATCATGGTAAAGAGGAAATGCGGGCAAGAGATTTGTTCTATGCCATGTGGATTTCAGACTTGTTCATGAGAAGGGTGGAGGCCAATGAAGATTGGACCTTGATGTGTCCAAATGAATGTCCTGGTCTGTACAATAACCACAGTGAAGAGTTCGAAAAGTTATATACCAAATACGAAGCGGAAGGTAAAGGACGTAAAAAGGTAAAAGCCCGTGAATTATGGGAGAAAATCCTAGAATCACAAATAGAGACAGGTACGCCGTATATGTTGTATAAGGATGCCGCCAACCGTAAGAGTAACCAGAAGAATTTAGGTACTATACGCTCTTCTAACTTGTGTACAGAAATTATGGAGTACACTTCACCAGATGAGGTTGCTGTATGCAACTTGGCTTCAATTGCCTTACCTATGTTCATAAAAAATGGTTCATTTGATCATAAGGAACTATTTAAGGTGACCAAGCGGGTAACGAAAAACTTGAATAAAGTAATCGATCGTAATTACTACCCGGTCAAGGAGGCCGAAAACTCCAATATGCGCCATCGGCCAATAGGGCTTGGCGTACAAGGATTGGCGGATGCTTTTATTATGTTACGTTTACCTTTTACAAGTGACGAAGCAAAAAAACTGAATCAAGAAATATTCGAAACTTTATATTTTGCCGCAGTCACCGCATCTATGGAAATGGCAAAGGAGGAAGGTCCTTATTCTACATTTAAAGGTTCCCCAATATCAAAAGGTGAGTTTCAACACAACATGTGGGGAATTAAAGATGAGGAATTGTCAGGTAGATGGGATTGGGATAAACTTAGAAAGGAAGTAAAGAAGAATGGAGTTAGAAATTCATTATTAGTAGCTCCAATGCCAACGGCTTCAACATCTCAAATATTGGGAAACAATGAGTGCTTTGAGCCATATACTTCAAATATTTATACAAGACGTGTGCTTTCCGGAGAGTTCATTGTGGTCAATAAGCACCTTTTGGAAGACCTTGTTGGTCTAGGAATGTGGAATGAAAATATGAAACAGGAATTGATGCGTGCCAACGGTTCCATTCAACATATTGAAACTATACCACAAGATATTAGAGAGTTATACAAGACCGTTTGGGAGCTTAGTATGAAAGATATCATCGACATGTCCAGACATAGAGGGTACTTCATTGATCAAAGTCAATCTTTGAACTTGTTCATGGAAAATGCCAACTATTCCAAATTGACTTCTATGCATTTTTATGCTTGGAAAAGCGGTTTAAAAACGGGAATGTACTATCTGCGAACTAAATCGGCTGTAGACGCTATTAAATTTACGTTAGACAATACAAAGAAAAAGGAAGAGCCTGTTAGTATTGCAGTGGATACTGAAGTGATGACGCCTGCAACAGTTATGGTAGAACCTCAAAAAGCAGCAACCCAATTACAGCCCCAAGCAGAATTGGATGTAGAGCCATTAACGCCACAAGAGATGAAGGAAATGATCGCTAGAGCGAAAGAAGGTCAAGCAGATGATGATTGTTTAATGTGTGGGTCTTAAAAACGATACTAGATTAACCAACTGATAAAAAGACCCCGTATATGCGGGGTCTTTTTAATTGCGGCTAGCCGAGGTTAAGATGGGGTGTTTTTAAATATTGTGTTTACTATAAGGCCTAAAACTCTGGTAGACTAAATGGCAAGCAGTAACTCTAAATAACATTGTTGCGTAATTGTCCTAGAATTTAGTAGTAGGGAAATAGGGTATATACGGCTTTAATTTGGATTTGGATTACGGAAATTTGATGAAATCGTTGAATAAACTGTTAAAATACAGTTTGTTAAGGTGAATAAAATAGTTCCATTTTGAAATCAACTTGGCCTTATAAAGGGTCAATGAATTAGATTGCCACTTTCTATAAATAGAATAGGACAATTTAGAAATCACTAGAAGTATAGTGTAGACGATAAGTAGGTATACATATGAAGACATACACAAAAGAACAAAAAAGTAGGTAAAAACCTACATTTTTGTTGTGCGGTTCATCGAAAAGTTATATTTATTCGATGAAATGCATTTTTATTTATACTATTCCTGAGTCCAATAATGTGTTTAAGCATTTTGAAAGTTGTTGAAAAGTACATTAGTATGATCGCCCATGTTCACATTACATGAAATTATCTTCTTTTTTGTAAGCTTCTATAACCGCCAACTCTCCTTCCTTACCATTTTTAGAGTTTCCATGTTCCATTCCTAGAACGCCATTAAATCCCTTTTCATGAATCCATTTAAAAACGTTCTTATAATTGATTTCACCCGTAGTAGGTTCATTCCTTCCAGGATTATCACCAATCTGTATATAGGCAATTTCATCCCAAGTCAAATCCATATGGTGAATTAAATTCCCTTCGTTCTTTTGCATATGATAGATGTCGTACAGTATTTTACATGAAGGGCTATCTACACCTTTGCAAATGAGATACGTTTGTTCAGAAGTCTGTAAATGAAGGTCAGGAGAGTCTGATAGTGGTTCTAGAACCATTACCAAGCCATGGGGTTCAAGAATCTCAGCACCCCGGCGCAAGGCATCAATGACATTTGCATTCTGTATTCCAATGGGCAAGCTTCTTTGGTAAGACCCGGGAACAACGGTCATCCATTTTGCATTGACCCTTTTTGCAACCTCGACAGCTCTTTTGCATCCATCCAAGAAAATATCCAAGTGTTCCTTTTTGCCGGCTGCCAATGTATTTTCCATATTGCCACCCTTATCCACTACAAAAACGCCCATGGTCATATCACGTTTTGTCAATGTTTCACTTATCTTTTCCTGTAAGGCAATGTCCCGATTCATCATTCCATTATCTTCAAATGCTTTAAAACCTTGGTCTGCCATAAAATTGATTTGATCTATGGGATCATCACCAGCGAGATTCTTGAACATTCCTAAATGGGGAGCGTACTTCAAATTGAATTGATGGGCCGCTCCCGAGGTTCTTGTAATATTGGCATAAGAGAGCGCACTGCCTATAGTTATAGCACCCGTACCGAGGGTTGATTTTTGTATGAAGCTTCTTCTTTTCATATTATATTATTTCTAACTAGAAAAGCCAAGAAATAGAAAGAATCTTACTCTTGGCTTTTGCTAATGGTTACTTATTGTTCAATTTACAAGGACCAATCTTTGCCTCCTGTAAGCTCTTGAAGATCACCACAGGCGATATACTCTCCAGGAACCGGAAGATAGGCTAAAACTTCTTCGCCAATATATTCAGACGCTTTATAGCCCCAGATTACCAAACCTCTTAAATTATTGGCAAATGCAAATCTCGTGGTCTCCTCGTCAAGGGTAGGGTTTTCACCTTTTTCCAGTGCTTCTGAATAACTAGTAATGGCTTCGAACATTTCCGTCTGATCATCCTTAGAATATTTTAAAGAGCTTGAGAGTACAGGTTCTAGATCTTCTGCCGTTAAATCGGCTCCCTTTTCCTTACCTGAATCAGCCAAGGCTTTATTGACAAATTTATCCATGGACATTTTGAGGAAATCTTGATCCTTTTTTTCCATTACATCCTTAGCGAACCTGTCAATAAAAATATCGACCTGAAGCTCAGAAGCGGCAGGGGTATCTGTTTTCGGTAATATAATATCCACCAACGTAGTAATCACATGTCCTTGATCTTTTGTTATGAATTCAGGTGTCCACGTAACGGCGGGTTCGTTCTTGCAACTTTGTACAATTCCTAATAAAGTAGGAGTAGCCACCATATATCCAAGTGACAGCCCCATATTTTTCAATACGCGTCTTCTATCCATTATATATTTCCTTTTTTGAGTTCTTTTACGGCGTGATCTGCAGCCCGCGCCGTAAAGGCCATGTACGTTAATGATGGGTTTACACAATTGGCAGATGTCATAAACGAACCATCTGTCACATATACATTTGGCACATCATGCAATTGGTTATTGCCGTTCAATACAGAGGTTTTTCTATCTCTACCCATACGTGCGGTTCCCATCTCATGAATACCCAAACCTAAAGCTCCAGGATTGTCATAAGGAGTGACATCTTTCAAGCCCGCTTTTGTCAACATGTCAACAGCCGATTCTTTCATGTCTTCACGCATTTTCCATTCGTTTTCCTTGAATTCTGCATCAAAAGTTACGGTCGGTAATCCCCAATCGTCCAACTTATCATAATCAAGTGTAAATCTATTTTCTTCATATGGCAGTACTTCGCCGAAACCGGTCATGCCAAATTGCCACCCCCCTGGTTTTAATATCGCATCTTTTAGTTCTTTTCCATAGGACAATTCTGCCACAGTATCTTCCCAATTACCTCTTGAGGCGCCACCTTGATAGCCAAATCCGCGTTTGTAATCAGAGCGATCAGAGCTTCCACCGAGATTTCTGAATCTTGGGATATAGATTCCATTTGGTTTTCTTCCTTTATAATATTTATCCTCATAACCGTCAAAATTACCACGCGCCCCAACTCCTAAATGATGATCCATAATGTTACGACCTAATTGATCTGACGCATTCCCCATACCATTCGGGAAAGCATCTGATTTGGATTGCATTAATATTGAAGTGGATGCTATTGCAGAAGCACAAAGGAATATAACTTTCGCTTTGAACTCATGTGTTTCTTTGGTAACTCGATCTATAACTTTTACGCCCGTCGCTTTTTTTGTATCTGGATCATACATTACTTCATGTACGATTGAATCTGGTCGTAAGGTCATGTTCCCAGTAGCTTCAGCAGCTGGAAGTGTTGAGGAAAGACTACTGAAATATGCACCAAAAGGACAACCTCTTATACATCTGTTTCTAAACTGGCACTTACTTCTTCCGTCAAATTGCTTGGTTCCCGTTAAATGAGCGACACGACCTGCGGTCACCACTCGCCCGTCAAAATTTTCGGCTACTTTTTCCTTAAAATGTTGTTCAACACAGTTTAAGTCCATCATGGGTAAAAATTGACCGTCAGGAAGTTGTTCCAAGCCTAAATTCTCTCCACTTACACCAATGTATGTTTCTACCTTGTCGTACCATGGTGCAATGTCTTTATAGCGTACTGGCCAATCGATTGCGATGTTTTCCTTTTTATTCGCACCAAAGTCGATATCGCTCCAGCGGTAACTTTGACGGCCCCATTGTAATGAGCGTCCGCCAAGGTGATATCCCCTCATCCAATCAAAGCGTTTGGTTTCGTTGTAAGGGTGCTCCAAATCATTTACGAACCACATATGGCTTGCTTGGCTCGTAGTATATCCGGTTCTATTTTGTTTGGGTTGCTGCTCTATAATTTCTTTAGTGGCAACTCCTCCATTGGGAAAATCCCACGGATCTTTATTTGCGGTAATATAGTCATCAATATGCTTTACCATACGGCCACGTTCCAAAACGAGGGTCTTCAAACCTGCTTCACACAATTCTTTAGCGGCCCAACCACCACTGATACCGGTTCCTACCACAATGGCGTCGTAAGACCCTTGCTCTTCATTGTAATAAAATTTGCTCATAAAAGTTGTTTATTCCCTAAATTTATTAAATATAAAATTAATTCTATACATTTAATGCCCGTAATTGTTGCGAAATCCTTTAAAATTAAGCTAAAGTAAGGATAATGAACAATTTAAAATATCTTTAATCTAAAACATAAATCTTAAATCAGACCTAAAACCCATCATGAAAAGAAGAAATTTTATACGGAATACCTCAACTGTAGGATTAGGAATTTCCATTTTAGGAACCTATGCCTGTAAGGATACGAAAAAAGAAAAAAGCGAAGAGGCAGCCGCCATGAAAGATGACAAAGCGGTAGAACCCTTTTTTAAACTATCATTGGCGCAATGGTCTATTCATAATATGATCAGAGAGGATAAGGTTGATCCTTATACATTTGCCGAAAAGGCAAAAAACTGGGGCTTTACAGGCTTGGAGTATGTGAGTCAGTTATATGATCCAGAACTATCAAATGCCGGTTATTCTCCTGAGGCTATGGCCAATTTCGTGGCGAAATCAAATGCGGAAGCTGAAAAGTACGGAATGAAAAACGTATTGATCATGATTGATGGTCAAGGTGAAATGGCCGTCAATGATGAGAATGAACGTAATGAAACGGTAGAAAAACATAAAAAGTGGGTAGATGCAGCGGCGGCCATGAGTTGTCATGCCATAAGGGTTAATTTAAGTGGGAGTGCCGATCCAGAAGAGTGGAAGAAAAATTCAATTGACGGACTTACCAAATTGGCCACTTATGCAAAAGACAAGAATATCAATATTTTAGTGGAGAATCATGGAGGGCTTTCTTCCAACGGAGCTCTACTTGCAGAAGTGATGAAGAATGTGGACATGGATAATTGCGGTACACTACCAGATTTTGGCAATTTCTGCATCGAGCGTAAACCAGATAGTTGGGACTGTGTAAAGGAATATGACAAGTACAAAGGGGTAAGTGAATTAATGCCCTATGCAAAAGCGGTGAGTGCCAAATCCAATAATTTTAATGCAGAAGGATATGATACCGGAATAGATTATGTTAAGATGTTAGAAATAGTCAAAGAAGCGGGTTATACTGGTTATATCGGCGTTGAATTTGAAGGTACTGAAATAAGTGAGGAAGCTGGCATTATTGCGACTAGAGATTTGTTGTTAAAAGCGTCCCAAGAATTGGGTTAATGTATGCCTATATGAAAGCTTTTTTCAATGAAATTTTTGACTATAATTATTATTGCAATAAAAAACTTATCACAGAGTGTTTGGGGTTGAAAGATGTGCCTCCAAGAACAAAAGTTCTTTTTAGCCATATATTAAATGCACATCATATTTGGAATGCACGTATGTTGAAAAAGAGCGAGGAGTATGAAGTGTGGCAAGACCATGATATTAAGGATTGGGCAGATATTCATTATGAAAATCAGCGGAATTCTTTTGAAATTGTCTCCAATGCAGACGGTTTTGATAAACGTATAGATTACGAAAATTCCGAAGGCCGACTTTTTACGAATACCCTACAGGGTATGCTGTTCCATATTGTCAACCATTCGACGAACCATAGGGGTCAAATAGCCGTTGATTTTAGGAATAATGGCATAACCCCGATCGGATTGGATTATGTTCATTATAAAAGATAAACTCGATCATGAAAAATAGTGTGCGTGCACAACTTTGCTTCATGATGTTTCTGGAGTTCTTTATTTGGGGTGCATGGTTTGTAACCCTTGGCACTTTTTTAGGAAATAACTTAAATGCTACAGATGGTGAAATTGCTTTGGCTTTTTCCACACAGTCTTGGGGTGCCATTATTGCCCCTTTTGTAATTGGGGTTATTGCGGACAGATATTTTAATGCGGAACGAATTTTAGGGATGCTCCATCTCTTGGGGGCCTTGCTTATGTATACCATGTACGGCACTACTGAATTCGGCACTTTTTATCTTTTGGTTTTGGGCTATATGATTTTGTATATGCCAACTTTGGCCTTGGTGAATTCGGTTTCTTTTAATCAAATGAAAAACCCGGCAAAGGAATTTTCAATGGTACGGGTTTTTGGCACCTTAGGATGGATTATTGCAGGACTTTCAATCAGTTATATTTTTAATTGGGACAAAGAGACGAATATTGGGTCAGGGCTACTTAAAAACACTTTTTTGATGACCTCCATAGCCTCCTTGATTTTAGGTCTTTTTAGTTTTACCCTGCCAAGAACACCACCTAAGGCAACTACGTCTGAAAAGTTTAATTTAAAAGAGCTGCTAGGGTTAGATTCTTTGAGTTTGTTCAAGGACAGAAACTTTTTGATATTCTTTATTTCGTCGGTCCTAATCTGTATCCCTTTAGCATTTTATTATCAAAATGCTAACCCATTCCTGGTAGAGATTGGAATGGAAAACCCCACTGGAAAAATGACACTGGGTCAATTATCTGAAATAGTCTTCATGATTTTGCTACCCTATTTCTTTACAAGATTCGGTTTTAAAAGAACTATTCTGGTTGCAATGGCCGCTTGGGTCATACGATATTTGCTATTTGCGTTCGGTGATGTAACGGGGCTGGGGTTTATGTTGCTTATAGGAATCGCGCTACATGGTATTTGTTATGATTTTTTCTTTGTCTCCGGTCAAATTTATACGGATAGTAAGGCCGGTGATAAATTCAAGAGCTCTGCACAGGGGTTAATTACATTGGCCACCTATGGAGTAGGGATGTTGATAGGATTTTGGGTGGCCGGACAAATTTCCACAACCTATCTTTTGAGCGATGGCAATCATGTTTGGGAAACGATTTGGATTTACCCCGCAGGTTTTGCCCTAGTCGTATTTGTTTTATTCGGGGTGTTTTTCAAATCCGAGAAAATAAAGTTTAAGCCTTAAACTATTGTTGGTCGAAATGAAGTTTCCTTAAAAATGATAAAGGTAATCATGAATCGATCGATGCTCTAATAGGAGTGTGTTTTAGTTATTGCTAAGAGAGCTATGGTCTCTGTACGGTTTCATTTAGGTTTGTATCTTTGTGATAATCGTATACTTTTTAGTTAAGTAAAAGGGGAAATGCGAAAGAAAATAGATTTAGAAATTAATTAATCAATTTAAATAGTTAACAAATGCCAAAAAAAATACGTTTAGGAATTTTAGGAGGGGGAGGAGATTCCCTGATTGGAGTTTTACATAGGGTCGCATCCCTCATTAATGATAATTATCAAATTACAGGTGCGGTATTCAATCCTAATTTCGAGGATAATTTAGCTTTCGCAAAGGAGATTGATGTCCCCTTGAACCGTATTTACAAGGATTTTGATACGCTCATCGAAGAGGAATTGAAACTTCCAGAAGACGAACGTATTCAAGTATGTTCCATTTTAACTCCAAATTTCCTGCATTACCCAATGGCTAAAAAATTGTTGGATAATGGTTTTCATGTGATTTGCGAAAAGCCAATGACCACTTCTTTAGAAGAGGCTAAAGATTTGCAGAAATCCCATGAAAAAGCAGGAACCGTCTTTGCCTTGACACATACCTATACCGGTTACCCTATGGTACGCCAAATGCGGGAGATGATCAAAGCAGGTGCCTTAGGTAAAATTCATAAAGTCGATACTAGATATTATCAAGGTTGGATCAATACCATAATCCATGATAAGGAAAAGCGTTCGTCTGTCTGGAGATTAGACCCAGAAAAGGCAGGTATCAGTTCTTGTATGGGCGATATAGGGGTACACGCCTTCAATTTGGTAGAATATACCACGGGCTTAAAGGTAGATAAATTGTTATGCGATTTCAATTACTTGTATGAGGATAACAAAATGGATGTCGACGGAACGGTGTTGATTCGTATGGGCGACCACGTTAAAGGTGTTATAAGGGGTAGCCAGGTAGCCACCGGAGAAGAAAATGGACTGGCAATTGCAATTTATGGCGAAAAAGGGGCCTTTAGATGGGAGCAGGAAAACCCGAATTTCTTATACAAATTAAGTGATACCGAGCCGACTCAAATTTACAAACCGGGTCATGCCTACAATTCTGAATTATCATTGGGAGGAACTAAATTACCTCCTGGACATCCAGAAGGTATTTTTGATTCCATGGCAAATATCTACTTGGGTGCGGCACGGGCCATTAGAGGTGAAAAATATAATGACGGCGAATTCCCTACGATGACAGATGGGGTACGTGGAATGAATTTTATAGAAGCTACCGTTGAGTCACATAAAGGTGGGAATACCTGGGTTTCTCTAGAAGCCTAAGCTTAATTTAAGAACTATGAAAAAGAGCCGCTTTAAGCGGCTCTTTTTTTTGTTGATCTAGTGAATAGTATTTAAAAAACTTTGTCAAATTCTTCACAAACCACAATCATGCTGTCTGTAGGTGCTCTGTTAAATTTGGCCAGTTCCCGGGTGTAATAATCCCAATGTACTTTCTTCCAGTATGTCAATGATTTGTCGCCTTCACCTTCTTTTTCGGCATAGGAAGCGTTAATGAGAAAGTAAGGCTTCAGGGTGACTTTTGTCGTTCTTATGATACATTGAGCTTCACCTTCCCAATTGGTAACTACTGTAAGTTCACCAATTTTAGGTAAAGGTTCGTTTTGTTGTTGTAGTCCAAGCAAGGAGTGTGACGTCGCTTTTTTAACGCCATTTTTCACCAAAATCGCCAGTTCGTTGGCATCCTTTTCATTGTCTCCGAAATAAGTGGTTTTTGGTGCGCTTTCAAAAGCATGTTCCAAATGGGCTTCTAAAAAGTCGCCCCACATAGTTTTGACAGAAGTATTTTCCATAGGTCTAAATTATACTCAAAAGTGCAACAATATAGTGAACCTTAATTGAACTAGTATTTTCCCGAGAAAATTTAATCAGGTTTGGGTTAAAATCGGCAAAAATCAAGGCTAGAAAGCTTGTACGTTTAAGTATATTGATAAGTTGATTTTTAATCCGTTTTCGGGTAATTCTTCAGCGATGAATCCACCGCGAATACCTGTGCCATCCACAACAGTGTATTAAATTACCTCTTTATTCATCGCCGTAATTTTATCTTTTTGTATAGGGATTTGCTATATTTATACCTTAACCTTAGAGGATTTATAAAAAGGCTGAGTGATTTTTAATTATTAATCATAATGGTCTGTATTAATTACCTTAATATTAATTGAATAACTTAATAGATAGTAGATTTCGTATGAAAACAATTAAAGGCCCAGCCGTATTTTTAGCTCAATTCGTAGATAGTAAAGCACCTTTTAATTCCTTGGACGGAATGTGTAAATGGGCGGCAGACCTTGGCTATAAAGGAATACAAATACCTACTTGGGAAAGTTTCCTTATTGATTTGGACAAGGCTGCTGAAAGTAAGGATTACTGTGATGAGCTAAAAGGGAAGGTAAATTCTTATGGACTTGAAATCACGGAACTTTCTACGCATTTGCAGGGACAGTTGGTAGCGGTACACCCGGCCTATGATTTAATGTTCGATTCTTTTGCGCCTGAAAAACTGCATGGTAATCCTAAGGAGCGTACGAAATGGGCGATTGAAACAGTTAAAAAGGCAGCAACGGCGAGTAGACATTTGGGCTTAAATGCACATGCAACATTTTCAGGATCCTTATTATGGCATACGATGCATCCATGGCCACAAAGACCTGCGGGATTGGTGGAGATGGGATTTGAAGAATTGGCCAAAAGATGGTTGCCAATATTGAATCACTTTGATAAGGAAGGCGTCGATGTTTGTTACGAAATTCACCCTGGTGAAGACTTACATGATGGCGATACCTTTGAGCGTTTCTTGGAAGCCACCGGAAACCATAAACGGGTAAATATACTTTATGACCCAAGTCATTTTGTGCTACAGCAATTAGATTATATTGCTTATATCGACCATTACCATGAGTTTATAAAATCTTTTCATGTAAAGGATTCTGAATTTAATCCAACAGGAAAGAAAGGTGCTTTTGGTGGATACAATGATTGGGGAAATAGGGCAGGTAGATACCGTTCATTGGGCGATGGTCAAATAGATTTCAAAACGATATTTTCGAAACTTACCCAATACGGTTGTGATGTTTGGGCGGTAATGGAATGGGAATGTTGTATCAAGAGTCCAGAACAAGGTGCTCGTGAAGGAGCAAAATTCATTCAGGACCATATTATTGAAGCTACTGAAAAGACATTCGACGATTTTGCCGGTGCCGAGATTGATACGGAGATGTTGAAAAAAATGTTAGGACTTTAATATAAATAGAATTATGAAAAAAATAATTATTGGTGTTGCGTTGTTAGGTTTTATTATTTCCTGTAAAGAGAAAAAAAAAGAAACTAAAGAAGAAGCGGTTGCGGAAATTGAGGTTCCTAAAAATGATTGGGAAGTTTTGTTCGATGGTACTTCGTTAGATAAATGGAAAGAATTTAAAAGTGATTCTGTAAGCGATGTTTGGAAAATAGAAGGTGAAGCTTTGGTTTACACACCGCCAGGTGAAGGTGGGGAGAAAAAGAACCACGACCTCGTCACAAGAAAAGATTATACAGATTTTGTTCTGTCACTGGACTGGAAAATATCAGAAGCTGGAAACAGTGGTGTTTTTTGGGGTGTAAAGGAAGATTCCATGTATCGTACAGGTTACCAAACAGGTCCTGAAGTACAAATTTTGGATAATGAAAAGCACCCGGACGCTAAAGCGGGTACCACCCATCAATCTGGGGCCTTATATGATATGGTGGCTCCTGTAAAAGATGTGACCAATCCGGTTGGGGATTGGAACACCATGGTCATAACGGTAAACCATAAGGAACATAAGGGTAGTGTAATGTTGAATGGAGTGGAAGTAGTGACTTTCCCCTTGTCAAATGAGAAATGGGATGCCATGGTTGCCGATTCCAAATTTGCTGGTTGGGAAGGTTTTGGGAAATTTACAACGGGTAAGATTGGCCTTCAGGATCATCATAACGTGGTTTCATTTAAGAATATAAAAATCAAACAACTTTAATCAACAGATAAAATGAAAAATGGATTTTTTTTAACGGCAATGGCGGTATCGATTATGGCGGTTTCCTGTCAAGAAAAGGTGAAAGTAGACCCTTTGGAAGGTGGTACTGAAATAAAAAATGATAGTGTCATCGTATACGAGGAATATTCAGGGACGGAACCAACAACACCTGAGGAAACCGAATTTTATGAGCCAAAGGTGCCTGTGGTAAAGCCTGGCGCTATGGGCGCCCCGCCAAGCGACGCTATCGTACTTTTTGACGGTACCAGTTTGGATAATTGGATCAGTTCAGTCGATAGTACTGCCGCACAATGGCATTTGAACAAAGATGGTAGTATGACCGTAAACGATAAAACAGGAAATATACAGACCAAGCAAAATTTTGGAGATGTGCAGTTGCACATTGAATGGAAATCTCCACTACCAGTACAGTTAGAAGGACAGCATAGGGCAAATAGTGGTATTTTCCTCGATGGTATTTATGAAGTACAGGTTTTGGACCAAAACGATAATCCTACCTATGTGAACGGTCAGGTGGGGTCTATTTACAAGCAACATGTGCCATTGGCCATGGCTTCCGTTCCAACGGGAGAATGGAATACGTATGATATTATTTACCACGCCCCGGAATTTAATGTAGATGGAGGTAAAATAAAATCGGGAGATATAACTGTTATCCATAACGGGGTTTTGGTGCAGGATCATGTCGAAATAAAAGGGACTACTCCTTATATTGGGTGGCCAAAAAATCCACCTCATGGTAAGGGCCCATTATTGTTGCAGGATCATGGAGATGATAGTCGTGTAAGCTATAGGAATATCTGGGTGAGAGAACTATAGATTTGGCATTTGAAATTGTATTATTTTGGAGTAAATAAGAATTAATTCTTGTTTACTCCTTTTTTTAATAGCTTGGGTATGTGATGAAATCATAATTTTACAATTACCGTACCTTTGTGAAAATTTAAAATATATTTATGATCCAATCCATGACCGGTTTTGGTAAGCATGTAGTTCAATTGCCCAACAAAAAAATTACGGTAGAAATAAAGTCCTTGAATAGTAAGAGTATCGATTTAAATGCACGTATGCCCTCTAATTATCGCGAAAAGGAGTTGGAACTAAGAAAATTGATAGCAAGTTCATTAGAGCGTGGCAAAGTAGATTTCAGTCTCTATGTTGAAATTACAGGAGATGAAACTACTTCTCAAGTGAACGAAGTTGCTGTGAAACAGTACATGGGCCAGCTAAAAAATATAGCTACTGGTGATGATCTGAGGTTATTAGAAATGGCACTTCGATTCCCAGATGCTATGAAAACAGCAAAAGAGGATATTGATGAAGAGGAATACGAGGCTATATTAATTGCTCTTGAAGGAGCCTTGGTAGAAATCAATAGGTTCAGGTCTGAAGAAGGAAGTGTTCTAGAACAGGACTTTATAGAGAGAATAGTTGCCTTAGAACAATTATTGGCTGAGGTTGTTAAAATCGATCCAGAACGTCAAGGTACAATTAGGGAGCGTTTGGAAAAGGCGGTACAGGAAATAAAAGCTGATATAGACGCCAATCGGTTTGAACAGGAACTTATTTATTATTTAGAAAAATACGATATCACTGAGGAGAAGGTGCGGTTGGCCAACCACTTGGACTATTTTGCTAGAACGTTAAAGTCTGAAGACAGTAACGGTAAAAAGCTAGGTTTTATATCTCAGGAAATAGGACGAGAAATCAATACCATTGGTTCAAAAGCAAATTATGCCCCAATGCAACAATTAGTGGTTCAAATGAAAGATGAGCTTGAAAAGATTAAGGAACAAATGTTAAATGTGCTATAAATGAAAGGGGGAAAACTTATTATTTTTTCTGCACCTTCCGGAAGTGGAAAAACAACAATTGTGAGACATCTGTTGGCCCAACCTGAACTGAATTTGGCTTTTTCCGTATCAGCAACATCCAGACCACGACGGGGAAAAGAGAAGAATAAGGAGCATTATTATTTCATGTCGGTCTCAGAGTTTAAAAATCATATAAAAAACGATGATTTTTTGGAGTGGGAAGAAGTTTATCGTGATAATTTTTATGGTACGCTAAAAAGTGAGGTGGAGCGACTGTGGGCCGAAGGCAAGAATGTTATTTTTGATATTGATGTGGTGGGAGGACTTCGCATAAAAAAGAAATTTCCAGAACGTACCTTGGCCGTTTTCGTTAAACCACCGAGTGTTGACGAGTTAAAGATTCGATTGAAGAAGCGCAGTACTGAAAGCGATGATAAGATCAATATGCGCATCGCCAAAGCTTCCGTAGAATTGGCCACAGCTCCGCAATTTGACAGAATTATCAAGAATTATGATTTGGATACGGCCCTTAAAGAAGCGGTGGACCTAGTAGCTGCATTTATTGGAACCGAAAAGGAATAGCATATATGAAAAAGGTTGGTCTTTATTTCGGAACCTTTAACCCTATTCATGTTGGCCATTTAATCATTGCGAATCACCTCGTGGAGTTTTCAGATTTAGATGAGGTTTGGTTTGTGGTCACACCGCAAAGCCCTTTTAAGGTCAAAAAAACCCTTTTAGATAATCATCACAGATATGCGATGGTTTATGAAGCGACTAAAGAGTATCCAAAATTGAGCCCTAGTAGAATTGAGTTTGAGTTGCCACAACCGAATTATACAATAGATACACTGGTTCATTTAGATGAAAAATATCCTGCGGATCATAGCTTTTCACTAATAATGGGGGAAGACAATTTAAAAAGTTTCCATAAATGGAAGAACTACGATACCATTTTGGAGAACTACGATATCTATGTATATCCGAGAATTGCAGAAGGTGCAATAAACCATCAATTTCAAGGTCATGAAAAGATTCAGTATGTTGATGCCCCCATCATTGAAATCTCATCTACCTTTATTAGAAAGGAACACAAAAAAGGGAAAAATATAAAACCTATGTTGCCCTCGGAAGTCTGGACCTATATGGATGAAATGAATTTTTACCGTTAGGGTATGGCGGTCATTTTTTGCAAAATATCCGTGCCTAAATACGTGTTGTCCTTATTGTAATACCAAGCCCGTACCTTAGGAATATTCATACCATCTACATGGGTCAGTTCAGAGAGTAGAATGTATTCCCCATCATTTTTGCTTTCATCATGGAAGAACCGATAAACTTCCATGGCATAAGTTTTTGGGTCGAAGTAAAAATACCAGGTATCGGATCCAACTTCCTTATCATACCCTGCTTTAAGAACTAAATATTCTTTTCCTTTAAACGTTTTGGTTGTTACTTTAGAATCTATTAGTGTACCGGGGTCCTTTAATTTCATGGGTAGACCATAAAGATAAGTATAGTAATTCTTCAACATTTTGGCACGGTCACAGGTTATTTTTAAACTGTCCTTGATTTTTGGGATTATGGCTGTGCTTCCATTTAATTTCAAGGTACATTCTCCTTTGTCCAATTCAGATTCTATGGTATAACTATCTTTTGTGACGGTCGACTTAAAATAGTTAGAAAGCAAATCCATCTGTATGACGGTTCTGCGCAAACTACTATTGGGCGTTTCCATTTCAACCAACATTTTTCCTTTAAACGATTTCCAATTCCCCTCGGGATCATGAAAGGAAATAGCACGTTCAAGTAATTCTGTGCCGGATATATTCTGTGCTTGAGTAAAATAACTCAGGACAAGAAACAAGGTCAGAAAATAGTATTTCATGTCAAGGTGCGTTAATCTAACCGGGCAGGGGCAATTTTGCCGTCATACTCTTTATAGTATTGCTCAAGAAGATTCATGGTAGCGGTCATCAAATCTCTTGTTTCCAGTAAAATAGTAAAGTACAGTGTAGTGTTTTTCGGACTTGATTCTTCAGTACGGGTACGTTCAACTTGTAGTTCTATTTTCTGCGAAACCAAATCGTATAATTCTTGCTTATTGTTAAGGATGTTTCCAATTTTTTCAAAAGACCGTTCTTCAAAGGCGGTTTGTGTATTGTTCAGAATTTCCGCAAGTTTATAGTCGATTTGCTTCAGTTCCTTGATTTGGTTGTACTTTAATTTCTTGTGATTGTTGTTGACATGTTTGTGACTAACCTTACCAATATAATCTAATGACTGGGAAATATCGGTTAAATGCCCCATGGCATTGATGTAAAAATTACTTGCACCGATATGTGCTTCATCCAAATTTTTAATAAAATAGAAGGTATGATTGCGCAAATCTTCAATTTCAGAAGATAATTTGCTTCCCTGCTTCTTATTCTTTTTAAGAAGACTTAAATCCTGTTTTGCCAAACCGTTTATAGTATTGGAATAAATCTTGTTGGTTCTTTTGACTACATTGGCGATGTTCTTTGCACTTTCTTCAATAACCCCTTGAACGGAGCTGCTTTCCGCACGTTCCAACTTTTCTTCCTCTTTAGATTCCTTTAATTTTTTGGTGTGTGAAATGTAATTTTTGCCAATTAAGAAAAAGGCCAATAAAAGTAGTATGCTAATGGCGTAGATTCCACCTACGTGAATGATGTAAGCAATTGTCGCTGCAGCCAAGAAAGCAATGATAGCGGTAAAGAACCATCCTCCAATTACATTAAGAACGCCAGCGACTCTGTACACTGCACTTTCGGATCCCCAAGCACGATCGGCCAGTGAACTACCCATTGCCACCATAAAAGTAACGTACGTGGTCGATAACGGTAGTTTTAAGGAGGTAGCCATTGAAATCAATACACTGGCCACCATAAGGTTTACAGAAGCCCGTATCAAATCAAAAGCAGGTTGATCTTTCACTTTTGCTTTAGTAATATAGGCATGGGGTTTTTCGAATTGTTTGTCAATTCTTTTTTTAAGACCGTTCGGAATAAGTCCGTTTAGATTTTCGGAAGCTTTTATGGAATATTTTACAATTTGTCTCGATAAAAAGTTAGGTTCAAAACGCTCATCCCCTTCATCTTGTCTAGAAAGGTCGACGCTTGTTTTTACCACACTCTTTGCCTTAGAGGAAAACCAAAGTGTTAATACCATGACCACCCCTGATGCCAATAAAAGATATGTTGGGGTCTGCACGGCTACGGCTAATCCTTTCATGTTATAATCAGCGGCTAATTGTCCTGAATTGGACCAACTCACAAAAGATTCGTATGCAGCTAGGGGTACCCCAATGAAATTCACCAAATCGTTTCCGGCAAAGGCCATCGCAAGGGCAAAAGTGCCTATAACGATAATGATCACATAGATATCCCATTTCAAAAAACGTGTGACCAACCATGACAGTATAAACCAAACCCCTATGTTGATCAGTATGAAAAGTTCTGGATTTTCTGAAATTAATTGGGTGGCATTTGGACTTAGTATGGAGGTTCCTTTCAGTCCTTTTACGATGATGAAATAAACGATTCCGGTTATGGCAAGACCCCCGAAAATAGCCCCGACCCATTTAGGTTTTTCTTCAAACTTAAACGATAAGAGAATTCTGGTTATAAATTGTACCAAGGCACCAATGGTAAAAGCGATGGCTACCGAAAGTAGTATTCCCATAATGATCTCACTCGCTTTATCGGTGTTTATATAATTTATCAAGTGTGTAAAATTACCATCACCTGCGTAAATCTTAACCAATGAAATCGCTACTGCCGCTCCTAATAATTCAAATACGATCGAAACCGTCGTAGAAGTAGGCATGCCCAGGGTGTTGAAAAAGTCTAGAAGTAAAATATCGGTAATCATTACCGCCATGAAAACGATCATGATTTCTGCGAACACAAATTCTGACGGATTAAATATTCCTTTTCGGGCAACTTCCATCATACCACTTGAGGAAACGGCGCCAAAAGCGATTCCAATACTGGCAACGATCATTATGGTTTTAAAGGAAATGGCTTTGGACCCTATCGCAGAATTTAAAAAATTAACCGCATCGTTACTGACACCTACTATTAAGTCAGTTATAGCCAAGACGGCCAATGCGATAATCATAAAAAAGTATATGTTTTCTTCCATCAAAGTTTTGAATAAAAAACAAAAATGATCTTATAAATTATCATTCAGGTTAAAATAAGGTTATGAAGTTAAAATAGCGGTATTTATTGGGTTAATTACAAATTCAACCGGCGTTTCATAATTATGGGTCAAAATACTAATTTCTTTTTGAAATTACCGTTTTAAACGACGTGAAGAATAATGACTGATAGTGTAATAATTTTGGTCAGCCAACCTTTTTGACGACTAAAAAAAGTAAAAATGAATTCTATCGCTTTTGAAGAAATTTTCTTGAGGCGAAAACCCACGCTTTATCAACATTGGTTACATCAGCGGTTGAAGGCAACGCCAAGGTTTTTGCGTGTAAGGTCTCTAAAATTTCAATGCTTTCCCCGGCCTCTAAATTAACAGGGAGCTCGATAACTTCATATCCCAAAAACTGAACGATAATATCATAATGCCCGGGAATTAAATCGTTGAACTCAAAATTTCCTCGAAAATTGGTGTGTGTAGAACTGTCGGTGTTCTTTATTGAAACGGTCGCCATTAATAACGGTTCATTAAAAAGTTCACCATCCAATATTTTACCTTGAATAGTGCCGGTTTCTTGTCCGTAAGAAAAGAAACAAATAATCAGCGAGAACAGAAAAAAAGCTTTTTTCATTTGTCGGTTTATTTCAAGTGCAAATAAACCGACGTTAGGTTAAGTTAAGGTTATCTAAGGTTTATGAATTTATGTTTTAATGGTTAAGATTATGTGACGTGTAATTTATCGTTTACCATTTTAGGTCCCTTAAGGAAATATCAAAAAATGTATCTTGCAGGCTTCAAAATGGAATAGCATGAATTGGGAACAATTACTTTCTTTGCGCAGGCAAGGAGATAAGAATAAACGATTGCGTAACGAGCAGGACGAGACTCGTTTAGGGTTTGATGTAGATTATGACCGAATCATTTTTTCTTCAGCGTTTAGAAGTTTACAGGATAAGACCCAAGTTATTCCACTCTCCAAAACAGATTTTGTGCATACAAGGTTGACCCATAGTTTGGAGGTTTCGGTAGTGGGGAGAAGTTTGGGTCGATTGGCCGGAAAGAAAATTATTGAAAAGCATCCCTACCTAAAAGAAGTTCATGGCTACGTTTTCAATGACATTGGGGCAATAGTGGCGGCCGCGGCTTTAGCACATGATATAGGTAATCCACCTTTTGGTCATAGCGGCGAAAAGGCCATTGGGGAGTATTTTAAAACAGGCAACGGATTGCGCTATAAGGAACAACTTACTGCAGTAGAATATCAAGATATCATCGATTTTGAGGGAAATGCCAATGGCTTTCGATTAATGACACAAGACAGGGCAGGGGTATTAGGTGGATTACGCTTAAGCTATGCTACACTCGGTGCATTCATGAAATACCCCAAAGAATCACTTCCTAAAAGACCTACAGCGCATATTTGCGATAAGAAATTCGGATTTTTCCAAAGTGAAAAGGAGATTTTCAGCGAAGTGGCTGAAGATCTGGGCTTACCAAACAGGAGTGCGAACGGCGGCGTCTCTTATGGAAGGCATCCATTGACTTTTTTGGTCGAAGCCGCCGATGATATTTGTTATACCATCATCGATTTCGAAGATGGTATTAATCTCGGACTCATTTCAGAGGATTATGCGTTAGAATACCTTATAAAACTGGTTAAGGACACTATAAATACCAAAAAGTATAATTCTTTAGAATATATGCAAGACCGTCTGAGCTATTTAAGAGCTTTGGCCATAAATACCCTCATACAAGATGCGGTCTCTATCTTCATCACCCATGAAGAAGATATGTTGAATGGAACGTTTGAAGTATCACTGATGGATAAAAGTAGTTACAAGGCACAAATCGACGATATCATTCGTTTAAGTGTGCATAATATATATCAATCACAAGAAGTCGTTGAAAAGGAAATAGCTGGCTATACCATTATTTCCGATATTCTAGATGTTTATATTGATGCCTTAATAGGTAAAAAGAATGATAATGCCTCTAACTACCATGAACTCATGCTACGAACTCTGCCTGATTTTTATCAACGCACGGATACATCGCTGTATGAAATTCTATTGAATACCTGTTGCTATGTGGCAAGCTTATCTGATAGTGCGGCCGTACACATTCATAATAAAATTAAAGGTAGGCAACTTTAAAAGTTGTAAAGTACGCCCAGACCCAATACCTGTTTGAATTGAATTTTCGGGACACCTGGGCTCACTATAGTGCCATTGTCATTTTTCACAATGTCAAAACGGATATCGTCATCATATATCATTTGTGTACTAAGGCTTGTCGTTATATACTTGTTCACTTTCATGTTAAAATTGACTTCCCAGTCTACATCGATATTGCCAAAATCATTCAGGTAATCTGTGTAGAGGTTCAACCGACTTTTTACGTCAACGTTTGTGGCAATGGTATAATTTATATTGTTCGTAATTAAAATACCAAGTTCCATCATGTGGTTTTCGCCGGGAGTGATCACATTTCCATTTTCATCTAAGACCGCTGCTTTGACACCAAACGCTCCATTATCTGCCAATCGTTGATCAAGAACAAACGTCGATTTTTGTGTGAGAGGAGATAGGTATAGATTGAATTTTTGGTCTTTGGTTATAAAAGATGTTCCAGCACCGAAGAGGAGATATCCTGGGGCCATAAATCTAGAAATAGGAGTTTCGCGATCAGGATATTTGTACCCGTTTGAAAACTGTGAATTAAAGTTGAGCTGTACAGAATAGAACCAATTGCTTATCGTATCTCTTCGATACCCGAGGTTTGAACTGTAACGGATAACATCCTCCGTTTTGCGTAACTTTCTTCCGGCCTGTGCATTTAATCCATAACGCAGTTCCATATTATTGTCCCATTGAAAACTGCTGAATTTATATTTTCTTGCCAATTTCAAAAATCCTAGACCACTAACGGCGTTATCTCCACCTGCATTCCAGTTTACGAACGCTACTTCGCTCATGTTAATTCCAAAACTGTTTTCCTTTTCCCAAAAAGAGGGCACCCTAAACCTTTTGAAACCTTCCTCTAAGGTTTTGGTCTTGTTAAATGTAATGGGAGGAATTTTCAGATTTACATTTTTTCGTTGAGGGTAAATCTTGTTGACGGTTCTTCGAATTACTATTGTATCTATTGCTACACTGTCGATAGCTGTGCTATCTGGAACAGTTGGAGACGGAATCGAATCTTGGCCATAGGACCAAAATGTGATTAATAGGAGTAATGGAAGTAAACTCTTAATGTGTTGGGAAACTATTTGTCTCATAGAAATTGTTGGACGTATTTTTTTACGGAAATCTTATCTATTCCTGCTTTTTCATATAGTTTTTCAGTAGGGCCATGCTCTATAAAACAATCTGGGACACCAAATATCTTAATATTTTTAGGGATTTCAATACTATTTGCAAATTCTAATATGGCACTACCAAATCCTCCGGTTGCCGAGCCGTCTTCTAAAGTGATTATTTTGTCAAATTTTTCAAAAATTTCCTTGAGTAGCGTTTGGTCCAATGGTTTTATGAACGGGAAATGGTACTGTGCTATTGCATCGGGTTTGGGTATCTCATTAATTAATTCGCTTACCATATTTCCTATAGGGCCGGTGCTGATTATGGCGATGGTTTGTCCGTCTTTTAAACATTGACCTTTTCCTATACTTAACTTTTTCATTGGTTTTAGCCATTCAATTAAACTTCCTTTGCCTCTAGGATAACGTATGGCAATAGGATGCTCTAGTCCTAATTGTGCCGTATACATCATATTTCGTAGTTCAAGTTCGTTTAGGGGCGAAAAAATAGCAAGGTTTGGAATACACCTTAAATAGGGGATGTCAAAAACACCGTGGTGGGTAGGACCATCTTCCCCGACCAATCCTGCACGATCTAAACAGAAAATTACGGGTAGATTTTGCAGAGCGACATCGTGAATGACCTGATCATAGGCTCTTTGCAGAAATGTGGAATAAATGTTGCAAAAAGGAATAAGACCGTCAGCAGCCATTCCTGCAGCCATTGTAACAGCATGTTGCTCTGCAATACCTACATCAAACGCCCGGTCGGGTAGTTCATCCATCATGAATTTTAAAGAGCTACCCGTAGGCATCGCCGGGGTTATACCGACTATTTTTGGATTTTTCAACGCTAACTCTACTAAGGTCTTTCCAAATACATCTTGAAATTTGGGTGCTTCTTGTATAAATTGCTTCTTTTGAAGTTCTCCTGTTTGTTTATCGAATTTACCTGGGGCATGATAGGTTACCTGATTTTCTTCTGCTTTTTGAAGTCCTTTGCCTTTAGTGGTTATAATGTGCAGTAGTTTGGGTCCCTCCATTTTTTTCAGACGCTGTAATTCTTGTATGACTAGGGGTAGGTCATGACCATCAACGGGACCCGTGTAATTGAAATTAAGGCATTCGAAGATGTTTTCTTCTTTTGCGGTCCCTATTTTCACGTTAGTAAGGTATTTTTTTAATGCGCCGACACTTGGATCGATACCCATGGCATTATCGTTCAGAACGATTAGAATATTGGCATTGGTAACCCCTGCATGGTTTAACCCTTCAAAAGCCATACCGCTGGCAATCGATGCATCGCCAATAACCGCTATGTGCTGTCTCTGGACAAATCCCTTTAACTGGGCCGAAAGAGCCATTCCTAATAATGCCGATATAGAGGTCGAACTATGCCCCGTGCCAAAAGCATCATACACACTCTCCTCCATTTTGGGAAAACCACTTATGCCCCCCAATTGTCTGTTCGTGTCGAATATGGATTTTCTACCTGTTAGTATTTTATGTCCGTATGCTTGATGGCCCACATCCCATATTAATTTATCGGTAGGCGTATTGAATACATAATGCAGTGCGATAGTCAACTCGACCACACCTAAACTTGCACCCAAATGGCCCTCTTTTACCGATATGATATCAATAATAAATTGACGTAATTCCTGAGCCAGTTTAACCAATTGTTCGGGGTTTAAGGTCCGTAGGTCCTCAGGTGTGTTAATATGTTCAAGAATTGCTTTCAAATTACTCTAATCATAAGCAACAAAAATACTTTTTTAAAAATGAAACTATTGTATTTTTGAAACTATGGTTTTACCTTATGATGATGCTTATTTTATGAAAAGGGCCCTTCAAGAAGCAGAATATGCTTTTCTGGAAGATGAGGTGCCTGTTGGGGCGGTAATCGTCGTACAAAATAGGATCATTGCAAGGGCACATAACCTTACTGAAAAGTTAAATGATGTTACCGCGCATGCAGAAATGCAGGCCATAACGGCAGCGGCCAATTTTTTAGGGGGAAAGTATCTTAGAGACTGCACGCTGTATGTGACCCTTGAGCCTTGCCAAATGTGTGCTGGAGCATTATATTGGAGCCAAATCGGTAAAATTGTCTACGGTGCTAAAGACCCTCAACGGGGGTATGAAGTAATGGGAACTACCTTGCATCCAAAAACGATTAGTATAGGAGGTATTTTAGAAAGCGAGGCTTCGGACCTTCTACAGCAGTTTTTTCTAAAAAAGCGTAGATAAACCTCAATTTTGTATTATAAAAAACCACGCTTTAGCGTGGTAATTCTGATTTAGGCAAAAAAGTATATTTTTTAAAGGACCTCAACCTTACCGGCAACTATTCCTTTTTTTCCTTGTTCTTCTTCGTAACTTACTTTGTCGCCTTCCCTAATTTGCGTTCCGTGAAGAGCGGTGGCATGAACAAAAATGTCCTTTCCCGTTTTGTCATTGGTAATAAATCCATATCCCTTGGACTCATTATAAAATTTAACCGTACCAAACATTGTAATGAAATTTAAAAATTAACACTCCAATGTAAGTTTTTTTTGAATTGATTGGTTAAAATCTGCCCTATTATTTTTTTGGAGTATCTTGATTTTCAGCGTTTCCGGGTTTTTTTCCTTGCATTTTTCTAATGTTCTCTTCGTTAAGCATATAATCGTTAAGTTTTTTGCCTTTACTCTCTTTTATTAAGAAAAGTGGCATGGCCAATAAAAATAATCCTAAGGTTCCAAAACCAATGTACTTGTGAGAAAGGGCACTTTCCTCTAATGAAAAGCCATATATAATGGAGCCAAATGAGGCTAATACAATACAGATGATAAAATATTTCATGTTACTTGGTGATGTTTATTAATTCTCTTCTATAAGCGGTCAATAGTTTAGACTTTGATACAAAACCAATGTATTTCCCATTTTCAATAACCGGTAAATTCCAAGCACCGCTATCTTGGAATTTTCTCATAATATCGGTCATTTTATCTTTTTTTGTATCAATAATATCTGGGGGAACATGCATAATATCCCGCACAAAAACTTCTTTATACATCTCTTGATTGAACATGATTGGTCGTATATCATCCAATAAAATTATACCTAACAAAGCCCCCGTTTCTTTTTTGACGACGGGAAAAATATTTCGGTTAGATTTTACAACCGCTTGATGTACCATTTCCCCTAAACTCATTTCTGGATACAGTTTTATAAAATTATCTTCCAATACTTTTTTCATATCCATTAAGGTCAAAACAGCATGGTCCTTATCATGGGTAATGAGGTCTCCCTTACGGCCAAGTTCCATATTGTAGACCGAATGTGGGTGAACGAATTTTGTGATGGCGAACGATAATGTTGCCGTTATCATCAAAGGGATAAAGAGTTCGTAACCGCCGGTTACTTCAGCAATTAAAAATATTGCGGTTAAAGGAGCATGAAGCACCCCTGCCATTAGACCTGCCATACCTACCAGCGTAAAATTACTTTCAGAAACTTTGGTAGAGAAGAGTCCTATATTGTTAATGATCTTTGCTGTGCAATTGCCCATAATACTGCCCATGAACAAGGTGGGAGCGAAAATTCCCCCCACGCCGCCGGCCCCAAATGTGAGTGCACTGGCAATGATCTTGAATATTACTAGTCCTGCCAACAACATGATAATGATCCAGATATTGGTAAGGTCTAAACTGAAAATATTGTTTTTTAAAACTTCTTCTGGGTGACCTTTCAATAAGTTGTTGATCACATCAAAACCCTCTCCATAGAGTGGGGGAACTAGATATACCAGTACTCCTAGAGCAATGCCACCAAATAGAAGCCGTTTTACCGGGGACCCGATTTTGTCGAATACTTTTTGTATACGTTCATAAGTTTCTGTAAAATAGATAGAAGTAAGACCGGAGAATAGACCTAAGATCATAAAAAAAGGCACATCACCAATTTCGAAACTATCCTCTATTTTAAAAGGCAATAATACATCCGACCCAAAGAAAAAGTAAGAAGTAAGAATGGCAGATAGTGATGCTAATAGCAAGGGCAACATCGATGCAATGGTCAGGTCTAAACTAAAAACTTCAATTGCAAATACGATAGCCGCAATGGGTGCTTTGAATATAGAGGATAAGGCCCCGGCGGCGGCACAACCTATCAGAAGGTTACGATTGGCCTGGTTCATATGGAACATTCTTGAAATATTGGAGCTAATGGCAGAACCAGTGGCTACCGTAGGCCCCTCTAAACCGACTGAACCTCCAAACCCAACCGTTAGAGGTGCGGTCAGAATAGAACCGAACATTTGATATTTACGCATGATACCTTTATGCTTAGCTATGGCGAATAGGGTGGATGGAATACCATGACTTACCTTGTGTCTAATGATATAGGTGCTGACCAAATATACCAGGGCAAGACCAATGATGGGAAAAACAAAATAAAATGCTTGATGATAATATTGAACTAGGTTACCCTCCAATAAATGTTGATAAAAGTGAGTGAGGTTTTTTAGAATAACCGCACCTACCCCGGAAGTAAACCCAACAAGAATACTTAAAATGTAAATGAATTGGCGTTGTGAAATATATTTGGCTCGCCAAATCAATAGGTGTTTAAAAAAACTTCTCTTTTTATCGGGCATGTAGCTGACCTTTTTCTTAGGTAGGTCAAAGGTATTAATTACTACCTATGATTCTGGTTTTGAGTTCTTATAAATCTATACAAAATCATTGTATATGATTAAAATGAGAGTGGAGGTATGTTAAGAATATTGACAATGACTTCAGGTTGATGAGTTTCTTTTCTGTTTTTTCTTTTATATAAAATAAGGATTAAATAGGGTGAATGCTGTAGTTTGAATTTTTTGAATTCTCAATTCGTTAATTTAAGTGTCATGGTAAATATATTTTTTATAAGATGTATATTTTCACATAGAAAAGTCCTACTTTAGAATAGGACTTTAGTCGTTGAATATTTAATTAGTAAAGGTTCTTATTTCCCGTTAAGAACTTCATTATATTGCTTTAGATTCTTTTTTGTAACATAACCTTTATTCGCTTTTGACAAGTTAATACCATTCAATTCAAAAGCACCCCCTTTAGGTTGAGTAATGCCATAAATTCGACCTGTTTCTGCATCACATATATGATGTTGGTATACGAACTTACCACCAACTGGTGCAGGAATTACAGTAGCATAAGCGATACCTGGTGTTTTGTTCAGAATGGCTCTTGACCATTCAAAATGGCTAACTATTTCATATTTCCCTTCATATAGATCAGATATATCTGCATCTGTTAATTTAGAATCCATCCACCATTCTGGTATATAGAGTGTTTTTTCCTTTAAGTCCTTTGAATTATCCTTAATAATCTTTAAGGTTTTCATTGCGCCTATTTCATTATCTAACATCATTGTAAATATTTCTTGCATATAGCTTACTCCATGTGCCAATACTTCTTTTGTGAATTCGTCTTCGAAAACAGGTATATAACTAGGCATAATCGCTTTTTTGCTACCAGCGAATAAACCGACATAATATCCTGTTGAAATATTTCTAAAGGCATAATTATCACCTACATATCTTTTAAATGACCTAGAGGTGTATGAATCAATATAAATCACATATATATTGTCACTTTCTTTTGCTTTTTTTCTTGCCTCACTAATTGGCAATTCTTCGGAAATAGGAGAAATAGTCCAAAACTGATTAAGGATATCTCTTAAATCTTGGTCCAAACCCTCGTCTCCTGATAAGCCAATGATTACTTCAGAATTTTTGAGGTTTTGTATTTCTTTAAGTTTTGGTATCTGAGCAAAAGACAATATGCCTATAAACAGAGTGATTGTTAAGGTAAAATTTTGTTTCATAGTGTATTTGTTTACAATAATTTTGAATAATATGATTATTGAAAACGTCTTGGATTTCGATATGTTGTATAAAGAACTGTCAGAAAAGAGATGGCATTCGTTATTGTTTTTTATATGAGAAGTTTACGATATTAGATTTTTTGATGCAATAATGTGAAAAAAGGCAAAAGCTTCAGTGTTTAACTGAAGCTTTTGCCTTCTATCCTTCTTCCTTTTTATAGTTTAAATTACCCTAAGTATCAACTACTGCTGAATATCCAATTTTAAACTAAGTTCCTTTAATTGAGCATCGTCAATTTTTGCAGGAGCATCAATCATAACATCGCGGCCGCTATTGTTTTTAGGGAAGGCGATAAAATCACGAATGGTTTCTTGTCCGCCTAAAATGGCGACCAATCTATCTAACCCAAATGCAATTCCTCCATGTGGGGGAGCTCCATATTGAAAAGCATCCATTAAAAATCCAAATTGTGCTTTTGCCTCTTCGGGTGTAAAACCTAAATGTTTGAACATGGTCGATTGGGTTTCCTTGTCATGAATACGAATAGAGCCTCCGCCAATTTCATTGCCGTTCAACACCAAATCATACGCATTGGCACGAACTGCACCTGGGTCCGTATCCAATAGTTCTAATTGTCCTGGTTTTGGTGAAGTGAAGGGGTGGTGCATGGCATGGTAATGACCGGTTTCTTCATCTAACTCCAATAATGGGAAATCAACGACCCATAAAGGAGCGAATTCATTTGATTTTCTTAACCCAAGTCTGGTTGCCATTTCCATTCGTAAGGCACTCAATTGCGTCCTGGTTTTATGGGTATCTCCAGATAATACGCAGATGAGGTCTCCTGGTTTGGCACCTGTTTCTTCTGCCCATTTTGCTAAATCTTCTTGGTCGTAGAATTTATCTACCGTAGATTTAAAACTGCCATCGGCATTGCATTTTACATAGACCATTCCTTTGGCACCAACTTGTGGACGTTTTACCCAATCGACTAAGGCATCCAGTTCTTTTCGGGTATATTCCGAGGCTTCGGGTATGGCAATACCAACGACCAATTCGGCCGAGTTGAAAACGCCGAACTCTTTATGCTGAGTCACTTCGTTCAATTCTGCGAATTCCATTCCAAAACGTATATCAGGCTTGTCATTACCATATTTGGCCATGGCATCGTCATAGGTCATTCTCGGAAACTTCTCTACATCAACACCTTTGATTGCCTTTAGTAAATGCTTGGTAAGACCTTCAAAAACGGCTAAAATATCCTCCTGTTCTACAAAGGCCATTTCGCAATCAATTTGGGTAAACTCTGGCTGTCTATCTGCGCGTAGATCTTCGTCCCTAAAACATTTTACAATTTGAAAATATTTATCCATGCCGCCTACCATCAGCAGTTGTTTAAATGTCTGTGGTGATTGTGGTAGCGCATAGAACTGACCTTCGTTCATGCGGCTTGGCACCACAAAATCACGGGCGCCTTCAGGGGTGGATTTGATTAAATACGGAGTTTCAACTTCGATAAATCCTTCATCCGATAGAAATTTACGGACTTCCATAGCCACTTTACTTCTAAAGATGAGGTTGTTCTTTACAGGATTTCTACGGATATCCAAATACCTATATTTCATACGAAGATCTTCCCCACCGTCCGTTTCGTTTTCAATAGTGAACGGAGGAGTTTTAGACTCGTTTAAAATTGTAAGTTCGTTGACTAGAACCTCTATTTGACCTGTTGGAATAGTATCGTTTTTAGAAGCGCGCTCTATGACCTCTCCTTTTACCTGTATAACAAATTCACGTCCTAAATTCCTAGATTGTTCTAACAGCTCGGGAGAAGTTCTGTCGGCATCGAAAACCAATTGTGTAATACCGTAGCGGTCACGTAAATCTACCCAGACCACAAAACCTTTGTCACGCGTTTTTGCTACCCAACCGGATAGGGTTACTCTTTGACCGATATGAGATTCTCTTAATTCCCCGCAGGAATGGCTTCTATACATAGCAATTACTTTAAACAAAGGGCAAATTTAAGAAGTCTATTTCATTAAAGATGTATTTAATAGGTGGTTTTAGTGTTCTTGCGTTAAGTAAGTTTAGGCTAAAACAAATGGTTCAATGATTTCAATGTAAATTTAATGTAAACAAAAAGTTACCTAAACGTTGATTCGATAGAAAATAATTCTATATTTGTAATATTAAAGTTAAGAAGATGTCAAATAAAAAATATATACTATGAAAAAATTATTAATTATAGCCGTACTAGCTTTCTCTTTTGGGGCCAACGCGCAGCAAGTTGAGCCCAAGTTTGAAAAGGAAGGAAATAAAGTGAAAGCTACTTATTTTCACGCTAATGGAGAAGTATCTCAACAAGGGTATTTTTTAAATGAAAAGTTGGAAGGAGAATGGAAAATGTTCAACGACAAAGGACAGAAAATAGCCATGGGAAATTATGAAAATGGCGTCAAAACCGGTAAATGGTTATTTTGGGAAGGTGATGTAAAGAAAGAGGTGAATTTTGATAATAATAAAATTGCCAGTGTTACCAATGCAAAAAGTAAAGAGTCTATGGTTTCGAACGAATAACGCCCACCTATATTTATAAACAAAAAGCCCGTATCTTTTGATACGGGCTTTTTGTTTTTGTCAAGTTTTATTAAGCAACACTTTCTAATGGTTCTTGTTGTTCTTTAGAGGTGTTTCCTGTTCCTCTGATCTTAATTTTGATACGGTATACAATATTGAACAATACCGGTACAATGATCAATGTTAGGAAGGTTGCCACTATTAAACCGAAGATTACCGTCCAGGCCAAAGGTCCCCAGAAAACCACATTATCCCCACCTATGTAAATTTTAGGATTGAATTCAGAGAACAGCGAAAAGAAGTCGATGTTCAGGCCAATGGCCAAAGGAATTAATCCTAAGACGGTGGTTATAGCGGTTAACAATACCGGCCGCAACCTCGCCTTACCGCCCACGATAATGGCATCCGTTGCATCTGGCAGGGTCAACAGGTCACTGTCATCCATGCCGAATTTTATTTTTTTACGATCTACGAGAATTTGGGTATAATCCAAAAGTACTACCCCATTGTTGACCACAATACCTGCCAAGGATATAATACCCATCATGGTCATCATAATCACAAATGACCACCCCGTTAGCATCAATCCTCCAAAAACACCTATAAAACTTAGGAATATGGCAATCATAATGATAAATGGTTTTGAAATGCCACCGAATTGAAAAATTAGAATAAGCATAATCAACCCAAGGCCCGAGAAAAAAGCCCCGATCAAGAACATCTGTTGTTTCATTTGCTCTTCTAACTGACCGGTATAATCGATTTTAATGGTCGCAGGTAAATCCTTGAAGTTTTTCATTTCTTCTTGAATTTCGCTAACGATTGCACCAGCATCGGTAAAACCAGGTTTTAATCCTGAATAAATGGTCACCACTCTTTTACCGTCACGATGTTTAATGGCACTGAATCCGGATGTATTTTTTTCAGATGCAACTGCAGAAATAGGAATCTCTTTAATCTGTCCGTTAGCAGGATCTCTAAAAATGATATTCTGATTGAATAGCGCACTCTTATTGTACCGTAAATCTTCGTTGAACCTTATATTGATATCGAAGTCATCACCATCTTCTTTATAAACTCCCGCTTTTTCCCCAAAGATGGAACGTCTTAATTGATTTCCGACCTGACCGACGGCAACACCCAGTTCTCCAGCTTTTTCGCGATCAACAAGTACTTGCATTGAAGGTTTGCCTTTGTTCACATCTATTTTAAGCTCTTCAATACCGGCAATGTTCTTCGTATTCACAAAGTTTCTGATATCCTCTGCCGTATTGATCAGTTCATCATAATCTTTGCCTTCTAGCTCGATGTTAATAGGATAACCCGCTGGCGGCCCGTTCGCATCTTTTTCTACTGAAATGGCTACACCGGGGTATATTCCTTCAAGGCCATTCTGTACTCGGGCCCTTATGTCTTCTGTATTGATGCCATCTCGGTATTTATATTCACTGAAGTTGACAGTCACCTTGCCTTTATGGGGCATTTCTGCGGCGGAACCACCATCGGTCAATGGATTTCCTGCACCTTCACCCACTACCGAAACGGCAGAGGTCATCATAAAATTTTCCCCATTCTTTTTATACTTGGGGTCGTCCATGATGGCATAAACCCGATTTTCAACCTCCTTTGTAATCTCGTTGGTCTTTTCTATGGATGTGCCCTCAGGATATTCCACATAAACATAGATTTCATTCGGCTTGTTATCTGGAAAGAATTCTATTTTGGTACGACCACTTCCAACTGACATTCCAAATAACATGAAAACCCCGATCAATAATAAAAAGGTTACCCCAAAATACCAATAAACATTACTACCGTTCAAGGCATGTTTCAGGCGGCGTTCGTACCAGTCCTCAAACCGGGACATGGTCTTTTTCTGGAATTTGATGGCACTACCTTTAATTATATATTTGTAGGCCCAAAACATAATGGCGGTTAAAATTAAAACGGATCCCAAGCCCCGCATTATACCACCAAATAGTAGAATTAATATTCCGAGAGTACCTAAAATGATGCTTAAACGAATCAGCTGCTTTAAAGTAAGCTCTTTTTCGTCTGTACTCATAAATTTGGAAACCAGCATGGAATTCATGAAAATGGCCACGAACAATGAGGAACCCAATACTACCGAAAGGGTTATGGGAAAATAGATCATGAACTGGCCGAAAATGCCGGGCCATAGCCCTAAGGGTACGAACGCGGCCACGGTTGTTGCCGTTGAAATGATAATAGGAAAAGCGATTTCACCAATTCCCTTTTTGGCAGCCTCTACCCGGGGCATTCCTTCATCCATTAATCGGTATACATTCTCTACTACCACAATTCCATTATCCACCAGCATACCCAGTCCCATAATCATTCCGAAAAGAATCATGGTGTTCAAAGTATAGCCCAACCACGAAAGAATAACAAAGGACATGAACATAGACATGGGTATAGCAAAGCCTACGAATAGGGCATTGCGAAACCCTAAAAAGAACATTAAAACGGTCACTACCAAAATGATTCCGAAAATGATGTTGTTCACTAAATCGTCTACCTGATTTAGCGTACGGGTAGAGGAATCATTGGCAATGGAGATATTCAGATCCGGAGGGAAATAATTCGCCTTCTCTTTCTTTACGATTTGCTTAATTTGATCTGCTGCAGAAATTGCATTCCTACCGGCCCTTTTTTTAACGTCGAGCATAACGACATTATCCCCAAATTCACGGGCATAGGTAGTCTTATCCTTCGCTTTGAACCTGACCTCCGCAATATCCTTTAAATAAACAGCGCCGTTCTCTGACTTTACCACAAAGTTTTCAAGCTGTTTGGGATCATCTACTTCTCCAATGATACGTATGGTACGTCTTTGGCCGGTAGTTTTTAGATTGCCGGCAGACATGGTCATATTTCCATTATTGATAGCATTGATAACATCTTGAAAACTGATTTTTGCCGCCATCATTTTATAGATATCGACAGCAACTTCAACCTCTTTGTCTTGTGCTCCCCTTATATCCGCTTTTTTTATTTCCGGAAGGTCTTCGATCTCATCTTGTAGATATTCGGCATATTCTTTAAGTTTCTCTACAGGATAATCGCCTGTAAAGTTGATGTTCATTATAGGAACTTCTTCAGAAAAGTTGAGGTCAAAAACATTAGGCTCTACTTTGGCGCCGTTAAAGGTGGGCCAATCTTCACTGGCCTTTTCACTATCGACTTCATCCTTTACCTTTTGCTTTGCCTGTTCAACAGTTATCTCTTCATCGAATTCTACCGTTATTATGGCATAATCCTCTTGTGAGGTTGACGTTACTTCTACAACATTACTTATGTTCTTTAAACGGTCTTCTAATGGATCCGTTATCAGTTTTTCAATATCTTCGGCCGTATTCCCCGGATAAGGTGTACTTATATAAATCTTGGTCTCAACGATTTCCGGAAAATCCTCTCTTGGCATCGCCATGTAGGCAGAAAAACCTAGCCAAAGAAATATCGCGATCATTACATAGATGACCGAAGGGTTATCAATGGCCCAAGACGATAGACTGAATTCTTTATCAGCGTTTTTTTGTACTTTGCTCATCGATTTTTAGTTTTTGATTTTTACTTTTTGACCGTCTTTCACGCTTCTAGCTCCTTCTTTGATAACATGGTTTCCATCTTCCAAGCCGGTTAGAACTTCAATTTTGCCGCCTTGGGTCTTTCCTGTGGTAATGATGGTTCTTTTTACGATGGCTTCATTATCAGCATTGGGGTCATTTGCCACATATACATATTGCTCACCTTCTGCGTTTTCGGAAATAATACTGGTAGGAATTAGAACCGCATTTTCGTTCGTGTAATCATTCAGGCTCACCTTTGCCGAAAGGTTCGGCTTTATTTTTCCGTCTTTATTTGGAACCGGAATTTCTACTTGAAAGGATCGGTTAGATGGGTTGATGAAATTCCCGGTCTCCCTTATTTTGGTTGTAATCGTATCTCCAAGTACAGGAAAGTAGACCATGGCTTCTTTACCTTTGCTTACCGCACCTAAGTAGGTTTCTGGTACTTCTACCTCGATATACATATCCGATAGGTTCACCAAACGAAATACCTCGGATCCAACACCAGGGGCTACAACAGTTCCTTGGTCTTTTATAACGTCGTCGATAATACCGGCAAAAGGAGCTCTAATGGTAGATTTTCCCAATTGGCTATCGGCCTGTGCAACCATATTCTCAGATGCCTCATAATTAGTCTTGGCCTGTAAGTACTGAATTTCTGAACCTATGTTCTGTTTCCATAAACGTTCTTGGCGTTCAAAGGTCGTTTTAGCCAAAGAAGCTTGGGTCTTTAACTGACTTAACTGGCTGGACATGCCGCCATCATCGATACTGGCCAATAATTGACCTTTAGTAACACGATCACCTTCTTTAACATATACCTTTTGTAAGGTACCTGCCATTTCAGGATAGATCAATACATTCTGCTTGGTGCTTACATCACCTTGTAATTCGAGATAATGATTGAAAACCTCGTGTTTGGCGGCAATGGTATTGACTAATGGAAACTTCTCTTCATTTCCTAAAATTGCAATGGCAGAGTCCAAGGATTGAATTTGTGTTTCGATAACTTTTTGCTGCGCCGAAATTTCATTTTTCTTCGCCCTAATTGCGTCAAGGTCGCCTTTAGCAATAACCCCGCTAACGGATTGGTCACTATCGCCACACGAAAATAGACCGATGGTTACTATGAATAGAATTATTATTTTTTTCATGATTATATGTTTACTGATTGATTATTTAGGCTTTTGTATTTAATATTATTTCCAGTTCGGTTTTCTTATTCACGACTTCAACCATAGATTGCAAATACTCTTGTTGAATGGAGTATAGCTGGGTTTGTGCTTGTCGTAGTTCGAAACTTGTGGCAAGGCCCTCTTGATATTTGACCTGGTTTTTACGTTCTATACGTTCAGAAAGTTCAAGATTCTCTTTAGCGGTCTCGTAATTTGCAATAGCAAGGGTATAGTTGTTTTTGGCGTTTTCCAATTGCAGGCGTATTTGTTGTTCCGTTTCGGTCAACTGTGTCTTAGCTTTTTCCAAGGCAATTTTTGCGCGTTGGGTACTGGCGCTCCGTTTTAAGGAACTAAAAATAGGGATACTAAGATCAACACCTAATACGGAAGAATCAAACCATTGTTGGTCACTGCTTAAGAAGTCAAAACTGCTTGAATAAGCGGAACTTCCGTAATTAACAAAAGCATTCAAAGTGGGTAATGCGCGGCTTCTGGCCAGTTTCCATTCAAAATACCGTTGTTGGTTTAAGTTTTCTGCTAACTTGTAATCGACATTCTCGGTTAAATTAAATTCATAGTTAAGAATTGCGAGGTCTATTTTCGAAACGGTTAGATCTTCAAGGTTTTCCTGTAATTTTGTAGGTGCATTCAAATCTAATCCCATGCTAATGTTAAGCATTTGCAAGGTGATTTCCCTCAACCTCAAAGAGTTTTGTAATTGGTTTTCAATAGATGAGAGTGTGATTTGAAGTTGGTCAACACTTTCTTGATCGCCTAATCCATTCTCAAAAAGCTTTGATGTTTCATATAGGTTTTTTTCAAGTGTTTCTTTGTTTTTTTGAAGAATTTGAACACTTTCTTCCGCTAAGAGCACATTGCCGTAAGCTTCGACCACTTGCTTTCGCACATCTAACGCTGTTTTTTCCTTATTGTTGGCACTGTAACTTAAAAATGCCTTAGTAGCTTGTACCCCCACAATGTATGAACCGTCGAATATTTGTTGGCGTAAAGTTGCTGTAGCCGTTGCAGTTTGAGGCTGAGAGAAAATTACGGGTACAAAGGTTCCAGGCTCTCCCCCTGTTATCTCGGCCGGTAAAAGGGATACAGGTTGTTTTAATTGATTTTGGTAGCTTACTGCGCCGGTAATTTGAGGTAATCCTGCGGCAATGGTTTCCCATTTTTGTTTTTGCGCGTCAAGGATGTCCCGGTCCGCATTAATTGACGAGTAATTGTTCTCCAGGGCAAACTGTACAGCTTCCTCTAAGGTGAAACTATATGTTTGTTCTTGTGAGTAACCAAAACTAAGACTTAGCAGGGTTATGATAATAAGTAATTGGTTTCGCATTTATTGTTGATTTGAATTGATGATTGAGTTTAATATGTTTTTTCCTTTTGGGGTTACAATTCCTCTTAAATGGTATTCTAAGAAAGCATCCATTAATTTTGAAACAGGAAAGTGATCTATTGGGAAAATATTCTGATCTTTTATGCTGTTCATGCCCGAATAATAAATTCTTGCAACGAATTCTGTATCCAAATTATCTCTATAAATCTCTTGCTGCACCCCACGTTGTACATTATGAAGCACACACTTCTGCATTTTATTGAAATGCATCGCTTTTACGTTTTTGTAAATTTTCGGATAATACTTCATCAATTGAAATTGGGGTGAGGATTTTTCGTCATTGAGATGAGACATTACGTATTTTTTAATCTCATAAAGTTCTTCGATCGGATTTTTATCCATGGCAATAATTAAATCGATACCATCGCTTAAACTGCAGAATTTGTTCATTACACAATCTTCAATCAACTCGGTTTTATTACTGTATTCGGTATAAATTGTTTTTTTGGACATTCCGATTTCATTGGCCAGATCATCCATCGTGATACTTTTAAAACCACGCTCCAAGAATAATTGAGTTGCTGTCTCCCTAATTTTTTCTTTCATAATGGAGGCAAAGATAATGAAGGAAACTTTAAAAACTAAAAAAGTTTCCAAAGTTTTACGATTATTTAATATTGACTTTTTTTAGAAGGAGTTAATGTTCTATTTATTTGATTATCATGATGTAAATAATTAGTACCTAGAACTAGTAAGAACTAGAAATCAAATGTTGTCTTCAGATCGAATCTTTTCTAAATACTTTTTATAGGCTTGTTCACCTTCCGCTTCCCAAAATTCATCGTAATGTTTCCATTTAGAGAAATCCCTTCTCTTGTCCATACATCTGTTATTGAAAAAAGGTCGCTTTTGTGGTCTACTCTTCTTGTTTGGACCTCCACCATTACCAAAACCGAATATGATTTTAGCGAACAGTAGAACTCCCAATGCTTTCCAATACCCAATTTCCGGCAAACCAAATAATTCAGGCATAAGCCAATTCCAGAGATGCATGACGATATAACCAAAGAGAAATGCCACCGCAATGCCCAATAGTGATATGAATAGTATTTTGAAACCTTTTTTGAATTTGTTTTTCACCTTTTCTTCGGTGCCCGACTTAATGTGTTCGCTAGTTCCCATACTACTTAGTTTTTATGTTTTTAAATGACTCTAATTCTTTTAATAATAAGGATATGGCCCTATGTCTTCTTGACATTAAGGTGCCGGTTGAAATACCTGTCTGTTCTGAGATTTCTTTATACGTATACCCTTCAAAATCTACGGCTATAATTATATCTTTATAGAAAGGTTTAAGTTCTTCAATGGCTATTTTTAATTTTTCTTTAAGTTGATCGGGATATTCTTCAGAACAATCTTCATAAAACATTTCTGCAAACTCCGTCCAAAGAAATTCTAGGTAGCCTTCATCGTGAATCCTTTCTTTTTTAACGCGCATTATATCAATGATTTTGTTTTTAATCGCATTGTATACAAAACCACCAATGTTATTTATTGGTAAAGCATCTATAGGCCTAGAAAAAATACGCAACGCAACTTCTTGTATGATATCTTCCGCATCACTTTCTACAGTATGAGAAATTTTTGAGCGCACATAACTTTTGAGCGAATTATATTCCTCTTCGAAAAAGTTGGTTAGGTTATTGTTCTGTTGTTTTCTAGAAACCATTAAAGGTTTTTTCTTAGGACTTCATAAGTAAAGACGATGATTTCAAAATCTATTGCATAGATTTTTAGTTTTTTTTAATATCCTGTTTTATACCTTAAATCTTAGGCTTCAATTTGTTAAATTGAATGTATTTTTGAAAATGTGTATATTTTAATTAGGATTATTCAAACACTATGGCTTAGTTATGTTAAACCCAATATTCAAGCATTATTGAATTGAAAGTGGGTCTAATGGAAGGTATTTTTTGTAATAAAAAGGTTAAGTTGGCCTCATTGATTTACCCCATCAGATTCCTCGAGCACTTTTTGTCAAAGTCAAAGCTATACCAGAAATAATGGTAGATTATTTTAATAGGGTTGTTTTGAATAGAATCACCCATAGCACTTTGTAAGTTTTCAATTCAAAAGCTTAAATGTTTTTAATGGTGATCCATAACTTGTTAATATCAATTCATCATTCATCAATATTCCATTTGTATTGCTTTCTTTTAAGGAAAGACCAGATTTGATTTGGGGGACATAGTTAAAATTACCTCTACCATTACCCAAGAGTAAAGTTCCGTAATTGGCATCAAATTTCCCTATCCTAAGTTTATAGAATGCATCATTGCCCAACAATAGGATGTCTTGGTTGCCATCTTTATCAAAATCTGAAATTAAAATCTCGGAAATTGGAGAAAATTGTGCTTGAATGGGAAGTTGGGACATTTTGAGCGTAGTTTCTGGGCCACTTAGGAAAAGTGTAGTTTCTTGCTGATTTATCTTTAGTTTAGAGGCATTAACTATTTCTTTCTCGGTTAAAATATCGGTTATACGAGCTTCTGAATATGATTCATAACTTGTAAAACGCTGTCGTAAACCCGACAATTGGCTTAAAAGTTCATCTCTTGTAAGGTAAGGATAGCTTATATTTGCAATATAGAAATTAAATATAGGATCTATTGAACCGTTATGGTCAAAATCAGCATAAAACAGTTCTGCGGGTCTTTCTTGATTAACTTTGAATTGTGTGTTTGTGCCGATGTTGCCGGCAATGATGTCTAATTTACCGTCCCTATTGAAGTCGACCAGTTTTAATCTTGTCCACAGGCCAAAAAGTGGTTTATCAAAGTACGTTTTGCTTTCGTTTATTAGCTTACCATTTTTATTTACATATATACTAATTGGCGTCCATTCCCCTAGATAAATTAAGTCTTGAACGTTATCTCCATCTATATCTGTCCATGAGGCATCCGTAATCATTCCTGGATATTTTAAATCGGGTTGTATTTCAGCTGTTTCATCGATGAAATGACCTTTGCCATCATTGATTAAAATGTAGCTTCTTGGGATTTTAGGATATCTACCAGGGGTAACATATCCTCCTACGAAAAGATCAGGAAAGGAATCATTATTTATATCGGAAAATTTAACTGTTCCTGTGCTAACTCTTATAGCTGGAAGTGCCGATTCATCCTTGGTAAAATTACCGTTCCCATCTCCTAAATAAATCCTATCCTGTAGTCTTGGGTCTTCTGAGGTAAAATTGTGGTAACCACCACTAGCTATATATATATCTAAAATTCCATCTCCATTCGCGTCAAATATGGAAATGGCACTATCTAAACTTTCGTTGTCTTGCTCGAAATCAGGAACATTTTTTTTAAAAAAGGTTTGGTTTTCTTTTTGTAAGTATAAAGAAGCGCTTTGCCCTACTCCACCGCCTAAAATAATATCCTCTAAACCGTCATTGTTGAAATCTGCTTTTTCAATAATTGGTGCTTGATGTGATAATTGTTTTAATAAAAGAGGTTGTCTTTTAAAATCGTTTGTAGATGAGGACTTGTTTTCATAAATTATTGGTGGGGTCATTTCAGCAAAAACAGGATGTATTTTTAAATGGCTGGGTTTTATTTTCTTTGCATTACTTTCATTTAATACCAATATTCTATTTGGTGTAATTGAATAAAGAATTTCTTTTTTGCCTGAATTCCATTGTACTATCAAGGAGTCAATATTATTTTTATTACCAAGACCAAAATGAAGTAAGGGAGTTACCGTTGAAAGATAGCCCTGTGTTGGCATTTGTTCTAAAACTTGTATTTTTTGGTTTACATACAAGGTGACTTTAGCACCAATTCCGTTAGTATTTTTATCATTACCTTTTAATTGTACCTTTAACCACTTGTTATTTTCTTTTAAAGTATCATTTCTATAGATAAATGCTGGCTTATTAATGTTGTTGACAACCAGATCCAAATCACCGTCGTTATCTAAATCTACATAGATTGCACCATTACTGTTGGCGGGTTGACCAACCCCTGCCTTTTTGGTTTCATTTGAAAAATTAATACCATCTTTATTAGAGTAATAATAATTGGTCAAATCAGAGGAGGGCATTTTTTTGATTAACTCTAGTACATCTTGACGCTGCAACCTACCTTTAGTTTGGACAAAATCTTCCATGTAATTTATAAAGTCCAAATTGGTGTAATCTTTATAGTAGCCATTTGTTATGAAAAGATCTTTGAGACCATCGTTATCAAAATCTGCGAATAATGGTGCCCAGCTCCAATCGGTATTTGAAATACCTGATAATTGCCCAATTTCGCTAAAAGTATTGTTGCCATTATTTAATTGAAGCATATTTCGCATATATTGATGATGGAATCCACTTCTAAGGTTCAAATTAAATTTTTCATAATTATCAGGAGACAATAGTAATTTCTGACGTTTGTTTTCTTCGGGTAACATGTCTAAGGTGAAAATATCCTGCCAACCATCGTTGTTGATATCTGCAATATTGTTCCCCATGGAAAAATGACTTGTATGACCCATTTGAAGTCCTAGTTCGTCTGTAAAGGTTCCATTTTTATTATTGATGTATAAGTAATCTGGTACTGTGTAATCATTGGAGATGTAAAAGTCTTGCCAACCATCATTGTTTACATCGCTGATGCCAATTCCTAGGCCATATGTAAGCGCTGAGCCGCTAACTCCGGATTTGATGGTTATGTCAACAAATTTTCCGTTGCTCTGTTCAAAAAGACGCAGTCCTTGCAAAGGATCATCTTTTTTTAAAAACTGTTTTGTGCTAACTTCATTTAATATTGGCAGGGATTTTGGATTGTGATTTAACAAAAGCATATCTAAGTCTCCATCCTTATCATAATCAAAAAAATAACCTTGATTACTATACCCCGGGCTCGCCAAACCATATTCTTCCGCTTGTTCTTTAAAAATAGGAACATTATTTACGTCATTACCTTGGTTGATGAAGAGTTGATTTTTTCTTTTGGCATCAGGTAAAGCTCCCGAATAACAAAGGTAAAGGTCTAATTTCCCATCACCATTTATGTCTACTGAGGTTATGCCTGTTTTCCATGGTCCGTGCCTTCCTGTCACTCTTGAAATGGTGGTCACATCTTTAAATTTGAATCCGCCTTCATTCAAATAAAATTTATTTTCTCCCATGTTTGATGTGAAATACAAGTCCTGAAATCCATCATTATTGAAATCACCTGAGGCAATACCTCCGCCGTTATATAAATACTCGTAAACGAGAACATTGGCGTTGAGCCCTTCTTTTAGAGTATTCTCAAAAAAAATATTAGTTTTTTCTTTTGGTAATAGTTTGAATAGAGAAGACCGATTACCCACTTTCCCCTCTTTTGCTAAGGCTTCATCAGGTTCATTCTTGCAGCCTAAAAGAATTAGAACCGCGCTTAAAAGAAGAATTCTTATTGTTTTGGCCATCTTTCTAAAAGTAAAAAAATCTATCCCAAAAAGGGATAGATTCTTAGAATATTTCAAACTAATAGTTGTTTAATAACCAGGGTTTTGAATAAGCAAATCATTACGATTTATTTCATCCCTACTTATGGGCATAAAATACATTTTATCATCCCAAGTCCTCGTCTCATTATCTGTGTTTTCTACTACATTATAGGTGTAGTTATAAACAGATGGGTCATGTCTATATGGAGATAGTGGAGTAGCTCCGGATTTAAGGGTAGCCGATACTTTCATAACCTTTATGCCTCTTCCAAGCGTTTCTTCGGCAATCATCCACCTGCGCGCGTCATGATATCTATGTTCTTCGTAAGCCAATTCAATTCTTCTTTCATTAATATATGCCTCTAATAATTCGGAACCAGAAGCGGAGATAGCCGGCATACCAGCTCTATAACGGATTTTGTTGAGCCAATTTAAGGCTTCTCCTTCATCTCCCGTAGCAATAGACGCCTCAATGTAGTTAAGAACTATTTCGGTATATCTAATAAACGGCCAAGGCACCACTTGTGCGTTTGATTGATTATCTGGTAAGGCCGGATTAGGATCAATAAACTTACGCACGTAGTATCCAGTTCTACTACCATTCCAGTTTTCTATTGGAGAATCACGCATGTCAACTCCTGGTATAATTATAGATTTTCCTTTTGCATCAAACCCTTCATAAGTACCCGTTTGAATTTCATCGAAAGGATCAATACTGGCAACATCCTCCGGGCGAGGTTTCCACCCAGCACCATCATAAAGAATGGTCGCATATAGCCTAGGGTCTCTATTTTCATAAGGGGCCGACGCATGAGTAGGGTTGTCCCAATCGAAATCGGAACCATCCATCATTTGGTAGTCATCGACCAGTTGTTGGATAGGGGTGTTGCCTGCCCAGTTGTGATATCCGTTCGGGCCATTGTTGATACCCTGATGGATACCTCCCAAAGGCCAATCGCTTTCTGCTGTGTACAGAGGAGAGTGTGTGCGTTCAAACAATAACTCTGCATGTGCTGTAGCATCGCCAATGGCACTTCCCCCTCCCATTGCTATGGAAATATAATTTTGCACAGCTTCCTCGGCAGAGACTGGGCCGGTTAAATTTAATTTATATCCACTGGTGGCCTCTAAGACATCTTTTGCTGCCTCTTTGGCGGCTTTCCAACGAGAATCTCGATCACCAGAAGTATAGGCAATTAGTTCTAAATTGGGGTAACTTCCAATTACTGAAGATTTGGTACTTGCCGTAGGGCCATCACGTAAGTCGCTGGCGGCATACAACAAAACCCTTGATTTTAAACCCATGGCACTTAGTTTTGATGCTCTTCCCGGGGTTTCTTCTTTTCCATCCAATAAGGTTATGGCTTGATTTAAGTCTGCAAGAACAAAGGCTACATTTTCTGCATATGTATTTCTTGCTACTGTATAATCTTCATCTAGGCCATATGGCTTTTCAATTAAGGGTGCGCTACCGTAATAACGCATTAGTTGATGATAGTAATAGGCTCTTAAAAAATAGCTTTCACCTAGCAACTTATCTTTTAGCGTTTTGTCATCAAATGTTGAGATGGGTAATTGCTCGATAGCAATATTCGCTTTACGAATTGCCGAGTACAATTCATTCCATTGAGGAATAATATTGGTGTTTCCTGTTCCTGAAGGAGAAAGGGAGCCTTCTGTAATAACATTTATACCTCTACCAGAATGTGTAAACATGGCCTCATCTGATAGAGACGCAAGTCCTTCTTCTTCAAATCCTCCATAACCAAGGGAGGAATAGATATTGTAAATAAATGCCTGTGCTGTAGCTCCATCTCCCCAAGTGGCCTCTGCCGAAAGAGCATCTAGGGGCTGTGTTTCTAAAAAGTCCTTGTTACATGAAATCGGTATAAGTGCCACCGTTAACAAGCCTAATAATATTAACGTTCTTTTTTTCATATCTTTTTTTAAAATGTTAAACTGAAACCTGTATTGACAATTGTTTGCTGGGGATAAAACTGGCCGCTATTGCTAGTGGACTCTGGATCATAAATGTCTTGGGCGGCCCATGTAGCTAAATTCATGCCACTCATATAAACCCTGAATTTTGATAAACCGAATTGTTCAATCATCGATTTTGGAAAATTATAAGCCAATTGTACGTTTTTCAATCGTATATAGTCTTTACTGAATAAATAGTAAGTGTTGTTGCCATAATCTCCTCCTGTATAATAGGTATCACCTCTACTTGCCAATCTCGGATCAACGCTGCTTGGGTTCTCGGGACTCCATCTATGATCATAGCTGTACTTTAAGAAATTACCAATATCACCCGATTCTGTTTGAATGGGCAGTTTAGCTCCTGTCGCTCCTTGAAAGAGCACTGAAAGATCGAAATTCTTGTAAGAGGCATTAAATGTGGCGCCGAAATTAAAATTAGGCACTAGATTATTATCTAATCGGATCTGATCTAAATCATTTATAGCACCGTCTCCGTTAATATCTTTGAATTTCATATCGCCAGGTTCTAATTGCGGTTTTACAGCACTATAATCTAAGGAATTGCTTGCTATGGCCGCCTCGTCTTTAAAAACACCATCATATTCATAAACTAAATAAGCACCAATAGGTTTGCCTTCTTTTAATTGATAACCAGGTGCACCAGGAATTTCATCTAAGAAGACAACTTTATTTTTAGCATAACCTCCATTGATGCCAACATCCCATTTAAAGCCATCGACATTGCCTCCGTAATAGTTCAAGGCAAATTCAAATCCTTCGTTATTAACTTTGCCGGCATTAACGGGAGGAAGTAAATCAGATATTCCAGAAGAACCTGGTGTAGAGCCTGTTTTTTGAATTAAGATCTGATCCCTTTTGTTCAAGAAATATTCTAGGGTAAAACTTAGTTTTCCATTTAAGGTGATGCCATCAAGACCAACATTAAAGTTTTTTGCGCGTTCCCAAGTGAAACTTGGGTTTGCTAACAAAGGTTCAGCCAAGGTAGTTTGTACTTGACCATTAATAGGGTACTTTCCGAACTCATATATGGATAAATACGCATATTCTTGTAATTCATCACTACTTATAGTTCCATCGCCATTTGTATCAAAGGAAACTTGGTCATTACCCATTTCACCGTAGGAAGCGCGTAGTTTAAGATAGTCAAAAGCTTTAGTGTTGAACCAATCTTCATTGTTGATGTTCCATCCAAGTAATAAACCTGGGAAAAATCCAAAACGATCGTTTCCTGGGAATATGTACGATCCGTCATAGCGCCAGATGAACTCGGCTAAATACTTTTCCTTAAAGTTGTACTGTGCGCGTCCATAATATCCTAAACGGGTTCTGTCATACCCATAACCATCAGTTTCTTGACCCGTTTCACCGCCGACACCTATTTGATCCACGGCCGTTGATAAGTAGTTCCGTCTAAATGCGGAGAAGAATTCTCCTCGAAAGTTTTCACGTGTAACACCTGCCAAGAGGTTAATGGTATGATCGTCACCGATCATTTTATCATAATTCAGTAAAGCTGTTAGATTGGTGTTCAAAACATTATTTGAAGACTGAAGTAATCTTGCGTCTGTAAAATTTGATCGAATAGCTCCTGTAAGCACTGGCACTCCTGTATTAATGTAATTGTCTCGATCAAGGGAGTACAATTCCCATGGAGTTTGCCACAATTTTCTACGTAGTTGACTCTGGTCTACACCGGCCATTAAGGTGAGTTTCAGACCGTCCACCCAAGGATTTTTGATGTCTACAGAACCTGTGAATTGAAGGTAATCTGTTGGTTGTTTGTCATATCCTGTAGCATTTGTCGTTACAACTACGGGTTGCTGACCATTTTCAATATCTGGACCTGGTAATCCATTTGGCCAAATAGCAGGTTCATTTGGCCTACCGCGCATTAACATTCTAAAGATGGCACCTGCTCCTTCGGTTGGGAAAGTTCTTGATTCCTTTCGATATCCCATCATTAATTTAGCGGATATGTAATCATTTATTTTGGCATCGGTATTGATTCTAAAATTATATTGCTGATACCGGTTTGCAGAGTTTTTATAGATGGCCCCTTGATCGGAGTATCCTAAAGACGCATAATAGGTCAAATCTTCACTTCCTCCACTTATAGAAAGATTATGTCTTTGTTGTTCTGCCCAATCTTGAAATGTGGCACCAAACCAATCTGTATCAGGATATAACCATGGGTCAGAGTTTGTTCTGAAACCATTCAAGGTTTCTGGACTATAAGCTGCATTGACAGTTTCCCCATCACTAGGTATTGTATAGCTTCCGGTTGACTGAAATGCAGTATTAGCGGAACTCCATTGACTAGCGGGAATATTACTATTATAAATAGCCAATTCGTTCATAATGGTCAAATATTCCACTGCATTTGCCATTTGTGGAACCTGAGTTGGTCTGGTAATACCAAAATCAGCCTTATAATTTAACTTCATTTTACCCGGGGTCCCAGATTTCGTTGTTACGATGATTGCGCCGTTTGCTGCCCTAGCGCCATAAATTGCGGCAGATGCATCTTTTAGCACCGATATATTTGCAATATCATCAGCATTTATACGTGCAATACCTCCATCCCTATCAGGAATACCGTCGATTACAATTAAAGGTTGGTTGTTTCCTAATGTATTTGTTCCCCGTATGCTTATGGTCGACTGGTCATTGCCGGGCTCTCCACTGGTCTGCACAATTACAACCCCCGGCAGCCTACCTGCTAAGGAGTTGGAAACACTTATTGCAGGTGAGCTTTCAAGTACAGGGCCTTGAACGGCTGTTACTGCACCGGTTACTGTGGCCTTCTTTTGCGTGCCGTATCCCACCACCACAACTTCTTCCAGATTTGCAACATCTTCTTCCATTGAAACATTGATGGTGCCCTGATTGTTAATCGGAACTACAGCAGGTTTAAATCCTATATAGCTAAAACGTAAGCTTGTGTTGCCATTATCCAGTGTTATGGTATAATTTCCGTCAAAATCTGCTTGAACTCCTTTTGTTGGATTGTTGGCATCGATTACAGCTACACCAGGTAATGGCATACCATCCGCAGCTGAGGTGACCGTACCTGAAATGGTAGTTTGTGCGAACGAAAATGATGTGGTTAAAAAAACCAAAAAAAGAATTAAATAAGGTTTACAGCGATGTTTCAACAGTACCACTGGTCGGCTAAAAATCTTCATATAGATGTTGTTTAAGTTGAGTTGCGAATTTATCAAAATTTTATGTTAATGAAGAGAAAATATTAAAATAAGGCGGTTAATTGTGGTTTTGTTATAATTTTTAAAGTATGAAATTACCAGTGTAATAAATTTTAAATTTTGAATGCTACTTCATTATTATGAGAACTGGCAAGCCAAATTCTTTTTAATATCTTATTTATACTTAAACTGGTTGGCAGTTGTAACTTTCGAGAACTTTATTAAAGGTTTATCTTATTTTTGAAAAAATTTTCCATAAATGCTTTCCATAAACGAATATAGAAATGAGTTTGTCAATTATTTAAGCTCGAAAAAGTTAACGAAGGAGCCACGAAATCTGTACGCGCCCATTGCATATATCTTAGGTTTGGGGGGAAAACGACTGCGGCCCGTATTGGTTTTGATGACGGCCGAAATTTTTGACACCGACCATAAAAAAGCCTTGGACGCCGCTTTGGCTATAGAAGTGTTCCATAATTTTTCGTTGGTCCATGATGACATTATGGATGATGCGCCCATTCGTCGGGGAGAGGCCACAGTTCATGAAAAATGGGACGTCAATACGGGTATCTTATCGGGAGATGCCATGTTGATCATGGCCTATCAGCTTTTTGAGAATTATGAACCCTCAGTCTTTAGACGATTGGCGATGCTCTTCAGTAAAACAGCTTTAGAGGTTTGTGAAGGCCAACAGTACGATGTAGATTTCGAGGCCCGGGATGATGTCATGTTGCCCGAGTACCTCAAAATGATAGAGTACAAGACAGCGGTTTTAGTGGCTGCCGCATTGAAGATGGGAGCTATAGTGGCCGGGGCCTCTGAAAAGGCGCAGGAGGAGATGTACGATTTCGGACTGAACCTTGGTATCGCCTTTCAACTTCAAGATGATTATTTAGATGTATTCGGAGATCCTAAGACCTTTGGCAAACAGGTTGGGGGAGACATTATCGAAAACAAGAAAACATATCTGTACTTAAGGGCCATGAATTCGGGTTCTGATCAAATTAGGAAAGAACTGGAGCATTTGTATTCCATTCGGCCCAAAGAAACCGAAACCAAAGTAAGTGCGGTAAAGGCCATTTTTAGAAAAACCAAAGCCGATGAAGCTACCCAGGCCGCAATCGTAGATTACACCGAAAGGGCCTTTGATATTTTACATAAACTTGACATTTCAGAAGAAAAGAAGGAGATTCTTAGGCGATTTGGTGAAGATTTGATGAACCGAAAAGTTTAAAAAGCCGTCTAAAAAAGGCTTTAGTAAAAGGAACTTTAGGGCAAGAATTAATATAAGCGAAGTCCTCCCAGATATTGGTTTCCTCATCAAGGAATTTAAATACCAACTGTGGACTCCTCGCTTTGAATAGATCCTCGAATATTTGATGTCCCTTCGCATTATCGGTATAAAGCACATCCAAGAACAATAGATCGTAGTACCAGAACTTGTTCTTCAATTTCAACTTTTTCACGGGTTCTCCCTGTTTTAAAAGAGCAATTAATTTTGGGATTTTTTTTGAAGTGCTCATTAAGGTGTACCCAGTGCTCGGTTTGGCCCAACCTCCGGCGGTACCTATATAGCGTACCCTGTTGGTATGGAGCTCCCTAAAGTCATAGCAGGTCATTGGGATGCTTCCTTTCTCCGTGTCCAGTATTTCGTAGGATTCCGTAGTAAACTTTGACGAGATATAGTTTTTGATCGCGTTTTCATACTCCTCTTTTCTCAATAGGTCTTTAGAGAATAAGGTGTATTCGATGAGCGCCGTCGTCTCGCTAAAGGGTAAAACGTACATGAACCTCGTATTTCCTTTCTGGGGAACTGAAAAATCCATGTAGGTCACTTGATCCGGTACAAATACCGGATGTTCCGTTTTGATGGTCCAACCGATGAAATGCTGTTGAAGAACAGGGTATTTCGACTGTTGGGTGGCCATTTGGTAATTAAAAATACTGTTGAATACGTACTTGCCCGTGTAGCTTCCCTTGGTGGTTTTTACGCTTACCGATGTGAGGGTTTCGGAAAGGTCAAGAACTTCCTCTTGTCTAAATTCAATGTTGGGGTAGTGGGCAATCCGGTTTAAATAGTGATTATAAAAATCGATACCCCGGATCATTTTATACTGGTACGGGGCGATATCCGTTTTTTTTGAAATTTGCTTTCCTTCAAAATGGATCTTATCCCAGGTCCTGTTCAAAATGGATTCAAATTGGCCCTTGCCTTTTTCCCAAAAACACCACGTACGGTCGTTCACGGATTTTGCATCTTTATCAAGAAGTAACACCTTTTTATCCGAAAAGTAATTATCCCTTCCAATAGCATCCGCTAGTAAAAGGCCAGATGCACCGGCGCCGATAATGATATAATCGTAATTGTTCATGAATTTCTCAAGATGCAGCTGAATGGTCCTTTCAGCGGATTCAAAAATACGAAATCCCCGTGGTCTTTTTAGGGCTAGTTTATGGTGTAGCGAAGACCTACAAAAGATCGGATGCCTTGATTGGGTCCATACACATACGTGGGGTCAAAGGTTAGTCCATAAGGGTTATTGGTCGTGGCAACGGCATTTCCGTTGACATCAAAGGTAACCTCCTTGTCAAAAGGATCGTTCGCTCGGGCGATAATGAAGGGATTTCCCCGGTTGGGAGTCCAATCCAATAGGTTCTTAACGCCTGCATAGATTTCAAAACCCTGTAATCCAGTAAAGGTGAACTGAATGTTCTGTATGCTCCATGTGGGTGAAAATTCATTTCTAGGATCATTTTCACCTAAAGTGGGTAAACGCATCGGTCCGTATATATTACCGGTATAATCAATGATGAGGTCCCACGGCCTAAGGGTATAGGCTAAACTCCAAGTACCTGAAAAACTTTCGGTCAATAGCTGCCTTCTGCGTATGCCATTTTCGGTATTGCTTACATCTTGGTAGGTACCCCCTAGGATAATCTTGAGTCCGTTCGAAAAGGCCACATCGAGATTGGCGCTTACACCCTGTGAAATGGAGGTGCCGTTCAAGTTGTCATAAATGATCTGGTTGGGATTGGTTTCATAATCGGGAATAATAACGTTTTGAAAATTGGTGTAAAAGATGGAAGCGTCCAGCCCCACGAACGTACCGTTATCTCCGTATATCTTTTTAAGGTAATTCAAGTTGAGGTTAAAGGATCGTTCAGGTTTTAGTTCTTCTGCAATGATGACATCGCGGGCACCGGTTAAGGCGGCATGTTCTTCGGTAAAAAGATTGACCACCCTAAAACCGGTTCCGGCGTTTAACCTTAAAATGTCGTTATCCGTAAACTTATAACGATACGCCGCCCTTGGGGTAAAGATATGACCATGACGTTGGTCATAATCATAGCGCGCTCCTAGCAACAGAGAATTTTTACTGGAAAATGCGATTTCATCCTGTACAAAAAAACTGGGAATAATGACTTCGTCCGGTTGGTTACCATTGGCGTTGCTTGTGGCTGGGGTGCTGTCATCATAATAATTATAGCGGATAGCGGTTCCGAACAGCATACTATGTTTCGCGAAGGATTTGTCCCAGGTGAGCTGCCCAAATCCGATGCGTTGATCTGCCAGATAGGGAACATCGCCGTAAACCGAATTTTGACTGTGGTCATTGTAGGAAAAGGACAATAGGAGTTGTTCCTCCACTGGAAGCTGATATTTGCCGAGGACCTCCCACCTTCGGGTATAGATACTTTCACCGTAGATTTCGTCCCCTCCCCTAAATTCTGGGGTCCATTGTAGCTCTCCACCCCATCGGTCTTCATAAAAATAACGCCCGGCAAGGGAAAATATTCGGGCATCCTTCCTTTGGAAATTCCATTTCTGGAAAATGGAGATCCGGTCTTGTAGGGTAAAATCGGTAAAATTGTCCCCGTTGTTGTCTATAGGGTTGTCATACCGAAAGTAATTGACCCCTAAGAGCGTGTTGGTCTTCTTGCCGAAGTTTACTTTCGTCCCGATATCCAGATTGTATTCACCACAATCGGTCATAAAACTATCCGCAAAGAATTCAGGAGCGGTAAGGTTGTTTTTAGTGATGATGTTAATAAGTCCGCCCACGGCTTCGCTACCGTACAAGGTTGAGGCGGGGCCTTTTACGATTTCAATTTGTTCGATGAGCGAATTGGGTATTCCAGATAGCCCGTAAACGGTACCCAAACCACTTACGATGGGCATCCCATCTATGAGAACCAAGGTATAAGGCCCTTCAAGGCCATTGATATGGATGTCGCCGGTATTGCAAACGTTGCAATTGATTTGTGGCCGTACCCCATTGACGTTCTGCAACGCTTCAAAAATATTCGCCGTTGGATTCTTCTTAAAGAAGGTGGGTTTGTACACTTCCACCGGTACCGGACTTTCCAGTCGGCTCACCGGTTTTAAGGTCCCGGTAATCACCATCTCATCTAAAGATTCTGTGGTGGGTTCAAGATTGATGTCAAGCAATACATCTTTTTTTTCATGAATATTCAGTACCGTACTAAAAGTCTTGTAACCTAGGGTAGAGGCAATAAGTGTGTATTTTCCTGAGGGTACCCCTTTAAGGATATAATATCCGGCTTCATTTGAAGACGCACCAATTTGGGTATTCTTTAAATAAACATTAACGAATGCCAAGGGTTCACCATTGGAAGTAATCGTTCCAGAGGTGGTAACTTCTTGAGTATAGGCAATATTCCAAATAAGTAAAGAAAAGGCTAAAAAAATAATTTTAAACATCTAAATGAATATTTAGATAAAACTAAAAAATTGTTTTTACATATAAAAATGTACTTTTGTAACTATACTACGTTGAGATGACCTTATCGGAAGAAGATTACATAAAGACGATTTACCATTTAAGTGAAACAGAGAAAAAATCTGTTTCTACCAACGCCATTGCAGAGCAGATGCACACCAAACCATCTTCTGTAACAGATATGGTTAAAAAGTTATCTGATAAATCTTTGGTAAACTACAAGAAATATAAAGGAGTTTCTCTTACGGATGATGGGCGTAAAGTGGCCCTTTCCATTATAAGGAAACACCGCCTTTGGGAAGTTTTCTTGGTGAATACCTTAAAATTTTCTTGGGACGAAGTTCACGAAGTGGCTGAACAACTGGAACATATTAAAAGTGAGGCGTTAATCGATAAGTTGGATAAACATCTTGGATATCCAAAAGTAGATCCGCACGGTGACCCTATTCCATCGAAGGATGGAACTTTTAAAAAGTCCGTCAAAAAACTGATTAGTGAACTTCCTGTTTCAAGTCGGGGTGTTTGTGTGGGTGTGAATGATTCATCAGCGGCTTTCCTGAAATTTTTGGACAAGAACAAAATAGCGTTGGGAGACACGTTCACAATTTTAGACAGGGAGGAGTTTGACGGGTCGGTTACGTTAAATTCGAGTGCAGGAAAAATAAGAATTTCAGAACAGATAGCAGCAAACCTGTACTTGGAAATTGGAGATGAGTAAAGGGTTGAAATAACAGAAAATAAAAAATCATGGAATCGATTATTGCCTATTTTGAGTCTATAGACCCAGTTCTTGCGGCATTTTATGCAACCCTTTTTACTTGGGGGTTAACGGCCTTGGGTGCTGGTTTGGTTTTCTTCTTTAAAACTATGAACAGGGCCGTTTTAGACGGCATGCTCGGGTTTACAGGTGGCGTAATGGTCGCTGCAAGTTTTTGGAGCTTGTTGGCCCCGGGCATTGAAATGAGCCCTGGCGCGGGATTCGTTAAAGTGATACCGGCAGCTGTAGGTTTTTTAATGGGATCACTTTTTATCTTCGGATTGGATAAAATTCTACCCCATCTGCACATCAATTTTAAGGAAAGCGAGGCAGAAGGTGTAAAAACGCCGTGGCACAGGACGACACTTTTGACTTTGGCCATTACCTTACATAATATTCCAGAAGGTTTAGCGGTGGGTGTTTTGTTCGGAGGTGTTGCAGCAGGTTTTGAAGGTGCGTCCATCGGTGGTGCCGTTGCGCTGGCCTTGGGTATTGGTCTTCAAAACTTTCCGGAAGGTTTTGCAGTGGCCATGCCATTGCGTAGACAAGGGTTAAGTCGAACCAAAAGTTTTATGTTCGGGCAAGCATCGGCATTGGTAGAACCCATTGCCGCGGTTCTTGGTGCTTGGGCCGTTATGACCTTTCAGCCCATTTTACCATATGCACTTTCTTTTGCGGCAGGAGCTATGATCTTTGTGGTCGTAGAAGAGGTCATTCCAGAGACCCAACAAGATAAATATACAGATATCGCTACCATGGGGTTCATTGGAGGTTTTATCATTATGATGACCCTTGATGTTGGTTTGGGATAGGATTTGTATTCGAATTTAATCTAGAAAACGAATGGGGATATGTTTTTTAGTATTCCAGTAATTTAAGTAGATTTTATGCGTTTAAACGAATAGAACGCAAATAGTAACTTTCAAATATACTCATGAATTTTAGTAGAAATCTTCGGTTTTGGAATGTGATATTGGTAATCACTCTAATCCTTTGCATTTCGGTACTGGCTTTGCACTATAAAAATTGGATAAAAAGTGATCAGCAAGCCCTAAAGTTAACATCTGGATTTTATCATGTGGCCATCCCGTTTAAAGATTTGGACAGTGTGTTTTTTGTGGAAAGAATTCCGCCCATGATACGGCTGAACGGATTCTCGGCACTTGAAAAGGAAAAGGGCCTCTTTAGAGAATTCAAGGATTCACTTACCGATAAAAAGGTACATGTCTTTGTAGATAATATCAATCATCAGAAACTGAAATTGGTATATAATGATTCACTATACGTTTATTTCAATTTAAAAGATTCGGTCAAAACTACCGACCTTAAAAATGATATTCTCTCTAAAATACAATCACATAAAGTTCCAAATTAATGTTTATGATTAAAAAATGCTGCAAGTATACTTTTCATATGATTATATATTAAAATTGGCATCAAAATTGAATCTTCCTCGTTAAATCGATTTTTTTAAATGAAAGTTATAAAACTATTAATGGTACTTTTTTTTGGTACCGTTTCGAACTCAATGTTAGCACAACATAACCTTAGTTTACATGTAGCCGGAGTTAAGTCCGATGATGGAAATGTTTGCTTTGCCATTTATTCAAATGAAAGCTCATTTTTAAAGTATGATGAGGTGTTCAAGTTTGGCTCCCAGAAAGCGGTGAAGGGTAAGACAACCATTGAAATTGAGGATTTACCCGACGGCAATTACGCCGTAGCCATTTTTCATGATGCGAACGGAAATAAAAATTTGGATACGAATATGTTCGGTATTCCTAAAGAGGAAATCGCTTTTTCTCGAGGAAAGATGAAAATGTTCGGTCCCCCTAAATTTGATGAATGTGCCTTCATCTTAAATTCAAATATGGAACTAAACATTATGTTGCAATAGTGGTTCTACGTTTTAATTTAAGGAATAAAATTAGTTCTCAACATAGGCTAAGGAGCTAATGCTTATTTGTATGTTGTAATTACAATTACCCCATTGGCGGCCCTTGTTCCATACATACCTGCATCAGCACTTGATAAAACTATGATTTTCTTCACATTGAAACTTTTAACGGCTTCATTTAATGAGGAAAAGGAATTCCCAATTTCATAACCGTCTAAAATATAAAGCGGTTGTTGCGTCTCTGAACTACCAAAGGAGCCGGAGCTTTTAGTAAATACAGGAACACCATTTCTTTTAATTATTCCCGGTAATTGCACCAAACGATCGAGTAAGCTAAGATTCGTTCTATTCTTTTCATCTAGTTCCTCTTTAAAATTTGAATGAGAAGTGGTGGTTTGCTTTGAAGAACTACATGAAAATGATAGGGTGTTAATCAGTAAAACAGCTATAAGAAGAATTCGATATTTCATTTAACTCATATAAGTGTCTTAAAAATAGGATAATTTTTGCATGTTACTATCCCATAAACCTATTGCTTAAAGCTAAGAAAAGACTGAGAAAATGAAAGTATCTTTGTCAAAAATTAAGGTATGGTTTTACTCGCTCAATTGGTTGGTACTCTTTATGGTTTATTGGCTGTAATCTTTGGTGCGTTTGGTGCTCATGTGCTAAAAAAAACATTTACGGCCGAGCAGCTTAACAGTTTTGAGACTGGTATTAAATATCAAATGTACCATGCCCTTTTGATAGTGATGTTGAGTTTCAACTTTAACTTGGAAACTGCCTTGGAACAAAACATGATGTATTGTTTTTTGATCGGTACGTTTCTTTTTTCCTTCAGTATTTATGGCCTATGCCTAAGTGCTGCAAAAGGGCGCAAGATGAGGTTCTTAGGACCTATTACCCCTATTGGAGGTCTGCTTTTAGTAATAGGATGGGCCCTTTTGTTATATTCCTTTTTCAAGAACCTGATTTGAAAGAACTCTAGCAACAAACACATTATAATCGAAGGTACATATTGCCATTAATGGTGTTTAGACGTAGACTGTTCTTAGCATTTTGAGTTCTGCCTTCTATTTTTTGTCCCACCATTCGGTCATCAGAAGTGAATTTCAACTTTTCATCGGCAAAAATGTTACCATGTATGGTCTCTGCAACCAAAGTTGTATTTACCATTTGAAGATCTATTTCACCATTAATTGTTTTTAAGTTCAGTTCTCCAGAATAGTTGGCTATTGCAATATTACCATTGATGAGGTCTGCTTCAAAATCTCCTTCAATAATATCGGATTTTAAGTTGCCATTAATGCTACTTATTCTAAACTTGGCATTTTTGGGAACATAGATCACATAATCAAATTCATATTCATCTCCCACGTTAAAATAATGCTGTTTTTTGCCGGATACTTTTTCTCGATCTTCCCATATTTTTTTGAATATAGATTCAGAATTATCTCCGATTTCAATTTTTGAATCGCTTTCATCGACTGTTACTTGAAACATGTTCAGGTATTTTTCCTCTGCCATACTAATATTCGCTTTTACATAGATAGATGGTTTGTCCCATGTTTTAACTTCGATATTCGAAGCAAATTTGAGTGCCATATCAATATATCGATTTTTGAAATCGATGTTTTTCTCGATAGTTATTTGTGAATTGGTTGTAAGGCTGATGATCCCTACTACTAAAAGGGTAATTAAATTTTTCATGCTGTTTTTGTTTTTTGATGGTGTAACTGCTTTTAGCAGTGATTATTTTTTTCTTAGATAAATATTTCCGGTGGCGGAGTTTAACTGAATCTTGACACCTCCATTATTGATAGAACCTTTAACATTTTGGGTCGAGATGGCTTTTAATCCGTTTTTATCAGGAACGTTTAAATCGAAATTGGTATAAATTTCACCCATGGTAGAGCTTAACGCAAGGTCTGCCGGGGTATCTTTGGGTAAGGTCACATCAACCTCTCCTGTGGCGGTTGAAATGGTTATGGGAGAAGATTGATTTACTTTTGAAAATATGACCTCTACGGTTCCTGTATTTGAATTTGCCGTAATGGGGCCGGTAACATCTAAAATTGTGATATTTCCTGTTACTTCGGCACTTGCCTCTATTTCGCCCCCAAATCCTGATATTTCAATATCGTTCAAACCGTTGCTTTTTACGGAAATGTTTTGCTTGCTAGGCAGGTAAATTTCAGTGCTATTATCCGATTTCTGTAAGTTTCTAATAATTAGGTTATTCCCTTCTTTGAAAACATAGAATCCCACCCCCGTATTATCGGTACCCCCTTCGCCTACTAATTTCAATCCTTTGGCTTTTTCGGGGAAGTTTAGGGCCTCTCCACCTTTTATGAATAGGTTGTCTTTTGAATGGGTCTTTATGGTGATATGGGCTTTTGACTCTATTTTCACCCACTCAACTCCGGTCAAGGCCTGCGTAAAATCTTGGGCATTGGTTAAAAGAGCGGTTAGGAAAAATGCAAGTGTAATTTTTAATTTTTTCATGACTGTTCGTTTTTTGATGCTTCGACTTAGCTCAGCACGGGTTTTTATATGATTGTTGGTAAAAGTGATTCAATTTGTTGCTTTACAAAGGGTTGCACATCTTCTTGTTCCATTAATTGACGCATGGGTCTTACTGCTTTTTTTTCTTGTATCTTGACTAGAATTTGAATAATCATTATTTGAATGTTCGGATCTTTTTCAATTCCTAAAGCTTCGATAAATGATGATGTTACAGTTGCTGATTTGGAGAATTTGGCCAGTGCTTCAACCGCATTTAAGCGTACATTGGTGTTCTCATCATGGAGCATCCTTTCAGACAAGGCTTTCACAATAGCTTGGTCAGGGTTTTCAAATTCCTTTGTAAAATTGACCCCTTGAATGCGTTTGCTGGCAGATTTATTTTCCATTAAGGATATCATGGCCACCTGCTTCATATCCATATTCGTGCTTTCTGCGGCAGCGATCTTAACGCTAGACCTCTGCTTTTCTTGATATGAGCCAAGCCAAAAAGAAGCGATCAATAGGGCAATACTGGCCGCTAATTTTAGAAATGTATGCATCGCGCTGTTTTTCGTTCTGGTCGGCTTGGTGTTGAGAGCAATGACATTCGTTTCTTTTTCTTGTTCCAATTGTTCAAAGAACTTATGCCTTAATTCATCGGTCGGTAACTCTTCTTGGTCTTGGTCAAAAGCCTTGAAGATAGTTCTAAATTGTTCCAATTCATTTGAACATTTTTTACACTGTTCGATGTGACGCTCCACTATTCTGTTTTGGTCAGGGTCTAAAAGAGTATCGAGATAATCTGGCAATAGATCTTTTATATGTTCTTGTTTCATATTTTAAATATTTTCAAAATAAATTACTTTCAATTTTTGTAATGCCCTACAGACCTTCGTTTTAACGGCTCCCGGCGTGCTACCCACAATTTCGGCCAGTTCGGCATATTTTATTTTTTCAAACCTGTTCATAAGAAGCAGTTCGCGATCTGAGTGGTCAAGCTTTTCCAAAGCTTTTTGCAAGTGGGAATAATCCTCAATTTCGTCCACCCGATCGGGTATTTGAAGGGAACTTGTATTTAAATCTTCTGTCCGCTCTTTATTTCTTCTATAGTGTGTATGAAGACTGTTCCTGGCGATGGTGAACATCCACGACACAAAACTTCCATTGTTATACGAGTTTCTATATTTCATCAGTTTATAGAACACTTCTTGAGTAATATCTTCACTTAACATTTTATCCCTTGACATCTTATAGAGAAAGTTATAGACATGTACGTGGTGTCTTTCGAAGAGAATCTTGAGTAGATCAAGATCGCCCGCGGCCACCTCAGCCATTAATTTCTCATCGGTATGCTCGTTCAAGACGGAATGCTTTTAGTTGGTATTTATTACTATATAGTCTGGAAATTACAAAAGGTTACAGGAACAACTAAAAAAATCGCTTCAAGGACCATTGAAGCGATTTTTAATAGGGATTCGGAAGGAGTAGAATGAATTATTTTATGGGATCATCTTCAGAAGTAAACTCCTTTATGGCCGTGTTGGGCTCTATAATGTTGTAACCTTTCCAAAATTCTGGATCATAGTTCGGCATGTAGGTGGGCAATATGGCATTGTTTTCTTTATACGATTCAAATTCACTTTGGCTGATGGTCTCTGTATCAAAGACTACGATTTCATTTTTTTCGATATCCGTTATGACAAAATCCACTTTTCCCGAAAGCTCATTCTGTTTGTTCCTACCCTTTACTACCTTATTTTTTTCAATGATTTTCAAAGGTCTTTTAATTCCGACCCGAGTACCTTTTTCAGATTCAAAATACCTTAATCCGTAAGTGCCGGTCGTTTCTTTATAAAAAATAACTTTCCCTTTTGATAAATAGGTATTGGCAGATATGCCCAGAAGGCTGAACTTTTTAACAGGTTTTATATTTTCGAAATCGGCACGGATCAGTGCGAAATCATCGGAGTTTATATAGAGTGTGCCTCTGTAATCGGCAGAACCCTTAGAATTAAAATCCACTACATATACGGCATCATTGCCCAAATAGGTAAATTCTTTTAGGGTGTATTCATATTTTCGTGATTTGTGGATAAAATTAAAATCGGAATCTTCATTGATCGGTAAACTCATGAGTAATTCTCCCAATTGTTCTTTTCTATAATTGGCGAAGTCTTCCTTTCGTTTTTGCTCATTCTTTTTCTTTTCCTCTAACACCTCGTTCACAGCGGCCACATCTGTTGAATCAGTTTCTGTTTCGAAAATTTCATCGGCGTCTATTTTAGTGCCGAAAAGTCCCGATTTTATTTTGAAGTAAGAATCTGTACGTACATTTTTCTTGATGATATCATTGAATTTGGCCTCAAGTTTTTCCAAATCCAAATCCTTGCTTTTGTCATAAAGCTCAGACGCTTTAATCAAATTCAGTTTTTGGGTTTCTTCATTGAAATTTCCATAGAGGTCACCTAGTATTTCGGTATAAAAACTGTTCGATTTTGGGATCGTATTGATTACACTATCTAGAAACTCTTGGTTAAAAGCATCAATCGTAGACTTTTTAATGGTAAAGTCGCTTTTGGTCATCCGATTAAAAGAAGAATTTCTAAAGAAGAGTCTTTTTTGCGATAACACCTCTGGATGATTTTTTTCCAGATTTTCTTGAACCAAGTCCATGATTTCATCAGCGGTATAATTTTTATTTGAAACGATGACCTCCTTTAGTTCTATAGCTTTTGGACTTAGAAGTATATAATTCGAATCGAATTCGGTCAATGGTTTTGCGACCGATTCGTAACCGATACAGGATATAAAAAGGGAGTCCGTTTCTTTTATCGCTTCATCTAAAATAAAACTGAAGGTTCCCTCTTCGTTCGTAATTACGCCCTTTTTGTTTAAAATAACGGTCGCATAGGGAATAGGCTCCCTGCTTACACTATCCAAAATTTTAGCGTTTAAATGTTGGGCCACCATTTGTGGTACGTTTGCTACTAAGAATAAAAATAGGAATAGGTGGAAAGGTTTGTTGCTCATGGTTTTTAGTTATACCGTTGCAATCTAAACGAACCTAGCTTTGAAACGTTACAATTTTAGAAAGCGTTAGGAGCTTTTTAGGGCATATTTAACTAAAAAGTAAAATGGAGCTAAAAGGTAGTTTTGAAAAATTAGGTGTAAATAAAAGAGAACTTACATTTAATGGCACCCACAATCATCTTGTCCACAGGCTTTGGAACTACTTTTTTTTGAGGACCATACCGACTTCGGGACAAAGAATTTAACCACAATATAACCAACGGCAATTCCTAAAGTTATGTAAACTAAAATGTGCTGTAACATATCATTTTATTTTAATAATTGATACGCGATCAATGCAATAATATACGCAAATAGACTCATGAAAACAAGCTGGCCGGCAGGCCATTTCCATGAATTCGTTTCTCTTTTTACTACGGCCAAGGTACTCATACACTGCATGGCGAATGCGTAGAACAACAATAGTGAAATGCCAGAGGCCAAATTGAACAATGGCTTGTTGGTTAGCGGATTTACTTCGGCGGCCATTCGGTGCTTGATGGTTTCGGTTTCTTCGGCATCATTTCCTACACTATAAATAGTGGCCAAGGTACCGACGAATACTTCCCTTGCGGCAAATGACGTCAATACGGCAATGCCAATTTTCCAATCATAACCCAAAGGTCTAACAATAGGTTCTATGGCTTTTCCCATATAACCCATATACGAATGTTCTAATTTAAACCCTGAAATCTCTTGGTTAATGGCCCTTTGCTGTAATTCGGTATGTAGCTCGGCAATACTCTCGGCGTCCTTTTTATTGGTAGGGTCGGCCTCGTAATCACTTATTTTAGCGGCCATATAGGTTTCGCTGTATGTGCTCAAACCTTGGGTTCGTACCCGTTCGGTTATAATATTTTCGGCATTTTTAAATTCATCTGAATAACCGTTGGATCCAAGAAACCAAAGAATGATGGAGATGGCAAGGATTATCTTTCCCGCCCCAAAAACAAAACTTTTTGTTTTCTCCAAAACAGTATAGCCTACGTTTTTAAGTAACGGTAGTTTGTAATTGGGCATTTCGATTACGAAGAAAGACCTGCTTTTGATATTCAATATTTTATTTAGAATCACAGCCGATAAAATGGCGGCTGCAAACCCTAATAGGTATAATAGCATTAATGTCAAAGCCTTATAACTAAGTCCTAGAAAGCTACCTTCTGGAATTACCAGAGCGATGATGATTAGATAGACAGGAAGTCTAGCCGAACATGTGGTAAAAGGGGTTACTAAAATCGTAATAAGCCGTTCTTTCCAGTTTTCGATCGTACGTGTTGCCATTACGGCCGGTATGGCACAAGCCGTACCCGATATTAAAGGGACTACACTTTTTCCACTCAAACCGAAGGGACGCATAATGCGGTCCATTAAAAAAACCACTCTGCTCATATAACCTGTTTCCTCCAGTAAGGAGATGAACAGGAATAAAAAGGCGATTTGAGGAATAAAAATGACAATACCGCCGATGCCCGCCAAGATGCCTTCTGCAATCAAATTGGTGAATACGCCGGGGGGTAAGGTATTTTTCACCCATTCGGTGGCTGAAGCAAAGAATCCATCGATCATATCCATAGGGTATTCGCTCCAACCATAAATAGCTTGAAAAATGGTCAAAAGAATCAAAAAGAAGATGAGATAGCCAAAAACTTTGTGGGTCAATATTTTGTCCAGGGTCGCCCTAAAACCTTTAGCTGCATTTAAATCTACTTTATACGTTTCCTTTAATATGCCGTTAATGAACTGGTAGCGTAAAATGGTCTCTTTTTGTTGAAGACGTTTTAGCTCGGGCTTGGATTTGGTGGCGAAAGAAGATGCGTCTTTGATCAACTTCTTTTCAATAGGCATGAAGTTGACATCTTGGGTAATGACCAACCAAAGTTTATAAAGATCCTCTTTTGGAAACGTTGTTTTAAGACGCTCAAAATATTCTGGTGAAATAACCGTAATATCTACATTTTGAACTTTCGACAAATTTTTATAGTCGGCGATAAGTTCTTTTAGCCGTTCTACACCTGTGCCCTTTCTGGTGCTAATGAGTGCAATTTTAGAGTTCAGTTTTTCTTCCAATAAATCAATATCGATGGTAATGCCCTTACGGGACATACGATCTGCCATATTGATCACTAAAATAGCAGGAATCTTTAAATCCTTTATTTGAGTGAACAGTAGTAAGTTTCGCTTCAGGTTCTCAACATCAGAAATTACAACCGCCACGTCTGGGTGATCCTTGTCGTTCTTGTTCAAAAGAAGCTCCACGGCCACACTTTCGTCCAAAGAAGTGGTATTAAGACTATACGTGCCAGGTAAATCTAATATGTGTGCTTTTACGCCTCTAGGGAGTTTGCAAATGCCTTCTTTTTTCTCAACGGTAATACCGGGATAGTTGCCCACTTTTTGATTGAGGCCCGTAAGTTGATTGAAAACGGATGTTTTTCCCGTGTTGGGATTCCCTATGAGGGCTACATTGATCTGTTTACTCATATCACGACATTCTCTTCAATGATTTCAAGAGCAATGTGTAGGGCCATTTCACGCCGTATCGCAATGTGCGAACCATTTACATTAATGTATATAGGGTCTTTTAACGGAGCCACTTGAACCAATTCTACCATATTTCCAGGTAAACAACCCAATTCTAACAATTTTATGGGCAATAAATCTTCCGTGAATTCTTTGATAATTCCTCTTTGACCTGGCTTTAAATGTGCTACGGTTGTTTCCAATCTTTATTTAGATTCATTATAAGTAAGGCAAAAGTAATGGAAATATTTTAATTAGTGAATTAATACAACTTAAAATAGGTGTAGATGATTCTACCCCGCTCATTGGTCATGCCCAACCTGTTCTGTGTAAGATGCTTTCAAGATTTCAATATCTAACAAAAGTTGATCCATATCTTCTTTATTTGTTCCGTCATAAAAGCCTCTAATACGTTTTTCTTTATCCACCAAAATAAAATTCTCGGTGTGTATCATATCAAATGGGCCACCATCGCCGTCAGTTTTAACGGCTAAATATGACTTTCGTGCCAAATCGTAAATCTGTTTTTTATCACCTGTCACCAAATTCCATTTGTTATCGTCCACTCCCTTTTCGAGCGCATATTTTTTGAGCTGTGCGACCGAATCAATTTCTGGTGTAACGGAATGGGATAGTAACAATACATTTTTATCTTCCTTTAGTTCTTCCTGTAAATCGGCCATGTTTTTTGTCATGATCGGGCAAATGGTAGGGCAGGTGGTAAAGAAGAAATCGGCTATATATATCTTGTTCTTATAATCATCTTGGGTAACCGTTTTGCCATTTTGGTTGGTTAACGAAAAATCTGCGATGGTATGGTACTTTCGTATGTGCTGAATTTCTTGTGGAACTAACTCTGTATTCACCATAGCCGGAGAATAGATAGGCAGAATTGCTTTCGGGGTTAAGGCATTGTAAAAAAGATAGATAATGACCCCGGAAAGTAAAAGGAGCGCCAGACCAAAATACTTGAACTTAGCGAAAAAAGAAAGCATTGTTATTTTTTACAAAGGTAATGCAGGGGGCCGCAGCATTCAAATAATCGGGCGACTTAAGCTGCCAAATTATTCTTAAAATGTTCTCCCCTTAACCGGTTTCTTTTTTTAAGCGGTTGTAAAAATGTACTTTTGTCCGATTTTAATATTCAGGAAACAAGAATGAGCCCCATACTAATAAAGACGATACAATTTTTTTTAAGCCTTTCCATACTTATTGTCCTACATGAACTAGGGCATTTTATACCCGCAAAACTCTTTAAGACACGTGTTGAGAAATTCTATTTGTTCTTTGACGTGAAATTCTCGCTGTTCAAAAAGAAAATTGGAGAAACCGAATATGGCATCGGCTGGTTACCATTGGGGGGGTATGTGAAAATATCGGGAATGATCGATGAGAGTATGGACAAAGAGGCCATGGCCCAAGAACCCAAAGCGTGGGAATTTCGCAGTAAACCCGCTTGGCAGCGATTGATTATTATGTTAGGGGGGGTTACGGTAAACTTTATTCTGGCGGTGATCATTTTTATAGGATTGGTTTTCGCTTATGGCGACACCTATATAGCCAATGATAGTCTTAAAGATGGTATCTGGGTAACCGAACCTGTTTTAGGGGATGCATTAGGACTTAAAACCGGAGACAAGGTTATTTCGGTTGATGGAAAACGAATAGAGGACATGAACAATATAGTTCCTGAACTGGTCTATGGTGAGTACTTGACATTAGAACGTGATGGGCAGGAGATAAAAGAGAAGATCCCGGTAGATTTTATTGAGACCCTTTCTGCAAATAAAGATAATGCAAGGTTTATAAGTTATAGGGTACCCTTTGTTATCCGGCAGATTCCACAAGATTCACCGAATGCGAACATCGGGCTTAAAGAAGGCGACGCGGTTATTGCGATAGCAGGTACTCCCGTAACCTTCCAAGATCAAGTGATTCCGGTTTTGGAGCGCTATAAAGGGCAAACGGTTTCGATTACAGTCGATAGAAAGGGTGACAAAATACCCTTACAGGCGAAGATATCCGAAGAAGGTAAACTTGGAGTTTTTGCAGGACTTAGTTCTTTTGAAGAATATGAGGAGAAAGGCTATTTTCAAGTGAAGCAGTTAGATTATACGTTTTTGGAATCTATTCCTGCCGGATGGAACAGAGGTGTAAAAACCCTTTCAGATTACATTAAAGGGATGAAAAAGATTTTCAATCCAGATACGGGTGCCTATAAAGAAGTAGGGGGCTTTGCCGCTATTGGTGGAATGTTCCCCGATACTTGGAACTGGCCTGCCTTTTGGGCAACCACGGCTTTTATATCCATTATTCTTGCCTTTATGAACATATTGCCTATTCCCGCTCTTGACGGGGGGCATGTGATGTTCCTGTTGTATGAAATGGTTACCGGAAGAAAGCCAAGTGATAAGTTTTTAGAGTATGCCCAAATCACCGGATTCTTTATTTTAATAGCCTTATTATTGTTCGCAAACGGGAACGATTTTTACAAATGGATATTTAATAAATAAAAACAGTATTTATTTATTTGGCGAGTTTTAAAAAACTACTATATTTGCACCCGCTTTAGGAAACTAAAAACGGGTTATTTTCCTCCTTAGCTCAGTTGGTTAGAGCATCTGACTGTTAATCAGAGGGTCCTTGGTTCGAGCCCAAGAGGGGGAGCAAAAAGCGAAATCCAATCTATTTATTTAGGTTGGATTTTTTGTTTGAGGTCAGTAAATATAATACTTAACAGGGACTTAGACTAAAACTACACTTTCTACCTAAAAGTCAACTTTTCACTTTATTACTTGAAATAAGGTACCCCATAGGTACCCCCTTGAAAATCCCAGGTACCCCACTTTCCGAATTGTACGTCAATTGTTTAACCTTAAAAATCAATTGATTATGAACCAAAAAAATTTATCAGTCCTTTTTTTATTAAAGAAGGATAAAACAAACCAACAAGGTATTTGCCCAATTTATTGTAGAGTGACCTATCTATACAAAAGAAAACAGTTTTCAACTGGGCAGTTCGTGAATCCAAAGGAATGGAATTCCAAGAAGCAGCAGGCCAATAACGCATGTTTTGGTAATCAGCAGATTAATCTGCAATTGGAATTGATAACTAATGAAATTAGGAAGGCCTACTTACAATTACAGTTATCTGGTGGTGAATTTAGTGTGGAAGACATTTTCACTTTTTATTCAGGTAAGCCGGTACTACAAGATTATGGGATGGTTCAATATTTCAAGGAATACCTGAAAAAGAAGGAGAAGCTTATTGGTAAGGATATCAAGCTAGTTACATGGAAAAAGTATTATTATGCCTATGTACAGGCCAAGGAATTTGTAAAATGGAAATTTGGAAAGACCGATTTACCATTAAAGAAGTTAAAACTACATTTTCTACACGATTTCGAGTTTTATTTAAAAACGGAGAGAAATCAAGTTCAAGTTACCATTAATAAGACCATACAACGATTTAGAAAACCTATTACAATAGCTGTATCAGAGGGATACTTGGAAAAGGACCCCTTTGCACAACATATGCCGGGGAGGGTTAAAAAGAATGTAGTATTCTTATCATCAGAGGAGCTTGAAAAATTGGAAATACACAATTTTGTTCAACCCAGGTTAGAGATGGTTAAAGATTTATTTGTATTCTGCTGTTACACTGGCTTGGCCTACCGAGAAATGTCCGATTTAAAAAAGGAACATATAATAAAAGGTTTCGACGGTAATCAGTGGATTCAGATGAAACGATTTAAAACGGATAAAATGATATCAGTGCCCCTTTTACCTAAAGCAAAGGCGATATTAGACAAGTATAATACGGCAGGGTCAAATGCGTTACCAAAATTCAGCAACCAAAAGATAAACTCTTATTTAAAGGAAATAGCGGGTATAGTCGGAATCAAGAAATCTATCACTCATCATATGGCTAGGAAGACCTTTGCTTCCACGGTATTGTTATATAATGATGTCCCAATGGAAATAGTAAGTGAGTTGTTAGGACATTCAAGTATGAAAATTACTCAAGAGTACTATGGAAAGGTTGTGCAAAGAAAGGTATCTTTAGAAATCAAAAGGCTTAGTGACAAAATAAGTAAGAACAAGTCTTAGTTATTATTCTCTCCTTTATAAAGATAAAAATAATGAATTTCATGAAAATATAAAATGACAGTAGAAGGACAATTTTTATTCGATAATCAATTGATTGCAGGGTTAGAAAACTTAATAAGAACTTCAAAATATGATTTATTGTTAGTATCGCCATTCATTGATTTAGATAGTAGAATTAAGGATGCTTTAAAGGAAAAAATTAATAACCCAAATTTTAAGTTACGAGTTCTATTCGGTAAAAATGAAGGAAATATTTATAGAAGTATTAAAAACGATAGTCTAGAATTTTTAAAACAGTTCCCAAACGTAGAGATAAGATATAACGATAGGTTACATGCCAAATATTATCAAAATGACACACATTTTTTAATCACGAGTTTGAATTTGTACGACTATTCTTTAGCTAATAATATTGAATGTGGATTTTTGGTATATCATACTTCAAAAGGTTTTTTAAGTAAAGTATATGAGGGTGCCGAGGGTTTGATTGACCAAGGTGTTTCGAGTATTAAATCCAATTTATTAGGTTATGAGAATAATGAAATAGATCCCTTAGATAAATTCAACCTCATTTATGATAGTTCGGAATTAAGGTATAAAAGCGAAGCTATTTTAAGGGCGAAAAAAGGAATTGGGGGATTTATAGGAAATAAGGAGATAGAAAATAAAAGCGTAATAGTTGACACCCTTAATCAAGTCGAAAAAACCATTATAAAAAAATCTGCTAAGGTTAAGTTAGATACCGAGGTAGAATCTCAAACGATTAAAGTACTTTCTTCTACCAAAATATCTAAAAAATATGGTGTTGATACAGAGTCCTTCATTACCTTGGTCGAAGAAGCTGGTTATGTAAAGGATAATAGTATTACCGAACTAGGTTTTTCAAAAGGTTTGGTCAATAAAAGTTATATGGGCAAGGAATATATAGCCTTTCCAGAGAATTTAGTATCCTTAATTAAAAATAAAATTTAATTTTTAAATTTTTTTAAACCTCCAGTGTATACTTGATAATTACGCAAACACCCCTCCCTAACCTTAGGTGAGGGGAAAATCCCCCGCCATATTTAATCTAAACTAATTAAACTATGGTTTCTGTTCAAAGATTTTTAAAAAGACAAACAAAAGAGGGTAAAGATTTTTTCGTTTTAGTACTAAGCGGGGGCGTTGTTCCAGTTAAAAGTGAAACTACAGGACGAATGTATTTTACGGCAAAGACCTGCACAGTTTCAACAACTTTTGATGAGGAAACGTGCAAACAACTAATAGGAATGCAATTTCCCGGTAGAATCGTGAAATTAGAAACCGAACCTTACCAATTTACTGTTCCTGAAACGGGGGAGGTAATTGAACTTAAACACCGTTGGGAGTATCAAGATGATACTTTGGAACCCGTATCAGAAAATGTAATTGAAGAAAGCGAGGTTTACTAAGTAATAGCTAGTAATCATTAAAAGGGCCCATTGTGGCCCTTTCTTCATTATATACATAACCAGCATTTAATTAACCTTTTAATATACATTATATGAAGCTTAACACTGCAGAAAGGCAAAACATAAAACTAAGGATTGGTATATCGGGTGCTAGCGGATTCGGCAAAACCTATTCCGCATTAAAAATGGCGTCGGGTATGGTAGATGATATATCAAAAATAGCAGTTATAGATACCGAAAATGGTAGTTCTCATATGTATGATGCATTGGGGCCATTTAAAGTATTGACATTAAACGCACCATTTTCACCAGAGAGATATATACAAGCTATTGAAACCTGCGAAAATTCAGGAATTGAGGTAATTATTATAGATAGTATTTCACATGAATGGAAAGGTGTTGGTGGATGTTTACAAATTCATCATGAACTAGGGGGTAAATTTCAAGATTGGGCTAAAATTTCGCCACGTCATCAAGGTTTTATTGATAAGATTTTGAATAGTAGCTGCCATGTGATTACAACGGTTCGTAGAAAAACCGATTATTCTATGGGTACTGATGCAAATGGTAGAGCCAAGGTTGTAAAACTAGGGACTAAGGAAATTACTAGAGAAGGCTACGAATATGAACTCACCATAAATTTCGAGTTGATTAATGAACAGCATTTGGTTAAAGCTTCAAAGGACCGTACGGGATTATTTATGAATAAACCTGAGTTCGTTATAAACATGGCTACCGGAAGAAAATTAAAGGATTTTGCAAACAGCCATAGTAATAAGTTAATGGAGGAAAAGACAAGTAGCCATAATATTCAAGGATCAGCAGATACAGAATTGCCATTGGTTCCAACCTATAAATAAATTGCCGAGGAGGAATAAAAATAAATAATTGTACAATTGCTAGGAAGCTTGTGCGTGCATGTGCAAGACCCCTAGAATTATATCATAATCTATACTACCTCTAATGATTTCCATTTATATATAATAGCTAAAAAGCCCAAGCCAAGTTTTTTGGGCTTACTTATTTGAACTATGAACGAAGATGAAATTGTTGAACTATTTAGGTATTGTTCACCTCAAAGTATTCTAGTGGTCACTTGGTACGGTAAATTAAAGACCCTTCATTGCCCTTTTACAGTAAAGGCCGAGGTCAATATAGGCAAACTTAAAAAGGGCCAGTACGCTAAGGTAGATTGGGTAAAAATCGCAACCAATGGTAAAACGGTGTTTGGAATTCAAGGGGAAGCCTATCAGTACTTTTATTTTGACATTTTAACGCACCTATAATTAAGGATTTTTCCTGGAGTCATGCTGTATTTTCCACTTTTAAGTGTTTTGAGACGGTTCCTCCACTATCAAAGAACCCCTGAAAATGTGAGTGCTCTAATTTAATAACTGCATTGTATGCATTATATTCATTAAATATTATTAGTGCAGTTAATGTACATAGTGCAGTTTAATTATAAGTATAGAATATGTTTGTTCAAATAGAATTTAGACACTTTTTTACGCAAAAAGCTTTTTGTGAACTTCAAAAGGCCTTTGCCAATTTAGATTTGGATAATAGATATGCAGCTGAAACATGGGCTGTACCGAAAATTGAACTCAAAATTAAACAAGCTTTGAAGATTTTAGGGGAAGGAGAAAATGTGTTCGAATGTGATCGTGATTTCTATGATGATTTTATAATCCCACAATTGGATTATCTCGCATCTGAACATATAGAAATGGTAAAAAATGATTGGAAAAATCAAAATATCTGGTCAAAAGAGGACCGAAAGGGTTGGTCTGAAGAAGCTTTGATTATGATACGCCAAGGGCGTGAAAATTTGCGATTTTCAAATTACTTATCAATAGAAATCAAGAGGGCAGTAGCCATACAGCTAGATGAGTTTGAAGAGTTTTTGAACGATCTTATTGATTCCCAAGACCTAGAGCTTAATCCAAAATTATGTTTCAATTGGATTCGTGCGGACGTAGAGTGCTTTTTTTATTTCTTACGTAAGAATAAACAAATTAAGGAATTATCAGATGCTCAACTAGGTAAGATAATAGATAATGTATTTGAATGCCTTCCCAATACTGATAGCCAACACCACACAAAGATAAAAGGTTCAAGAAAACACCTTAATAACCTCAAAAACGAGGATCGTTTTCCCGATGAGTCAATTAAAAGGTTAAGGAAAGTTTTTGGAGAAAGTTTTTTTAAACCCAAACCTGATATGTAAAACCTTGGAGCCGCAAAATTGGCTCCAAATATACTTCTCTCCCACATGTAGTTTTGAATTAAATCCCAAGGAAAAAGAAGATTGGGAAAAATTTTAATTTAAAACATTTCATTATGAAAAATGAAAAAACAAAGGATTTTTTGACGTTGGGGGAAGTGCTGGAAGAGCAGAAAAAGAGGCCTCCAATTAAGTATTTATGGTCTGGAATAAAGGAAAAATCCTTCGGTTTGGTGTTTGGACCATCAAAAAGCGGAAAGACAATTTTCTGCGAAAACTTTGCTTTTAAAATAGCAATCGGGGAGACTCAGTTTTTGGGAGAAAAACTTAACATCCAACAACCACAAAAGGTACTTTTTGTAGGATTAGAGGAGTTTTGGGAATATCGTGTTGCTAGGAATGAAAAGCAAATGCTTACTTATGATAGTAGCAACATTAGTCTATTAGAAGCGAATTACTTATACCAACCCTTTGAATTCAAAGGAAAAATAATAACTAAACAGGATTGGGAGCAATTAGACCTTTTGGTAAAAAAGTCAAAAGCTAGTTTTGTAGTTATTGATAGTATAACCAGATTAAACCATGGTAAGCTTGAGGATAGTGAAACAGCTGAATCTATCCTCCAAAACCTTAGAAATATATGCTATGATAATGGTGTTACCCTAATTTGTATTCATCACACCCCAAAAATGTATGGAAAGCCCTTAGATATGGATTCTATAAAGGGAAGTTCAGTTTTTGCCCAAGAGTCTGATTTTGCTATAGGTATTAACAAAACGGCACAGGAAGACAGGTATGTTAAAAATGTTTTCTTCAGATATGCGGCAGATTGCAGCGATAGTGTTAAGGAAGTAAATATTGATGAGAATACAATAATCCATTTAGTTGGAAGGACAACGGAACAAAAATTATTAAATAAAACGGATAGAAGGAGGTCTAATGATAGTAGGGACCTAATTATAGAATATTTAGATAGAACACCATGTGTTCTTTACAAAACGGCGGATTTGGTTAAGGCACTTACCAAAAAACTCAATATTAAAGACAGGCAAGTAAAAGACTATCTTAAAAGATTGGTTGAGGAAGGAGATGTTTCTAATCCTAAGAGAGGTTACTATCAATCCATCAAATGCTGTAATAATCAAGGAAAGGAGGCTAACGATGAAGCCTAAAAAAATTATCTATAAAGTAACCTGTACTATTACTAATGAAGTTTATGTTGGTGCTACTAGTCGTAGTATAGAAGAACGTAAAAAGGACCACGAACAGAAAGCAAAAAAGGGCGTGGGGTCCTATTTTCAAAATGCAATTGCTACGAATGGTCCAGATGCTTTCATATGGGAGCAGATAGATACCGCAAATAGTATTGATGAACTTGCACAAAAAGAACGAACTTATGTGTTGAAGTATAAAAGTTATGACCATGGTTTTAATAGTGACCAAGGGGGTGGGCTCCAAAAGAGTGTCCATCAATATGGTTTAGATAAATCATATTTAAACACATTTAGCAGCTTAGAAGAAGCTGCAAAAGCAATTGATGGCAAGGAAAAATCAGTTAGTAACGCTTGCCTTGGCTATAATATAACGTATAGGGGTTATTATTGGAGCTACATGAAGAGTAACAACTATGCGGGTATTCCCGATAGAAGAAAGAAAAAGGTAATACAATTCACCCTCCTTGGCAATACTATTGCAGTTTATGATTCTGTTGCAGATGCAAGTAAAGCGACGGGAATTTCTAAAACGTGTATTTCTCGCTGTTGCCGGGGAGAAAGACAAAATTCGGGTGGTTTTTCTTGGGGTTATGTTGAAAATGATTCATTAAATAAAATTTAAGAATCATGGAAAACACTAAAATCCAATGGGCAGATGATACATGGAACCCATGGTACGGGTGCGAAAAGATTTCATCTGGCTGTAAATACTGTTATATGTATCGTGACCAAGAACGTTATGGTAAAAATCCGAAAGCTATAACTAGAAGTAAGACTAAATTTAAATATCCATTAACGCAAAAGGAACCGAGATTAATATTTACATGCTCATTGTCCGATTGGTTTTTACCAGAAGCGGATGAATGGCGAGATGAAGCGTGGGGAATCATAAAAAAAACCCCTCAGCATACTTACCAAATTTTGACAAAGCGTCCAGAACGCATTAAGGAGAACCTACCATATAATTTTGAAAGCTATAAAAATGTATGGATAGGGGTATCGGTGGAAACTCAAGATCATGTAAGTCGTTTAGACTACTTGCAAGAGTTGCCATGCATCACCTTCGCTAGTTTTGAACCATTGATAGGTCCAATTCAATGGAATTCTTCTATGAACCGTTTAGATTGGTGTATTGTTGGTGGGGAAAGTGGTAATGATTACGGAAACTACCGCTATAGACCTATGGAACTTTCTTGGGCAGAGGATTTGGTGCTTAAGGCCAAGGATCAGAAGGTGGCATGTTTCGTTAAACAGCTAGGTACGTATCAGGCTAAGAAACTAAGACTAATTGATAAGGATGGTGGTAATATTGAAGAGTTTCCTATTACCTTTAAAGTCAGAGACTATCCCTGCAGCTACATTGAAAAACTAGAAAAACGAAGTAGTTCAGATACTCAATTAACATTTGATTTTTAAGAATTGTATTTTTGAAAAATGGCAATTTAATGATTGCCGTTTACTATTTTGATTTGTATAATAATACCAAAATTAATTCTAATAGGGGTTTAGGCATTAATAATTAAGCACACCCAACTAAAAAGTATGATAATCACTACTTTAGTGATTTGAGATAAAACCATCCATGATTAGACCACAAACCATTCAAATATTCCTACCTGACGGTTCACCTAGAAGTGTAAAAATTGCGGAAATCACCAATAGAGTTGTAAAAGCTATCTTAGTGCCTAGGAACAAAATAGAGTACATCTCAACGAGAATTGAGCTAAATAATGTGGGCATCTATTTCCTGTTTGGAGAGTCTGCTGAAAAAGCCAAGCCCCTCGTTTACATCGGCGAAGCAGAAGATTGTCTGGATAGAATTAAGCAACATAACAAATCGAAAGACTTTTGGAACTATGCCGTGGTCATGGTCTCAAAAATAAATGCCTTTACAAAGTCGCATGCAAAGTATCTAGAACATATTGCCGTTGCCAAGGCAAAAGAAGCCAATAGGTTTGAAGTGGAGAATAGCATGATTCCAACAAAATCTTTTGTGACCGAATCCATGGAAGCTGATTTATTAGACAGTTTTGAAACAATAACAATTTTATTGACAACTTTAGGATTTCCAGTTTTTGAGAAAGTTGGAAAAGCACAGGTTCCTATTAAGGAGCTTTTAATTTTAAATGGTAGAGGTGTAAGGGCAGAAGGCGATTTAATTGATGATGGTTTTGTGGTTTTTAAACATTCACAAGCTAAAATTGACACAGTGCCTTCTTGTCATGAGTACTTAATTAACCTACGACAAAAATTAAAATCCAACGAAATATTGGTAGAAGCTAATGGAATATTACTATTTGCAGAGGATTATGTTTTTAGTTCTCCTAGTACCGCCGGTGGGGTAGTTTTAGGGCGCTCAACCAACGGCTGGAAAAAATGGAAAGATAAAAACGGAAAAACATTAGACGAACTTAAAAGACAATAAAAATATGCCTACTGTTAATACTTTAGCTTTTCAACGCTCGGTTAATCGAGAATTAGATACGATAAAAAATAGAGTTAGAGACCTAATTGGCAATGCCAATTGGGGGGATGATGGGAGATATAAAGAAGAAAAATTTAAATCAATATTGCGCGAAAAACTACCTGCTTATTTATCAGTAGGCACTGGGTTTATTTCAAATCAAATTTCACCAACGGAAAGTATAGTTTCTAAACAAATCGACATTTTAGTTTATAACAACAATATATCACCTTTATTCAAAGAAGGAGATTTTGTAATAGTCATGCAAAATTCAGTTAAAGCTATTGTTGAGGTAAAGTCAAAAGCTTCATCCAATAGAACACATAAGAACGGCTTATATAAAATAGTGGAAAACTTCAATTCAATTACAAGATTTCCGAATGTCGCCAGAACTGATAATAACAGGATTTTTAGGGGACTTATTTCTTTTGACTACCAAGGGAGAGTAAACTCTTCTGTAATTGATGATTCAGTAAGATTATCCAGTGGAATTATAAATCATTTCTCGTTAGGAGGCAATATATTTATCAGACATTGGTTGGATGGAATAGGTCTCCATCCACCTTTAGAGTCAGATTGTAGTGCGAACTTCTACAATGTCTATGAATTAGAAGAATTATCCCATGCTTATTTTATTTCAAATCTAATACATATGACAACGTTTGAAGACCTAACTGATCGGTATTTTATGGATTTTCCAATTGAGGGTAGTAAAGAGACTAAAAGGAATAGAACTATTTGTCTTTAAAAGACAGAATTATACAATAATTGCGTTTAGCAAAAAAATATGAACAAACAACAACTAGCCGCCAAAATCTGGGAATCTGCGAACCAAATGCGTTCCAAAATTGAGGCAAATGAATACAAAGATTATATTCTTGGCTTCATATTTTATAAATACCTATCGGAAAAGCAAATACAATTCGCTAAAAATCAAGATTTCACCCAAGAGGATATTGAAGCCCTGAACGAACAGGATACCGAAACGGTTGACTTCATTAAAAAAAACATAGGTTACTTTATAGCTTATGATGATTTGTTCAGCACTTGGATTAATGCAGGGAAGGATTTTGACGTTTCCAACGTACGTGAAGCCCTTTCTGCTTTCAGCCGACTAATTAGCCCTAAGCACAAAAAACTTTTTGATGGTGTTTTTAATACCCTAGAAACCGGTTTAAGTAAACTTGGTGATACCGCAGCTAAACAAACCAAAGCCATTGCGGACTTGTTACATTTAATTAAGGATATTCCAATGGACGGAAAGCAAGACTATGATGTTCTTGGTTTTATCTATGAGTACCTTATTGAAAAATTTGCAGCCAATGCGGGTAAAAAAGCAGGAGAGTTTTATACACCACACGAAGTATCGGTATTAATTTCAGAAATTATATCTGACCATTTAAAAGACCGCAAACAGATAGAGATTTACGATTCATGTAGTGGTTCTGCTTCATTGCTTATTAATATTGGTAACAGTGTCGCAAAGTATATGGATGATGAAAACAACATCAAATACTACGCACAAGAGTTAAAGCAAAATACCTATAACCTTACCAGAATGAACTTGGTAATGCGTGGTATTTTGCCAACAAACATTCAAACCCGTAATGGTGATACGCTAGAAGACGACTGGCCGTTCTTTGATGAAAACGACCCACTAGGTAGCTACAATACTTTGTATTTAGATGCGGTAGTATCTAACCCACCTTACTCACAAAAATGGACATCTGCCAATAAAGAAGCAGACCCACGTTATGCACGTTTTGGTCTAGCTCCAAAGACCAAAGCAGATTTTGCATTTCTATTGCATGACCTTTACCACTTGAAACCAGATGGTATAATGAATATTGTACTCCCACACGGTGTGCTGTTCCGTGGTGGTGAAGAAGGTAAAATACGTAAACAACTTATTGAGAAAAACCATATTGATGCCATAATTGGGTTGCCATCAGGTATATTTTTTGGTACAGGCATTCCTACTATTATTATAGTATTGAAACAGAAACGGGATAATACAAATACCTTAATTATTGATGCCTCTAAAGGTTTTAAAAAAGATGGCAAAAACAATAAGCTACGTGCTAGTGATATTAGGCGTATTGCAGATGCGGTGCGTGACAGAGCTACGATACCAAAATTTTCAAGAACCGTTGAGCGTGATGAAATACGTAACAACGAGTACAACCTAAACATACCACGTTATGTAGACTCTTCAGAGCCTACCGAAAAATGGGATATCTATGCGTCTATGTTTGGCGGTATTCCGGTAAATGAAATAGATGAACTTCAAAAGTATTGGAATGCGTTCCCAGACTTACGTGAAGCATTGTTTGAACGGACCACAGCCGTAAATGCCAAGCTCAAGGTTGACGATTTAAAAGAAAGCATTGTAAATTATGCTAATATTACGGCTTTTAAAAAAGCATATACTCTAGCATTTAAGGACTTTGACCAATACCTTACTCAACGCTTAGTTAGCAACACAGCAACCGTTAAGATTAACAAAGAGAAAACCATATTAAGTAACGACATTTTTAAACGTCTAGAGACTATACCACTTATAGATAAGTACAAAGCTTACCAACTACTAGATGATAACTGGGAAACTATAAAGGCAGACCTAGAAATTATACAGACGGAAGGCTTTGATACCACACGTGTAGTAGAGCCTAATTTGGTAACCAAAAAGAAAAATGGTAAAGACACTGAAGAGCAAGAAGGATGGAAGGGTCGTATTATGCCATTTATACTAGTACAAGAACGGTATTTAACTAAGGAGCTCAAAGCGCTCACTGTAAAAGAAAACCGACTTACCAAGATAGCCACAGAGTTAGAAGAAATTATTGAAGGGCTACCAGAAGAAGAAAAAGATAGTAGCCTGCTTAATGATAAAAGTGATGCCTTTGTAGCTAAGGAGTTAAACGAGGTTGTAAAAGAAGCCTATGCAGAGGTAGAAACTCCTGAGATTAATGCACTTAAAGTCTATCAAGAACTACTAGATAATAAAGCACGTAAACCGGAGAAAGAAGCTTTTATAAAAGCCAATAAAGTCGTACAGTGGAATGATATGGATGCCAATAAAGATGGTACGTATAGTAAAACTACAGTAAACAAGTACCTATCTCAATTGCAGAGTGTTTTTACTTTTGATGAAGATACCTTTGAGTTCCAAATAGTAAAGGCAAGCCAATTACTTATAGAGCAAAAGGACCTAAAAGCAAAAATTAAAAAAGAAGCTGCTGCACTCCACATGCTCACTAAAGAAACTATTGAAAATTTAAGCGATGCACAGATAAATGACCTGCTTGAACATAAATGGGTACAACCATTAGTTAAAGCATTAGAAAATATGCCTGATGCCATTATAGATACGCTTTCTCGAAAGTTACAGCAACTAGCGGATAAATATGCTACTACCTATGGTGATGTAGCCAAAGACATTAAGCAAGCCGAAAACCAACTTGCAGGGCTATTGGACGACCTTACAGGAAACGAGCACGATTTAAAAGCTTTGAATGAGTTTAAAAACCTCTTAAAAACCTCTTAAAAACTGATTCATAAATATGGCTACAGAAAATAAAAGCCCAGAAATACGGTTTGCTGGATTTACTAAAAATTGGGAAGAAAAAACATTTGATACGGTTTTTAATTTTTCAACTGGTCGAAATATAAAACAAAACGAAGCATCACCAGACTTTCAAACACCCTGTGTAAGGTATGGAGAGCTATATCATATGTATAATGAGGTAATTGATAAAGTAATTAACCGAACCGATTTAGATAAAGCTGACCTTAACTTTAGTGTTGGAAACGAAATTTTATTGCCATCTGCTGGTGAAGACCCTTTGGATATAGGTTCAGCGTCTGCCTTAACAATCCCTAACGTCGCAATAGGAAGAACCATAAATATATTAAGTCCAAAGAACGATTCAGATTATTCTCAAATATTTGCCTCCTATTATATCAATACCAAACTTAGAGTTAAAATTGCTTCTTTAGCAAAAGGTGTTAGTATAAGTAATGTTTATAATTCTGATTTAAGAAATTTAAAAATTAACCTTCCTGTTCTAAGTGAACAAAACCATATTGGCGATTTTTTACAGAATCTTGACAAACTAATTATAATACATAAAACCCAACTGACAAAACTCAAAAACCTAAAAAAAGCAATGCTCGTTAAAATGTTTCCTCAAGAGGGCGCTACCGTCCCAGAGATACGTTTTAAAGGCTTTGATGGGGAGTGGGAGAATTATCAACTTGGTAATATCGGTAACACATTTACAGGTCTCTCAGGAAAAACCAAAGAGGACTTTGGAAAAGGAGAAGCTCGTTATATTCCGTACACAAATGTTTTCAACAATGAAGTTACTGACAGAAATCAATTAGAAAAAATTGAAATTGATAATTCACAGAGTACTGTCAATTATGGTGATGTGCTATTTACGACTTCTTCAGAAACTCCAGAAGAGGTTGGAATGTCTTCCGTATGGTTGGAGAAAGATGAAAACGTTTATTTAAACAGTTTCTGTTTCGGATATCGATTTAAAGAAAAAGTAGATAATTATTTTATAGCTTATTATATGCGCTCTCAATATTTTAGGGAAAATATGAAAATTCTAGCTCAGGGTATATCCAGATTTAATATATCTAAAACTAAGGTTATGGAGATAGATATTTTACTACCTAAAGAGACAGAACAAATAAAAATAGGTAAGTATTTCACAAATCTTGATAACCTAATTTTAAATCACAATGAGCAACTGAAAAAACTAAATAGCATTAAAAAAGTCTGCCTTAGTAAAATGTTTGTCGCTTAAAACCAACCCAACTAGTACCGTTTATAAATATGATTTTTAATAATGAAAGTGATTTTGAAGGAGCTGTTATAGAAGCCTTATCGCATAAAGGTTGGGAAAGTGAGGTCATTAAAAACCCTAAAGAAAAAGACTTACTAGACAATTGGGCAAACATTCTCTTTGAGAATAACCGCGATATAGACCGCCTTAACGACCACCCACTTACAGAGGGTGAGATGCAACAAATATTAGAACAGGTAAACACCTTACGTACACCGCTTAAGCTTAATGGTTTTATAAATGGTAAAACGGTAGCCATCACTAGAGATAATGAAAAGGACACTTTGCATTTTGGTAAAGAAGTAAGTCTTAAAATTTATGACCGCCACGAAATTGCTGCTGGGCAAAGTAGGTATCAAATAGCACAACAACCCCAATACAAAAGTAAATCTAACATACTAGGTGACCGCCGTGGAGATTTGATATTGCTTATAAACGGTATGCCACTTATACACATAGAGCTTAAAAAAAGTAATGTTCCAGTAAGTCAAGCATACCATCAGATAGAAAAGTACGCACGTGCTGGTGTTTTTACAGGCTTGTTTTCTTTAGTACAAGTTTTTGTAGCCATGGAGCCTAACGAAACAAGGTACTTTGCAAACCCTGGTCCAGATGGTAAATTCAATAAAGACTATTATTTTCAATGGGCAGATTTTAATAATGAGCCTATAAATTTATGGAGTGATGTAGTTACCTATTTACTCTCTATACCTATGGCGCATCAGCTTATAGGGTTTTACACTGTACCAGATACCAGTGATGGCGTGCTTAAAGTAATGCGTAGCTATCAATACTATGCAGCAAGTGCCATAAGTGATAAAGTAGCAAAAACAGATTTGAAGAGTCGGCAAGCACTAGGCGGGTATGTATGGCACACTACAGGCTCTGGTAAAACAATGACCAGTTTTAAAAGTGCACAGCTTATTGCCAACTCAAAAGATGCGGACAAGGTAATTTTCTTAATGGACAGAATAGAGCTTGGCACGCAATCTTTAAAAGAATACCGTGGCTTTAGTGATGACAATGAAGATGTACAAGCAACGGAGAACACTGGAGTTTTGGTAACAAAACTTAAAAGTGACGACCCAGCTAATACGTTGATTGTTACCTCTATTCAAAAAATGAGCCTCATTACTGAGGAGGAGGGTACTAAAGGTGCAGACATAGCCATAATGAATAGTAAGCGAATTGTATTCATTGTAGATGAAGCACACCGTAGCACTTTTGGCGACATGCTAATCACTATAAAAAAGACCTTTCCTTGGGCTATATTTTTCGGCTTTACAGGTACGCCCATACAAGATGAAAACCAAAAGAAACTTAACACAACCGCTACCGTTTTTGGAGACGAGTTACACCGTTACAGCATTGCGGATGGTATACGAGATGGCAACGTATTAGGCTTTGATCCCTATAAAATTACAACTTATAGAGATAAAGATTTACGCAGGGAGATAGCCTTGGAAAAATCTAAGGCATCCAACGTGAAAGATGCATTGAGCGACACAAAAAAAAAGAAAATATTCTTGAAGTATATGAACGATCTGCCTATGGCAGGTTCATATAATGATGCAGGTAGCTACGAAACTGGTATAGAAGACTATTTGCTTAATGCGCAATATGATCGTGAGCAGCACATTTCAATAGTAGTAAAAGATATTTTAGATCATTGGCTCATTTCAAGTCAGAATGGAAAGTTCCACGCAATTTTTGCTACTAGTAGTATACCCATGGCAATTCGTTATTATAGAACGTTAAAGCTTGTTAAGCCAGACTTGAAAACCACAGCACTATTTGATCCTACTATTGATAACAATGGCAATTCTGAATATAAGGAAGATGCACTTATAGAAATTATAGAAAACTACAATGCCCAATATGACCAAGATTTTAAGTTAGCAAACTATTCTAAAATGAAAAAGGATATTGCTTCTAGAATGTCTCATAAAGCGCCATACCTAAGAATAGAGAAAGAACCCGAGAAGCAATTGGACATATTAATTGTAGTAGACCAAATGCTTACCGGTTTTGATAGTAAGTGGGTAAATACCTTGTATATGGACAAGAAAATGGAGTATGAAAACATTATACAAGCATTTTCACGTACCAACCGTCTCTTTAAACGTGATGAAAAACCACATGGTACTATAAGGTATTATCGTTACCCACATAGTATGGAGCGAAATATTAACGCAGCCATAAAATTATATTCTGGTGATAAGGTAGCGGGCTTGTTTGTAGAGCGTTTACCTCACAATTTAAAAGCAATGAATGCGGTGTATGACGAAATTGCACAATTATTTGAACTAGCAGGAGTTTCCAATTTTGAAAAGCTACCAGATGACCTTACGGAACGTGGTCGTTTTGCCAAGTTATTTAATGCTTTCAATATGTATTTAGAAGCAGCTAAAGTACAACGCTTCGTGTGGGATAAATTAGATTACACTTTCGGAAAAGGTAAAAAGAAAGAAACTATTACGCTAGCTTTAGATAAACATACCTATGATATTTTAGTTTTACGTTATAAAGAGCTTTCAGGGTCTGGTGATGGAGGAATGGGTTTTGGGGTTCCTTATGAGATTGAAGGACATATAACAGAAATAGATACGGGTAAAATTGATGCCGATTATATGAACTCTCGTTTTGCAAAGTATCTAAAAAAACTGCAAGATGAAGCGATTAGTAAAGAAGAGGTACAACAAACACTGAATGAGTTGCATAAATCTTTTGCAAGCCTTACCCAAGAACAACAGAAGTATGCTAATTTATTCTTGCATGATGTACAGCGTGGTAATGTAAAGCTAGAAGCAGGTAAAACACTTCAAGACTACATTACATTATACCAATACAATGCAAAAAATGACCAAATACGCAAACTAGCTACAGTATTAGATTTAGATGAAGCTCGTTTACGTAGTATGATGGATGCAGGTCTAACCGCAAAAAATATCGACGAGTATGGTAGGTTCTCAGACCTAAAAGATACCGTAAACAAGGAAAAAGCTAAAGATTATTTTGAAACATTGGAGGGTAAAAAGCTCCCTCAGTTTAAAGTTAATATCCGTGTTGATAGTTTATTACAGAAATTTATTTTAGAAGGTGGGTTTGAGTTTTAAAACTCAAAGAGCCTTTTCATATTCAAGATAATAAGTAAATTAGTTGAAAAATATAATTAAAAAGGGCATACAATTCGGATACCCATTAAGTTAGCTAGTTGACAAATAGTTGGAAAATAAGTAGTTACCCATCTTGGTTCGAGCCCAAGAGGGGGAGCATTGAAAGTGAAAGGGTTACAGAAATGTAACCCTTTTTTATTTTATCTTTCCAAAATTTTAATTACTAAAGCCTTGATGATGAAAATAATATGTCCTTTGTTGTTTCTATGCGTACCATTATTTACGTTCGCACAACATACAGATTACCAAATAAGCTCCTACTTATATCAGGGTACGAAAGCACCCAATACGCATTATATAGGCGAAGCATGGCTGAATAGTTTACTGCGTGCCGATGAAACTATTGGTTACAATGTAACAAAAGCCACTTTCAGGGCAAATTCTACCTTAGACTGGCATAAACATACTTCGCCCCAAGTGCTTGTCATTTTGGAAGGTTTAGGTTACTACCAAGAACGTGGTAAAGAACCCATAATTATTAACGTGGGAGATGTGATTAAATGTGACCAAGATACTGAGCATTGGCATACTAGCTCTAAGAAAAATGATATCACTTATTTGGCGATATACAGTGGTGATACTATTTGGACCGAAGTAGTAAGTCAGGAATACTACGATCAAATTGCGGAGCATTTGAAGAAGGACTAAGTTTTTTCATTAAAAATTCTAAATAACAACTTTCACGAAAAGGCGGGGCATAAAAAGATAATTACATAAAAATTGTGTTGTTAAGTTATCTCCTAAGCCCTTAAATCTCCTTTAATGTACCTCTGAATTAGGGGAGTTCTGGTTCTATTGGTTGAAATATATTCTTAAATGGAAGAGGGGGACTTTTTTCAATTGACTGTTACGTTTGTAAAGTTTTAGTTTTGCAAAATACCTTGTTCTGGTTCTTTGCAGGCATAGATGACTAAAAATCGAATTTAGTCCTCTGGCACATGTATTACATCGGCGAAATGCAACAGATTGTCGATTATAAATTACCATTCATCGATTTTGATTGATTCTATAAAACCAAATCGGTTTTATTACGTTAGTTAGTAAGAATAAGATTACAAATATTAACATCTTTTAGAAAATTAGGTATTTTGCTTATACCTCGAAAGTGGAATTCTCTTAGACGCGAACATGCACTTCTATTTTTTACGCAATAGCGGTTAGGAGATTAAATGAGTTTACGTAACAATTTTAGATTGGATATGCGATTCAGCTAAATAGCAAACGATGTGTATCGATTTGTTTTCTTTATAGCCCAGGGTTTACTTTAAGAATGGAGCAAATGAAAAATCAAGTTTTAAATTACCGTAGAGTAATTGTGGTAGATGATAATCGTGTTGATTTATTTCTAAATACTTTACTGGTTAAAAAATTAAATATTGCCGAAGAAGTAGTTTCATTCGAAAAGCCCTTGCAGGCACTTGGGTATCTAAGAACTTTGGCAAAGAAAAGAACCGATAACATACTATTACTCTTAGATCTTAATATGCCTGATATCAGTGGTTTTGAATTTCTAGAGGCTTTACCCCCCATGATCGACCAACTTGAATGCTTTGATGTTTTGATTGTTACTTCTTCTATAGATTGTGAAGATAGGAACAAGGCCTACAGCAATCCATTAGTGAACGATTTTCTAATTAAACCTTTAAGACTTGAAGAACTAAACCATAGTATAGGGTTACGATCTACAGAGGTGAATTCAAAAATAAGTTAAATCTCATTTTTGTATCCTACCATCTTTTTGTTTAAAAAAACATCAATTTGAATACAAAAAGGATATTAGCAAGAAAGCTAATAGTTAAACAACAATTGCGAACGCTTACGATAGGGGTTATTGCATTATTGGTAATAGTCTTGCTTGTTGCTTTCTTGGCAAACCAAATGCTTCAGGCGCGAAGAAAAGATGCGAACATCGTTAATGGTGTTGGAAAACAACTCATAAGCAACCAGAAACTTGTGAAACAAATTTATGTTGGAGGGTTATCGAAAGATTCTCTAGCAATCAGTAAAGGCGATGACAACTCTAAAAATGAAATTAACGGCCCAATAAATTTTAGGGAGCTTAAAATTGAGGTACCCACTTCTCATTCTCCTAAAATTGACAGTTTAGTCCAAATGATTACCGCTTATCAAGAAGAACTTATATCAAATCATCTTGATTCTGTTGGTGACATAAACGAAAGGACAAATGTTGAAGCGTTGATAAAATTAGAAAATCAATTTCTCGATGGCTTAGAGGAAATAGTTGATATATATGAGAATGAAAAGGAGAATGACTTTTTATTGCTAACAAGAATAATCTACATACTCACCTTTTGTTCCTTTATTTTCGTGATACTGGGATATAAATACTTAATTAAACCACAAATAAATAACCACCAATTTTTATTGGATGTACTATTAGAGGAAAATAACAAGTTACATTCTATTCTTGACAATACCTCCAACCTTATTTGGACGGTAGACGAACAATATCGTTTAGTTGCCTATAATACCTCCTTTACCGAACTATATCATAGCGTTCATGAACAATACCCAAAAGCAGGAAAGTATTTTTTAAAAGACCTGGCAAGGGACAAAAAAGGCGCCAACCTTAAAGAATGGTACAAAAAGACGTTTTCGGGCAAGAGCTTTAATGTGACTATTTCTGAGGAGGTTCAAAACGAAGTACACCATTTTGAACTTTCTTTCAGTCCTGTCACAGGTAATAGCGGAGAAATCGTAGGATGTTGTGTATACCGCAGGGACATCACTTCGAACATTAACATGATGAGTGATTTGCGGCAAAGTGAGCTAAGTCTAAAAGAAGCACAGGAAATTGCCAATATGGGTAATTGGAACTGGGATATGAAAGAAGATACCGTAAAATGGTCCAGTCAGTTATATCTAATTTATGGTAAAGATTCAATGCATTTCGATGTGAACATTGAAAGCGTTAAAGAAATTATACATCCAGAGGATTTGGAGAAGGTTGGTAACGTCATTGAGAGAAGTATTGCCAACCGCTCACCGCATGATATCACATACCGTATTTTAACAAGTGATGGTAATATTCGCTACATTCATCAAAAAGGAATAGTAATTACGGATAAGGAGGGCATTCCCATTCGTATGGCAGGTACTGCCCACGATGTCACAACTTTGGAAGAGGCGAACCAAAAAATAATCCACCAGTATAGGGAACTGCAAAACTTCGTCTACATTATTTCCCATAATGTGAGAAGCCCGATAGCAACGCTATTAGGTTTGATTAACATATTGGAGGTAGATACAAAAGATTCAGATTACGAAATAATCAAGAACATTCATGAAACCGTACATGTTTTAGACGAAACCATTAAAGATCTAAATCATTCCCTGTCCTTAAAAAAAATAGACCAGTCGCACTACTGCGAAGTAAACTTGAACGAAGTGATCAATGAGATCAAAGTTCTTATGGCAGAAGAAATTGCCGTAAATAAGGTTACGATAAATACTTATTTTAAAGATTCGGTTGTCCATAAAGGAGTGAAGAGCTATTATGCGAACATCCTCTATAATTTGATCATGAACGCTATAAATTATCGTTCATCGGATAGGGAGGCGCAGATTGGTATCAGTGCTGAAAAATTATCGAACGGGTATTTGAAATTGACCATTTCGGACAATGGTATAGGGATGGATTTGAACGAAGAAAGAGAGAAACGTATTTTCAATATGTATGGGCGCCTAAACGGTGATTCTCAGGGTAAAGGTTTAGGGTTGTTCTTGGTAAAATCTCAAGTAGAGGCGCTGAATGGTACTATCGAAGTTGATAGCGTTTTAGGAGAGGGAACTGTATTTACGGTAATTTTAAGTTAGTTCTGTATAGAAAACGTAACCTCTCCTTTGTTTAAATAAACAGCTATGCCAACCCATACGAAAACCCGCCTCTAATTCACTTGCCATGAACCAAAAAAAAGCAGCATATACTTTAATAAGGGCCTTGCAGTGGTATTCAGGGTATGCGGTATTCAGTTTGTTGATGCTACTTCTTTTTAGTGTTACAGAGCTACTTTTCTACACTTTTAACCACCCATTTCCCTTTGGGTTCGGTGAGTTACTGACCTTAAGTTTAATCAGGGATTTTATACTGTGGTCGACTTGGGTTTTTATCCCCGCTATTTTTTTTGTTCCCATCCACTTGATTAATCCTAGGATAGCCAAGTTTTTAATCGCTCTGTTGACCCTCGTTTTTTTTACCATACATTTTATACTTATCGCGTATTTTAATAATTCTCTTGTTCTATTGGGTTCTGACTTTTTTGGATATTCTTTAGAGGATATTAAACAGACTGTAGGTGCCTCTGGCGATTTATCCTTAAGCGTAGTACTTCTGTTAATTTTTATCGGACTAGTAGGTCTAGGACTTTATACCGTTCCCGAAAAAATAAAAGCCCCTAAATGGGCAGCTCTTGCCCTTCCGTTATTTTCAGTTCTTTTTTTTAGTGTGGGGAGTACTGATAATTTGACTAAACCTGCGTTAGGCACAGATTACGCGAATAATTTGGTCATCCATAAGTCCGAACATTTTTATAAAGCAGCTAATTCTTATTTCTTTAGAACAGATGACGGAGTTGATATTTATGCCGAGAGCTATTTAGGAAAGAGAGATAAAGAACGTTTGTCAAGGTTAAAGACCATAAAGTACACTAATGAGTCATTTCCTTTCTTGCATCCTAGATCTCAAGAAGATGTGCTTTCGCCCTTTTTCAAACCTAAGGAAAAAATGCCGAACCTAGTTTTTATTGTGGTCGAGGGTTTGGGTCGTGCATATACCAATGAAGGGGCTTATTTGGGAAATTTTACTCCCTTTCTTGATTCACTTTCGCGTAAGAGTCTTTACTGGAAGAATTTTTTAAGCAATGGGGGTAGAACCTTTGCTGTTTTGCCCTCTTTGTTAGGCTCTCTTCCTTTTGCCAAAAATGGATTCTTGGAATTAAGAAATAAAGAACCCAAACAGCTTTCCCTTTTGAATATTCTTGAAAGCAAAGGTTATGAAACCACTTTTTATTATGGTGGAGATACTCGTTTCGATGGTATGAAGGATTATCTAGAAAAAAATAATATAGGGCGTATCTACGATGAATATACGTTTCCTTCTAGCTATAAAAAACTACCGTCACGTAATGATTTCTCTTGGGGATATGGTGATCAAGAACTTTATAAACTATATCTAGAGCAACAAAAACCAGATTCGCTTGATGCTCCCCGATTAAACGTGTTCTTAACGGTTGCTACGCATAGTCCGTTTGTAGTGAACAACAGTAGAAAATATGAAGAAATTTTCGAGAAGCGTATCGAAACTATGAACTTAACCGAAGCACAAAAAAAGGAACATGGTTCGTATAAAAAACAGTATGTCACCGTGCTTTATGCCGATGATGCCTTAAAAGGTTTTTTCAAGGCGTATAAAAAGCGCGAAGATTATGAAAACACCATTTTTTTTATTACAGGTGATCATCGTATTCCTGAGATACCCATGGGTACGAAAATCGACCGGTACCATGTTCCTTTGATTGTGTACTCCCCATTGTTAAAAAGAACGGCAACTATAGCTTCCATATCCAGTCATTTTGATTTGGCACCGAGCTTGTTGAATTATTTCGCCACTAATCATCAACTTAAATTACCGGAACAAGTTAGCTTTATGGGGACGGGACTTGATACGGTTGCGGATTTTAGGAACATTCATCAAATCCCCATAATGCAAACCAAAACCGATATGGTAGATTTTGTGTCCGGAAACTTCCATTTAAATGGCGATGATGTATTCGAGTTAGATGCTAATATGGGAGAAACCTTGATAGATAACACTGAGATCAAGGAAGAATTAGTAAATGCCTTTCAGGCATTTAAACATCGTAATACGGCATTGACAGAAGGGGCACCGCTAATACCTGATTCTATCTATAAAAAATACGGTACTAAAAATTAATTTTCCTCTAAAGCGTGTAGTTCGTCTTCTAGAATCTGGCTTATCAATGGCCTGTAAAAATTCCAGAAAAAACTATTACGCTCTAAAGGATTGCGCTCATCGTAAAAAAGGCTTTTAAAAAAATGGATTCCTTTAAAGTATGACGTTTTTGTCCCCACAGGATTGTCACTAAAATCTCCTGAAAAGTAAAAGAACTTATAATCATCTTCTAAATGGCTGGTAATGGCCGGGATGTTTTGAGGGATGCTATATTTCGCTAGTTCTTCTTCGCCTTTAGGAAGTAAGTTGAGCTTGAAAGTTGCATTAACTTGATTTATTTTAAGATCAGGTATAATTACATCGAACCAGAAGGGATATTTAATTGTATCTGGAAGATGCCATTTTTGCTGTGCCTGTGGCGTTGTATTGATGTAGGGCAACGCATTTTTCAAATGAGTGCCCTCCTCCAAAATAACTACTTGCTCTTTTTCATTTACGAAGGCGACGCCCGGTTTTGTAAAAGGCCAAGCTCCATTGTTCGCTTTTTTATAATTGTCCACAAGCCATTGGGGCAGATCAAGATTTGTGGTGCTGTCTAGATTGTCGAAATAACGGGCAGTCCAACCGGTCCAATGTAAGCCGAACATATGCTCAAAGGTTTTTCGGTTTTCGACCATAGTGGGGGAGCCTATGGTGTTGAATTCGGTTAGAATCAGTTTATGTCGCTCTTTCATCGCTTTTAAAAAGACTAAGTCCTCGTAGCTTAACCCACCATATAACATAGATGAGCGATTGTTTATGTCGCCCTTTTTGAACCATTCGTTCGTATAGATGCCATACGTGTCGGTAACATAGGCCAAGTCGGCATCAGCGCTTAATAGATTAAGTTTCTCGCTTGAAAACCGTTCCAGACCTTTAAGAAGATACTTTTCATCCTCTAACGGGAAAAAGCCAAAATAGTCACGTTCGATTTTATAAGATTTATCCTGTGTTTTGGTATACCGGTTGTGATTTAAGATCCAGTTTAAAGAAATATGCTCTTGACCCTGAGCCGTTAATACTGTTTTGTCCACTAAAGCGATCACTAACTTTTTCTTTGGAGTTAAAACCCAACCCATCCACATAAAAACAGGCGTTAGCAGTATTAATAGAAGTACGATACCAGTAACTTTTCTTTTCATGATTTAAAATCGCTTTATATAGCCTAAGCTTACTGAGAATTGATTTCCCTTCGTATTCACGTTATATTCCTGATTTTCCATGAAAGCACTGATAATTAAAACGTTGGTGTCCAAAAATAATTTGCGATACCCAACATCTACGCCATAGGATTTTAGTTTGTAAATGTTATTGGGATCAAAAGAAACGCTGTTCACATTGTCGTCTGGTGAAAGGCCCGTTCCTATTTTAAAGCTGATAAAATCATCTGCACCTCCTAGATAATATCTAGTGGTTAAAGAATAGGACTGCGAGACGGAGCTGTTGGAAGGGGTTAAATAGGTTCTAAAATTGAACCAAAAACTGCTATAATATTTTCCAATACCTAAGGTATATATCCATGTGTTTTGGTTAAAGGCCAAAAAGCGAAAGCCCGCATCGGCTTCAAAAGCATAGGGAAGGTTGGCGTACAGCGAGAAACCTGCCCTGTATTTTGAAAAAATACCGCCGTTATCAGATATTCCTGCACTCAAGTAGCTGTAGAATAAATCTGAAATTCTTGGGTAGGCATCAACTTCAAGCTGCATACCATCGGTTCTAAACCTATTGGCATAATTTATTCGAGTTGCAAAAGATCCTAACTTTGTTTGGCGGGTGTAATCAATATTCGACAGGTGCCAAGGGTCGTCGAAGCGTTTATCAAAATAAACATATTCATAGCCGATGCCCATGGCATTTTTTGCCGAAGAGCTGTTTATACTGCCGATTAGGCCTCTGGCCTCCGTAAGTTTTGGATTTGCCTTAAGCAAATTGTCGAGTACCGTTCTTGCTTCTTCGTAACGCTGTAGGTCTTTGAGAATCTTGGCTTTTAGAATGCCGAGGCTCTCGGATCCCTTATGTACTTCTAATCCTGTATTGACAATTTCAAGTGCTTTTTTAGAATCGGAGTTCCAATACTCGAGGTTACCATAGGCGAGTGAAGCTTCCTCGTGGCCCTTTTCTTTTTGTAATACTTTGTCAAATATCATTCTTGCTTCTGGCAAGCTATCGGTGAAGGTGTATAATCTGCCTAAAAAAATATTTATCTCCAAGTAATCCGGACTTTTCGCGATCGCTTGTTTAATTAAGGAAATCGCCTTCGGATAGTCATCCTCCTCAAAAGCACTAACACGGGCTGCTGTATATAACTCATCTGTACCCATACTGGTTTGCGCCATTGTTGACATAGCGTTCAACAACAGGGCGATCAAAAGGGCAATGTTATATTTGGACATAATAATTGATTTAGAAAACCTCCAAATTAAATTCGGTTCTTATTGGTTAAAGGGTTCGATAATCCGGTTCTGATCATTTTGCCCCAAGCTTTTTTACCACGTAATAGATCAATATTACCCCTGACTGCCGCCCACATTACATACGGATGATAAATTAATGGTTCAAGCATGGCCGTACGCATGAGCCGTATCAAATGTTTTGGCTTCGTGTATTGCTGGAAAGTATATTCTTCAAAGAATAGGGCAGTAATCGAAAATAAAATTGAAAAGCTATAAACGACACCAAAAAACAACAAGAAAACCAGCCAGTTTATTTGTCCGGTAACCAGAAGGAACATGAAAAAAATGATGCCAAGAAACTCGATTAAGGGAGCGAACCATTCGAAAAACATCCAATAAGGAGAACTCAGCAAGCCTAATAGACCATACTTAGGGTTAAAGATCATTTTTTCATGCATTATCAGGGTTTCTATAGTTCCACGTGCCCAACGGTTGCGTTGGCGGTAAAGCATTTTCCAATTTTGAGGTACCTCTGTCCAGCATAATGGATCTGGTATGAAACCTACTTTATATGGAATTTTTTGATCACACATATAGCGCCGCATACGAACTAGTAGCTCCATATCTTCGCCAACCGTATTACAATTGTACCCTCCTGCCTCTATTACGATTTCTTTATCGAACATGCCAAAAGCACCTGATATGATCATAAGCCCGTCAATACTTGACCAAGCCATTCTTCCCATTAAAAAGGCCCTAAAATATTCCAAGATCTGTGCTCGGGCTATAAAGGTATCGGGCAACCTGACCTCAATGATTTTACCATCTTCTATAATGCAGGAGTTGGCGACGCGTATGATTCCACCTGAGGCGATTACTTTTTTGGTATTATTAAGAAATGGTTTTACAAGTTTCAGTAAGGCATCCCGTTCTAAAATGCAATCTACATCGATGCAGCAAATGATGTCATGAAGAGCATAATTGATTCCGGCGTTTAAGGCATCGGCTTTTCCACCATTCTCCTTATCAATGATCTTTAAATTGTCGTAGGCTTTGTTCTTGGAAATGTAGGTCCCTTTTATTTTCTTGCTGGGAAGATGAGGTGTACCCTGGCCTTGTTCGTCTAAAACAAGATCGAAATGGGTTATAAGACTTTCTAACGTACCGTCGGTACTTCCATCATTTATGATTACGATTTCATAAAATGGATAATCTAAAGTAAGTAATGACCGTATATTATCTATGACATTGGATACTTCATTATATGCCGGAGCTACTATTGAGATTTTTGGAAGATGAGCCGATTGTAATAGGGGAACCTCATCTTTAAAATTGTGTTTTCGTTTATAATCCCTTAATTCAATAATGGAAAATATGGCTGAGAAAATATAACCGGTACAGAGTATTAAAGCATAGATCAAAAAGAGCCAACTTGCTAAATTCGTTAGTATATTGAAATTAATATCCAATTATAGTGATGTTTATGGGTTATATTAAAGCGTGAATTTCGGAACAAAACCATCAGTATAAGTCGAAGGGTTTATTCCGGTTATTCCTTCTTTAATTGATCTTTCTTCTATAGCATGACCCGTGATTTTATGGTAGTCCCTTTTAATGATCAGTTCTTCTTCTGCAATTAAACTTCCGAGAACCTCAAGCTCTTTTTCTGACCCCATTTCGGCAATGGCCTTTAGAATTTCTTGTTTTATGAGGATGGTCTCATGAGAAAAATTCTCAATAAGGCTAGGTACCGCTTCGTAGACTTCCAGTTTTTTTAAAGCAATAATGGTTTGTTGACGTATTTCAACATCTTTATGCTGTAACAGCTTTAGCATTTCAGGGGTACTTGCATATTGGTTGTGGTCAACGATCATTTTTAAACAGAAAACTACCACGCTGGTAATGTCATGAACCAACCAACGCGAAAAATCCGGGATTTCCCCCTCATAGGCTTTGAGGGCATCTTCGATATAAATTTGTTCCCAAAGTGTTAGGGGGATATTTATTTGATCTAGAAACTCTAGCGGGTTGTGGTGAGATTGATTAAGAAGATAGAGTATTGCCTGCTGCCTGAGCTCAGCGCGTTTCGAATTTATTAAGGGCTTTACGATGCTATCTGGTATTTTCACATCTAATTGACGCAAAGCAAATAAGGCCCTTGCTTTCTTGAACCAACTTTTTGTTCTTAAATCTGAGATAAGAAAAAGGTCTAGACCTAAGTCGAAAAAAATTTCCTTAATGTATATGGATGACTCTCCTTTAAAGTTCTGGTTAAAGATTAGAACCTGTTTCATCATTATTTTTAAGGCATATCGATTTTTAAGGTATTTTCTTTTGAAATTCCTTGAAGGATTAGACTTGTTAAAGTCATCATCAAAAATATAGTTGTTAATGAAATCTTGAATCTGAGCCTCTAATTTTTCCTTAACGGCCATGTTTATATTCTTGTACATACGCAAATAGAGCACAAGGCCCAATAACATGAGTGCAAGGGTTATAAAACAGATGCTAAGCATTAAATTAATTTGCAGAATAGAAGGTAAACCCTCGAACTGCTCGGTCAAAAAATTCATTTCGGTTTGATTTGGTCTTACTTTTTTTGGATTTATAAATTTTTATAAGTAGCCCATTCTTTGCATATTTTATTGAACTTTCGATAAACTTCGTTTTACCCTTAAAGACAGCTCATTAGGGCTGAAGGGTTTGGTAATAAAATCGTCAACACCCATGGTAAAGGCTTCTGTGATGATATCTTCTTGTGTTGAGGTGGACAGAACGATTATGGGAATTTTTGAATGGGTTCGCTTAATATGTTCAATCAGTTGACTGCCAGAAACAAAGGGTAGCATCAAATCTGTGAGCACCAAGTCGAATTCAATAGACTCTAATTGTTCCATGGCACTTCTTCCATCTATTGAAATAGTTACGTCGTAGCCTTCTTTGATCAGCTTGAACTCAAGCGATTTTACGACCATTGGATTATCTTCTACAACAAGTATTTTCTTTTTCATTTTAGCTTTATTTTTTAATTAGATCAGCAGTGATCTGGGCATTGACATCCTCAAATTCTTTTTTTAGTTCTTCTACCAATTGGGGCAAGGCTTCATATTTTTCGGCATTCGCCAATAGATGACATAGCTCCGTTCCTTTATCGTTGGAAATCATTTCGAACGATGGTTTTATGTTATGCGCTATTTTTCTTATTTCGTCGACGTTTTTTTGATCTAATTGTTCTTGAATTTCAATCAACCTTGAGGCCACCGAATCTTTGAAAATTTTGATGGATTCTTCAATAAATTCATAATTTCCACCTCCTATTTTTTCTAAATAACTTAGGGAGTATTTTTTCTCAGATTCCATCTCTTTCTTACATGAATCCAAAAATTCATTAATCTTCAAAATTGTGGCATCCGTAAAAGGTCTGTTCAGAACACTTATAAGTTTTCTTTTCAGCGTGTCGGTGTTGGGCTCACCGATGATCAAACAAGGGTATTGCCTACCAATCTCAAGGTCTAAATAATCTAACGTTTGCAGACTATTCAAAGGGGTGCATTTTTCCTCTAGAATAAGTAATTTAGGATTTCCATTTTGCTTTATCCATTGAATGGCACTCATGCTATTGTTAAAATCAATCACCTCAAAAGAATTTTTAGATAAAAGTTCTTTCAAAGCGTTACGTGCTTCTGCTTGGCTTTCGACTAAGATTATTTTTTTAGTACCCATGTAATTTCCTTTAAATGGTTTAATCGCTCGCTGTTGATATGCCCACAGACTTATGGTCTTTGGATGTCAAATACTTGACAAAAACGTTTTTGAGGGTCTCCAATACAAGTGGTTTAGTGACATAATCGTCCATTCCGAATTCAAGGCAATTTTCTTGTATTCCTTTTACTGTTTTGGCCGTTACCGCAATAATGGGAACCCTTTTTTCGCTATTTTCTAATGTTCTTATCTTTTGACTTGCTTCAAAACCACTTAAAACAGGCATCTGAATATCCATCAATATTAAATCTAAAGGTGTGGTTTTATAAAGGTCCACGGCCTCTTGACCGTTATCTACCTCAAGTATTTCGGCTTTAGGAAGCAATTTGGTGATAATGGTTTTCACTAAATATTTATTGACAGGGTTATCTTCTGCTACCATTATTTTATAGTTATATAAGGATACATCCAATGTTTCGACCTGAGCGGCTTTTTCGTAAATTGATGAACCTGGCCTTTTCACTTTGGCAATAAGATCAAAAAGGGCATTTAATTTTATAGGTTTGACCATGTTGAACTGAATGTCAAGTTCCTTACATTTTTTTAAGATCTTTTCATCTTCACCTGAACTGTGTAAGAGAAGGATAGGAAGTTGCTCTCTGTTTATTTTGAGTTCTTGTCTAATGTGTTTAATTACGTCAAGACCGTTCATATAGGGCATATGATAATCAATGATGGCCAAATCAAAAGTTTCCCCTTCTTGTAAAATGTCAATAGCATCCACTCCATTAGCCAAAAGCTTAGAATTGATCTTATCTATGTCGAGCATCTTTTTTAAGGTAGTACGATTGTTTTCATTATCATCTACGATCAGCACACGCTTGACGTGACCCGAATATATTTCATCTTGGAATTCTTCGATATGGGTTTTAAAGAATACTTCGAAATAAAAGACACTTCCAGATCCGGACTTACTCTTTACCATTAGGTTGCTGCCCATCAAATTCAATAAGCTATTGCTAATGGTCAACCCCAACCCTGAACCTCCATATTTACGCGTAGTTGAACCATCTTCTTGATCAAACGCGAAGAAAATTTTGTCAATGTTCTCTTTAGCTATACCAATTCCTGTATCTCGTATTGAAAAAATATAGCACATTTTTTCACTTTTCCTGTGAGGTTTTCTGACCGCTACCTTCAGCTCGATCTCACCCTTATCGGTAAACTTCACGGCATTAGACAAAAGATTGATCAACACTTGTCGAAGCCTTACGGTATCTGCATGGATAAAACGGTTGATCTCTGGAGAAACGTTCAACAGTACCTCTAAATTTTTACTATGTGCCTGTTGTTTTATAAGGTCGATTGTTTGCCCACATAATTTGATGAGATCAACTTTTTCTTCATAGAGTTCTAATTTTCCCGCTTCTATCTTAGAGAAGTCCAGAACATCGTTTATCAGATCAAGCAATGATATCGCAGAGCTGTTGACCGTATCCATATAGCTTTGCTGACTGTCTGAAAGATCAGTTTTCATCAAGAGGTCGGTAAACCCTATCACGGCATTTAGCGGTGTTCTGATTTCATGGCTCATATTCGCTAAGAACTCTGATTTTGTCTTGCTGGCCGCTTCTGCTTTTTCTTTTGATGCCACCAATGACTGCTCCATGTTTTTGAGATAGGTAATATCTGTGGCCACCCCCAAATACCCTTTTATATTTTTATTCTGATCTAGAATTGCGGTGATTACAAGTTGAACGGGAAAGGTACTACCGTCTTTTCTTAAATAGGTCCACTCTTTCGCCTCGATTTCTCCCTGTTGGACATTGTGTGTAAACACTTCTTCAGATTTTATTTTTGTGCCATATTTAGCAGAAAGTTCTTTTGCATAGGTGTCTACTTCTTCTTTGATATGGAAAAAACTAGGGCTTTTCTTTCCGATAATTTCATTGGCATCGTACCCTAATAGGTTTTCAGCACCTTTATTGAATTTTTTGATAACGTGATTGAGATCGGTTTCAATGATGAGCACTTGCGTAGTGGCATCGAGAAGTCCTTGCAAATCATCTAAGCTATGCTTTAGATCATTTTTTGCTTTAATTTGTTCGCTCATGTCCACGATTTGACAAATCAAGGTGGTGTCATTTCTATCGGTGTTATGGATAGCAGCTACATGTAAATAGCAATGAACAGTTGCCCCATCTTTCTTCAAAAACCTTTTTTCAGAACTATAATAATCAATCTTCTTATTGATAAATCTGTTTGTAAAAAGGGTTTTGTTTTTATGATCTTCAGGATGGATGATATCCTTTATGTTGAGTTTTAGAAATTCTTGTTTGGAATACCCCAACATTTTCAATAAATTTCTATTGACCATGACCCATTCACCGTCCAGATTGATAACGCCCATGCCATTTGGAGAATTATCGAAGGTGGTAGTGAGTTTATCGGCATTTTCTGCTGCTAATTGCTGTAATTTTTTTTGCTCAGAAATATCTTCGATTTGTGTAATAATGAAATCCTCGGTATGTTCGATTCCCCTAACTATTGATGAATTTAAACTACACCAAATAATTTTTCCTGAGCTATGTATACATTTTGCATCAATTTGGTAGCTGTTTATCTCACCTTTAATCAATTTATCGTGCAGGTCGATCGCTTCTTCCTTTTTTTCTGGGAGAATAACGTTCTTAAACGAAAGTTTTAGAACGTCTTCCTCTTTAGAGTCCCATAACCCAAAAATATCTAAACTGGCGGGGTTGAAAGAAAGCAGTTCATTTTTTGTATTGATGAGGACAATCCCTAGAGGTGAGCTGTTAAAGATTTTTTCAAAACGGCTTTTGGTCAATTGTAACTCAATGGAATTTTTTTTCTTTTCATCTATATCTTGAAATGCACCATAAATACGGGTACATTGACCGTTTTCAAAAACCGGTGTGCCGAAAGCCCTTACCCATAGCTCATTGTTCTTTGCCGTTATTATCTTTAACTCGGTATCGAAGGGTTTGCCTTTTTCAATGGCATCCGCAATGGCCTTGGTGATCAAATCCCTACTCCATCCTTCTTTGTAAAAATTAATACCTTCAGCTAAACTGGGTTTATAATCTTCTGATACCTCATGGATGTCGCAAGTAAGTTTTGTCCAGATAATGTCATTTTTTATCAAATCAACTTCCCAACCACCAATACGAGCAATTTCATTGGTTTCTTCATAAATGCCTATTAGATTCTCTAGTGTTTTTATTCTTTCTTCTGAGGCTGTTTTTCCTTTATGGCTACTGGTAACCCTATTTTTTTTGAATCTGAGTAGACAATAAGAGCACTCTGCCTGATCTTCTGGCTCATAGGCGTCAACCTCATATGATAATGTTTCTTTCTCTTTATTGGTAAATGAAATGAAGTGTCGGGTACTTTTTCTTTCATTAGTGGTTAAATCAACCAGCAATTCATTAAGGGTATTTTGAGAAGCTATCTTGTAGATGTTGTATAACGTTTGTAATGCGTAATCAGATTCTTTTAAGTTGAAATTTAGGCCTTGCCAAAACGAACTGTTAATCCATATCTTGTCTGGATGGTTTTTTTCATAAAACCATAAACCATCAATAGTTTTTTCAGTGACCCAATCGAAAATAGCAGGGGTATTTATCAATACGTTGTTTAGACTATCTTTTAATTTTGAATGCTTCAATGGAAAAAAATTATGTTGAACAATTATAGCTGCGTATTCTGAATAAGTTTTAAAGCCTATAATTTGGATGAAAAGAAGGTATGTAGCTAACTTTTCGGTCTAACCTGTATTCATTACTTATCATAATCTCAACTTTACGTATTTAATTTTTTACGTAATGCTACGCTTAGAAGGAACTTTTTGTGTGAAAGTTTAATAACTTCAAGCAAAAAGGGCACCTCACAATTAAAAAACAAAAGGAACTTCTGAAATTTAGTTTTGGAAAAAGTCAGAGGTAACCCTTTATATGTAAACGTAATAAAACATAAAAAAGTTTAAATTGTAAGAAAAAACTTCACAAAAAGTGACTATTTTAAGGTATTTTTTAAATTTCATAAGCACACTAGACGTGTAAAAACGGTAATTTTTTTTGATAAAATAGTGTACGTTTAAAGCAGCCAAAGGTGAGTAGTATAGATTTCGAGGCTCCAAAAATTGAACTATTCTTTGAACGAACAAAACATACATCAGAGATGGCGATAAACGGTAAATCACGGACTTGGATAGCGTTCGCAACCAACTCTTTTTACTATTTCAGCAAAGAATGGTTCATGTGGATCGAACCCATTCTAATCGGTTATACCCAAGGGCGTGGTATGCCCTTTTTAAATACAGTTGCGTTAAGCAGATAGCCGGCAATAGAGAGTGCATTCCGGTGAATGGCATAGCAAAGTATTTGGATGTCTTATAAGTTCAGACTAAGGTTCACTCGCTCTTTAACAGATAGGCTTGCTTTGCAATTTCAAGCTCCTCATTAGTTGGTATTACCAATATTTTCAATTTCGAACCTACCTGTTGAATCTCGGAGATTCCAGAATTTCTTTGCTTGTTTTTTTCAACGTCAATTTGAATTCCCAGGGCATCCAAATTTTCACAGACCATTTGGCGTAGTACGCTGGAGTTTTCACCGATACCCGCGGTAAAAATGATGGCGTCAAGTCCGTTGAGCACTGCAAAATAACTGCCTATGTATTTTTGAATGCGATAGGCGGTCATGGCCAGTGCCAATTGACAGTCCTTGTTTCCTTGTTCAGCGCCGTTTTGGACTTCCCGAAGATCGGATTGTCCGGTAAGGCCTAGCAGTCCGCTTTGTTTTTGCAACAGCTGGTTGACCTCTTTAGAACTCAGGCCCAAGCTATCCATCAGGTAGAAAATAACGGATAGGTCGATCGCACCACTTCTGGTACCCATAATGAGTCCGTCCGTAGGTCCAAATCCAAGGGAATGGTCAATGCTCTTTCCATCTTTTATGGCGGTCATGCTACAGCCGTTCCCTAAATGGATACTGATGATTTTAGAGGAGGGATTTTTTAGATAGTCAATGGCCCTTTCCGATACATATTTATGGCTGGTACCATGAAAACCGTATACCCTGATGTGATGTTCGCTTGCCATTTTTTTGGGGATGGCATACAGGTATGCTTTTTCAGGCAGCGTTTGGAAAAAGGCGGTGTCAAAAATGGCCACTTGGGCGGCATTTTTAAAAATGGCAGTGGCCACTTTTATACCCAAGGCGTTCGCCGGATTATGAAGCGGTGCCAATGTCGCTAATTTCTCTATTTCAGCAAGGACGGAAGCATCCACCACGGTGGGTGCGTTGAAAGAACTGCCTCCGTGGACCACCCTGTGTGCAACGACATCGATTTCCTCGGTGGTATCCAATACGCCCAGGTTGGTATCCAGCAATAATTGGGTTATCGCTTCTAAACTTTCCTGATGGTTTTCCAAAGGGCTGGTGTGGCTGTAAGAATCGTCCCTGGCCGCATAATGGATTTCAGATTGCTCACTGCCGATCCGTTCTACAAGTCCTTTACAGATAACTTCTTCGGATGGCATTTCCAATATTTGAAATTTGATGGAAGAACTTCCGGAGTTGATAACTAAAATCTTCATAATCGTTTAATTTTCTTGTGCCTGTATCGCCGTAACGATGACAGTGTTGAAAATATCCTCTACCGTGCAGCCGCGGCTTAGGTCATTGACAGGTTTGTTCAGACCCTGTAGCATAGGGCCAATGGCCAAGGCGCCTGTTTCTCTTTGTACCGCTTTATACGTGTTGTTTCCCGTATTTAAATCGGGGAAGATCAAAACCGATGCTTGCCCAGCAACCTTAGAATCTGGCAATTTACTTTTTCCGATGAGGGGGTCTACGGCGGCGTCGTATTGTATGGGACCTTCAATCTGCAACTCGGGATGCTTCGATTTAAAGATTTCGGTCGCTGTTCTTACCTTGTCGACGTGCTCACCTTTTCCAGAGCTTCCGGAGGAATAGGAAAGCATGGCAATTTTCGCTTTAATTCCAAAAGCTTCTGCTGAACTTGCCGAGGAGATCGCAATTTCTGCCAACTGCTCGGCGGTTGGGTTGGGATTTATGGCACAATCACCAAAAACCGACACGCGATTCTCCAAACACATAAAAAAGACGGAAGAGACCACCCCGATACCCGGTTTGGTCTTTATGAACTGTAATGCGGGGCGTATGGTATGTTGGGTAGTATGCACCGCACCAGAAACCATTCCGTCCGCATCTCCTTTATAGACCATCATGGTGCCAAAATAGGATACGTCGAGCATCGTATCCCTAGCCACATCCATATTTACCCCCTTATGCTTTCGCAATTCGTAAAAGGTGGTCGCATAATTTTCAAAATTGGGAGACGCTGCCGGATCGATGATGTTCAAATGGCCGATATCAAATCCTAATTGCATTGCTTTCTTTTCCAACTGTTCCCGATTTCCTAAAAGGGTAATGGAGACAATCCCCAAAGCACTCAATTGACTGGCTGCTTCTAAAATTCGCACATCTTCTCCTTCGGGTAATACGATGTGTTTTTTGTGACTCTTGGCCCGTTGCAACAGATTGTACTGGAACATTCTGGGTGTAGTGCCCTTAGGTTTAAAGGTCTCTAATCGTGCCAATAACAATTCCCCATCGATGTGGTTGTTGAATAGCGTTATGGAGGTAGCTATTTTCTGTTTGCTTTCGGCATAAATTTTCGATTTTATGTTCCCCACGGCGTTGGTAGCGTCAAAAGTGCCTTGTTCCACCGAAATGATCGGCACATGGGTTTCAAAACCTTCCAATAATTTCAGGATGGAAGGTTCAGGGAGAATTCCACCGGTCAAAACAATTCCTGAAATAGTCGGGTAATTATCGGAAAGGTTTGCCTGTAAAGCCCCCAGAATGATATCGGAACGGTCACCGGGTGTAATGACCAAACTATTCTCATGCAGATGGTTGAGATAATTATGCAGTTGCATGGCCCCGACACCAAAGCTTCCGGTCTGGTTATCCAGATTTTCGGCCCCAAAAAGCACTTTTCCTTTGAGCGAATCCACAATTTCCTTAATGGTGGGGTGAGATAGATCTTTTACCCGGGGTACGGCAAAGGCAATCGTTTTGCCCTCTAGCTCCCTTTGGAGTTCTTGACGAACCAGTTCTACATTTTCTGGGCGGACCTTATTGGCGACTACCGCTAAAATTTCTATTCCTTTTTGAAGATAGGTATTCACGGCGGACTCCAGGTTTCCGCAAAATTCGGTCAAGTTTTTGCCTTTGGCATTATCTACCAAAATAACAGGGGTTCCCAAGTTTTTGGCGATATCGATGTTCAAATCGAATTCGATGATACTTCCATCGCTTGTAAAATCACTTCCTTCCACGAGGATAAAATCGAATTGGGCTTCTAGATGCTTGAACTTAGAAATGATGGTGTCCAGAATATCCCGTTGCCTTCCTTCGTTGAACAGTTCCACCACCTGACTTTGGGTTAGGGCATAGGCGTCAGCGACAGGAATATCCAAATTAAAATGCGAAATAATGGTATGGATATGGTTATCAATGGCTCCCTTCTCCACATCGTCGATCACAGGTCTAAAATAGCCTACTTTCCCCATCTTACCGAGTAGGAGTTGCATTAAGCCTAGCACGACCAAAGATTTTCCACTATGAGACTCGAGGGTGGTAACGTATAATGCTTTAGTCATAATTCATAATAAATTTCAGAAGCATAAAGATAGAGGTTTTACTATTTTTTAGGGCATGATCTGGTGTTTGAATTGGTTACGGAACCGGATTGTAAACAAGTTTTTTGATATTTAGCAATGGTCATTTGCTACCACAATTTTGTTATAATGAAGGGTATGGATCGTCTAGGAAACTAAAAACACATCATACGGGTCTAAAGTAAATTCGGCAGAAAATTGCTTTTTGCTAACTTTAAAATAAAAAGCAATGCCAGAATTACCAGAAGTGCACGGTTATAAGGTCTATATCGACAGTACAGCATTACATCAGACCATAGTAGCTATGGATTGTCGGGACGACCGACTTCTAAAAAAATCAAAAAAAGAGTTTGATACCCATTTACTGGGAGAACAGTTGACCGGTACGGTTCGTATTGGAAAATATCTTTTCGTGAAAACTACCGGTGATAAAATTCTGGTCATCCATTTTGGAATGACAGGGCGCCCCAATTATTACAAGGATGTGGATGACCGACCAAAATATGGCCATATCGTGCTCACCTTTGAAAATGGCTTTCATTTTGCCTATGAGAACAAACGCAAATTTGGTTGGTGGAACCTTATCGATTCCATCGAGGATTATAAAAAGGAACACAATTTGAGTGATGATGCTAGAGCACTGTCTTTTGAAGATTTTAAAGCATCGCTCCAAAGCCGTAAAACACATATCAAAAAGATACTCATGGATCAAAGTGTAGCTGCCGGAGTAGGAAATTGGATGGCCGATGAGATATTGTACCAGGCGAAAATGCATCCGAAGAAAAAAGTACAAGATATGACCGAAAAGGATATTAAAACCGTTTTTGAAGCCATGAAAAAAGTAATCGAGACCGCCATTGAAAACGATGCCCACTACGCCGATTTCCCGAAGGATTTTCTAATCCACTTCAGGAAGGAGGGAGGCACTTGCCCCCATACCGGAGCGACCATAGAAAAAATAAAACTGGGCGGAAGGGCAACCTACTTTTCTCCCGATTGGCAGCAATTATAAAGGTTCTTGTAATAGACATATCATCGGATGGAATATTTTTTAGGTTCACCTAGCTTTAAGGCCCGATACTTATTCCTAGTTTTGCAGCTTTAAATTTCCAATTATGATTTCAGTCGATAATTTGGCGGTAGAATTTAGTGGTACGACCTTATTCAGTGAGGTCTCTTTTGTCATCAACCCTACCGATAAAATCGCCCTAATGGGCAAAAATGGTGCGGGTAAATCTACCATGATGAAAATCATTGCCGGCGAACAAAAAGCTACCCGTGGCAATGTGCGGGTTCCCAAGGATGCCGTTATCGCCTATTTGCCCCAACATTTGTTGACCGAGGATGATTGTACCGTCTTTGAGGAGGCAGCCAAAGCCTTTAAGCACGTTTTTGAAATGCGAGATGAAATTGATCGGCTCAACAAGGAATTGGAAACGCGGACCGATTATGAGAGCGATGCCTATATGGGCATCATCGAAAAAGTATCGGATCTAGGGGAGAAATATTATGCGCTGGAGGATGTCAATTACGACGCTGAGGTCGAAAAGGCTTTAAAGGGTCTTGGTTTCAAACAGGAAGATTTTACCAGACAGACCAGTGAGTTTAGCGGAGGTTGGCGTATGCGTATCGAATTGGCCAAAATCCTTTTACAGAAACCCGACCTGATTTTGCTAGACGAACCTACCAACCACATTGATATTGAATCGGTGATTTGGTTGGAGGATTTTTTAATCAACAAAGCCAATGCGGTCATGGTGATTTCCCACGATAGGGCTTTCATCGATCATATTACCAATAGGACCATTGAGGTGACCATGGGCCGTATCTTCGACTATAAGGCCAATTACTCCCATTACCTGCAACTACGGGAAGATCGTAGGGCACATCAAATCAAAGCCTATCAAGAGCAACAAAAGTATATTGCCGATAATATGGCGTTTATAGAACGTTTTAAAGGCACCTATTCCAAAACCAACCAGGTTTCTTCGAGGGAACGTATGTTGGAAAAGTTAGAGATTATCGAGATTGATGAAATTGATACATCCTCGCTAAAATTGCGTTTTCCGCCCGCGCCTCGTTCCGGGGATTATCCGGTTACGGTTAAGGATGTTTCTAAATCCTACGGAGATCAAGTGATCTTCAGTGGCGCGAACTTGTCCATCGCCAGGGGAGAAAAGGTTTCTTTCGTGGGCAGGAACGGGGAAGGAAAATCGACCATGATCAAAGCTATTTTGGGAGAGATTCCCGTGGAAGGTACCTGTCAATTAGGCCATAACGTGAAAGTGGGCTACTTTGCCCAAAACCAAGCTTCCTTATTGGATCCAGAACTTACCATTTTCCAGACCGTCGATGAGGTCGCTTTTGGTGACATCCGCAGTCAAATCAAGAATATCCTGGGCAGGTTCATGTTCAGCGGTGAGGATATCGATAAAAAAGTGGGGCTGCTTTCAGGAGGTGAAAAAACCCGTTTGGCCATGGTTAAACTATTGTTGGAACCGGTCAACTTGCTGATTCTGGATGAACCTACCAACCATTTGGATCTAAAATCAAAAGACGTGTTGAAGGAGGCACTTTCTACCTTTGACGGTACCTTGATCTTGGTTTCCCATGACCGGAATTTTTTACAGGGACTTTCGCAAAAAGTTTTCGAGTTCAGGGATCAAAGGGTCATTGAACATTTTGAAAGTATTGATGCCTTTTTAGAGCGCAATCGAATCAAAAGTATTGCCGAGATCAATTTGATGAAATAGCGTTAAAAGTTCTTTCGGCAGGGGATGTTATCCTAATCTTACTGAAAATCGTTTACCGAGTGTAAGTGCTTTTAAGCTAGTATTCAATTGTATAGCGTCAAGCGAAACCTGTGGTTCGCTGTATATTTGGTTGAATCAAAAATTAAACTATGTCTTTATTAACGATAATTTTAAATATTCTTTTACCACCATTGGCTGTTTTTATGAAGCACGGTGTTGGTACAACGCTTTTAATAAGTATTTTACTGACGATGTTGGCGTGGCTACCTGGTGTAATTCATGCATTTATTGTGAATCAGTAAAATGAGTATATAAATCTGGCCTGCTTATATCGTGGGTAAGGATTATAAAAGCCGAACGGTTATCACAATTAGATAACAGTTCGGCTTTTAATTTTATATAATTCCATAGATTACCTCCTTCAAATGATGACTGAAATCAATACGTTAATGGGAGATTTCGAAGCTTTCTCACAAGCTATCGTATTATCAATTGGGCTCATTTGAAGTAGCGCGTGTACTTTTTCTTTTTGATTGGAGTTCAAGTGAAGCACATCCAACCAAGCAAATGCCTTATATGAATTGTGATTTGCTGGAATTGTATGGCATATCTCGGTATCCGACTAATTTTAATAATATCTTTGAATCTCTTGGTTTCCATTTGAGAATTGGGCAGGGGAAAATTGTTCAACCAAAGGCCATACGTAAGGGTCTACATTGAATAGAGAAGTTAAACCTTAATACCAGCATATGACGAAATATAGTAAGTTGTTGACGTTTATGTTTGCAATTCTAGTGGTGGGTTGTAAAGATGTACAGAAAGAAAAAAATGATAAGGCAGCTTTTGAAAAATCTGAGCAGGAACAAAAAGAAGGAACTAGCGCTATTCTGAACGAAGCCATTAAAGCACATGGGGGAATGCTCTATGATACAGCACATTATCAATTTGTTTTTCGTGATAAAATATATACGTTCAATAATAAAAATGGGTATACATACACGGTTAAAGCAAAAGATAGTTTAGGAAATAGCATTGACGATACCCTTCAAAATGGGGATTTTAAAAGAACCAAGAATAATGAGGTCGTGGACTTATCAGAAAAAGACATTGCTAAGTATAGTAATGCCTTGAACTCGGTTATTTATTTTGCAACGTTACCCCATAAATTGAACGATAAAGCCGTGCAAAAAGAGTATGCCGGTGAAACGGTCATTAAAGGGGAGGAGTATGATGCGGTAAAAGTCACTTTTGGTAAAGAAGGTGGGGGAAAGGACCACGATGATGTATTTATGTATTGGATCAATAAAAAATCGCACTATATTAATTATCTGGCCTATAGCTATAGTGTGAACAATGGCGGCGTACGTTTTCGGAGCGCCTATAATCCACGGACTGTTGATGGAATTCGGTTTCAGGATTATATCAATTGGGAAGCACCTGTCGGAACTCCGTTGCAGCAATTACCAACGCTATTTGAAAAGGGGGAGTTAAAGGAATTGTCGAAGATTGAAACGGAGGATGTTCTGAATTTAAATACTTCTGATGTAGGAGCTTAGCTTGAGTTAACCGTTCTCTAATTCAGCTAACAATTTTGGAATGGTATCTTTGATAGGCACCGTTTTAAAGTTCTAAATAGGTTTAGTTTGAAATAAAGTTAGCCTGATTTGAATATTAAATCCAAGACTATGAAGGGTAAAACCTTATTTGAAGATTTTCCAGAAGTTTCTGCGAAAGCATGGAAGCAAAAGATTCAATATGAATTGCGGGGAAAAGATTATAATGAGGAGGTCGTTTGGGATTCTCCCGAAGGAATAAAGATAAAACCCTTTTACCATGCCGATGATTTGCCAAAGAATAACCAGCACATTTCTAGAGCTTCAAATCCATGGAAAATTGGTCAAGTCATTTATGCAGGTAATGCGATCATGGCCAATGAAAAGGCACGAAAAATACTGAAGAAAGGGGCAGATGCCATCCGGTTTGTCATTCCTTCTGAAGAAGTAGATAGTACAGCTCTTTTGAATAATATTGATTTAAATACTGTTCAGGTATATTTAGAAATGCAATTTTTGTGCAAAGAGTATGTCGCAAGAATGATAAAAAATGTTTCTAATGCCGATAAGCTCTACTATCAAATAGATCCTATTGGGCATCTTTCCCGATCCGGAAATTGGTATACATCCTTGTCCTCAGATTTTGAAACTATGGACGCATTTACGCAAATGCCTATTGAAAATATATTCAGTATCGACCTTTCGCTATATGAAAATGCGGGTGCCGATATGACCCAACAACTCGCCTACGGGTTTGCCCATGCCAATGAGTATCTGAACCGTTTGAATGAAAAAGGTACACTTGATAAGCTAAAGAGCGTACAGTTTAAGGTTTCGATCGGGGGCAATTATTTTTTTGAGATTGCAAAGTTGCAGGCATTACGCAAACTGTGGAAGGTGCTTGCTGGGGCGTACGTAGTTTCAGTAGGTTGTCATATTACCGCAATGCCATCCAAACGCAATAAAACCATTTACGACACTAATGTGAATATGCTACGCACTACTACCGAATGTATGTCGGCTATTTTAGGAGGTGCCGATACCATTTTTAATTTACCCTATGATTCCGTTTACCATAAGGATAATGAATTTGCAGAGCGTATTGCCCTGAATCAATTAGTATTGTTGAAGGAAGAAAGTTATTTTGATAAAGTCGATAATCCGGCAGAAGGCAGTTATTATGTAGAGACCCTTACGGATCAATTGGCTGAAAGAGCATTAGTGCTTTTTAAAGCCATTGAAAAGGAAGGCGGCTTCTTAAAGCAGTTGAAAAATCACTCCGTTCAGAATAAAATTGCTGATAACGCAAATAAGCAGCAAGATCGATTTAATAGGGGCCAAGATATTTTGGTGGGATCAAACAAATATCAGAACGAATTGGATGTAATGGGTGCTGCGTTGGAACTCTATCCATTCGTAAAAAAGAGCCCTAGAAAAACTTTGATCGCCCCGATCATCGAAAAAAGGTTGGCCGAAGGCTTGGAGCGGAAAAGATTGGGAGATGAGTAGAAAGGAGCTTCAACATATCAGCCTCAAGAATACTACTTTAGATTCGAAGGAACAAAAAGTTGGTGACCAGCATCGGCGCGATAAAAAGTATACCACTGCTGAGCATATCGATCTTAAAAAGAAGTACTCTGAAAAGGATGTAGAAGAATTGGAACACTTAAATTTTGCCGCAGGTATGCCTCCCTATTTACGTGGCCCTTATAGTACCATGTATGTACAACGCCCGTGGACCATAAGGCAATACGCCGGATTTTCAACCGCCACCGAAAGCAACGCCTTTTACCGGAAAAACTTAAAGGCAGGTCAAAAAGGTTTGTCCGTCGCCTTTGACTTACCTACCCATCGGGGATATGATAGTGATCATGAGCGGGTAGCAGGAGATGTAGGTAAAGCGGGAGTAGCGATAGATTCGGTAGAGGATATGAAAATTCTATTTGAAGGGATCCGTTTAGATAAAATGTCCGTCTCCATGACTATGAACGGCGCGGTCTTGCCCATTATGGCCTTTTATATTGTGGCCGCTGAAGAGCAAGGCGTAAGCTTGGAACAGTTGACAGGGACGATTCAAAATGACATTCTAAAGGAATTTATGGTGCGAAATACCTATATCTATCCACCAGTACCTTCGATGCAATTGGTGGCCGATATTTTTGAGTACACCACCAAGCATATGCCCAAGTTCAATAGCATCAGCATTTCAGGTTACCATATGCATGAAGCGGGAGCACCGGCACATTTAGAGCTGGCCTATACTTTGGCCGATGGTTTGGAATATATTCGAACGGGGTTAAAGGCCGGACTAAAAATCGATGATTTTGCACCCCGTTTATCTTTCTTTTGGGGAATCGGGATGAACCATTTTATGGAAATAGCCAAAATGCGGGCAGCACGGATGCTTTGGGCAAAAGTAGTGAAAGAATTCAACCCCAAGAACGAGAAATCCTTACAGCTCAGAACACACTGCCAAACGAGTGGATGGAGCCTTACGGAGCAAGATCCTTTCAATAACGTAGCCCGAACGACCATAGAAGCCACTGCCGCGGTCTTTGGAGGTACCCAAAGTTTGCATACCAATGCCTTGGATGAGGCCATTGCATTACCGACCGATTTCTCTGCACGTATCGCTAGGGAAACTCAAATCTATCTGCAAGAAGAAACCAACATCACCAAAACGGTAGATCCTTGGGCGGGAAGTTATTATGTGGAAAAATTGACCCATGATTTGGCCCATAACGCATGGGAACTGATGGAAGAGGTAGAAAACCTAGGAGGAATGACCAAAGCGATTGAAACAGGAATTCCAAAGATGCGCATTGAGGAAGCGGCGGCACGAAAGCAGGCGCGCATAGATAGCCTTCAAGATGTCATAGTAGGGGTGAACAAATATAGATTGGTAAAGGAGGATGAGCTTCAAATTTTAGAAGTCGATAATCAAGAAGTACGAAGGCAACAATCGGAACGCCTGCAGCAATTGAAAGCCGAGAGAAATACAGAAGAGGTCAGCAAATGTTTGAATAATCTTACCACAGTAGCGAAAAATAAACTTCAAGGGAGTGGTGAGGAAGAAAATTTACTAGCTTTAGCGGTAGCTGCGGCCAGGTCAAGAGCAACCTTGGGGGAAATAAGTAGTGCGTTGGAGAAGGCCTATGGAAGACATAAAGCAACCATTAATTCATTCACCGGGGTGTATTCAAAGGAAATAAAACAGGACGACAGTTTTAAAAAAGCACAGGAAATGGCAGACCGCTTTGCCGAGCAAGATGGTCGTAGGCCAAGAATTATGATAGCCAAAATGGGTCAAGATGGTCATGACCGAGGTGCTAAAGTTGTGGCAACAGGTTATGCCGATTTAGGTTTTGATGTGGATATAGGTCCCCTTTTTCAAACACCGAAGGAAACGGCTAAACAAGCAGTAGAGAATGATGTCCATATTTTAGGAATAAGCTCTCTTGCTGGGGGACATAAAACCTTGGTGCCCGAAGTCATCCAGGAATTAAAAAACTATGGCCGAGGCGATATTATGGTCATTGTGGGCGGAGTTGTGCCCAAACAGGATTATTCATTTTTGCTAGAAGCCGGCGCAACTGCGGTATTTGGTCCGGGCACCAAAATTAGTGAAGCGGCTATTCAGATATTGGAAATGATTTTGGAGTAGGAAAATTTATAAGTTTAAAATAGAAAAGGGCGAACAACTAAGTTGTTTGCCCTTTTCTATGAATCAAAAACTTCATTATGCCGTAGCAACTTCCACTTCAGTTTTTCTATTTTTCATCCAAAAATAAAGAATGGTAAAGAGAACAATAAGAATGGCAGGAAAGGTGACCATTGTTCCTAAAGTATCCTGACCCGAAACTAACTCTAATTCATCACCAGTAAGACCTTGCGCAGCTGCAGTGCCTCTATCGGCATCAATCCAACCGCCAATTATAGGTTGAAAAATTGAGGTGGAAAACATTCCTATGGCCCCAATTATAGACATACCCAAAGCACCTGTTTTTGGAGTTTTTGTAGCGGTTAGACCTATCATGTTGGGCCAAAAATAAGCTACACCAAGAGCAAAGATAACAGCGGCAACATAGGCCATCGCACCAGTTTGTGTACTAAAAAGGTAAACGCCGATGGTGGCTAGAATAGCGGAACCAAGTAAAACACCAGTTTGGTCAAATTTTGCTACCATGCTACCACCAAAATACCTGGCTACCGCCATTAATCCAGCTGTTAGCGCTAAGATTAAGGTAGGTTCGGCACCACTTTTCGATAATATAAGACTAACCCATTGGTTTGGTCCAAATTCTGAAATCGCCGTGAGCGACATACAAATGGCAATAAATATAAATAGTGGGGTCAACATTCCTTTTAAATTACCGGTAAGGGTCGCGGCTTCTTCAATTGTGGCTTTTGGCCAAGCTTGTCCAAAAAATAAAAACGCATAAATAATAGCAGGAACCAGTAATAACCATACTTGACTTTGACCAGTAATATCCATATCTGTCATAAGACCGGATAATAGGCTGCCAACAGCAATTCCGCCAGGAAACCACATATGAAAACGATTAAGCATCTTACTCATTTTATTTCCTTTATAGGCATCAGCAATCATAGGGTTACAGGCGGCTTCCGTACATCCATTACCTAATCCTATAAGTAGGTTGGCTACCAAAAGGCCTATATAACTTTCGGAAAATATCAATAATATGATTCCAATAGTATGCGCAAAAAATGCAAACTGCATAATCGCCTTACCACCCACCTTATGGTATATCAATCCTCCTATGACCATGGCGATAGGAAATCCTGCGAACCACATCGAAGTAATTAAACCTGCCTGACTCGCGGTCAATTCCAATTCCGTTTTTAGTTGGTCAAGTATTCCTGCGGCTATGGCGAACGAAAAGGCCGTGGTTATCAATGCAAAACAACTGGCATAAAACAGTCTATTGGCATTTACATTAGAATTTGCTGTGGAACTTTCCATATGATATCGATTTTAAGTTGTTTTCGGTTGAACTGCTAAACTAATAAAAATGGAATAATATTAATCCTTTTTTAGTGAAATCATACTTTATGAACGCTGTAATGTATAAAAATTAGTTTTTGAATAAATTCAGGTGATTTTTTTATAATATCATAGGTGCTGAATATGAGCCTTTTGAATTATTAATGGATGAATAAGTATCTTGTACTATCCTAAAAGTAACCAAATTAAAAACCATGAAAAAAGTCACCTTTGCCGTAATTGGCTTGTTGTTTATAAATTGTGTACAAATCAAAAGTAACCCTGACGCTGAAACCGATGAAACAAAGCGCAATATAGATACCCATTACGACCCTGAAGCTCGCTTGGATAGTTTGGGAATTGTATTAAGGGACCCTGGGAGTCCTTTGGCGAATTATGTGCACGCCGTGCGCAGTGGCAATTTGATATTTCTGGCGGGCAAGGGCCCAAAACAGGCAAATGGCGAGAATATTGTTGGCAAATTAGGGGCGGAGTTAAGCGAGGAAGAAGGTTATAATGCCGCAAGGGAAGCGGCCATCAATCAGATTTCTGTCCTAAAATCAGAATTGGGAAACCTGAACAAGGTGAAACGTATTGTCAGTGTTCACGGTATGGTTAATGCCACTCCAGAATTTAAGGACCATTCCAAGGTAATTAACGGTTGTTCAGACCTAATGGTGGCCCTATTTGGCGAGAATGGAAAACATGCCAGGGCCGCTGTAGGTATGGGCTCATTACCCGGCAATATGGCGGTTGAAATTGAGATGGTGGTAGAACTTTATGAAGAATAGTGAAAAGAGCCTGCCCGTATAATACCGGTTTTCATAAAATAATTCTATTTTTGCGGCACTTTAGAGTATTGGCCTCGTAGTTCAATGGATAGAATAGAAGTTTCCTAAACTTTAGATGCAAGTTCGATTCTTGCCGAGGTCACTTTTTTGCTTACAAACCAATTCATTTATTCTCCATCCTTTCATTAGTTCAAGTACATTCTTCTATTGATTAAATTTAAGTGAGTTAAGTAAAAATAAACCGAATGGCGAAGTCACTTTTTTTTGTGAGATAAACTTGACACTAAATTTAAAATATACTTTCTATCCATATAATCTTTACCTATTTTTAAGACTTTTAAGTCTTAAATCACTTCAATGCTCGCTTGGCTCGGTCTATCAACTATTATTGCATTATTGTTTTTTGTAATGACCAAAAAAATGGCCGCTGTAGTAGCTTTGATCCTTGTTCCCATTGCCACAGCTTTGATGGGCGGCTTTACCACTGAAATTATTGATTTCATAACAGAAGGTATTAAATCCATTGCCCCTACTGGAGTCATGTTCATATTTGCCATTCTTTTTTTCGGTATTTTGACAGACGCCGGCACATTTAAGCCCCTAATTAAAAAATTGTTGAATTTTTCGGGTAATGATCCGGCGAAGGTTACCGTAGCTACTGCCTTATTGGCGATGTTAGTGCATTTAGACGGTTCTGGTGCGGTCACTTTTTTGGTGACCATCCCGGCCTTTCTTCCGCTTTATGATGCACTCCATATGAAGCGAAGCACTTTGGCCACAGTAACAGCATTAGGGGCTGGAACCATGAACATTTTACCTTGGGGAGGCCCTACGATTCGAGCGGCATCTGCGCTTGATGTATCGGTAACCACGCTTTTCAACCCTATGCTCCTACCTGTTATCATTGGTCTTTGTTCCGTGCTTGTCATCGCCTTTTTTCTCGGGAAAAAAGAGCGTAAGAATTTGCCGCTAACAGCAAATAGTATGGTGTACGAGGCTACGGACTTAGCATCTACAGAACATGAACGTCCAAAACTGTTCTATGTGAACATTGCTATGATATTAATTGCGGTAGCTTTACTTATCAGTGGTATGGCTCCACCGCATATCATATTCATGGTAGCCTTTGCCCTGGCTATTACCCTCAACTATTCCGACCCTAAGTTACAAGGCGAACGTATAAATGCCCATGCTAAAGCAGCACTACTAATGGCCAGTATTCTCTTTGCTGCAGGGTGTTTTACAGGAATTTTAAAGGGTTCGGGAATGATAGATGCCATGGCGCAGGGTGCTGTCACCTTAATACCAGAGTCCATAGGAGGTCATTTAGCGCTATTGACCGGTGTGGTCTCTATGCCCGCAAGCCTGCTGTTCGATCCAGATTCTTTTTATTTTGGTATTTTACCTTTAATTTCCAACACGGCTTCGCATTATGGGGTAGCCTCTGTGGAAGTAGGTCGAGCTGCTATCATGGGCCAGATGACTACTGGTTTTCCTGTTAGTCCGCTTACAGGTTCTACCTATCTCCTCATCGGATTGACCGAGGTGGACTTGGGAGAACACCAGAGGAAAACCATTCCCTTAGCTTTTTTGGTCACCTTGATTATTCTATCATTTTCCTTGTTAATAGGGGCTATAAGTTGGTAAACATGAAAAAAATTAGAATTGGATGTGGAGCAGGTTATGCAGGGGATCGATTGGATCCTGCACTGGAGCTTATCGCAAAAGGTAATTTGGACTACATCTGTTTTGAGGGCCTCGCCGAGAGAACCATTGCGCTGGCCCAACAGGAAAAAAAATCAAACCTTAAATTGGGGTATAATGACCTACTTCTATATCGAATGGAAAAAGTGCTTCCGTTGGCGTATAAACATCGAACCAAGGTTATCACCAATATGGGTGCTGCAAATCCCCTGGAAGCAATAAAGGAAATTGGCAAGTTGGCGGTCTCCCTTGACTTACACAATATTAAAATTGCCGCAGTTATCGGTGATGATTGCAGCGATAAAATTGAGGATTACCTACAGTGTCCTATTTTAGAAACCGGGGCTTTGCTATCATCGCTTAAAGAGCATATTCTTTCCGCCAATGCTTATTTAGGGGGTGATGGCATTGTTGAAGCCCTCGCTAATGGCGCAGATATTGTGATTACGGGACGTGTTGCAGACCCATCTTTATTTTTGGCACCCATGCAATACGAATTTGGATGGGAACACTCTCAAACCAAGCTAATGGGCACAGGGACTTTAATCGGTCATCTCTTGGAGTGTGCAGGTCAGGTAACCGGAGGTTATTTTGCGGATCCGGGAAAAAAAGAGGTGCCGGATCTTTGGGATCTGGGCTTTCCTTTTGTGGAGGTTTACGAAGACGGTAACGGTTTTATCTCTAAACTACAGGATGCGGGCGGTTTGGTCACACCAGCGACGTGCACTGAACAACTTTTATATGAAATACATGATCCCGCAAACTATATCACCCCAGATTGTACTGCTGATTTTTCTAAAGTGATGTTCTATCAGGATGATAAAGATAAAGTAGTTTTTAAGGATGCCAATTCTAAAACGGCAACCGATACTTACAAAGTGAGCGTGGCATATTCGAATGGATTCCTCGGGGAAGGAGAAATTAGTTACGGAGGCGCAAATTGTTTAGAAAGAGGTTTACTGGCGAAAAAGATTATGGCAAAGCGATTGAAACTTTTACCCTTTGAAATTCTGGATATGAGGATCGACCTTATAGGGGTCGATGCCTTAATAAAAAGGTCTAATTATTCCTCAGAACCTAGCGAGGTACGATTAAGGGTGGCCGGCAAAACACCATTGAGAAATCAGGCACAACAACTTGCAAATGAAGTGGAAGCCCTGTATACCAATGGACCTGCAGGAGGAGGAGGGGCGACAAAGAAGGTCTCAGAGGTTGTGGCAATTGCTTCCATACTTGTGCCAAAATCCGATATTGATTTAAGTGTTACCTATATAACTACGTAGAAAAATGAAACTTTGGGACATTGCACATTCGAGAACAGGAGATAAAGGAAATATCAGCAACATATCAATCATTGCCTATAACATTGAGGACTATGAACTGATTGAAAAAAACGTGACTCCTGCTAGCGTAAAAAAATGGTTTGGTGCACAAGTACAGGGAGATGTAATTCGCTATGAACTACCCCAGTTAGGCGCCTTAAACTTTGTAATGTACGAGGCTTTAGGTGGTGGTGTAACGAGCTCCACCGCTTTGGACAAACACGGGAAAACATTAGGCGCATATTTATTGGATATGCCCATTAATAGAAACATAGAATGATTAGAAAATTACTTTTAGTACTACTTATTCCAATCACTTTTTCAACATGGGCCCAAAACAATTTGAAGGGAACAGTGGTTAAAGATTCACTGTATTCGAAAAATCTGGAGAATGAATTTGGGGAAAATCCGCGCCGATCGGTTTCGGTATATCTTCCCCCAGGCTATGATACTTCAGAAAAAAAATACCCTGTTATCTACTTTTTACATGGCTTTTTAAACGATGACAGCCTTATCGACCCCATGAAGGAACTTTTGGACTATGCCATTGAGGAACATAAAATTGACCCTTTTATCTTGGTAATTCCCGACCAAAGAACCACTTATGAGGGTAGTTTTTATTCCAATACCGGAATTTTTGGTAATTGGGAAGATTTCACCGCATTTGATCTCGTGACCTATATGGACACCAATTATAGAACGCTTCCAAAAAAAGAAAGTAGGGGGATCACAGGGCACAGTATGGGCGGATATGGAGCGCTGAAAATCGCGATGAAACATCCTGATATTTTTAACGCTGTCTATGGAATTAGTCCTGGGGCGTTGGCCATTGTTCGAGAGTACGGGCCTAACAGTAATACCTATGTTCAATATTCCAAATCAAATACGATGGAAGATTTATCCAAATCCTATTTTGGTAAGGTCATATTGGCCTTCGCTAGATCGTGGTCTGCCAATGCATCTAATGAACCCTTTTATTGTGATGTTCCCTTCACCTATCAAGGCGATGAATTACAGGTCGATAAATCAGTCCTAAAAAAATGGCACGAGAATATGCCTTTTTATATGATTACCGATTATATCGATAATCTAAAGGAATTGCGGGCCATAAAGTTTGATTGGGGACGTAATGCTGGAGATCGGTTTACCATTCAATGTAAAATGTTCAGTCAAGGATTGGAGAATGCGGGGATCATACATTTTTCCGAGGAATATATTGGAACACATACCAACAATATTTATGAAAAGGAAGGTAGGTTGCCACAGCAGGTATTACCTTTTTTCGATTTATATCTGGATTTTGAATAATTACGCAATAATTGAAAGATTAAGCATTTTTAGAGGTAAAATCACCGAGCAATAAGAAAATCTAAACCTTTAATATGAATTTTTGAGGACTTAATTTTTTTTGGCAAAGCCATCAGACAGACCTTTTTTGAGACCGCTTTTTTTATTATTTTAAATATCAATTGTTTCAACTAAGTAATAAAATACGGAAAGGTTCATTGGGCAAGCCGAACATTAAAATCTCCCTTTCTTGACTTATGATTCTCCTATTCTAACCCCTTCAATCGTTGACAACCCACATTCCATTCTTAAAGGAATACGCTACCACGATTCAAAATGGTTACATTCGGTATCAAATGGAGCTGAATAAAAGTTACGCTTCCTTAACTTAAAACCGTTTTGCGTGTCTTGGTTCAATATCCTGTATATTAAATACGTACACTTTTCCCTTGGGCTTTTCGTCTATTATCATACATATTATATTCAATAATATTCTAGAAGGAAAGCAAGGGCGCTTTTGCTCATTACGTAACCTAATTTATAGTCAGACCCGCGTTATTTTTAACTTGCAAACTTATTGGGATAGTGTCTGAAGAAAAGAGTTGTCGTTTACCTCAGTTTTTATTAAACTTTGAAAAGAGACGGCCGAGCATCTGAAAATTTATTTTTGTGTTTTATAATAGTTGCTGACTCACCTAACAAGTGGCCGTACAATATTTTGTATTACTCAAAATTGTCAACCCGCAAAATGAGTTGTAATAGTTTTTCATTTTTTTTGGTTTTTAGTCACATATTTATAAGTGAAACTAATTTTCTTGTCGCTTAAGTCCCAACCCGATATTTCTTCTTCTATCAAATCGTTGTATTTCTTTGAAATATCTCCAAGGGAATTCCCAACAGATTTTCTTAAATAATCGCTATCACTTGCTTTATGTGCACTAATCAGACTTATTGCGACTTTTGGATTATCCTTGAAATAGGGACGACTTGTCCAAATTCGTAACCCTTCGGTCACTGCCCTACAAACATTCGGTCTCTTGTCGCTTAACCATTCTTTTATTATTGGCAAAGATTTTTCATATCCATTATCGTTACAATATTGGTCAAAAGCTTTTGCCAAAATTTCTTGAACTTGCCAACTCGAATCTTTACTGACTTCTGTTTTTAATATATGTAACGCTCTCAAATTTTTCGAAGCCACCAAACCCAGAATGAAAACCGCTAAACTTCTAATTTGATATTTTTCGTGCTTTAACAGTTCACAACATAAAATCATAGCATTCTCAATAGTTTCGGATCTAAAAATCTTTAGTGCTTCAATTTCTATCGGTTTAAATCCATTCTCTAATTTTGATAATTTTTCAATTACATCTTTCATTATCGTATGAAGTTTTTTTCACTTGACCATAACTAGTGATATCAGTATAAATATACATGCTATCCCTTAAAATAATCGGTGAAACCTTCTTTAAGTTTCCTGTTCCTATACCTAGCAATGTTATCGGGTTTTTCGGGATTGATGCCTACATTGTTCCTGAAAAAATAGTTTCCGTTTATCCAGATCTCTCCATGAAATGTACTGAAAAGAATTCCAAGATCGGTTTTGATGTTCGGGATGGGTACATCCTATATTCCTAGTTTCAGCGTATGCCCGGTAATTTCTTCACGAGAGCCTGAACAACCTTATCCGACTTGAACCGTAGACCTATGTGTTTACGGCCATAGATCAATCAATGCTTCCGAGTAATGCCTCTTCCTTTGAAAACGATTTAGGCGTACCATCAGCGAATAAAGTTCGCATAGGGATTCACTTAATTTTATGGAAATGAGATTACAGCATGAATGCTTGAACTGTAAAACATTTATGGGAAGGAGGGATAATAAATGCTGCAACCTGCACTGCAAGAGTCTCTACCAATAACATAAGTAAAAACAACGACCGGAACGTTTCTACAATAGGGTGGACAATCAGCCGAAACTGAACCGGAAAATATTGAAGGAATATAACAAAGGGGGCAAGGTGACCATCAATAGCAGTGTGTTGTTGGAATCGAGATTCGACCCGAATTTTTTTACCCACTACTGGAAAAACCAGAAAGGAGAGGTGTTCCTCTTCGTGTACGAATACGGATTTTTGAAGAAGTAAGGGAAGGGAAAGAGAAAATATGACCTGGTCACTTGGCAAGATTGTATGAAAAAGAATTTTAGTTGAAGTTGTTTAATGCTTATAACCTGTAAATCCTTTTTTAACCTTTGAAAAATTATCGTTTAATTCTATTGGTTTGTACAAAAGAAAATCACCATAAAAGTTCACAAAGGGTTAACATCGAAATTTTTAAAAAGGGAAAATCCTTGTAAACTAGGGTATTCAGAGTATGAAGTTCGATTTTTGCCGAGGTCACTTTTTTGACTCGCTATATTTGATCGTGTTTTGAGAAAAGAGCATAATGACCGTTTTAATTAATTTTGAAAACATGTAAAAACCAAAAGTGGATAGCAAAAAAAAGGGTTCTAAACCGACAGTAGTTTGTGCCCTTGGGTTTTTTTTCTTGACAATTCTATGTCTTAAGGTTGCAAAAATTCTACCGAATCTATCCGCAGGTAAATTATGGTAGGATTTTGGAGTGAATTATTCAGAAAATCGTTCTGCAAATAGTAATGAACTCTTATTTTCTTTAATTGTAAAATGATCAGCTTCAGCCTAATATATCAACATGAACCATCCTAAAAAGTTCAGATTTTCCAAAGTGAAAGTCCGAACGTAATGAATTATAGGTACCTACTATGTATTGAATGTTTAGTTGTTATAAAGATTCTGAAATTGGATTTAAACCTTACGTTTTGCTGATAAATTAATTGGTTTTCTTAGAATTTTCCCATTTCTTAACAATGGGTTCTAAAATTTCTTTTTCGACACCCCAAACCTTCCCTTCTTTAGCAAGGGGCATAAATTCATCAATGTACTGCTGGCTTAGTGCTTCTGAGTCACCGTATTGTTCACGTAGTTCGTTTAATCTTTTATGAAGGTCTTTTTGAATTTCGGCGTAGTCGGGATCATCATAATAGTTATGTTGCTCCAAAGGGTCTTTCTTTAAATCGATAAGCTCCCAATAATCTAGGTCAAAATAGTAATGTATCAGCTTATAATCCTTTGTAATCACAGCATAGTGCCTGTTTACATTATGCTCGGACGGATGCTCATAGTAATGATAATACACGGCGTCACGCTCCCAATTATCCAAATCACCTGTAAGAACGGGCACTAGACTTTGGCCCTGCATATCTGAAGGCTGTTCTACGCCGGCCACATCTAAAAATGTCTGAGCAAAATCTAAGTTCTGTACTAGTTCATTGGATTTAGTCCCTGCTTTTATCCTATCTGGCCATGAAACCAAAAGAGGGGTCTTAAAACTTTGGTCGTATACGAACCGCTTGTCGAACCAGCCATGTTCCCCCAAATAAAAGCCTTGGTCGGAAGTGTATACGATAATCGTATTGTCCATTAAATCGTTGGCTTCCAAATAATCCAATACGCGACCTACGTTCTCATCCACCGATTCAATCGTGCCTAGGTAGTCCTGCATGTATCTTTGATAGCGCCATTTGGCCAAATCTTTTTCATCCATGTTCGGATATCTCTTTTTGAATTCATCCATTATAGGTTGATAGGCGGCATCAAAATTCGCCTTTTGAACCGAATCGAAACGTCCGATCTCATATTCATATCTTATTTTATCAAACCCTATCTCTTCAAGTCCCAGTTCGTCCATAATCGCTGGGTATACCTTAGTGTCTCCTGCCCAACCCATATTTCCGTCAACGTTCATTTGGGCGACCTTAGCTGCCGGCATTCCTTCATGGTCATCGAACAGTGTAGCAGGTTCTGGAAACGTTTTATGGGTGTACTCTTTCATATGTCTTTCGGCCATTAACCAAGCACGATGAGGTGCCTTGTGGAGGTACATCAACATAAAAGGTTTTTCCTTTTCACGTTCTTTATCAAGCCAATCTAATGTCATGTCGGTAACAATATCCGTCACATATCCTTGTACTTTAATCTCTCCTTCGTTTTTAGTGATAAAATCAGGATTATAATAAGATCCCTGTCCAGGTAGTATTTTAAACTGGTCAAATCCCCTTGGGTTGTTGCCAAAGTGTAACTTTCCAAACATGGCGGTTTGATAACCTGATTTTTGCAACAATTGAGGAAAGGTAACATTGGTCGTGTCAAAAGGTGATACATTGTCTACTTTACCATTGATGTGCGAATGTTTTCCCGTTAAGATCGTTGCCCTTGACGGCGCGCATATCGAATTAGTGACACTTGCGTTGGTGAACAACATGCCCATTTTGGCAATCCTATCGATGTTGGGGGTCTCTATTAAACTATTGTCGTAGGCAGATATAGCTTGATAGGCATGATCGTCTGACATGATAAATACAATGTTCGGTCGATCGGGTCCTTTTTCAATTTCTGCATTACACCCCATAATCGTTAGCATGATAATGATAACGAATAATGATGTTGGTTTTGTCATTCTGAAAATATAGCTTGATGATATTGTTTATATTCTATTGTACTGTTTTCTAGCATTTTACATATGGGTCGAACAATTGTGATTTTTAATGACCTGCTTGTTCCACCTAAGACTATTTATAGTAAACCACCCTCCTATACTATTTGGGTCGAATTCCCATCTGTGGGTTAAGTTACCATGATTAATGAAATTTCAAACTTTTTTATCGAAAATATTTAAATTCATTAGGGTATTTTTGAACTTAAATCCCTTGAATTTCTATGTACTTCACTCAATTCGTTTTCACGCGCGTGGTCTTTTAATTTTTATGCATTCCATTAGAAGATGGACTTTTGCGTACTTTGGTAGAGGTAATGTTTCGGGATTATTTTCTGCCAAAATAGGTGTATAAATACAAGGAGAAATCTAACCTAAGGCTTTATAAACTACGATCAAGAACAATAAAACCAGGCTAATTTTATAGTGCTTCATTTGGGTTGTTGAAAAAAATGTTTTTAAGTGATTAAAAATAAAATAGTTACGCGTTGATGAAAAGTGATGCCAGGGCTATTTTGCTTTGAAAGGTTGCTTATCGTAAAAAAAATGAAAACGCTTGTTTTTTCATTTTTTTTGATTTCATTTGTTCTGTTCTAAGAACCTGTTAAAGGTCTTAGGAATTGCAGGCTTTTAGCTGAACATTATGTATGATTTTTTTGTGTTCGGATTTTGGGGAAGTTGGAAGTATTTCCCACAAACAGCTTATAAGATAGGTAGCCGATATAGAAAGCTAACTTCCTTAAAGTTTACCGCAATTGTGCAAAGCCAGCATGATTATTTCTTCATTCCTACCACGCAAAAGCAGATTTTGGTTTGATTTTAACTTAGGATGGTTACGTTTTCTTAACTTTCAAACCGTACACTAGTTGTTATATTTAACAAATATCAAATTTTATAATAATTCAATTTCATGAATACCAAATACATTGATCTTATTGATCAAACTTATTATTTCCCCCAAGAAGAGTTTAATTTAGATGGTGAACACTTACAATTTCACGGAATTCCGTTAAATGAACTGGTTAAAAAATACGGCAGTCCGTTAAAGTTCACCTACCTCCCTAAAATTTCGGAGAACATTGTAAGAGCCAAAAATTGGTTCTCTAATGCTATAGAGAAGAATAATTATAAGGGTAAATATCATTACTGTTATTGTACCAAAAGTTCCCATTTTCAGCATGTGATGCATGAAGCGCTGAAAAATGACATCCATATGGAAACGTCCTCGGCCTTTGACATCAATATTATTGAAAAATTGAAGCAAGATGGTAAGTTGACCGAACAGAACTACGTTATCTGTAATGGCTTTAAGCGTGAAAAATATATAGAAAATATTGCCAGACTTATCAATAACGGGCATTATAACTGTATTCCGATCATCGATAATTATGAGGAATTGGATTTGTTGACAGATGCCATTAACGATACTTTTAAAGTGGGAATCCGCATCGCATCCGAGGAGGAGCCAAAATTTGAGTTCTATACCTCGCGGTTGGGTATAGGATATAAGAACATCGTTCCATTTTATGAGAATCAGATAAAGGATAATGATAAGGTTGAACTTAAAATGCTCCATTTTTTTATCAATACGGGAATCCGGGATAATGCCTATTATTGGAACGAGCTGGTAAAGTGTTTAAAGGTTTATGTACGTCTAAAGAAAATTTGCCCGTCTTTAGATAGTTTGAATATCGGTGGTGGATTTCCCATCAAAAATTCATTGCATTTTGAATATGATTATCAATATATGATCGATGAAATTTTGAACCAGATCAGCATAACCTGTTCAGAAGCAGAAGTTCCAGTGCCACATATTTTCACCGAATTCGGTTCTTTTACCGTAGGAGAAAGTGGTGGTGCCATTTATGAAATTCTATACCAGAAACAACAAAATGATCGTGAAAAGTGGAATATGATTGACTCCTCTTTCATCACTACCTTACCTGATACGTGGGCGATTAACAAGAGGTTTATCATGTTGCCCATCAACCGATGGAACGATGAATATGAGCGTGTATTGTTGGGCGGACTGACCTGTGACAGTGATGATTATTACAACAGCGAGCAGAACATGAATGCCATTTACTTGCCAAAATATAGAAGGGAAAAACCGTTGTACATTGGCTTTTTTAATACTGGGGCTTATCAAGAGACCATAGGTGGATATGGTGGATTACAACACTGTTTAATACCGCAACCGAAACATATCTTGATAGATAAGGATGAAAACGGTAATTTTATCTATAAACTGTTTAGAACGCAACAAAGGGCCGAAGATCTCTTGAATATCTTAGGGTATGATGTCGATGATGTCGATGCGATATCTGAAAATATTCATAGCAATGCGATCGTAAGTGATAAATGAAACAATTTATTTTTAAAAAGACCGATATACTTTTATTTACGTATTTAAAATTGAACTATTTTTCTAAAAACCAATTAACATTAGCTGATATCACATGAGTACATCTAAGAATTATGCGGGTATTCCCGATGAATTCGCCCAACTTGAAAAATCCAAGATCATCTTGATCCCCGTTCCCTATGATGGAACAAGTACTTGGGGAAAGGGAGCCGACAAGGGTCCTGAAGCTTTTTTAGAGGCTTCTGAAAATATGGAATGGTATGATATTGAAACCGATTCTGAGGTCTATAAACAAGGCATTCATTTAACGGATCCTATAGTTGAAAGTAGTTCGCCAGAGGCCATGGTGAAAGCTGTACATAGCACTACAAAAGATTTTATCAAACGTAATAAGTTTGTTACGCTGTTCGGGGGTAATCATTCGGTTTCCATTGGTACCATCCGCGCATTTAACGAATGTTTTGACAACCTTACCGTATTGCATATCGATGCCCATGCAGATTTAAGGGAATCCTACAACGGATCTAAATACAATCATGCGTGTGCCTTACATGAAGCTAGCCAGACCACGAACTTGGTACAAGTAGGGATACGTTCTATGGATATCATCGAAAAAACATTGATCGATGAGGAAAAAACGTTCTTTGCACAAGAAATGTTGAATGATGAATATTGGATGGACAAGGTTATCGATGCCATGACCGACAATGTTTTCATTACCTTCGATTTGGATGCTTTGGACCCCTCCATCATGCCCTCTACGGGTACCCCAGAACCGGGAGGTTTGCTTTGGTTCGAAACCTTGGATTTTTTGAAACAAGTCTTTGAGGATAAAAATGTGGTAGGTTTTGATATTGTAGAGCTATGTCCAAATAAAAATGATAAATCACCAGATTATTTGGCCGCTAAACTTTATTATAAAATGTTGAGCTATAAATTTGCAGATCAAGATGTGGATCAAGAGTATGACAATACCTATGATATAGATTATAAATCGAGTACCAATTCAAAATTTGAGGATGACGAAGACTAAAGGAGCTATTACAAATTTTATAGAAAAATACTATTTACACTTTAATGCCGCTGCCTTAGTAGATGCAGCCAAAGGCTATGAAGATCAATTGAACAATGGCGCCAAAATGTTGGTGTCCTTGGCGGGGGCCATGTCCACTGCAGAGTTGGGCAAAATATTCGCCGAAGTTATCCGACAAGATAAGGTTCAGATTATCTCTTGCACAGGGGCCAATTTAGAAGAGGATATTATGAACCTTGTAGCCCATTCGCATTATAAAAGAGTACCTAACTATAGGGATTTGACCCCACAAGAGGAATGGGATTTGTTGGAGAAAGGGTTGAATCGGGTTACCGATACCTGTATTCCCGAGGAAGAAGCGTTCAGAAGGTTACAGAAGCATATTTTTAAAATTTGGAAGGATGCAGATGATAAGGGCGAAAGATACCTTCCGCATGAATTCATGTACAAAATGTTGCTTTCCGGTGTTTTGGAAGAGTATTATGAAATAGATTTAAAGGATTCCTGGATGTACGCTGCCGCCGAAAAAAACCTCCCTATAATCTGCCCGGGATGGGAAGATAGTACCATGGGCAATATTTTTGCATCCTATGTGTTAAAAGGAGAATTAAAGGCCAGCACCATGAAATCAGGTATTGAGTACATGACCTTTTTAGCCGACTGGTATACCGATAATTCCAAAAATGGAATCGGGTTTTTTCAAATAGGCGGAGGTATAGCTGGTGATTTCCCCATTTGTGTAGTGCCTATGTTGTATCAAGATATGGAACGTACCGATACCCCGTTCTGGAGCTATTTCTGCCAGATCAGTGATAGTACGACCAGTTACGGCTCTTATTCGGGAGCCGTACCCAATGAGAAGATAACATGGGGAAAACTAGATATTAACACCCCAAAATTTATTATAGAAAGTGATGCAACAATTGTTGCACCCTTGATTTTTGCTTACCTTTTAGACATGTAATTATGGACAAGAACGCACATTTAAAACGAGTTATAGTAGACTTTAAAAAGTTGACGCCCGAAGTACTGAAGCTTTTGGTAGAAAGATATCCTGATGGGTATGACGATCGCAACATCATTTCCTTTAAAAATGCGCAAGGAGAGCGTATAGAGGCAGTTGAGGTGCTAACAGAAGACACAAAGTATTTAGTGAAGATAAGCGCCAAACTAGAGTATACGATGGAGAATTACGATGAGGATGATTATGAGGATTTTGCGGATGATGATCCAGAAGCAATAGTTGAGCCAGATCCAGAGGATATGGTGGATGGTGATGATGAGGATTAATATTCTTCTCATTTCTTAAGGTTACTATCCCAATACTTTTTACGACTAAGGTTTTGACCAAGTTGCCTGAGTGCAGAATTTTGTGGTTTTTAAGCCCGAAATCGCACAAAATTCTTGGTTTCAATAGTAAAGATTTGCATGAAAATAGAAGAAATAGAAAATATAGAATTAAAATACCTTGAGCTAAAGGATTATCAGCAGCTTAAAGAGGCGATGCTTTCATCGTACTTGAATATGCATGATGCCATTTGGACAGAACGGGAAATAACACGCTTGATCAAGAAGTTTCCCGAGGGCCAAGTGGTCATCAAAATTAACGGTGAATTGGCCGGTTGTGCCTTGTCCATAATCGTTGATTATAAAAAATTCGAGCACAATCACACCTATAAGCAGATAACCGGTAATGACACGTTTAATACGCATGATGACGATGGTGATGTTTTATATGGTATTGACGTATTCATAAGTCCCGAATATCGAGGAATGCGCTTAGGGCGTAGACTTTACGATTACCGTAAAGAACTTTGTGAAAAACTGAATTTAAGGAGTATTGTCTTTGGTGGGCGAATGCCAAATTATCACAAGCATTCTAAAGACTTTACCCCTAAACAGTATATTGATGAAGTTCGCAGAAAGCAGATTGACGATCCGGTATTGAATTTTCAGATCAGTAATGATTTCCACCCTTCGAAGGTGATGAAAGGGTACTTGGCAGGCGATAGAGAATCCAATGATTTTGCCATTCTTATGGAATGGGACAATATCTATTATCAAAAACCAACGAACAAAGCAGCAGTAAACAAGACTATTGTTCGCTTAGGGTTGATCCAATGGCAAATGAGGTCGTATAAGGATATTGACGACCTTTTGCAGCAAGCAGAATATTTTATAGATGCGGTATCAGGATATCGTTCAGATTTCGCCTTGTTTCCAGAATTTTTCAACGCTCCTTTAATGGCAGGGAACAATCATATGTCGACGCCCGATGCCATACGCGAACTGGCTAAGCATACCGAAGAGATCGTTCAAAAATTTTCTGAATTCTCCATTTCCTATAACATCAATGTTATCTCTGGCAGTATGCCCGAGATTATAGATGGTCGCTTGTACAATGTAGGCTATTTATGCCGTCGTGATGGCAGTATGGAGCGCTATGAAAAACTTCACGTTACCCCCGACGAAGCTAAGGTTTGGGGCATGCAAGGGGGAACAAAATTACAGGCATTTGATACCGATTGTGGTAAAATAGGAATTTTGATCTGTTATGATGTAGAATTCCCTGAATTGAGCCGTTTATTGGCCGAAGAAGGAGTCGATATTTTATTTGTTCCATTCTTGACCGATACCCAAAATGGATATTCAAGGGTGCGCAATTGCGCACAGGCAAGGGCGATTGAAAACGAATGTTACGTGGCCATTGCCGGTAGTGTTGGTAACCTGCCCAACGTACAGAATATGGATATCCAATTTGCACAATCCATGGTATTTACCCCGTGTGATTTTTCATTCCCTACCAATGGAATAAAGGCCGAAGCGACACCGAATACAGAAATGATCCTGATTGCAGATGTAGACATAAGTTTGCTGCGTGAATTGAACCAATTTGGTGCGGTACGTAATCTTAAGGACAGGCGGACGGATATTTTTGAATTAAGAAAGAAATAGCATAATTCCATAAACCACATGGATAAAAAGAAGAATGATTTGGAGAGTTTAAGGATAATAGGTAGTGAGGAATGGTGTGTATTTAAGGAACTTGGAATACCGGCGATTAAGGCCAGGGTTGATTCAGGTGCTAAAACGTCTTCCATTCAGGCGACCAACTTGAAAATAATAAACAAAGGAGCCCAAGAGTGGGTAAAATTTGAAGTTAGTCCGTTACAAGAAAACCGTAGTATTGCCATCGAGTGTCAAGCCAGATTAGTGGATCGTCGTATGGTTAAAAGTTCGTCGGGGATATCTGAGGAGCGTTTGGTCATCAAAACTCCCGTAACCATTGGTGATTCTATTTTTGATATAGAGTTGACACTGGCCAATAGAGATACCATGGAGTTTAGAATGCTATTGGGCAGGGAAGCGCTCAATGAGCGTTTTATTGTAAACCCGGCGGTCAGTTATCAATTACAATCCTTTGAGGATAAGGAAGTCAACGATAAATACGCACCTTATTTCAAGGAAAAAACCGGATTGAAAATTGCCTTGTTGGCCAGTAACCCGTTGCTATATAGTAATAAAAGGTTAATGGAGGCCGCTGAGGCGAGGGGGCATGAAATTGTTTTCCTTAATGTGGAACAGGCCTATATGAAGCTAGATGCGCATTCTCCTGAAATACGTTATCGGGGGGGCAATATTTTAAAGGATTTTGACGCGGTGATTCCCCGTATAAAACCTGCGGTCACCTTTTATGGTTGCGCTTTGATTCGTCAATTTAACAACTTGGGTGTCTACTGTCAAAATTCTGCAGAGGCAATCACCCAATCGAGGGATAAGCTTTTTGCATCCCAGTTATTTTCAAAAAATGATATCCATATCCCGATTACCGGTTTTGCCAAGTCACCGATGGATACCAAAGATCTGATCAAAATGGTCAACGGTGCACCGTTGATCATTAAACTTTTAGAAAGTACCCAAGGTAAGGGTGTTGTTTTAGCAGAAACCAATAAGGCTGCGGAAAGTGTAATCAATGCCTTCAAAAGTGTAAACACCAATATTTTGGTGCAAGAATTCATTAAAGAAGCCAATGGTCAGGATATCCGCTGCTTTGTGGTGAATGGTAAGGTCGTGGCCAGTATGCAACGCCAAGCCCAAAAAGGGGAATTCAGGGCGAATATCCATCAAGGCGGTACTGCTTCGATCATCAAAATAACATCCGACGAAAAGAAACTGGCCTTAAAAGCGGCTAAGGTCTTGAACTTGGCAGTTGCCGGTGTCGATATCATTCGTTCAAATAAAGGACCGTTATTGCTTGAGGTGAATTCTTCTCCCGGACTAGAAGGTATCGAAAATGCCACAGGAAAAGATATTGCCAATGCAATGGTTATGGCCATTGAGCGAAAACTGAAGTTTAGTTAGCCGAAATTGGAAACAAGTTAGACTTTCTTACAATTTTCCTATAAAATCCTTTTTGTCTGTAGAAGTTTCATTTGAATGATAGGGGTTCAAAAATGTATTTCTTTTGATGGCTTTGAACATTATTTTGCCTTTGGCCATTTATCCGAGGTGCTAGAAAATCAAGGTAGTCTTGAATGCAATCTGTTAGATGAGCTTATGTACATTAAAGCAGATGGAGAACTTTTCTTTAGTTTGGTCGATGTCGATGAAGATTTACGAATACAGGATATACTTCAAGGGCCCCCTTCGGAAATATCTTTTCTTCTGGGGGAATTTCAAGAGAAAAAACCCGCTGTTATTACTTAGGAAAAACCTGAACTAGAATTGAGTCTTGAATTGGAAGTAGAATGGTTTTAGTAAAAAACCTAAGCCAAAAATCAGTAATCGATAAAATCAAGAGTCTGAAATTAGCATTGTGATATTTCTGTTTTATAAAGGTCTTAAATCTGCTTAAGCGATTTGTTTTTTTAATACATTCAGTCTTAACAAAATGATTATTATGTAGTTAAGTTTTGTATGAAGATGATTTTTAGGGTACGCCCGACTGAGGTCTGACCCTCTAAAATCGAAGTAAAGAAGTTAATAACAAAAAAACAATATCGTATGAAACCTTTTCAAAGACCTTCTAGTCAAAGCGAAAGCCAACACCTATTTTTCCAAAGACCCCTTAACCGTACCACAGCGGATGTGATAACCAAGCAAAATTGCTACCTTTTCGGTATACAGGAGCCGCAGAACACGTTTAGGCGACAATATATTCAGGGTTTTAAGTAAACCAAATAGTCGTAAGCCATCTGCTAGGTTGGTAACATAAATTGGAACACATGATAAGTCCCTTCAAAAGAAGGGACTTTTTGTTGATACCTGTCGAATCTTTCGGCCAGACTCAGGATCAACTAAAGTCGAGACCTCGTTATTTTCGTATGAAACTGTCAGTTCGAGCCTTTCGGCAATGCTCAAGATAAACTTAAGTCGAGAACTTATAACCCAAAACTTTATTTGCACCGACCAATTATTTATTGGATTTTTAAGGTACTTCCCCTAAAATAGAAATATACGTACCAGTACGCATATACAATTGTTGGCGTGCATTTCAAAACTTATGAATTATAAAATCACATATCTCTTCTTCTTTATCATTCTTACGTTTTCAAGTTGCGCATTTAAAAAAACTTATTGGGAAGATGGACGATACTTTGTTTCGGAAAATGAAGGATATAACTATTGCAAATCATTATGGTTTTCACCTGATAATGTTAGTGGTGGATATGGATTAGTTGATTGCTTTATTAATATTGGAGCGGATAAAAATTATATTCTTCTCGAATCGGAATCTGAAAAGGAGAAAGCACCAAATCAATTTTGGATAATAAAAAAAATCAAAGAATCGGATTTTGGAATGGCAAAAAAGAATGTTCTTGGACCATTCTCAAAGCAAGAGTTTGATAATAAAAGGGCTGAAATAGGATTAGGCTCAATTCTATTAAATATAAAACTGGAATAAAAACGACACGCCAACAATTCCTATAGCAAATAGGGCATAAAGGGTTATATTTAAAGGCTTGGGTATGTTTGCCATGTCCGCCAAATCTTTTGGATTTGGCAATTAAAAAAATGAAAGTAATTACAAAACAAAAAGCTCTGGCTCGCAGACCAGACGGAAACGAAAAGTTTCCTTGCCTGCCCTACTTGCCATAGCCGTGACGTTGGCAATAATTTGAGAATGAATAAAGAAGAAAAGGAAAAACAGCTCGATAGTGATATAAAAAATCATTCTGACACAAAGCAAACCTTGACTTTTAAAATCCCAAATCATCTTGAGAGAAAAAATGTTGCCTATTACAGTATCATTCTTGATTTAGAAACTTGTAAAAAAGCATTATTAAGATTAAAAAAAAGAAACCGTGAAATTGTTAGAACTTCTTTATTTACAACTGTGATAATTTTGTATGGAAAATGTTTTACTGACAGTAGTTCAAGTAAATCACCTAAACTTGAATTAGACTGTTTTGAAAATTCCGACAACTTGAAAACAATACATCAAAATTTAATGAGTATGAGACATAACTTCATTGCTCACAGAGGAGAAACTGAACACGAATACGGAAAAGCTTATTTTCAGATTTTTCCAAAAACAATGAAATGGGGAATAAAAGTTGGACTACAGAGAAGATTCAGTTTTGAACGTAAAGAAATACCAGATTATATTGAACTTGTTGATTACTTACTAAAAATCGCAGTTGAAAAATACGAAAAAGTTGGAAGCAAAATAATGGAGCATATAATTACAAATTATGACAATCCTAACTCTGAAAATAAACTTGAATTATTGAACAATGTTGATTCGGAATTAAGCGACTATGTTATGAACTTAAAACTGAATAAAAATGATTAAAAACTATTGCCAACAATGTATCCTATGAAAAAAGCTATAAATGCTATCAAAAACTGAAATAGAAACTATAATAAGGGAGAATTTTTTTGACATTCTTAGAAATGAAACTGTTTATAAATATGAAAGTTTTGAAACAGCATTTGACAAGATTATTCTTGGAAACACTTTAATGTTTGCGAAACCATCAACTTTTAATGACCCATTTGATTGCAATGAATATTTGCTAAAACCGCAATTAACAGATGAAATGGTCGAAAAAGCTCTTGATAGTTTGGGAGAGAATTTAAGTGCTGAATATAGGAGTCGTCTGAAAAATAATTTAAAAGACCCTGAAAGAATTGCATCTATTTTAAGAGAAGAAAAAGAGCAATTTAAAATGACCTGTTTTTCAAGAATTTCGGATGAAACTCTTATGTGGTCGCATTATGCGGAAAAGCATAGCGGAATTTGTATCGGATTTAAGTTCCCAATTGATTATCAAGAAAAATTTATTTTATGCGGAGTACGGTATGAAAACGAAGTAAAACCAATTGATGGAGCAACCGATTTTTTAAGAACTTCACTTTATTGGTTGACAACAAAATCTAAAAGATGGGATTACGAAAATGAAGTCCGAGCAATAACTAAAACTATTCCTGAAAAAGATAGGCAAACAATAGAGTTTGACAAAAAGCACATAACAGAAATTATTTTTGGGTGTAACGTATCAGAAACTAAAATTGACGAATCTATTAAAAAAATAAATCAAACAGAATTAAGCAGAAACGGAATTGAATTTAACCGAATGATAATTGATAAAAATTCATTCCTTTTAAAGAAGATTCCGGTATAGCCCTGCACATAACAAAGTTGTGTATAAAAAATAGCGCAAGTCATTACTAACACTAAGGTTTGGGCATTTTTGGAAAGTCGCCAAATTTAAAAATTTGACGACTTTCCAATTAAAAAGATAAATAGTAAAATTTAAAAATTCGGCTTGTGTTAATCCGAAAAGTAACCGCTTATTTTCAGCGCTACTTTTCATATAACGAGCCGTTACCCAATATTATAGAAAATGAAAAAAATAATTTTATGTCTTTTCGCGCTACTCATTATTAGCTGTAACAACCAAGATCCAGAAGATAATTCTAATGCTGAAACTCAAATTGAATTAGTAACCGGAATTAATATAAAAGATTCATTTGATGCCCCTCCTACGCGTTTGGGAAATCCTAATATTAAAAATAATGATGAGTTTACAGCTTTTCCGAATCCTCCAATAGGAACCTTATTCCTTTCATCCAATTATGTAATATCTGATGTTTGGATTGTACCAGCTAATGCGGATAAAATATTTCAACAAGTAGATTTTAATAGAATATTGATTTCAGACTTATATTCTGAGAATGAGATTAATTCCAAATCCAACTTGAAATTCATAGACCAAGGCTCTTCGACCTTAAGTCTTAATCTAGAAACTTTAGATGTGGGTTATTATAAAGTTTTTGTGAAAATTGAAGACACCATATATTGGGAGAATATTTTTGCTTCAAACGGTAGTCAAAGTATAGAAGAATTAATTGAATTCTGGAATTAAAACATTGGGTAACAAAAGTAACCGTTGCACAAGTCTAAATTTCTAAGAAAAGATGATTTTCCTAATTTTTAAGAATATGTAAGCTGTTGCTACTGAAATTGGGCAGTGCAGCGGAAGTTATCAAGGCTAGTATAACCTTACTTTGGAAAAAGGAACCTGGCGGAATTTGGAGCATATGTTTTGATTCCAATATTTAAGACCCCTCAGGAAAAACCGTTACAAAAGTAGATGCCTCCTAAATTTCTCATTATGTATTTTATCCCAAATTCTCCAGCATTGTTTTTGTGGTTTCATCCAAATCGAATTCGGCTTTCCAGTTCCAGTCCGTCCGGGCGTTGGTGTCATCTATACTGCTAGGCCATGAATCCGCTATAGTTTGCCTAAAATCTGGATTATAATCTATTTTAAATTCCGGGATAACGGCTTTGATGCTTTCGGCCATTTCCTTGGGCGTAAAACTCATTGCCGCTAAATTGTAAGAGGAACGCTCTTTAATGTCTGCTGCAGGAGCATCCATAATCTGTAAGGTAGCGCGTATGGCATCGTCCATGAACATCATGGGCAATTTGGTGTCCTCTTTCAGAAAACAACTGTACGAGCCTTTAGAAAGGGCTTTATGGTAGATTTCTACGGCATAATCGGTAGTTCCGCCACCAGGCATCGTTTTCCAGCTTATAAGGCCTGGATAGCGGATACTACGTACGTCGACATTGAATTTTTTAAAATAATATTCGCACCAGCGTTCCCCAGATTGCTTGCTGATACCATATACGGTACTCGGTTCCATAATCGTATTCTGGGGTGTATCTTCTTTCGGAGTGTTGGGTCCGAAAACGGCAATGCTCGAAGGCCAAAAGATTTTATCTATTTTTTTCTCCTTTGCCAAGTTGAGCACATTGAACAGCGTATTCATATTCAGGTTCCACGCCCGCATGGGAAATTTTTCTGCAGTGGCACTCAACATGGCGGCCATAAGATACACTTCATTTATGTCATAATAGGCAATGACTTCTTCTAAGTTGTCATAGTTGGTGGCATCTAAGATTTCAAACGGTCCAGACTGCATTAGATCATCGGTTCCTTCACGAATATCACTTGCGATGACCATTTCGCTTCCAAATTTTTCTCTAAGCGCCAAGGTAAGTTCTGTTCCAATTTGGCCACAGGCCCCAATGATCAATATGTATTTTGACATTTAAAAATAGCGTTAAATGAATTCGTGTATAAAGATACCTTTTCTTAAAATTTGTACATTCGCTTATGCCTAAAATGTTCGCTTTTTTAGTAACGCTGATCCTGTTTTCATCCTGTAAGGATACAGTCTCGGAAACAGCCAAGGTTGAGGAATCTAGCTGGGAAATTATGACAGACAGCCTTCCCGAAAAGTCTCGGGTAGACAGTAGGGCCCAAGTTATTTTAGATAATTGGAAGGCGTACACCGTTTTGGAACGAAGTTTTGACAAAATCTATAGCACCGAGTTTCGAGAAGATTTTGTTCTGATTGTCGATGAATTGGTTGAAAATCAGAAAAAGTTGGAAACAGAAGAATATCCTATAGAATTTGATATTCCACAAATTAAAGGAAGGCAAAAGGTCTTTAAGACCTATGTTTTGAAGACAAAGGGTGATTTGGAATACCGTCAAAATCCCAAGGAATCTATTTTACAGATGATTACGGCCTTCAACGATTTAAGAAACCAGTTCAATGTAGTGGTGAAGAATACGCTACCAGAAGAATTACGGGCAAATGAAAAAAATTAGTCTAGTATTCCTTAGTATGGCTCCCATGCTTTTTGGGCAGCAAAGTGAGAAAAATCAAATTTCGAAAACATTGGATACATGGCATGCAGCTGCTGCTGCTGCCGATTTTGAGGCCTATTTTAATCTCATGACCGATGATGCCGTTTTTATCGGTACCGATGCGGAGGAAAATTGGCAATTAGATGCATTTAAAAGCTATGCAAAACCACATTTTGATAAAGGTAAGGCCTGGAATTTTACGGCGGTTGAGCGAAATATCTATATTGATGAGGTCGCGAACCTAGCTTGGTTTGATGAGTTGCTGGATACCCAAATGAAACTATGCAGGGGCTCTGGAATTTTAAAAAAGGAGGATGGAAAATGGAAAATTGCCCACTATGTACTCTCCATTGCCGTACCCAATGAATATGTCGACGAATTGGTAGGCCTGAAACGTGAAAGGGATAGTATTTTGTTGAACCAACTAAAAATGAAAAATTAAAAAACGGACCGCTAGGTCCGTTTTTTATAAAAGGTAAATTTTTTTATTCTTTCTTTTCTGTCGGAGCCTCTTTTCTTGAAGTCAGTGCTTGCTTACTAAGACTTGCCAGATTAAAGTTGGGGTCTATTGCTAATGCTTGGTCAATGGTAGCAATGGCGGCATCGATATTAGTTTTGTCCATATTGTATTGTATGAGCCCTTTTAAATGAAGGAAAGCAGCTTTCAAAGGAACTTCATAGGGTTGCTGGCGCTCATAAAAAGCGTATTTCATATCATCGGTTGCATTGGCGATACCATACTCTACGTTTTTCATCGCTTCTGCATTTTCACCTAATTGCACTTTTAAATCGGCCAATTCATAGGCTAAATACGCATTCGGTTCCCGTGTATTTAGAATTTCAAATTGCTCCAATGCCCTTTTGGGTTGGTTCAATGCCTTTAATGAAATTGCCTTTACCTGCACGGCCAAATCAGAATCGGTATCTATTTTCTCGATACCAATGGTATTCAAGGCCTGTAAATGCTGATTATCATTGGCATAGATATACGCCAACGTATCCATTCTTTCTTTTGAAGGGGATAAAACGTTTAAATGGGTCAGGGCATTGATAACACCATTCACATCACCTTGTAAACGCATTTGGTCATAAAAAGCCTGATAATGTTTTTCTAATTCTGATTTGGTCTGGGAAAATCCGTAAAATCCAGAAAATAACACCACGATAAGCAGCAGTAGTACTGTTTTTTTCATTGTATAGGTTCTTTTTAAAGTGCGCTAAACTATTAAAATATTCTGTATGATCTTGTTAAGGAAAGCCTTAAATGTTATAAAATGAAAAAGGTACAAATTACTTGTACCTTTTTAAATACAGAAAGTTTTATGGCTAAACCAATTCTAAGGTCGGTTTAGTTTTATCGAATGAATTTAATAATTGTGCATAGAATCCAATACTTTTATGGTCTTTTTCTACACATGTGGTCAAAAATGCACATAGACTTTTAAAAAGAAGATTGGTGTAAATAGTCGGTAAATAGGTGTTTACCTTTTTTGGGTCATATATGCTTTCGTCTTGTATGACATCCATTTGTACGCGATGGCGATGATAATCTATAGATACGTTCGTTGCATTATAATATTTTTTCAATAACGCAATATGTAATTCTTGGTACTTTTGAGAATCCTTGGGATTCTTACAGCTCTGGGTGATGAGCTTCTTTAATTCCGCTAATACCCTGTCCCTTATTTTTGACTTTTCCATGACATTTATGGTTTTATAAGTTGTTCAAAGGTATGTCATACATCGATAAGTATCTGAAAATCAATAATATATTAACTAAAAATGCTTGATTTTGTTGTGAAATTGCTCGTTTTAGTGGTGAATATTTAATTTATAGGTGTGAAAAAATTGTAATTGTTAATAAGAAAATCACTACAAGTATCGATTAATTTAGAAGCGTTGTGGTTGTTCGATTCATACGTAGGGGGAGGCAAGTTTCTTTTCAATGCCTCTTTTGAATAATAGCTTTCTTTTGTCGGATGATCGGGATAAACGGCGTTCAGAATTTCCCCCCAATGGTCTTTTGTGATGAGTAGCTTAATAATACCGATACAATCATTTTTATGTATTAAGTTAATCGGGGCATTACCGTCTTTAAGATTTTGTTTTCCAGAAAGCATGGTGATCGGATGCCGATCCTTACCTATTAATCCGCCGAAACGTATGATGTTTGAATTTATCTCTGGGTCTTTTTTAAACATGTTTTCACATTCCAAAAGTTGTTTCCCAGATTCCGTCGTAGGTATAGGCCTTGTATTTTCAGTCACGATTCCTTCCACATCTCCATAAACCGAGGTGCTACTAATAAAAATGACTTTTTCTAGATCGGTTTTTTTGATGGCCTCGTATAGTAATTTGATTTTTGCCACATAACTTTCCTTCGGTCCTTTACCTCTTAATCCAGGGGGGATATTAATTATCAGGAGTGAAATTGATTCTAGGAATTCGGCAATAGGTCCTTCAATTTTGTTTTCCGAAATTGAAATTTGGTAAGGATTTATGCCTTTTTCCCTTAATGAGGATAGCTTTACTTTGCTGGTAGTTGTGCCGCTAACAGTAAAACCTGTCTTTTGTAATTCTTCGGCTAAAGGAAGTCCTAGCCAGCCACAGCCTATAATACCTATGCGGTTACTCAAAACTTATTTTTTTAATGGTTAAAATTGCATCGTTCAAAACAAAGGGCATGGGAATTTGGTCTTCAGGTCTTTGTGGTACGGTAAAGAGATCATTGTTTAGCAAATCGTTCGATGCTTCGTAAATCGTCAGTTCCAACTTTGTATCAGCCGAATATTCCAAATCAAGTTCGGTATACTGAATGTCGCTAATGTAATGGGTGACCAATTTACCCTTTCCTCTATGCTGTAAAAAATAATCTGAAAGGGGAATGCCGTTAATATCGGCCTTTTGTAGCTCAACCTCATTGGTAAAGACCTCTAAACGGTTAATGGGGCGTTGCGGGGTAATGCAAATACGAAGTTTTCGTGTGGCATTGACGACAGTATCCATTTGTATATCGACCATTGGCGCAGGGATATTTTTTATGGGAGCTTCATCTGTATAAGTGAAGCTAGACCCGTATTTACTACTAATGGTATTTTTGGCTAAAGTGCCATCCGCTAAATGGGTATCGGTAATGTATTGAACGGTCCAATCTGACGGTTCATGCTCGTAAGTGGCCCAAATTGCGCTGTCTTCATCAATATTCAATACATATAATAAACTAGTAGGCTTGGGGCTTTCGTTGCTGAATCCAGATTTCATATGCGCTGAGACCATAAACCCTACAAACAGTAAGAAACAGAGAAATGCCAGCGCACCCTTTTTTCGGTATCGACTGAATAAGGGCAATAGTAGGAAAAAGATCAAGGTAGTCAATAGGGTGGTGGCGACCATCATTTTAAGCCCGAGTCCTACAGGAAACATTTTTACGAAAGGGGAGAATATGAACAGGGCAGGTATTCCTAAGAATACCAGTAAAAAGGGATTCGGATTTTTTTGGTTGATATGAATGTACAGGGCGACCAAAACACTATACACCGGTATTATAAAAAATGCAGCACCTTTTAAGTAAACGGAGACTAAACCACAAATGATCAGCCATAGGAATATGGGGGCTATTAAAAGGTTGGCCGTTTTTACGACCCTGAACCGATGATAGGCATAAAAGCAAGTAGCCAGCGAAAATAGTGTGAAGGCGAAAATATAGGCATGACCATTATAGGTGAATCCCTGTAAGATATCTTGGTAGCTGGGATAAACCCATTTTAATAGCACCCAGCTGTAATAACCTACCAAGCCATTGATCAATAAGGAAAATAAAACAGGAAGAAACCCTTTTAAGATATCGGTACCGTTCAATACCTTCTTTCTGAACCCTAAAATCAATAAGATAATGAAGAAGATTATGGCAAGAATAAACATAGGCAAGATCCAGTCAAATGGGTAGGTTACCATTTTAAAGAAGGGTACGTTGAAATATACATTATCCCTTAAACTTTTTAGGGTACTCAAATCGGCATTACTGAAATGGGCCAGTAAAGGCATGAGATAGCTTCCTTGGTGCGCCAAAGTATTCCGGTCCAATCGCTCATAGTTATCATTGGCCGTGTGGTAATCATAATGATCATCGATAAAGGCAAAGTTAAAACCTTCAATATCTGCATCTTCCCTAAAAACGGTTAAATCGGTATCGTTAGGGAGCATTTTATAAATACTATATGCCAATGAATTCGCTACTGGAAATTCTGGATTTGCCGCTATGAATTCGGATATCAAACGACTGTTTCCACGATTGGTTTCCATCAACATATAGCTTGCTCCACCACTTCCGCGTGCTTCAAAATTAAGTACTAGGCCTACATCTGTTAGCCAAGGATGTTTATCAACAAAGAGGTCGGCCCCGTTCAGTCCTAGTTCTTCTGCATCTGATATGAGGATGATTATATCGTTTTTTGGAGTAGGATTTGTTTTTAAAAAGGCCCTCACACCTTCAAGGATCGTTGCAACCCCGCTGCCAGCATCACTAGCCCCTAAGGATGAATGCGGACTACTATCATAATGACTCAACAATACCAAGGCTTTACCGTTTCCGCTTCCTTTGATGCGTGCTAATATGTTTTCGGCCTTGCTTAAATTAGCCCAATCACCTGCGGTATATCCCTCTTGAAATGAGGTTTCTAGACCTAATTTTTCAAGTTCTGAGCTTATATAGGTTTTAACTTTCTTATGCCCTATAAAACCTACGCCATGTGGTTCACGAGAAATTTCCTTAACATGTTCTAAAGCTCTATCGGTTGAAAAGGAGGTTTCCAAGACTTTGCTTTTCGGGGAATACGTGGGCATTTGAGATTCAAAACTCCAATAAATGGCCACGATGATCAACAATAGGCTCAGTACGGTAGGGGTTTTTTTCATGATCGTTTAATTCGTATTGAAAGTCATAAAATATTGAAAAATAATTGATATACAGTAACTTATATTATGAAATGTCATATTATTTGTTATCTTTAGTAATCAACCTTTAAATAAACTGTTATGGGAATCAAAAGCTTTCAAGGTGTTCGCAAGATATTTAAAAAAAAATTTGAGGCCCCAATTTTGGTAGCCGATTACATGACCACTAAGTTAATCACTTTTTCGCCGGATGAGTCTATTTTGGCGGTAATGGAGAAATTCGCTAAACATCACATTTCCGGGGGGCCCGTTTTGGACAATAATGGTTTTTTGGTGGGCATCATTTCCGAAGCCGATTGTATGAAACAGATTTCTGAAAGCCGTTATTTTAATCAGCCTATTTTGGATAAAAGCGTGGAGAAATTCATGACCAAAACTGTAGAGACCATACCTCATGACATCTCTATTTTTGATGCTGCCGGTATTTTTGCCCAGCACAATAGAAGACGACTTCCGGTTATGAAGAGTGGGATTTTAGTCGGACAAATCAGTAGAAAGGATATCGTTATCGCCGCACTTAAATTAAGTGGGCATAATTGGAAATAGATGGGTACTGAGTAGTTAGTATTTAGCATTGAGTACAGAGTAGTGAGATTAAAAAGAGCTTCCAAACGGAAGCTTTTTTTATTTTCAGCCAACAGCCAAAAAATCATTCTCGCTTTACGATCATATAATAGTCGTTGTCCAAGGGTAGGTAACCCAAATCATAGAGGAAATAATAGGTCGTTCCTTTTTTGGTCGTGTAAAGATTGGTGATGTAGTCAAAGTCAAAACCTTTGTGCAACAAACTGGTCTTGGTGGTTTTTGTTTTTCCGTCGGTCAGGTTAAAGCTATCCAACACACGATAATTTTTTCGAAGTCGGTTGTTGATGTTGCGTATCAGATTTTTAGCCTCGGGATTGACTTTGTTGTTGTAGGCATTACGACAATAGTCGTTACAGAACTTTTTGTCGATACGTCCCATAACTTCCTTACCGCACTCCAAGCACTTTTTCTTTTCCATTACTGTCTGTGGTAATTGAATTGAACTTCATTTTCACTACCATTAGATTCCTCTATCACCACATACATGTTTATCTCTTGATCGGAAATTCGCTCTATGCTAAAATCGTCAAAGTACAATTTGTTGTCCTCTACCTTTACCAAGGCGAAATTGATGGTTTCTTCTTTTTCCTCCCAGCCCATTAAATTGGGGTCGAAGTGTTTTAGTTGTAAGATCAGCGTTCCATCGGTTTCTATAATATGACCGAATTCGTAAAAACTAACTTTTCCTTCAGCCACCAGTCGAAAAGAGAACATCATACTGTTGCCCATGGGCGGACTCCATATTTCTTCCGCGATACCGCCAAAAGCTTCCCCTTTCCAATGACCACTTAGCCATTCAATGTTTTTTAAGGTGGCTCGCGGACTGGTCGTTCCTTCTTCAAAGGACATCGTGTTTTGGGCGTGTAGAAAACTGGCAGAACAAAGGATAAATAAGAGTACGATTCTCATGGTCAGGTATTTGAAACAAGATACAAATTATCCGGTTGCGAACGACCGCAGTTTATTTTTCATAAAACTCGATGGGCAAATCATCGGGATCGGCGATAAACGTGAACCGCTTTTGGGTAAATTCATCGACCCGAATAGGTTCTGCCGGAATATGAAGGCAACTACAATGAGCGATCGTCTTTTCCAAATCCTCTACCTCAAAGGCCAAATGCCGAAGTCCGGTCGCTTCGGGTCTGGAAGGACGTTTCGGGGGATTGGGAAAGCTGAACAATTCCAGGATGTACTGTCCGTTCAAGGCCAGATCCAATTTGAAGGACTTGCGTTCCTCTCGGTAGACTTCCCGTACGACTTCCAAGCCCAATATCTCTGTATAAAAGCTTTTGGACACTTCATAATTGGAACAAATGATGGCAATATGGTGTACCTTATGAAGCATTAGGGTAGAATTTTCAATTTGTATTTCTGTAAGAGTCCCGCAAGCCCTCCCTTTGAAAAAATGGCACCGTTCATTTTATTGTTCTCGGGATCCATACTGAAATGGGTCGCCGTTCTAAAATCCGCTTTTTCCAGGTTGGTCGAAAAGAAAATCGCCCGACTTAAATCGCAAGAATCAAATTGGGCCCTACTCAGATCGGCAGCTGAAAAATCGACTTCCTGTAACTTGCAATCTACAAAGCGAACACCACTTAATTTTAAATGGGAAAAATTGGAAAAGTTCAGGTTGCAATCGAAAAAACTAAAATTCATCAAGAAGCTATTGCATGTAGAAAAGCCCATGCCCATTAACTTGCAGTGCGAAAACTTCACCTCATTAAAGGTCGTGTTTACAATGTTGCTGTTGGTTAAATTACAATCGATGAACTCACATTCCATAAAGCTTTGATTGTCCAAATAGCCATTTGAAAAATCACAAGCTTCGAAAACACAGTGTTCGTATTCTTCTCTTGGAAGTCGGGTCTTGGTAAAATCCGTTGCTTTATAAATTTTTGATTCGATTGGTTTATTCATCATTAATATATAGGGCTATAATTCTAATGGTATAAAATAATTTTCTGTTTCTTTTATGTGCTCTATCTCAATCTTATTGGATAATTGAAATTGATTTTTCAAAAAATCACCAGTTCTAAACGGGTCTTGATAATAGATTTTCTTAAATTTTTCACTTGACTTCAATGCCTCGAAAATTTCAGAATCCATTTCCCTATTGAAAAATGGAAAGGAATAGCCAATCACTACTAATATATCAGATTCGGAGATTATACTTTTTGCAATTTCTAGCCTTTTTCTAAGATAATTGGAGGCTTCATTTTTCTCCCATGCAAAAGTTAATAAATCATATTTTTCATCTAAATTATTGGTATAACCTTCAATTAGTTGATTTGTGTTTTCAAGGGTTCGGTTTGTAAAATAATTTAGAATATGTTTATTTTTCTGTTCAAAATAAAAACCTGCAATACCATTTAGGTGAACCATCGCTGCATGCTCATAGTTATTCTCATTATTATTGACAATCATTTCGTTGCCTATTGAAGGATAATATTCAATCAGCGGTGGTTTATGAACGGTAGCACCCGATATATTGTAGATTTCTTCCTTAATAAAATTTTCAGCTGCTATTTGTACCTGAAAATCGTAATTCCAATTTAAAATTTTAATGTTGGAAGGAAAAATTGAACCTGTCTGCATGACGGTGATTAAAAATACTAGGGCTCTTATATCTTTTTTATTTTTAATGAATTGTTCGTAAGTAAAATAAAAAGATAAGGCTCTTTTAAGCCTTGGAATACTTGTTCTATCTTTTAAATAAAGAAATTTTGCAAATGTATCAGGTGTTCCATATTTAATGGAATTTTCACTAAGCCATTCTAGGTCACTGATTATTTCTTTTATGAAATAGTCATATTTTGAATCAATGCCTTTTTCATGTTTTAAATCATTAGATAGATATTTAATCATATGGGCAATACCATCATTATTGCCTGTTCCTTTTACTGTAGGTAATTGTTTTGCACTTGCTCCCGCGCCAAGAAGATATGTTACCTTGTATTCAGAAGTATTGAAATCATTCATAATTTAAGATTTACTTAATCTTTTATGGAGAAAATAATCGCCGGAATATCCAAGCTTCTGTACAAGGTGTTATAGGCGGCCATTTCGGTATTGATGATGGCGTCATGTTCCACTTTGAAGGTTCTCCATTCGGCCAACACATCTTGTAGCCTAGCTTTGGCTCCTTCGGTAACCTGTGGTTCGGCCACATCGATATATCCCCTTAGGTTCAACAATTGCGCATTCAGTTGGTTCTCAAAATTGATGACATCCTGAAAGGTCTTTTGCTTGGGTTGGATCAGGTGCTCCTCCCAAGAGGTAATGCGTTTGACCAAGGAATCCCCTTGCTTTAAAAGGCCTTCAGCTTTTTCGTTGTTCGTTAAAAGTTCGGCATATTGGTTCAATTGTGATTTCGCGGAGCGCATGGCGTTCACGGCCGTGTGAATTTCCACAACGGTAGCTTCTATGGTTTTTAGGAGTTCTTGCTGTTCTGCATAATCGGCGGGAGTGCCCTTGAGTTCGGGCCGCGGTAAAATGGTGACCGTGGTTTCTGAAACGGTATCGCCCAAGGTTAATTTTAGGGTGTAGGTACCCGGACCAACGGTCGAGCCATCGTGACCTCCAAGTACAAAGACCTTATCCACGGCGGGGAGGCTTTCCCGTTTAAAATCCCAAGTAAAACGATTATAGCCTTTTTTGGAAGGGAGCACATTGGGTTTGGAAGGTCCGCCCGGCCATGATTTAAAATCCTTCGGTTTCTGGTTGGTAAACGTACGGATGACGTTGCCATTCTCCAACACTTCTAACGTAACGGTCGTGCTATCCTGCTTTTCGGCTAAATAATAATCGATCGTAACCCCGCTTTTGGGATTACTGCCCAAGCCCGGAACCGGTTTGTCACTTGAACCTCCCAAGAATAAATAGGTATCCTTTGGCTTGAATAGGTTCGCCTCCTGTTTGGGGGTGCTTATGTTTTGAAAGGTGGCAATATCATCCAAAATCCAAAACGCCCTACCCGCAGTGGCCGCGATTAAATCATTATCCTGAATGGTAAGGTCGTTGATAGGGGTCAAGGGTAAGTTTAACTGTAAGGGCTGCCAGTGCATACCATCATCCAAGGATATGAACAATCCGGTTTCCGTACCGGCATAGAGAAGACCTTTTACCTTTTTGTCTTCACGAACTACCCGCGTAAAAGTGTTGTCGCCCGTAATTCCGTTGGTGATTTTGGTCCAGGTAGTCCCATAGTTCGATGTTTTAAAAATGTAATTGGAAAAATCCATCGATTTATAGCGCATCAGCACGAGATAGGCCTTTGCCGGGTCATGTGGTGATACCTCTATGCTATTGATAATGCCTTCTTTGATACCTTCGGGGGTAACGTTGGTCCAATTGGAACCACCGTCTTTGGTGATATGCACCAAGCCATCGTCACTACCGGTCCAAATGACACCTTCCTCATGGGGAGACTCCGTCATATAGGTTAGCGTATTGTAAATTTCACCACCGGCAGCCTCATTGGTAAAAAGGGTCCCTCCAAGTCCGTGTTTATCCTTTTCATCGCGTGTCAAATCCGGACTAATAACGGTCCAGCTCTGTCCCTCGTCGGTCGATTTGAAAACGACATTGCCCCCGTGATAGATGGTTTTACGATTGTGGGGTGAGGTAATGATGGGGGCGTTCCAGTTGTACCGATATTTGGCATCTTCGGGAGAAATACTCAGACCAAGTTCCGGGTATTCCTTGATGGGTTTGGATTCCTTGGTACGCGCATCCCATTTATCGATATTCCCTTGATAGGTGCCACCGTAGATCAATTGCGGATTGTCTGGGTCAAAGGCCAAAAAAGCACTCTCTCCACCGGCGACGGCATACCAATCCTTCCAGTCGATTCCCGCATCGTTGGTCCTTGAGGCTATGGCGACCGTCGAGTTGTCCTGTTGGCCTCCATAGACATGATAGGGCACCAGGTTATCGGTAATTACCCTATAAAATTGGGCGGTATTCTGGTTTTCCTGGGTGCTCCAACTTTTTCCCCCGTTGTTGGAAATATTGGCGCCTCCATCGTTCGAATTGATCATGCGTTGATTGTTCAAGGGGTCTATCCATAAGTGGTGGTTATCCCCATGGGGCGTAGACAGGGGGGTGAACGACTTACCACCGTCTATCGATTTCGTTACGGGGGCATTCAAGACGTACACGATATTCTCGTTTTGGGTATCGGCAAAGATTTCCATATAGTACCAAGAACGGGTAATGTTGATGCGGTCTTTATTGACCTGGGTCCATTTTTTACCTGCATCGTCCGATCGGTAGACGCCTCCTTTTTCACCTTCGGCCTCGATGACGGCAAATACCAGTTCTGGATTGGCCCGAGAAACCGATATTCCTATTTTCCCCATTTTCTTAGGCAAACCTTCGGTCAATTGGTTCCAGGTAGAACCTCCATCGGTAGATTTATAAATACCGGAATTTTTTCCTCCAGATTCCATCGTCCAAGGAAAACGTCTATGCTGCCACATGGCCGCGTATAAAATGGTCGGGTTGTTCATGTCCATGGACAAGGAAGAAGCCCCCGTAATGTTATCCACGAAAAGTACGTTCTCCCATGTTTCCCCACCATCCGTAGAACGGTAGATGCCCCGTTGGGCACTAGGGCCGTATTGTGCACCTTGGGCCGATACGAATATAATATTGGGATCGGTGGGGTCAATAATCACGTCCGATATATGCCGTGTTTCTTCCAATCCCATATGCTTCCAGGTTTTTCCGGCATCGGTAGATTTATACACACCATCCCCCATGGAGGTCATCACCCCTCTGGCCGCGTGTTCGCCCATACCGGTAATAACGATATTGGGATTGCTTTCAGAAACGGTCACCGCCCCCACGGTCGCGGTTTTAAGAAATCCGCCCGAAACGTTGTTCCAAGTAATTCCGTCATCCACCGTTTTCCAGATTCCTCCGCCAACGGTTCCCATATAATAGGTCATGGGCTGACCCACAACTCCGGTGGAGGCGACACTTCTGCCTCCCCTGAACGGACCGATATTTCGCCATTGTAAGCCTTGGAAAAGGGAATCTTCCAAGGTGATGGTGGGTTCAGTGGTTTTGTTTTTTCGGCGTTGCGCCTGCAAGGCAAGTGGCGTGATGAAAAGGAGAAGAACTAGAATACGGATGGTTTTCATGGTGTGGTCGGTTTTGGAAATTGAGAAAGGGAAGATAATAAAAGCGAATGTAAATAAAGAGCGAAGAAAATGGTATTTGATGATTCTAGAAATTACCGTATAAAATTTACGGTATTTCCAAAATCAAAACCTTGAAATAGCAATTCGGTTTAAATATTACGGCGACTTCTTTTTTTGAAAAAAACGGATTAAGTTAGTTGCTACATGAAGCATAAAAAGTCCTTTTTAGAAGAAGAAATCACGATCAAAAACCTTCAGGAATATTTCCCTTCCGGCGTTCGAAAGTCATATGAAAAGGGACACGTCATTTGCTACATTCACAAAAAAGTACGCACCTTTAAATGGTTGTTGGAAGGAAGTGTCAATTATTACATTTCCCTAGAAAACCCTGAAAATGATGTGCTGGTCTGTCAGAATTCAGAACCGTACACCACGATTGGCCTTAATGGCTTCAACACCCCTAAACGGTATACCTACAAGGCCATAGTGGGGTCGCATCAAGCCAGTTTCTTTGAAATACCGTTCGAGGACTTGGAAAGTTATTTGCGCAAGGGCCATCAAAACATCCTATTAAAGCATATTGGAGCCAAATTGTACCATTTGTTGGAGTCGGCTCTTTTGAAACAGACCGAGCTATTGAATCCGGTCCGGTTTCAACCTTTTGTGGAGGACCGTCAATTCTTTATATCGCCTACGGCCGAAAAGGAGGAAATCGTTTCGCTGATGAGACGTTCCCCGTTTCTCGATTTTTTTGAGGAAAAATACCTGATGGCCCTAGCGGCGTTTGCCGAACGTAGGGAATATGAACCCGATGAGGTGCTGTACGTACAGGAGGGGTCCAGTAACGGTCTGTTCATCTTGATCCATGGCGAGGTCACCATCAAACGGATCGAGAATACCATAGAAATTAGACAGCGTTCGATAAAAAATTCCGGTTTTATTTTTGGCTGGTCCTGTTTGCTTAAAGAAAAGGATATCTGTTCTGCCATTACCAGTACAAAGACATCGGCCTATTTTATTCCTGAAAATGAGTTGATGCGGTTTTTCAAGGAAGATGACGCTTTTGAGGGGCAGTTTTACCAACGGTTATTATGGTTGATGGGCAATCAGCTCAATGCCGCTTTTGTTCGCTATGTGGGCTTATTGGGCAAACATAACCTACAGGCCGTTTACCAATTGATCCGCAATAACAAATCGCGGTTATTGCTATCATCGCCTTTACACCCCGTACCACATTTGTTAAAAAGTAACCATACCAAACAGTTCGCCTATGATATCCTGCTGAAATTAGTTGAGGATGGCACTGCTTTGGAGCGGCATATCGCATCCTTAAGTCTGGAATTGCTGGCAGAGGACCAAAAAGAGTTCAGGTTCATGAACGGGCTACAGGAAATCTATGAGCGTGTGGCCGAAAAAAACAACAAAGACCCTGAAGTTAACCGAAAGGCCTGTGCGGATATTACCGCTAAGGTGTTCCAGAATGTGCCACACGTTATCGAAGGCTGGGATAATTTACCCGAAGGCACCGGGAATATCTTCATCTACAACCATTTGGTCAACGATACCTATTACACCTTGAACAATAATTTCCAGATTACCTTGGATTCCCATTTTTTAAGCGCGATGGTGCTCTATAAAAAATATTGGGAGCCCGGTATTCGTACGGTACGGATTGGAAAGGGACAGGAATACGGACATCAGAATTATTACGATAACCTTGGCTACATCAATGTGTACACCAAGGAGTCTGGAGAAACCTCTGTGGCGCATAAAGAGCAGGCCCGGAGTATTTTTTATAGTGAGGCCTCCAAATATTTAGGCGATGGGTATAATCTGATCATTAGTCCCGAAGGCACTTCGTATAGAACGGAGGAATCTCCCGGGCCTTTCAAGATGGGGGCGTTCAAGTTGGCCATCCACTCGGATCCAGAACCTTATATCGTACCTGTGGTCATGGTGAATTTTGACCAACGCATGGGTAAATCCCTGTACTACTGCTCTATTAAGGAACCTTTTTTGCTCAGCGAGAAGGTGGCCTCCAAACGGAATGAGGATATTTTTGCCTTTGTTCAGCAGTATCAGGAACAGTATCAAGAATACGTACAAGAGGCCATAGCAAGGGCGGAGGAATTATTTTTAGCCCCATCCGATACTGAACAGATGGAAGAGCCCCCAGCCATGTGGTGCAATGAAATCAAACGGTTAAAAAGAAGGATCGCTAAACTGGAAACCCAAGAAAACCTCATCGCTTTTTATGGAAGTTCGTCAGTGCGCCTATGGGTGCACATGAAGCGCGATTTGAGTCCGTTCCATGTGGTGAACCTTGGTTTTGGCGGATCTACCTTCGCCTGGTGCATCCACTATTTCGAGGAAATATTCCAAGAAGCGAATCCAGAAAAAATAGTGTTATATGCTGGCGAAAACGATTTGAATGCGGGAAGGACACCACAGGAAGTCTTGGCGGATTGCCATGTGTTGGTCGATAAGATCAAGGCCAAATATCCTACGGTGGAACTGGCCTTGATCAGTTTAAAGCCCAGTGTGGAGCGCGAAGCTTTAATTCCGTTGATCATGGAAACGAACCTGCTACTCTCCAAATATGTGATTTCTGAACTGAACGCGCAGTACATCAATGTTTTTGCCCAAATGATTACGACGGATAATAGACCTATCCCGGAATTGTACCTATCGGATGGGCTTCATTTGAACAAACAAGGCTATGCGCTTTGGAGCAGGGCCATAAAAAAGGCTTTACAAGCGGCCGATACCCTCGAGCTTGAAAATCAGGAATAACCGATTATTCCTGACCTCCTTTACGTTCCGGACTTCTTGGCTCTGGCCATTCCATCATCTCACCGGTGCGGGAATTTTTACCCAACACTGCTTTTTCCCGTGATGTTTTCTCTGGATCCTCGCAGGCCATATAGGTCAGGATAGCGGTAAGTATGGCATTGTTACGCACATCGTCAAAAACGATTTTATCATAGGTGTCCAAATTGGTATGCCAAGTATAGTTCCAATAATCCCAACTTAAGGAGCTTAAGGAAAATGCCGGGGCACCTGCGGCCACAAAGGAGGCATAATCGGAGCCACCACGGCCGGGAGAACCGGGGAACGTGGTTTCAATTTCGTTTTTATACGTTTCAGGAACGGCCTCTAACCAACTGCCTAAATACTCATAGGAGTTCAAAAATCCTTGACCCGATAAACGAACCACGCGACCCGTTCCATTATCCTGATTGAATACGGCCTGTACGCCGGCTACAATTTCTGGATGGTCCTCTACAAAGGCACGTGAACCGTTCAATCCTTGCTCCTCACTGCCCCAGTGGCCTATTAAAATGGTGCGCTTCGGATTGGGATATACTTTCTTCAGGATTCGGGCTGCTTCTAACATGGTGATGGTACCCGTACCATTATCCGTGGCTCCGGTACCACCGTCCCAAGAATCGAAATGGGCGGATAGGATAACATATTCATCGGGAAATTGGGTTCCGGGAATGGTGGCAATGGTGTTGAACGTAGGGACTTCTCCCAGGGCTTTCGATTCGGCCACAATCTTAAGTTCTGGATTTGCACCGTGCTGCACCATGCGGTATAACATGCCGTAGTCTTCCAAGGAAATATCCACTACCGGAATTTTCTCGGTTCCGGCACTGAAGATTTTATTGGCGCCAAAACCTTCGGACCATCGGGACTGGGCAATGGCAACTGCCCCTGCCTTTTCAAAAGCGGCATTGATGTTCCTACTTGTATAGCCTGTGTTTTTAATATTCTCGTTCCAAGCGGATTCCAAGGAATCCTTATGTTTTTTCATTTTTTCAAAGGATGCCTCCGTAGCATATTCTTTCCAGTTTTCTTCGGGCCTACCGGTGGGCTGTAGCATACTTGTCATCACTATTTTACCTTTCACATTGGGAAGCCAGCTTACAAAAGAAAGCGAATCCTTGAATTTGGGAAGGGTGATCAACGCTGCGGTCACGCCTTTTTTATCGGTGCTGGGACTCCAGGCCAACTGTGTTGCACGAAGGGAAGCTATCCTGGGAGCTACCATATCCACGTGGGTAACGCCACGTTGCCAGCCTTTCCAGGTGCCCCATTGTTGATTTTCCGCTGCGACACCCCATTTTTTGTAGGTGCTTACCGCCCAATCGTGGGCCGATTTCATCTCGGAAGTCCCAACAAGCCGTGGTCCGTTCAAATCCATTAGTTCATACGCCAACTCCTCCAGCTGTGAATTTTCCGTGCCCTCCTTTTCAATGGCGGCTACCATTTCTTCTGGGGTTTGGGAAAAACCTATGGTTAGGCTTAGAGCGTAAATGGTGATGAGTAGTACTTTTTTCATTTTAAAATGTTGTTCATGATTGCATTCACTAAAATAGCGATTATAAAAGCAGGATAGGTGCTTAACAAGCCTTAGATTTCCTTAAAAATGCTACTAAATTTTTATGGATTAGGTAATCCCATCCCGCCACGCCACTTTCTCGTTTAAACTCTGGAATATCTTTTGGAAATGGTTTAAGAATGTGACTTTCTAATTTTAGTAGGGTCGTATCGTTTTTTTCGGTCATTGAAAATAGGGATATGCTCTCCCCTGGATATTCTTCAAACCTCCAGGTATAGGAGACTTTTTGATAGGGAATTACTTCTGTAATTTTCCAAATATGGGTAAAGGTTCGCTCCTCGCTTTGCACTTGGAATCTGGTCTCAAATCCTTTCTCGGGTTTGAAATCGGGGATATTTTCAAAATACCATTGCCGCATATGAGTAGGGTTGGTCAAAGCTTCCCATAGGGTCTCCAAAGTAGTCTCTAAACGGACTTCAAGTGCTATGGGTTCGTAGTTTTCCATTTAGTCCAGCTTTTTATCCAAAGCCAATATTGTATTCAACAGCACATTAGCTCCGTTGGCCATATCGGAAGCGGAGGTAAATTCTTTTGGGGAATGGCTGATGCCACCTTGGCTGGGAACGAAAATCATCCCGGTAGGGGCGATAAGTGCCATATCCTGTGCATCATGGCCTGCTCCGCTGGGCATATACCTGTAGGATAGGCCTAAGGTATTGGTGGTGTTTTCAATTTCCTTTTGAATGATTGGGGTCATAATGGCCGGGTCTGCCGTAGTGTCCAAAGGTGAGATGGAAATTTCCACGCCCGATTCCGCACTAATGGCATCCGCTCGTTTTTGAATGGCAGTGAAGACGTTTTCGATGACTTCAGAGGATAAGTCCCGTATCTCCAAACTCGTTGTGACTTTTCCCGGTATCACGTTGGGCGCTCCGGGCTCGGCCTCAATACGCCCTACCGTGGCCACTTGCGCACCGTCAAAACTGGTGGCAACTTCGTTTACGGCAATAATAAATCGGGATGCCGCTAAAAGGGCATCCTTTCTGGCGTTCATGGGAGTGGTGCCGGCATGGTTGGCAAAGCCGTTAAATTTAACCTCCCACCATTTTAGTCCCACGATTCCCTCTACGATACCGATATCCAATTTTTCCTTTTCCAAGGTTCCGCCCTGTTCAATATGGAGTTCCAGAAAAGCAGCGACGTCTCCTTTTTTACGGGCGACTTCAGCAATTTGGGTAGTATCACCGCCCAAACGCATAATCCCCTCGGCCATGGAATATCCGGTGGAATTTGTTACGGGCAAGGCATTTTTGTTCAAATGGCCGGCCATGGCCCTACTGCCCATGACGCCGCCTTCTTCGTTGGAGAAGATAATCACTTCCAAGGGATGTTTGGTAGCGATATCCTGCTCGTTCAGGGTCTCAATGACTTCCAAAGCGGCCATGGAGCCTACGCAACCATCGTAGTTGCCACCATGAGGAACACGGTCAATATGGGAGCCAAAGGAAATGGGTGCCGCATTTTTATCGGTTCCAAAGCGTTTGGCTACAATATTTCCGGCATAATCGATAGTGGTGGCAAGCCCCATGCCCTTGAGTTGTGAAACCACCCACTGCTGTGCGGCCACATCGGCATCGCTAAAAGCAACACGTTCGGTTTCCCCATTTTCCTGCATACCGAATTGGGCCAGTTCTTTGATCCGATGTTCCAAACGTTCTGGATTGACCGTCACTTGGGCCTGAGCGAGGGTGGCGATGAATAGGATGGTGGCAAAAAAGGATTTTGTGAGACTTTTCATGGTGATGTTAGTTGAGATTCAGTTCGGTTCGGTTAAAAATACAGTTGTCCATGGGCGGTTCATCCCGAAGAATGGCCAAGGTGTTTTGAACGGTCATGGTGCACATTTTGGTGTAGGTGGTACTGGTTAGGCTTCCCAAATGCGCGGTGACCAGAACATTGTCCAATTGTAATAAGGCATCGTTTTCCTTGGGAGGTTCTTCGGCCAGCACATCGGCGGCGAAACCGGTAATATTTTTTTGAAGTAGGGCCTCGTAAAGCGCATTTTGGTCGATGATTCCACCTCTTGCGGTATTGATTAAAAGTGCCGAGGATTTCATTTTAGAAAACGCCGAATGGTCTATTAGATTTTCCGTTTTGGAAGTAAGCGGAAGATGCAAACTAAGGATATCCGAAGTCGATAGTACTTCTTCAAAGGTTAAAAAGGGGTAGGGTACCGCTTCCTTTTGGGCACTCCAATACACTACCTTCATTCCCAAGGCGGTAGCAATGAGGGCCACCTTTTTACCAATATTCCCCATACCGATGATGCCTAAGGTTTTGCCATGGGTCTCATCACCTGCATAGGTTGCCCGGTCTGACCATCGGTTTTCTTTGGTCATGGTAACGGCGTGGTACAGGTTACGCTGAAGCATTAACAAGAGCGCAATGGTATGTTCTGCAATGGTGTCTGCATTGGAATTGGGGGCATTAACGACCTTGATGTTTCTTTTGGTGGCTTTGGAAACATCAATATTGTCCAGACCCACCCCACAACGGGAAATGACTTTTAAACTGGGAAGTTGCTCCATTAAAGTAGCGCGTACCTGACCTTTTCCCCGGGTAATGATGGCATCAATTTGATGGGAGGCCAGTTGTACCTGAAGGCTTGTTTCGTCAAAACCGGTCAAAATCCGCATATCCGACGCCGCTTCCAATAGGTGCATCGCCTCATCGGCAACGGTTTCAAGCAACAAAATGTTTTTACTCATCGGATTTATGGTAAAGCGTGGCGTCCTTGGATTTGTATCCCCTAAAATCGTTTCTTCCGGAGACATAGATCCCTTCCTTGTACAGCTCGTCCTCGAAAATTTTCGGGTCGATGCTATCCTTCATTTTGGGGTCCGATGACAGCTCCACCAAATTTCCCGACGGATCACGAACGAACATTTGAATGGCCCCATCGGGCAGTTGACGTACCTTGCCCCAAGGTCTGGTATCGATAATGCCCAGTTCTTTCATCCGAAAGAAAATCGTATTGATGTCATCCACCTGCACACAAATGTGACCTCGAAAGGAATAGCTATCTTCCCACTCCGTCAAGTGGAGTTGTTGCTCCTCATTGAACTTGAAAAATGCCGTAGGATAATCGAAAAGGAAGGCGGGAATGGCCTCTAGGCCCAGTTCCTCTTCGTAAAATTTACAGGCTTCCTCCAAGTTACTGACTATCAGGGCGACGTGATTTATTTTTACCGCTTTTGCCATAATCTACTGTTTAAATTCGTTTACAAAATCCCAATTGGGGGTGAGGCCCAATCCCGGTTGGTCGGGCGCGGTCAACATGCCTTCCGCATCCACGCTGATATGCTCCTCCACCAAATCGTACATCATCGGGTTACCCCCCAAGGAAAATTCGATAACGTTGGCCGAAGGTGAGGCAAAGGCGACCGAAAGTCCTGCCATAAAGGAGAAAGCAGAACCCCAACAATGCGGGGCCAGCTCCAACTGATACGTATGTGCCAATTGGGAGACGCGCATGGCCTCGGTAATGCCCCCGATGATGGCACAATCGGGTTGGAGTACGTCCAAGGCCCGTTCCGTAATCAAGTCCCGTACGTCAAATGCAGTGTATTCACTTTCTCCGGCGGCGATGGGGATGTAGGTATTGACTCGCACTTCCGCAGTGCCTATTTTATTATCCGGACTAATGGGTTCTTCGAACCAGTATACATTACAATCTTCCACGCCTTTGGTGAATTGTTTGGCTTCGGGAACACTAAAAGTGCCATGGGCATCGGTCATTAATTTGATATGATCAGGCAAGGCTTCCCGTGCCGCTTTAACCCGTTTGATACTTTCGGCAACGGTTTGGTCCATAATGCCCACCCGCATTTTCACCCCACTAAATCCTTTGGAGGTGTAGCCTAACAATTGTTCCCCAATGGCATCGGCCTTGGCCCATCCGCCACTGGCGTAGGCGGGCATTTTATCACGACAACTTCCGCCCAACAGTTCAACCACAGGTGCTCCCAATGTCTTTCCTTTGATGTCCCAAAGTGCGGTATCGATACCGCTCATGGCGGAAATGGTGAGTCCCCTTCGGCCCAAAATAGGAAATTTGCGCCCCCTGGACAGGGAATAATGGTCCCGGGTACCGTTATAGATGTGTTCCCAAATACGGGAAATATGTCGTGCATCCTTCCCCACCAATTGCGGTTTCAGTTCATGTTCGATACAACTCACGATGGAGGCACAGGACCCCGAGGAACCTACGGCCGCCTTGGCCTCACCAAAACCTTGCAGTCCGGTATCCGTGGTGACCACCACCAGGGTCATATCGAAATTGGTGAGCAAGCCATAATCCGAGAAATGTTGTTTCTCTTTCGGGATGGGACAACGCAACCAAAAGGCTTCTATATTGGCAATTTTCATGGGAGCAGTGATTTTAGGGTATCGATTGATTTTTTAGTGAGCATGGTGTAGAACTCATCGGTAATGGCAGAACTTCCGTGGTCTTCCAGGAATTTCTTTTGTTCGGCCGTTAGTTCCTTGGGGTCGGTTTCTATGGAATTTGGATACGGATTGGCAGGGGTACGGTCCAACGGGGCACAGAACTCCACCGAAAGCACATCGTTATACCCAATTTCCTCCAGGGTCTTGATGATTTTGGGCCAGTTGAGGTGGCCCATGCCAGGCGCCATCCTGTTATTGTCCGCAACATGGAAGTTGACGAGCCGTTTCCCTACTTTCTTCATCGTGGCGAACATATCGGTTTCCTCCAAATTCATATGAAAGGTGTCCAGACACACCCCACAGTTGGGACCCACGGCTTCGGCCAAAGCCAAGGCTTGCTCCCCACGGTTGATAAAATAGGTTTCAAAACGGTTGATGGGCTCAATGCCTATTTTGAGTCCGTGATCCTCCGTGTATTTGTAAATTTCTTGAATACCTGCTACCGCCCACTCCCATTCTTCTTCCGGACGGGCATCGGGTACGATCTTACCCACGGTCGCCGGTACCAGGGATATCACGGAACCGCCCAGTTCGTACACCATTTTTGCCACGTCCTTTACATATTGGACGGACATTTTACGCTGGGCCAGGTCTTTGGCCAATAGATTGCGTTGCTCCAGCATCAGGGTAACGGAACCCCAGCATTTGATGCCGTAAATATCCAATAGCAGTTGGGCCTTTTCAGTATCATAACTTTCCGGAGCCCCCTGTATTTCAAGGTGGGTGTACTCCAATTTATGGATTCTGTTGAGGGTATGTTCTAAGGACTCCGCACGCATCCAGTTGTGTATGGCTAGTTCCATTCGTTTTACTTTGTGGTTAAGCTTTTATCCAATGAATTCTATTTTTCGGTGAGAACCATCGCAGAAAGGTTTGTTTTCCGAAGCACCGCAACGGCAAAAGCCGGTGGTTCCTTCCTTGGTGACCACTTCTCCCGAGGCTAATTGTATCTCTAAGTTCCCTTTAATTTTTAATGGGCCGTTTTGAAAGACGGTAATAGGGATAGGCCGATTAGCGGTGGATTCTTTTTCTTCCATTTTTGGGTTGTTTAGATAATAGGAGAGGGCACCAGAGGGACACGTATCGATCTGTGATTTTAGTGCCGGGGTACTGGCCTTTTCTGGAGTGATCCACGGTTTTTCGTTGGGGTGGTACACCTCTGGTAGGGTCTGTACGCATACCTCTGAATGGATGCATTTTTTAGGTTTCCAGACCACGGTCAGTTCGCCGTTACTATATTCTTTGGTGATTTCGTTTTCCATGTTTTACTCGATATTGATGCCTTTCATGACCAGACGCTTCCATTCAGGATGGCGTTTTAAATATAAGGCTACAAAAGGACAAAGAGGCACTAAAGTCAGCCCTTGCGCATCAACATCGGCTAAAACTTTGGCCACTAATTCGGACCCTACGCCCTTTCCTTCCAATTCCTTGGGGACTTCGGTATGGGTAAGGTAAATTTTATCCTGTGCCTTGATATATTCGATCCGGGCCACGGCACCTGCTACATTCGCCTCGTATCTTTTTTGCTCGGGATTGTCTACTATTTCAAAATCCATTTTAATTATAGTTGAAATTTAAAGTTTTAAGGTAGTTAAAAAATGTCTTTTTTTAAATATTGGGAAATACCACTATATAATGAGCACCTAAAATTGTCAAACATTTTGTGGTGGAAGAGTCTTAAAAGCTAGTAATGGAATAGTAACAAATGGGGGAGTTAATAGAGGTTAACGCGTTAAGGGAATAGTAGTGCATGGATCCCTTCACAAAAATCTGAAATAGGTTTCAGAAAGAATATTCGTTTTTTAAACTTAATTATCTAAGGTAAACTTCGAGAACTTTTAAAATTGAGCTATCCGCCTTTAAGAACTTTCTAGTTTTTAGGATATATAACTTGCATTATTTAGTTTGAACTTCCAATGAAAACCGAACACAAATAAATTATTTTAAAACATTTGTAAAAGTTTAAACTATCCAATGTTTGTTTCTATAGTTGAACACACATTGGATAGTACTGATGATTTTGAAGATTCGTAATATTTACTTTGATTTCTTCATATCAGCGGCTTCAAGAAATTTGTTGACCTCAAGCCAATACATAAAGGAGTCGAACCAACGATTACTCGTTCTATCGGGATTTCCTAGACCAAAACCGTGTCCGCCATTTTGGTAAAGGTGCAACTCAACTGGTATACCTGCTTTGTACCAAGATTCTATGACACCGAATTGTCCGCGAAAAAGAAAATCATCAGTAGCAATAGCATTGAACATAGGTGGAGCATCTTTAGGAACATCAACTGGCCCCATACCGCCATAAATAGGACCTATAAAAGCCAACTTCATGGTTTTGGAATGTAAGGTAGCATGCATTGTGAGTCCTGCACCGGCGGAAAAGCCGATCATACCTATTCTATTAATGTCAACTCCCCACTCATCAGCCCGGTCTATAATCATGGCATAGGCCGCTTCTGCATCTTCCAACTGATTGGATAAATCGCGTTGGGGAGGACTTGGTGGTGTTGTTTTGTCAGCAGAATTTGTGGTTTCTGATGGTGGAGTTCGTGGACGATTCATAAAAGCAGTGAAATCATCAAGCGATTCTGCAGTGGGCTGAAGCCGGTATTTTAAGACAAAGGCTGCGATACCTTTTTCGGCCAATGCTTCCGCTACTTCCCATCCTTCGTTGCCCATTGAAAGCCACATAAACCCTCCTCCGGGTGTAACAATGACAGCTGTGCCGTTTGCTTTTTCTGGATTGGGTAAAAATGGGGTAAGGGTTGCTTCGGTTATATTTCTTGCCATAGGATCCCCCCATTGTTTAAACCAAGTCTCTGAAGCGGGTTGGTTTTCAACCCCACCGGTCTTTAGAGGAATGGCCTCTGGTTCATCAGGTGCTTCGAGTGGATAAATTGTTCCGTCCTGTGCTATTGTTACTGAAGTTAAAAAAACGGCTGCGATAAAAAAGAAGCTTTTAATAAGCTTTAATGGCGATGTTGTCATGGTAAAGTGTTTATGTTACACTTAAATGTAGGTAATGTTTGCGATATTTTAAAATTTATTTCATTATAGGGCAAGTTGAAATTTTTTTTAGGGGAATTGCCTTTTAGGGGCATCTATATATTGATTTTGAAATATTACTGATATAGTGAATATAAGCTCTAGTTCCCTGATAATAAATAATATAAAAGTTTACAAACGACTGTAAACGATAACAAACGATAGTAAGTGTTTTACAACCAATTAACTTTTGAACTTGCTTTTATGTTTGCAGTGTCAAGTCAAGGAGACCTGATCGTATGAACTGTTTAACCATAAAATTTAGTAAGATGAACGCATTAAAAAACAAAGTACAGTTGATTGGAAACTTAGGGCAGGACCCAGAAATCGTAAACTTGGAAGGCGGCACCAAACTGGCCAAATTCTCCATAGCCACGACCGATAGTTATAAGAATGCCAAGGGCGAGAAAGTGGACGATACCCAGTGGCACAATATAGTCGCCTGGGGCAAAACCGCCGAAATCGTGGAAAATTATTTGGCCAAAGGAAAACAAGTGGCGATTGAAGGAAAACTTACCCACCGTTCCTACGAAACCAAGGAAGGTGAAAAGCGGTACATTACCGAGGTACGTTGTACAGAACTGTTGATGTTGGGAAAATAACTTAATATGTCTTCACGAGGGTAGCGAGGTAATCTGATCATTGGAAACAATAAACGGTCAGTTTGCTTCGCTTCGCTCGCAAAGACGTTTTTAACTTCCTATTTTTGCAAAACATGATAACAACGGCACCCACACTTCTCCCCTTATTAAAAAAGTATTTTGGATACGATTCCTTTAAACCCAACCAGTTGGCCATTATCGAAGATGCCTTGGCTAAAAAGGATGTACTGGCCATTATGCCCACAGGTGGGGGAAAATCACTTTGTTACCAATTGACCGCGCTGGCCTTGGAAGGAACCGCCATCGTGATCTCACCCTTGATTGCCTTGATGAAGGACCAGGTAGATGTGTTACAGGCCAACGGTATTGCCGCGGCCTATTACAATAGTTCGCAATCCCAGGAAACCCAGCAGCAGATCCTTAGGCAATTGGAAGATGGCGACCTGAAATTGTTTTACGTGGCCCCGGAAAGTCTTGGCTTTTTTACGGGGATGTTGGAAAAGCTGAACATCAGTTTATTTGCCGTGGACGAGGCCCATTGCATTTCGTCTTGGGGGCATGATTTTAGACCCGCTTATACCCAGTTGGGGAATTTGAAAAATAGGTTTCCCACGATTCCGGTCATGGCCCTTACCGCCACGGCCGATAAAACTACCCAGGATGATATTGTACATCAATTACGAATTCCGGATGCGGAACGGCATTTGGCATCCTTCAACAGACCTAATCTTTTCTTGGATGTAAAACCTGCCCAGGATCGCATCAAACATATTCTTGAGTTTTTGGACGAGCGGCCCTTTGAAAGCGGAATCATTTATTGCCTTAGCCGAAAAAGTACCGAATCGATTTCCGAAAAATTACAGAAAGCGGGATTTAAGGCCAAGGCCTATCACGCGGGCATGTCGCCCGATGAGCGGTCCTTCGTACAAGAGGAATTTATTACGGATAAGGTGCCTATTATCGTTGCAACGATTGCTTTTGGTATGGGTATCGATAAGAGTAATGTGCGTTGGGTCATTCATTATAACCTACCTAAAAATATTGAGGGCTATTATCAGGAAATTGGCCGTGGTGGCCGTGATGGATTGCCGGCACACGCTCTATTGTTCTATAGTTTTGCCGATGTCGCCCAACTGCGGCGATTCATATCCCAAAGTGAGAATGCCGATGTAGAATATGCCAAACTGGAACGTATGCAGCAATTTGCCGAAGCGTTAAGCTGCAGGCGCATCGCCCTGTTGAATTATTTTGGGGAACACGTGACCCAGGGCTGCGGTAATTGTGATATCTGTACGAGTCCGCCAGCCTATTTTGACGCCACGGTATTGGCGCAGAAAGTCTGTTCTGCCGTTGCCCGTTTGGGAGAGCGCGAACCTATGGGGATGGTCATCGATGTGCTGCGGGGCGCGCAAAATGCCCAAGTGTTGGAGAAGAGCTATCAAAACGTGAAAACCTATGGAGCGGTGAAAGACGTCTCTTGGTTGGATCTGCAGCAATATGTCATTCAATTATTGAACCAAGGGGTGTTGGAAATTAATTTTAGGGAAGGTGCCAGACTGGGCTTGACCCCTTTGGCCAAAGAGGTCCTATTTTCCAACAAGTCCATTCAATTGGCGGTGTTGCAAAAAGGAAAGGAGAAGAAAACCGTTGTAAAATCGAAAACGCAGCAAACAGGTCTTTTCGAAAAATTACGGCTGTTGCGACAAGAAATCGCCACGGAACAAGGCGTACCTGCCTATGTGGTCTTTGGGGATGCCAGTTTAAAGGATATGGAAGCCAAACTGCCTACAACTGAAACGGAATTCATGGAAGTTTCGGGGGTGGGGCAGGCCAAATTGGATAAGTATGCAGAAATATTTCTAAAGGAAATCGCAAAACATCTAGCTTCTAAACCGGTCAAAAAAAGTAAACGAAAGACCCATGACCAAACCTTTGATTTATTTTCCGATGGATTAACGGTCGCCGAGATTGCCGAAACAAGAGGTTTGTCTGAAAATACCATTTACGGCCATTTGATGAAAAAACATGCCGAAGGAGAGGAGCTCGATTTAAATCAATTTGTAAGCGCGCCCGAAATCGCCAAAATTGAAGAAGCTAAATCGTCTTTGACCGAAGCCCAGGGTTTAAAGGACTTTTTCGAATATTTTGAAGCGCAGGTCCCCTATTGGAAAATAAAATTGGGTCTGTATTTATTGGAGGCATAACGTTTAGGTGTGCAGACTTTAAATCGCTTGATGTATGTTATAATGGAATCAATATCTTTAATCTCTATCCAAATATAAAAATCCTTGAAGGGTAATTTTCTCACTTTTAATAGTGGCTAAATAATAATAGACTCCTTTTGAAAGTCCTGCATTTCTATTTAAAGAAGGAATGTTTACCCCTGAGGTACCGTCGAACTCATTGGTGTAATTCTCCTTTTCGAAAACTAAAAGTCCGTCCCTATTATATATTTTTAGAACGTTCGTGTCATAGTTTTCCAACTCGGTAATATGTAGAAAATCATTTAGTCCATCAGCATTTGGGGAGATATAGTAATTATAAACTCTTGGTGAATCGGAAACATTTTCCTCATTTTTTTTCGAATATCCGAAGGTAATGGCTTCATAGGCATCTGGGATAAAAGGTTTTGAGCTGATATATCCTTCCGATAAATTGCCGGTAGTGTCTACACTTCCTAAATTTACCCAACTTGAAGTTGTTTTGTCAAAACCAACCATAGTAATGCTCTTAATATCATCGGTATAAGAACGCATAGTACTGCGCTGATTCCAATTCACAGTTATAACGGCTGCTTGATTTCCTTCAATAAACCAAAATTCATTTCCATTTATTAAAGAGAATGAGCTCGCACCATTTGTTTTGAATGGATATAGTTCTGCGACATTACCATAGAAATAAGTGCATGTGTACAAGGCTTCAGGAATAGTTGGGGTAACCAAAATGGGTCTTAAATAGTCTTCATCACCAACAGGAAACGTAAAACTGTCCTTGATTCTACATTTTACAGTGCCGTTTACCTTAGAAAAATTTGTGGCACCTGTAAAAAATGAATCTTCTCTGAATTCCAAGTAACTTAAATGTTGAAATTTATCTGTTTCTAGATTTCCGAAAATAAAATTTATATGGTTACTAATAGTGATAGGAACGTTAATAAAGACATTACTATTGCTTGCTATTTCTAAATCGAACAGGTCAAGACCATTAAGACCGGTGACGTCAAGATTACTATCGCCATAGAACCCAACTAATCCATTCTTACTGGTGAAAGAACCTTCATTCAGTACATTTGAGAATAGGCCCAATTCTCCCGATGTGTGAATTTCAATAGCTCCAAAATTTCTAAGTAACTGTCCGCTTAATGTTGGTGTACTTATACAAATGAAAAAAAGTATAGCAATATTTCGTTTAGATAGTATCATTTTTAGTTATTCTAAAACTGTAAAATGGAAGGACCTGTCTACGAAACTTTGTAAAATGATTACATTACTTCTAATATGGACATCAAAGGTTGTGGGAGTTTGGCTGGCCACATAAATATCTATTTCGGCGGTACTACTTTCCATTACCGTAAGTTGCACCGTATAATTGGCATCTGCCCTTGAATTTGTCATCGTAACCCTATATTTTCCGTCATTAAGTTTAGATACACTTGCTATTCCCTGCCCATAATAAGTACTATTGAAAGCGTTATACTTTCCAAAGGCTTTTATAGGATTGTATAAATAAGCACCTCCATCAGAACCTGCGGCAATGCTGTTATTTGCATTCGTACTTACGACTTTTACAGTTTGTAATGTGCCGTCTTCACTGGTATGGGTAATTATACCTGTAGTGTTGTTTTGTGTTATAGTTGTTTTGGTCTCCAAGTTGGAAATTGGTAATTTTTTCAAATTACCATTGGTATCGGCTACCACTAATTGATCTGAAGCAGCACCCGCAGGTAGGTTTCTTATTTTTGTTGTACCATTTACATCTAATCTCACATCTGGCGAATTAGTTCCTACGCCCAATCTTTTATTATTCTCATCCCAAAATAAATTATCGTTGTCCTGATTAGGAAGATTGTCCGCCCCCGTATAAAAAACAGAACCTGTAGAACCCGTATAGGAAAGGTTGCCCCAAGTCGTACCGTTCCAAATTTTGGGTCTCGTATTATCACTGTCGGAATTGTCGAACCAAACATCATTTTCAACAGGATCAACAGGTGGCGTTGACGAAGTGGTTACCTGATTATTATGTATACGTACTATCGTTCCTTTTTTATTTATGGCTTCCACTTTTTGCGCAATGATGATAGCGTGCATCATCATTGCCATAACAAAAAATAATTGTTTAAAATTGAAACGCATCAGGAAGCGGTAGGTTTTACAAGGATTAGGTGAATTGAACCAGTTTAAAAAGTGAACTGGTTATTTTACATATTGAACTTCTACAATGTCTCCGGCGTAAATCGAATAGTCGTTTGCCACTAAGGTTACCGTTGATGACAAAATCGTATAATCAATATTAGCCACTAATTTAGCCCCGTTTCTGTATACCCAGACTTGGCTAAAATTTGGTAAAGTCGGCGAGCCATTAAGTGTATAGGCTGTTTGGTTGGCTGTGGCGGTAAAAGATTCTTGTCCGCTTTTTACAATATTCAGGTCAGCTGCCAATAACTTTTTGGTGGCACCCGTTTCTTCATCCCTTACCAATATGGTGTAACCGGTTCCTGTACCCGCATCAGATGCGGTGGTGGCATCTGTAGAGGCGGTTTCAGATGTAATTAATTCGATACCATTAAGACCGAAGAGTTTTCCGTTTACATCTATAAATGTAGAATCGGTCAATGTGCCTCCTAATTGCCAAGTGGTGGTGGTGACATCTGAAGTGGTATTAGATAACATGGTAATACCATTTTGTGATTGCAGGTACTTGATAGTCCCCTTGTTGTCAATTACCCTTACGGCTCCTCCTGTGGTGGTGGTACCGGGGTTAATATTGGTTTGTTTTGTTATGTCGCCAGTTGTTTGTTGAGCACTTACGGCAATTGCCGTAAGCATGAATATACTTAAGGCAACGGTTTTTAAACTAAGTGGATTTTTTGTTTTCATGATTTTTGGGTTTTAAATATTTAAGGTGTTTGTATCATTTCAAATTATAGGATTTGTATGATTCGTACTCTGTCATCTTGATGACAGGTGGCTTCAATTTCCAGTTCTATAGTGTTAGAATCTACCGCAGTGAAATCAACTCCCACCCCATTTCTAAAGACTTCAATTTTTTTAATATCACTAATGGGAAAAGGTGTAGTGAATTGGGTTTGCCCACTATTGGCAATTACAATTATTTGTTCAAGTCCTATTGCAGCGGTTGCATTTAGGTTTGTATCGCCTGGAGGACCTATTTCACCTTGCGGACCTGGCTCACCTTGATCACCCTTCGGTCCAATTAAATTTGGGGAAGTATAAGATGTGCCATCAGAAGCGTTAAGCGTAAAGGAACCATCGGCATTATCAACAATTGACAAAGAAGTTGAAGTTTTGCTACATAGGCTCTGCCAATTTAAACCATTGTACATGTGTAAGCATTTTGTATCCGTGTTAAAGACCAAGGCTCCTTCTAAAGGAGTCATGGCCAACATTTGGGAATTGGATAATCTTGAGATAATCAATGCCTTAGTGGTACTTTCAAGTTCCAATAGGGAAAACGGATGTATCGTACTTACTTCATCGCCTATTTTTACCTGGCCCACAGCATTTAGCTCGATACCTAATCCTATTAATAGTAGAATAAAGGTCCTTTTAAAAACCATAGCCGTCTTTGCTTAAAAAGACTAATTAACTAAAAATGAATGAATTATAGAATTATTTTGTTGTAAAATGTAGGAAAAATACTATTATTTAAGGCAAAAGTGTTGTCAGAACATTTTTTAGCGATGAATAGTTGTTCATCACTTTTAAATGATCAATCGTTAATCGCAGCAAAAACCATCTGTCGAAATTTCCACTGATTGTCATTGACCACCGGGCCTTGGGTCTGTTTCATGATAATACCGATGACACCTTCATTAGGGTCCGCAAAATATTGGGTATTGAAGTAGCCACCCCAATCAAAGGTGCCGTCACTGCCTTGGCCGCCTTCGACCTCACCCTTTGCGTTGATCAACTCAAACGCCAGTCCGTAACTTTTTCCGCCTTTCCAGATATCCCCGATTTGATTACTTAAAATAATGTTTACGGTAGTTCGGCTCAAAAGCCGTGTTCCGTTCCATTCACCGCCGTTCAAATACATTTGGAGAAATGTAGCGTAATCTAAAGCAGTGCTTGATAATCCGGCACCCCCTGCAAAATAGGACATCGCTCCTTTTTTGGGATAATCGATGTCAAAAATGGGGGTAGTAAAACGCTTCCATTTACCGCTATCGTTTACTTGTACGGCGACTAAACGAGATTGCTTTTCTTTTGGAAGGTAGAACCAGGTGTCGTTCATTTCTAAAGGTTCAAAGATTCGTGTTTTTAAAAATTCGTCAAATGGCTGCTCGGAAATAAGCTCGATTAAATAGCCCAAAACATCTAATCCTTCACTATACGTCCAGTTTTCCCCTGGCTCGTGGTGTAACGGAAGTTTAGCGAGTTTTTTAATGTTGTCCGATAATAGTACTTTTTCAGAAGTAAAGGCGTCTATAATTCCCGCTTTTGCATAGATTTTTCGAAATCGATCATCGCCATCGATCATCCCATATCCTATACCCGACGTATGGGTCAATAAATCGCGGATCGTAATTTGGTTTTCAGCAGGTTTGGTCGTGTAGGTAGAATCGGCTTCATTAAAGGTATCCAAGATTTGTGCTTCCCCGAATTCAGGTATGTACTTCGAAATTTTATCATCTAACTGAAACTTACCTTCTTCCCAAAGCATCATCACGGCAGTGGCGGTAATGGCTTTGGTTTGCGAGGCAATCCTAAAAACAGCATCTTTTTGTAACGGTCTTGAAGTTTCTCCATTATCCTTGCCATACGCATTATAGAACACAATTTTTCCTTTACGGGCAATCAATGCCACGGCTCCCGGAATGTGGCCTTGGCTCACTTCTTCCTTCAACATGACATCTATTTTCGCCAACCTTTCGGGTGACATTCCAACTGCTTCGGGTGCTGCACTTTGTAACGGAGAAGATTTTTGTTGAGAGGGTGTTTGGGCGAAGGAAATAACGGCGAACAGAGCTAGGTAAAAATTGACAAGTGCTTTCATTGGTTTGGTTTTCAGGTACCCTACTAATGTACTGAAAGTTTGATGAAACTTCAATAGTTAAATTAAGTACGAAAAAGAAATAAAGATGGTTTTTTATAGATTCTTTAGAAATTGATGGTAACGCCCATTTGACGGGGACCAAAATTGAGGTTCCAACTTACCTTTTTTTGTTGGTCATTGTATTTCTCATCATATTTACGGTCGAGATAATGGTCAATGGATTCTACCGTAGCAACACTGATGGCGAAGGCAAAGATCATATCGCTTAACCAATGTTGACCGTCCCAAACCCTAGATATTCCCGGTATTGCACCCACGGTGTAAATGCCTGCTTTAACCCACGGATTTTTAAATTGTTTGGCAATGGCGTAGGCATTGGTAAAGGCTAGCAGAGAATGACCTGATGGGAAGGAATGGAAATTTCTACTGGAATTAAAGGGGTCAAAGGTGTCCTTGCCTAAGTTAGCTACCGGTCTCGCCCTACCTACGAACGATTTTAACACCTGTTGCAATAGCCCCGCAGAAGTAGCCGATGAAATTAACAAAACTCCGGTGCGGCGCAGTTTTTTATTTTTGGTGATCAATCCGGCAAGGTAGACTCCAGAGGTGGCTATATAATTATTTTCTGGACTACCGTAGAATGTTCCATAATCGCGGATCCATTTGGGAACACTTTCTCTGTTGTTGCGTATAAATCTAGAGGTATTGTCATCTGACAAATAAATCAATCCTGTGCCACCTACTACCGCACCAAATTGGGCCCATTGTTTTCCTTCCCAATGAAATGGTCGGGCATAAGAATAGCCTACTCCTTTGAACATGTTTCCTAAATCGTACGTAAACATGTCCCATCGCGTATCTGCAGTATCTTTTTGAATTACTTGGCCATAACCGCTTGAAAACTGAATAAGCAGCAAAAGAAGAAGTTTTTTTTTCATAACGTAAAATTAAACTTCTATTGACATTAATTATAGTTGTTACCGTACAATTTTGAATCTTAAAAGTTATGAATGTGATTAAAAATATAGGGATTGGGCCAGCCGAAACGTATTGGCATGTGCTTCAACAATAGTTTTGATGTCGGGTGAGTAACCACCGCCCATACTACATTGTACGGGTATTTTTAAGTGCTGGCAGGTTGATAAAACGTATAGGTCACGCTTTTTGCAGCCTTCAAGGCTTAGCCTTAAAGTTCCGAGTTTATCGCTTTCAAGGATATCTACACCACAAAGATAAAAGATGAAATCTGGTTGTACACGATCCAATAATGTAGGTAAGTGTTCTTTTAAAATGGATAAATAGGATTGATCTCCTGTTCCTTTTTCTAACGGAATATCCAAATCAGATTTTTCTTTTTTGAAAGGATAGTTAGACGCACCGTGCATGGAGAAGGTAAAAACGGACGAATCGTTCCGGAAAATTTCTGCGGTTCCATTTCCTTGGTGTACATCTAAATCTAGAACCAGTATTTTCTTGGCCAGACCTTTTGTTTGAAGATAGCGTGCGGCAATGGCTTGGTCGTTCAGCATGCAGAATGCCTCACCATGATCGCTATAGGCATGGTGGGTTCCTCCTGCAATGTTCATGGCAATTCCATATTCTAGCGCATATTCGCAGGCTTTCATAGTGCCATCGGCAATAATACGTTCACGTTCTACCAAATCTTCAGAAAGCGGAAAGCCAATTTTCCGTGCGGCTTTGGCCGACAGTTTCATATTCAATAAATCATAGTAATATTCTGGATCATGAACAGCTACAATGTATTTGTCATTGGGTATTATCGGTTCAAAGAAATTAGCTCTCGTACATGTGCCTTCGTGAATTAATTGCTGAGGTAATAGTTCGTATTTCAGCATCGGAAAACGATGACCTTCTGGTAATGGGTGTTTATAGATGGAATGAAAGGCTATTTTGAGCAACTTGAGTTTTTAAAAAACACTTAAAGCTAAAAAATTAATCTATGAGATACTTTTTAAGCATTTGAATGATCGAATCTTTATTCGACGGCTTTATTAGGATATCGTTGAATCCGGCTTCCATAATAGAGGTGTGTTCGTCGTTCATGGCATAGGCGGTGTGGGCAATAATAGGGATTGTAGCATTTGTTTCCCTGATTGTTTTAGTTGCTTCGATACCATTCATATATGGCATACGAATATCCATGATAACTAAGTTTATATTTGGATTTTCATTTAGGAGTTTAATTGCTTCTTCACCATTTTTGGCATGAATTATACAATAGCTATCTTGGATCCATAACTTAAGTAAGAAAAAATTGATTTCTTCATCTTCCGCAATAAGTATCTTACATTTGGTATTCATTTCTTTGTCTTAATTTGCTGCTAGATAGGGAATGCTAAAATGGAACGTGCTTCCCTTTCCAAACTCTGATTCTAGCCATATTTTACCTCCAAAAAGCATCACAAGCCCTTTTGCAATAGAGGTGCCTAGGCCGGTGCCTTGATTCATTTTGGTGTCCGCATCGATTACTTGACCAAATCTTCTGAAAATCAATTTCTGGTCTTTTGGTCTAATGCCAATGCCAGTATCCCGGACATGAAAAAGCAGTTGGCCATTGACTAAACGATAGCCAAATTCAACATACCCTTGGTTCGTGAATTTAAATGCATTTTCCAATAGATTGGTTATGATCTGTGTAAGTCTAACATCATCTGTTCTTATGGTGAAATTAGTATTTGGGAATTCTTTTTTTAAGGTGAACTGAACCTCTGGATTTTTATGTGATACTTTGAATTGATACAGAATGGTATCCATAATATTATTAAGGTTATGGTCAGAAATCCTTAATTCTTGTTCAAAGGCATCAATTTTTGATAGATCTACGATATCTGATATTAAACGCATCAACCTATTGCCAGAAGATTTTATGTAATCTAAACATTTCTGGCGTTCTTCAATCTCTAAACCCTCGTTTTCCAGTAATGCGGTACAACCTAAAATACCGTTCATCGGGGTGCGTATTTCATGCGACATATTGGCTAAAAAAGCAGATTTTAATCGTTCGTTTTCCTCGGCTTTTTTATAGGCTTTTTCTAATTGCTCTCGCTTATTTTCTTTCGAGGTAATATCCCTGAAAATTTTAACTACCTGTCCCCGCATGGGACTATATGCGTTTATTTCGTAATGTTTTTTTGTATTATGATTATATTGTGTCGTGCTAGTAGGTTGCTGGGTAAGACCAACTTGTCCTACCATTTTTATCCAGGCTTCTTCTACATCCGGAAAAAACTCCAACATTGTTTTGCCAACGATTTCTTTCGCTTTGATACCCGTTTGCTTTTCAAAAGCGGGGTTGACGGATAAAACTCTATAATCGATAGGGTCATTATTTTCATTACAGATGATTTCAGAAAGAATAAAACCATCGAGCATATTTTCTATAATTTTAGATTTAATAGATTCACTTTCTCTCAATTTTATTTTTTGCTCTTCTAATTTTGTGATATCCTTGAATATAATGATGACCTGTCCTTTTTGTGGTGAATAGGCATTTACATCATAATACTTACCATAAAGCTCACTATAACTCACAAAAGTTTTTGGGACTTGTAAGGTGGCTACTTCTACGATATTATCTAACCAATATTGTTTTAGGTCAGGAAAAAATTCATGTAAGTTACGACCGATAACGCTATCACTGTCTACCCCTATCTGTATGTGAAAGGCCGTGTTGGCTTGTAAAATTCTCATATCATAAGGTCTTTCACTGACATCATAAATAATCTCTCCATGAGCGAAACAACATCCCATATTGTCCAAAATATCGGCATTGAATTTAAGGGAAGCCACTTTTTTTCTCCTCTCCTCTTTTAGTTGCACATCTTTGGTGATATCTTGAAAAATCGCTATAAATTCACCTTTTTTATGGGAAAAAGCACTCGCTAAATAGTGTTTTTTAGTATTGTGATTGTAATGGGAGATTGAATTCGATTTTTGGGTCATCGCTACTTCCCCGTAAAAATCGATCCAAGATTTTTCTATATCAGGAAATATTTCTAAAATGGTTTTTCCTATAATATCTTGGTTTTCTAAGCCGCTATGTTCCTTGAATTTTTGGTTAACTGTGATGAACCTATAGTCTATGGGTATTCCATCGGAATCACAAATAAGTTCACATTTTGAATACCCTTCTGATAAATAGTTCGAGAGCATATCCAAATCTGGGCCTTTCTCTAGAATCTTTAATTTTAAACTTTGGAGGAGCGATTTGTTCTCATCGGTATCTGGAAATTTAGCTGCGAGATTCTCTAGTTCAGAAAGTAATTGTTGACTCATTTTTTCTGTATTTAATTTTAATACAAATGGATTAAGAAATCAACTTTCGGGGATAGTTGTAATTGCTTGTATATACTTAAAAGTAAGAATATTATTTTATTCTAAGGAACATTTTTAAAACCTAAGGAGCTAAGTTTATGTATGCAATTTCAATTGAATTCTTTTTCGGGCAACATCTACCTGTAACACTTTAACGATAAGCTGCTGGTGTAGATGCACATGCTGGTTGACATCCTTTACAAAACTGTCCGAAAGGTTGGACACATGGATCAATCCACTTTCTTTGATACCTATATCTACAAAACAACCAAAATTGGTGATATTGTTGACAATACCCGGTAATAGCTGCCCCTCCCGCAAATCAGTTATCGATTTGATATTTTGGTCAAAGGTGAAGACCTTCGCTTTTTCACGGCGGTCCAACCCTGGTTTTTCCAGTTCTGAACGAATATCCTCTAAGGTGGGTAGCCCTACCGTGTTCGTGCAATATTTTTTTAATTCTATTTCCCTCAATAAGCTCTTGTTACCAATTAGAGCGGGTATTTCGGTATGTTTGTCTTTCGCCATTTGCGCTACGATGGCATAACTTTCTGGGTGAACGGCTGAATCATCCAATGGATTTTCGGCATCTTTAATGCGTAGAAAGGCGGCACCCTGCTCAAAGGCCTTTTCACCTAGACGGGGAACTTCCATAATTTCTTTTCGGCTTTTGAAGGCACCTTTCTCTTTTCTGAGGGAAACAATATTCTCGGCCAGTTTGGGTCCAATACCCGATACATAACTCAATAAGGGAACACTTGCGGTATTGATATTGACCCCTACGGAATTCACACAGCTTTCCACCACCATATCCAAGGAAGATTTTAATTTGGTCTGGTCCACATCATGTTGGTATTGTCCCACCCCGATTGATTTAGGGTCTATTTTTACCAGTTCTGCCAAGGGATCCGCCAAACGTCTGCCGATGGAAACCGCACCACGTACCGTTACATCATAATTGGGGAATTCATCGCGGGCAATTTTGGAGGCCGAATAAATGGAGGCTCCCGCCTCACTCACTACAAAAACCTCGACGGGATTCTTGAAAATCACTTTTTTTACGATGCTTTCCGTTTCTCGGGAGGCCGTACCATTCCCTATGGCGATCGCTTCAATTTTGTAGGCATTGGCTAGGGAACTTAATTTTTTTAGGGCACCGCTCACGTCATTCTGGGGGGCATGCGGATATATGGTTTCATTGTGCAACAGATTTCCGTGCGCATCCAAACAGACCACCTTACACCCGGTCCTAAATCCTGGATCGATGGCCAGAATTCGTTTTTCACCTAAGGGTGCACCTAAAAGGAGTTGCCTTAAGTTGTTTGAAAATACCTTGATGGCTTCCTCGTCCGCTTTTTCCTTGGCCGCTTTTAAAAGTTCATTGGAAAGTGATGGGAACAATAATCGTTTATAGGCATCTGCAATAGCTAATTTAATTTGGTCGGCACATTCGTTGTTGGAGTTGATGATCCTGTTCTCTATGCGGTCCAATAGCCGTTCCTCGTCCAATTCGATCTTGACCCGTATGTATTTCTCAGACTCGGCCCTAAGAATGGCCAAGAGTCGGTGTGAGGGACATTTAGCTAAGGGTTCGCTCCAGTCAAAATAATCACGGTACTTCTGTGCTTTTTCTTCTTCTTTTTGGGCAGAGATCACTTTAGTGGATAGGATGGCAAAGCGTCCCAATTGTGTCCTGATCTGGTTTCGGATATCCGTTCGTTCATTGATCCATTCCGCAATGATGTTTCGGGCTCCTTCTAAGGCCTCATCTTCGTTCCGAATTTCATCCGAGAGATATTTCGAGGCGATAAACCCAAGGTCATCTGACCTTTGCGCCATAATGATTTTGGCCAAAGGTTCCAAGCCTTGTTTACGAGCCACTTCTGCCTTGGTTTTCTTACTCTTTTTAAAGGGAAGATATAGGTCCTCCAATTGCGTTAGGTCTGCAGCACCCTCCAGTTTTTGTCGGAGTTCGGGCGTCATGGCATCCTGTTCCTCCACCGCTTTGAGTATCGCTTTCTTACGCTTTTCAAGGGCTTCAAATTGTTCCTTGAATTGAACGATGGCACCTACCTGTACTTCATCTAAATTCCCCGTACGCTCTTTACGGTATCTGGAAATAAAGGGAATGGTACAGTCCTGTTCAAGAAGTTCTATGGTATTTTGAATTCCCTTTTCTGGGAGTTGGGTGTGTTTTAGGATGTAGGAAACTAGATGCATAAGGAGTAAGCCTCAATTATAAATTAAGTTTTAAGTAGGTTCTCGATAGTGATGGAAAAGCCAGCGTGATTTTAGAATTACGAAATGGGAACGAATTCTAATTAATCGTCAATCCATTTCCAACTCCATCTTCATCAGGATTAACGAATACCAATTTACCCTCGGTATTTTCAGTCATCAAAATCATGCCTTCACTGTCCACCCCTCGAAGTGCCCGTGGCGCTAAATTCACAAGGACCGTTACTTTTTTACCTATGATTTCTTCCGGGGTAAAGCTTTCGGCGATTCCAGAAACTATGGTGCGTACATCCAAACCGGTATCTACTTTTAAGACCAATAGTTTTTTGGCCTTGGCCATTTTTTCCGCTTCAATAATCGTACCTACACGCATATCAAGTTTGGAAAAATCATCGAAGGTAATCGTATCTTTTTGTGGCATCAGTTTTTTATGTTCGTTAGTGTCGGTATTGGGCGAAGTCGAAGCATTCGCTTTTTTGGTGGCTTGGAGTCGATCGAGTTGCGCTTGAATTTCTTCATCTTCCACCTTTCTGAACAATAGTTCGGCCGGATTGATTTGATGTCCTGACGGGAGTAGCGTTTTTTGTGTGGCCACCGCATTCCAATGATTTCCAATAGCATCCGCTTGCAGCGTATCACTCGAACCAAGGTTAAGGATGGTTTTCAATTTAGTGGCCGTAAAAGGTAAAAAGGGCTCACTCAGTACCGCTAGACCGGCAGCAATCTGTAAGGCAACGTGCATGATTGTTTTTACCCGTTCCTCATCTGTCTTGACCACTTTCCAAGGTTCGGCATCGGCCAAATACTTATTGCCCAAACGCGCCAAGTTCATTAATTCCTGACCCGCTTCCCGGAAACGGTAGCGCTCGATGGAGCTGGATATGATGTTCGGGAATTTTTGAAGTTGGTCAAGTGTTTCTTGATCGACATCCATTAGGTTTCCTACTGCAGGCACCTTACCCTCGTAATATTTTTGGGTCAAGACGACCACCCGGTTGATGAAGTTCCCTAAAATGGCGACCAGCTCGTTATTATTCCTCGCTTGAAAATCTTTCCAGGTAAAATCATTATCCTTGGTTTCCGGGGCATTGGCCGTTAAAGTATAGCGTAGGGAATCCTGCAGGTCTGGAAAATCGAGCATGTATTCATGTAACCACACCGCCCAGTTTTTAGAGGTGGACAATTTATTGCCCTCCAGATTTAAGAATTCATTGGCGGGAACGTTATCGGGTAGGATATAGCTTCCTTCCGCCTTCAACATGGAAGGGAAAATAATACAGTGAAACACTATATTGTCCTTGCCGATAAAGTGGACCAACTTGGTATCCTTGGCTTTCCAATAGGGTTCCCAATCCTTACCTTCACGTGCCGCCCACTCTTTAGTGGATGAAATATATCCGATAGGGGCATCGAACCACACATAGAGAACCTTACCTTCTGCACCTTTTACGGGTACAGGTATGCCCCAATCGAGATCACGGGTCACCGCACGCGGTTCAAGACCACCGTCGATCCAGGATTTACACTGTCCGTAAACGTTCGGTTTCCAATCGTCTTTGTGGCCTTTTAAAATCCATTCCCTAAGAAATTCCTCATAGCGATCCAAAGGTAAAAACCAGTGCTTGGTTTCCTTGGTGGTGGGAACCGTGCCGGTAATGGTCGATTTTGGGTTAATCAAATCGGTCGCGTTCAAACTTGATCCGCAATTTTCACATTGATCCCCGTAAGCCTCTTCGTGGCCGCATTTGGGGCAGGTACCCATCACAAAACGGTCCGCCAAAAACTGCTTGGCTTCCTCATCGTACAATTGTGCCGTGGTTTCCTCAATAAAATCTTCCTTTTCATACAGGTTCAGAAAAAATTCCGATGCCGTTTCATGATGAATTTGGGCCGAGGTCCTAGAGTAATTATCGAAGGTAATGCCAAAATCCAAAAAGGATTGTTTGATAATGCTGTGGTATTTATCAATGATGTCCTTAGGGGTTACCCCTTCCTTTTTTGCTTTCATTGAAATGGCAACTCCATGTTCGTCGCTGCCACAGACAAAGGCTACATCCTTTCCCGTTAAGCGTAGGTAACGTGCGTAAATATCCGCAGGAACGTAAACACCCGCTAAATGGCCAATATGTATGGGACCATTCGTGTAAGGTAGCGCTGCGGTAATGGTATATCTTGCTGGTGTTTTTATATCGGACATCAAACTAAAATTAAGCTGCAAAAATAAAGATTTTATGCTGAGGGAATAGCGAAGTAGGTTAAAAAACAAAAACCTTCGGTCTGCTAAACTATAGCACCGAAGGTTAAGTACATAGTGGGGAAACGGTTTATGCGACCATTACCGATTTACTCATCTTTTGATTCTGTACACTGATTCGATAAATGTACTTTCCGGTAGATAGTTGCTGGGGCATGCGCTCTCGTATATTTATTTCAGTAGATCCTTCGAACATCATTTCGTTAAAAACGGTGCCGACGTTCTGTCCCAGTATATTATAAAGTTGAATATCTACATGTGCAGAAAAGGGCATTTCAAGGTAGATATGTGGAGTGCCATCCGTTGGATAAAACGGCTTATGAACGACCGCATTCAATAAATCTGGATCGAAAGGTGTTTCGGATTCTTCTCCAGGTGGAACAGGTGGTGTAACGTCACCATCACTATAGGCAATATCAGGAAAATCTATTCCACTACAATTGAACCCAAGATCAACCGGTGCATATGGGTGATCAAGAAGGTGCTGTTCTACCAAAGGGATATCCACGCACAACCATTCCGCGAGAACGGTAGCGTACAGATCTCTAAAATCCATGGTGTACTCCAAATTTCCACGACCATCTGGGTCGTCCAAAGTAGGATGGTCCCCTACAAAGGCACTCCCATTAAGTCCTGAGCCAAAGAAAAGGGTGGGGGCAGCTTTACCGTGATCCGTTCCATTAGATCCATTTTCGAAAATACGGCGTCCGAACTCGGAAAAAGTCATGCTTAATACTTTATCGTCCTGTTGTGTAAAGGCAATGTCCTCATAAAAATTGTTGATGGCCACGGAAAGGTTTGTCATTAATCGGGCATGGGCCTGAGGTTGGTTACCATGGGTGTCAAAGCCACCCATCGAAATCATATAGACTTTAGTGCCCAGATTACCTTTGATCAAACGGGCCAATAATGCCAATTGTTTGGCAAAGCCATTATCTTGGTATTCAACTTGATTTGACCCTCGTTCATACGCATCATGGATAATGCCAGAATATTCATAGGTGGTGTTGGCAACGCCTCGTAAAAACTTGAGTTGATCACCATACATACAACTGTTAAAAAGCGAATCATCCAAACCATATACTACCCCTGATTCTGCGATTTCTTGCAGCTGATCCACATTTGAAGTTACAAAGGCATAATTAGTTTCCTCACCTTGAAAAACCAAACTGCCGAATTGACCAATTTGTATGGCAGCCGGTGCTGCGGGAGGATTAATCAGGTAATCTGGATAAATATTCTCAAAATGTCTGCCCATCCAGCCGGTATTCAAGCCAGTGAATCCTGTCGTGGTCAAATCGGTATTAGCAAAAATGTCGGATCCCGTAAAATGGGATAGGCTTTGACCTTCGTAGCCCACACCATGAACCGCTTTAAATTGACCTTCTTGCCACATGGGAGCCAAGGCGTTCATATAAGAGGGTACCCCGAATTCATCGGTCAATTTTAAAACTTTACTTTCTGGTATATAAATGTTCGGACGCGCTTTGGCATAGCTGTCATATTGTTCGATAGGAATAACCGTACTTAAACCATCGTTACCTCCTGAAAGGCGTATCAAGATTAAAATGTTATCTGTTTCCGCTGCTGCGATTCCAGCCGCTAACGGGGAAGGGGCAGAAGCGGTCAAAATATTCTGTCCGAGCATCATAGAACCAGAACCGGCAATACCCAAGGCCTGTAAAAAGGAGCGACGGCTCCATAGTTTATGTTCTTCGTCGTGACCTTCGTGCTGAAGGCCTTTATGGGGAGAGTGGTGTGAATTACACATAGCAGTAGGGGTTATTTTAGTTGAAATTCGGGTTGTCTGGCCAAATATTGAAGTAATAGGTAAACCTGAAAAGGAGCTTGTGGCCATGTTGCCAAGGTCCAAGATTCCTGATTTCCACCTTCATAATAGACATCCTCGACATCACTTCGAAAAATTGCGAAAGCCTTTTCGTATTCGGTTTCGTCTAAAAGTCCTTTGGGGAGCATGAAATTAACTATCAACCGCGCCACCACATCGGGGTTGGAGCTTGTTAAGCCTACATTGCCGGTAATATCTAGCCCCAAAGTTCGAAATTGTTCATTATCGGCCGTATAAAAGTTTTCCAAAATACTTTCAATGGAAAGCCAACGCCCTATCATAAAATTGGTATTGATCCAAGTTCTGTTGCGTTGCCACCCGGCAACGTCAATAGGATCGAATATTTCCTGACTTAACATTCCCGCATAATTGACCATTTCGGCGACGTTGTTATCGGTATAGTTAAAACCAGTTTCCTTTAAGGTGTTAAAGTAAAAGTCTACTGGACTTTTAATGATTACACCAATGGCTTCCTCGTCAAAGAAATGCTGACTCTTAAAGAGTTGCCTTAAGACTGGGGCTATTTCAAAGTTATTGGATACAAAGGTCGCCGCCAAACCATCGATAACGGTTTGGGCATTATTTGCTTCATCTTTTGAATCTGGATGCACGAAGAATTCATAAAGTTTTCTGCAGATAAATTCGGCAATTTCAGTAGGTCTTTGGGCAAAAAGGATATCGATAACATCGTCGTACCCCCAAGTGCCTGTTTGTCCTAAAATGGTTTTGGAACCGGCATCATGCTTACTTGCATCAAAAGTTACCGGGCTACAACCTACTTCTCCTCGTTCTACATAACCGCTTAAGGCTCTAGCGGTTTCGATTATATCTTCTTCCGTATAACCGTTGCCTTCGCCCAAAGTGAAAAGCTCGTAGAGTTCCCTACCATAGTTTTCGTTGGGATTGTTACCGTTGTTGAATACCCCATCTAAATAATACAACATGGCATTGGTCAAACCTATTTCACTGACGAAGGTTTTGAAATTACCGAGTGAATTACGCTGTAGACAATCAATGTATTCATATAAATAAGCGTTGCAATTGTAGACATCCAATTCCGTTACAAAGTGATTGCTCCAAAAGAAACTTAACCGATCCCTGAGGTTGTTGTTCAATAAAGAATTCGCATACGAAAGTTGGAACTCTGACTTTTGCTGATTCTGTAGTTGTCTTCTGGCGTCGTCGTCTTCTGGATAATTGGCGTTGGTCCAATTGGCCCATGTTGGTGCTGCAATAGGGCGCATGTTAATAGCTTGGTCAACCAAACTGTCTACCAGGGTGCCTACATTTTGGCCGATTGCTTGTTTAATAGTACTGACCGAGGCACTAAACCCTAATCTTCTATATAAGTGCGATGCCCGTAATTGGTCTAACGGATTTGTGTACGGTGCAAGACTAGAAGTATTACAATTAATGAAATATTCCATAATCTTAAAATAGGCATTTGTATTACGTTCTAAGAGTTGGGGTTTCTATTCAAAACGTTTCGAAATTTGGTATAGTATTCTAAACCAGCTATTTTCGATTCTTTAATTTCCAAATAACGAGATTAAATTTTATAAAAACGCTGAAAGGCCTTTATTTTCGACGAACTGCGTATTGAGAAAATAGTATTATGGGAAAACATAATGAATTTGGGAAAGAAGGTGAGCAATTGGCAGTAGACCATTTAATAAAAAACGGATACAGTATCAAGTATAGAAATTACCGATATCTACAGGCTGAAATCGATGTTATAGCTCAAAAGGGCCCTACGTTGGCTATTGTGGAAGTAAGATCCAGAAGTTCTGATTATATAGAGCCCATTGCAGAAACCGTAACTCCTAAGAAGATTAAACTTTTGGTCATGGCCGCCGATCATTATGTTACCGATAATGAGATGGATGTTGAGGTGCGTTTTGATATTATTACCATACTTAAAAATAAAACTCGATTTGAGTTGGAGCATCTTGAGGCGGCCTTCTATCACTTCTGAGTAATCTACTAATGCAGTAGATTTATATGAAAACATTTTGTTTTATTTGTAACAAGTTGTTATATTTGTGCAATAACCAATAAGTGTAATGAAAACAATATCATCAGTCGTAGAAGAATACATTAAGAAAAAACCATTTTTGCAAAGTGCTCTGGCACAAGGAATCATCAACCTCACTTCTTTATCGAGAATAGTAAAACCAGAGATTGAACACGAATTAGGAAAGGATATCCGTAATGGGGCTATCGTTATGGCCCTAAAGAGATTGTCAGACGATTTAGAATTCAGGGCCACCCACAAGATTTTAAAGGTTCTAAAGAACATAGGGGAAATCACGGTACGTTCTTCTTTGACCGATTATACGTTTTTGGCTTCTGATAAAATATTGGTGCATCAAGCTAAATTATTAGAGGAAATCAATAATAACCAAGATGTGTTCTATACCTCAAGTCGTGGTGTGAACGAGATAAACATTGTTATCAGCAATGTAATGGACAAGACGGTTGAAAAATTGTTCAAGGAAGAAAAATGCACCCAAAAGGCAGAGGATCTTTCATCGATTACGGTGAAATTACCGGCTGAAAATGTTTCTGTACCCGGGATTTACTATTTTATATTTCAGCGTCTGGCTTGGGAAGGAATCGTACTTTATGAAGTAATTTCTACAACAAACGAATTCACCATTTTGGTAAATGACGAGCAAGTAGATATGGCCTTTAAAACGATTAAGGATTTAAAATCCCTTTAATTTTCCAAGAATTCGACCACCTCTTTATCACTATCGGGTTTTGCAATAAAACGCTTTTCACTATCCAAGATAAAATAGGTCGGTGTCTTATGAATGTTAAAGATAGGTACGTACTCACTATTCCATTTTTTAAGTGATATTCCATGCGTGAAATTCGGTAATGTAGCAGATACTTTTTCCCAATTCTGTTTTTCATCCTCAAGGCCAATTGCCAGTACTTTGACGTTTTTAAAGTTTTTAAGCTCCTTGTGCAGCGCAGGTACTTCTTTTAAGCAATGCGAGCAGGTACTGCTCCAAAATATAATCAGGTAGCAATCAGCATTCTCCATACTTGAAAGCGAATGTTTTTTTCCATTGCTTTCCCAAACAATTTCAGGTGATTTTGCTCCAATTCGTAGTCGGGCCGCAGATTCAATATCATTGACCAGTTTTTGGTTTCCATTCGCAAGTGCCAATTTCTTTAAATGGTTGTCGAAAATATAATCTTCCACACTGGGCATGGTGTTTACTCCGGCTATTTTCCATAATTGGTAGAATGTTCTCATTTGAAAACCCGCAGGGGTAGTCTTTAGTTTTTCGGAAACTGTTTTTATGTTTTTATTCACCTCCAAGGCTAATTGCTCTTTGGTCTTAATACCGGTTGGTAATGCCGAGAATACGTAATTTGAAATTTTATCCGTTAGAAAATTCGAGCCTTGAAGTATGGGATTGTTTAGATCAACATTGTCAAAATGATGTTGTTTTTTATGGTTCAAAAATTCTTCCAAAGTTTGATAGTCTTTTGGTAGATAGCTTCTGTTGGATTTTATGAATTGATGTGCGATGCTGTTCACATGGTCTTCTTCGTAGTGCTTCTGAATATCCTTTAATTCTTGAATTAGGGATGTATATTGTTTTCCCGCGCTTCCATCGTTTTCATAAAATTCCATCAATTTCTCTTGGGCGGCATCTATTTTTGTAAAATACTCGTGGAACCATTTATTCTCTTCAGAATTAGTAATGGTCAATCCTTCCTGTATGTTGAAATTAAATTTAACATGCTCTTTTTTATCGTAAATAATATCGATATAAAATTCGTCTTGTGGAACGGCATACACCAAGCGATACATTCCCGCTTGGGCGGTAACCGGCATTTGTATGGCAAAAGAACCGTCTTTTATTGTGGTATCTGCAACATACCTTTCGCCACCCGGTGTTAGTTCATAAGCAATCAACCATTTAAAATCTTTTGGCGGTGCAAAATTACCCGAAATGGAACCTTGGGCTTGTAAAACAATAGTAATTAGGAAGATGTATACAATAAGAAATGACTTCATAAAAAAATAATTATCGTAACAATTAAGGTTTGCTACTGTAAAGTAATAACTTTCTTTTGGCCTATGGAAGTGGCGGTTGTTAACTTTGAATTAAAAAGGGTCCGTACTTTATTCTAATCGGTGCCTTTTTTGTTTCCCTTGGCACTCTTATGAGGCACATAGAAGCTAGTGGATAATAAACTTCTTATAGTTCTCGGCTAAGGCCCATATAGTCCAACGCTTCCATGATCAAGAACACTTCCTTTTCATGAACTAATCCATCTGAAAGCGCAACTTCTTCTAAGAGGTTGGCTAAGAGTTTCTTTTTTTCAAAACTCATTGTCGCTAGAATTTCTAATGCTTCTATCTTTTTTAAATTTCTAGCCTGTCCAATAAACAATGCATCAAAACTAAAGCGATCCATCAATTGGGTGAGGAGATTCATTTCTTCTGAAGCAACTTTACTATCGGCCAGAATAACATAGTCTACCATTTTGACCATGGCCAATTTTTCCTCTTTCGTAAATTCCATCTTTTTATTCGGATTCTTCACCGATACCAATATTGATGAAAGTATCAATAATCAATGTCATCTCTTTTTTGTGAACGGTGCCATCTGACATGGCCACTTCATCTAATATTTCGGCGAGTGCCTTTTTTTGCTCATGCGGCATGTTATAGAGGGTAACAATGGCATCGTCGTATTCTAATTCTTTTGCCTGATTTAAGAAAGCTTCGTCAAAGCCAATACTTTTCTTCAGCTTATCCAATACTTCCAGTTCACTAGGATGTATCTTTCCATCTACTTTGATGACATCATAAATCATTTTTACAAAAGCCAATTTCACAGAATCTTCAAACTTCATACCTTACATTTTAGAGGGTGAAAGATAAGGAAATTGGCTTGAATACCTACGGTCATTTGATAATCGATTGCTCAACTTTCTTGAGAACATTCAACACGTAAAAGCTGTTCGTTCATTCAAATGGGTAAGGCCCATAGACGGCATCCCTAAACTGTTTATGTAGTCCAATTTGATCGTATGGAAATAGTTGCACGAACATAACCGCGGTCAATTCATTTACGGGATCAACCCAGAACAAGGTACTGGCGGCACCGTCCCAATAGAATTCCCCAACCGTTCCATTATTTTCTTCTGGAGTTTTGGGTGGTGCAACTCGTACAGCAAAGTCGATTCCAAAACCTACTTGTCCTTTGGTAGGCAGCCAAGAACGCTCGGTGATACTATCGGCCAATTGGTTGGTCGCCATTAATTTAACGGTCTCGGGTTTTAAAATTTGTACGGAGTCCAAACTACCTTCATGCACTAGCATTTGCGCAAAACGCATGTAATTGTCTAACGTTGAGGTCAATCCAGATCCTCCACGAGTCAATGGCCAATGCTCTGTGTAATTACTGTAGGTGATGGAATCCTGAACAAGTTCACCCTCGCCGGTTCGAATATATAGTTTCGCAAAACGATCGCGGTCTTCCTCGGGAATATAATAGCGGGTTTCTTCCATTTTCAGTGGATCAAGCACATGGGATCTTACATAATCGCTGTAAGGTACACCGGAAATACGCTCAACCAAAAGCGCTTGCACATCTACGCTGGGCCCATACTCCCATTGGGTGCCGGGCTGAAACCATAGCGGTACGTTGGCCATTTTTTCCGCCATTTGTGTCAAGGTGTTTTCTCGGTTCATGGCATCGGCCTCTTCGAGCATTTCGCTAAGACCAGGAATATCGGCCCTGTTGGGAAATCCCGCTGTATGACGGGTTACATCTCTAATGGTGACAGGCCTATCCAAAGGCTCTGTTAGTACTTTTCCATTTTTGTCGACCCCCGTATAAACGGTCATATTTGAAAATTCTGGAATGTACATCGAAATAGGATCATCCAGCTTAAATTTTCCTTCTTCATACAACGTCATTAAGGCAGTGCCGGTAATCGGTTTCGTCATCGAATAAATTTGAACAATCGTATTTCGAGTCATTGGTTTTTGTGCCTCTTTATCCGCAAAACCGAAAGCATTATAGTAAACTTCCTTTCCTTGCTCAAAAATCAGGGCCGAAACGCCGGCGATATTATTGGCATCCACAAAACTTTGAAGCACGGAATCAATTCTGGCTTTTGCTGTTTCGGTTACAATGAGGGGTTCTTCAGCTATTTTTTCTTCGGGACTTTCTTTGCAGGAAGAAATAATGAAAAGCAATACGAATAAGAGTGACAGTTTTTTCATAATGGTTTAAAATGTTTTCCCTTTAAAAGTACTGAAATTTAATCGATTAACGGTCGCTATTTATTGGCCAGGCCAAGTACCTGGTCCCAAATTTTTGCATTGACGGTAATGCCCTCTTTTAGGTTTTTTGCACGGGTAGTCAAAGTACGTTCCCCAGGATAGAACGTTCGACCTCCTTCGTTCATAGGCTCCACGTCATGGGTGTACTGAATTATTTCCTCAAGTAGTCTTTCCTGTAATTCGCCATCTTCATAAATACTGGGGTCGATACAAAGAAATACCTGTGATAATGAAGTTTCGCTATGCTTAAGTCCGATTTTATAGGTAGAATTTCCTGCGGATAAAAGTGTTGCCAACATGTCCAAGACAATTGATAGGGCAGAACCCTTCCAATACCCTACGGGCAGGGCACGGCCAGATTTCCGGATCAGTTCAGGATTTTTACTTAATTTATTTTCTTGGTCCCAGCCCCCATGAAAAGGGAGCTGTTCATTTTTTAATTGCAGACTTTCCATCTTTCCAAAAGAAAATTGGCTAAGTGCCATGTCCAAAACCACATGACCCTCTTTTCGAGGTATGCCGATCACCAAAGGATTGTTACCGATGCGATTGTCTCGACCACCCCACGCTGGCATATTCGGCATCGTGTTCGTGAACATGATGGAGATGCAACCTTTTTCGGCAGCTTGCCAACCATAGGTGCCACCCCGCATCCAATGATTGGTGTTTCGTAAGGCGACCAGACCCATACCGTATTCGTTGGCCAATGCAATTGCCCTTTTCGTACATTGGG